>CAWDOF010000024.1:0-184061 GCA_963803715.1 uncultured Flavobacteriaceae bacterium
GATTGCTGTGCCGGCCAAGCTCAAGGCATACACCTTTTTTCCGCCAAACTTTAGGGTCAAAGGGACGAGCATAAGCGCAACGACCATCGTCACGATATTATAGGTCAAACTCATTTTGGCGGCTTGGGATGCTGCCTCAGAGGTTGTAAAATCCATGGTCAATTTGAATAAAGGCGTTGTAAACTGCCAATAAATAAAGAGCGCATACCATTGAAAAAGATAGACCGCACCTATTTTCCACATGAATTTTGGCATGTTCTTTATGGCCTCAGCGATTTCTGCAAAAGGTTGGGAAACACGTTGCCTAAACGGGAGTGTATTGATTTTTTTTATTTCTATGAGTTCTTCATCGCTCGGTGGAATTTCAGGTGTTTTTAAGACCGACCATAAGATAGTGGCCAAGGACAAAAAAGCACCAATGAAAAACGAATAATACAACCATTGCGGAATCGTCCCTGCCTGTTCAACCGTTTCGCCGCCAAATAAATACTGAAACAAGACGATCGAACCATTGGCCAATAAAATGCCTGCCCCAACAAATAGACTCTGCATTTGAAAGCCTAGGCTGAGTTGTTTTTCTGGGAGTTTATCGCCCACAAAAGCACGGTAAGGCTCCATGGCCATGTTATTGCCAACGTCTAAAATCCACAGTAAACCTACTGCAAACCAAAGTACAGGACTGTGTGGGAACGCAAACAAACATAAACTTCCCAGCAAAGCACCTACTAAAAAATAAGGTTTTCGACGTCCCCAACGTGGCGACCAGGTTTTATCGGACATCGCGCCAATGATGGGCTGTACAATCAAACCCGTTATGGGGCCAGCGATGTTGAGTATGGGGAGCATATCTTCGGGCGCACCTAGGTACAAAAATATAGGATTGATGGCGGTTTGCTGTAAACCGAAACTGTATTGAATCCCCAAAAACCCAACGTTCATGTTGAAAATTTGCCAAAAGGATAACTTGGGTTTTTTTAGTTTCATAAATTTTAAATTTTTAAGGCATAATTACATTTTTCGCAATGATTCTTGATAGATTGATTAATTCACCTATTTTTTAACGACTAAAATATTTTGAAAACAAAGATTTAATTAACATTGCTATCTCTCTTTTATCGGCATGAAAATTTCTGCTTTCCAAAGCAATTCATTACCCCCAAAATTTGGATTATTGTAAAACACCTCAATAGGTGTTTTAGCTAGTTCTATATTTTTTCCTTCAGCCTTATCCAGCAAGGCGTACCAAGCTCTATCAGATGTTATATAGTTGCCATTGTAAATTGCTTTGAGTGCTTTTACACTATTAAATTGTTTGTATTTTAAATCTTTATGTATTGGTAATGATATCACTTTTAACGATCGGAAAGCAAAAATTATAAACAAGGCTATCATTATCCATAGTCCATTGGGTCACTTCAATAAAAGGCGTGCCATTCATTTTAATGCCACTACTTGCCAAGATTGAACTTAAAAACGAATAGTTTTTCATCATTCCGCTTGCTTTTTCCCTTTGTAAACTTTTTAGGGTGACGTAAGCGCAATAGGTTTCGGGCGTTGTGCTCTCTCCAACAATCGTTATGTTTATGGTTTTTAGATGTGCATTTAGTCTATCATTAAATTCAGTAATAGTTTGTTTTGTAATACTTTCAAATTCGGTATCTGAAAACGGAATTGATAACCTATTTTGAAAACTATTCTCATTCGCTTTTACATAAACCTTGACTTGGGACATAGAATCATTGATTGCACTTATTTTCCAGTTATAGGTATATAGCGTGTTGTTTAATTCTAATTCTTGGGTAAGATGACCAAGGTCTTCTTGATTGATATAATTTGAATTATCTAAACTCGCATCCCATTGTTTTAGAGATTGATTGATCGTACCTACACTTGTTTTCGCTTTAAATGCGACTAGATAATCATAGGGTTTTAAGAACAGATACCAAATCAAATATCCAGATATCATAAAAAGGCCAAATCAAATAAGAGTCTTTAACTAATTTACTCATTTCTCATATTAAGATTACTGTTCACATAATTCCCAATCTGTTTCCCTTGAACAAGACCTTCATCAATAGCTGCTCTGTAATGAATCCCGCCATAAAGTCTGCTCAAGGCTGCCTCAGCTGCAGCATCGTTAAAGGAATTGAACGAACGGATGGGCAACCCATAAGGCACTTCGGTATCGTCATCAAATTGAAAGTCATCTCCAAAAATGGAGGTCAAAACGGTTGATGCTGCGCCAGAGACGACGGAATGTCCGCTGGTATATTCTGGAAAAGGTGGTGTTTGTAAAATGGATTTCCACTCGTCATTAAAATGGGTTTTGATAAGCGTTTCCGGTCTCACTAGATTTGACCTGTATTTTTCATCCCAGCAACTTATAAAGGCATCGGCAATGGCAATGGATGTTTTGGTGTAGGCATAAACCGTTTTATTAAAATCGGCATCAGCTTTTTTAGAGGCAATTTTTGTAATGCCAATCCAATGCGCGCCTGGGGTTATTTTTTTGACTGCGAACATCAAATGGCCTCGATTTACGGATACATACGGATTGCAGTCCCAAAATTGAGCAATGGCAATTTCTTCAGATTGGTCACCTGCTTTAGAAATCGTATTTGAAATTTCATACACTTCTTTTAGTTCTTTGTAAAAAGATGAGTCTGCTTGCATCGAAAATTCTGGTGGTGGGACGGGTTTGAACTGCGATGAGGAATCTAACGTAAAAGGACGAATTTTGCTCCAATGGGGTTCTATCCCATCCATGTAAGATGGGGGAGTAGGCTGCCATCTACTTTCATCTTTTGTATTGACACTAAATTTCGACATTGTGCGGGTTTGGCCATAATTATCGTCTTTCATCCAAGTGGCGATAAAATTCGAAACTTCCATTCCGTAAGTTTTGGAATCCTCAAATTCTTTAAGGTTTTGCGCATTCCAAACGGTATACAAACTATCTCTGTAAGTTTCTATTTTATTTTCCGAAAAAATAAGTTGCTTGCTTAAATCAATATGTGCCACCAAAGCTGCCAACGGAAAATTTATATTTTTCTCTGTATCAGGTTTTGGAATCCCTTCTAAATGCTTGATTTGATTTTTAAGGGAATGATAGCTACTGTCGCTTTGCGCGATGATTTCGTAAGCCGCGATATTGGGATAGGCGAATACCCGACTGGCAACGGGAGGCGAAAAAATGTCGTGCACCATGACTTCAACGACTTTGTCAACCGAGCTGTGAAAGTCGTCTGTCGTGACTATTATAGGTTCTGGATTATCTTTACAAGACAACACAAAACAAAATATTGTGAGTATTGATAAAGTGAATTTAGTCATGTTTTTATTTTTATCTCATTAATTGATACACTTGCGCAGTATCATTATTTATGGTCGTTAATAGATACGGTTTTTTATTAAATGTAATGATATTTAATTTTTTTATTGCTTTTTGGCTGAAATCCAAACCAACGGTATTTCCCTAAATCGATGTGCGTTTCATCATATATCAAAGCGCCGGGAAACGAATCGAATCTACCGTGATATGGTTGCACGCCAAAATAATTTCCGGCAGCGAGCACTTCTTCTGTTCCATTTCCGTTGAAATCATATTTTAAAAATGCTGAAATGGGCGATACCTGGAGCTCATTTTTAAAAGGAACAAACCTAAAGGCATTATTTTCATTTTTTAAATACCCGGAAGCCAAGGTATGCACTTCAAAAACGATTGCTTTTTTTAAGACTGAAGGCTCAAGAATGTCTTCAATTGGCTTCCCAGCAAAACTTTTATAATCGGTAAATTTTTTGCGCAGGCTCACTATTTGACCAGCCAACTCATCTAAACCCAAAATAGGGTAGTAGTTTCCGTTTTTGTAATTACAGACTATAGTTTCAGTACTTCCGTTATCATCAAAATCCCCATAGTACATTTTTAAGGGGTGTTCTTCGGATGCTTTAAATTTACTGTTGGTGCCCCAATTGCCCAACAAATAATCGGTATCGCCATCTTTGTCAATGTCAAAAGCGATAATCTGTTGCCACAAGCCATTTAATTGGGAGCTTATGATTTTTTCTTCGGAAAAATTTCCATCGGTATTTTTAAAGAACTTGGGCGCCATCCATTCTCCCACCAAAATCAGGTCTGTAAAACCGTCATTGTTGTAATCTTCCCAAAGTGCATCAGTAATCATGCCTATATTTTGAAAAGGTTGATTTTCTATAATTGAAAATTTCCCGTCTTTATTTTCTAACAGATAGGAATTCGGCATATTTCCGAAGTCGTTGGACACCGCGTTATTTCCTATAAAAACGTCTAGGTCGCCATCTTTGTCGAAGTCATGGGCCTTTATTACCGCAGCATTTTCAAAATATTCGGGAAGTTCCTGCTTTGAAAAATTGCCATTGGTTTGAGTGTAATACGCATCTAAAAGTGGCTCGTGTTTGTTATAAAAATCGGCACCACCTGTACCAACCAATACATCGTTTTGCCCATTGGCATCAAAATCTTCAATGATGGCAACGACATCCTCCACGATAGAATCTTTTGAAAATATTTTAATTTCATTTTGAATAAAGGATGTATCTGTCTGAAAAAAAACGGTTGACGGTTTAAACTTTGACCCGCCAAAATAAACATCTGCCTTACCGTCGTTGTTCAAATCACCAATGGCAGTTGCTGGTCCGCGGTCTGAGATTTGATACGGAATCAATTTATGACGGTTAAAACTGGAGTAATTATCTTCTTCATGCGTGAAATTAATACCCAAGTTATCAGGAACTTTTTTGAATATAGCTTTGGTTTTCGATGCTGATGAACTGTAATCGAAAGGTTTGGTGTTTTCTGGACTAATAACCAACTTTTGATTTAGAGCAACATTTTTTAAAGTTTGATAGGATTGATTTGGCCATACGATTTTTAAGGAATCTATCCTGTTAATTTCGCCAAATCCAAAATGAACAATCGGTTGGGATGACGCCTGAAATCCGCGAACGGTATAAAGTTCCTTAAATTGCAATTTCCCATTATGATAGGCATAAACCTTGGTGCCAATGCCAAAGGTATTGGGCGCAGGATAGTCAAATTTTAGTTGAAGATAACTTGATTTTTCATTGGTTTGGTTGATGTAAAGCGACACATCTTGGTGGCTATTGTTCACCACCAAATCCAAATCCCCATCATTGTCTAAATCTGCAAGGCTGTTGCGCCAGAAACTGTTTTGTTGCTTTCAAGCCACTCGTTGGATTTGTTCTCAAATTCTAAATTGTTGTTTCCCTTAAAAATATAATTTTGGGCCTTGCCAGAAGGCATCATATCCAAAGCCTTTTGGTCCACTAATTTTGTCTTGTCCAGCTTATTTTGAATTTGGTCGCTTGAGGCAAATTTTATAAAATCCAAATCGTTTGGGCGTTTGGTAATTCCGTTTGAAATAAACAAATCTTGCTCGCCATCTTGGTTAAAATCGGCAAACAGACTGCTCCAGCTCCAATCTGTGGCAGCGATACCGCTCAAAAGCGCAGTTTCTAAATATGCGGAATTGGGCTGATTGACATACAGCATATTTCTGGTAAACTGGTAATGGTAGCCAAATTTTTCAATTTTCATGTCTTGGATTTGGCTATTGTCATCGCCCTGTGATGTTTTCAAAACATACTCATCTTCGGGTAGCATATCCAAGGATATAATATCAGGCAAGCCATCATGATTGATATCTGCCACATCGTTACCCATTGAAAAACGGGAGGTATGGCCAAAATAGGTTTTTAATTTTTCAGAGAATGTTCCGTCACCGTTATTCACGTAATAATAGTCGTCTTCGTGAAAATCATTACCCACGTAAATATCGGGGTAGCCATCCTGGTTAAAATCTGCGACCGAAACCCCTAATCCATAACCGTTGATGCCACCAAAAATCCCAGCGGCTTCACTCACATCAGTAAATGTGTCGCCATCATTTCTCAGTAGTTTATCGCCTGTTTGGTAATTTCTAGTATTACGCAAATCGGCTTTTCCAAAAGATTCTTGGGTGTGAACTGCATGGTTCAACAGATAGATGTCCAAATCGCCATCCAAATCAAAATCCAAAAAAGCAGCATTAGAACTGTAGGAATCAAAGTCCAAATTATAATCTTGGGCACGTTCGGTAAACGTTGCATCGCCATTATTGATGTACAATTCGTTGTAACCGTTAAATCCATTTATGCCCACAACAGCGCAGACGTAAATATCCAAAAGTCCGTCACCATTGACGTCGCCCATTACCGCGCCCGTATTCCAACTGCTGTTTCCTGCTATATTTGCTGTGCTGGTAATATCCTCAAATTTCAAATTTCCTTTGTTTAAAAATAGTTTGTTTTTTACTTGATTTCCTGAGAGAAAAATATCCACCAAACCGTCGTTATTGATATCGCCCAGCGCCACACCACCACCATTGTAATAGTATAGATAATCAAAAATATTGAGGTCGTTGGATTCTGTAATGGTATTATTGAATTGAACGCCTGTATCTTCGGAAACTGGATTTTTAAACAACAGCGCTTCTTTCTTTTCACAGCCAGCAAAAAGCAACACACTACTTAATATGAAAAATCGAAACCTATTCATTAATGGCAAATATTTTAGGCGATTCGTTATTGATGGCTGCAATGATATAGATTTTTCCGTTTTTGTCCTTGATGGTTTTTAGATGCTTGACTTCATTTTTAATTACAAATCCAGACTTGTTGTAGTCCTGCCATTCAAACTCCATGGCACCATTGCCCAATAAAACGGAGCCATAGCTCGCATCTAGACGGGAGAATTGCGGTTTGAATTCAAAATTATTTCCTGCCATAACAAGGTCCAAGTTACCATCATTGTTGATATCAGAACAAACAATTCCGCAGACACATGAAAATTGAACCCGACTTGGCAAGTTTTTTATACTGAAATTTCCGTTGCCCTCATTTATCGCAATAACACTTTCCGAATAGGTACTTTTCTTAACTATGGAATTTGCTATGATTTCCGCAGAAAATAATTCATCCATCGATTTTTTAGCATATAAGGACGCTTTTAAGTTCTGTTTTTTTAAGGATACCAACTGAGACGTTAATTCCTTTTTCATGTGAATGGGATAATCTTTTCCATTTTTGTGGTTGGTCGTAATTTGTTCAATCGTACCATTATTATCAAAATCGTTGACCCACATTTTTACGGGATTCTCATTAGTTGCTTTGTGTGGCGTGTTGCTGCCCTGATTACCAAACACAAAATCTAAATCCCCATCGTTGTCTAAATCGGCAACTTCAACGGTATTCCACATCCCAAATAGACTGTCTAAAGTTGATTTTTGCTTAATAAGTCGTCTCCCATTATTTTTGAATATTTTTGGGGTATCCCATTCAGATGTGGTTATCAAATCTTTTTTGGCATCACCATCCATATCAACCCAAATTGCATTGGTTATCATACCTGCATTTTTCAGGTCGTAAGCAACTTTATCAGTAACATCTATAAACGTACCATCTCCTTGGTTCTCTAAAAACAGGTGTTCTGGGTCAATACCATAGGTGCCAACAACCGACCTCGACCCTACAAAAACATCCATATCGCCATCATTGTCATAATCGCTGGCGGTCACTACGGAACTGTTATTTCTTGTAAACGGAATATCTTGGGTGGACATTTTAAAACCGCCTTGTCCATCATTGAGGTACAATCTAACCCTGTAGTTAGTTCTTTCGCTGATTTCGTTGCCGC
Source organism: uncultured Flavobacteriaceae bacterium (assembly GCA_963803715.1). Taxonomy (GTDB): domain Bacteria; phylum Bacteroidota; class Bacteroidia; order Flavobacteriales; family Flavobacteriaceae; genus Psychroserpens. Next base: position 7,733 of record CAWDOF010000024.1, read on the forward strand.
CACTTCCTACCATAATATCCAAATGCCCATCGCCATTGGCATCAAAAATTTCTGCTGCGGTATCTTCGTAAGAAGCGTCATCTATAAATGCTTGTTGGTTGGATTTTTTTAATTTTGCGTTGCCTAAATGGAGATAAATCGCACCTGCCTGATTTTTTGCGCCTCCAATATAGAAATCCTCGTTGCCATCATTGTTGACATCGCCTACTGCTAAAGAAGGGCCTTCTTGAGAAAGCATTTTTGAAATAAGACCCTCATAGTCAAAATCTGAAAACGGGTTTTCCTCATGTTTTGTCAATGTATTGTTATCTACTTCTGTCAATAGCGATGTCTACTTCGGAATTGGACGGAATTTTATAAATATCTGTCGCTTCGCTTTGCTTAAGGCTTAGGGTTGAATTGAGGGAAATATCGGTCAGTTTTTGCGTGCTGTCATCGGGCCAGATGATGCGTAAGGAATCTATGGATTTTGCTTCGCCCAATCCAATCGTCATGACATAATCCATTGACGATTGAAAACCTCTGGAGGGCTGTTGCTCTTGGATGTAGATGTTATTGTCGTAATAGAGTTTGATGGTACTGCCAACACCAAACTGATTTACCTTTTTGCCTTCCAGTTTAATTCTTAGATAATTATTTTTGGTTTGGGAATCTGAATTATTTTCATAAAGAAAGGTTTGCATATTGACGTTATTGACGACCAAATCCAAATCCCCATCATTATCTAAATCGCCATAGGCAACTCCGTTTGAAAGACTTGGTATTTCAAACCCCCATTCCTTGTTGGCATTTTTAAAGGTTAAATCCCCATTATTTTGATACGCATAGTTGGGTTGTGGTCGTATGGGCATCTTTTTGATAATGGAATCTATCGCCTGTTTTTTACCGGTCAATGCCATTTTTTGGATGATCTCATTGGCGAAGAAGTCCACAAAATCCAAATCGGTGAGGTCGTGATTAACGCCATTGGTTACAAAGATATCACGTTCGCCATTATTGTCCATGTCAAAAATAAGACCTGCCCAGCTCCAATCGGTTTTTGCAATGCCACTAAAATTTGCAATTTCAGAAAAGGTATTATTGCCATTGTTTAGTTGAAGTGTGTTCTGAATGTATTGCTGCGAAAAATCCTTACTTTGTTTGAGTTTAAACACATTATAATTTTCAAACTCCATAACCGATTTTACCCGTTCAGCGGCTTCTGGTAACATATCGGTAATAAAAATATCAGCATTTCCATCATTATTGATATCTGCAATGTCAACGCCCATGGCAGACAAACTTAAATGCTGAATCCAGTTTTTGATGTCCTCGGTAAACGTACCATCTTGATTGTTGATATAAAGATAATCCCGTTCGTAAAAATCGTTGGAAATATAAATATCTGGATATAAATCTTTGTTAATGTCTGTCACCATAACACCGAGACCAAAGCCTATCAAACTGCCATAAATACCGGCGTCTTCGCTCACATCAACAAATTTTCCGTTGTCGTTACGTAATAACATATCACCAACGCCTCTAAAGATTTCTGGGACGTTCTCCCAATCCTGAGCTCGTTTGTCCCTTTGCTCCGCATAACCCAAACTTGTTACAGGAATGTTGCTATTGTTTAGAATGTAGGCGTCTAAATCTCCATCTTTATCATAGTCAAAAAAAGAGGCGTGGGTTGAAAATCCAGTTTTGGCGAGGTTGTAAGTATCGGCTTTTTCGTAAAGGTCAAATCGCCATTATTGATATAAAGGTCATTATCGTGATTATTACCTTTCATGTTCCCTGCATTGCTCACGTAAATGTCGAGCAGTCCGTCTTGGTTGATATCGACCATTACTACTCCAGTTGACCAAGGTTTATTTCCTTTAATTCCTGCAGTTTCTGAAATATCCTCAAATTTTAAATTGCCTTTGTTTAAAAATAATCTATTGGCGACCATATTGCCCGTGAGGTAAATATCGGGCAATCCATCATTATTAATATCACCAATGGCAACACCACCACCGTTGTAGAAATTTCGGTATTTAAAGATGTTGAAGTCTTTTTCGTTTTTGATGGTATTGATGAAATCTAGACCTGTCTCAATAGGCTCTAAAAGCGTAAATAGCGTTTTAGGCTCGTTCGGTTTTTTTGAGTCTTGACTTTTCTCTTTACATGAAAGAAAACTGACAATTAATAACAAAATTGAAAAGAATCTCACTAAGACTAATTTCATAAAGTTTTACTTAAATGTTTAAGGATAAAATGAATATTACTTCTATAAAATTGATTTTGTTAATCTATGCTATTAAATAGCTAAAGAGGGTAGTAATACCCTCTTTAACTTAAATAAACACTAAGACATAATTCAAATAATCGTATTTATTTAAATTTAATACCCGTCGTTTTGAATTAAGTTTGGGTTTGAGATTATTGCAGTCGCTGGTATTGGGAATAATACTCTATAAGCATCTGTGTTAGTTTTATATTCCCACTCCTCGCTGAATTTACCAAAGCGTATTTGATCATTTCTTCTCCAAAATTCTGCGTATAGCTCCCGACCTCTTTCATCTAAAATATCTTGATCAGATATTGCTGTCAACGGTTGGGTATTTCCATTTGCGTTTCGCATTGCCCTTAGGTCATTGATTAATCCTAAAGCAGTTTCCGAAGAAGTTCCTCCTCTATGAATAGCTTCGGCTTTCATTAAATGGGCATCTGCATATCTAAATATAATTTGATGACCTGTAAATCCTCCATTGACCGGGTGATATTTAATAACCCTTATACCTGTTACCTCATTGTTACCTAATAATCCCGGAAGCTCTCTTGTATAATTCAGTGGATTACCAATACGGTCAGTCATCGCAGTTCCAGTTTCATCATATTGCTGTCCAACCAAAAAGCCGTAGCCGATACCCAAATTTGATCCATCAGTTGGTACAAATCCTCTACGTTCCTCTTGACCAGATCCAATGACATTAATATCTGAATCACCTTCAAAGGTATCGTAGAATTCCGAAAGCGTTGTAAAACCATTCCAGCCACCACCTTCATTATCTGGAGAGTTTTGTTTATAATGTAAGGTGTTCCATATTCTTGGACCAACTTCTGATGTCGTAAATAATATTGTTTCATTATCGACATCTTCTTTAAAAATACCGAAGTACCCACTGTCTAAAGCGAAGCCGTCTGCAGCGATATCATCTACATAATCAACAACTAACGTCATATCGGATGGATTGACACTAGTGTCTAAATAGATATGTTTATTTAGATGGATTTTTGCCAATAAATAATTCGCTGCAGCTCTTGTAGCTCTATTTAGGTTTGAACTGGGGCCTGAAACTGGTAAATCAGGCAAAGCTTCAGTTAAATCTTGAACGGCGAATTCTAAAGCCTCCGCTCTGGTTCTTACTGTGGGATTCACATCAGGGCCCTCATCAGGAGTTCTGAAAGGTGCTTGACCGTATAAATCTATTATCCAAAACGTACTAAATGCCCTTAAAAATTTTGCTTCTGCCACTTGTTCTGCATTACCATTACTTCGAGAATCTATAATCAAAGTTGCTCTGAAAATATTTTGATTTAGACTATTCCACGCATTCTTGACATCTCTATGCAGTGCGTTCCAGTTATGATCATGCAAATTTCTCCAAACTCCATTATCGCCCCAATCCGTTCCACGTGTAGGTACTAAAAATTCATCTGAGCTAACTTCATTCAAAGCGTAAAGACCTTCTTGTGTTTGAATCTGACCCCTTAAGTCATTATACAATCCATCTAAGGATGCAGCAGGATCTACACCTGAAAATTCTCCAGATAGATCGTCAAAAAAGGAATCCGTTGGTTCAATTTCTAAATCAGTACAACTAATGGATATGGCTAATACTGATAACGAGAATAATTTAATTATATTTTTCATAGTTTATTTTTTAAAATTTTGCATTTAATCCAAATGTAAAGGTACGAGGTCTTGGGAAGGCCGTATAATCTATTCCAAATGATGGTATATTATTTAAACCACTTGGTGTATCTACTTCTGGATCTAAGCCAGAATAAGGTGTAATTACGAACAAATTTTGACCAGTTAATGAAAAACGCATCGAATCTAAGAAGGCAGAATCTTTAAGAGGCAAATTGTAACCTATCGTTAAATTTTGCAGTCTTAAAAAATCTCCTTTTTCTAGAAATCGCGTAGAGACGTCAGGAGCATTGGCAGGCGATTCTCCGTTATTAAGCACATCAGCAGTGACATTTTGTCCAGCGCCAATTATACCGGCTGTAAAAAATGCATTGGCCGTATTGTTATAAATGTATTGACCGTATTGTCCGTTTAAAAATACATTCATGTCCCAATTTTTATAACTAAAACTGGAATTTATTCCCAGAGTAATGTCGGGCAGAGCACTTTTACCTACAAATTCCTGTCTGTCACCGTTTGGATAAATTGAAATACCATTCTCATCAAAACCTCCAAACTCACGCAAATAAAATGAAAATAAAGGTTGCCCTTCTGCCAACAATTGGGCGAATGCTCCAGTTAAACCGTTACCATTTATATCACCTGTTTGTATCAAACCATCAAAATTTTCAACCATATTTTCATTATAGGCAATATTAAAACCAAAATTCCAATTCATGTCCTCTTGTAAGATTATATCGTAGTTTATGGCAAATTCAACCCCTTTATTAATTACCTCTGCATCAAGGTTCGAAAACACGAAAGGTTGTACGGCAGGTTGTGCCGCTTCTTGTTGTAACAATAAATCAGTAGTTGTTTTGTGGTAATAATCAAAAGAACCAGTAAGTCTTTCGTTAAAGAAGCCAAAATCAATACCAGCTCCTATTTGAACTGTTTCCTCCCATTTTAAGTCGGGATTTGCAAATGACACTAATCCTCCACTCCCTAAGTTAACTTGACCTCCATTTCCGATATTGAGTCCTCCGTTTTCTGGTAAAACAGAAGTATCAGCAAACCGTTGTCGAGGGAGGAAATTTCCGTAACCTAAACCATCTTGGTTACCAGTTATACCGTAATTCAAACGTAACTTTAGATTAGAGAAAGTTTCTGGAATAAAATCCTCTCTATCCAACTGCCAAGCAAAGGCTCCTGAAGGAAAATAACCATATTGATTATTCGGTCCAAATCTAGTAGAACCATCTGCTCTAAGCGTAAAGGTAAATAAATATTTATCTTGAAGTTTGTAGTTTATGCGACCGAAGTAGGATTGAAGCTCATCCGTGTTATCATAGAGATTTCCGGCTAAAGATGCTACAGGTACACCTGAGGGTGCATCTAATTCAACACCAGCATTCACTTCAGGTAGCACTTGGTTTAGGAATAAGCCAGCGTCACTAAAACCATATTGTTGATAGGGTGTATTACCAATTGCTCCCTGAACAATTCCTGCACCGTTTTCTAAATCATCAGCTATTTGACCTAAACCACTATTTTCAAAACCAAAACCTATAACTGTTCTACCATAGTTTTGAAAACTTTGGAAAGAGTACCCCACTAATACTTCTAAATTTGAATTATCAAACTCTTTAGTATAGTTTAAGGTTGCCTCCATTAATTTATTTTCAACGTTTACGTCTTGTAATCCTGCACGACCATTTCCGGTAGCACCATTATTAAAACCATCAACATCTGGCGATATAACCTGAGTTCTAGTGCTTTTGGATTGGTCATAACCGAGATTTACTTTCGCTTGTAAATTGGGAAGAATTGAATATTCAATAGCACCGTTGAGTAATACTCTGTCTGTTTCGTTTAAATCTTCATAATACGTTAGAAGCTGTCTTGGATTCAATTTGCCATCACCGCTGGTAAAATTTACGTCGTCTGGCCAAGTCGGATTTGCAAAATAAGTTGCTCCTAACAAATCGCCTTGATTTCCAGCAGAATTTGTAATAAAAGGTGCTTCATCATCAATTCGAGAATAGGTCAAATTAACATCAACCTTTAACTTATCTTCTAAGAATTTATGTGAGCCATTTATTCTGGCAGAAAGTCTTTGCTGGGATGAATTTTCCACAACACCTTGCTGATCAAATAAACCCAATGATGCTCTAACATATCCATCACCATAATTATTTGAATAAGATATCGTGTTATCATTAGAGAAAGACTCTCTAAAAATAACGTCTTGCCAATCGGTATTAGCTCCGAAATCCAAAGCATCTGGATTACCTCCAAACTGGTCTATCGCTCCTAAGAATTGATTTCTATCCAATAAATTAAATTCTGTACGTACTTGAGATAAACTAACATTTGAGTTTAATTCAAATACACCACCTCCGCCTCTTTTACCGCTTTTGGTAGTTATAATAACTACTCCATTTGCGCCTCTAGAACCGTAAATTGCAGTTGCTGAGGCATCTTTTAAAACAGTCATACTTTCAATGTCGTTTGGATTTAAGAAGTTAAGGGGGTTTCTTGCAGATCCGCCGCCACCTCCTACATCAATACCTTCGGCAGTCCCTCCAGAAGATAATGGAATACCATCCACAACAAATAATGGATTATTGTTTGATCTAACAGAAGAAGTACCTCTAATTCTAATAGCTATACCTGCTCCGGGCTCACCACTTGATTGTGTGATTTGTACACCGGCGGCTTTACCTTGAATTAACTGTTCTGGTGAACCTACAACCCCTCCGTTAAAGTCTTTAGCTGAAACGGTGGATACAGCTCCAGTTGCATCTTTTACCGTTGTTGTGCCGTAACCAATAATAACAACTTCATCAAGAGCAGCCGTGTCTTCAGCCAAAGTAACATCAATAACTTGTTGGCCTGTGTATATAACTTCTTTGGATTTATAGCCTATATAGCTAAATACAATCACACTATTTCTTTCTACATCCTCCAATGTATATTTGCCGTCGAAATCGGTTTGGGTACCTTTAGTTGTGTTCTTAACCAGAACGTTGACACCAGGTAATACGCTGGAAGCGTCTGAGACTGTTCCCTGCACTGTTTGACCATAAGTGAAACCAAAGGTCAATAGGATTAAGGGTAAGAGTAAAATACTTAAGTAATTGTTTTTCATAATATTTGAATGTTCTTGGTTATTACGTTAGTTTAAATCGAAATATTAATATTAAAATTATATACCCAATTTTATACTTTTTGGTGTTATTTCAATGAAAAATCATTATAAAGATACTTATAAACAACGAAAACGTTTTCGTGTTTATAGATTCTTTTAGATTTCTATAAAATATTTGGGTTCTAATTGTATATTCGTTAATAGAAAACTAATTATCTTGGGATATCTATAACTTCATCGATTTAAGGTTATTATTTGGTTACTATTTGATTACTATTTTATTAGCGTATTTATGTCAAAAGCAACATTAACTATTATGGCAGAAACCTTGGGGCTTTCTATCGGAACAGTCTCTAAAGCTCTGAACGATTATAGCGATGTGAGTCAAAAAACCAAGGACAAGGTATTGCGCCTTGCAGAATCTTTAAACTACAAGCCTAATTCTTATGCGCAAAGTTTACGAAACCAAGAGTCAAAAACTATAGGGCTTTTGGTGCCAGAAATTGTGCATCACTTTTTTTCCAATATCATTCACGGTGCTGTCGAAACCGCAGAAGAACACGGCTATGTCGTTATAATCCTAGAATCTAAGGAATCTTATGAAGTTGAGAAGAAACAACTTCAGCTACTTTTGGATAGAAATGTTGACGGGATTTTAATGTCTTTGGCAGATAATACTGTTAATTATAAACACATAGGAGCCATTATAAACGATGGCACACCAGTAACACTTTACGATAAAATCACAAAATCAATTGAGACCCATAAAGTACTCATCAACGACCAAAAAGCAGCTTACGATGCTACAACACATCTTATAGATTCGGGTTGTAAATGCATTGCACATATAAGAGGTCCGCTTAAGCCACAGACCACCATTGACCGATTGAAAGGCTATAGAAAGGCACTTGAAGACCACAATCTGCCCTATGATAAAAACCGAGTTTTTGAGTCGTGCAATTTTTCCTTTGAAGATGGTAAGTCCATTGCAAAGCAAATCACCGAGAATTTTCCAGATGTGGACGGTATTTTTGCTTTTACGGATTTGTTAGCAACTGGCGCTTTAGTTGAGCTAAAACAGAGAGGTAAAAAAATTCCCGAAGATATTTCAATAATAGGCTTCAGTAACTGGTTCTTAACCGAAATCACTACGCCAAAGCTTTCCACCGTAAATCAGTCTGGATATGATATGGGGAAGGAAGCGGTAATTTTACTTTTAGAGGAAATTGGAAACCGTAAGAATAATCTTCCCTTCAATTATAAAACTATTGAGATTCCTACAGAATTAGTTATTAGGGATTCCACAAAATAGTAGTTACATATGTAGCATTCTCGAAATCTCATTTTCTGAAATGTTCGGGTTTGCCCCAGCTTTACTCGCTACCAAGGCACCAATTGCACAGGCGCGGTCTAAAGCAGATTGTGGCACTCTAGATTTTTTTAATTCTGAAACTAGCGTTGCGAGAAACGCATCACCGGCACCAACGGTGTCCTTGACTTTTATAGAATAGCCTTTATTTGAGAAAAATTGATTATCACAATACAATAGTGCTCCATTTTTGCCTAAAGTAACTGCAATATAAATGGGATTGTAGATTTCATAAATAAGTAAAATCTTTCCTTCTACCGAAAGTGCTTTTTTATGTGTTGAGGTAACGATGTCCAGCTCTTCTTCATTTAGTTTAATAAAATCTGAATGTCCCATAAACAATTCCAAGTCCTCTAGTTTATAATAGGGCGGTCTCAGATTGGCATCAAAAACTTTAAAGGAAGCCAGTTTTAGAAATTTTAAGAGTGTGGTTCTTGATACTTGAGAACGCGATGCCAAGCTGCCAAATACAAACACATCGCTTTCTGAGACCATGGTTCTGTTTTCCGAATTTATGCTGATAGCATCCCAAGCCACAGGTTTGGAAATATCATAAGTCGCCGAGCCAGATGTATCAAGTGTAATAATTACAGTTCCCGTGGGGAAGTTGGTCTTTTGCTGAATCCCTTCTGAAGAAAAATTTATGGATTCGAGTGTTCCCAAAATTTCCATCCCAAAATCATCATAGCCAATGGCGCTTATAAGTTTACAATCAAAACCATTTTGACCCATTTGTCTCGCGACATTAAATGGTGCTCCGCCAATTTGTTTTCCTGCAGGAAATACATCCCAGAGTATTTCACCAAAACAGACTGCTTTAATCATGCAATTTTGGATTTACAGAGTTTAAAATCAGTGTATCGATGTTCACTTTCTTTTTTGACGAATTAGAAATTGTAAGTTTGGTAAAAGGTTTGGTGTTGAAGAACAGCTCGGTCATAACGACTTGGCCATCGTTCCAGAACAGTTCAATCGATCCTTTGTCGATTATAGCTAATAATTTGATACTTTTCATCACTTTTTTTATTGGAGCTATTGAAACCGAATCTGCAAATGTTTCAGAAAAACCTATAAGTCCAGATGAGCTGCGGTCTATATAATATAATGATTGAGCAGTATCAACGCCAAAATCTAAATATTCCCCATCTTCATTTGAAAGTGTTATTCTATAATCACCAAGAGTTAAATTATTCATTTTGAGTTCTAATAAAGACGTATTCAATTTTTTGGTCAATAGTTGTGGTGCCTCAAAATAGGTAACAACACCTAGATCACTTATACCGAATTCTTTAGTTATAAATTCCTGAATTTCTTCGGAAGGAAAAGAATGTAAATAGAATTGACCGTCAAGTTTTCGCAGCTTTAGCGTTCTTGCAAAGGTCATTTTTCCACGCCATACAGAGGTTGGTGTTTTGTGCGCATACAACCAATTACTCATCCAACCAATAATGATGCGTCTGCCATCGGCTTCAGTGATATTAGACCAACTTACCGAGGCATAATTATCTTTGCCATAATCTAACCATGCGGGACCGTTTTCTTTTAAACTTTTACTGAAATCGTCATCGATCTTAAACGTCTTTCCATCAAAATCACCAATAAAATATTGTGTACCAGAACCGCCATTGGCACCACCAGGATTTAGACTTTGCAATAGTATCCATTTGGTTTTAAAACTGTTTTCAACATGGATTGGAAACAAATCGGGGCATTCCCAAACGCCGCCATGAGCGCCTAAATCCTTACCAAAACTGGATTGATGAGTCCAATCCTTTAAATTTTCCGAAGTATAAAACAAAGTCTCAGCATAGGTTGATAGTGCCATAAGCCATTGGTTACGCTCATAATCCCATAAAACTTTCGGGTCTCTAAAATCTTTTAAATTTGGATTCTTAATAACGGGGTTCTCAGCATATTTTGTAAAGGTAAATCCTTCATCAAGAGAATAAGCCAAAGCTTGGGATTGATAGGTGTTACTTCCCTCGGCTTCCGCATCGACATCGTGATAGGTGAAAAGGGCAATGATTGGCGTAATTTCATTGTTTCCAAAGCCTGAAGTATTTTTATGATCAACCACAATACAGCCAGAAAAAATATAGCCCTTTTCGTCTGGAGAAAGCGCAATATCATGTTCGGTCCAGTTAACCAAATCAGTGCTCGTTGCATGTCCCCAATGCATTGGTCCCCAAACCGTATCTTCAGGATGGTACTGAAAATAGAGATGGTACACACCCTTGTAAAAAAATAGACCATTGGGATCGTTCATCCAATGTTCTTTTGGGGTGAAGTGATAGGTGGATCTAAAATTGTTTTCTGTATTTTTCAGATGATAATGGAATTAATAGATGTGACTTATTTCGTGTTTATTATTAATAACTGCCATCACAAAATTAAGGTATGAAATTCAAAATACTAGTTTGTGGATTTCAGAAAAATTTTCGATTGCCAAGCCTTCATTTCAAAGTTACTTTCACTTTTGCTTATGTTTGATATCAGTAGTGTATAATCTTCAAAATTAATATTATATTTCCAAGTAATTGGTTTATCACTCATGTTATGCACGATTAAGAACTCAGTAGCTTCATCATATCTTCGATAGACAAAAATCGCTTGGTGTTGTTCGTCTAAACATTCGTAGTCGCCATAGACCAGACATAGGTTTTCTTTTCTGAAAGCCACCATATCCCTATAAAAATTCAAAATAGAGGAGGCATCGTTATTTTGATTTTCAACATTTATGGTTTTAAAATTAGGGTTTATTTTAAGCCAAGGCTTTGATTTTGAGAAACCTCCGTTTTTAGTCGAGTTCCATTGCATCGGCGTTCTGGCATTATCCCGACTCTGGCGGTGAACTTTTTTAAGGAACTCATCCATATCCTCATCATTTTTTTCAGCTTCTTTCCAAGCATTGAGCGTTTCAACATCATCATAATCTTCGATTGAAGGGAACGCTACATTAGTCATCCCAATTTCATCGCCTTGATAGATATAAACTGTACCACGAAGCGTTAATAGCAACATGGCCAATGCTTTGGCCGATTCTTTATGATATTCAGCGTCGTTACCAAATCGAGACACCATACGAGAAAAATCGTGATTGCCCAAAAATATACTTCCCCAACCGCCTTGCTTCAACACATCATCCCACTGGTTGAAAACGGTCTTGAAATCGACAAGGTCAAAATCGACAATATCGTATTTTCCATGAGGTCCAGCATCAATAAACATGTGGTCAAAATGGAACACCATATTGAGTTCGTTTCTATCGTGGTGCACGTAATTTAAACCGTTGTTAAGGTCAATACCTGGACCTTCACCAACGGTCATTAAATCGTATTTGCTTAGCACTTCTTTATTCATTTCCTTCAAATAGCTATGAATATTTGGGCCATTGGCATAATAGGTATTTATCGTGTCTTTATAATTGTCATAGATTGTATCTGGAAATTCCTTTTGTTTTGAAATCAGCGAAATTACATCCATTCGAAACCCGTCCACGCCTTTTTCGGCCCAAAACTTAACAATATCATAAATTTCCTGACGTACTTTCGGGTTTTCCCAATTAAGGTCAGGTTGCTCTTTTGTAAAAAGGTGCAAATAATAATCGTCTGTGGGTTTGTTGTAGCTCCAAACCGTTCCGCCGAAAATGGATTGCCAATTATTTGGCGCAGTTCTGTTTTTTGAGGATTTCCAATGGTAGTAATTGCGATAGGGACTATCCTTGGACGTTTTTGCCTGCTGAAACCACTCATGCTGGTCAGATGAGTGATTGGCTACCAAATCCATTACCAGTTTTAAGCCTTTATCGTGCATTTTTTTAAGCAATAGATCAAATGCTATATTGCCCCCAAATGCTTCGGAAATCGTCCTGTAATCACTTATATCATAACCATTGTCATTATTGGGCGATTCATAAATAGGACAGAGCCAAACCACATCTACATTTAACGATTTGATGTAATCCAGTTTTTCAATAATTCCGTGGATGTCACCCAAACCGTTTCCAGAAGTATCTTTAAATGACCTCGGATAAATTTGATAAACGACACTTTCTTTCCACCAAACTCTCGTCATAACCTTTTGTTTCTCTAATTTTTAAAATAATATTGCGAAAATAATACCTATGCAAACCAGCAGTAGATATGCGTAATATTTATAGTTTTTATACCAAGGCATATTTTCGTTTCCTGCGTTAATCAATCCCTTTCTATAGGTTAGATTAGTAATTTTTTCCTGCGGTGGAGGGTCGGTCATTATACTAACAACCACAAAAACGATACTTGAAACTGCGACAACGATTCCTGCGTTTATGGTAAAATGGATGGGCCAATAGCCATATTGCTCCAAACCAAATAATAAAATCCCCATGGAAACACCAATTACTAAAGTCCAAAACGCACCTTCAGCATTACCACGTTTGTAGAAAACGCCCAGTAAAAAGAGCACAACAATTGGGGGCACAAAAATGGTAAACATTTGTTGCAGGTAAATCCAAATCCCGCCAAAATTGACAATCATCGGCGCCCAAGCTGCTGCAACGAACATTAGGATAAACGTTGTAATCCTTCCGTATTTGGCAACCTCCTTTGGCGTGATCTCTGGTTTTTTAGGTTTTATAAAATCGATAACAATCAGGGTGGAGGCGGAGTTCAAGGTGGAATCAACAGTGGACATAATTGCCGAAATCAATCCTGCCAAAACCAACCCGACCAATCCAACTGGTAACGCCCGTAAAACTATAGTTGGAAACACCATATCGGGATTTTGAATGTCGGTATAAATACTAATCGCCATCGCCCCCGGAACGACCATAATAAACAAGGGAATCAGTTTTAAGAATCCACCAAAAATCAAACCCCAACGAGCGTGTTTTATATTTTTTGAACCCAAGACACGTTGCACGATATACTGATTGGTGAGACCAGTACCAAAATCCCAATAGCGGAACGCCCAAAAATAATCCTGGCCAAGGCAAGGTTTCATCATCAATGGGTTTTATAATAGAGAAATGACCATCAGGCGCAGAAGAAATCATTCTACTAATAGAAAAATCAATCTTTTCAAACATGATATAGGTCAATATAGAACTGCCCGCAATCAATACGATGGCTTGTAGTGTATCAGTATAAACTACAGCCTTTAGACCACCAAAGGCCGTATAAAGTCCAGCGATTACCGCTAATACAAAACAGGTTTGCCACACGATTAGGTCAGGAAAAAAAGTTTTTAAAACCAATGCGCCAGCGTAAAGTCCGCCAGCCGTATCCACAATCACACTCGTAATGATAGTAATTGCCGAGAAAAACACTTGAGAACGTCTATCGTATCTCAAATTCAAAAATTCTGGGATGGTGGTAATCTGTGATTTCAGATATAGCGGAATAAATATAAAAGCAGCAATAATAAGTGGTACGCCCGAAATCCATTCGTAAACCGATTGCACAATCCCAGAGGAATATGCAGCTCCTGTTAAGCCAATCATGGTGGTGCTCGATATGTTGGATGCGAATAATGAAAACCCAATAACCCCCCAAGTGAGGGTTCTTCCGCCTAAAAATAAATCCTCACCAGACTCCGTTTTTCTGGCCACTATAAACCCAATCGCAAAAACTATCAAAAAGTACACGGCGATGACGATGAGGTCAATGTTGCTGATTAGGTCATTCATGTTAGCTTTCGTTATAGGTTAAAAATAAATAAATCTGTTTGTAAAGCTGTTTAGCTATTGGATAATTAACTAATGTGTTTACGAAAACGTTTTAGTTTATGGAACTTTCGAAAATTTGAACGGAAATGAGACGAGTGTTTTTTTTAAGGCTACATTTAACTTAAAGACCAATAACCATGAAAATCAAACTTTGCTTACTTATTATTTTCAACTATTTTGTTTGTGTTCACGCTCAAAATGATGGTTGGCACATTAGCACTTCGGAAACCCAAAATTATACAGGGATTGTCCTGGCAAATGGACGTATCGGAATTTTACCTTCAGCAAAACCCTTTGGAATCGGACAAATTATTTTGAATAATGTCTATGAAAAAGCTTCGGAGTTGGGCGTAAGCCAAATTTTAAAAGGCATGAACTTCGGAAATTTAAAAATTTCCATTGATGGCGAAACCATTACCGAAGCGAATATTAGTGATTGGAAACAAACGCTCATGATGAAGGAAGCTGGTTTTAAAACGAGTTTCAAGTTTATGGACAAAGCGGAAATATCCTATACCATTTATGCTTTACGAAACGTACCCTATTCTGGATATATCGATATTTCGATAAAAGCAATTCAATCGATTGAACTTGATGTTTCCGCAACAATAGAGATGCCTGAAGATTTGAAAACCCCCAACAGCACCTTTAGGATTTTGGAGGATGCTGAGGTCACGATGCCTATTTTACAAACGGTCGCCACTAGTAAATTTGGGAAGCATCAAGTTGCGACTTCTGGTACTTTTATTTGGCACGACCTCAATTCTGGAAGCGCAGAGGAACGTCCGGAATTGACCCATAAAATGATTTCTGAAAATTTAAATAGTTTAAGTTTCAGCAGCACATTAAAAGCAAATGAAACCTTAGATTTTGCTTGGACTGCCGCGCAATGCACCACCCAAGATTTTAACGACCCGCAGACAGAATCTGAACGTTTTGTAATTTTCAATTTGCTTACCCCAAAAGCCGACCTTCTTGAAGAGCATAAGGCGTTATGGAATACACTATGGGAAGGTGATATTATCATTGAAGGAGACGTTGAGACCCAACAGGACGTTCGCCTAGCATTGTATCATCTTTATGCTTTTGGTCGGGGCGACTCAAATTTAAGTATTGCCCCGATGGGCCTTTCGTCCCAAAGCTACAACGGCCATATATTTTGGGATACCGAGCTTTGGATGTTTCCACCATTGTTATTGCTTAATCAAGATATTGCAAAATCTTTGGTCAATTATCGTTCTGACCGATTGGAAAAAGCCAAGCAGAAAGCGATTAATTTTGGGTATAAGGGTGCTATGTTCCCATGGGAAAGTGATGAAACTGGAGAGGAGGCTACACCAGCTTGGGCTCTTACTGGCACTTTTGAACATCACATTACCGCCGATGTCGCTATTGCTTTTTGGAATTATTTTCTAGTTACCAAAGATGAAAAATGGTTGGCTGAAAAAGGCTATCCAATGCTCAAGGAAATTGCCGATTTTTGGGTAAGTCGTTCCACCATAAATAAAGATGGGAGTTATTCCATAAAAAATGTGGTAGGTGCCAATGAGTTTGCCCCCAATGTTACTGATAATGCCTTTACCAATGGTGCGGCTATTACCGCATTACGTTATGCTATTGAAGCATCGGAAGTTTTAAATATTTCAATAAACAGCGATTGGAAAAACGTAGCAGATAATTTAAGAATTCTAAAGCTTGTCAATGGTGCGACAAAGGAACATAGCACCTATGAAGGGGAAATCATTAAACAGGCCGACGCTAACCTTTTAGCTTTTCCTTTAAATATTGTCAATAAAAAAGAAGACATCGTAAAAGATTTGAATTACTATGAACCTAAATTGTCGCCAGAAGGTCCTGCGATGGGCAAAGCGATTTTTGCGGTCATCCATGCGCGATTGGGAAACACCGAAGAAGCCTTCCGTTTATTTAAGGAAGGTTATGAGCCCAATAAACGCCCACCGTTTGGCGCTTTGGCAGAATCTGCAACCAGTAATAATCCGTATTTTGTAACTGGAGCAGGAGGAATGCTCCAATCGATTCTGTTCGGTTTTGGTGGACTATATATAACTGAGGATGGAATTATCCAAAAGAATGCAGTCTTGCCAAAAGCTTGGAAATCATTGACCATAAAAGGTGTTGGTGTTGATAAAAAAACGTTTACGGTTGGAAAATGATACGTCGTTTTTGTGCTGAACTTACAGCGGTTTATTTTCAGAGATTCTCTCAAAAATAATCGTAGTTCCTGCACTTATGGGTAATAGATATTTAAAATAGTTTTTATGCTAAACAATTAACATTTTGAGGTTGAAACAAATTCTCAATCTTTGATTTTCCGTTAGTGTTTAATCTTTATTATTTAGGATATTTTTTGGGTTACTGAAAAATATCGTTTCGATGCATCATCATTAACTCATTGTGATATTTTTTTACCAGTGGTCACGAACGAAATGCCTTGATTGCCATAGGTGGTAATCATAACCGCTTCAAAAATAGGTTCATTTGTACCTTGTTTTACCTCCCAATCAAAAACAAAATTAGCTCCAGTTCCGCCCTCACTGTCAATACCGTCAATAACAATCTGGACGGTTTCCATGGGTTCGATAAAAATCATTTTATCAAAATAAGTGCGTATTGGCTCGCCATGGGTATTATAATATACTGCCTTATCTATAAAGATGCGTTCTGTCAAATTTGGGTTGTGGAGACTTACAGTGACGGTAAGGTTAGATTGTTCCTTTTCGTTGCGCACATAAATTTGTGAATAGATGGAAAGGAATGTGCTCCCTTTTTGCAAAGAATCCGTAATCTCGGTCTTTACAGTTCTTTTTTCCCAATTTACACGATTGGTTGAACTCATTTCTCGTGGTCTATCACAAGAGAAAAGAATTAATAGCAATAAGGAGATAGTGTATAGAGATTTCATGATGGCAGAAGTGAGTTAGTTTTAATCTCTAAATTTAGTAAAACGGAAATAGATATTAGATAAATTTATGCCTTTTAGTTGGAAAGTAATTTGTTGAAATTTATAATAGACAACTGAAATTTGGCAATAATTTCATTTGTTTCTATGGAATGTATTTTTAGTTTAGCGCTCCCATCAAGAGATTCAGGATTATCTTATATTATAATATTCAACCATTTCAATTATGCATTAGAGTCCATCTTCCGGTAATAGATGTATTCTGTGGTAGAACTTGTGGCTACACTGAACATATGCTAAAATTATTGGTAAAGTGATAAAATACTATTTGTAAATTATATGATTATATTTAATCATCTGGATCTGATGGTCCGCGCCATGCTGGAAACGGGATGTGATCATATGTGATGATTCTTGGAGTTTCCCTTTGATCCCATTCATATCTAGAGGTGTCGCCATCCCAATCAAAAGCAACTTCAGCCTCGATACCGATATTTTGGTTTTGAGTTTGTGTATGTGAAAGCTTAGTGGCTCGAACCCAGATGTCGTCGTTCCAAGTAAAATTCCAGTCTTTTTCGCTCTCGAAACTCAAATCCACACGCTTAATGTACGCTAAAGACCGCTCTGGCATTGTGACTTGGTGGCGTTCAGCAATTTCCGTAAAAATTCGATTTCCCGACGATGATGCTGGGAACACACCACCATTAACGCTGATTGAAACTTCTCCCCAAGGAGTCTCTTTTAAAGTGCCTCCATCTCCTTGCTGAACGAATGCCTCGGTTGTTGTGGTCAGCCTGCGGGCCATACTACGAGTAAGTTTAAATTTGACGTTGCTTGTGGCTGTCTGCTTGAGTTCTTCCTGCTTGGCATCGTCCAACACTGTACCTCTATTCAATTCCTTCTCTACCAAAGCTTCTACCTCACGAAAATACAGTATGCGAAAGACTTGAGCTAGGCCATCGCGATCTACGTCCGACATCAAATAGTCTCCAGACGTAGGGCTGAGGGTTGCATCGGGACTTACGCCAGTCTTATCGTTTTGCGCCGCCCCCACCAAACCAATGATACTTGCGGCTGAGCTTACCACAGTGCCTATAGCGGTAATTGCTTCTGCAAATGTTAATGCCTTGATAGCTGCTGCGACTGCTGGGGCAATTGGAATACGCTGAATCAAAGCACTTTTAGGAAAACCAGTTGCATTGTTTTGGTTAAAATCACGCAAAGTATTTTGGCGAGAATGACCTTCGATAAGCTTTACATCGTTAGTTTTTTGGGTTTCCAATTTTTTTTGGTTTATATTTTTTGCCGTTAAGGCTTTCTCCCCCATCACATCCGCTTCTCGCTCTAAACCCACGTCATCATTAATTGACACACCTTTTACTTGCGTGGTTGGTTCTACGCGTCCCTGCATCTGCTGAACTACATGCCAACCTTCATGGGGCAAATGCTCCTCTTGCCCAGGAGCCAGATGAATGTCTTGACCCTGTGTGAAAGCATGCGCCTGAATAGCGTTGGGTTTGGAAGAATTTCGGTGCACACGAACTCCAGAAAGATCAATTCCAGATAGGTTTTCCAGTCCTGACTTCAGCGCTGTTGGCATTCCTGTTTCATTTTTTGTGAGTTGATTTGCCTCGGTGATTGAATCTGAGCTTTCAGAAGTGCTAATATTCTTATTTTTCGCCTGTAAAGTTTTTCCGAAAAAGGATGGTTCTTGTTGCGGGTTACTGGAAAAGAATGGAGACTCCTTATGAGAATTATTGGAAAAGAACGGAGTAGCTTTTCTTGATGATTCTGAGTTTCTAAAAGTGGGCGTTGATTTCATAATGTTCAAGGTAATTGGTAAATAATTCGATAATAACGTGCGCTACTGTTGAAAAGTGAAATTTCTGATTTAAAAGTTATTGGCTCAATTTATCTCTGAAAGATTTGAATAAAATTTCTTGGTTTAGGGGATTGGGTTAAACATTCGTTCCTCCTTTTTAAATTCACGTCTAACGGCGTCAATAAGTTGATTTTGGTTTATCTTCTTTTTTTTATCTTCCAAGCATTGCAGGCAAGCAAAACTGACCGCGCTTAGAATTTGGGCGCCTGTGAGTTCGTAGTCTGCAGCGATTTTTTCAATAATTTCATTTTCGGGTTTCAATTGTTTAGGGATGGTGTTTTTCCAAAGAGCGAGGCGATCTTCATACCCGGGTTTCGGAAACTCTATGATTTGATTTAGTCTTCGTAAAAAGGCATCATCAATATTTTCTTTGAAATTACTCGCTAAAATAATCAAGCCGTTAAAGTTTTCAGTTCGCTGTAATAAATAACTAATGCCTTGATTCGCATAGCGGTCATGAGAATCTTTTGTAGCTGTTCTTTTGCCGAAACAGCGCATCGGATTCATCAAAAAATAATATCCAGTTTTTACGTTCGGCGCGAGAAAATATCTTTTCTAGATTTTTCTCGGTTTCGCCAATGTATTTTGAAACAATTTGCGACAGATCAATGCGGTAAACGGGCATATCGAATTCTTTGCCCAATAGCGAGGCGGTCAAAGTTTTTCCTGTACCTGAAGGACCGTGAAATAATGAACGATATCCAGGGCTTAGGCGTTTATCTAACCCAAGATCATGACGTAATTTTTTCTCATGTTTTATCCAAAGGCGAATTTGATGTATTTGCTCGAAGGTATCCTTTTGAGAGCACTAAATCTTCCCATTTCATTTTAGTGGCAACTAACTCTGCCGGAAATTGGGAACCAAAAGTAGGCCTGCTTACCTCTCCAAATAATAACAGATCGACCATTTCAGTTGGCATTATTAGTTGACCACTCATTTTAGGTAATTCCTCCCGAACAGTTTCCAACAGCACCGTTTGTGTAGTAAAAAACCAGTGGTCTTCACTAAAATATTTTTGAACTAATGCCCGCTTATTTACATCTTCACGTGCCAAGAGATATTGAACTGTTTCTCCAGTGGGCAACATCCCCCTATAGTTATCGCGTTTTACACCACCCCAAAGTGGAAAATTGCCACCATTGGGATAAAGTATTTTAATGATTTCTTCAAAAAAACCTGGTTGAACGTGTGGAACGAGAACAGTTAAAATTATAATTGCTTCTTCATGTTTTATTTTACGGTTGAGCACTTCTGAAAAAGTGTTCGAAAAATCAAATGCCTTTCCTTTTTCACCACTGGTGAATTGATGGATGATATGTTGTTTTAGGTTATTAAAAGTCATATAATAATTTTGGATGCCTTTCGGATGTATTGAAGTTCGTGCTCATTGCATATTCAATCGATTATAACTTCCGGCTTTTGTTTTGAATTATTTTTAAACATATTCCAATTTTTACTTTGGGTTGAAAGAACGCTGATTGTTTATACTGATTTACTTTCAATCCTTTTATTTTGGAGGTGTACATTATATTTGCGTTTAAGTTTACTCTTTAACTTTTACCCCTTCCAATTACAGGAAAGATACTTTTTCATCCACGGCGTTTTTATGATACCGATTCCCCATGGTAAATGATTTAACAATAAATCGATGCTTCTCTTCTCGACGGTTAATTCCCAAGAGTCTTCAGCTTTTTTCAATTTGGCATTTCGTTGAAGGAAACTTGACTGTAAGCTCTGTGGTGATGTGTTTTTTAAAATTTTCCAATGTGCAATCATTGAGACAAGTAGCTCTTGACATACATTTTTTTCTTTTTCGGTCAATTTAATGTTTGTGTTTATTACATCTGAAAATTTTACGCCGCATAAAATTTTATTGAGTCCTAAATCACTTTCGAAAAAACGGTCCTCAAAATTGATTAAGTATTGCGAAACCAAAACTGCTCGATTCTGTAATTCTTTTGATTTGAAAGTGGTATTATTCTCGCTGACATAATCCAGTTTTTTAAATAAGTTTAGCAGGAAGGTATGGGTCAAAACAAGACCAGCATTGTTAATGTATATGGACTCTTGTTTGTGAGTGTTATGTGTTTTTTTATATTTTATATCATAAAGATTAGTTGAACTTTTGTTGGTTGTTTGTACATTCTTAAATTTCAATTTTACTTGATCGGATTGTTTGCCAAACCATCGCTGAAAGTCATTGTTTGTAATTCCAAAATGAGTTTTTAAAAATTGATGGAATTCTCGTTCTGAATTTCCTAAATTAGACTCGGAGCGTGATAATATTTCAACAAAATCCATCAATTTCATGGATATTTTTTTCTCTTCTTCTGTTGGACTTATGCCTGGTTTATCATTGATATAGAGTAGTTCTCTTTTCTTTGCCGATAATTTTTGCTATTGTATTATGAGGCAACGAGTTTACTAATCTTAATGTAGCATTCATTTCAGAGCTGATAGCTTTTAAAATATAGGCTCGATTTTTAGGAGTCCAAATGATGGAATTTGAACATTTCTTGAAGACTTAAATCTTCGGGATTTTTTATTAAAATTCCGGTTTTCAAATACTGGACTAAAAGTTCTAACCGATTAAGATTCGGATTTTGGCCTTTTTTTGAGATATAGGGTTTAGGTTGCTTTTTTAGAGTTACATTTTGTGGCTTTTCTTGCCTTATAAAGGTTCTAATTTGCCGTGAAGCTTTGTTTAAAAATTGATTTTTCCATTGGTCTAAATCATCAATTTCAATAAAGATAGGTAATTGTTCTATTTGCCAAGTTTCTGCAGAAGTATCCTGATTTTCTAAAATATCCTGTAATACTGGATAGAATTTATGCTTCATAAAGTCAGGCATATCCTGTTTTAGTTGATTTGCTGTACCTAACGATGAACATGTAATCTGAACTGTGTTTTTTCTAACGATCTGCATTTTCTGGTAAATGGAAGTGGATTGATGATGTCACAGATATTTTACCATCCATGTTATCAAAATTGTGGGCTACCTCAAGCCATAAAAGTTTTTCGCCTTCAAACCCGATATGTAGTATTGCTGGAAGATGATTACTGTCATTTGAAAATATCATTGGAACTACAAAAGGTAGACGTGGACTTCCGACATGGATACCTACTCCCTCAAAAAGTGATGCGGCCTCATCAGAAATTTCAAACATAAAATCGCGGCTAGGAGGATCTATATTTTCAAATTCTAAATTAAAGGTTAGATTTCCATAAAATTTAGTTAATCCTCTAAATGAATAACCAAAAGAGGCATCCCCTTGTCTATTTTTAAGCTCTCTTTGGCTAACATCAAAAGTTTCTAAATTTGATCCTCCCTGAGCCGGTGGATTTTCTTCTCCATGCTCTAATAATAATGTTAGTGCTCGTCTTAGTTCTTCCGCAGTATTATTTCCATTGTCATTAATGGCTTCAATTGCGTTTAATACATTCTGTCTGGTTGGCATAATTATGTGTTTTTAATTAGTATCTACATTTGTAAAAAAATCGTTGTCATCAAAATCATTATGGTCAAAATCAGCAACAATGGGTTCTTTACTGGTTTCTTGGTTGATTATAATATTGATGTTATCACCATTACCACAGCAAACGTAGGGCAGGTAAAAATCTGCGATGATTACTTTTTCGGGTAGGTTGAAATCGCTAGCTGTGTTTTCCGCTAAACGTAATCGCCCAAAATTTTTATCGAAAATTGAATTCAATTGATTCTCTAGTAATTTTCTTGAGGCATACGGATATTTCATAATATCGTTTGATATTGAATCTTTTAGCTGAACCCTTAATTTTTGTTTTTCATCTAACCATTCAACACTTTCCTCTTTTTTGTTTACTCTGCCTTTCAATATCGCACGCTTCCGAACTACGTTGTTTTTTTTGATGCGGTCTTTCTGGTCATCATTAAAATCGAACAGGGTTTTGTAATTTTTTATTCGCTCTAACAGTAGGGTGTTATTGTTGCCTTTTTCAGATTTTTGGAAAATGCTATTATCTACATACACCAAAATAAATGTGCCTCCCTTTGGAACTCCTGCATTGTGATCAATTCCCGGATGTTTCTTCAAAAAATTAGATAGAAATAATTCTTTCACTGAATTTTCCCACCGTCTTTGTACCTCTTCATGAATGATGGTAAATGGATCTTCAAGAAAAAGATTATTAATTTCATCAAAGTGATCAATAAGGTCCTCCATTATTGGGTGCATTTCATTTGGATTGATTGCAGATATACACAGGCGATGCATTAAAAACAGTTCGTTTAAATCTTCAAAAACCTCATAGAACCCAGGATAATTTGGTATAAAATCCTTTAAATCCTCAACCAATAAATCTCTGCTTTCCTTCAAAATAGATTCCAGATTATTTATGGTTTGGTCGTTCATGAGTGAATAATGCTCTTGGATACTGGTTTTTTTCGATTTGATCCAGGTAATTACATATTCGGTTATATTAAACACCTTTTCTTTTGCAAGGTCGTAGTCCAATTCCATGTCATCCCAAATTCCGCTTTGGTTGGAAATATCTATATCCTTACCAACGTGGTCGGCTGCATTGAGCGCCACCGTTTTGAATGGAAGTCTGTAGTCTTCTTGCAGCGCCACAATCTCTGTAATGGCTTCGGCATAGGGTTGACCAATATGACCTTCAATCCTGAAAAAATCAAAACATCCCAAATCATGTAAAAGCGGCTGATTGACGTGCTGGTCTGTGGAATTATAGAGTTCGGAATGATAAGAAAGTATCTTATCGTTAAGGACTTTCTGGGTCAATTCTGGTGACCAATAGTCAACAATGTTTGGAATATCTGCATAGTAATAGGGGATAGCTCGTTTTGATAGTGGCGCCAAACCATTATTTGAGGGCGTTATCTTTATTCCGTTTTCTCGAGCTGTTGCATTGGTGACCTTAAATGATCCTAGTAATTGTATTAATTTTTGTAGTAATCCTTTTAGAAGGTCTTGCTTCTGTTTTTCAACCACACTATCGGCACCAGTTTTGATAAAATGGGTTCTGTAATTATAAAGATTATGGTTATTGTTAATGGTAGTTGTTGCTAATTCAGCACTTCCTAGTAATACGTGAAAGGGAAAATCATTTTCTTCTGGACAACAGATGCTCAATTGGCAGGCGTTGAATTCTGAAATCTCATTACAGGTTTCTGCCAAGTCCTTCAACCAATCATATAGGTATTGAAGATGGATAGTCCCTTGGTACTGCTCATGAATCGAATTAATGATTGGCGCCGTGTCCTTTAATCTTGAATAATTATCCAGACTACCATAAAGAGGTTCAAAATTATTATGAATTGCTTCTATCGTTTTTGTCAAGAAAGATTTTGATTGCTGAATTACGGTATTAAAAGCCTGCATGACTTTATTGCCAGAACTTAAATCTGTACTCGGCACATTAAACCTTGGCAGCTTTAATTTTGCAAGGTAACCTGAGCTACAGTTTGATAAGTTGAATTGCAATTTTTCCAATAAGTCAATATCTATGACCAAAACACGAACATTTAACTCTAGCCTTTTGCCTTTGTCTGCACAGTCTATGGTGACGCAATTTTTCTCGTCAATCAATGGTGACTCCAAGAGAAGCATTACAATTTTATTTTTCAGAATTTCAGCCGTTAGTGGGGTTTTTTCGGCATCATCAGAATCATTTGTAAGTAATTCAATACAAGGATTAAGCGAAGCATAAGCGCCGGCCATTTCGTAGATATTTTCTAAATAGTCGTGGTGTGAAACATCTGCGGAATGAAAATCTTCTGCAATAATTGAGTCTTTGTAATGTGTATAATGATTGGCTTCAAAAGGAATTAAAAATCCAAGTGAGGTCAATGCAGTACCGCAGCTAATACTTACCGTATTTGGATTTGGCTTGCTAACTTCTAAACCACAAACAATGCCCATACCGTGCAAATAAAGTCTGGACAAGCGGTCTTGTTCTTCTAAATAGCCTACGAGTTTATTCAGGTGGGTTTGGCTCAGAACTTGATCGGCCTCAAAAATCGGATATTCTGTTAAAGTTTGTGTCATGGCTCTTAAATTTTATAATGTTCCCAATGAACTGTTATTTAGAATGATAGGGTTGTCCAATTCACTTTCCAGACAATCGTGTAATGTTCCCTTTTCAAAAATTGTATTTAATTGTTTCGTTGCCGCTATCATATTGGCCAAATGATTGTTGTAGGCTGACTTATCTTCGTCTGTTAATTTATTCTGGCAATAATTTCTTCTCATATCTCTAAAAGCATCCATCCAAATCTTATAGACTTGCTGAAACGATATCATATCTTCTTTTCCGACCCAGCAAATCTTAATCTGGGTGTGGGCAGGTGCTTCTTTTCGTATTAAATTCTCGGCATATTTTCTAAAATATCTATTACCAAAACGTGGTAGCCAGCCTGGAAATACTAACGTTGCCTTAAAGGAATAAGGGTCTTGATTGGCGTAGAATATGTCAAAATCAGTCGGACTACATTCATCATTTAGACAAACCGTTAAAAGGTCATCATCAGATAGCCCATCTAGAAAAAATGGCCTTAGCAAAATGTGTTCTAGGCAATAAAAGTTTTCTAAATAACCATTTATCAACTGAAAAAGACTGGGTATAAATTCTTCAGCTTCTAAAACTGAATCAAACATTTTATCAAATCTTGCTATCCTAACCCCGTCTTTATCGACGAAGTATATATAGGTGTTAGTGAATTTTACAGCTTTGTAACTCCTAATAGTATTGAATAATAAGAACACCAAATTCCATTTTTCCTCTTGTGAAAAGCCAGCAGGATTTAAGAGTTTAATAGGAAGATCGATAGTTTCGGTCTTAAATGTCCAGCTATCTTTGGCAGAGACATCAACTATATCCTGAAACGGAATTTGATTGATACCCAAAAGCGCTGCAATTCTTTTTGCGAAACCTGATCGATTTGGTAACATCCAATCTGAGGACTCATCGTTAGGTGCTTGGTCATAATCAACGCCCAATCCTCTGTTATAACTTATACCTGCCACTTTATTTAAAAACCGTTGTTTGTCTTCAATTAAATCTTGTTGTGGCAATTTTAGTTCTGAAATGCCATTTGCATTTTCCTGCATTCGATACATCATAAACACATAATCACCAAATGATTCTCCGAATCTGGATAACAAATGATCTAAATAACGGTTTCTACGATCGTAGAAATCATCGTGTGTTTCATAATGCGATCGGTCTTTACCCCCATTTATGATTTCTGTGTAGAAGCTAGTGCTGTAGGCTTCTGAATCAAAAAATTCTTCTTCGATTCCTGGAATATCCTTTATCAGCTCAGCGGCGTAAGTTGAGGCTACAGGTGTTGTGTCTAAATAGTCTTTGGCATAATTTAATTGTTTGAAAAAATCTGATAATAGTTGGTCAAAATGAAGTAGGTAGGCCTTTAATTGTTTTCCTTGTGCTTTGCGTAAAGTTGTTGATTTGAGCGGTAAATCTCCCTCTCCAATACCGTAAGTTGACGGAAAATCATTTTGGATGCTATAATACTGATCCAATTGGTAATGAGTACCGTTAGGACTATCAAAATCTTTTTTTGGCGATTTTAATTTATAATTATTGTTCTCTACCTTGAGATAGAAAATCCCTCTGTTCAATTCATTTTCGCCGTTTTGGGAGATTACAAAGGGAATGTTGTCCCGAAACAATAATAACTTCGATAGCCTAGGCTGTAAAACAGGACGAACATCGCCACTTAATTGAATGCACCAGTTTTGATTTGATTGGCCTGAAATGGGATTCCCGTTTTTATCGTAAGCCGACATCAATAAATTTCTTAGTGATTCTACGCCTGCAACTCCCATAATCGCTGCGATAACGTCTGATGCGTGAATACAATTAGGTAACTGTGCTGCATCAACTTCGGCATCAATCAAAAAACCGTGGTCTAAAGAGGGCCCTAAAAAAATTTCTCTAGGGGCATATTCTAAATCAAGCATTTGCCTTAAAGTATAGAATCTAATCGGGGGATTGAGCAATACATCAATTGCCTGATAAATATTTGCCAAAACCTCCTCTGCATCTGAGTTTGTATTGAGTTGAACATCCACACAAATACCAATATCCACGTTTTTAATAGTTTCCGTACAAAGCCAATCTTCGGTGAGATTTCGATTTTGATTGAGTTTTGCGCTTATTTGATTGTAGATGCCTTTAACTTTTTCACTTTTCCCATGAAATTTTGAAATGACGTAAGCTACATTGCCAATATCGGAAAAGTGGGTTTCCGTTTTGTTCAGCTCTGTTTTATCAAAAGGAAATACATGAAATTCTATAGTCTGTGAAGTATCGGCTACATGTTCTATAACTAATTTAACGGACTTACTATTCTGCTGTACTTCCTTAAGCGAAATATTTGAGGCATCAGAAAAATTCTCCAACCAATTAGCCTTTTCAGCGCTCCAAGACTCAATTTCAGACTTTATATCAACTTGGACAAAATTATCGTCAATTGACCATGAATATTCGTAAGCTACTTCATTCAATTGCCCAAGTTGCATGTCATCGCTTAATTCAACGATGGGTCTTGCCAAACCTTTTACGCGAAGGGGTAGTAGTTTTTCATCAAATTTATTAAAAGATGAAAGACTGAGTTTATCTTCTTTTTTATTGACATAAATGGGTATTTCGTTTTTTAAAGCGATGTTCAATCCATCAGCATCAACGGACTTAAAAATAAACCAGGCATTGTTGACGCCTTCAACATCAATAAGTAATTTCCGGTAATCAAGCTCGGTAAGTGGGGCATTAGTCATGACCTCACTACAAGGGAAGAAGGTTTTGTTGGAAATCTTGTGGTCTTTCCCTGTTAGAAGGTCTTCAATTGAAAAATTGGTACGGTAACCAAGTTCCGTAATTGCATAGCAAAGCACTTCGAGTATTGTAATTCCTGGATCATGGGCATTGTAATCTGTCCATAATTCGTGGCCGAGGCTTTCGATATGTTTCTGTCCTTCTGCGCGCAGAAAATCATAGTCTTCTGCTTTAGTGAGTTTACGTTCGCTTTCTATGTAGGCCAATTTATTCATGTGCAGCAAACTTTTTTGGTCTCAGCGATTTGGTGTTTACCTGGCAGGAACAATGAATAATCCGTTAGCGGTTCAATGGTATCCATCGATTTAAATTTTGTATTTGACTTTGCGATATCGCTTATATCATCGTCGTAATGCTTCGCCTTAAAATCAAATAGATAATCCACGAAGGGCTGTTCTTCAATCAACTTTATGATACTCGAGGTGTAAATTTTATCTTGAAAATCAATGTTTTCTTGCTGTTCAAAGGCCCACGGACTCAAATAGGCGTTGATACTATTGTTTAGATTTTCTTTATAAAGTCTTGAGTCAGCATTTTGTGATTCAATAAATTTTATTTGGAAGGAAAATAAGACGTGCTCCAAATTTGGTGGAACTACATCTACTTTAGCGTGTGGCGTTGTATGGGTCTGTAAAAAAGTCTTGATTTTTTTCATAGTTCCCAAATCCACTAAAGGCCGCCAAGCAACTGGTAGATTTTCATTAGTACTAGCTCGCCACAGGAACTACAGTTACGTTACCTGCACTTGTGTTATTTATAATATCTCCCTTTACTTGGAAATGTGTTAGGCACTTTACCCGATGTACTTGCGGAAATTCATCCAATACCAAGGTTTCATAATCCCATTTTGATATAGCTCTGGCACGATGGCGTAAACGTTCGCTAGTGCGTTTGTAAAACCCTTCATCAGTGTCTTTGGCGCGGCCACCAAATGAAGAGTAGGGCTGTTCTATTTTCTTTATTTGATTTTTTGGTCTTAGCAATTTGCTTATAGTGCTGGGCTCTATGTGTTTTGAAAATTCTACTTTTGTTGCCGCATAATCGGTCAATACTGCTTTTACTGCTTGCAAGTGGAGACCTACTAAATTGCATACCGCATTTGTTCTTTCTGGAACTGCAATTCTCAACCAGAAATTTCCATCTGGGAAAATAGTTTGTCCTTTTGATTGAAAATCATCCGGTACTTTTAAAAATACAATCCCAGATTGTAGAAGTCCATTAGTTTCATCTCCAAAATTCTCTTTATCTATTGGAATCCACTCATTTTGATGACTCAAGTAATCCCAATAAACTTCGGTTGTTTCTAACGTGGGGTCAGCCGTACCCTGATCCACTTGAATAAGAAGGCTAAGAGGTTGCCCTGCATTTATATTGTTTATGCCTATGAATAATTCTCCGTTGTTTTCTATTTCGGCAAGGGTGTTTTTGAGTTCTATTTTTTTATATCCGTTAGGATGAATATGGTAGCTTTCAACGGTATTGTCGTTTGCAGAAGTGGCTGTATAACGAAATTTAAACTCTGTAACAACTGGTAGATAGGGAAGGTTGGTATTGTCTCTATCCTTTGCTGCTGCAATGAATGTTTTTAAATAGGTTTGGACTCCGCTATTACTACTATCAAAATCATGATTGTGAAATTTGATGCGCGTAAAACCATTGACCGATTTTTTATTGAAAATTGGGTTACTACCAAAAGTCAAATCTCTTTCCTTAAATTCAGACGTATTAAAGATTTGATTTGAAGTCCCTAAATTTTGCCAATTGCCATTTTCCAAGGTTGAAAGTTGGGAGTGATCGAATAAATTAAAACTAGCATCATCCATGGTAACCTCGAAAGTGCCAACTGCATTTTTCTTCTGAAAAAACTCATTGCTTGAAAAATAGATGGAAGCATCTTTTTTAGGGATTGGACCAAAGGCCTCAAAGGTTTTTGAATGGTCAATTTCTCCAAATTCTGAAAATAGGGTAAAATCTTTGTAGTTATTGACCTCAATCTCTAAATCAAAGGAACCTATTGTCTCGCGAATCATTTTACCTTCCTTTGACACTATTTTTAGAACAGGAAGTTTTGTGTCAAATAAGACCCCGTCATGAATTTCTGGATTATAAGGAACAATCGGAGGAACATCAGCCGAAAGTATTATAGCTAATTTGTTATCAAGCCCAACACTTATCTGCTCATTAACGTTGAGCCACTCTTTTTCAGTAGTTAAATAAAAATTGAAGTTGCTTCTCAACACTTGGTATTTGTGATTAATCCAATTGTCGTTAAAATTTATTTTAATTTTTCGAACTCCTCCTTTTAAAAATAGCAATTGGCTCGCAAAAGCAAAACCAATATTTTGGCTTGCTGTATGTTTTTCAAATGGTTTCCAAGCAAGACCTGCAGTAATTTGTTCTGTAAAGTCTTGAAAAAAATATTGGTTTGGAGTAGATTTTTTTTCTAGAAACCCACCAAAAACTTGATGGATTTTTGCCTGGTTCACTACTAGGTTTGAAGTGGTTGAATAATATTTAGCTAAACCCTCATCTGTTTTACCTGCCAATAAAATAGTGTCTTTTTCTAATATAAACGGTTCTAGATTTTTCTGGGGTTGCACGATACAATGCACGTAATCAGGTTCTGCGCTGCTCGCTTCTAAGTTTAATATTTTTTTATAATAAAAATCAAGATGGCGTTTTGTAAATTGGTTGGCTTCATTCTGTGCTTCAGAAAAGAGTTTTAAAAAGGTCAGGAATAAGGCATACTGTGGGCTGTGTTTTGGATAGTCGTTAATATGGTTTTGAAAACTTGCTTTAGATTTTAATTTCAATTCAGTGAGCATTCCGAACAAATTCCGAATTTGCTTATTGAAGAGGTGATCATTGAATAATTGTAATGTATCTGTTGTGTTGTCAATTTGATCAATAACATAAACCATCAATTGATCAATTCGCGCATAAATGGAGATGTAATATTCCTTTATGTTTACATCCTCTGGAAGTTTGAGCATTTTTTCATGATAACCTTTAAGCTGAATTTGAATCCCCTGAAAAAAGCCATCCATTTCTGACTTTTTATTGGCTTCATCTTCAATAAAAAGGAGTTTTCTAATCTTTAATTTTAATTCTCGCTGTAACGATTGAACATTTAGGGTAGATAGTTCTGCAAATAAGGAAATTGGCTCCCAACCAAAAAATGAGGACCAGTTTCCATCGACAAAATTTTCTGAGCTATAGAAATGAATGTGTTTTGACATTTTTATAGTTGAGACAATGAGGTCTTCAATTTTACGTTCGTCGAGGAGGACAAAATTCACACTTAAACCTTTCGGAAATCGTAAGGCCTGCGTTTTCCCTGGTAGTTTATGGATTTCAATATGAGTATTACAATTTGCCATGTTATTTTATTCTATTAAGCTACCTTCTTTTATGTAAAATGGATAAACAAAATTGCTCCTTGAATTGGTGGTCCTGATTCTATAAGAAATCTGTATGTATAAAATACCCTCCAATTCTACCGAGTTCTTTAAGGATACATTTTCAAGGTCTACCCTTGGTTCATATTTTAAGATTGATTTTTCAATCAATCGTTTCAGCTTGGTCATCATGGTTACGGTCATGTTTTCAAAGCTCAAAGTCTTAATTCCACAGCCATAGTCTGAACGCAGTATTCTCTCTCCGAGAGAGGTGGAAATCAGAATTTCCAAGCTTTGCTTTATATCCAACTCTCCGTTAACAGTAAGTACAGATTTCTGGGTTTTATTGAACGTTGGGGGGAAACCCCAACCTGTTCCTAAAAATTGTTTTTCTTCCATAATTCTAGCCTCCTATAATAACTGTTGTGGCTCCAATCACGATGGTTCCGCCATGAGCCGTGCTATCTCCCATTCTTGCAGCAGGCTTTCCACCTATTAAAACAGAACCAGATCCTCCAACTATGATATCTGGTGGTCCGGCACAAGTGCATTGGTCGCTCATACAAGCTGCTAGAGCACCTTCAATTATTACAGTCGAATTAGAACCTGGCAGTATTGGTCCGCCAACGTGGGGCGAGCCATTTGGGTTTGCCATGGGACAAACGTGTAAATCATTTAATCGTGCTGCTAATCCCATTTTAATCAGTTTAGTTGTATTAACGCTCCTTCCAATTTCATGACTCCAGATGCTTTGGTTGTATTCTGAACGCTCTCAATAGTCGTGTTCATGTTTGCCTTTAAATCGATATCACCGGCACTTTCAATGGTTATACCGTTGCTGTCCATTTGTATTTTATTTCCGTTTTGGTCTTCAAGGATAATTCCAGATTCATCGTCACTAATTAATATCGTATTGCCGCTACTTGTTTTTAATTCAATAGATTTTGCCTCATCGTCAAAAAGGAGATGGCTACCTTCTTTAGTAACAATTCCCTGTAAGTGATTATCATTGGATAAATCGAATGGAGCTGAATTAGCATCACTATATAATTTGCCTAGAACGACGGGGCTATCGGGGTTTGCATTTAAAAAGCCAAGAACCACTTCATCCCCAACTTCGGGAATAAACCACGCACCACGGTTTTCTCCGGCTTGCAAGCAGGCCATGCGAGCCCAATAGCCTTCTCCAGAGTTGTTAATTGAGGTAATCTGTACTTGTATGCGATAATGATTCAATGGATCGTTCTCCAAGTTGGTGACGACGCCAATTTGTAAACCTGAGATTGAATTATTCTGACCTGTGCGGCTTTCGTTTTTTCCGCGTATCAATGAGATATTTTCTGCATAAGATGCATTAGATTCTAAACCGAAAGCATAAGTAGTTTTCCATCCCTCTTGGTCAATGGTGTGATGTTCAGAAGTTATGAGCAAGGACCTGTTGTTGAACTCATTTCCAGTTTCAACAAAAGAAATGTATTCACCATAACTGGCCTGCAGGTTACCAAACGTTTTTACTTCTCCGGAAAATGATGATAACCTATTTTTAGCAGCTCTTGCTTGTGCTATTTGAGCAATGGTTTCTGGTGATAGGTAGCTGTGCCCAATATCATTGATTTCGATGCCTTCTGAGCCCTCGACTTCTGTTTCTGCTTCTTCTTTTTTATATTCTTGGTCGCTGATACTCCAATATTCAACCGCAACAGATGCTACTGCTGAAGATTGGCTTAATTCCAAATCAAAAATATTGACGCCCATTTGTAACTCTGTTGTTGCTTCCCCTTTTTCGGTAATTAATACGGCTTTGAATTCTCCGTTTTTTATAGTGGTCAAATAACCAAGGGAATCTAGATAGCTAATAATAAAATCCCAAGGACTAAGATTGTCTATGATGCTGATTTGTTCATTACCAAACGATTTCAATTCCATTTTACTGGAAATGGAATGTTCATTCAAAAGGCGATCAAATTTGTTCTGAAAATCTTCATTAGGTAACATTTCTTGACTACCAAGTAATTTTGAAACTATATCCTTACATTCAATTTGGGTTCTGAAACCAGCGGAATTCATCTTTGTTTTTATTTCTACTATGACACCCTTAAAAAGGGTTTTCATTTCTCTATCTTCCTTTATTTTAATTTCAATGTCATCGTTATTAGCGAAACTATTTCTTGCACTACGATTATTGCGATTGAGATGGTTGTCTGAAACCAAATGAATTTTTGCATACGGAATTCTATTGACATCATATTCTACCGTTACCAATTCTATCGAGGTGTGCAGATTGTTGTTATTGCCGTTAATTAACAGCTGAATATCAATATTACCGGAATGTGGAATAACTGGCATAGTTTTATTTTAAAGGCGGAAAGTATAATTGTTTTCCCACGTCAACATTTCTGAAACTCAGCAACCCATTACGTTTGGCCGCATCTATGTAATAGCTATTATTTTCGTATATTTTTTCTGCTAATAACGTAAACCGGTCTTGTAATTTAAAAGTGAGCTCATGGGTTACATCTGGTGAAGCGTCGTTTCTTGCTCTTAACTGTTCTTCATATGATACAGCCTGAATGAATTCACATGTGACCTTGGCCCTTATCGGCTGCCCGTCATTGCGGAAAAGCGTGTAATTGATTTGCATATCTGACACACGGCACTCAAAAAGAAGCTGACCCCAAAGCAGTCTTAGATATCTCGGCTCATGAGCATCACCATGATATTGTACCAAGGCTTCTTGAAATTTTGTTATTTGTTCGTGGATACTATCAGGAGTTTCAAGTGGGTTTGCCACGGCTGGTTTCAAAGCTTCGATAACCGCGTCTCCGACAGGAAAATTATTGACTTGACCATCTTCAATCTTACCTGGCGGCACTACTCCCGAAGCATCGAAAATAAAATCAAACGAGAGTTTTTTTTGCCCGACCCATTTAAAGGTTGTAATTGTACCTGAGCCGCCAATAACATCGTCTTCGTAATACTCTATGTTTTTACTTTCGGTATAACTTTCAGGATTTATCTGAACAAAAATGGTTTTTGTGATGTCACTTTCTGTGTAATCAATAGAGGGAAAGACCTCTATGCGCATTTTATCGATTATACCTAAAATCCCTTTAATCATCGTCTTTGTTTTTGCTTCAATATGTCCATTATTTTTTGGCTACATTCTTTGATAATCTCCGATTTCATTTTTTTGAGTTCACCATTCGGTGCCAAAAGAGTCTTGTGTTTATTTGATGGTTCTTTTACTTTAATAGTGATTACTAATTCTTTGATTTCAATGGGCATAACAATAGATTTAGGGAATTGGGATTTCGTTGAAAAATTGATAATCAAGTGTTAAGGTCTCGATAACCATACTGTTTTCCTCTGCATTGAAATCGGAAATCGAAAATGCTTTCGGTATCGCCTTCGTGACATACCAGGCTTTCACGGGTTCATGTTTTTCATTAAGTAACAGGACCAAGAGATTTGCAGGAACAAACACAAAACTTTGTATGGCATTGTTGACCCATATGCGCAATCCGGAAAAGTCATTGGTAACTCCTCTTTTTAAAACTAAATCATCAAAATCATTTCCTAACGGTAAGGAGAGATTGAATTTGTTTTGTCCGCCTTCGTTAATGGTTTCCATCGTCATAGTTGAGGTCAAACCGCTTACACTTTGAAATTTAGTGTCAATATTAAATTGCGGCAGCAACTCGAATGCAACAGAAAAGTGAAACCCCACAAATGGCATTGAGTCGGGCATAGCTTATGAGTATTCTACCGTGAACCCGTGATTGGCAAGCACCATGGTGTCAATGGCGTTTCCGTTTTCTTCTGCGTTTAGGCTTGCAAATTCTATGGAGGTGATAAAACATTCCTTCACGTTCCAGACTAATGTGGGCTCATGTTTTTCGTTTAATAATGAGATTACGATATCTCTTTTTTCTACAGTATTCAAAGCGACGGTATTGTACCACTGATAAAATTCATCGTCATTTAGAAATACACCTCTGGTTAGGGTAATATCGCTTAGCGTATGCATTCCTGGCATTTTCTGTTTAAAATACTCTGGGCTCGAACCTTCTCTGTATTCTAATATTTCGAGTTCTTTTTTAAGGCCCGATACTTCTTGAAAACCAATTCTGGTTCCGCCCCAATCCACTCTGAAATGAAAATTTTGTAATGGGAAATTGTTCATAATTAATACGTTTTAGAATTATAAATTGATTTATGATCGTTGCTGGGTTTGCGTAAATTCGAGAATAATGAATTCTGCGGGTCTTGATGGTGCGTACCCAATTTGAACTATCATTCTGCCCTCTAGGATATCTTGAGCAGACATCGTTTCGCCTAAGCCTACACTTACAAAAAATGCATCTTCAGGTTTTGCTCCTGCCAAACCTCCGTCTCGCCATAGTACGCTCAAAAAGTTTGAAATCATCCCTTTTACTGCAACCCAGGTTTGTTTAACGTTAGGCTCAAACACAAAATTATAGGCTGCTTTTTTACTGGATTCCTCCATCATGTTTGCCAATCGGCGTACATTGATATAGCGCCAATCATTACTATTGCCGTCTAAGGTTCTTGCACCCCATACTAAAAGGCCCCTACCTGTAAATTTTCTGATGGCGTTTACCGATTTTCCGGTTTCGTGAACATTCATGTTTGCTTGTTCCTTATGGTTGATATCGTCTGATAATCCAATAACTCCATTTAAGCTCACATTTGCAGGTGCTTTCCAAACGCCACGATTTGCATCTACATAGGCATAAACTCCGGCAATTGCGCCACTTGGTGGAACGGTATTCATCGATTTGTTCAATTCGGAAATAATTGTAGAATAATTAGGGAACATAGCTACCAGATTATTTTCTTCCTGAAGCTCTAAGTCCCTTAAATTTGAAAGCACGGAATTTAGACTTTGAACAATTTGATTATGAAGCTTATCCATCTGGTTTTTTACTTTTGAAAAATCGGCATCACTAGTTCCATCTTGATTCAATTTATCCTGATATGGATTTGGAGCTGTTGCGCCGCCTGGTGGAACCGTCCAAGGGGCTGTAAAATCTCCAGTATCTGTGACACCAGTAACATCGGCATTGTCCAAACTATTGAACGATTCAGAGAAATCAAAAATTCTTTGCGCTAAAGATTGTAAGGATGACGTTATGGCGCTTTCAACCTCAGAAGTCAATAGAGCACTGCTAGTAGCGCCGCTGCCGACATCTCCGAAGGGTCTAAGTAAGTTCCATAGTTTGGTGTGGAAGTCATCGACTTCTGCATCATCGTTGATATCATTTTTTTCATTATTATCTTTTGCATCTTGCCAAGATGTTTCAAGACTGTCCAAAGCGGCTTCATATTCACTAAAGGAATCTATGGCAGAGGTGATTTCATTGTTTGAACTGTGTATCGCTCTAAAATCGACACCTCCATTTACGATATCCCTGTATCTAAATTGATAAGGAAAACTAGTTTGTAAATAAGGGTAGTAGGCTGCACCGTACTTTAAATCTCTATTGCCTACCTCATCCCTAAAATTTAATAGGTCATCATCTAAATCACTTCCCGCCTTTACATCCATGATTGTAAACCGATCCATTAATTCATTACACTGCATTAATGCCGCTTTTTGAACCGCGCCTAGATTGGCATCAGATAGATTAATTGCATCTGGGAAGAGTAGGAGCGTGGGCTCATCAAAACTTTCTAATAGTGCCAAACCATTTTCAAATGGAGTGGAGGCACTAAAATCGGGCGCAGATTCGTAGTCGCCGATAGAGACGATATAACAATCACCACCACCATTAACATAGAACAAGCGTAAGCTGTTGTATAGTTTTAGCCGACTTTCTGTGATATCATAAGTATTGGTCGTTAAATCGATAGTCATATTCTCTGGTGGAGGAGCGCCTCCAAATAAGACTTCGAACTCTATCATTGAAGAGATTTTAGTAGGTACGGTTGGACCAAATTCGGTGTAACCTATAAAGGCTGGAATTGCTGTGGCCACTTGCGCCACACTCGGTGGAAATGCATTTTTTTCAATGACATACACGCCTGGAGTTTTGATGTTGCTCAACATATTATTTCAATTTTAGTTTTTTGTTAAATCATTTGTTGTTTCTATAACCGATGCATCCTTATCTGGACCGTCCAGTAAGTTGATGCGCACCCGTTCAATAATACCATAGCCATCCTCTTCGATACTACTTATTATCGGTATCATTTTTACTTTGTATATAACGGACGGAAAATACTTTCCCCCTAAGATGGACCACATTTGATTTTGTTGATTGAGGTCTAGATTTTGTAATTCCATAACAATGCGAATGTCTTCTGAACTTCCTGCGATTGGAACCTCATATATATGCTGATCTTGAAAACATTCTAAAACCCGTTCCAATCGCTGTAAGGCTTCTGAATATCTTTGGTTGCTACTGCAAGCAGCGAACAGAAGGTGTACATTAAAATATTTGAGAGGATTGGTCCTTTTACTATATTCATCTGCCATATCCTGCAAGAAGTAGGTGTTTGGATTCTGAGCCAGACGCTCTTGGTCAATCTTCAGTACAGAAATAAATAGCTTTGAAAAATTCGCGGTCCCAAAATCATCATCTCCCAAGATGCCAACATTGCCCACACTAACGGCATTTGTTGTACCAGAAAAATCACTTATTCTTTCTTTTAAAAACTCTAATACAGGTGCAATTGTGTTAGATGGCATTGAAACATTTTTTAATGGTTTCTGAAATCAATTAGCG
Source organism: uncultured Flavobacteriaceae bacterium (assembly GCA_963803715.1). Lineage (GTDB taxonomy): Bacteria > Bacteroidota > Bacteroidia > Flavobacteriales > Flavobacteriaceae > Psychroserpens. The sequence goes on from CAWDOF010000024.1 coordinate 45,641, forward strand.
GACGATTGGGTACTTAAAATTTTGTTTAAAATACAAGATGGCATCTAGTGCTCGTTGTGGGGAAGAATCTGTATTTTTTTAGGTTGATTTGGATTAAATAGGAGGTTATTTTAGCTTACTATTTTTTCAAAATCGCTTAAATATAATTGAAAACCTTAGAGCCCTAAAAAGATATGTATAGTCGGAGATAACTTTTGTGTAAATCGTATGTATCTACGTGTAAATGGTTTACAGATAAACTGTTTTCAAAATAGGCGTTTTTAGACCACTTATAAGTAAAAATCGATTCAATTTTCTTGTAGAACCTAGATGCTAATTTATAGTGATGTAACTGGCATTAGTTAGCGTTAATTATCTCAATGTTTAGAGGTTGGAAGGAATGTTAAAATAGGTTATTTATCGAAGTCTTCAATCCACCCAAACTTTTGTTCAATAATCTCTGTCTTTTTAGAATTCATAAAATCGAGATATGCGCTTGCTGCAGGTGATAAATTTTTTGATTTCAGCCAAATAAGGTTCCAAGCGGTAATTATTGGTAAACCTGGGAGTTTGATAATTTTTAGATAATCATTTTTAAGTTCATTTCTTATTCCTATTAGAGGCATTATAGAACATCCCAAACCTGAAAGGACAGCCTGCTTTACAGCTTCATTAGAAGTTAATTCCATTTTTTTTCTAATTGATAGATTCTTTGATGCGATGTAGGTTTCCATAGCTTTTCTAGTCGCAGAACCTTGCTCTCTATATATCATTGCAGATTCTTGAAAACGTTTTTTAATTGAAATATTTTTATTGGTTTTTGTTTCGGAATTAGAAACAAAAAAGAGTTTGTTCTGCATCAACTCAATCTTATTGACCTTTAGTTTTTTTGGCAGAACGGACACCAATGCGAAGTCAACCTCATTCATTTCTAAACTTTCGACTACCCTAGATTTATTAGTTACATCCATAATCAAATCTACCCCGCTATGTTCAGTCATAAATTCAGATAAAAAATAGGGCATCACATATTTTCCTGTCGAGACCACAGATATTTTAAGGCGACCCGAAATTTGCCCATTATAAGCTAAGGTTTTATGGTTTATTGCGCTAACTTCATTGAGAATTCTTTCGGCTGCTTTAGCGATGTCCATTCCAAAATCGGTGATGTAAACTTTTCTCCCTACAACTTCAATCAACGGAATTGGAAATTGATTTTGAAAATTTTTCAGTTGAATTGATACCGCAGGTTGGGTCAAATTTAATATTTCGGAAGCCTTTGTAATACTTTGTATTTCAGATACTTTTAAGAAATATTTGCAGTTGGTGTAAAGTGTAATTCATAAAATATATTTATATATATCATAACAAATATAAATGAAAATTAATGAATAAATTATCGAACCTTTGTACTCAGAAGTTATAATCTAATTAAACTAAATCTAAAATGGAAACAAAAGAAGTTACAGAAAACAAAAATGTAAATCAAAAAATTAAATTGGTAAAAGGAGAATTTACACCTTCAGAAGCAACTCATATCATTATAGGTTTGCTTGACCTAAAAATAAATTTTCACAAGGTTCAAAGACTTCAAAATTGGGAAGCGGACCATCAGGGTGAAACATCACAATTGGATTCTCGTATTAAAGAATTGGAAAAAGAGAAAGAAATGGCTAAGGCTTATTTTACGAGAATACAAGGTCTTGGCAAAAATCTCAAAATTAACGGCGATTTGGAAATTAATTTATCTGAATAATTTTAACTCAAAATACAAATCATGTCATACACAAAAACAAATGTTCTACCATTTTTGGGATTGCTCATTATGGCAATTATTACCGGATATTCCTATCTATACGATTCTGTTTTTTTTGATAAAATACTAGTCTGTAATTTTATACTTTTTATGGTGTTTTTCTCAAAAATGAAGAATGAAAACAGCTTAAAACAACTAGATGATAATAAGTGAATAGACTAGTCTCTGAGGAGCAAAATAATTAACTATTATCTAATTTTTAAGAAATAAAAGAATTGGCTGAATTCTAACTACGGCAAAATTTTCAAATACAAATGACATCATGAATGACCAAAATTTAAAACAATCTTTGCCCCAAGGTTCTAAACTTAAAAATAAATCTCATTTAGACTCAACCGTTTCAAAATCAGTTACGGTTTTTTTGTGGCTTCTCTTTGTAGGAAGCTTATCTTTTATGATTTTTAATTTCAATGATATGCCCCAATGGAAATTAGGAAATCTACTGCAACTTAATGGTTTCACGATTTTAATATGGACCACCGTTACTTTTTTTAGCGCAATTGTAAGCAGTTTTTCCAGTAATTATCTTCAGGGTTTTCGGTATCATTCAAAATTCATGATGCTATGTTTAGGTTTTACCCTTACGGTAATGTTACTGGTAATATCCAATAATATTTTTATACTGCTTTTCAGTTGGTTGATGATGGGCATCTTAATGTCTCAGCTTATTGGTATTGATAAACGATGGGGAGAGGCTCAGCAAGCGTCAAAATTTGCCCAAAAGTATTTTTTGATAGGAACAATTTTTCTTAGCATCGGGCTTTTAATATTGTCATTTAAAAGTGGGGTATATACAATAAACCAACTTTCAGAAGCCGTCTTTGAAGTACCGCTTCTTTTTACAATTCCCGCGGCGTTGTGTATTATTATGGCGGCAATTGTGCAATCTGCAATCTACCCTTTCCATAGGTGGTTGCTTTCTGCAATGACTGCGCCAACGCCAGCTTCCGCATTAATGCATGCTGGGTTTGTTAACGGTGCAGGAATTTTGTTGGCCCTATTTTCTACTCTTTTATTCACATCAGAGACGCTGACCATATTATTTGTTATTGGTGGTTTTACTGCTATAATTGCCCAGTTTACAAAGCTGCTTCAAGTCAACGTTAAACAAAAATTGGCGTGTTCTACCATAGCCCAAATGGGGTTTATGATTATGCAATGCGGATTAGGGTTTTTTAATGCTGCGGTAGTGCATTTAATTCTGCACGGTTTTTATAAAGCCTATTTATTTCTCTCATCTGGTGAAGAGGTATCCAAAACAATTCCGAAAAAACATCAGCTTTTGAGTATTAAACCGCTCCAAGCAGTTGTTGTACTATTTTTTGGAATACTGGGCGCAATACTTTTTAATTACTGGACAGGAAAGAATATGGTAGATAGCGGTGTGTTTTTAACCCTAATTGTTGCTATTACCGTTGGGCAGGCTACTTATAATATTTTAAGAGAACAGAGTTTATCGGTTTTTCAAAAAATAGTCTTACCTCCAGTTTTGTTTATTTCGGGGATAGGAATTTATGCGCTCGTCTATAATGGCGTCACTATCTTAATGAAGGATATGCCTATGATTGGCCAGCCTACTGCCCTGTCTGGCGTACAGGTAACATTTGGTGTTATTTTCTTACTTGGTTTTTTTATAATGAAACTAGGAGTCTATCGAAAAATCCCATGGCTCTATGTGAAATTGATGAATATTTCCCAGCCATTTAAGAAGTCGGTTTTAATGTATAAAACAAAATAAAAATGAATCAAAATATTTTACACGCGATAGATAAAGCAGCTAACGTTATTGGTAACACTTGGCCTCTACATACATTTGTAGCCTCAAATCCGCTATCTGGTTATGAGAATAATTCTTTTGAGGATGCAGTTGGTTTAGCAGAGAAACATCTCGTTGCAAATGCTTTGCCGAGTCCAGAAATGTATCAACAAGCATGGCTCACGGGAGATATAGATAAAACGGTTTTGATTTCCTTGCTTAAAAAAGAAGGGTTTACAAATTCTCCAGAACTGTATCTGGAGCAGTTGTATTTAGAAAAGAAAACCCAAATCGAAAACCCCAACCATAAATTAGACCTAATAATGTCGAAATGGCTGGCCGCATTTATGGATGAAGGTTTGGCGGAATGGGATATGCCCTTTAAGAGCGAAGGTTTTTATTCGGCGTGGCGAATGTTGGTTATCTATGATTCTGAAGTTGGGGCAACAGCATTAAACGAAATCCCGAAAAGTAGCCAGGAGACCTTGGAAGCTATTCTTAGAGAGTATTCAGAAAATGAACGACATAATATTTTTACCTACCATTTAGCAGCTCTACCAGGATGGACAGGCTATATTAAACACCGAAATAATGAAAATTCTGATTGGCAGAGCGAATATCCAATATCTTTAATGGATTACTTGGGAGCACGCCTTTGGACTGCCAAAAAGTTAGGTATATCAATACAACCTCCAGCTGAAGTTTATGTTAAAACCGATAGTATATCTAAGCTTAAATATATTTGGTTGAAAGCATGGGAGCAGAGCTGGCAAAACCAATTAGTAGATACTTTAGAGAGCGAATTAGATATAAATAAGGCCATCAGTGAGGTGAAAATTCCAGATGCGCAACTGGTGTTCTGCATCGATACCCGATCTGAACTTATTAGAAGGCACGTAGAATCAAAAGGAAATTATGAAACATTTGGCTATGCAGGTTTTTTTGGAATTGCCATGGATTATCAGAATTTAACTGATGGTATTATCCGAAAATCCTGTCCGCCAATTCTACATTCAGCTTATAAAGTTTCAGAACAGGCTCAGCTTAATCATTCAGAAAAATTAACGAAGTATAAAAAAAGAAACAAAACCCTAAAATTTCGGAAGTATTTTCTCAGAAGAATGAAAAATATGCTCCCTTCCGCATTTGGATATGTTGAAGGCACCGGTGTTTTTTATGGTTTCTCATTACTGTTAAGAACCTTAATGCCTCAGAGTTTATACCATTTTAATGAAAAAACAAGGCCTAACACAGAAACTTTTTGTGAGCCTGGTATTGAAAAATTTACAAATGAAGCACAGATTCCTGAAGACATTTCATTATCCGAAAAAGTGGCTATAGTTAAATCGGCATTTGATCTTATGGGCTGGAAAAACTTTGCGCCATTAGTTGTCTTTGTTGGTCATGGCAGTCATTCTGCAAATAATCCTTTTAGTTCAAGTTTGGATTGTGGCGCATGTGCGGCAAGTCCGGGACGTCATAATGCTCGCATGCTTGCAAAATTGGCAAATTTGAAATCTGTTAGAAAGGAGTTATTCGAGAACTATAATATCAATATTCCAAATGATACCATTTTTATTGGAGCAGAACATAACACTACTACCGATGATATTGTGCTTTTTGATTCTGTAATTGCACCTAAACATAAAGAACAATTGTCTATTTTAAAATCAAATTTATTAGAAGCACAAAAAACTGCCACAATTGAAAGACTTGGTAAATCAAACCGCAGTGTATCAAAATCTTATAAAAAGGCCAACAATTGGAGCGAAACCAGACCAGAATGGGGCTTGGCAAAAAATGCTGGGTTCATAATTGGGCCTAGAGAACTTACAAAAAATGCTAACCTAGATAGTCGTTGTTTTCTACATTCTTACAATTGGGAGTTGGATGTTTCAGGAAAAGCACTTGAAGGTATTATGCAAGGCCCAATGACGGTAACACAATGGATTAACAATCATTATTACTTTTCCACGGTTGATAATTCTATTTTTGGTGGAGGATCTAAAATTACCCATAATATCACAGGAAAATTTAGCGTAGTACAGGGAAACGGTGGTGATTTAAAAATGGGTTTGCCCCTACAATCTTTATTTGAAAGTGATGATGCAATGTACCATCAGCCTCTGAGGTTATCCGTGATGATTCAAGCACCTATTTATCGGGTTTCAGAAATTATTGCAAGAAATGAAGGTCTTAAAACTTTAGTTGATAATGAATGGGTTTATCTATTGGTTATGGATCCGGAGCATAAGAATGAAATATTCCGTTACGGAAAATCTTTAAAATGGAAATCGGTATCTAGTAAGACTTTGACAACTAATATTTTAAATAAACCGGTGGAAAATCTAATTCACAGCTGATGCAGATATTTTTGATATAATTTTCCACTTTGGTCAATTAAAGAGCATGTAGAATTAAAGTCAATTAACTTAGGGTTTTTATGGTAAAAAGGATAGTTTTAATTTTGTTTGAAGAGTCCCGAAACTTTGATATCAAAAAATATTTAACTTTATTTGTAGATTAACAAATAAAAAAACATGAAATCAATAACATTACTATTTGCCTTTAGCCTTTTAACAATAATGACTTGTTTTGCCCAAGTGGGTATCAATACTGAAAATCCTGATGCATCAAGTGCGTTGGATATTAGCAGCACCACTGGTGGCCTTTTGCCTCCTAGAATGAATACAACAGAACGAGATGCTCTTGATAATGACCCAATGACTGCTGGATTAACCGTAACAGAAGGATTAACAGTATATAATACAGATACACAAAGTCTTGAAATTTATACAGGGTCTAACTGGGTAGCTTTGGCTCCAAATGAAGGCCCTAAAGCTTTGACGATGTACAGAACAAAAGACACTGGAGATATCACTATTAATGGGAGCGGTGTTTTTGCTCTTTTTCCGCTTGGTAGTAGTCAAGTTACAGAAACAAATAGTGACATTTATACTGTAAATAATAACGGTACAATTACTTTTAATGAAGCTGGTGTTTATCAAATTAACGCAAGTTGGTCGGTTGAGAACATGCCAGATAATGGCTCTAGTAAGTATATTTTTGCGGTTTTTCTGGACGAGGATAATGATAATGTCCTCGATTCTGGAAATGGTCAAGATAATCGTTTAGGTTATTTGGCCAGAGGTTTCGCTACATTACCTGATATCGCAGGACGTGAATCCGATTTTTTTGGTGCGTCAGGCACATTTCAATATGAATTTAGTGCAAATGATACTATATTCATAGCTTATTTCGCCGCTACAGGGGGAACATTGAGAGGCGATTTATTCCATATAGGAATTGAAAAAATGTAAAAATTGTACTCCAATATATTTAGAGCTACACATTATGTCAGAGTTTTTTTAAATTATTTTTGTTTCATTAAATCATTTGACTTCTAAAAGTTCCGTTTACGGCACGATGATAAACTTTTTGGTAATTACCCTATTTCCAACCTGTTTAGTGCAAGGATAGGAGCAACTTTTCAGGTGATGAACTGTATAACTATTCTGTAATAATTGTATTGAGGTTTTTCATCTTAGCTCTCATAGCTAGCGGTCTTAATTGTTTTTTGGGAAATAATCTTTTAAACCACTGAAAAAAAATGTTATTGAAATTTGATGGATTGAAATATTTATCCTTTCTTCGTCCTTAATTGAAATTTTAAATTACTATGAAATCAATAAAATTACTTGTTATTTTTTCACTTCTCGCCTCTTTTACCTTCGCTCAAGTTGGTATAAACACAGAAACACCTGATGCGTCAAGTGCATTACATATAGATAGTACGACAGGCGGTCTTCTTCCCCCACGTCTGACAACAGCTGAAAGGGATGCCATTGATGATCCGGTTGGCGTTGACTTTGCCGAGGGCCTTATTATATTTAATACGGATACCGAGAGTTTAGAAATATATACAGGCAGCGGTTGGAACAAATTAGGAGTTGAGACAGACGACGCCAAAAATTGTTAGCTTATATAGAGATTTTAATGGTTCAACAGGTCAAATTTTTGATAGTGGAATCAAGCAACGTTTAGAAATTTTCCTTTGAATAATACTAACGCATTAACGTTAAACACTGATTATTTTAGTGTTGCTGTTAACGGTCAATATTACTGTAGTTGAAGGCTGGGGATTATTTAATTAGCGCTAGCTGGTCAGTACAAAACCTAAAGGGGGCCGCGTTTAGAAAGTATATTTTAGGTGTGTTTGTCGGTACTAATCGAGTAGGGTATATAGCAAGAGGTGCTGCAAATGTTGGCGCTTCGGACGATTATTTTGGAGTCTACAGGAGCTTTTCAGTATAAATTCAATGCGGGACAGACTTTTAGCGTTAAATATTTAGTGAATAATGGTGGTTCTGACGGCGCTACAGGTTTGAAGGCTGACTTACTTCATATAGGTGTAGTTAAATTATAGAATCTAGCAAAGCTTTTTTTGTTAAGGACAGATCGAGACTATATTTAAAGACAAATCAAAAAAATGCGACAATTTTGTCGCATTTTTTTATTTAAAATTTATATCGGAAATTTATTCTCATAAAAACTGCTCTATAGCAATTTTTCTGTGCTTTACTTCATCAAGAACCCAATCTCTTCCATCTGCTAACTGTTTCCAAAACTACACGAATTCCCATGTTTATAATACTTGTGAAATGATGTTCTGTATTTAAAATTCCCGATATAATCGTTTTGGAATTCTACAGTACGATTTAGCCAAGCTTTACTTTTTTCAAAGACATTTTTTCTATACTTCATATTCATATTCATATTCATATTCATATTCATCTTGATTTTCGACTTCAATTTCAACTTCAATTGGAGACCGCTTCTTTATAAACTTTCAAACATCGTTCTCGAGCTTCTTTATGATCCACCATTTTTTCGGGATAGTCATCGGTCTCAAATTCTGGGACGTATTTTTTAATAAATTTACGGTCTTTATCAAATTTATCAATCTGGGTGGTGGGATTAAAGATTCTGAAATAGGGCGTGGCATCAACTCCCGAGCCAGCGACCCATTGCCAATTGCCCACATTGCTTGACATTTCGTAATCATGTAATTTTTCAGCAAAATAGGCTTCGCCCCAGCGCCAGTCAATTAATAAATGTTTGCATAAAAAACTACCAACGAGCATTCTTACCCTATTATGCATAAAACCCGTTTCGTTTAGTTGGCGCATGGCTGCATCAACTAACGGATAGCCGGTTTTACCTTCACACCATGTTTTATATTCATCTTCATTATTTCTCCATTCGATACGATCGTATTTTGCTTTGAAGGCCTCGTTAGGTGTTTTTGGGTAATGCCATAGTATCTGCATGAAAAATTCTCGCCATATCAATTCTTGCCAAAATACTTCATTTTTTTCTGCAATGGCTTTCTTCATCATTTTTCTAATGCTAACTGTTCCGAAGCGGAGGTGAGGACCTAATCTTGAAGTGGCATCCTGGGCAGGAAAATTTCGTGTATCTTCATATTCTTGAATCAAGGTTGGCGTAACTTCATAATCGGCTACTTTTTGTTTTGAACGTTCAAATCCAATATCTGATAAACTCAAATTAGGCAATCTTGAGTTTTCAACAAGATTATCGAGATACTCGTTGGTATAATAAATCTTGAGGTCGTAATCCTTAAAATTTTCTTTCCATGTTTTCATGTAGGGCGTATAGACCAAATAAGGGTCGCCATCTTTTTTGACCACCTCGCTCTTTTCAAAAATAACCTGATCTTTAAAGGTGTTGAATTTGATATCGTTTTTTTCTAAAAGCGTCTTAATTTCAGTATCACGCTCAGTTGCGTATGGCTCATAGTCGTGATTGGTGTAAACTGCGTCAACGTCATAATCTTTAATTAATTCCTTAAAAATGGCTTTAGGTTTGCCGTGATACATTGCAAGGCTACTGTTATGTTTATCTTGTAATTCGCCGCGCATGTTTTGAAGGGTGTCAAAAATAAAGGTTAATCGCGCATCGTCTTCTGGCAGTTTATCCAATATTTCTGAATCAAATATAAAAATGGGTAATACAGGGTTATCGCTTTTTAAGGCTTCGTAAAATCCGATGTTGTCATCGAGCCTTAAATCGCGTCTAAACCAAAATATGTTGAGTGGTTGTTTCATGTGTTTGTATTTATTTTTTTTCAATAGTCACATGGTACATCCTTTTAATCATTTCCTTGGGCATCAAGATTTAGTTATGGATGTTTCATGTGCTGAATAATTTAATGTTTAGTGTTTGGGATTCAATGTTTTTCGGAACTAGCTTTTGAATTTTTATTCTCAGTATTTTCCAAAGAGCTCCTCTAATTTTTTAGTACGATAATTAAAAATTTCTTCCAATTTTGGCTTAACTAATAAAGGATGCGCTAGTTGTCCCAAAATACCTAATGGGACTTTATAATCTACAATATCTTCCATTTCAACGCCACCCTCGATTTCATTTATAAAATGTTTATGATGCCAAAGCGAGTATGGACCATATAGTTGCACGTCCACAAAATATTTGAGATGTTCGCTATGGGTTATTTCTGTAATCCATTTAGTCTTTAGCCCAAAAATAGGTGTCACATTATATTGAATCAATTGTCCTGCAAACATAGGTCTATCAGCTCCAGAAATAATTTCAAAACCTAAATTGCTTGGCATTATAGTTTTTAAGTTTTTTGGGTTTGAGAGAAAATCCCAAGCGGTTTTAACAGAAACTGGAAGTTTTTGTTTTTTATGTAAAGTGTATATTTTCAATTTTTTTGGGTTAGAAAAAATGATTGGAAATCAAATCCCTTAGTTATTAATAATAATATATAAATTTAAAGAAGTTGCGATACAGAGCCAAATCAAGTAAGGAAGAATCAGAAGCGATTTCCATTTTAAATCGTTGAGATAGGTCACAAATAATGCGGTCACAATAAGGGTAAGTAGTGAAATTACGCCAAGACTAATATCAGTGAGATGCTGATTAAAAAAAACTAAATTCCAACTAATGTTTAAAAGAAATTGAGCAGCATATAACGTAATGACTTTAGTTGTTGTTCTTTCTATAATCAAAAACGCCATATAAAAAGAAAAACCAAACATTACCGTACTCCACGCTGCACCAAAAACCCAATTTTCTGGTGTCCAAGGAGCTTTACTCAGTTCTTGATACCATTCTGAGGTAGCACCATCTCCCATTAACAAAATGCCGATACCCAATGCTCCAAAATTGAGTATTAAAAATAACAAGAAAGCCTTCAGAAATTTCATGTGATTATATGTACTGTTTGTTATCGGTCACATGCTCGTGTATTAATCATTTATTTATGTAATAAAAATTTGAGCACGCTGGTTTCATGACTCTTTTTTGCTCTGTAAGGTATCAATTTGATCTTGAATCTTTTGAGCTTCGGCATATTTTTTATCGCTTTCGCTGCGATTAGTTGTAGATAGAGCATGCCACTCTTTCATTAGCTTTTCGTATTTTTTTTGAAGTTTTTCAGTTTCTGAAGATTTTTTGAATAGTCCGAACATAGCGATTATTTAAAATGATTTGTAATTTTTGTACTGGTAGGATTTGTGTTCGATAAGTAATAATCAATAAAATTGCCTTCGGCATCGACGAGATATTTTTGAAAATTCCATTTAACCGATGAACTTTTTTTTCCGTTATTAACTTCTTGCGTTAACCATTGATATAATGGATGTTGATTATTACCCTTTACCTCAATTTTTTCTGTTATAGGAAATGTCACACCATAATTGACTTTACAGAACGTTTCAATATCCTCGGAAGTACCAGGTTCTTGATTTCCAAATTGATTGCAAGGCACTCCAATGACGGTTAAGTTTTTTTTATATTCGTCCTGAAGTTTCTGTAAGTCCTTATACTGCGGTGTAAAACCACATTTTGAAGCCACATTGACAAATAAAATATGTTTTCCTTTTAAATCAGATAGATTCATCGGTTTCCCACTTAGGCTATTAATTTTAATATCATAAATAGTATCGACCTTCATCTTTGTTTGTGTTTTTGATTTACTAGAAAGCGTTTGAAAAAATAATTTTAATGGGTTCATTTTTGATAAATCAAATTCTGTGGTTCAAAGTTTTAACTGCTAAATGTTAAATCATTTTCTTCATCTTAGATTTTAAAACTCACAATCCCGCAATCCATTTCAAAGACTTGGCCAGAGATAGAACTCGCTTTTTCAGATAATAGAAACTCCGCCATTCCAGCGACATCTTGAGGTTTAAGAAACTTTTTCATGGGATGGCGCTCGGTAATATTTTCAATCATCTTATCATTACGAAGTAATTTTGAAGCCAAATCGGTATCGGTGACCGTAGGAGCAATAGCGTTTATTCTTAAGCTCGTCGCCATCTCTGCGCCCAACGATTTTACCAAACCTTCAACACCAGATTTTGCAGCTGCAACACTTGCGTGAAACGGCATCCCTAATTTTGCAGCAACGGTACTGAATAGCACAATTGAAGGGTCTTCACTGTCCTTTATCGTTTTGAGGTATTTTTGAATGGCCTTTACTGCGCCAATAACATTGATTTCATAATCATCTCGAAATTCGTCTAAACTAAAACGACCAATTGGTTTTAAATTGATGCTACCAGGACAATAAACTAATCCATCGGCTGATTCAATATCGGGTAATTCATCTTTTAAAATATCACAATCGTGATGACTTAGATTCTCATGTTCCATTTCTGGCTTAGAGCGACTTAAATTAATGACTTTATGATGTTCTAATAATGTGGTAACAATAGCGTTTCCTATTCCCTTGCTTCCCCCAATTACGATATATGTTTTCATTTGTTATGTTTTATTATTTTTTGATTGTTGTATGAAGTAAACCCAAAATTGTTGTATTAATTAATACGGATTTTGACATACTCATATTTTAATCTTTTTTACTAGTAATTTTATCTTGTAGTTTTACTCTTGTTCTTGGGAAACTATCTGGATAATTCTTTTGAATGAATGTAATTAGACCTTCTCGCACATACACTCGTAAATCCCATGCTTCAGGCGAATTTTTCGCACTCATTAATGCTCTAATCTCTACTGAATGTTCCTTAGAGTCGGTGACTTGAAGCACATTTACTTTTTGATCCCAAAGTTCACTATCTTTTAGAAGTCTCGTCAATTCAGTTCTTAACTCATCGAATGGGACGTTATAGTCTGTGTGAATAAAAACGGTCCCCAAAATTTCAGAAGTGGTGCGTGTCCAATTTTGAAATGGTTTCTCAATAAAATAAGTGGTCGGTAAAACCAATCGGCGTTTGTCCCAAATTCTTATGACCACGAAAGTCAATGTTATTTCTTCGACCCATCCCCATTCACCTTCAACAACCAAAACATCTTCCAATCTGATGGGTTGGGCAATGGCAATTTGCAAACCAGCCAAAATAGTTCCTAATGCCTTTTGCGCTGCTAAACCAACAATAATACCCGCTATACCTGCTGAAGCAAAAAGGCTGACTCCAAAGTTGCGAACACTTTCAAAAAGCATTAATGTGACGCCAATTGCCAAAATCACAATCACGAAAATCACAATACGCTCTAAAATATTATATTGTGTATAAACTTTTCGAGCCTTTAGATTATCCTTACTTTCTATATCGTAATTTAAAAGGTAACGACGTTTTGCGGATTTTAATGAAACTATCAAAAGCCAAGTAAATCCAATTATGGCCAAAATTCCACTTACTTTTTTTACAATAAAAATAAGTTGTTTGGTTTCGGCCGAAAATAAAGTCACAATTTCAGTTAAGAAAATAGCAACTATAAAAATGATGAGTGGAGTAATAAAACGCTTTAGATATTTCATTTGATTGGATTTTAACCCTAATATAAAAACACTAAAGTAATTTATTGACTTAAATCACAATATTATTAGCTAGACCTTAAGCTCTTAGCGGTTTTCCTTTTAAACGTTTTTCAACTTTTTGCTTGATTTTTGTAAGACGTTTCATCAAATCCATGATTTTTTCATCTTTTTTATCTTTATAAATTTTATTAAGCGCTAGAATTAATCGTTTAGCTTCTCTCGAAATCTTTACCCGGTCACTAGTTGAAAGTGACTTCATTTTTTGGTTTTCAAATTCTAAAGCTTGGTCTATTACTTTTTCCATTACTTTATTTGTTTAAATAGTTTTGCAATTCAGTTATTTTTGATGAGGTGTTAAATTGACCTCCATAATAAGCGGTTACCGTTGATGAAGTATCATCTTTGATGCCTCTTGATGATACACATAAATGTTTTGCGTCAATGATAACGGCTACATCTTCTGTTTCTAAAATATCTTTTAGTTCGTTGGCGATTTGATTAGTCAAACGTTCTTGGACTTGTGGGCGTTTTGCATAAAATTGAACAATTCTATTCAATTTAGATAAACCTATAACTTTACCAGAAGACATATATGCTACATGGGCTTTACCGATAATTGGTACAAAATGATGTTCGCAATTAGAGTAAAATGTAATATTTTTTTCCACTAACATTTGATTGTAGCGGTACTTGTTTTCAAACAACGCAACTTTTGGTTTATTATCAGGGTTAAGTCCTGAAAATATCTCATCAATATACATTTTAGCTACGCGTTGAGGTGTGCCTTTTAAGGAATCATCGGTCAAATCTAAACCCATTACATCCATTATTTCTTCAAATAAAATAGCAATACGCTCTTTTTTTTCATTATCGCTTAGTTTAAAAGCATCTGATTTTCATTGGAGTTTCAAGACCAGTGGAAATATGTTCATCTCCAATTTCCTCTGCAGAAAAACCGTTTACTTTGTGACCGTTTGTGTTGTTTTTTAATGTTTCCGTATTCATAAATAATCTTTTTTAAGTGCTGTCCTCTAAGTACTCATCTCTAAAGTCAAAGCACGTTATCTTTTTGAAATTGAGTTTTGCGTAATTTGTTTTTGTCTTGAGCATTTAAAACGCCCCTTTTCAAAACCACGTAGCTTTTCATGTTTTGTTTTGCGACCTTGAACACGTTTACGCCACATTCTAAAACTGCTAGGTTTCATTTCTGTACGCATAAGTTCTATAACTTCCTGCTCGTTTAAATTGAATTGAAATTCTATAGCCTCAAAAGTTGTTCTATCTTCCCATGCCATTTCAATAATTCGGTCTGTTTCCCGTAGGGTTAATTCCTTCATTGGTTTTGAAAATTATATTGTTGGTCATACTTGACTTTTTCATCCAATAATTTGTCGAAAAAAGTTTTGTTCTCCTGAAATGTCTTACTGTTCTTAAAATGGATGTATTTTCCTTGAGCATGAATACTCGTACCATTTGTTTTATATATCACCAATTGGTAGTAAGGTATTATCCAAGTATAGTTTTTTAGCCCTTTATTGATGTAAATCAGTATGCCATCTGTTCGCATCTCAATGTTAGCATAATTAATATCATCTACAATATTAATGTACTCTTGCATATTCGGACTTACATCGGCGATTATCATTCTTTTGGAGCCAATACCATTTCTTTTTAAGGATTGTAGAAAAGAAAAGGGTTTACCAACCAAATCTTCAATTAATGGCTTGTGTTTACTATTGGGATGTGTTGAATCTAAAATCAAAATAATCTCTTTCGTTTTAATCAAATTTACAAAATGTTTAACTTTAAATAAAATTAGTTAAACAAAAATTAACATACCAATATAGACTTTGGTTATGGCAATTTTATAAAGTTGAAATTGGATACAGAAAGTCGTAAAGATTAACCTCTAAGCGTGTGTTTTTTAAGTATTCTCGCGCTTTCTTCCTTGACCTTTCTGTTTTTTCTTAGGTTCCACAAGGTATCGCTCGCTTTCTTTCTGGTCGCGTCTAAATCTACTATGGGTTCTGGATAATCTTTACCCAAATGGAAATCATAAAGTTGTTGTTCCATTTCGGTCATTAAATAGGGCTCGTGGGCAAATGGTGTAGCTAAATCTTTTAGTTCTGGAATCCATTTTTTAATAAATACCGCTTCTGGGTCGTGTTCTAAACTGTTTTTTACAGGATTATAAATACGCAGTAAATTGGTGCCTGTCTCACCAGCTTGCATCTGCAACTGTGGATAGTGTATGCCCGGTTCAAAATCTAAAAACATGCGTGACAAATGTTTTGAGGCATCTTGCCAGGGCTGCCAAAGGTTATGCGTAAAAAACGAAACTACCATAGCCCGCATTCTAAAATTGAGATATCCGGTCTCGTTAAGGCAGCGCATGCAAGCATCAACCAACGGAAATCCAGTTTGCCCAGTTCGCCAAGCGATTTGGTATTGCTCAGAAATTTCTTTTTTTAACTTTTGAAACCCCTTGTTGATGCTTTCTTTTTCCATGATATGCTCCATTTCGAACTTTTGTACAAAGTGCGACTGCCAGCGTAAACGAGACATAAACGCATCTAGAGCCTGCTTATTTTGGGCGGTTTTTTTCAAGTGAAACGCACTGTGATAGACCTCCCTTATCGATAAATTTCCCCAAGCCAGATATGGCGAAATCCTACTACAACCAGTTCTGGCTTGTTCTGGTTTTGATATATGAAACATATAATTAACGTAGCGACTATCTAAAAATGAATTGAGATATTTCATACCCATCGTTCGCCCTCCTTTTTGAAAAGGTCCCTCTTTCGGTGTCTCCAATCCCGGAATTACAAATAGAAAATAAAGGTCTTCAACTTCTGAAATAGTCAATAATTGCTGTTCTTTTGGCTGAAATTCTAGAGGTTCGATTTCAAAAAATGCATTGCACTTTTTCATCCATTCATCACGGTCTTGTAATCCACGCTGTACGCCATTATTAATATTTTCATGCCAGGTAATTAAATTATTTTTACAGAAACGTTTAAATGCCTTATCTCTATTATACGTCACAAGAATGCCGGTTTCTTGATGACTATAGATATCGGTTATTTGAAATTTGGTTAGTAATTGATTAATAACGTTAATTATATCGGCCTCAACGGTCAATATTTTGGAGTTGTATTCTTTTAATTGTACGTTTAAATCACGAATGGATTCCTTGATAAAATTCCAATGGCGTTCGCTGTAATGGGAATCTTCCAAAAGCATTGTTTCAAAAGTATAGAGTAGGAGCGTGCGTTTTTCAGACTTCAGAGCATTGAAAATAGCCTCGTTATCTTCTAAACGCAGGTCACGTTTTAACCATACAATATTTATGTGTTCTTTTTCAGTAGTCATCTTGATGTGCTATAATGTGTTGTGCTCTTTTTTTAAGGGCTTGAAGGTCATTCTTGTCCATTTTGTCCAGCAGGCTGTACATCATTCCCATTCTGTAATTATTTCCTAAATGCTCGCGTTTTTCATCGAGAAAATTCCAGTAAAGGCTATTAAACGGACAAGCATCCTCCCCAATTTTTTTCGCTTTATTATAATGGCAATCGCCACAGTAATTACTCATCTTATTGATGTATGAGCCAGAAGAAACATAAGGTTTTGTAGCTATTTTTCCGCCATCGGCAAATTGGCTCATGCCTCGTGTGTTGGTCAATTGAACCCACTCAATTGCATCAACATATATGCCAAGATACCAATCATCAACTTCATCTGGATTGGTCTGGGTAAGCAGCGCATAATTACCCGTAATCATGAGGCGCTGAATGTGGTGTGCGTAACCATTTTCTAAAGAATTAGTAATCGCGTGCTTCAAACAATTCATTTTTGTGTCTCCAGTCCAATAAAAATTGGCAAGTTTATTCTTGTTTTCGAGTTCGTTAAGATTTTTATAGTCTGGCATAAACGCCCAATACATACCGCGCATATATTCGCGCCAGCCAATAATTTGTCTTACAAAACCTTCTACTTGACTAATATGAATATCATCTCCATGCTTTCGATAATAATTCATCACAGAGTTAACAACATCTTTTGGAGATACGATTTTGAGATTCATTGCAAACGAAATTCTCGAATGAAACAGGTATTCCTGTTCGGTGTGCATGGCGTCTTGAAAATCACCGAAATGCACTAATAATTCTTCACAAAAATATTTGAGTTGCTCAAGCGCTTGTCTTCTAGTTATTGGATAGGCAAACGTTTTGGTTTCAAAAGTCCCCATCGTTTTAATGCCTGCTGCTTCAATGTCTTTCACAATTTGTGCAACATCATTTTTAAAATATTTGTAAGTAGGAATTTCGGTTTTACCTTTCCATTTGTTACGGTTACTCTTATCGTAATTCCATTTGCCGCCTTCAGGCTGACCAGCATTCATGAGTATGTCGTGTTTCTCTCGCATGTCACGGTAGAACTTTTCCATTACCCATTGTTTTTTACCTTCATAAAACTCTGCTAAATCTTGGCGTTTGGTGTAAAAATGTTCTGCGGAAGTGTTTGCGGTTTCAATATCGAGCGACTTACAAAAATCGGTTAATTGTTTGTCCAACCGATATTCATCGGGCAAAATATATTCGAAGCTCGCGATGTTTTGTTCGTCAATTAAAAATTTTAGGTTTTCAATTAAATCCTGAGTGTTTTTTTCATTGTTAATTGTGTAATACTCGACGTTGTGACCATTCGATATTAAATCTTCCGAAAATTGGCGCATCGCCGCAAAAAAACCAATCACTTTTTGAATGTGATGGGTGACGTAATCGGTTTCTTGGCGCATCTCGAACAGGCAGTAAACTACATCATCGTTGGTTTCTTTAAACCACGAGTGCTTGCTGTTAAGTTGGTCGCCTAGTATGAGTCTGAGTGTTTTCAATTTCTTAGTGTTTAGTTGTTACTCTGAGATTCCCGGAGAATGTCTAAGTCACGCAGAGATTTTTTTATGACTAAGCTAACTCCAATGAGAATGGTAAATCATTGCGAAAATTTAGCAATAACAGCGGAGGTACTCCTTTCTAAAAAAGCGTTTCCTCCAACCACAGCCGTCTATATTTACCTTCGGTATCATACCGATTTGCTTGTGATTCTACATTAAATTTTCGGTCTCTTGGGTCATTCCCAACACCAGAAACGTACATCCAATTGCCGTAATTACTGTGTACATCATAATCAATCAAAAGCGATTCAAAATAGGAGGCACCAATACGCCAATCGAGTAAAAGATCTTTGCTAAAAAAGGAAGCGACGTTCTGTCGACCACGATTACTCATAAAACCCGTTTTTTTGATTTCAATCATATTAGCGTTTACAAAATCTGATTTGGTTTCTCCATTAATCCATTTATCAATTTTTTTCTGATCGGTCTTCCAGTCGTAATCTTTTCCTAGGATCCCACCGATTTTAAAAATGTTGTCGCCATGTTTAAGCGAAATGTATTTAAAGTAGTCCCTCCAAATAAGTTCAAATATCATCCAATAGGTGGATTGATTACTGAACTCTTCCTTTTCAAATTTTTTGACAGTCCAGTAAATAGTTTTTGGTGAAATACTACCGTTTGCCAACCACAACGAAAATTTTGAGCTGTAGTCTTTCCCAATCAATCCGTTTCTTGTTTTTTTATAAACACCGAGCTTTTGGGTTTCAAAAACATAATTTTCCAATCGTTTTAAAGCTGCAGTTTCACCACCTTGAAATGGTATAGCTGTGTTGGAGTGCTCATCAAATTCTTCAAGGCCCAATTCTTTGAGGGAAGGGATTTCAGTTTTATTATTAATCTCGTTAGATGCTAAGGGCTGAGATATCTCTGTCGATTCTCGAACCTTACTGTATTTTTCCACTTTTTTTCTAAAATTGGTATAGACCTGCGGAATCTTTTCAAATTCAATATCAACATCCTCAGGATGAAACAAAAACTGGTCGTAAAACGAATGAAAATTTAGTACCGGTAGTTTTTCCTTGAGATATGTTTCAACATTTTTTTCTTCTGAAGTCCATTCTTTTTGAAAATAAATATGATTAATTTCGAACTGCTCAACCAACTTTGAAATTATTGTTTCTGGATGCTCATGGTAAACAAAAAGCTCAATGTTCTGCTTTTTGAGATTATTCTTTAAATCGATAATGGTTTCAATTAGAAATTTAGCCCTGAACTTTTCGGTTTTCTTAAACCCGAAACGGCCTATTTCGTAGTGCCTTGGGTCAAAGCAATACACTCCAATAATTGTATCATGATTTTTCGTAGCATTTTTCAACACGGCATTATCATTCACTCGTAAATCATTTCTAAACCAAACTAAGCCGATATTTTTTTGTTTCATTATAAAATATTTTTTTTAAAGTCTTAAGTTCAAAATTTAACGATTAAGAATCTGGTTTAAATCTCTATTTTTTGATACACTAATGCCTAAAAACTAATGCCTAATGCCTTTTTTCAACTTTTATTTCTTCTACATTTTTCGCTACAATACTTAACGTTCTCCCAATTCTTTTCCCATTTTTTTCGCCACGTAAATGGCAAACCGCAGACGGGGCATATTTTTGTAGGTAAATTTTGTTTTTTTGTTCCTTTCAAAATAGTGTCTTTTCAATTTCTCTACTACTTTAGATTCAGTAGGAGTTCCCACTTTGGGGATTGGGAGGTTTTTACACATCCACTAACTTATCTATCATTCCATTAAAGATAAAACCATGAAACGGTAAAACTGCGTACCAATATAATCTACCAGCAATTCCTATTGGTCTAAACGTGGCAGTTTGCTTTAGTAAGCCATCTTCAATTTTAAACTCGAGCCAAGCCTCACCGGGAAGTTTCATTTCTGCGTAAAGTAATAGTTTCTGTTGTTTTCTGTCGGCGAAAATCACCCGCCAGAAATCAAGGGCGTCTCCAACATCTAGCTGTGAAACGTGGGTTCTACCGCGACGAAGTCCTATGCCACCCATCATTTTATCCATATAGCCTCTTATCTTCCAAAGAATAGTGCCATAATACCAGCCGGTTGTTCCGCCTATGCGCCAGAGTTTATCAATGGTTTTTTCAGCATCTGTTACCTTTCGTTCTTTATAATCCTTAAAGCATCCAAATTTTGGGACGTTGACGTATTTATGGAAACTGTTGCGAAGTCTGCCACTACTAACCATACTGTCTTTCCAACTTGACACGATACTATTCTGTTCGATTTTTTCAAATGCTAAGGTTACCGCTGTTTTATAGGATAAGGGCTCAACGTCAAGCAGTTCATTGATGTTGCTTTTATTTCCTATAATTTGGACGCCCATACTATCTACCAAAGCAGATGCCAATTTGTAAGAGGTTGAAGTGACGAAATACAACCAATAGGAAGATAATTTTGGTGTCATTACCGGTACTGTTAAAATTGACCGATTAAGCCCTCTAACTTCTGCAAACTGCAATAGCATTTGTTTGTAGGTCAACACTTCGGGGCCAAAAACATCGTAGGTTTTATTGTATAGACGCTCATCACCGGCAGCTCGGCTCAAAAAGAAAAGGACATCCCTAACTGCCAAGGGTTGCGTTTTAGTATTTAACCATTTTGGAGCAATCATTACTGGTAATTTTTCTACTAAATCTCGTATAATTTCAAAAGATGAACTCCCAGAACCTACGATAATGCCAGCCTTGAAAATTGTTTGTCCGTAGTGGTCGGAAACTAAAATATCTTCGACATTCTTGCGACTTTTTAAATGAGTGGACAGATTTTCCTCATTTGTAATGCCGCTAAGATAGATAACCTGTTTTACGTTGGTTTTTTCTATACATTGCTTAAAATTAGTAGCACATTGCTCTTCCAACGACATAAAATCCTTTGAGGAATTTGACATAGAATGCATTAGATAATAAGCAATATCAATGTCTTTTGGAATACTAGAAAGCGTTTCTGGCTTTAAAAAATCGGCCTCAACAATTTCAATATGTTCTTCTTCTAAATAACTTTTATCAACACGTAGTTTATCACGAACCACACAGACCACATCGTGCTCATTATTGACCAAGACAGGAATGAGCCGTTTACCGATGTATCCTGTTGCTCCTGTTACCAGAATTTTCATTTAGTTATGTTTTAAAATATTATGAGGAATGTATATTTTGTTTTAATTATAAAACTCGGTAGAACTACATATTCCAAATTACAAAAAATCAATAATTATAAATCAACCTAAAATCGCTAATCTTTGGGTCGCTGATAGCCAAATCGCTCATTTGAATTTGGCACGGCATAACCGTCCAACCCATTGATGGTTGCTGTTTTATTTTGAGATAAATCTATAAAACCATCTTTTTTAAGTGACGATTCTTCTAAATAAAGTCCGTTGATTTTACCAATAACCAATATGGTGTCGTTGGCTTTTATATGATATTCTTCAGCAAATTCCATTGCTAACTGTAAGGAACAGCCCTTGACAAATGGTGCGTGGAACTCATTTTTATATTCTGGAATGAGTTTGGTCTTATCAAATTCGGAAATCTCTTTTTTATATTTAGCAGAAGTGTGGTGTGCAGCTTCCAAAATTTCAGAATGAATATGATTTATGGTGTAGAACTTAGTGTCTTTTATATTATCGTAAGTATGACGTGCCACGGTTGTTGGTCTACAAAAAAAGCCTAATAATGGCGGATTGGACCCAATATGGGTTACCGAGCTGAAGACAGCAACGTTTTCTTGTCCGTTGGGAGACTTCGTACCAATAAGATTCGCTGATTTATAGCCGGAGCAACTGTTAATAAGATTAATACGGTAAATATGGTCAAAGTTGTCAAAATCATCATGAGAAATAAATTTCATTATAGGTTATGGAAATTATTAATTCGAATATGATCTGCCTTTAAATCGAACATTAAATTGTAGAGTCCAAAAAAAGTACGGTTCATATATATAAAATGTTCTGACCCTCGGTTAGCATTCATTTTACGCAGCTCCGTATTGCTTGAATATTTTTGACCAAGTTCTGAAATTCTTCCGAAGAAACTTGGATTGGCAAAATCAAATATTTCAGTTTGTAAAGGCTCTGTAAATAGGCTTAACATTTCATGAAACATGGTGGTAAAGAATTCGACTTCTTCAGGATTATCATCCGTCCTTAATATTTCAAGTTCGTATAATTTATTTTGGAAGTATTCCGGATTTGAAATATGTTCTGGTTTAGCTAAATCAAAATAAGGGGTATAGAAGGTTTCTGGAATGGTTTTCATGCACCCAAAATCTAATGCCACCAGTTGCCCTTTTTTAGAAACTAAAAAGTTTCCTGGATGAGGGTCTGCATGAACTTTTCTGAGAATATGAATTTGATACATGTAAAAATCCCAAAGTGCCTGACCTAAAGTGTTGGCTAAGTCTTGATTTTCATTGTGAGCGGCAAATTCAGAAAGGTGTTCACCTTCCATGTAATCCATTGTAATAATTCGCTCAGATGATAAATCTTCGTAATATTTTGGGAACTTCAGGTTTTCGATGTGTGCGCACGCTTCAGAAATTTCCTTACTCTGCTGCACTTCCAAAATGTAATTGGTTTCTTCCCTTAATTTGTTTTCAACTTCTTTAAAATATTTTTCAGAGCCTTTTCCTTTAATATTGAACATGCTCATAGCAATAGGTTTGACCATTGCGAGGTCTGAAGCGATACTTTCTGCAACGCCTGGGTACTGGATTTTCACAGCAAGTTTTTTCCCATCCTTTTCTGCAATATGGACTTGGCCAATACTGGCAGCGTTTACAGACGTTGCATTAAAAGTATCAAAGATTTCACTCGGGGTTTTTCCGAAGTATTTTTTAAATGTTTTTATGACTAAAGGCGGTGACAAGGGTGGTACCGAAAATTGCGCCAACGAAAATTTCTCTACGTAGGCCTGTGGCATAATGCTCTTTTCCATACTCAACATTTGAGCAACTTTTAAAGCACTTCCTTTTAATTGTTTTAGACCATCATAAATATCAGACGCGTTATTATTATTTAAACGGTCCTTGGCCTCCAATTCGGTCCTAGTTAATTTATCTCCATAATATTTCAAATAATTAACACCAACCTTTGCTCCCGTAGAGACCATTTTAGTAGCGCGTTGAATTTTTGAAACTGGAATTTTATCTATTGTTTTCATCTTTAGTATCCGTAAAAACGGATATCTTTTTTAACCCACATGAGTGGGTGTCACGTTAATTAAACTAAAATTGGACTTTTAACAGGTTAAACATTTTTTAATAAATTAATCTAACCTCTAGCAGCTACTTTACGATTCACATTCTGACCCTTTCTTTGAAAATAAATTTTCCGAAATCAATTAAACTGCGAACAGGTGCAACATCCAAAACATCAAAACTGGTATTTACTGATTTCTCGATGTAGATATCAGTCTTTTCGAAGTTTGCCGATTGGTCATCTATCCAAAATTTCATAGTCAATAATAATTGAAACCATGCAGTTTCTTTAAGGCCCCGTGTTTGAATGCGGTCCAATTGAGACTGCTTTATATCAATTAAATCAATACCAAGTTTTGCAATGTAATCTGTGAATGTATGTTTTAACTTTTTTAAGACTTTGAGACTTTTCATTTCGTTTTTATGCCCTTCCAAAGCATAGACCACATAACTTCTGTTAGCGGTTAGGTTTTCAAAAAACGTAAAATAGAAACTCAATAATTTGTTACGAGGGTCAAAATTTTGGTAATCCTCACTTTTCTCCAAAGCGGATAAACTATTATCAAAAAATGCTTTAAACACATGTTCCTCGACCGCTTCAAAGGAACCAAAAAACTCATAAAACTTTGATTCTTCAAAATTGTTCATTTTCGCAAATGAATATACCGTTTTGGGTTGCTTCCCATGTTCTAGAACATAATCCATGTAAAATGAAATGATGTCGTTTGATGTTATATTTTTCTTTTTTGCCATGTCTATTCTTATCTCCCGTAAATATATAAAATGTTTAACAATAAAATATAATAGTTAAACAAAAATTAACAGGTCGAGATTTGGCATTTAGAATCATCATTTGCGATTACGTGCATGAAGAGTTTTTGAATTTTTTCTATTTGTTTTTATTACCTTTTATAATTGTAAAAAAAAGATGTTTTGGTGCTGGGTTAGTTTTAGTGAAAGCTATATGTAAAAGAAACTACTTGTTTTTTATAGGTAGAAATAAATTATATGCTTTTAAAGCTAATGCATTAGAACAACATATTTCTTTATGTTTTAGTAGGGTTACAGCTTAATTTAAGGTTTTGTTAACAAGCCTAGCCTTATCAAGGTTGTAAATTTACTTCAAATTAAAAAATGAATATAAAATACAATACCATGAAAAAAATGATACTAGTATTTGCAGTTATAGCAATGAGCTATAATTTAACTGCACAGATTAAAACTCCGGCACCAAGTCCTTTCAGCAAGATTGAACAAAAAGTAGGTTTGACCGATGTGACTTTGGAATATTCAAGACCGAATATGAGAGAACGCGAAATTTTCGGAGAATTAGTGCCATATGGTAAAATGTGGCGACTTGGAGCCAATGCTAATACCAAAATCACATTTAGTGATGATGTCATGATTGACGGGAAAACACTAAAAGCTGGTACTTATGCGATTTATGCAACACCTAGTGAAAAATCTTGGGACGTTACTTTTTATAGTGATGCTTCAAATTGGGGATTACCTCAAGAATTGGGATGAAAGTAAGGTTGCAGCTAAGGTAACCTCCGAGGTTTATAAATTGCCAATGAAGATTGAAACACTTAGTTTAGGTTTTGATGATCTTACGAGTAGTTCAGCGGTTTTAGGATTAATGTGGGAAGATGTTTATGTTCCTGTAAGCTTTGAAGTACCTACTGATAAAATGGTAACCGCTGCAATTGACAAAGCCATGAATGGTCCAAGCGCTGGAGATTATTATGCATCTGCAGTTTACTACTCACAAGAAGGTAAGGATATTGAAAAAGCTAAAATGTGGATGGATAAGGCTATGGAAATGACCGAAAAGCCTGCATTCTGGCAAATGAGACAACAGTCTTTAATTTATGCCAAATCTGGTGATAAGAAAAAGGCTATTGAAACTGCAAAGAAATCATTAGCGGCTTCAAAAGAGGCAAACAATGCTGATTACGTTAAAGATGAACGAAGATTCTCTTAAAGGAATGGGGAGCTATGTAATATAATGTTCTAAATAAATTCTAAAAACCTCTTGAAATTAATTTTCAGGAGGTTTTTTATTTACTATGATGAAAATGAACTTCAACAGCTTGGGAAATTCTTATTGTGATAGTTTACAGCATTTAACTACTAATCTGTACTAATTTCCTTTCTTTTTGGCGTGACCATTACAGTTTCAAAATTAACGGAGACGGTATCTCGTAATTTTAATCCCAATAAACTGGATGCACTTCCCACAGAGCCCAAGTCACTTTTATAAACTGCAATTTCAAGATGTCCAGAACTATTAAATACCACTAGTTTTTTACCTTCATCATTCCGTTTATCTTCAGGGATTTCAAAATTTACGATATCACTGTACTTAGAATGAATAGTCCTAAATTTGTAATTTCGCGCAGAAATCTCGAAAGGTCGCGTCCTCTGCATGGTCTCAAAGAATTGACGTTTTATATTAGTAATTACGTTTCCGTAATTATCAATGTAGATAACGCTACCAATTATTTGGGTCTTATCATCATTAACAAATGGATTGAGATTTTTTATAGGCTTTATGGTTTTTATAACTTTACCAATAACTTCCAAAGTGCCTCCCCTGGCTATATGACAGGCCACATTTACAAACACATCTAATACAGGGAAGCTACTGGCAATACGATCGTGTATGTTAATCTCCACAATTTTTTCTGGAGCAATCTCGGCGCAAATCATGCTCATAATTCCGTTATTGGCGCAAATAAAATAATGGCCATCAAGCTTTACGGCAATATGTTTATTTTCAGGATTTATTTCAGAATCTATACCAATTACATGTATCGTGCCTTCAGGAAAACTATTATATGCATTTTGAATGATGTAAGCTGCTTCAGGAACATTAAATGGTGAAACTAAATGCGAGATATCAACAATCCTCACATCTGGCAATTCGCTATAAATAGCGCCTTTTATGGCACCGACAAAATGGTCCTTTTCGCCAAAATCTGTTGTAAGTGTAATGATTGCCATTTAATGATATAAAATCGATAGTTAAACGTTGATCTCACAATTTATAGTTTTAGCTGTTAAAAACTATTGGTATTTTAACCTTTAGGAAACATGACCTATAGAAATTTTCAACTATTTTTGAGAGGGAAGAAGTCAAAACGAATCGCTTTTTGCCTATCACAAAACTAAGAAAACAAAACAGATTAATTTATAAATATCAAAGCTTTTGAATGAACTTATATTAGAGCTCGAAGAAATTACTCCTAAAGAATTTTTCGGACCACAAAATGTTAACATTGAACTTCTAAAAAAATACTTTCCCAAATTAAAAATCGTAGCGAGAGGTAATAAAATAAAGGCCTATGGAGATGAAGATCTTCTTGAGGAATTTGACCTCAGGATGAACATGCTAATGGTGCATTTTGGAAAATATAACAAAATTGACGAAAATGTAATTGAGCGTGTATTGACCAGCGTTACTAGTGAAGATTATAAAACATCAGATATAAGTGGAGAAACCCTTGTGCACGGTGTTGGTGGTAAAATTATAAAAGCCCAGACGGTCAATCAACGACGTTTGGTAGAGAGCATGCGCCAAAATGATATGGTATTTGCCATTGGTCCTGCGGGAACCGGTAAGACTTATACGGGTGTTGCCCTTGCAGTAAGAGCTTTGAAAAATAAGGAAGTCAAACGTATTATTTTAACAAGACCCGCTGTGGAAGCTGGTGAGAATCTTGGTTTTTTACCAGGTGATCTCAAGGAAAAATTAGACCCGTATATGCAGCCCCTATACGATGCCTTACGCGATATGATTCCGCCAGAACGTCTTGCTAGTTTTATAGAAAATGGGACCATACAAATTGCGCCTTTGGCCTTTATGCGTGGCCGTACCTTAGACAATGCTTTTGTGATTTTAGATGAAGGACAAAATACTACCCATGCTCAAATGAAAATGTTTCTGACCAGAATGGGAAAAAACGCTAAATTTTTATTGACCGGTGATCCTGGGCAAGTAGATTTGCCACGCCGAACTATCTCAGGTTTAAAGGAAGCGTTATTGGTATTGAAAAACACCGAGGGCATCGGCATGATTTATTTGGATGATAAAGATGTGATTCGCCATAAGTTGGTCAAGAAAGTTATCGAAGCTTATAAAAGCATAGAAAATCGTGAATAATATTTCGCCGAGGTAAGTCACGACCAAACCGAACCGAGCATAACATAACGCGTGTTAATGCTGAGGTTTTATAACTATAATTGTATCAAAATTTTAAAATTCTGTGTCAAAACAAAACACCATAACATCCACCAATTTTAATTTTCCCAACCAGAAAAGTATTTACAAAGGCAAGGTAAGGGAGGTTTATAATATTAATGACGAACAATTGGTTATGATTGCTACCGATAGGTTGAGCGCCTTTGACGTTGTTATGCCCAAGGGAATTCCATTTAAGGGTCAAATTTTAAATCAAATAGCCACAAGTATGATGGCGGCAACCGAAGATTTGGTGCCCAATTGGCTAACCGCTTCTCCAGACCCTAATGTTGCAATTGGTCATCTCTGCGAACCGTTTAAGGTAGAAATGGTAATTCGTGGTTATCTGTCTGGTCATGCGGCACGTGAGTACAACAAAGGAAAGCGGGAAATTTGTGGTGTAACGATGCCAAACGGTATGAAGGAAAACGATAAATTTCCTGAACCTATCATTACCCCGGCAACAAAGGCTGAAATGGGAGAGCATGACGAGGATATTTCAGAATCGGACCTATTAAAACGCGGTATTGTTTCAGAAGACGAT
Organism: uncultured Flavobacteriaceae bacterium; assembly: GCA_963803715.1. Taxonomy (GTDB): domain Bacteria; phylum Bacteroidota; class Bacteroidia; order Flavobacteriales; family Flavobacteriaceae; genus Psychroserpens. The sequence goes on from CAWDOF010000024.1 coordinate 73,971, forward strand.
TACGCAGTTTTGAAAGATTACACAAAAAAACTGTTTCAAAGAGGAACTGAGATTGCTGCAAAGCGCGGTCTAATATTGGTAGATACCAAATATGAGTTTGGGAAAACAAAGGATGGAAAAATCGTTCTTATAGATGAAATTCATACGCCAGACTCTTCCCGATATTTTTATAAGGACGGCTATCAAAAACGTCAGGATAATGGCGAAACACAAAAACAGTTATCAAAAGAGTTTGTAAGGCAGTGGTTGATTGCCAATGATTTTCAAGGTCTGGAAGGGCAAATGGTTCCGAAAATGACTGATGATTATGTTGAAACGGTAAGTGAGCGCTACATAGAGCTTTACCGGAATATCATGGACGAAGATTTTGTGAAAGCTGATGTGTCCAATATTCAAGAGCGAATTGAATCTAATGTTTTAAATTATCTCAATTCTCAATAATTCAGTTTTATTTCCTAATAATAAATTCAAAACCTTCACTACCTAATAAACCATCACCACCAATGCCCTCAATAGTTCCCGTAAAATTCCCATAAATATCTGAGGCATAAAATTCAATGTCGCTAGGAATATAAACATGACCGTAAACAAAACCATTTTCAATTTCATATTTTTCTTCCCAAACTACATTTTTCGAAACATTATTAATCAGCTGAACAAAAAGCACATTACTTCTAAGTGATGGCAAAAAATAATGTGCGTCTAGAATATACGCTTTAAACCAAAGGTCTTCTTCGGTTTCGTAAATATCTTTATTGGTTTGAATATAGATATTATCAAAAGCCCTTGAGTTGGAGAATGCATTAAAATTATCTACAATAGTTGTGGAGGTGGAGTCCAGTGTTTGGCCGAATAAATAGGTAATGTTTAAAAACAGAAAAAGTAAAAACGCATAATGTTTTGTCGTCATTTTCAATCTTTATGAATCACAAAAATAGCGGGTCTTTTATGCAAATCTACTTTAGTGTGTTTCCATTCCTTTACGGTTTGGGTCTTGATATATTCTGTGGGCAGCGTGATATCGCATGCCACGCAAACTCGGGTAAGGTCGTTCAGGTTTCTGCAAATATCCTCAAGAATTTTATCATTTCTGTAAGGCGTTTCAATGAACAATTGGGTTTGGTTCTGTTCAAACGAAATGCGTTCCATACGTTTTAAGGCTGTTTTTCTTTCAGCTTTATCAATGGGAATGTAACCGTTAAAAGCAAAACTTTGTCCGTTCATTCCCGAGCTCATCAAAGCCAACAATATGGATGATGGCCCCACCAAGGGCACTACTCTAATATCATGTTGGTGCGCCAGCTTTACAATATCTGCCCCAGGATCTGCCACCCCCGGACATCCTGCTTCAGAAAGTAGCCCCATGTTTTTGCCCGCTTTACAGCCATCCAAAAAATGGTTTAGTTCATCGGCTTCTGTATATTTATTTAATACCAAAAGTTTGAGGGACGATTGCGATTTGTTGGCACTGATCCGTTTTATGAATCGTCTGGCTGTTTTTTCGTTCTCTACAATATAGTCATTAACCAATTCTATAGTTTTTTTTATAGAAAGGGGTAAGACTTCCAAAGGTGGGTTGTCGCCCAATCGGGTGGGGATGAGGTAGAGTTTTCCGTAATCTGGATTCATAACTGATTATTGGATGATGAGTTTTTTAATAGTCTTTTTTCCGGATTGGGTTGCAATTTCGACGAGATAAAATCCGCTGCGAAGTGTTTCCGTAGAAATACTAATCTTCTTATTGTTTAAGTCATTTCGTAACAATGCCAATTTTCCTTGGATATCAAAAATGGAAATGGATTGTACCTCGATTGTGTTATTTAGGTCAAAGGTGACTTCAGCATTTGCTGGGTTTGGAAACATTTTTACTTCGGAAAGATTTGTGTTTTCAACCCCCAAACTCGATTCTATAATTCTAAAGATATTGCCAGAATTCACTCCTGCTACATAAAGTTCACCATCGTTATCTTCCCCGAAGGCTGAAATCCCGCCGATTCCGAAATCATCGGCAAAGGTGAGTTCAAAATCATCTGAGCTTACCTCACTGATAAAACCGATTTCATTAGTGCAAAAATCGCCAAAAAAGTAGAGTCCTTCTAAATTAGGAAATTCTGAACCGCGATAGACATAACCACCGGTAATTGAGCAGCGTCCATTTGCGTGATTGTATTGTGCAACTGGCTCGGTGTGAGTAATGGTGCCACAATCATTTCCTGTTGAAAACACTGAGGTGCCTTCAAAGCATTTCCAACCATAATTTTCTCCACCTGAAGTTGATGAGACTTTATTGATTTCTTCAATCTGGTTTTGACCTACATCTGCAATCCAAAGACTTCCATCCAGCCTATCGAAAGAAAATTTAAAGGGATTCCTTAAACCGTAGGCCCAAATTTCTGGAAGGGCTGAGGAGTTTCCGATGAAAGGATTATCTGAAGGAATGGCGTAATTATTTCCGTTTGAAGTATTATCAACATCGATTCTTAGCATTTTGCCTAGATAAGTTGAAAGATTTTGAGATCTGTTTCCTGGATCGCCACCACTTCCGCCATCACCCAAGGAAATGTAGAGAAAGCCATCATCGGCAAAATGAAGGTCTCCTCCATTGTGGTTGCCAAACGGCTGGGATATTTCCATTAAAATTAATTCTGAGGTATTATCGGCAGTATCGCTAGTGCTTCTTGTAAATCTCGAAATCACTGTATCTCCAGAATTATCAATGTAATTAACGTAGAAAAAGCCATTGTTCTCGTAATCTGGATGAAAAGCCATGGCCAAAAGACCACGTTCTCCTCCAGAGTCGCTCACCCGTCCATCAATATTTAAAAACGGAGTACTATTTATATTGCCATTGGCATTGAGGATTTGAATGATTCCGTCCCTTTCTACGACAAAAAGTCGGTTATCATTGGCGTGCTTTATGTTTACAGGTTTGGAGAGATTGCTCGCAAAAGCTTCGAGAGTTATAAGTTGACAAAATCCGAAAGTTGATAGCGATAGAAAGAATAGCGTTATATAGTTTTTCATTTTCAATGACATTTTAACTACAAAATACGAAAAATCAATAACTATATTGGAGAACAGAAAAACTTTAAGAGTTCTGAAGTTTCTTAGCTAAAATGGTGCAAGTGCTATCTAATAAATCATATACATGAGCAAAGTCATGCACATCACCATGATAGGGGTCAGGAACCGTTTTGTTGGAAATTGAAGGATTTAAGTCAAGAATACGTTGCACTTTTTTAGTATCAGAATCATCTCTCGCTAAACTAATGACGTTATCATAATTGGAATTATCCATCACGAAAATAAAATCAAAGGCATCAAAATCTGAAACTTTAAATTGTCTCACTCTTTGGTTGGAAATATCGATACCGTGCTCCATCGCAATTTTGATTGAGCGATAATCTGGTGCTTCACCAATATGAAAGTCTCCCGTACCGGCAGAATCCACGTAAAATTTTTCTGAATTAAGTTTAGATTCTAAAATGCCGTGGGCTAAAGGCGATCTGCAGATATTCCCCAAACACACCATTAAAATTGGAATCATGTTGTGCGTTTTATACGGTCAATTTTTTGGAAAGATCCTCTACGTATTTTCTAAATTGCTTATCGGTAGATGAAAGATTGTTAACAGTTTTACAGGCGTGAAGTACTGTGGCATGATCCCGTTTACCTATTTGCGATCCGATACTCGCCAAAGAGGCTTTAGTGAATTTTTTAGCAAAGAACATGGCCAATTGTCTAGCTTGAACAATGTGACGCTTTCTGGTTTTTGATTGTAAAGTACTAACATCCATTTGGAAATAATCTGATACGACTTTTTGGATATAGTCTATGGAAACTTCACGTTTTGTATTCTTAACAAATTTCTCAACAACCTCTTTTGCTAAGTTGATGGTAATTTCTTTTTTATTGAAAGAAGATTGCGCAATTAGACTTATTATGGCACCTTCTAATTCCCGTATGTTAGTTTTTATATGTTTTGCAACGTACTCAATAATATCGTCTTGCATTTCAACACCATCACGATAAAGTTTGTTTTTGAGAATGGAAACCCTTGTTTCAAAATCTGGACTTTGCAATTCTGCCGAAAGTCCCCATTTGAACCGAGACAACAAACGTTGTTCAATATCCTGCATATCTACAGGTGCTTTGTCACTCGTTAGGATCACCTGCTTTCCGTTTTGGTGCAAATGATTGAATATATGGAAAAACACATCTTGGGTTCCAGACTTTCCAGATAAAAACTGGACATCATCGATTATTAAAACATCAATAATTTGATAGAAATGAATAAAATCGTTTCTATTATTTTTCTTTACGGAATCTATGTATTGTTGGGTGAATTTTTCCGCAGAGATATAAAGCACGGTTTTTTCAGGATATTTGTCTTTTATATCGACTCCAATGGCGTGAGCCAAATGCGTTTTCCCCAATCCTACACCTCCAAAAATTAATAAGGGGTTAAAGGACGTTCCACCAGGTTTATTGGCAACGGCCAAACCAGCATTTCTTGCCAGACGGTTGGAGTCACCCTCTAAAAAATTATCAAAACTATAGTTGGGATTTAGTTGGGATTCGATTTTAACATTACGAATACCCGGAATAACGAACGGGTTTTTTAGCTCAGGACTTTTATTGTTCAATGGCACATCAACATCTTGTGATTTTAAAGTGCCCCGATTAGAACTCGGAATTTTTTCGGTAAATGGTTGTTTGTTACCGTAGGTATTTTCCATTTTGATAACGTACACCAATTTAGCCGTTTCACCTAACTCTTTGGTAAGGGAAACTTTTAAGATTTTTACGTAATGTTCTTCAAGCCATTCGTAGAAAAATTTACTCGGTACTTGGATGCTTAATGCGTTATCGGTAAGCTTCACTGCGACGATGGGTTCAAACCATGTTTTATATGCTTGGGGTTGTATATTATCCTTTATAAAAGACAGACAATTATTCCAAACCGATTGCGCAGTTATCTCCATTAGTAGAATTAAATTTTGAGTTTTGAATTAAATAGTTGGCAAAAAAAAGAGAAATCTGAGTTTCTCTTGAATCACTTTCAGATGACAAATATGTGAACAAATTTCTTAATAAAAAAATCAAAAACTGATGATTTTCCGAAAAAATTTCCCCATGTTTAAATCGGTTTGAAGTTACAAAAAAAATGTTAAGCGAGATGAAAGAATTCACTAATTACGATGAAATACAGTTAAGGGTACGCTACGGGGAAACTGACCAAATGGGCATAGTTTATCACGGCAACTACGCACAATATTTTGAAATGGGTCGAACCGAATGGCTGAGAAAAACAGGCTTTTCCTACAAGCAAATGGAAGACGAAGGAATCATGCTACCTGTTATTTCACTTTCTTTAAATTTCAAAAAATCAGCTCGTTATGATGACTTGCTTAAAGTAAAAACTACGCTCGTAAAAAGGCCAACCGCCAAAATAGAATTTGATTATGAGATTACAAATGAATCTGGAGAAATCTTGACCACTGGAAATTCAATTTTGGTTTTTTTGGACAAGGCTAAGAATCGACCTACAAGATGTCCTGATTATATTTTAGACAAACTACGGTTTTAATCGTTCAAAATTTTAATATCAATTTCATAAAGTCTATCAAACACTTCAAATATAGTTTTCGATTCTTTTTTTCTTACAGAAATTTTGATCTCGCAACTCAGTTCTAATTTTTGATCAATTATGTTTAGGTTTCTTTCCTTGATAATTCTCATGACCTTATTCATGTTTTTATATTCAAACAGAATCAGGTAAATTACTTTAATAGTTCTGGTAACAATTTTAGAATTTTCCAAAGCCATTTGAGCGGCTGTTTTATAAGCATTGATTAAACCACTTACACCTAGTTTTGTGCCTCCAAAATACCGAGCCACAACTACCAAGATATCGGTAACTCCAAAAGATTGAAGCTGGCCGTAGATTGGCATGCCAGCACTATTATTTGGTTCGCCATCATCATTGGCTCGGTAAATTACATCACTTTCAATCTTACCTATTTGATAGGCGTAGCAGAAATGGCCCGCTTGATGGTGCTGTTTTTTTAAATCCTCAATTATGGGTTTAATGTCATCTTCGGAAGTGACAGGAAAAGCAAACCCAAAAAATTTACTGTTTTTATCCTTAAAAAGTATTTCGGCCGATGCTCTTTTTATAGTTTTATAAGTATCCTTCATTTAGGCAAATGTTACTAGGGCTATAGAAATGACTGCTAATAAAATGCCGAGCCAATTTATTTTTGAGATGTGCTCCTTAAAAGCAAAAAGTCCCACAAGCGTTGTAAGCATTACAATAGCAACATTATTGACCGTGAATATAACGGAGCTTTCTAGACGCTCATGGTCTAGGGCTTTCAGCACGTAGTAAATAGAAAGATAATTTACAACACCAAGTGCGCTTCCACCAATAATAACGTATAATAGTGATGTGGTTTTTTTATTATGGATAACGTGTTTTTCTTCGGAAGGATTTGAACTTTTCTTAATCGAATTAAACAAAATTATACAAATACCTATTATAAAGGCAATACTAAAAATTGTTGCTGAAAAAATTGGAATACCATTATCAGGAAGATAAGTGGTTTCCATATACTTGATGGACGTATCGATAATTCCAGAACCGAAGAATAGTAATATAGGTAACCAAATACCCTTTGCAAGATTCTCGGTGGTTTTTGAGCGTAATGAAGTTAGGTAAACAGCAAATAATGCCAATATAATTCCAATGATTTTTAGAAAACCAACGCCTTCATTATAGGCATAAACTCCAAAAATAACAGGTATGATCACGCTCATTTTAGAGGCCACTGATGCAACAGAAAGTCCATTGCGTTGAGAGGTAAGCGCCATGACGTTGAAAATACCAATAAACAAAAAGCCCAAGCCAACCGCTCCTAAAAACCAATTGGCATTAAATATTTCATAAATATTTATGGTACCATTATAAGCTAGAAGACCGCAGATACAGGCTACAGAATAATTGACCACAATGGCGTGGAGTGTATTGATACCGTATTTAGCCAATAATTTAAAAATGACAAATATTAACGTGGAGGCCGCAATGCTCAGCAGTAGGTAAATCAAAAGAGTTCGGGTTTTATGTGGAACAATTGGGAAACGTCCTCATGGGTTTCATCTAAATTCCAAACGTGGATACCGAGTGATTCTGCAGCATCGGTATTGGCTTTGGTATCGTCAATGAATAGGCAATCCTTGGCTTTTAGATTATGGCGCTCTAACACAAAATTATAGATATCTGCATTGGGTTTTCGTAAATGTATTTCATGTGATAGGTAAAACGCATCAAACTGTGACTTGAATTCTTCATAGAACAAGATGTTTTCCTTTATCCAAGAAATGTGCAAGTCATTGGTGTTACTCAATAAAATAATTTGATATTTTTCTTCGGAAGCCAATCGTTTCAGGAATCTCAAACGGGACTCGGGAAAATCCATTAGAATACTGTTCCATAGATTGATGATTTCAGATTTGGATAATTTTGGAAAATTTACCGAATAGAACTTTAAAAATTCTTCGGTAGACACCAACCCTTGTTCATAAAGTATATTAAAAGAAACAATGGTTTCTGGGATTTCAGGCAACCCAAAAACGGAAAGCATCTTATCCATAGCGCCCTGTTTATCCAGATTGATAAAAATAGCTCCAAAATCGAAAATGATGGTTTTAATCATTGCTATAACTATATAAGGTATCGTTCAGAATCTTTTCTGCAGAAATAAGTTTACCATGAAATTTCGGAGCCACGACGCCATCCTTGAAGCTGGAAGTACCGACAAAAACTCTAGCCTCGTCCCATAAATTTTCATTAATAAAAGTCTGTAGGATTTTTGTGCCGCCTTCAATGATAACTGAGTTTATGTTATGTTCATAAAGCGTATTACATATTTTTTGGGCAGTCAATTCGGATTCGGATAAAATCAAGGTTTTTGACTGATCGCTAAAGATTGCAGCCCCTTTTGGTAATTTGCTTTTAGAATCCATAGTGACTCTTAATGGATTTTTGCCCGTCCAATCCCTTACCGTCAAACTTGGATTGTCCTCAATTACCGTATTTGTACCAACCAAAATAGCTTGTTCTTCAGCCCGCCATTTGTGCACCAGTTGACGAGAATATAGGTTTGTAATCCAAAAGGGTTCTTTTTTCTCTTTATTTAAAGGAGCAATAAAACCATTGCTAGTTTCAGCCCATTTTAAAATGATAAAGGGTCTTTTCTTATTATGGAAGGTGAAAAAGCGTTTGTGATGAATTTTACATTCATTTTCCAAAATACCTACGATGACCTTGCAACCAGCAGCTTTTAATTTGGCAATGCCTTTACCAGAAACTTGTGGGTTGTCATCCGTACAGCCAATCACCACATTAGGTATTTGGTTTTTTATGATTAAATCGCTGCAGGGCGGTGTTTTTCCAAAATGTGAGCAGGGTTCTAAACTTGCGTAGAGTGTCGCGTTTATTAAAAGAGATTTATCTTCAACTGATTCTATGGCATTGACCTCGGCGTGTTTACCGCCATATACGCTTGTAAATCCCTCACCAATTATTCTATTATCATGAACAATAACACAACCCACCATTGGGTTTGGCGCAGTTAGACCTAAACCGTTTTTGGCTATTTGAATGCAGCGTTTTATGTATTTTTCGTGTATCTTCATCCCTTCAAAAAAACGACACAAAAATAGGGTAAATTAGTGAGTGAAAACCAGATTATCATTAGAGAAATAGAGGCAGGAGACAATGCCAGATTAGAAACTGTAATCAAAGGTTGTTTTCCTGAATTTCAAATTCCGTTAACAGGAACAGCCTACGAAGACCCTGAAACTTCCAAAATGTTCGAATCCTATAGAGGTGAGCGCGAAGTATATTATGTTGTTGCAAAAGGAAAGGAGATTTTAGGCGGTGCGGGCATTAAACAATTAAAGAATTTTGATGGCAATGTCTGTGAGCTTCAAAAAATGTATTTCTCGCCAAAGGTGCGAGGTATGGGTTTTGGTAAAAAAATGATAGCTCAATGCTTAAAAGCGGCTGAGGATTTTGGTTACGAAATCTGTTATTTGGAAAGTGCCTCTCAACTAAAAGCAGCAATTCATATTTATGAGACATTCGGTTTTGAACATCTCAACAAACCGATGGGTAATACGGGACACTTTAGCTGCGGGGTTTGGATGACCAGAAGATTGAAGATTGGCAAATAACGATTTTTGATTATAGAACCCACAATCTTTATTGTCAAATTTTTAAAAAAATCATGACTGAACCATATTCAGAATCAGTGCAACTAAAAGAAGTGCTTAAGACCTATCATTCTGAATTGGATGAATTTTATGGAAGGGATGAGACCAATTCTTTTTTCAATTTGCTCATTGAGCATTATATTAAAATTGACAGGGTTAAATTAATATTAGAACCCGAATTTTTAATTAATCCAGAACAGCATACTCAAATGCGGCTTGCGCTCAAAGACTTAAAGTCCGAAAAACCGATACAATATATTATTGGTCAAACTGAATTTTATGGTTTGCCATTTAAGGTTAACGAAAACACGCTTATTCCTAGACCTGAAACCGAGGGATTGGTGGAAGAGGTTTTGATGTCATTTAAAACAAAGGTGCTAAAGAATGAAAAACTCAGAATTTTAGACATTGGAACGGGATCAGGTTGTATTGCAATAACTTTGGCATATAATCTTCCAAATACCGAAATCTTTGCCATGGATGTTTCTGAGAACGCATTAAATGTTGCAAAACAGAATGCAGAAATGAATAATGTCGAGGTAACGTTCTGCAAGAATGACATTCTCAACTTTGAGGAGGGTAAATGTTTTTCATTCGAAAAAAATCATACCAAGCAAGGTCGTGGATTATTTGACGCCATTGTTTCCAATCCGCCTTATGTGCGCCAGACGGAAAAAATCCAGATGAAACCTAACGTTTTGGATAACGAACCACATCTAGCATTGTTTGTCGAAAATGAAGATCCACTATTATTTTATAGGGCAATCTGTAAATTTGCCCAAATTTATTTGAAAGATGGCGGACAACTATTTTTTGAAATCAATGAATATTTTGGACAGGAAATGGTGCAGTTGTTAAGCGACCACAGATTTTCTAAAATTGAACTTAAAAAAGATATTTTTGGAAAAGATAGAATGATAATTGCAAATAAATCTAAAGCTTTGCCAATAGTTTAAAAATTAATTGCGAGTACTTCCGCGGTAATTTAAAGAGAATGAATACAAAAGAACAAATTGAATCCTTAAGAGCAGAACTCCGTCAACATAATTACAACTACTATGTTTTAGATAATCCAAGTATAGATGACTTTGACTTTGATATGAAGTTGAAACAACTTCAGGAACTGGAAGAAAAACATCCCGAGTTTTACGATGCCGATTCGCCTAGTTTAAGGGTTGGAGGAGCGGTTACTAAAAATTTTGAAACCGTTACTCATAAAAATAGAATGTACTCTTTAGATAACTCATACTCAAAAGAAGATTTATTGGATTGGGAAAAGCGTATCGAAAAAATCATCGATGGTAAGGTTGAGTTTGTGTGCGAGTTAAAATATGATGGTGCTTCTATAAGTCTAACTTATGAGAACGGAAGTTTGCTAAGAGCTGTTACTCGTGGCGATGGTTCTCAAGGAGATGATGTTACCGCTAATATAAAAACTGTAAAATCTGTTCCTTTAAAATTAAAAGGTGATTATCCTAAGCTATTTGATATACGAGGGGAAATTGTTTTGCCCTTTGCAGGTTTCAATAAAATGAACCAGGAACGTGAGTCTGCTGGAGAGGAGCTATATCGAAATCCAAGGAATACAGCTTCTGGTAGCTTGAAACTTCAAGATAGTGCCCTTGTCGCAAAACGGCCTCTAGAATGTTTGCTGTATAATATTACAGGCGAGAATTTAGGTTTTAACACCCAATTTGAAAGTCTTCAAAAAGCAAGGCAAATGGGTTTTAAAGTACCAGAGGCCTCTAAATTGGCCAAATCTGTAGAAGAGGTTTTAGAATTTGTAAATCACTGGGATGTTCACCGCCATGATTTGCCTTACGAAACTGATGGTGTTGTAATTAAAGTCAATGATTTGCGTCAGCAGGAAGAATTAGGCTATACATCTAAAGCCCCACGTTGGGCTATGGCCTATAAATTTAAAGCAGAACAGGTCTCAACACGATTAAACGAGATCACCTATCAAGTTGGCCGAACCGGAGCAATAACGCCAGTGGCTAATCTAGAACCTGTTGAACTTGCTGGTACAACAGTAAAACGGGCATCATTGCACAATGCCGATCAGATTGAAAAATTGGATATCAGGGAAGGCGATGAGGTCTATGTAGAGAAGGGTGGGGAGATTATTCCAAAGATTATTGCTGTGGATTTGAGTAAGCGCCCTTTAAATTCTAAACCTACCGAATATATAAGCCACTGTCCAGAATGTGGTTCTAAATTGGTTAGGGAAACAGGAGATGCCAAACATTATTGCTTAAATTATAATGGTTGCAAACCCCAGGTAATTGGCCGAATCCAGCATTTTATTTCTAGAAAAGCAATGGATATTGAAGGCCTTGGAGGTGAAACTGTGGCACTCTTGGTAAACGAGAATTTAATATCTAATTACTCTGATTTATATGAATTGACCAAGGAGGCTATCTTGCCATTAGACCGTATGGCAGAAAAAAGTGCAGAAAATCTAATCAATGGAATTGAAGCTTCCAAGCAAATACCGTTTGAGCGGGTTTTGTTCGCTATCGGAATTCGTTTTGTCGGAGAAACAGTGGCTAAGAAACTTGCGAAACACTACAAAAATATTGAAGCTCTAGAGAATGCTTCCGAAGAAAATCTAGTCGCGGTTGATGAGATTGGGGAGCGCATTGCTCAAAGTGTCGTTGAATTTTTTGCTTCCGAAGAAAATAGGATTATAATTGAAAAGCTTAAAACTCATGGACTCCAATTTTCTATTTCTGCGGAAAAATTAGCTAACCAGTCCGATAAGTTGCTGGGTAAAACATTTGTTATTTCTGGCGTTTTTGAAAATATCTCAAGGACTGAGCTTAAAAAGACAATTGAAGATAATGGGGGTAAGGTATCAAGCTCTATTTCTTCAAAAACCAGTTATTTGGTTGCTGGAGATAAAATGGGACCTAGCAAAAGAACCAAGGCTGAGAATTTAGGTGTTCTTATTATTTCCGAGGAAGATTTTTTCAAAATTATAGCGTAAATTCTTATAATTTAATAATTTTATACGATTAAGTGCATTTTTATTCGATTAATTGCATTTATTTGTTATATTTGGGAGCTATTAAAAATTCACCATGAAACTAACCAAAGTTTTAGGGACTATAATTATTCTACTAAGTTTCTTATTTCTATGCTTCCAATATATGGAAGATGAGATTTATGGAATTGGAGTACGGTCACTTGCGCTGCTAGCTTTGACAGGACTATATTTTGTTAGAGTTAAAAATAGAAACCTGTTTTTTGTATGCTTTTTGCTAACTTATCTTAGTGCGGATTTGTTCAATTTTTTTACATGGTTTATTAGCTATGAGAATTATGACAGCAATGCACAATTTATATACATATTTGGTAATGTACTATATATAACGGCGTATTTGTTTTTGGTTATTAGAATGTTGGTAGATTTGGATTTAAGGCAAATATTTAAAAAGTACTTGCTTTATGTTATTTTGCTTTTTGTTCTTGGCGTTTTCTGTGTCTATTTTGTTTCTGAAACGACGTCTGATGCTCTTGATGATTCAACGGCTGTATATGAGAATATTTATAATGTTGTGGTCATTACCTTGATGTGCCTTGCCTTAATAAATTATATATATCATGATGATCAGAAGAGTATCAATTTACTTATCGGGTCTATTTGTATCGTGTTTTCAGAAATATTACAGCTCGCTTATTTTTATATCGCAGAATATTATATTCTTAATATTGTTTATTCAGCTTTTTATGTATTGGCATTTGTGTTTTTCTACCGACAGTCAATTTTAAAACATAAAGAATCTGTAGAATATTCTTATAGAGATTAAGCAAATAATTTTTTTTCTAATTTGCGGAATTTTGTTTTATAAAGACTTCAATTAGACATCAAAATATTAGTCATAGTTTTTAAAAATACCACCTACCACATACCCCCATACTTTCTTACATTAAAGCCTATTTGGATATGGTGAATGGATACTGCTCCTAAAAACATCCTAGGCGACAATAAAAGGTCAAACATGTTGTTTACGTATCAGCGATAAAATATTAGTGAAAATCTCTAAAATATTTATCCGTAGCCGACTCTAATGTTTTTATCAAACCTTTTTATAAATAAAAGCGCTATCTGGAGGAACAGTAAATTTGAAGCTCAGTGTTTCAAAAAGGATAATTGTAACAATAACGATTAATAGTTGTAGAAGATAATTTTAGATTAGACAATAATTGAGGCACCTTTTGCAGATTTTTCTTTGTTCCCATCAAAGTAAAAATCAATCCTACCTAGATTAATTCCGTAGCAGCCCACTTGGTTTACGAGCACATTTTTCCCTTCAGAGTTTTTAGTAACGGTCGGTTTTTTTAAAAATGTATGAGTATGGCCACCAATAATCAAATCAATATCCTTGGTAGTTTCGGCGATTTTAAGGTCGCCTATTTTATAGTCATCTTTATAGTCGTAACCTAAATGCGATAAACAGATAATTAAATCACATTTTTCATCCTCTTTGAGAATTCTGGTCATCTCTTGGGAAGCCTCAGTTGGGTCTAAGTATTTTGTTTCTTTATACATACGTTGTTCTACCAATCCGGCTAACTCAATACCCAGACCGAAAACGCCTATTTTTATTCCATTCTTCACAATGGTCCGGTATGGTTTAACGTGAGTATCCATAACCGTATTTGAGAAATCGTAATTAGCAGAAACAAAGTCAAATTTAGCGTGGGGCAATTGCGCATAAAGACCATCAATCCCATTATCAAAATCGTGATTTCCAATAGTAGCAAAATCGTACTTGAGCATGCTCATTAACTTAAATTCGAGCTCTCCGCCATAATAATTGAAGTACGGCGTGCCTTGAAAAATATCACCAGCATCTAATAACAACGTATTTGGATTTTCTTTTCTGATAGAATCAATCAAAGTGGCTCGTCTTGCAACACCTCCCTGATTTGGATTTCTGCCATCTTCTGGACCAAAAGGATCAATATGGCTATGTACATCGTTGGTATGAAGTATGGTAATCTGTTTGGTTGCAGGTGCAAATGAAGTCAGCCCGGCCGCCCCAAGTCCTATTAATGCTCCTGCAGCAGAAGTCTGCTGTATAAATGCTCTTCTTTTCATGTGTGTTTTTTATGCACTTTTAAAGGTTACCGATAAGTATCAGGACTGTTCGCTATTAATCACTTTCTTATAAGACCAATTTTATTATGCTCTTTTGATCATTATTTGATTTGAATGAATCTGTCGTCAATTTTTGGGTTCAAAGTATCTATTTTAGTAAAATAATCTATGAGAATATTTCTAACCTTGTAATCTAAAACATAGAGACTATCATTAGTCTTGAAGAAATCCATCCTGTCCCCACCGTTATAAAGATAATCATTGGTGGCTACGTTGTAAACTTTATTGTAATCAACGAGAGTGTCACTAACGCTAGCGTATTTAAAATTTTCGTTTCTGTCTAAAACTATTTTTAACCTTGAAATAGGATGTGCCCTTTTTGCTTTGCTTAGATAATCTAACAGTTCCTTGACCTGCGCGCCTTTTAACTTTACCACAACAATAGCGTTATCAAATGGCATAACATCATAAGCGGTTCTTGTGGTTATATTTCCTTTAGAAATGATGCCTCGAATGCCACCATGGTTTAAAAGAACAAAATCTATGTTCTCGCCCGTTCTACTATTAAAGATGGGGTTGGATTCCTCATAAACCGCATCAGCCATCATATTACCAATGGCAGTATTGTATTTGCCATCAGATTTAGAGTACGTGTCCACGGAGTAAGCCAAAACGCTGTCCAGATTTCTATTGACATTTTCTCTATAGGGTTTAATAAAATCATCAATATTTTGGTCTGTGGCGAGGGAATCTGTAATATTAATTTGTTGACCCTCAATTTTATCCAGATAGACTTTTTCTTGGCAAGAAAATAAAGTAATTAAACCTAGGCCTAGAAGCAGAATTTTATTCATTATTATATTGAAGGGTTAAGTGTTTCTTAAAATGAGTTTTTATTACATTTGTGCAAACGCCAAAGTTAAATGATTTTTAAGCGATTTAAAGAGAAATCGAATCAAAAGTATATTGCTAAACTGTTAACAGAACGTAAGGTTTCTATTAAGCAGGGTGAGATACAAACGGTTGGTGTTTTATTGAGTGCGTTTGAATTTCCAGATGTTGAGGTCTTTCATACGTTTCTGAAGAGTTTGGACATACAGCAGGCAAGAACCAAAGTTGTAACTTTTGTGACAGATGTAGAGGCATCTAAAGAGTTGTGGGGTGCTTATTTTAATCCAACACATATAGGTTGGAAAGGCAAAATAAAACATCCGGACTTACAGTTGTTTGTTGATACTGAATATGACATGCTAATCTGTTTCTACAAAGAACCTCATGTTGAACTCAATTTGATAGCAGCGCAATCTAAGGCAAATCTTAAGGTTGGTGTTTCTGCCGAAAATCAGGAATTTTTCGATTTAATTATTGATGTTAAACTTCATGAATTCAAGCTTTTTACGAGTGAACTTACTAAATATTTGAATGTTTTAAATAAATTATAATGAATAAATTTCAAGGCACTGGCATTGCCATTATTACGCCATTTAAAAAAGACCAAACCGTTGACCATGATGCCCTCGCAAACCTGGTGAATCATAACATCGAAAACGGGGTGGACTATATCGTAATTAGTGGTACTACAGGCGAAAGCGTGACCATAACAAAGCAGGAAAAAATAGATATTACTAATACAATTATAAAAGCAAACAAGCAACGTGTGCCTTTGGTTTTGGGTATTGGTGGTAGCAATACTGCAGCTGTTATCGAGGAAATCAATACGACCGATTTATCTCAAATAGATGCCATACTTTCAGTTTCGCCATATTATAGCAAACCGACTCAAGAAGGAATCTATCAACATTTTAAAGCCATTTCAAATAGCTGTCCTGTTGATATAATCTTATACAATGTTCCAGGAAGAACGGCGTCCAACATGACGCCAGAAACTACCTTAAGACTTGCAAGGGATTTTAATAATATTATTGCCGTTAAGGAAGCGGGAAACAATGTTGCCCAATATCTTAAGCTGTTAAGAGATAAACCAAAGGAATTTTTGATTATTTCAGGCGATGACGATTTGGTTTTGGGAATTGTACTAGCAGGTGGAGCAGGAGTAATTTCTGTAATAGGGCAGGCATTACCTAAGAAATTTTCAGAAATGATTCAATTAGGTTTGGCAGGTAAAGCTAAAGAAGCCTATAAGATTCATTTTGAACTTATGGATATCACGTCTCTTATTTTTTCTGAAAATAATCCGGCAGGCGTCAAGGCCGTTTTGAAAACCCTGAACTTATCAAACTCGTTAGTGAGATTGCCGCTTGTTGAAGCAACAGATGACTTAAAGACAAAAATAAAATCGGCCCTCCAAAAATTAAATTAAAATTTTAAGAGTTAATTATAACTTAAATAGAGTTTTAGAATTTAATCAACCTTTATTTTCGTTCCAAATTATAGTTTTTATAATACGTTATTAATACGTACTTTTGCTCCCGAATTTTCGGGACTGTTTCTATTATGAAGAATTTCTTATATTTTATAATGATTTTGCTGGTATTTTCCTCTTGTAGTGAATATCAAAAAGCCTTGAAGTCTGAAGATATTGCGACCAAATTCAAATTGGGTACAGAGCTTTACGACGCAGGTAAATACAATAAGGCCAATCGCTTATTTGAACAAATTGTTCCAAAATATAGAGGTAAGCCTCAGGCTGAAAAATTAATGTTCATGCATGCAGATGCATTTTACCAAACCAAGGATTACTATATTGCTGGTTATCAATTTGAAAACTTTAGTCGATCTTATCCCCAAAGTGAAAAGGTAGAGGAAGCGACCTTTTTGTCAGCAAAAAGTTATTATCAATTATCGCCAGTTTATTCTAAGGACCAAAAGGAAACCGTTGAAGCGTTGGAGAAATTGCAATTGTTTGTCAATAGGTATCCAAACTCACAATATTTGCCAGAAGCCAATACCTTAATCAAGGAGTTGGATTATAAAATGGAGAAAAAAGCCTTCGAGATTGCCAAACAATATAATAATATAGCGTATTTTGAATCTTCCGATTACGAGGCATCTATCAAGGCATTTGATAATTTTCTGATTGAATACCCTGGAACGAGTTTTAGGGAAGCGGCGATGTTTTACCGTTTAGATTCAGCCTACAGACTTGGTATCAATAGTGTAGAATATAAAAAACAAGAGCGTTTGGATATTGCCAAAGGCTATTATGATACCTTTAAAAAGTTTTATCCCAACTCAGAATATATTGCTGAGGCTGATAAAATGAATGCAGAAGTAACCGAAGCATTACAACAAATAGAGACAAAAAGTTAATATCCAAAGCAATGACAGATTTAAAAAAGACCACCGCACCAGTAAGTTCTATAACTTATAATAGAAATATTATAGATGAGCCTACCGATAATATCTACGAAGCAATTTCGGTAATTGCTAAGCGTGCTGAGCAAATCAACACCGATATACGCCGTGAATTAGTTGATAAATTGGAGGAGTTTGCAACTTATAACGACAGTCTTGAAGAGATTTTTGAAAACAAGGAGCAGATTGAAGTATCTAAGTTTTACGAAAAACTTCCAAAGCCACACTCACTAGCAGTTCAAGAGTGGTTAGACGATAAAATTTACTACAGAAATACTGACGACGACGTTCAGGAATAAAAAATAAGCATGTCTATATTAAGTGGCAAAAATGTTCTTCTCGGCATCACTGCCGGTATTGCCGCTTATAAAACTGCGAGCCTAACACGGCTATTCATAAAAGCAGGTGCCAGCGTTAAAATCGTCATGACACCTGCTTCTAAGGATTTTATTACACCATTAACGCTTTCCACATTATCTAAAAATCCAGTTTATTCCTCCTTTGTGAACCAAGAGGATGACAATGCGGTTTGGAACAATCACGTAGAATTAGGTCTCTGGGCCGACTTATTTATCATTGCACCTGCTACAGCGAACACCCTGTCCAAAATGTCTAATGGTGTTTGCGACAACTTACTTTTAGCGACTTATCTTTCTGCAAAATGCCCTGTTTATTTCGCCCCTGCGATGGATTTGGATATGTACAAGCACCAATCCACGGTAGATTCATTGAGTGCTCTTCAAAGTTTCGGAAATGTAATGATTCCTGCAACAAGCGGAGAATTGGCAAGCGGTTTAGTAGGTGAGGGACGAATGGCAGAACCCGAGGATATTCTAAAGTTTATTGAAAACGATGTACTTGGAAAGTTACCTTTAAATGGTAAAAAAGTATTGATTACCGCAGGACCAACTTATGAGGCCATTGATCCAGTGCGGTTTATAGGAAATCATTCTAGCGGAAAAATGGGTTATGAAATAGCAACTAGTGCTGCTCAACTCGGGGCTCAGGTAGTTTTGGTTTCAGGGCCTTCGCATGAAGTTATTTCAAACAATCAGATTGAATTAATAAAAGTAACTACAGCCCAACAAATGTACGACGCGGTGCATACCCATTTTAAAGACATGGATATTGCTATACTTACTGCGGCCGTTGCAGATTACAGACCAAAAAACGTAGCTGATCAGAAAATAAAAAAGAAGGATACAACGTTAACATTGGAGTTGGAAAAGACCGAAGATATTTTAAAATCTGTGGGTGCTATCAAATCCAAGCAATTTTTGGTGGGTTTTGCTTTAGAGACTAACGATGAAGTGGCACATGCTACAGAAAAGTTAAAGTCGAAGAATCTAGATATGATCGTCCTCAATTCTTTAAATGACGAAGGTGCAGGTTTTGGTATTTCAACAAATAAAGTTACTTTTATAACAAAGGAAAATGAGCAGTTTAAGTTTCCTTTGAAATCCAAATCAGAGGTAGCACAAGATCTCATGAGATTCATATTAAAACAATTAGATGCGTAATATATTTTTAGTCTTGTACGGGGTTTTTAGTCTTGCGATTTCTGCCCAAGAGCTTAATTGTAATGTTGTGGTAAATGCCCAACAAACAGGTAATGAGAACAACCAGGTATTTAAAACTTTACAAAGGCAATTGACCGAGTTTGTCAATAATACAGAGTGGACCGGTAAAGACTATAAAGCACAAGAGCGAATTGATTGTAGCATGGTCATCACTATAGACGACTATAATTCAGATTCTTTTGCAGCGACGATTCAGGTACAATCTTCAAGACCTGTTTTTGGATCTATTTACAGCACACCAATCTATAATTTTAACGATAAGGATTTTAATTTTCAATATTTAGAATTTCAGAATTTGGTATTCAATCCCAACCAATTTGAATCTAATTTAATGTCGGTTATTACATTTCATATATTCATGATATTGGGATTGGATGCAGACACATTCGCCTTAAATGGTGGCGACGAATATTTTAAACAGGCGCAGACCATACTTAACTATTCACAACAATTAAATACCAGAGGCTGGAAGTTGGAAGATGGTCAGCAAACTCGTTTCATTTTAATTGACAACCTTCTTTCTCCCACTTATAAAGAATTTAGAACCGTAATGTATGATTATCACAGAAACGGTTTAGACCTTATGGGAGACGATACCAAACAAGGAAAGGAGCAGATTGTAAGTAGTATACAGGAGCTTAAAAAAATGAACAGTAGGCGACCAAATTCATTTTTATTAAGAGTGTTTTTTGACGCTAAAGCAGATGAGATTGAGCAGATTTTTAGTGATGGTCCTACTGTAAATGTGGCTGAATTAAAGGAAACACTAACAAGAATAGCTCCAACTAGAAGTTCACAATGGCGGGGTATTACGTTTTGAGAATAGGTTAGACCTTCATAAGTTTTAAAGGAGTTGGTTTTTAAGAAAATAGAATTAGAGATTAATAGCCAAGAACAAACTGCTTGAGCCTTGAACATTTAGATTTTTAACTCAAAATCAATTCGTTGCTATTTTTATTTTATTTAACTCTTAAAATCAATTAAATTTAATCTCAAACCTCAAACCTCAAACCTCAAACCTCAAACCTCATACTAAAAAACCGAAACCCACTTTGCTTACTCAACTTTCCATAAAAAATTACGCTCTAATCGATGACCTTTCGGTAACATTTAATAGTGGACTGTCCATTATTACAGGAGAAACCGGCGCAGGAAAATCTATTCTTTTGGGTGGATTATCGTTGATATTGGGAAAAAGAGCAGATTTGAGCAGCGTTAAGGATGCCGATAAAAAGTGCGTTATTGAAGCTATTTTTGATGTCACTAAATATGGTCTAAAGCCTTTTTTTAAATCTGAAGATTTAGATTATGAAGCACTTACTATAATTAGACGCGAAATTCTTCCTTCAGGAAAATCAAGGGCATTTATAAACGATTCGCCGGTAAATTTGGATAGCCTCCAATCGTTGGGCAAACATCTACTCGATATACATTCCCAACATCAAACCTTACAATTGACCGATGATGTTTTTCAGTTTCAAGTGATTGATGCGCTTGCAAAAAACGATTCACTTTTAGACACTTATGCTGCCCATTTAAAGGATTTCAAACTTTATAAACAACAACTACGAGCACTTGAGGAACAAAAATCTGAAGCCATAAAAGAGTTGGACTATAACAATTTTATGCTCAAGGAGTTGGAAGAGGCCAAATTGATTCCCAATGAATATGAAGTTTTAGAGGCAGAATATGAATCTTTAAACAACGTTGAGGAGATAAAGGAAAAATTGAGCGCGTCCCATGAGCTATTTAGCAATGAGGAGGTTGGCTTGACTACGACGTTGACAGATTTAAAAAATCAATTATCAAAACTTTCGAGTCTTTCTTCTGTATATAAAAATTTATATGAAAGAGTTACCAGTAGTTTTATAGAGCTTAACGATATATTTTCTGAACTCGAAACTTGTCAGGATGATTTAGAAGCCAATCCCGAACGTTTGGGACAGGTCAACGCGAAACTCCAAATTTTGAATGGCCTTTTTCAAAAGCACAATGTTTCTGAAATTGAGGACCTAATTTCCATAAAGGATGATTTACAATCTAAAGTAGATGTGACCGAACATTTAGACCAAGATATCATTAACAAACAAAAACAATTAGAGTTTGCCGAGATTGAACTTTCCAAGCTTTCCAAGAAGTTAAACGAAAATAGGTTGGCAGTTTTGCCCAAGCTAACGAGGCAATTAGAAACTATTTTGGTGACTTTAGGAATGCCAAACGCAAAATTTGATATCAGACTTAATACTTCCAATACATTTTTAGTCAACGGGACCGATGAACTGCAATTTTTGTTTTCTGCCAATAAGGGCGGCCAGTTCAACGAATTAAAAAAAGCCGCATCTGGTGGTGAGCTCTCAAGGATTATGTTGGCTATTAAATCTGTGCTTACTGAATACACCCAACTCCCCACCATAATGTTTGATGAGATTGATACTGGGGTTTCGGGCGAAATTTCAAATAAAATGGGCAATATCATGCATCAAATGAGTCGAAAGATGCAGGTGTTTTCAATTACCCATCTACCGCAAATTGCTGCAAAAGGAGATGCGCACTTCAAAGTTTATAAGGAAGACGTTAAGAATGTGACCCAAAGTCAAATTAAGCAATTATCCCAAGAAGAACGTATTGTGGAAATTGCCCAAATGCTGGGTGGGACCGATGTTTCAACGTCAGCCATGGCTCATGCCAAAGAGCTACTAAATTAATAAGTGTGGTTTAATTTTAAACTTTTAGTAACTTTGAACTCATTAAAAATAATCAACTATTTAATCTATACTGAAATCCAATTCGCTTTTATAAATTGAATTGAAACAGGAAAAAAACAATAAATATGTACAACTTACTAAAAGGTAAAAAAGGAATTATTTTTGGGGCATTGGACGCGAATTCCATCGCTTGGAAAACCGCCGAACGTATCCACGAAGAAGGCGGAACATTTGTATTGACAAATGCCCCAATAGCCATGAGAATGGGGCAAATAAAAGAACTCGCCGAAAAAACAGGTTCAGAGATTGTGCCGGCAGATGCAACTTCTATTGAAGATTTAGAAAACTTAGTTACTAAATCTATGGAAATTCTAGGTGGTAAGCTAGACTTTGTGCTTCACTCTATTGGCATGTCTGTTAACGTTAGAAAAGGGAAACCCTATACAGACCAGAACTACGATTGGACCCAAAAGGGCACCGATGTTTCGGCCATGTCTTTTCATAAAACCATGCAGACCTTATATAAAGCAGATGCCATGAACGAGTGGGGCAGTATTGTCGCGCTCACTTATATGGCAGCCCAGCGTGTATTTCCAGATTACAATGATATGGCAGACAACAAAGCTTATCTGGAAAGTATTGCGCGAAGTTTTGGGTATTTCTTCGGAAAGGATAAAAATGTACGGGTCAATACCATCTCGCAATCGCCAACACCAACTACTGCAGGTCAAGGTGTTAAAGGGTTTGATGGGTTTATTGCTTATGCCGAAAAAATGTCGCCATTAGGAAATGCTACGGCGTTGGATTGCGCTAATTACACCATAACCTTATTCAGTGATTTGACCAAACGGGTCACCCTCCAAAATTTATACAATGATGGTGGTTTTAGCAATATGGGCGTTAGTGATGCGGTTATGGAAGCGTTTGTAGAAAAGGAATAATAAATTAATAAATATGTATTGAAAAAGCCGATGAATCTTCATCGGCTTTTTTTGTGGGCAATGATCAAATCTCAAATTCAAATAGGGATTTAGATTTAAGATATAAAACTATTAATTTCTGATTACCATCAACATAAACAATAAATAATTATAATATCTGTAACGTATTTTCATTTTTGTTAAATACTCTATGAAATTAATGTAATTCAACGAAAAAAAAACCATTTTATCGATTAGCTTTAAATACCTCTTTTCAAAAGAGGCAAACCCCTTATCTTAACCTTTTATTAACTTAAAACTAATATATAATGAAAAAAATTACATTTTTATGCATCGCCATTTTAGGTTTTACCTGGTGTAGCCATGCACAATTTCCAGAAAGTTTTGAAGACGCTGTGCCGCCGACTGGATGGACTACTTTTACAAACGGATTAGGCTCTGGTTTTGATTGGGAACAGTCAGATGAAGATGCTAATACAGGTACTTTTTCAGCTTTCGTAAGGTATGAAAGTGTTACAGGTGGTGATGCTGAAGATTGGTTGGTAACTCCCGCATTTACTCCAACTACAGGTTTGGATATTCTTGAATTTTTTCAACGCCAAACATTTGGATCGGAATACGGAACGACTTATGAAGTTCTAGTTTCTACAACCTCACAAACAGATCCTGCCTCATTTACGGCAATTGATACTCAAACAGAAGCAGATTTGCCTTTTTCATTTGCACCTAAATACGTCGATTTGAGCGCGTATGACGGGCAAGAGATATACGTTGCTTTTAAGATGACTAATAACAATGGGGACAATTGGTATATTGATGATGTTAATTTGGTGCCATTGCTAACAACGCCCAACTGTCCTGAAGCACCCATCTTCCCAGAGGATATGGCAGCAAGCGTAGAAACGGTTGAAAATTTAACCTTTACTTGGAGTGCTCCATCTACTGGAGATGCGCCTTCGGGCTATGAATTTTTCCTTGGTGAAACATCGGGGGATTTGACCTCATTAGCAATTGTATCAGGAACGAGTATTGAAATAACTGGATTAGAATTTTCTACAACCTACTACTGGAGAGTTGAAGCTATTAATTCTGGTGGTTCAACTTCTGGTTGCACGGAATGGAGCTTTACAGTTCAGGATATTCCTGGACCTCCAGCAAATGATGAGTGTGCAGATGCTATTGCTTTGACTGTAAATTCTGACTTTGAATGTGGTACCGTTACAAATGCGACAATCGTTGCTGCTACAGATTCGGGAGCTAATGACGCGACTTGTTTTGGTACACCAGATGATGATATCTGGTTTACATTTGAAGCAACAGCTGAAGAGCATAGAGTTTCTCTTGATAATTTTACGAGTGGTACAGAAGATATGTATATGGTATTTTACGAAGGTACTTGTGATGCCCTTGGAGATAGTGTTTTTTGCAGTGATCCGCAAACAGCAAATTTAACTGGTTTAACTGTAGGTACTACCTATTATGTTCAAGTTTACACTTGGTCGGCTACTGCAGGTCAAGTTTCAACATTTGATGTATGTATAGGAACACAACCTCAAGTTGAGCTTGATTATTATAGTCTTCAATTTCCTGTATCAGGAGATATAACTACAGGAGACGAATTTTTAGTTTTTGCTCAGGCCTATGAGGATGGTTTAACTAATGCTTCAGATGAACCAGTTGAAGGTATTGAGGTATGGATTGGTTACAGTGAAACAGATTCTAACCCAAATACCGATGCCGATTGGACTTGGGTTGAAGCTGCTACAAACGATAATTACGACTTCACACAAAGTAATGACGAGTACTTTTTGGATTTAGGTGCTGAACTATCTGGTGGCTCCTACTTTTATGCCTCAAGGTTTAGTTTAGAAGAAGGACCTTTTACCTATGGCGGAATTAAAGGTGATAACATGAGCCCACAAGGTGGCGAGTGGGGAACTATGGATTTTGCATCTGGTACAGTCACTGTCACTGACCCACCACCACCAGCTTATGATGATATTGCAAATGCATTATCAATAACAGTTGATGAAGGGTTTTGTGATGGGTCAAACACAAATGCTACAAATGCATTTGCAACTGGGTCCGATGAAGGTGTAGGAGATTGTTTTAATGGAGATAATGCAGATAATGATGTCTGGTTTACTTTTACAGTTCCTGCTACTACAGCAACAGTCAATGTATCAACTGATTTTACGGGTGGTACTTTAGTAGATACAGAAATGAGTGTCTATTCTGGAACTCCAGGAGCATTAACTGAATTAGAATGTAGCCAGGATGAAGGAACAACAACTCTTTCTAATGGTTTTTCTTGGAATTCCTTAATCACAGATTTAGATGTTACAGCAGGAGAAACCTATTACATTCAAGTGGCTGGATATGGTACAACAAGTTTTGGAACTTTTTGTTTAGCAGTTGAAACTAATCAGACCTTGAGTGCTAGTGAGTTTGAGTTAGACAGCTTCACTTACTTCCCTAACCCAATCAATGACCAATTGCACCTAAAGGCGCAATCTCAAATTGATAATGTAACCATATTTAATATGTTGGGTCAAGAAGTATTGAATGTTTCTCCAAAATCTTTAGAAGTAGATGTTCAAACTGAAGCATTTAAGCAAGGCGCTTATTTTGCCAAAGTGACCATTGGCAATTCATCAAAGACCATAAAATTGATTAAAAACTAACTAATAGCTAACTTTAATTAATTTAAAAGCCTCGCAAATGCGAGGCTTTTTTTGTTGGTAACACTCAGTTTTTAAAACTAGAAAAACTAAATAATATTACTGAATGCTCGGGAGAGACTTAGACTAAATCAGTTATTTCAAAAGGAATTTAAATATTTAATTGTTTGTTGATATTTAGACTTGAATAGTACTAACAGAAGATTGGCAAAGGGCAAAATTTTAATTTCTATTACTTTTCTATGTTGAATTTACAATATGTATTTTTACAGCATGGAGAATTTGGTGTTTTCATTCGTGATACCCGTTTATAACAGACCCCAAGAAATTGATGAGTTGCTCAACAGTTTAAAAAAGTTGGATTTTCAAAAGCCATTTGAAATCGTTATTGTAGAAGATGGTTCTACCCTTGACTGCAAAGCAGTTATAGAAAACTATAAGTCCCATTTAAATATCTCTTATTACTTTAAGAATAATTCAGGGCCAGGGGACTCAAGGAACTTTGGGATGCATAAAGCAACGGGTAATTACTTTGTCATTTTAGATTCTGACTGTTTATTGCCTCCAAATTATCTTCAAGAGGTTGAAGCCAATTTAACTCAAGATTATGTAGATTGCTTCGGTGGGCCTGATGCCGCAAAGGCTTCTTTCACTAATATTCAAAAAGCAATTAGTTTCGCCATGACCTCTTTTATTTCAACAGGTGGCATTAGAGGTGGTAAATCTGACCTTAAGGATTTTCAACCTAGAAGTTTTAACATGGGACTATCAAAAAAAGCCTTTTTAGCTTCTGATGGTTTTGGTAATATCCATCCTGGAGAGGATCCCGATTTATCCATCCGTTTAAAAAAATTAGGTTTTAAAACGGTACTTTTTCCGAAGGCTTATGTGTATCACAAGCGACGCATATCTTGGTCAAAATTTTATCAGCAAGTTTATAAGTTTGGTTTGGTTCGTCCTATTTTAAATGCTTGGCATCCCGAAACAACTAAAATTACCTACTGGTTTCCTTCAGTTTTTAGTATTGGTTTAATTGTGGCGTTAGTTAGTATGTGTTTTGGTTTCATTTTACCGATTTTTGTTTTTATTATTTACAGCATTATAGCGTTCATAGCGGCCTTATCAGACACAAAAAAAATAAGTATCGCTTGTATGTCTGTATTTGCTATATTTATTCAGTTTTTTGGTTATGGTTTCGGGTTTTTGAAATCTTACTATTACATTCATATCCTAAAAAATAATCCAAAAACTAAATTCCCTATCTTATTTTTTAATAATGCTTAAACAAATCAGACAACGTTTTTCCAAATTTATAAAGAGCAAGAAAATAAATGTTTTCGGACTTTTTCTGCTACTATCATTTTCTATATTGATGTTTACTAAACTCTCCCAGAAATTTGCAGATACCCTGACTCTAACTATTAATCCTGAAAATTTACCAGAAAATATAATTATTAATCAAGATTCTCTAGCTGAAGTTGATGTGACTTTTTCAGATTACGGTTTTAAATTGCTGTACTACAGTTTTAAAAATTTAAAGTTACCTGTAGATTTGAATGAGGATGCTGCTCGAAAAAATAATAGCTATCTATGGCTTCCAAAGAATAGTTCAAGTAAAATTGAATCATTTTTGGGTGATTCTGCTGAGGTGATTTCAGTTTCTCCAGATTCAATTATATTTTCATTTGACACATTAAGTGTGAAAAAAGTTGCGGTTAACTTAAAATCTAAAATTTTATATGCTTCTGGCTATGATAAATTGGATGCCGTATCGATTAGCCCAGACTCTATCCAATTGATTGGTGCTGCCAAAGAAATTTCAAAGATTAATGCTATTTCTACCAAAATGCTTGAAATGGATAAAGTGAAAAACAACGTTGAAACATCTATAGAGCTAGAGCTACCTGAAAATTCAAAAAAAATAAAATTTTCTAAGGAAGAGGTATCAGTCTTTATTCCGGTCGATAAATTCACGGAGGGAACGCTAGACGTCCCAGTAATTGTTAATAATCTTCCCGCAGATACTGAAATCAACTATTTTCCTAAAACCATAAAAGTGGCTTACTACGTGAGTTTAAACAACTACAAATCTATTAAAGCAAGTGATTTTAAAATAGATTGTAATTATAATGAGGCAAAGGGAAAGAACCAATCTTTTTTTACTCCAAATCTAACGATAAAATCAAATAAGGTTAAAACAGCTAGGATGAAACAGGATAAGGTAGAATACATCATTGTACAATGATGGTAGTGGGACTAACGGGTGGAATTGGTAGCGGTAAAACAACCGTTGCAAAAATCTTCGAATCTCTGGGAGCACCAATCTATATTGCAGATCTTGAAGCCAAAATTTTAATGGAACAATCTCCTTCTATTAAGAAAAAATTGATTGCGCTATTTGGTGATACTGCTTATGTCGATGGGAAACTGAACCGTAGTTATCTTTCGTCCCAAATTTTCAATGATAGTGATCTGCTAGAAAAAATGAACAATATTGTGCATCCAGAGGTAAGAATGCACTTTGATAAATGGCTGGCAGGCCAAAGCTCAGCTTACGTTATAAAAGAAGCGGCCATTATCTTCGAATCGCAAAAACAAGGTGATTACGATTACATTATTACAGTAGTTGCAGAAGAGCAAGAGCGCATAAGTCGTGTTATGAAAAGGGATTCAAAATCTAAAGCGTCTATTGAGCAGATTATTAAAACTCAATTTTCGGACGAAGAAAAAATCAAACTTTCAGATTTTATAATCAAGAACAATAAGTTAGAAGACACAAAGAAACAAGTTGCAAATATTCATAAAATACTTCAAAATAAAGCGTCAGAATCTCACATAAAATGATGTGTTAATGTAAGGTTAAAGGCAATATTTTGTAATTGTTAAAATGTTAAATTTGGCTGATGGGCAAAAGGCTTTTCGTTTTGTTAGTGGTATTGATGAGTTTATCTCTAATAGGTATCATTTTTGTTCAGTCTCTCTTTATTAATAATTCTCTTACAAACGAGGAAAAGCAATTCACGCTCAATGCGAAACGCTCTTTGAGTTTGGTTTCAAAAGCCATTGAGGATAAAGAGTTTAGGTTATACTCCAAAAAGATTCAAGATTTAATCGATAGTGGGGTAAATCCAGATTCAATGTCTATGCGACAAGTAATTATCTTGGAGCAGGATGATGTTTCTCTAGAGACTAGGGTTTACGGAAATGCCATTTCCGAGGAAAGTTATAAAGTGCCATCCTTGTTCTTTGAAATTGGAGTAGATAGTTTTAACCTTAGTAGGATAAAAAGTAGTCGGTCAACCTCTGTTTTTAAAACCGAGGATATTGATGGGAATTCTAGTTTGAGCTTGCAAAAGTCCATTAAGAGCATCAATGACATGACCTATCTGGAAAAAGCCCAGTTTGAGACTATAACAAGGGACCAGTTTAAAAATTTGCCGCTTTACAAAAGGGTTTCAACTACAGATGTTGACAGTCTTATAAACGTCCAGTTAAAAAATAATGGTATTGACACGGATTACGAGTTTGCTATTTATGATGATGATTTATCGACAAAAATTCAGTCAGATAATTTTGAGCTCAGTCCAAAATCTACCATCGGGGTTCCTGTCTTTTTAGATAACAACAATCAAAGCGATTTTAGTCTATATGTTGATTTTCCTGAAAGAAGGCGGTATTTATTGTCCTCTATCTTGGGAATGGTTATATTATCTATAGTTTTTACACTAGTTATAATATTGGCTTACACAAGTGCTATTTATCAATTGATAAAACAAAGACAAATTTCGCAGATAAAGACCGATTTTATCAATAATATGACCCATGAGTTCAAGACACCAATAGCGACCATTAACTTGGCCTTGGATTCTATTAGAAACCCAAAAATAATCGGTGATCAAGAAAAGGTAATGCGTTATCTTAAGATGATTAAGGATGAAAATAAAAGAATGCACGCTCAGGTTGAGAATGTTTTAAGAATATCTAAATTAGAGAAAAACGAACTTAACATTAGTAAAGAGAGACATGATTTGCATGACCTATTAGAAGATGCCATTACTCATGTAGAACTCATTGTAGAAGATAGAAAAGGCTACGTGAAATTGCATTTAAATGCAGATCAATCGTCAATATTAGCTAATGAGACCCATTTTACAAATGTTATTGTTAACATGCTAGATAATGCCATAAAGTATAGTGACGATGCTCCAAAAATTGATGTTTACACTGAAAATGTCGGTGCAAACATCTTTCTCAAAATCGTAGATCAAGGAAACGGGATGTCCAAACAAGTTCAAAAACGTGTATTTGAAAAATTTTATAGAGAGCATACCGGAAATGTGCACAACGTAAAAGGGCATGGTTTAGGCCTGGCATACGTAAAAAGAATAGTAGATGACCATCAAGGTCATATATCAGTAGAAAGCGAAAAAGGAAAGGGTAGTACCTTTACAATCAAGCTACCGTTAATATCTTAAAATTATGGAAGAACAAAATAAAAAAATACTCTTAGTTGAGGACGATCCGAATTTTGGTACTGTTTTGAAAGATTACCTGAACATGAACGATTACGACGTCGTGCATGCCAAAAACGGAATGGAAGGCTTTGAAAAATTTAAAAAGGACGATTATGACCTTTGCATATTGGACGTAATGATGCCCTATAAAGATGGATTTACGTTGGCTAAGGAAATTAGGGAGAAAAATGAAGATGTCCCAATTATTTTTTTAACGGCCAAAGCCATGAAAGAGGATGTTTTAAAAGGATATAAAGTAGGTGCCGATGATTACCTTAACAAGCCATTTGATAGTGAAGTGCTATTGATGAAAATCAAGGCAATTATTCAAAGAAAGGCCACAGATAGTATTGCTGATAGCAAACAATTTGAATTTAAAATAGGTAGATTTGATTTAAATTCAAAACTACGTTTTTTAAAATTTGACGGTAAGGATCCGATCAAATTATCACCCAAGGAAAATGAATTATTGCGCATGTTGGCATTACATGAAAATGACTTGATGCCAAGAGAATTAGCACTTACAAAAATTTGGAGAGACGATAATTACTTTACTTCAAGAAGTATGGATGTTTATATTGCCAAATTGCGCAAGTACTTAAAATTAGACCCAGAAGTGGAAATAGTAAATATACACGGGGAAGGATTTAGACTGGTAATTCATGGAAAAGAAGAGGAATAGAATTCTCAAAAATATAGATACAAAAAATCCAACTTATTATAGTTGGATTTTTTTTTGTATAATTTCACATCGTTTCTTAAAGTACGAAAGCCCTTAGATAGCTTTAAAAAGCCACCAAATCAAATGTTATTTTATTAATTTTCGAAGCGAACAATAATTATAATAGAGCAAGCATCCTTCTAAAAACGGGGGTAGGTTTACTCACTTTTATGACGTCTCTAGATAGAATCCAAAGTTTCACTAATTTCAAAATTTAAGTTTACTAATAAACTTCAAAACCTTTCATAAAAAAAGCCCATCAAATTGATGGGCCTTAAGCTTAAAAAATATCGAATGTTATATAACTCTTACGTTAATTGCGTTCAATCCTTTTTTTCCTTCTGTCAATTCGAATTCAACTTCATCTCCTTCACGAACTTCGTCGATTAATCCAGAAATGTGTACAAAATGTTCTTTGTTGTTTCCTTCTTCAGTGATAAATCCGAAACCTTTGGTATCGTTGAAGAATTTTACTGTGCCTTTACTCATAATATTAATTAAATTTTATTAAAGGGCAAATATAATAATTATTATCTATAAGTAGTCATTTAAATCATTTTATATTATTCATTTTTGAATCTTTAATTTTATCCTCTATGAAATTAACCACTTGATTTATATCTGTTTCTGTATCAAACCATATGGTTTTATTATGTTTTCTAAACCAAGTTAATTGACGTTTTGCAAATCTTCTTGTATTTTTTTTTATTTCTGAAACAGCAAAATCTAAATCCCATTCACCATCAAAATACTTAAAGAGCTCTTTATATCCCACGGTATTTAAAGCGTTGAGATATTTTTGGGGAATCAGGCTTTTGGCTTCATCAAGCAGACCGTTAGCAATCATTAAGTCAACCCGTTGGTTAATCTTGTTATAAATAAGTTCTCTTTCCGCACTTAGACCAACTACAATTGTTTTAAAGTTTCTTTTTTTAGTTTCCGAAGTTAAGAAGGTAGAGTAGGGCTTACCGCTAGATAAGCAGACTTCCAAGGCTCGGGTAACTCGGTGGGGATTATCGATAGCTATTTTATTGTAAGCTGTCTCGTCTAAATTTTTTAGCTGAATTTGTAAAGACTCGAGCCCTTCATCTTTAAGCCTTTTATTAAGTTGACTTCGAATTTCTGGGTTAACTTTTGGAAATTCATCTAAACCTTTAATAACGGCATCAACATATAAACCAGAACCCCCTACCATAATTACAACATGATGCTTTTTGAAGAGTTGTTCTAATTTTGAAATCGCATCTCTTTCAAAGTCGCCAACATTATAATGATCTTCAACCGATTTATGATGAATAAAATGATGTGGAGCTGCTTGCAATTCGGTTATTGTGGGAGCGGCGGTTCCTATCTGCATTTCCTTATAGAACTGTCTAGAATCTGACGAAACGATTTCAGTTTTAAAATAGTTTGCCAATTTGATGCTCAATGCTGTTTTTCCAATCGCAGTTGGCCCAACTATAACTACTAGGTGATTAATCATCGTGAAGTCTATAACCGCATTTGTAACAGAATTCTGCTTTATCCTTGTGTTTTTCAGCAAGGCAATTATAGCATGATTGGGAATTTAATTCTACTTCTGGTTCGCTCGGCTTGTTTGCATTGCTGGAATTTTTTTTCCCCTGTGCGGTATATTCCGCTGAAACAATTCCCGTAGGAACCGCAATAATACCATAACCCATAATCATGATTATAGCCGCTATTAGTTGGCCAATAGGTGTTACAGGCGCAATATCTCCGAAACCTACCGTCGTTAGCGTCACGATGCACCAGTAAACACTGATGGGAATGCTGGTAAAACCGCTTTCTGCACCCTCAATAAGATACATTAGTGTCCCAAAAATGATGGATAGCACCAGTACTGCAAATAGAAATACGAAAATTTTTGCGCGACTTGCTTTTAATGCAGAAGTCAACATATCTGATGCGCCAAGATAACGCGCTAATTTCAATACTCTAAAAACTCGAAGCAACCGTAGCGCCCTAAAGGCAACTAAAGCGTGACCTCCACCTAAAAAAAATGAGATATACATGGGTATGGTAGATAGGAAATCAACAATACCGTAAAAACTGAAGATGTATTTGAGAGGTTTTCTAACGGTAATGATACGAGCAATATATTCTAAACTAAATAAAATGGTTACAACCCATTCTGCGATATTTAATATATCGCCGTATTTATCGTCAATGCTTTTAATGCTTTCCAACATCACAAAAACAATACTCACTAAAATTACGATGAGTAAGAGAATATCAAATATCTTACCCGATGGGGTGTCTGCCTCGTAGATAATTTCGTGAAGCTTACTACGCCATTTCTTATTTGCTGGTGGGTGGCTCATACCATCAAAAATACGGAAAGTTTATTGTTTCTTTTCTAAAACGATTAATGCCTTTGATTGAGCATCAACCACAGAGGTCATTATTTTTTTCAGGCCATCATAATACTCAGGTCCATAAATGGCTTGATCGAAATTTAGCTCAAAATTAATTGTGATTTTTTGTCCCTTTTGAGAAAATTGACATTTAAAAGACGCTTCCCTATTTGGTAAGGAAACGTTTATGGACTGTGGCAATTCTAAGACTTTATAATCATTAGCTAAATTTAAGTTAGCGGTGTAGGTGTATAAGTCCTTATAACCAAAATCTATTGGGTAACTGCGCTCTTGAAGTTTAAAAGGGTTTTCAGAAAAAAACTTTATTAGAAACGGATTTAGATACATTTTATCCCCAACTGTTTCAATACTGGATTTGAAATTTAGGCTTGCATCAAAATTTTGCGCCTTGGGCTCGGAAACTTCAATAGTATCGAATTCTAGGTTGGTATCATTTTTTTGTAAGGAGTTCGGGTAGCTGTCTTTATTTTTGGAATATTTTTTTTTGGCCGAAAGCCCATGGTATCCTGAACTTCTGAATTGAATTTTTCCTGAGATTTCATTTTTTTTATCTAGGTTTATATTCAAAAGATATTGCTGCTTACTTATTTCGTCTGGCGTTATGTTTACCCAGCTACTATTATTCTCAAACTCAATTAACCTACCATATTGATTAAGGCATCTAAAAGGAAGCTGGCCAAAAGTAAGATACTTATCTGATGCGTCTAAAAAATAAGTTTTGCCTTCTATCTCAACTTGAACAATAAGGTAATTAAAATCTGAAAGTATAGGATAAATACGTGTGGCCAAACCATTTTGTCTTGTCGATACCAAAATGGGTTTTGCGGTGATACCTTCGGTGTTTAGGGCGTTGTGCAAAAGGGCATTGATCTCACCGATATTCCCAGATTTTTCATCAAGTAATCGTTTTAATGAGATATCTTCAAAAATTTTAAACTTTTCATTCCATGAATAATTGCTCTGGATGTAATTATAAATGGCTTTGGCCTTATTAAGTTTGTCCTTTTCTTTGAAGAAGGAATCGTCAAACATATTTTTGGAAACATTTTTTTTTCTGAGCTGTCTTCCTAAATCTGTATCTTTTTTTATTTCGTCGTCAGTGGTCTCCCATGTTTTGGTTATGTTATCAAATGTGCCATCAAAACGTCTAAATGTTTTAAGCTCATATTCTATCCTCGCCAAGTAATTGTTCTTTGTGGTCATATAGTCTTCCTCTATAAATGCAGGGATATCTTTCATCACGTATTTGTATTCTGCACAATTTGCACTGGCACCATTACCACCATCCAAACAATTTTCTTTAATTTCTGAGGTATTAGTGACAAGTTTTTCAGGTCCCACCAATTTTAAATTATATTCCCAATTACCGGGGATGCTCGCATTATATTCGCTATAAGCTTTTGGGATATCGCCTTGAAAATCCCAACCGTGGTATTTGTACATAAATGGAGACGTGATAGAATAAGTATATTTAATCACAGAACCCTCCTTTATATTAGGGAAAGTAAACTTTATAATCGTATTGTTTTTATCATACTCTTCCTCAAAAATTGCAGACTCATCAAGGTTTGTGGTCGAGATATTTCCGTTTTCCAAATTATAGACGGTGGCTTTTATGTCTGAAATGCTTTCCTTTCGGCCTTTACCATTATTGTATAAATAAATTTGTACAGTTGCATTTTCAAAACCTTTCCGATTAAATAATTTTAATTTTTTCTTTATTTTGGTTTTGAGTTTAAAATCTCGGCTGTCAACCCAACTTTTCCCAACTTCATAAAAAATCATGGCATTAGCGGTTGAATCTTTTTCATAGCTACGACTCTCTAATTCAGGCTTTGTAATATTAAATCCTTCTGAAAACACGCTGGTTTGGGAAAAGATATTGAGATAGAATAGCAAAGCTAACGGTAGTAGGTTATTTTTCATAATTAGAGGATTGGGATTATTTTAACGCGTCTATTTTTTCGAAGATAACTTTGTATGAGATGCTGTGTATCCCCATTGTTTGCCATTGGCGTTATCAGCGATTTCAAAACGGTTTCATTATTGAATTGATAATTGAGTTCTGTAAAACCTAGGCCTTTGAAAATACCATCTTTAATGTAGATCACACTACGTTCATTTACGGTTCGGCCTTGATCAACGATAACCATGTTCCTGCTGGTGTAACTGTTTTGAGCGATTAATTCGGAAACACGGGCGTTATAACTTTCAGGGGATTCCTCTTTTACACAAGCACCATTGCATTCTCCATCTGAAAATCTACGGCAATTTGCTTTTGCTTTTTCTAGCCCTGTAAGTTGTTCGCATAGCTTATAGGCCTCTAACATTTTGTGCATAAAACTTTTTGCGCTCTGTAGATTACTGAAGGTTGTAATGGGGTCGCTTTCAATCTTTGATAGTGGTTTAATATTTAGGTTGATATAACCATGTTCGTCTATAAAACTGAAGAGCCCGTGCGTAAAATGTTTTGGTTTTATTTTATGATTTAGTTTTGGTTTGTTGCGTTTAATTTCCTCATTTTCTTTTAAGATTGCAACTAGCTCACTACCAGTTGCTTCATAGGAAACGGATTTAGTCAGTAACTGGATTTTTTTGGACTTTCTGTTGGTGTTGGTCAAATATTGATTGACACGATGTTTGATGTTTTTACTTTTTCCGATATAAATAATATCGCCTTTTTCATCGTGAATATAAAAAACTCCCGTTATTGAAGGAAGGCCTTCAATGATGCTCACATGGTTTTTGGGCAAGCGTTTGGCAACATTGGTCTTTATATTGTCTTTGATAATTACTTTTTTTGAATCCTTGGACAATAGTAATTTAAAAAGTTTTACCGTAGCCATGGCATCACCATTAGCTCTGTGCCTTTCGGTTACAGGAATTCCCAAAGCTTTGGTAAGCTTACCTAAACTGTAGGAAGTCTGGTCGGGTATGAGTTCTTGGGCTAATTGAACGGTACAAAGCGTTTTTCGTTGGTAGCCAAAACCGAGACGCTTAAACTCAGTTTTAAGTATGCGATAATCAAATTCGGCATTGTGGGCAACGATGATGCAGTCTTCGGTAATTTCAACAATACGTTTGGCGACCTCATAAAATTTAGGTGCATTTCTGAGCATCTTACTGTTGATACCAGTAAGGTTAACTACAAAAGGCTGTATCTCCCGTTCAGGGTTAACCAAACTTATAAATTTATCGATGACTTCGCTACCGTCAAATTTATGGATTGCAATTTCAGTGATGCCTTCCTCATTGTATTTACCTCCGGTAGTTTCTATGTCTAATATTGCGTAAATCGTTCTGTATTTATAAGATAAACGCCGAGAATTTCATTATTTAATTTGAAATACTTAGCGCTATGTGATTAATGATTATTATGTTTTAAGATTATCTGAAAAGAACTTTTTTTAAGTGACTTAACCTTAATCTCTCGCTCCAAATATACTACTTCCAACTCTAATCATGGTGCTTCCTGTAGCAATTGCAATTTCGTAGTCTCCACTCATGCCCATGCTCACTATTTCAAGATTTGGGTTTATGGCTTTTAGTTTATCAAAAACCGATTTTAATTTTTCAAATTCTTTTTTTACTTGTTTTTTGTCATCAGTAAAGGTAGCCATGCCCATAACACCTTTTATTTTGATATTTTCAAACTTTGAGAACGCTTCAGAGTTTAGTAATGTTTCAGCGTCTTCCGCACTCATTCCATATTTACTGTCTTCATCGGCAATTTTAATTTGCAATAGACCATCAATAACTCTGTCGTTTGCTTTTGCTTGTTTATTGAGTTCTTTCAATAGTCTTGGACTATCAACACTATGTACAAGATTGACAAACTCTGCCATGTATTTTACTTTATTTCGCTGAACGTGACCAATGGCATGCCATTTTATATCTTTGGGCATCTGCTCATATTTCTCGGCCATTTCTTGGATTCTATTCTCGCCGAAAATACGTTGTCCCGAATCATAGGCTTCCATTAAATCGCTAACGGGTTTGGTTTTTGAAACGGCCACCAATTCGACGTGGTCGGGTAATTCAGATTTTATGTTCTTTAAATTCTCTTGAATTGACATATTTATTTTTTTACTATTAAATCTATGCTATAATATCGACTAGCTGTTTTTATAAAAAGTGCAATTTATAGTTAGCTGAAATAGATTGAACTTCTTAAATAGTTTTTGGTTTGCTAAGGATTTTAATTATCTAAGCGAAGGTGGAAATACTTCCTTTTCATCTGTTTAATTAAAGTGCTGAAATTATTTTTTTGCTTATTTCATAATTGATTGCAAATTTTTTTGATAACCTATAAGTCATGATTAAATTTTGTATGAACATTTAATAAGCTATGAATTTTAAGGAGGGTTCAGGCTAAAACCTTAATTACGACGATTTTTTTAAATCACTCTTTGTTATACTTTTTATGCACTATTTTCTTCTTTTCTAAAATTGCGTAGAATTTACGCGGTGATATTTTTAGATCTTTGGTTATATCGCTCACTTTTTTCTTTCCTTTTTTATAAAGTGTCAAATTTTCATTTACTTTTTTATTAAAGAAATGATTTTCTAATTTCTCAATGACCTGCAATTCGGTCAAATTTGATTGTTTTGCATAAAATTCAATTTCCGTTTTTATATTTGATAAATTACTCATAAGTCTGTTATTTAAGATGCTGCACTAATTTTTGTAAACGTTATTATATATGATTAGTTGCCTAGTTGAAAAAGGAAAGTTAGCAAATAAAAACCGAATTGAAAATCTGCTAATCACGAAGCTTCTGGATTGGGAAGTTGACAAGAACTTTTGATTAATTTTATAAGACTATGTAGCAACTTTATTTATAAGTTTATAATGGGAATTCTTTAATCTTTTCGCAATAAGCGCTTTTTTCAATATTTACTTTAGTTTCCAAAAAAATTTCCTAGTATATCTCTTTTTCCTTACAACTTATCATCGTCACGCATTTAGCTCAATATTTAGGAAATCTTAGTTTTATTCCGAATCGTTTTCTGGGAATGACCTATTCTTAATAGCAGGAAAAATAATATTATAATTGTGTTTTTATTAATAATCCACAACTATCATTTAACACTTCTTGCCACTACACAATCACCTCAATTTAGGAAAATCGGTTGGGTTTGCTTCGTGCATTACCGAATAGACAGCTTCAAAAATATCCTCGTTAGAAGGTTTTGAAAAATAATCGCCATCTGTTCCGTAAGCTGGGCGATGGGGTTTTGCGGTTAGGGTTTGTGGTCTGCTATCGAGATATTTATAACCTTTTTGAGTATTCAAAATTTCATTCAGTATATAAGCAGATGCACCACCGGGAACATCTTCATCTATAATCATCAGCCTATTTGTTTTCTCAAGACTCTTTACGATATCGTGAGCTAGGTCAAATGGTAATAAAGATTGAACGTCAATAACCTCGGCATCAATACCCACCGCTAACAAATCTTTGGCAGTAGTGTTTACCATATTCAAGGTGCTTCCATAAGAAATCAAGGTAATATCTTTACCCGGTTTAATGATTTCAACAACACCAATAGGGGTTCTAAATCTTCCAATATTATTGGGCATTTTTTCTTTTAGACGGTAACCGTTTAAACATTCTATGACAAGGGCAGGCTCGTCGCTCTCCATCAGTGAATTATAGAAACCTGCGGCTTTGGTCATGTTTCTTGGTACCAAAACGTGGACGCCACGAACTAAGTTGATAATGCCACCCAATTGTGATCCAGAATGCCAGATGCCCTCCAATCTATGGCCTCGAGTCCTAATAATTACAGGGGCTTTTTGCTTACCTTTTGTTCTGTATTGTAAAGTTGCCAAGTCATCACTTATAATTTGTAGAGCATACATTACATAGTCTAAATATTGGATTTCTGCAATTGGTCTTAAGCCTCTCATCGCTAAGCCGATACCTTGACCCATTATTGTGGCTTCTCGAATACCAACATCGGCAACACGCAGTGCGCCATATTTTTCTTGAAGACCTTCAAGACCTTGGTTGACATCTCCAATATTTCCAGAATCCTCTCCAAACACCATTGCTTTGGGATAGGTTTTAAAAATAGCGTCAAAATTATCCCTAATGATAATCCTACCATCAACTTCTTCAGGGCTTTCGTTATACGTCGGCGCTATGGCCACTATATTATGAATCGATTTTTCAGAAGCGCTATGCAGGTGTGAGCTGTATTTAGGCTGAATCTGCTCAAGATAGTTTGTAATCCAATTTTGCAGTTGTATCTTTTCTTCTGAAGTTTCACTTATAACATAACGCAATGCTTTTCTGGCACTCGAAATAAAATCTTTTCTGATTGGCTCATTGATTTTAGACAAATCAGTAATCAATTTTTTTAAAAATACTTTGTTGTCACTTTTTTCGGCAAGCGCATCCATCAATTTTATTGCCACAGCACGCTCCTCGAGAATTGGATCTAGATAGGCGTTCCACGCAGCTTTCTTACCTTCCCTTACTCTTTTTTTAAGGCTTTTATCAATGGAGTCAAGATTTTCTTCGGTTGCTATATTATTGGCAATCATCCAATCACGCATTTTAGCAATACAGTCATTACTAGTTTCCCAATCCAAACGTTCCTTACTTTTATAACGTTCATGAGAACCAGAGGTGGAATGTCCTTGCGGTTGGGTAAGTTCTTGTACATGGATTAAAACGGGTACATGCTCTTCTCTAGCAATTTTCTCGGCAGTCTCGTATGTGTTTACCAAAGCGGTATAATCCCAACCTTTAACCCGCAGAATTTCGAATCCCTTTCCGTTTTCGTCACGTTGAAACCCTTTTAATATTTCTGAAATATTTTCTTTTGTCGTTTGATGTTTAGCGTGCACCGATATCCCATACTCATCATCCCAAATACTAATTACCATGGGTACTTGTAAAACTCCCGCAGCGTTTATGGTTTCAAAGAACAGGCCTTCACTTGTACTGGCATTACCGATAGTACCCCAAGCAATCTCGTTACCATTTTCTGAGAACTTTGTGGTATCGATGCCCTTGACGTTTCTGTAAATTTTTGAGGCTTGTGCCAAACCTAAAAGTCTCGGCATCTGGCCAGCGGTTGGAGATATGTCTGCACTGGAATTTTTCTGCTCGGTCAGGTCTTTCCATTGTCCGTTCTCATCAAGACTGTGGGTTCCAAAATGACCTCCCATTTGTCGGCCTGCACTCATGGGATCGGCGTCAATTGATGTGTGGGCATAGAGGCCTGCAAAAAATTGCTCGATATTAAGTTCTTCAATCGCCATCATAAAAGTTTGATCACGATAATAACCGGAACGAAAATCTCCATTTTTGAATACTTTGGCCCAAGCCAGTTGAGGTAGTTCCTTACCATCTCCAAAAATCCCGAATTTAGCCTTACCGGTCAATACCTCACGTCGACCCAAAAGACTGCACTCACGACTGGTGACCGCTATCTTGTAGTCATTAATGATTTCGGTCTTGAAATCCTCAAAAGTGATGTCTTCGGTTGTTTTTGGTTGTGTGGACATAATGCAGTTTTCGTGTTTCGCAAAATTAGTTAATCTTCAGAACTATTACAACGTTGTAGAATGTTATAATTTTGAGAATATAATAAAAAATGATTGCAAATATCCGTTTTAAAATAAAAAATGTAACGGATTAGAATTTATCCTAAGAATTCATCAATACCATTTTCTCCGGAAGAGCCCTAATAATGCCCCAGGGTCTAAGGTGAATTTAATCCGTATTTTTTGATCGTACCGTTCTTGACCAATTTCCCAGCCTAAATTGGAATATATAGGAAAATAAAGTTCGAAATAATCGGTGACCAGATCTACCTTTATTCCGGAGTCATATACAAAATTGGCACCGCTCCCTTTACTCTTCACAACTCCCAAATCGCCGTAACCTTCGATGTATTTCCAAATGGTGGTGCTAAAATTTGTGGTCGCCATCCATTGGTTCGCAAACGGGGTCTCTAACATGGATTTAAAGCCGCCTTCTGCAATTATGATTTGTTGGCTAAAAATACCTGAATCCTCAGAGCGTCCCAAATAATTAAAATCAAATAAATAATCTGTCGGACGGTCAAGAGCAAAACTGAAATAGTTATTGCTCAAATCTGTATTGTTGTATAAAAATGTACCTGCGAAAAAGCGGATGTTATATTGACGGTTGCTCTCGGTCAACTTTCGGTATTCGTAATTTAGGGCTACTTTACCGAATCCTTTAGCAAACTGAACATCGTAATACCATTTTGAGAAATTTACAAGCCCTGGATTGGATTGGACATAGCGAATATTGAAAACACTATAATCTGGCTCATCAAAATCTTCCAGCTCGCTCGCAAGTTCTACATTGTCGCTGAAGTCCCTGTTAATACTGAGGTATCTGAAATTTAGTACGTTATTTTCGTTGGATCTAAAATCTTCATTATCTCTAAATGTAAACGTTAGGCTTGGTGTTAAAACAGTTACAAAAGAGTCCTCGGCAAACGAGTTGTATCTGGCTCCAAAACCATAAGAGATATTATACAAATCCTTGTTTTCGATATTATGGGTGTAATAAACTGAGCCACCACCGGTAAAAGACTTGGATTTGGTAGCATATTGCGGCGAGAATTTATAATTCAAACGTTTCCGAAGAAGGGTTTTATTATAGAATTTTGCACCTAAAGTTAGTCCATCATAAATATTGTTGAACTCAACCAGGGGCATCAAAAATATTTGGTTATAATAGGGGTCTTCAACATCTTTTATCAGCCGAAATTGGAAGGGTTTGTTGTTGAAGAAAAACCCTTTTAAAGACTTGTAATTATCACGTAAATTAAATTCAGGAATCGTGTTGTCATAGTTTAGCGCCAACTTGTCAATACTATCTCTGGCAATGGTCAAGGTTTTAAGGTTACTAATATTTTCGACCCATGTTTTCGACAAAATTGAATCGTTGCCCAATGTGAACAGCGAAACCGGTACATTGTTTTTACGCTTGTTCTTTATGGTAAGGGTGATGGAGTCTTCAGTTTTTTCTATATTCTGAATTTTAAAATCAATCTTTCCCCTGGAATCTACATAATCCTCAAAAAACCAATTGACGTCTTTTTCTGTGTTTTCTCTCAACCTATCCTTAAATAATTGAGAGGTTGTAAGCTGCAGTTTCTGACTTTTTATAAATTCTGAAAGGGTCTGTTCCACAATACCAGAATTAACGAAGTCGCCTAAATAACGTAGGCCAATACCAGCCTTATATTTGCCAGCAATGTTAGCGTTAAATTTTAAAAGGGAATCCTTTGAGGTGGTTAGTGCTTGGTCACGATTAGTGCGCGCCATGGTCATATAAAACAGGTTGAACTGATCATTATACTTTAGGTCTGCTGCATGAAATGACCTTAAGCCCCAGATATTTGCAAGTGTTCCTGCTAACTTTGTATCCGGATAATAATCTTCAACATATTTCATTAAATAATAAATCTGGATGCCATCTCTTAACCAATAATCCTTCCTTGGGTTTATAAGCAAGGTATTTTCCAAATAGTGGTTTAATGCTGTTTTGACCAGTTTAAGTTCATATTGAAAGGTGTTGGGGAATGGTCTAATAAAATCAGGTAATTGGTTTAGTCCGTAAAGTGGGTCTTTCTTGTAATCTTTACTTGTAATCAATAGACGTTTATGAGGATATTCTCCTAAATTTTCGGTAATAAATCGGGTAACTTTATCTGTA
This sequence comes from uncultured Flavobacteriaceae bacterium, assembly GCA_963803715.1. GTDB lineage: Bacteria > Bacteroidota > Bacteroidia > Flavobacteriales > Flavobacteriaceae > Psychroserpens. Next base: position 116,920 of record CAWDOF010000024.1, read on the forward strand.
ATCAAAGCTTTTTGCTCGGGAGATATTTTTTCGGTATCTACGTCTGAAACAACGGTAAAGTCATCAGTCTTAACGTATTTGAATTCATTTATTTTACTGAGTATTAACACAGTATTGACGCGTTGGTTACCTTTTAAAGTGTACGTCTGGTTTGTTGTGGTTTGCTTAATATCTTCAATGTCCAGCTCTGAGGTTAGTCGATATTCTAAAGGAAATGATATTTCCATATTGATATCTGATGGTGGAATATAAAGATCATCTAGGTCTTTATTACTGTAAATTTCCCATTTACCATCGTAAACGGCTGGGTTGAGATACCAATATTTTAAATGAAAGTTATTAAGATCACTAACGCCGTAGCCAGTAAAATTATCATCTGGTAACACCACTAAGTAATCTAGGGATAAATCATAACGCTCACCAGGAAATAATGGCATTTGAAGTTCAACCTTTATAACATCAGGATAGTTTTGCGCATTTGCATAATTTAATGCATTACCCAAATCGTCCTTAATACTTGTAATTGTTGTGTAACCCCGCTGTTCGCTTTTTGCAAAGTGAAATTTATCATTAAACTCTTCGATAAAGCGTTTGGCCAAAGGTGTTTTTTTTGTAGAATAGGCATTGTTCCAATCATTGAGGTAAATAAAGGAAAGGGTGTCAGACGACGTATTCTTATAGATGATATTTTGATTAACCGCAATGGTTTTGTTCGGCACGTCAAGTTTAGCCTTGATGTCCATGGTATTTTGACCATAACCGAAGCAAGAACAAACCAGAATCAAAACTAAAAGAACACGATTTTGTCTCAATGCGCTACTATAAATTTAAGGGGTTGTTGTATGGAATTTTTAAGAGCTATAAAATACAATCCGTTTGCTAATTCTGAAGTATCCATGGTTGTATATAACGAATTTCTACTAACAATAGTTTTTACCATTTTCCCAATATTATTATAAATAAAAATAGATTACCATTATAAAACAACCTCATTTATGCTAATCTGTCATCTGTTTTAATCAAATTTGACCCAATTATTGCAAAGCTTTCTGTTGCCGAAAAGGTATTAATACTCAATATCATATTAGTTTGACATTGCAGCTTTACGGGCAAATGGTCACTAAAATTATTTAGTGGATACTTTATTGTAAAGAAAAGATGAAAATAGACTTTAAAATTTTTAGAAGGATTTAAAAATTCGGACTTAGGCCATATTCCTTATAAAATTTATCGAGTATGTCAATAACTTCATCAGCACTATCAACAACGTGCATTAAGTCAAGATCCTTGGCACTCACGTTATTATTTGCTTCCAAAAGAGTCGCTCTTATCCATTCCATCAATCCACCCCAGAATTCTGTTCCCACCAATATTATTGGAAATTTCTCAATTTTATTGGTTTGGATGAGGGTCATGGCTTCAAAAAGTTCGTCCAAAGTACCAAAACCACCTGGCATGACTACGAAGCCCTGAGAGTATTTAACAAACATTACCTTTCTTACAAAAAAGTAATCAAAATCTAAGCTCTTATCACTATCAATATATGGATTATCATGTTGCTCAAAAGGCAAATCTATATTAAGTCCAACGGAAGTCCCGCCAGCAATATGTGCGCCCTTGTTTCCGGCTTCCATTATTCCAGGTCCACCCCCAGTGATAACGCCGTAACCATGGTCAACAATTTTAGTAGCAACTTCTTCCGCTAATTTATAATATTTGTGATCTGGCTTGGTACGGGCAGAGCCAAAAATAGAAACACATGGGCCTATTTTACTTAGTTTTTCATAACCATTTACAAACTCACCCATAATTTTAAAAAGGGCCCAAGAGTCGTTGGTCTTTATTTCGTTCCAGCCTTTGTGGTTTTGTTCTTTTCTCATCTTTAAATCAAATTCATTTTTTTTTCGCAGGGCCACAAAAATAAGTGAATTGATAATAAAACGAGTTAAAATAAAGTCATTTATAATTGTTGCGAAATAAAAAAAGGCGAACCTAATAGTTCGCCTTTTAAATAATATATTGTTGTTTATTACAATGGTTTTCTTCCTGATATAATATTGTACAGAATAACGATAACTGCGATAACCAATAATATATGGATTAAACTACTTGATCCTAAACCTGGAATAACGCCCAAAAGTCCAAGAAGCCAAGCAATAATACAGATTACGGCTACAAGCCAAAGAATACTTTTCATGATTAATTAATTTTATAGAACAGAAACTTTTATTTAAAAATATCTATTCATTGTTAGATTGTAAAAATAATAATAAAGTTGAGTAATTGACATTAAATTTGCGTTTGAACAAAAAAAATATTGAAAAAAGACTATAATGGCTATAAAATTTCAACTTAATTCTTTCTTTAAGAATTTTGCAGTATAGCTTTTTTTATCCTTTACAATTTGCTCAGGTGTACCTTTAGCTACAACTTCCCCACCACCTTGACCGCCTTCGTAACCAATATCAATAATATAATCACACATTTTAACTACATCGAGGTTATGCTCAATAATTAAAACGGTATTGCCTTTATCGACTAACTTGTTAAGTACCAACATTAACACTCTAATATCTTCAAAGTGAAGGCCTGTTGTAGGCTCGTCTAAAATGTAGAACGTGTTGCCCGTGTCTCTTTTGCTAAGTTCAGTGGCTAATTTTATACGCTGTGCTTCGCCGCCCGAAAGCGTTGTGCTTTGCTGACCAAGGGTAATGTATCCAAGACCAACATCTTGAATGGTTTGTAGTTTTCTATAAATCTTTGGGATGTGTTCAAAAAATTCAACGGCTTCAGAAATCGTCATATTTAGAACATCACTGATTGATTTCCCTTTATATCTAATCTCTAAGGTCTCTCTGTTAAAGCGTTTACCTTGGCAGGTTTCGCATTCCACGTAAACGTCTGGCAGAAAGTTCATTTCAATAACCCGTAATCCTCCGCCTTGACAAGTTTCACAGCGTCCACCTTTTACATTAAAACTGAAACGTCCTGGTTTATATCCACGAATCATCGCCTCGGGTATCTTAGCAAATAAACTTCTTATCTCGTCGAATGTTTTAGTATAGGTTGCAGGGTTGCTTCGAGGTGTTCTGCCAATAGGGCTTTGATTGATGTCAATAACCTTATCGGCATGTTCCAGACCTTTAATACTTTTATAAGGCATCGGTATTTTAACGCCATTAAAATAATGAGCGTTCATTATAGGGTAAAGCGTTTCATTGATAAGTGTGGATTTTCCGCTTCCAGAAACTCCAGTAACTCCAATCATTTTTCCTAACGGAATCTCTATGGAAACATTTTTCAAATTATTGCCAGTACACCCTTTTAGGATAATTTTTTTTCCATTGCCTTTTCTTCTGGTCTTGGGTACTGGTATTTCTTTTTTTCCATTTAAATAATCGGCAGTTAAGGTATCGTGGGTCAATAATTCTTGAGGTGTGCCGATGCTTATAATTTCTCCACCATATTTTCCTGCTTTTGGTCCAATGTCGATGACGTAATCTGCCCGCTCAATCATATCCTTATCGTGTTCTACCACAATTACAGAATTACCAATGTCACGAAGTGAAATAAGTGAATTTATCAGTTTTGCATTATCTCTTTGATGCAGCCCAATACTCGGTTCATCCAAAATATAGAGCACGCCCACCAATTGCGACCCAATCTGTGTTGCCAATCTGATGCGCTGTGCCTCACCGCCCGAAAGTGATTTTGAGCCTCGGTTGAGCGACAAATAATCTAAACCTACATCCAACAGAAACTGCAATCGATTTTTAATTTCTTTTATGACTTCTTCAGCAATTTGAAGTTGGGTCTTACTCAGGTGTTTGTTAAGGTTTTCAAACCAATCCGCTAGATTCACAATATCTTTCTGAGCCAAATCGGCAATACTCAATCCATTGACCTTAAAAAAAAGAGACTCTTTCCGCAGACGTGACCCTTCACATTCGGGGCACTCCACTTTATCCATATAGGCTTTTGCCCATCGTTTTAAAGATGTGGTGTCGGCATTTTTATACTGACTTTCAATAAAATTGGCAACACCTTCAAAATCGATTTTATAGTCTCGGGTAACGCCCAGTGTTTTGCTTTCCACAGTAAATTTATCGTTGCCGCCGTACATTATCATCTGTTTAGCTTCCTTGGGAATATCCTTATAAGCATCACTTAACTTGAAATCGAAACGTTGTGCAATGGTTTCAAACTGCTTGAAAATCCAACTGTTTTTTTGCGGACCATGCGGTGCCAAAGCTCCAGCTTTTATAGAAATGCTATCATCTGGTACAATCTTCGTTTCATTAACTTGGTACAAAGTACCAATCCCATTACAGGTAGGACAGGCACCTTTGGGTGAATTGAATGAAAAATTATTAGGCTCAGGATTTGGGTAGGAAATGCCAGAACTTGGGCACATCAAATTCCTACTGAAATAGCGAGCTTCATTAGAATCTTGGTCCAACACCATAAGGACATCATCGCCGTGGTACATGGCCGTATTAATCGATTCCTCTAAGCGCTTATCGTTATTTTCACTATCATCAATTTTAAGTCTATCGATAACAATTTCAATATCATGGATTTTATAGCGGTCTAGTTTCATGCCTTTGATAATGTCACGCACTTCACCATCGGCTCTAATTTTAACGAAACCTTGTTTACCAATTTGCTCAAAGAGCTCGCGATAATGTCCTTTTCTAGAGCGAATTACTGGCGCCAAAACATTGATGCGTTTACCTTGATAACTCTCTTTGATAAGGTCTTTAATTTGCTCATCGTTATAGCTTACCATTTTTTCGCCCGTGTTGTAGCTATACGCATCACTCGCTCTGGCATATAGGAGACGTAAAAAATCGTAAATTTCTGTGATTGTCCCAACGGTAGAACGAGGCGATTTACTGGTGGTTTTTTGTTCTATGGCGATTACTGGGGAAAGGCCATCAATCTTATCCACATCAGGGCGTTCCAAACCACCCAAGAACTGACGCGCATACGCCGAAAATGTTTCGATGTAGCGGCGCTGACCTTCCGCATAAATGGTATCGAACGCCAAGGATGATTTTCCGCTTCCGGATAGTCCCGTAATCACCACCAATTTTTCCCTTGGGATAGTAACGTCAATGTTCTTTAAATTATGTACTCGTGCACCTTGCACCTCAATGGCATCCTCAAACTTGCTCATAAATACTGTGGAAATTTTCTATGTGAATTTCAAAGTTGCAAAGATAAGGGTTTTGGATGTATATTTACATTGGGGTTAAAGTCCCCTTTGACATGAAATTGGATATTATTATGGTGTGGTGTCCTTGCCAATGGTCATCAACTCACCCCACTGCGTGGTGTACCTCGGGCTGCGGTGCTCTTTGACTAATGCCCATTCTTTTTCCCGATTTCCAACAACTGCTAATTTTAGTTTATTCTTCCCGAACTTCCCGTTAAGTTTATCCATTAACTCTGTAAGTACATCGTTTACCGAATCTTCAGGATTAGTGAACAAACTGGTTTGTATTTGATGGTCTGGCACTAATCCCATTAGATTAACGCCCACTTTTTTATAGCGATAGCCGGGTTTGAAAATCTGCTTGAGACCATCTAATGCTGTTTTTGTTAAAACAACTGTACTGTTGGTGGGCTGGTCTAAATTCATCACGATTTTATTTCTATATTGACGGTCAGAGTTACTGTGATAATTAGTGGTAAGGTAGATTTCAATTTGGTTTGCTGCGCTATCTTGCTGACGCAGGAGGTCGGCAACCTCGCTCACATAATAACTGCAGGCTTCTTGAATGAGCGAAAAGTCGGTTAGTTTGAACCCGAAGGATTTTGCCGTCCCGATACCTTTTTTTGGATTAGGTGCGGTGGTCAATTCTAAGCAAATTTCATTATTGAGTTCTCGCCATAAACGTTCGCCAATCACGGTCATGTTTTTTCTAACCCAGGCAACTGGCATATTTGAAAAATCATGAGCGGTCTGCTTCCCAATATTTTGTAATCTTGTTGCGTGTTGTTTACCAATTCCCCAGGTGTCTTTGATAGCAATAAATTTGAGTAATTCTATTCGTTTTTCTTCAGAATCTACCACATAAACATTATCGTTCTCAATTTTTTTCTTGGCACAGCGGTTTGCCAATTTTGAAAGCGATTTTGTCTTGGCAACGCCTACGCCAACTGGGATACCCGTATGTTTAAATACCGTATTTTTTATTTCGTGCGAAATTTGGTCTAAATCGTTTATATCGTAATGTGAAAGATCCACGAAGCTTTCATCAATGCTGTATTCTTCAACTTTCGGCGAAAACAGCTTTAAGGTATCCATGACCCGTCGCGACATGTCGCTGTATAAAGTGTAATTGGATGAGAAGCAATTTACCTTGTTATCATCAAGAATCTTCTTGATTTTAAATACGGGCTGAAACATGGGGATATGCGCCAAGGCCTTGGCTTCCTTGTTGGCCGCTATTATACAACCGTCGTTGTTACTAAGTACAACCACAGGTTTGTTCTTTAAATCGGGTCGAAACACCTGTTCGCAGGAAGCGTAAAAACTGTTGCAATCTACTAAAGCAATCATGGCATGACCGATTTTATAACGTGGGTAATAATTCCCCAAATTTCATAAGTGATTTGTTTTTTCAAGCGCTCAACTTTAAATTCACCATCTGAAATTATCAATGCGAGTTGGTCTTTGCTGCCTGAAATTGATTTATCCACAATCAGTACATCATTTCTATGAATGCCAAAATCTGCAAAACCATCATCTGCCAGCCTCACGTAAAACGTTGCGTTTTTGTTTTTAACCAAAACCTCATTCAAATCGATTCGTGGTTCAGAATAATGGGTTGCTGGGCTGGAAAATCCCGTTTGGGTCGGACGTTTGACACGACGGCTCAAGCTTGGTCTTTTTATGGGTTGTACAATGTATTTGTTCATCATCTAAAATGTTATCAAAATAGTGGTCTCAAGTCAAATTTAGAATATAATGCGTATTGCTACAATTAAAAGATGTTAATACTACAAAATGTAGTTTATACGTAGTAGAACAATTTTAAGCATGGGATAAATCCATGTTCCCGAGCCATAAGCTGTAATTTAAATCAACAACTTTTATCAGTTTGATTATCATTAAAATCCATTAAGAAATCAATTGACTTTGATTTTTTTGAAGAGTGCAAACAACACCTTTATTCGTATTCTTAAAAAAGGTTTAGATGCTTTTAATTCAAGCACTATTTGAAATTTATAATTCTATCACTATACTTGTAGAACATTTAAAAATTAAAATATGGAACTACTTGGCATTGGCTCAAGAATCAACCACAACGAATTTGGAAAAGGCGTCGTTACTAACGTTACATCCAAACATTATTGGGTCACGTTTATTGATAGCGGACTTGAAACCATCGAAATAGATAGCGACTTCGAAGTGATTGAGGCCTGTGAAGATGAGGTGGACAGCGTTAGTTTTTCTGAAGTGGAAAGTAGTCTTGTCCAAATCTTAAAACGGTGGAGCGATGTCTCGGAAGTTACATCCATAGCCGACAAGTGGAAAGGCGGCAAGCTCATTATGGAACCTGGGGATACTAATCTTCAAGGCAAGGAAATGCCCATTGATAGTTTCTTCCATAAAATAACAATGGTACGTGACCGTTTACGGGTTATGGAACAGAAAATCAACAGCAGCAAAAACTTAGATGAGCAGGAAAAAATTGACCTACAGCAATATATTACTAGAAGTTACGGGAGCTTGACCAGTTTTAATGTGTTGTTTAAATTGAAGAGTCAGCAGTTTGTGGGACAAAAAAGTTAATGATTTTACTGTAAATAAACCTTTTACTACATGAGAAACGCAGAAGTTTCCGCAATTAATCTTAGCATTTCAATTCTAAAGAAGTTTTTAGTTATTCTTTTAATTGTCTTTTACTCAGCTGAATGGACATTCACAAATAAAATTTGAAGAGGGCTATTTTATTGATTCTAATAATATAAGAACAGAGTGCTTAATTAAAAATTTAGGTTGGGACAATAATCCAATAGATTTTCAATTCAAGCTGTCCATGGGGTCTGAAATAAAAAACCTAGATATTTCTGAAACCAAGGAGTTCGCAATTTACGGAAAGGTAAAGTTTATAAGAGCAACTGTTGAAATAGACCAATCTTCAATGATTTTAGATCGAATTAGCTCGCAAGAGTCGCCATTGTTTGAAAAAGATCAAGTTTTTTTAAGGGTTCTTCAAGAAGGGGACGCTAATCTATATTATTATTCCAGCACTAATTTGATTCAGTATTTTTATTCAAAAGACACTTTGAAATATGAGCCTCTTATTTTTAAGCCTTATATCAAATATATTAATGATAAAAAAGTGGTGGCTTATAATACAACATATCAATCTCAGCTTACGAAAATTTTTAATAATGTTTGTGTCGGCTCAGATGAAATATCTAAAGTAGAGTACGATAAGAACGGGCTATCGCGAATTTTTAAGAAATATAACTCTTGCAACAGTAATTCAAATTCCTATTCTGAAAATCTTGTTGCTGATAATTTTAATTTAACCGTAAGAGCGGGTATGAATATAAGCAGTCTTTCAGTAAGTGAAAGACTAACATTTAGTGAGCGAGAAGCAAGTTTATCCAGTAAAGGTTCATTCCGTTTTGGTGTAGAATTTGAATATGTATTTACTTCCGGTCAAAACAAATATTCTGCTTTCATTGAACCTACATTTCAAAATTATAAAAACGAGGAGATAGTTAATGGTTTTTACTATAATGTTGACTATACAACGATAGATTTACCAATTGGCATTAGATATTCTACTTTTTTAAATGATGATTTTAATATCTTTTTTAATCTTGCCTATATTATAGGTTTTGATTTAGACTCTAAATTTGAAACCAGACAAGAGGTTAATTTTGAAATTCCAAAAAGAAAAATTTTGCTCGGCAATAGAACAAATCCTGCTGTCGGCTTAGGACTGGAATATGAACAGCATAGTTTAGAGTTAAGATATCAATTCTCGTCAAATATACTTCAGAACTCTGGTTGGGATTCCAAATTTAAGACAATAGGATTTATATATGGATATAGGGTCTTTTAATCCATATAAAACTTTGTAGTAACAGGTTACTCTTATTCTACTTCGAAGTTTTCCCTATATCTAATTCTATCCCCAAAACCAAAAACTTATGAAAGGTGGGCAACTTGGCCCCGGTCTCAGTGGTCTTCCAATCTTTCCAAGAGGCTTCAAATCCATCAATGGGTAAGATATCCACCCACATTTGGAAACTTTCTGGCATTCCGTTTTCGTCTAAATGCCATAAATAAGAATCGCCCGGTGTTGAGCCTCCCGAAGTGTAAGTAACCAAAAGTGCTGCGTCCCCATCTTCTGTGTTGACCCATCTGCGTTCAGTTCCTTGGTCAAAAACCTTATATGGCGCAACCAACCAAAAGCTGTCGTTATTAAAATAGCTTTCCGCTTTTTTAGTGTAATCCTGCTTTTCTTCACCGCTGTATTCCTGTTCGGCTACAAATACCTTGGAATTATTGGAATTGGCTAAATCGAGTTCCACCCTAAAACTTTTCCATAATACTTCGCAGGTGTTTTCAGCCTTGTTCCATTTGTACCGATGCATATTTTTGAAAGTAAATTCAATATAATCAGTCTCTTCGTAAGCCTCGTAGTCTAAGGCGTCGAGCATTTTATTAGCAAGTGCATCTGCCTTTTCGCCTTGAATACCTTCGGGCAGTGGTTCGTTATATTTTAGGTACATAAACGCAAAGAGCAGTAGGGTAGGGAGCGTGAAGAAAATGACGACGCCTACTGTGATTTTAAGAGTTTTTTTTAGTTTTATCATTCGTTCAGTGTTCTGTTATCAATGTCGAGTCTTTCGTCCTCAGTCTTTCTTAAAATTCAACTTATATAGTTCCAGATATTTTTATATTTTCCTAATGCACGATAGGTATTCAGAATAACCCTATGTTCTGGTTTTGCAAGGGTTGGGTCGTTGCCTAAAATTCGCTTGGCGTAAAATCGAGCACTCTGTAAGATATCCTTGTCCTTTACAATGTCTGCTATTTTAAGATTTAAAACCCCACTTTGCTGGGTACCCATGATATCGCCTGGACCTCGGAGCCTTAAATCGACTTCGGCTATTTCAAAGCCGTCACTAGTTTTGGTCATGGTTTCCAACCGCACTTTACTATCTTGACTCAATTTATGACCTGTCATCAAGATACAATAACTCTGCTCGGCACCTCGGCCAACCCGACCTCTTAGTTGGTGCAAGTTGAGAAAGTCCAAAACGCTCGGCACTTTCAATAATCATCACAGAGGCATTGGGGACGTTGACGCCCACCTCAATCACAGTGGTGGCGACCATAATTTGGGTTTGCCCTTTTACAAAACGTTGCATTTCAAAATCCTTGTCGGCTGGTTTCATTTGTCCGTGGACGATTGAAATCTGGTATTTTGGCTGCGGAAATTCCCTAACTACACTTTCATAGCCGTCCATCAGGTCTTTATAATCCATATGTTCACTTTCCTGAATGAGAGGATAAACAATATAAATTTGACGGCCTTTCTCAACTTCATCTCGCATAAAGCGCATGACCTTAAGCCGATTTGAATCGAACCTATGCACGGTTTTTATTGCCTGACGTCCTGGCGGCAGCTCATCAATAACCGAAATATCCAGATCGCCGTAAACACTCATTGCTAAGGTGCGTGGGATTGGCGTTGCGGTCATGACGAGAATGTGGGGTGGGATAGAAGCCCCACCAACTTCCCCCGAGGGAAGGCTTTCTAACTCGAATGTGATGACTCGGATGCAGTTGTCAATATTTCCTATGACTTCTTCATTTTTGAATCTTATGACCTTGAAGCCCAAATCATTTAGAATTGCTGTTCGTAACTCATCTGCACCTCGTTGTTCAGGTGTGTTGTGGTAACCACCGTCAACTTCTACGACCAGTTTTTTTTCAATACAGATAAAATCAGCTATAAACTCATCGATGATGTGTTGCCTTCTGAATTTAAATCCTAATTTTTTTCCTCTTAAACATTCCCATAAAATACGTTCGGCTTCAGTGCTATTTTTTTTATTTTCTTGCTGAAGCTCTTTCATCAAATTATAAGCAGATGGCCGAGCTGTTTGATATCGATTTAGTACAGCTTTCGCTTCCTCCCTCCGGGAGGACTGAGGTGGGCTCTTTTCCCATAATTTACTTCTTTGCGCCACACCAAATCGGTGCTGTTCATCAATAATGGCCAATCCTAAATTTTTGAATTGCACCTTATCTTCCAAAAGTGCGTGGGTTCCAATCAAGATATGAAGTGCGCCACTTTCCAATTCGTCGTGAATAACTTTACGTTGTTTTTTGGTACTTGACCCCGTAAGCAATGCGATAGAAATATTCATTTTTTCGGCGAGCTCGCTCAAGCCTTGAAAATGTTGAATGGCTAATATTTCGGTAGGTGCCATCAAGCAGGCTTGGAAATCATTATCTAGTGCCATTAACATGCTCATAAAAGCCACAATAGTTTTTCCGGAGCCTACATCTCCTTGCAAAAGTCGGTTCATTTGGGCGTTACTGCCTAAGTCTTGTCGAATTTCCTTAAGCACCCGTTTTTGGGCATTGGTTAGATTAAAGGGCAAATGATCTTTGTAAAAGGTGTTGAAATAAGTGCCAACAGAATCAAAATTGAAGCCCTTGATTTTCGATTTATTAATGAGATTTTTTAAGATTAACTGAATCTGGATATAAAATAATTCCTCGAATTTTAATCGGAATTCTGCCCGAGCCAATAGGTCATGTTGCTTTGGGAAATGAATGTTCAACAACGCATCGCTTTTTGATAGCAATTTTAAATCTGACAATATCTCTTCAGGAAGTGTTTCAAAAAACCGACCATTAGTCTCCAAAAACAGGTTTTGCATTATGGTGTTCATCACCTTATTGGTCATGCCCTTGTTCGAGAATTTTTCGGTGGAAGGATAAACAGGTTGCATCGAAGTGCGGAGCTTATTCTTGTGTGTGCTCACAAGTTCCATTTCGGGATGTGGCATACTGAACACGCCATTGAACCAATTAATCTTTCCGAAGATAACGTACGGTACATTGGATTTTATGCTCTCCCTAATCCATTTTTGACCGCGAAACCAAACCAGTTCCATAACTCCTGTTTCGTCCTGAAATTTCGCCACCAATCGTTTGCCTTTCTTTTGAGCAACCTCTTGAAATCCGATGACTTTCCCAATAATTTGAACTTCCGCACTATTGCGTTGCAGTTGGTTGATTTTATAATATTGGGTACGGTCCAAATACCGATTTGGGAACAGATTTATCAAATCTTGGTAGGTGTGAACGCCCAGTTCGCTGCGTAGCAAATCCGCACGGTTTGGACCGACACCTTTAAGATAATCTATTGGCGTTTGGAGGTTGGTGCTCATGTTTGCGAATTTACTAAATTCCTTTGGATGCCACAGTCATTTTGAGGTTAGGAGAAATTACTTAAGCCTAGGCGGTTTTATTTTATAGTCAGGTTTTTCTTTCATTCTTCTAGTAAGTCATAAAGAACTTGTCAACAGATGTATCTATATAAATTTAAAAGGCCAGGCCTAAATGATGTCATTTCTCTAATGGTTGGAATGATGGTCAAATCGAAATGAGAATGGCTTCGTAAGGACAGATAGTTTTTCGTATTTTGGTTTCATATTTGATAGGATTTAATTTATGAAACTAATTTCAAGCTTTTTACTCTTTTTATTTTTCTTCCAGGTTGGCAAATTGAACGCCCAACAAATTGATTTGGTCGATTTTAGTCATATTAAAGCAGAAGTACATTTTACCTTATCCGAAAAAACGATTTCAGGTAAAATTGAGATTAAGTTTAAAATTTTAAAGGATACCGATTCTATTTACTTAGATGCGAAAAATCTCGAATTGACAACTTCCATTAATTTCGAAAATCAACAAACGCTCCAAAATAGTGTTGTAGATTCTAAGATAACAGACAATAAATTATGGTTTTTATATCCTTTTAAATCTGGCGAAAATTACAGTCTTGAATTTGACTATACATCCAAACCGAAAAAAGCCCTTTATTTTATAGAACACCAAATTTGGACCCAAGGTCAAGGAAAATACACCAGCAACTGGCTCCCAAGCATCGATGACGTTAACGATAAAATTGAATTTGATCTATCAATTAAGTATGAGAATGGCTACGAAGTATTGGCAAATGGAAAACTTTTAAATAAAGAGGTCGAAAACGGTTTTACGACTTGGCATTATGATATGCAAAAACCGATGCCCAGCTATTTGGTTGCATTGGCCATTGGCAAATACGAAAAGGAAACAAACACTTCAAAAAGTGGAATTCCTTTAGCGTATTATTACTATCCCAAAGATTCACTTAAATTTGAACCTACCTATCGGTATTCAAAACGTATGTTCGATTTTTTGGAAGAAGAGATTGGCGTCCCGTTTCCTTGGCAAAATTACAAGCAAGTTCCAGTAAAGGATTTTCTTTATTCGGGGATGGAAAACACCACCCTAACCATTTTTTCAGACAGTTTTGTAGTAGATTCTATTGGTTTTCAGGATAAAAATTATATTACGGTAAACGCCCACGAACTCGCACACCAATGGTTCGGCGATTTTGTGACTGCTACTTCAAGTGAGCATCATTGGCTGCAAGAAGGTTTTGCTACCTATTATGCGCTATTGGCGGAACGATACATTTTAGGCGATGACCATTATTATTGGCAACTCTTCGAAAATGCCCAAGAATTGATTGCCCAAGAGGAAGCCGGAGAAAGTACATCTTTACTGAATCCGAAATCTAGTAGTACTACATTCTATAAAAAAGGAGCTTGGGCCTTACACGTTTTGAGAGAACAGGTGGGCGATTCTGCGTTTCAATCTGCGGTAAAAGGATATCTGGAAAAACACGCCTACGGAAATGTGAAAACTGAAGATTTTATATCTGAGGTGGAGCAGGCGAGCGGTACCGACCTTGCGGATTTTGAAAATGAATGGCTTACAAAAGCTGAACTTCCCGAAGACGTCATTGTAAAAAGCTTGAAGACATCAGAATTTATGCGGGAGTATTTCAGTATTAATTGCGAGGAATCTTCCCAAGAATGTAAAGATTTTTTAGTCTCAAATGTTTCTGATAAGGCAAAAGTGAAAATCGTGGCCCAAATGTCAAGTCATATTGAGGCTGAAGCTTTCAGGAATAGTCTGGAGGTTAGGCAGGCCATTTCAAAATACGTTCAGAAAATCCCTGAGGAGCTCAAATCAAATTACGAGAGTCTTCTCAAGGACAAATCTTATGTAACTATTGAAAACGCATTATATAATCTTTGGGCTAATTTTCCCGAAGATCGTGTAAAGTATTTAGAAAAAACCAAGACCGTTCAGGGTTTCAATGATAAAAATGTAAGATTGTTGTGGCTTGCTCTAAATCTAAATACCTTGGAATATCAACCAGATAAAAAGCAAGCGGTTTTAGATGAATTGATTAGATATGCGTTACCAAATCAACATTTTGAACTGCGGATGAACGCATTTAAATATTTGAAATTACTAGGGGCTTTCGAAAAGACATCTATTGAAAGTTTAGTTTTGGCAACCAACCATCATGTTTGGCAATTTTCTAAATTCGCCAAAACGTTAATTTCTGAATTGGAAGCCGAGCCAGTCTTTAAACAGCTTATTTCAGAAGTAAAAAAACAAAACGAGTAGTATGAGAGCATTGGTTATTTCTGGAGGAGGGAGTAAGGGCGCATTTGCAGGTGGTGTTGCCCAATACCTGATTGAGAACAAAAAGAATGACTACGATATGTTTATAGGGACATCAACAGGCAGTTTGTTGGTCACTCATTTGGCATTGAAAAAAGTGCAGAAAATAAAGGAAGTCTATACCAACGTTGACCAAAATTCAATTTTCAGCGTCTGCCCATTTACTATCAAGAAAAAAAAAGGCGTTGAAACCATTGGAATAAATCATTTCAATGTGCTAAGAAACCTTTTGCGGGGTAGTAAAACCTTCGGCGAAAGCTATAAATTGAAAGCTCTTATTAAAGAAACCATTACCAAAGCTGAGTTTGAAGTCCTGAAACAAACTCAAATTGATATTGCGGTAACGGTCTCTAATCTATCATTAAATGAAGTGGAGTATAAGTATTTGAAAGATTATAGCTACGATGAATTCTGCGAGTGGGTCTGGATTTCCTGTAATTACACGCCATTTATGTCGCTCGTAAAAAAGAATGGTTGCGAGTATGCTGATGGCGGATTAGGTTCCATGGTGCCAATTGAAGAGGCAATAAAGCGAGGTGCAACAGTTGTTGACGCCATTATTCTGCAAACTGAAATAACCACTTACAACCGAATGCCATCCTTAAACGCCTTTTCATTGATGACTAATATGTTCGCTTTTATGCTGGATAGGATAGAGAACAGTAACATCAGGATTGCCAAATTTGTGGCGACCAATCAAAATGCAATCATTAATTTTTATTACACGCCAACGGTTTTAACCACCAATTCCCTGATTTTCAAAAAGGATAAAATGACCCAATGGTGGGAGCGAGGCCTAACTTATGGGAAACTGAAAAATGAGGAACGAAGCCAATTGAATGCTGGTGCAGAGTGATTCTGTTTCAGGCTTATTGGTTATCGTTTTGAATTATATCTTGTGAAAATGGAGATTATTTTAAAATTCTGTAAACGGGATACTGTAGGTGCGCTTCTTCGTAATTTTCGCTTTGTTTGTGGAGCCAATCCAATTGTGCGTACCAATTTTCCGCAAAATCTTTTTCGTTACTTTTCTTCATTTCAAATTCAGCTTTAAGTTCGGCATTTTGATTTAATAATTCTAAGGCCTTATCTTCCCATACGTATGGAGAAAAGCCCTCTTTTTGTTGTAATATCGAGTCAAAGAAGTTCCAGTTGAAAAACGAATCTACTGCTTGTGGTTCTAAGGTTTCTAAAAGGTACCTAATTGCGGGCTGATTTGTTGTTATGAGATAATCGCCTTTAAAAAACTGTTTTTCAATTACAGAAGATTTTAAAATAACATCGTAATGTGAATAATGACCTTCGTAAGCTGTACTCCTGGTTTTATAATCTTTTATCTTGTAACTATTTACCTTTAAAATTGTATCGGCTTCAAATGCTGAAAGTTTTACTTTATTTAATTTTAAAAGTTCAATTACTTTCCACCAGCCTTGAGGAATAACGTAGGCTTTTGGTACTGTAATCTCTAGGCTAGGTTTAAAATAATCTTGGTACGCTACATTTTTAGTAAAAGGTTTGGAGCGGTCATATTTCAACCTTTCAAATCCGGTGATTTCGCTAGGTACCATCAGGCCTTCATACCCCTTAAAATTCAAGATCGAACTTTTGGTGGTATCTATTTCCCAATTAACAGCATAAGTGCCTTTTTCTTGAACTTCAGTAAATGCATTTTTCCTTAATTCGGAAATTTTAGCACCATCAATTTCAGTAAGTTCAATCATGCTTTTTAAAAGTTCGTAAGTGCCTTCAACTCTCTGTTTATAAGGTTTCAACATGTGGGTCTCTACCATCATTCCTAAGGTGTTCCAAAGCGTTGTATAGCCTGTGGAATAACGAGGTGAGTCCATAAATTGGGAAAATCCTTTTTCGGGTACGCTATTAAATACGTTAACATACGGTGTGATTTCCCAGGATTTTTCAGCGAGTTTATGTTCCAATTTCGGCATCAGTTCAGTGTGAAGATAATCGCCTAGACTGCCACCCAATTTGTTGTGCTGTGTGAATAAATGGGTAAGCGTATATTGATAATCGGCACCGTTACTCACATGGTTGTCGATAAATACATCGGGTTGGACTAAGTGAAAAATTTTAGCGAAAGCCCTCGCGTTTTTGGTATCAGATTTTATAAAATCGCGGTTGAGGTCGAAGTTTCTGTGCATTGCCTCTAAATCCATAAGCTTTAGGTCCATTTTGGTTGGTTCTTGTCGTAGAATTTCTGTTTAGACTTCCACCTATATTGTAAATTGGTAGGGTTGCAATAACTGTAGATTCTGGCATTTTTAGTTTACCGCTTGCATAATCCCTGAACAACATCATGGTAGCATCAATACCATCGGACTCACCAGGATGTATGCCGTTATTAATCAATACAACTCGTTTATTTTTTCTGATGGTTTTAAAATTAAAATTGGCTGCCGAATTTAAGGTTACTAAATGCAAGGGCTTTCCAGAATCGGTTTCACCAACGGTTCTAATGTCAACGTTAGGATAGAACTTAGCTAGTTCCTCATAAAATTTTATGGCTTCAGCATAGGTGGCAGTTTCTAAGCCTTCAGACTTTTCAAAACGTGTTTCAAAATCATAAGATTCTTTGTTTTCTTCCGAAGTACAAGCACTTAAAATGAATAGTAGGAGGTATAGTTTTTTCATGCTTAAATTTAAACAAATTCACTTAATGAATTAATCAAGATTGTCTATCCCAAAAAAAATAAAAAATACTACTTTCGCACAAATATGCAATCTATGCCTCAAACCACCAATACCATTTTGATGATTCGTCCGGTCAATTTTAGGATGAACGAACAAACCGCAGTGAACAATTTTTTTCAGGAGGATTTATCTTTGAAAAATTCAGATATCAATGTAATGGCGCAAAAAGAATTTGATGCGTTTGTTGACAAGCTCACTAAATTTGGTATAAATGTTATTGTTGAGGAAGATGACCTTAAAGGAGATACCCCCGATTCGATTTTTCCAAACAATTGGGTGAGTTTCCATAGTAATGGTGACGTAGCGATTTATCCCATGTTTGCTGAAAACCGAAGAAAGGAACGCCGGGACGAAATTTTTATACGATTGGAAGCGGAGGGTTTTGTCATTAAAAATATAATTGATTATACCAGTGCAGAGGATGAGGGCGTTTTTTTGGAAGGCACAGGGAGCGTGATTTTAGACCGTGTCAATAAAAAAGCCTATTGTGCATTATCACCTCGAGCTGATGAAGAATTATTTATTGAATTTTGTGAAGATTTTGAATACACTCCAATAGTTTTTACTGCAAACCAAGATGTAGCCGGTGTGCGAAAGCCAATTTATCATACCAATGTGATGATGTGTGTTGCCGAGAATTTTGCTGTGGTTTGCTTAGATTCAATAGATGATAAGAAAGAGAAAAAAATGCTTATAAAGAGTTTAAAACAAGATAACAAATCCATAATTTCTATTTCCGAAGTACAAATGCACCACTTTGCAGGGAACATGCTTCAGCTTCATGGTGAAAACGATAGTAAATATTTAGTGATGAGCAAGTCTGCTCACGATAGTTTGGATGCAAATCAGATTGCAGCAATACAGAAGCATTGTGAAATCATTTCTAGCGATTTAAAAACTATAGAAACTTGTGGTGGTGGCAGCGCACGTTGCATGATGGCAGAAGTGTTTTTGCCTAGGGATTAGGTATTAGGCAAAAGGGAATAGGGATTAGGAATCGAAGATTAAAAATTTTTGAATTTTGGATTTTGAGTTTTAGAATTTGGAATTTTGCGATTGTAATATAATTTTTACTTGGCTTCCATCTTCGGTATTTCTACGAAAAATTTGCTACCAACACCAACCTTACTTTCTACCCATATTTTTCCATCATTGAGTTCTACCAGTTCTTTACAAATTGTGAGTCCGAGGCCTGTACCTTTTTCATTACTTGTACCAGTGGTTGTAAAGTTCCCTTTTTTAAATAATTTTGAAATGTTTTCTTTTGAAATCCCTACTCCCGTATCTTCAACAGTAATTAAGCACTTGCCATAGTTATCGCTATTGGAAACCGTTATAACATCTCCCTTTTTAGTAAATTTAACAGCATTGGTAATAAGATTTTGTACAACAATCTCTATCATGCTTCTATCAGCAAAAACAAAATCGCGATGACTATTATCAACTAGTTTTACTTCTTTTTGTTCCACTTTTTGTTCCACTAAGCTCATTTTATTATGGAACACATCCTGAATGTTAAAGATTTCGGCTTGTGGTTCAAGGTTCTGCATCTGTGATTTTGACCAATTAAGTAAATTATACAGTAATTCCATGGCGCTATCTGCATTTTCGCTCAATTGTGGTATGAGGTTGTCAAACTCAGCTTTAGAAATATTTCCTTGTTTTATCAAATCTATAAACGCTTTTATCGACGATATAGAATCTTTTAAATCATGCGAAACTATAGAAAAAAGACGATCTTTCACGCCGTTGATTTCCTCTAGGTTTTCAATGCGCTCTTCGCTAACTTTATTTTGAGATAACAATCTATCTATTTCTAATTCAAGTGTTTCGTTTACTTTTACGTTGGCTGTAGATTTGGGTTGTTTTTTTCTTTCTTTGTAATACAATACTAAAACAATTGTAAAAATAGCAAGAAGAAGAATGCCGCCTAAGACATAAGGGATAACACTAGCAGGACTTAAACTATGCTCGTCATCTGCTTCACTTTTATCTTCTGAATTTTCAGTAATAGCCAGATTAATAATATTATTTGTGGAGTCCGTATTAATTTGCTCTTTGAAGGCAGGTAATACAGGTGCATTCTCTTTATCCAGTTGAGTTTTTAGGTCATAGAATTTTCCTTGCCAAAAAAATGCATTTTGAAAGTTTTTCTTCACAGAATCAATTTCTTTCTGCAATCTATAATTTGCCAATAGTTGATTTTGGTCGTCTATTTGGTTTGCAATGGCATAAGCTTCATTAGCTTGGGTCCTTGCTAAGTTGGTATTGCCGCGTTGAAGATTCAAATCGGCAAGAGCATTAAGAGATCGTAAGATGCCTTCGTCATTTTCGATTCTTCGATTTAGTTTCAGGCCTTCAAGCAAATAATCTGCGGCTTTTTCATAATTATTAAATTCAAGATACTCAAAACCGATTCTTGGAAGAATTTCCCCTTTTAGTGTTTCTCTATTAGAATCGCTTATTAAATTCAAGATATTTTCATAATGCTCAATAGCTTTACGATGCTCTCGTCTTTTTGAATATAATATTCCTAAATTTTTGTTGGATTGGATGATACCGGTGCTATCTTGTAAATCCCACCTGACCTTTAATGCCTTAAGATTGAATTCTAGTGCTCGATCACCTTGATTGGTTTGTGTATAAGCCTCAGCCAGATTGTTATAGGCATCACTAAGTTCGTTCAAAAGGTTATTGTTTTCAAACGTTTTTAATGATGCTAGTGAGTATTCAAGACCCGCTCTATAATTTCCCCGTTTTATTTCAAGAAGTCCAAGACTATTTTTGACTTTCGCAATCCCTAAATCATCTTTGATTTGAGCGTATAGGGATAATGATTTAGATAATCCTTCAAAGGCATTATAATAATCATTTTTCTTTGTGTAAATAAGGGCTTTGTAGTAAAACACATTTGCAGTTCCCTTTTTGTAATCTAAGCTTTTGGCGAGACGTTCAGTCTGATCTATATATAATTGTGCTTTTTGGTAATAACCACTATCATAAAGAGCCTTAACCAAAAGCAAGGAAGTGTCCACCTTGGCGGAGTCCTGTTTTTGGTACGCTAAATTAACGGTAAGACTATCTATCTTATTTGTTTGAGAAAAACAAAAAAGCGTAGCGAAGAAAACAGTCAATGTGATGACTTGCTTCATCCGTTAATTAGTGCATTAAAAATTGCAAAATTATTTCGGCAAAAATACCTTAAGAGGGATGGGTAAAAATGACTCGAAAATAATATAGACAATCTATTTATAGATTGATTATTAGATTCCATCAAGTTTGGGACTTATATTAATAGCATTTCAAAAATGGGCTTTTAGACTAATAAACCCTAATTTTTAGGTTTTAATGCCTAAATATTAGTTGAAAGGTTTTATTGAATTTTTTAAAATATCGACGAATAGATTAAACGCAATAAAAACAGAAAAACTGCACTTTTATCGTTAAAGTGCATAATTCGAATTAAAAAATCTTCAAAATTCTCAAAATCAAATAAATATATAAAAAATTTAGTAATTCTAGGTTGAAATTTTATTTAATGATGTGCAAACCAAAAGCAACGCATGATATGTTGAGAAATAAAATTTTATTAAACCAACTACTTTAATTGGGAAAAATATTTCTAAGAAAATCTTAATTGTCGATAATAAGTTGCAAGCAATTATAGAATTTACATGCCCTTCAAAATTTTAAACGTTTCAGAGAACAATACCCACAAGCCAAACTAATTATGTAATTGGTAGTAAACTATTTCAAAAAATTTAATAAAAACTTACCTTTGCCCACTTAAACATTATAACAATGAATCTCCAAAATATACTAGAACCACAAGTTAAAAAACTCATTCACGACGCCTTTAAAATAGACTTGCCATCTGTTGAATTTCAAGCAACGCGTAAGGAGTTTGCGGGAGATATAACCGTAGTAGTATTTCCTATGTTGCGATTTGTGAAAGGAAACCCTGTGGCAATAGGGGAAGCAATCGGGAAATACTTGTTGGCTAACACTGATGAGGTAAAAGCCTATAATGTTGTTAAGGGGTTTTTGAATATTGAAATTGAAGATAGTTACTATCTCCATTTTTTCGGACAAATTAAAAATGATGAAAAATTTGGTTTTGTAAAACCTGAGTCAAACCAAAAAGCTATTATGGTTGAGTATAGCTCTCCAAACACTAATAAGCCTTTGCATTTAGGGCACGTGCGCAATAATCTTTTGGGATTTAGCGTGGCTGAAATTTTAGAAGCTTCCGGTAAGAAAGTTTACAAGACGCAGATCATCAATGATCGTGGGATTCATATTTGTAAAAGTATGTTGGCTTGGCAGCGCTTTGGAAATGGGGAGACTCCAAAATCATCGGGTTTAAAGGGCGATAAACTGGTCGGAAACTATTACGTCAAATTTGATAAGGAATATAAAAAGGAAATAAAACAACTCGTTTCTGATGGTACAACCGTGGAGCAGGCTAAAAAAATAGCACCTATCTTAGTAGAAGCCCAACAAATGCTCCAGAAATGGGAAGCCGGAGATGCTGAAACCGTAGCACTTTGGAAAAAGATGAATGCTTGGGTTTACGAAGGTTTTGATATCACTTACAAAAATCTCGGTGTTGATTTCGATCAGCTTTATTATGAAAGTCAAACGTATTTATTAGGCAAGGAGTTTGTCGCCGAAGGTCTTAAAAAAGAAGTCTTTTTCAAAAAAGAGGATGGCTCGGTCTGGTGCGATTTAACCGAAGATGGTCTTGACGAAAAAATAGTTTTGCGTAGTGATGGTACAGCCGTTTATATGACTCAAGATATCGGCACAGCCATACAACGTGTTAAGGATTATCCCGATGTTGGTGGGATGGTATATACTGTAGGAAATGAGCAGGAATATCATTTCCAAGTCTTGTTTCTAATTATTAAGAAACTCGGTTTTGATTGGGCAGAGAACCTATACCATTTGAGTTATGGAATGGTCGATTTGCCTTCAGGAAAAATGAAAAGCCGAGAAGGTACCGTCGTTGACGCCGATGAGCTTATAGACGAAATGTCGAAAACGGCGGAGACCATTTCTGAAGAATTGGGGAAACTGGACGGTTATTCTTCCGAAGAAAAACAAGAACTTTATAAAATTATAGGGCTTGGCGCTTTAAAATACTACATCCTAAAAGTAGATCCTGCAAAGCGTATTTTGTTCGATCCAAAGGATTCTATAGATTTTCAGGGTAATACTGGTCCTTTTATTCAATACACTTACGCGCGGATCCAATCTATTTTGCGTAAGTCAGAATCAAATTTCGACAATTTATTGACGATACCGGAAATTTCCTTACATCCAAAAGAAAAGGAAGTGTTGAAACAGTTAGAACTATTCCCCGAGGTCATCCAGAGTGCGGCAAATAATCATAGTCCGGCACTGATTGCTAATTATACCTATGATTTGGTTAAGGAGTTTAACTCTTTTTATCAAAATGTATCGATTTTAGGAGCAGAAGCTGAAATAGAAAAAGAGTTCCGGGTGCAACTATCCCATTTGGTGGCAAGAACCATAAAAAATGCTTTTAGTCTTTTGGGTATTCATGTGCCAGAGCGTATGTGATTTATCAAATTATAAAAAATAAAATTTAATATAATTGGTTTCATCTTATAAACCGATAACTTCTTTAATTCGTTAGAAATTAAGTTAAAGCAATGTTAAAATGAAAATTATGTAAAACCGCTACATTCATTTTGTCGTAAGTGTTTATGTCTTCCCCCAAAAGATGTTAAATCAAATATTAATTAAAATACTTACCAAATGAAAAGCAGAATTACATTGCTAGTTGCATTCGCACTAGCACTCTTTACTTCAACAGATGCCTTTGCACAAATAATTGTCACCTCAGGTGATGATGATGGAGCCGGGACTTTGAGGCAAGCAATTATTGACACCCCAGATGGAGGAGTTATTACTTTTGCTGGCGTCTCAACGGTTAACCTCAATAGTGAACTGGTAATTGACAAAGCATTAACGATTACTGGTGTTGCAGGTCCTGCCGTAACAATAGATGCAAACGCAAATGGCAGAATTTTTAACATCACTTCGGGAAACGTGATATTGAATGATCTTATACTTACTAATGGATTGGCTGAAAATGGCGGTGCTATTTATTTGACCAATGCATCGCTTACGGTAAATGATTGTATTATATCAAATAATATAGCCGATGGTACAGGTTCTCCCGCTGGTTCTGGTGGTGGAATTTTTAATGACGTTGGCGGTGTTTTATCAATATCCAATACAGATTTCGATGCTAACCTAGCCAATAGAGCAGGTGGAGGTATCGAAGATAATTCTGGATCAGCTTCAGATATTATTCTTACCAATGTTAATTTTGATGGTAATGATGCTGGCGCAGCTTCAGGAAATGCTCTTCCAGGTAATGGTGGGGCTTTACACATTTCTGGTGACGGTAATGTTGTAATGAATAATGGTTCTGTAACCAATAATGTCGCAGCTAAAGAAGGTGGTGGACTATGGAATGGAAGCGGAACAATGACGCTTAACGGTGTTGAAATAACTGATAATTCTGCCATTGGTAATGCTACAGGTGGTGGCGGTCTTTTTAATAACGGCGGTACTTTAACAGTAGATGCAGCAACTACGCTTACAAGAAACATAGCTGCTGGTGATACGCCTGGTGGTCGTGGAGGAGCGATTTTTAATAATGATGGTGGTACGCTAAATTTAGCAAACGGATTGAACATCACAGGAAATTACGCAAGTAGAGCGGGTGGTGCCATTGAAGATAATTCAAACGGAACATTGACATTGAGTGGTGTTGTCCTTTCAGGAAATGCTGCTGGTGTTGATATTGGCCTTGGAAATGCTATTTCACCAAATCCTGGAAATGGAGGTGCTGTACATTTATCCGGAACAACAAATGCTGTTGTTGACGGATTTACAGATATATCGAATAATCTTGCCGCCTCAGAAGGTGGAGGTCTTTGGAACAATGCAGGAACCATGAATGTTAGTTTAACAATTATGGATAATAATATAGCCTCTGGAGACGACCCCGATCACGGTGGTGGTGCCATATACAATAACGGAGGAACGCTAATTGTTGGTAACGCTGCAACACTTTCTAATAATATTGCAGATGGAGCCGCTGGTTCTGGTGGTGCTATTTTAAGTACCGATGGTTTAGTTACAATCGAAGGTGCAGTTATGGCTTTCAACCGTGCGAATCGCGCAGGTGGAGCTATAGAAATTATAGAAGGAACTTTAGATATTTCAGGAAATTTTAATATTAGCGAAAATAATGCAGGTGTTGGTCCCGATGCAGTGGCATCACCAGGTAATGGTGGTGGATTGCACATTACAGGTTCTGCAGACGCAACAATTACTGGAGGTGAAATGTCTGAAAACTTGGCAGCGAGCGAAGGTGGAGCATTATGGAACAGTACAGGTACAATGACTGTTGACGGTACTTTAATAGATAGTAACGATGCCCAAGGTGCAGCTGCAGATAACGGCGGTGGCGGAATCTTCAATAATGGAGGAACACTTATCGTTCAGAACTCAACAACTATTACCAGTAATTTAGCTTCTGGATCTTCGGGTTCTGGTGGCGGTGTCTTTTCAACTGGAGGAGCTGTAACTATTAGTTCTTCGGAAATCTCATCAAATGTATCAAACCGTGCTGGTGGAGGAATTGAAATTGCTGGCGGTACTTTGAATTTAGAAAATGTAAATCTTGATGATAACAATACAGGTGTTGCGCCTGCTGTAGCTGCCCCAGGAAATGGTGGCGGACTGCACGTAAGCGGAGCTGCCGATGTAGATATCACAGGAGGAACTGTAAACGGAAACGTAGCGGCCAAGGAAGGTGGCGGACTTTGGAACAATCAAGGCGTTCTTACCATCAGCGGTACCACAATTTCAGGTAATGATGCCCAGGGCGACTTTGTGGCAGATCCGTTAGAGATCGTTGGAGGTGGAGGAATCTTTGCCGAGGACGGCGTTGGTTCTGTCGTTATCAACGAAGGGACGACCATCTCAGGAAATTATGCGACTGGGGCACAGGGTTCCGGTGGAGGTATCCTAATGGCCACAGGTACGACCTTGACCATAAACGGTACGTCCGGTTCTCCGGTAACCATTTCAGACAATGCGGCCAGTAGAGCTGGTGGCGGTCTCGAGGACTGGTCATTGGATACCAATACGAATACGTTGACGTTCGTAAACTTTACGGGCAACACGGTTGGGTTGGACAACGGAATGTTCACTGCCAATGGAGGTCCTGGAAACGGTGGAGCAATCCACGTTACGGGTCCTGGAAACAATACAATCACTGGAGGCTCCGCGGTCATGAACTTAGCGGCTAACGAAGGTGGCGGATTATGGAACGGTTCGGGCACGATGTCAGTTATAGACCATACTGTCGATGCCAACACGGCATCTGGTAACGATACCGAAGTAGCGGGAGCAGCAGGCGGTGGAGGAATCTTCAATGAAGGTGGAACACTCGACCTATCTGGTTCAACCGCGATAACAAACAATATAGCCGATGGCGCACAGTCAACAGGTGGCGGGATTTTGAACGCCGCAGGAACGATGACGGCCAACGGGATTTCAATAACCGGCAACTCCTCAAACCGAGCAGGTGGAGGAATCGAGACCAACGGTGACAGTTCGGTAGAACTTACCGATGTGAACCTCGACAACAACATAACCGGAGCGGTGACAGGAGCGGGAGCTCCCGGTAACGGTGGCGGACTGCACGTGAGCGGACCGGCCCCTGTAACGATCACAGGAGGAACGGTAAACGGAAACGTGGCTGCCAAGGAAGGTGGCGGACTTTGGAACAACCAAGGCGTTCTTACCATCAGCGGTACCACAATTTCAGGTAACGATGCCCAGGGCGACTTCGTGGCAGATCCTTTAGAGATCGTTGGAGGTGGAGGAATCTTTGCCGAGGACGGTGCTGGTTCTGTCGTTATCAACGAGGGACGATTATCTCAGGAAATTATGCGACTGGGGCACAGGGTTCCGGTGGAGGTATCCTAATGGCCACAGGTACGACCTTGACCATAAACGGTACGTCCGGTTCTCCGGTAACGATTTCGGACAATGCGGCCAGTAGAGCTGGTGGCGGTCTCGAGGACTGGTCATTGGATACCAATACGAATACGTTGACGTTCGTAAACTTTACGGGCAACACGGTTGGGTTGGACAACGGAATGTTCACTGCCAATGGAGACTTCGTGGCAGATCCTTTAGAGATCGTTGGAGGCGGAGGAATCTTCGCCGAGGACGGTGCTGGTTCTGTTGTCATCAACGAGGGTACGATTATCTCAGGAAATTATGCGACTGGGGCACAGGGTTCCGGTGGAGGTATCCTAATGGCCACAGGTACGACCTTGACCATAAACGGTACGTCCGGTTCTCCAGTAACCATTTCGGACAATGCGGCCAGTAGAGCTGGTGGCGGTCTCGAGGACTGGTCATTGGATACCAATACGAATACGTTGACCTTCGTTAACTTTACGGGCAACACGGTTGGGTTGGACAACGGAATGTTCACTGCCAATGGCGGTCCTGGAAACGGTGGAGCGATCCATGTTTCAGGTCCTGGAATCAATACAATCACTGGAGGCTCTGCAGCCATGAATTTGGCAGCTAGCGAAGGTGGTGGATTTTGGAATAATTTAGGAACCATGACGGTTGATGGAGTTACTTTAACCGATAATGATGCTCAAGGAGCAGAAGCTTCTAATGGAGGTGGAGCGCTATTTAATAATGGCGGAACGCTTATTGTTCAAAATGGAGTTGTGATATCTAACAATACGGCTACAGGAACTTCAGGTTCTGGTGGTGGAATTCAAGGTGTTGACGGGGGTTCTGTGACAGTTTCAGATTCTGAAATTACAGGGAACACTTCTAATAGAGCTGGTGGTGGTATTGAAATGGCTGCTGGTAACCTAATCCTAACTAATTCTGATGTAAGTGCTAATAACGCTGGTACTGCACCTGGAAATGGTGGAGGTGTTCATTTGGGAGGAGCTGCAACAGCTGCTATCTCAACGAGTACTTTTAGAGATAACGTAGCTGTAGAAGGTGGTGGACTTTGGAATAGTGGATCAGATATGACAGTAATGACTTCTGAAATATCTGGAAAC
Source organism: uncultured Flavobacteriaceae bacterium (assembly GCA_963803715.1). Taxonomy (GTDB): domain Bacteria; phylum Bacteroidota; class Bacteroidia; order Flavobacteriales; family Flavobacteriaceae; genus Psychroserpens. The sequence continues at coordinate 144,580 of CAWDOF010000024.1, forward strand.
TCTGCCAGCGAAGGTGGTGGTGTTTATAATGAAACTGGAGGAACTACTTCTGTGATGACAAGCACCATTTCAGCAAATACAGCATCTGTTTCGGGTGGTGGTGTTTCAAATAATGGAGATAGCTTAGAAATTAATGCTTCAACAATCGCAACCAATGATTCTGCTGGAACAGGTGGAGGTATTGATGCGGTAACGAATGTATCTTTAAAAAATACAATCGTGGCACTAAATACGGCAACTTCAGGAACTGATGTATCTGGTAATTTGAGTTCAAATGATTACAACTTAATTGGTACAGATGATTTAAACGTCTTTACAGCTTTAGCAAATGACCTTGAAGAGGTTGATCCTATGGCCGGACCACTTCAAGATAATGGTGGTACAACATTTACACACCAATTATTGGATGGTTCTCCCGCTTTTGATGCAGGTGATTCAGCAGATACTTTTATGGATCAAATTGGTCAGGATATATTTGGTGCAGCACGTGATATTGGGGCTTATGAGTCTCAGGTAACGTTGTCAATCAATAATTTCAATGATAACAATGTTTCTAGTATTTATCCTAATCCAACTAGAGGCGCTTTCAATATTGAAATTGGAAACACCATTTCTGAAGATATTACTTTAAAAGTAATTGACATCAACGGTCGATTGGTTAAGGAGTCGGCACTTGGAAATGGTTTGAATTCAGTTAACATTTCTGGTATGAATTCTGGATTATATATATTGAATATCACATCTGGAGGTAATACAGTAACCCATAAATTGATTTTAAAATAGTAACAATTTTAGTGACTTAGCCTTACTAAACTATGTTTCGAAGAGACCACCGCGAGGTGGTCTTTTTGTTTTAATGAAACCCAGATTTTAAAAATCCGCCTTTTTACGAGGCATTGAAATTTGATGGTTAAGCGAACCTCGCCGTTGCGGTAGAGTCTTGTTTTTTGTAAGTATTGACTCAAATTTCAAAAAGCAAAACCGCTTATAAATAAATACTCAAGACCATAGAGCGATATAGTGCATATATGTACAAACCTAAAAACCTAAAGGCAATAATTACGTAACTATAGTATGAAACCAAGATGGTACATTTCCCTTTTTAGTATTTTATCTAGCTGTTTTCTTTACGCACAAAAAATAGAACATCTGGTTTCGTTTCGTAATATTGATAGCGATAGCTATTTTCGTTTTCATTATGACAACGATTTTTTCGCAGCTACCGATGAAAACTACACACAAGGCTATAATTTTGAATTCGTTACACCCTTCTTTAAGAAGAATCCGCTTAATGTAATTTTGATTGCGCCCGAGGCCTATAAAACCAAATACGGCCTTTCCATAGAGCACATTGGTTTTACCCCAAACCGTTATGAATTACCCGAAATTCAATTTGGTGACCGTCCGTTTGCGGCTGCCATCATGTTAAAAAGTTTTACGGTTTCGACTAATGAAACAAAAGCTTTACGTGTTCATTCTTCCTTAAGTCTCGGCCTTATCGGGCCAGGCGCTTTTGGGGAAGAAATGCAAGCGGGTATCCATGAACTCACTGGAAATAAAGTACCGTTGGGTTGGCGACATCAAATTGAGAACGATGTGGTGATTAATTATAACTTCGGTATAGAAAAACAAATTTTCAGTTTGAAAAATTTAGTATCACTTCAAGCACAATCTAATCTTGAAGTTGGGACCTTATTCACTAATATTTCTGTAGGTACAAATGTGATAATCGGGTCGTTTAATAATGCATTTGTTTCAGAAGAAAATAAAAATAATTTTCAAATCTACGCCTATGCTCAGCCCATTGCAAAACTAATTGTTTATGATGCGACCTTGCAAGGTGGGCTGATAAATACAGACAGCCCGTACACCATTTCATCAAATGCTATTGAGCGATTTACCACTCAATTTAATTTCGGACTCGTTATAAGAACAAAAACGCTCTATTTTGAATACTCCCGCTCTGGTATTTCGAAAGAATTTAAAACTGGAAAAAGGGCTAACTGGGGTGGGTTTCGGGTTGGATTTACATTCTAAGATTCGAACAAAGCGAAATGAAACGTATCGTCAAAGCTTATATGACTGAAACCATTTATAAGTTCTCATAATTAGGAGTGACTGAAATTTGTATAGACCTAAAAAAACTGAAGAACTGAATTAATAATCTATGGTAATTCTGTTTCCCAAATTAAAACTCATAGATGGTAACCCCACTTCGTAATTTGGGTTCAATAAACGTACTCTTTGGAGGCATTTTTAATCCTTCATTTGCAATTTGTTTCATTTCGTTGATATCAACTGGAAGCATTCCGAAGCCGACCATAAACTCCCCGAAATCTATGCTACTCTTAAGATTTACAACATCCTTTTTTCCGTTGATATAACTTATTCTTGAATCGTTTCTCAAATCTTCTATGCCTAAAATTGGTTTTAAAATAGTTTTGTAAAGAATTTCGGCATCCAATGCGTCAAGTGAATTTTCAATCTGGTAGCCCGCTTTCCGAAGGTACAATGAATAGAACTCGCCATCCAGATACATACTAAAATGATGTTTTTGAGAAGGTTTATAAGGATTGATGCCTCTATTTTCAATGCGATATACGGTATCTAGTTTTATAAGGAACTCTTCTTTTGAAAGTCCGTTGAGATCCTTAACAACCCGATGAAATTCATGGATACGTAATTCTGATTCTGGTATTAAATAGGACATAAAGAAATTATAACTTTCATCTCCCCGATGGTGTTCATTTTTTTCCTTTTCCTCTTTATATAGTAAATAGGAAGATGCCGAACGATGGTGGCCGTCAGCAATATAGATGCTCTCCATAGTTTCAAATTCATGCTTTATTTTTGCTATGGTATCCTCATCGGTAACGTTCCAAAGATAATGGGTGTCTCGATAGGTGGTGGTAAATTCAAATTCGGCGCGTTCTTGTTGGGTTTCGTGAATAATATTTGCTATTAAATCATTATCGGGGTAGGTCAACAGCACGGGCTCGGCATTGAAGCCTACGGTTTTTAGGTAATCCTTAAAAATGATTTCACGGTCTGCAATGGTGTATTCATGCCGTTTTATCGTATCGTTTTCGTAGTCTGCGCAGCTTGCTGCAGCAATAATTCCATTAAATTCCTGATGCTCTCTGTCCACGATTTTATAGACATAATAGCTGGATTTTTCATCTTGGACAAAAATCTCATCTTCCTTAAATTCTAGATACCGATTTCTTACAAGTTGGTAACGCTCCTCTCCTGAGATTTCCTTATCGTAGCGATAACCAGGATTAACGATTTGCAAAAACGAAAATGGATTATCCCGCAAGCGCGCCTCACGTTGCTCCAGTGTATAACTTTGATAAGACCGTGCTGCCACGAGACTTACTTTGTCCCTTGTTGGGCGTACGGCATTAAATGGAATTATTTTTGGCAAGTTTTTAGTCTTGGAGTTTAATTTATTTTAAAAATCTAGTTACAATCAAAACAACATTTTAAAATGCCTACTTTTTAAACTGTTCAGAAATGATTTCAGCTTTTCTACTTTCGGAATAATCATAAAAGCCTTCCCCAGATTTTACGCCCAGTTTTCCGGCTCTTACCATATTGACCAATAAGGGGCATGGGGCATATTTAGGATTTTTAAATCCATCGTGCATCACTTCCAAAATCGAGTGGCATACATCAAGACCAATGAAATCTGCTAGTTGTAAAGGTCCCATAGGGTGCGCCATACCGAGTTTCATAACGGTATCAATTTCCGCTACACCGGCCACACCATTGTAAAGGGTCTCGATAGATTCGTTAATCATGGGCATTAGAATGCGATTGGAAACAAAGCCTGGATAATCATTGACTTCCGTAGGTGTTTTTCCGAGGGTTTCAGATAAATCCATGATGGTTTTGGTGACCTTGTCGCTCGTGCTATACCCGCGAATAATCTCGACCAATTTCATGATAGGTACCGGATTCATAAAATGCATCCCAATAACTTTTTCAGGTCTTGAGGTTACTGCCGCAATTTGAGTAATTGAGATAGAGGAGGTGTTGCTCGCTAAAATGGTATCTGGATCACATGCTTCATCAAGTTGTTTGAATATCTTGAGCTTTAAATTTACATTTTCTGTAGCAGCCTCAACTACAAGATGGGCATCTTTTACACCAATCTCAATACTCGTTGATGTGGATATATTGTTTAGCGTGGATTTTTTTTCTGCTTCGGAAATTTTTTCTTTGGCAACCATTCGATCTAAATTTTTCGAAATGGTAGTGATGCCATTGTTTAAGGCCGTTTCACTTAAATCAATTAATTGGACTTTAAAACCGCTTTGTGCAAACGTATGTGCAATACCGTTTCCCATAGTGCCTGCACCTATTACTGCAATATTTTTCATCAAAAGTTTTTGTTTTTTTAGTTCCTGCGAAAGCAGGATTAACTTAATTGTACTTATTTATAACTGTATTTTTTTAGATCGAATCAAACCATGAACCCCATGAGATGTGCGTTTCAAAAGAAATTAAAACTGCTCAATAATCATGTTTGCCACTCTTAAGGCTTCTGTACCATCGTGTAGCGTTACAATCGGGGTTGTGTTATTGTTGATGGCATCTGCAAACGTTTCCAACTCATCCAAAATGGCGTTGTTTTTTGATACTTCTGGATTGTCAAAATAGATTTGCTTTTTAATGCCTTCAGCGTTTTGAAGTATCATATCAAAATCCCCTGGTTGTTTTGGAGCGTCTTTCATTTTGACCACTTCACATTTCTTTTCAAGAAAATCTACGGAGATGTACGCATCTTTTTGAAAAAACCGCGTTTTGCGCATATTCTTTAACGAAATACGGCTTGCGGTCAAGTTGGCCACACATCCGTTTTCAAATTCGATACGGGCATTGGCAATATCTGGAGTATCACTAATTACAGATACACCACTTGCCGAAATATTTTTAACCTTTGAATTTACAACACTCAGGATTATATCAATATCATGAATCATCAAATCTAATACTACCGGTACATCAGTTCCTCTTGGGTTGAACTCCGCCAAACGATGTGTTTCAATAAACATCGGATTTTCAATTTGGTCTTTTACAGCGATAAACGCAGGATTAAAACGCTCCACATGTCCTACTTGCCCTCTAATATTGTGCTCGGCTAATAGTTCACGAATATGTTCAGCTTCCTCAACCGTGTTGGTAATGGGTTTTTCTATAAATATATGTTTGCCCTTTGCTATTGCGTTTTTAGCACAATCATAATGAGATAATGTTGGAGTTACAATATCCACCATATCTACGGCCTCAATCAATGCCGCCATTGAAGGGAAAAATTTATATCCTAGTTCTGCTTCCACTTTCTTACCGTTTTCAGCGTCGGCATCATGAAAGCCCACGAGCTCATATTTATCAGATTGGTTGAGTAGTCTTAGATGGATTTTACCCAAATGTCCGGCACCAAGTACACCAGCTTTTAGCATTGTTTATCGTTTTTAACAAAAATAAGATTTCAATTATGAAAGTTACGAATAAGTAGAGGAATATAAAATCATTTAAAAATTTTGCAAGCAGCCATTTGATAAATAAAACTTTGTTTAATTGAAATCATGACTTCGGAAATTTCACCAATAACCTCTATTACCTATTTTGAACTTATAGGCTATTGCTGTAACTTGCATTAAAAACCAAACTAACTTTGAAGGATACGTTTAAACATCAAGGCATGCGGCAAAAATTGGTTGCCACTATCAAGAACAAAGGAATCAAGGATGAAAAGGTAATAGCGGCCATTGGTAAAATACCAAGACATTTATTTATGGATTCTGGTTTCTTGGATCATGCCTATCAAGATAAAGCATTCCCTATTGCAGCAGACCAAACTATCTCACAACCTTACACTGTAGCTTTTCAAACAGAATTATTACAAATTGAGAACGGACATAAAGTACTTGAAATTGGTACTGGCAGTGGTTACCAAACTGCGGTTTTATGTTTGCTAGGTGCCCAGGTTTACACTATTGAGCGGCAGCACGAACTTTATAAGAAAACAAGCAAGTTTTTACCGAAATTAGGTTATCGAGCCAAGAAGTTTATTTTCGGTGATGGTTATATTGGTTTTGAGGAAGAAGCGCCTTTTGATAGTATTATCGTAACGGCGGGTGCACCGTTTGTACCAAAACCTTTATTGAGCCAATTAAAGATTGGAGGGCGTTTGGTTATTCCCGTTGGAGAAGATGTGCAGGTGATGACCCTAATCGTTAGAAATGGCGTTAAAGATTTTGAACAGCATGAATTTGGGGAGTTTAGGTTTGTACCACTTTTGGAGGATAGGAATTAGATTCAGTTTTCAGTTTTCAGTCTCCCGTCTTCTACTCTTTTTAGTTTTCGGCTAAAAGAGCTTTAAACCAAAAATAATAGCATCCGTTTGAAATCCACTTTGGTAGGAGCGTAAATAATCTAATCTTAGAAACCTGAATTTTCCCCAACCGATATTGTCTAAACCAATGGTATATTCTTGATAAGGCTTATTATCTGGGGTTGCAAGAGCGTGTGCACCGACAATGATATTGAAATTCAATTTTCGCAGTAATGGAATTTTACCTAAAATAAATCCGTTGAAATCATGTTCGGCATGCATTTCTAAATAACTGTCATTCGTGCTTGCCGCATAATACGGTAAATTATTAAACACATCCAGATAACTGCCTGCACCAATATTTGTTTGATTGCCGTTAAAATGCTGAAAGTCCACAAAAGCAATGTCATCTGCATTGAAAAATTGACCTGCTCTTAAATTATATTGAAATCTGCCTTTATCTGCAATATCAAAATCTTGGGTTAATCTAATCTTTGCTTGACCAAAATTATAATTTTCTACATTGGAAGCTAAACCTTGTTCATAACCCAAAAATAAGGTTGGGTATTTTTCATTACCCAAATTATATTTACCATCTGGATAGCTCAGATAATCTTGGGCAAAATTAATGCGTGCGTTTACGCTAAACTTTATGATGTTGTGGGTTATAAAAGGGGCAATGCCGTAAGCCGTTTCATCTAGAGGATTATTGCTAGTATATTCTTTGTCATCCTTCGGGTACCAAGCTTGATCAGTGGTGTTGAAGAGGGCTTTTCTACGCTCATAACTAAGATTTGAAAACAATCTAATCCCATTGAAAACCTCATTTGAATAGCTTATTTGGGCAAAACTCTTATCATAAAGTTTCATGTAATTTTCTTCTGAAAATAAAGAGTAGCTGGTATTCAAAAGTTTTGAAATAGGCTCGGCGCCATTAAATTGCTGGGTCGTTATACCACCAGATAAGGTCAAATATGGTCGCGAGATATTATTAAATTTATAGGTAGCTGAAGCGGTACCTCTTAACCGATCATCACTAAACCCGTAATTTACAGTTCCGTTCAAAGAAATATAGCGATTAAAATCATCGTAATTTTTTATATAAAATGCACCAATATTTGCATTCCAGCCTTGTACTGTATTAAAAGTAATGGTCTGAATAGGGGAGGTGATGCCCGCACTCCATTCCTTATAAGTATTTTGGTAGGTATAACCTCCAAGGATATCTCCGAATTTGAATTTGTTTCTTTCGGTATCTACCGAATCTTTATAGACTCTTGAATCTTTTACAATCTGGATGCTGTCCTTTTTAACGTAGTCGGTTATTTCTTCATCTGTCAAAGGCACTGGTCTAACGCTGCTCCAATACAACGAATCCTTTTTATTGGCTTTATCTGCAAAGGAAACAATCTCTCGGCTGAAATCTTTTTTTGTCAATCCGGTATTGAATTGATAATTGCTGAAAACTGCCGTAAAACGTCCGTCGCCCTTAAACCCAAATAATCCATATTTAAAATCGATATTTTGAGAGATTTTGGCCCAAATATCATCTTTCTCGGAGTATGAAAAATTCTGTGTTATTTTTATTGAATCTGCTGCGGGGATTCTCGCTTGTGTACCAGTAATGCTTAATTCTGTTGCGTAAATGGCCCATTGGTTTTCGACTATATATATAAAACCTTCAAATACAGGGTCATTTTCACGCCTTGGGGTTACTTTTATTTTATTGATAAGGTTGCCACGATCGTCGTAAAAGACGCCATCCAATTTATACCTATAGTATCCAAAAGCATTATTTGCAATGGGCGAAATATTTTGATTGCCAAGTTCTACCGTTTTTTCGTAAAAGTCAAAGTCCACATCAATGGCATTATTAAAACTAAATCCCGTATTATCGCCACTTACCTTAGAAGCGAGAATCTTTTCTTTCAATTTATCGGGTCGTAAGTATTCAAGTTTTGAAATGGTTTCTGAAAGATAGAAAACACCGCTTCGGGTAGAGTCAAGACCACCACCAAGGTCGCCAACTTCCTGTCCCAGAATTTTTTCAGGAGCGTTTTTTATTCTCATAAGTCCGCGTGAGTAAAAATCGGCTTTGAAGGATTTTATCTTCATCAAATTTTCCTCCCGTTTTTCTATGGCTTGGCGTATAATCGCATTGGCGGGATTTTCACTGGAATTAACAACCACTTCATCTAGATTAATATCTTCATCTATCATAATTGCGTTCAGCTGAAAAGGGAACGATGAAATTTCAACAGTTTTTTTGACAGTCTTGTACCCTATAAATTGAAAAACGATGGTATAACTTCCAGTTTCCGAAAAGTTTAGTTCATAATTACCATCTTCATTACTGGTCGTGCCTTTGTAGGTGTTCTCAATATAAATGTTTACAAAGGGAAGTGCTTCACTATTCTGGTCTGATACTTGACCTTTGATTTGAGCGCTTGAAAACAAAAATGTCAATGAGAATAATAAAGCGAGGTAGTAGTTAGATTTCATGAAGTTTGGTTGAGGTTTTCATTTACATAGACGCACATAATTTGAAAATGGTTGCCTAAGCATGTTCCAAACATAAACATAATTGGTATTCGAGATTGTTAAAGATTTATCAATTGTTGTCCAGTTATGATTATTTAATGGGATTATGAGAAAGTAATTGCTTGGCTTGTAGCTCTGTTGACTTTCAGTGTTATCCTTTGCGAGGAAAAATTTTAGAGACGATATACCCAACAAGCATAGCCATGGCGAAAGAAGGTGCAAGCACATCCAGTTCATTAAGATAAGCACCCACTCCTTCAATTTTTGTAAACACAAATTTGAATAATATTACCGATGCAAACCCGGTAATCATTGAAGCAATCGCCCCTTGTTCTGAATAGCCCTTCCAGAAGAGTGAAAGAATTATTACAGGGCAGAATGTAGCTGCAATACCAGACCAGCCAAAAATCATGATCCAGAAGATTTCTCGTTCAGGGTACAAAATGTACAATAAAATGGCAATGCCAAGCGCTGCTAATGCCATGCCAACCGTTATTACCCTAGATATCTTGGTTAAGTCTTCATCTTTTAAATCGGGTCTGAATATTTTCTGGTAAAAGTCTCGCGTAATAGCACTAGAGGCAATTATAAGTAGCGAATCTATGGTTGACATTATTGCAGAGAGCACAATGGCAATAAATATGGCCACTAAAATTGATGGTAGGAATTCGTGTGTTATCATGCTCAGTACATCTTCACCACCAGTTCCTAAAATGGATTCTGGGTCTTGTCCTTCCGAAGTAAAATAAATACGTGCGAGAATACCTATAGTAACCGCCGCTGCATCTGTTAAGAGCGTAAAAATCAGTGCGACCCACTTTCCCTTATCAATTTCACGTTCACTTTTTATAGACATAAATCGCACGTAAACCTGAGGAGAACCTAAGAAGCCCAACCCAATCATAGAGAATCCTAGAATGGTAAATAGGTTGAGCCAGCCGTCATCACTTCTACCCATTATTTGTGTTAGTGTAGGGTCAATGGCGTTAAGCCCAGCTGTAATCCCTGCACCTTGATCCATGGAGAACCACACAACGATGGGTAATAAAACAAGCCCAAAAAACATTAAAACCCCTTGAAAGAAATCTGACCAAACCGCAGCTACAAAGCCACCAAAGAAAATATAGACCAGTACAATACAAAAACCAATGAGCGCACCTATACGATAGTCAATATTAAGTAGGGACTCAAATGCAATGCCTGTTACATCCATTTGGGAGGCCACATATATAACAACAAATACTACTAGCACAGAAGCGGAGATGATTCTGAGCGTATTTGTGGAGGACTTAAAATGACTTTCAAGATAATCGGGTATTGTAATAGCATTATATTTATCTGAGAGCCTTTTGAATCGTTTGGCCATAAACTGCCAAGAAATTAAAACACCAAGGAATTCTCCAGCAACTACCCAATATCCAGAGTAGCCGGCTATTGCTCCCATTCCCGTAAGGCCTATTAGAAGCCATCCAGATTCGCCCGTTGCTCTAGCAGAAAAAGCAACCGCCCAAAAGCCCATTTTTTTTCCGCCTAAATAAAAGTCGCTCATACTTTTGACTCTTCGCGAAGCAATTATTCCTATTAAAAACAGAATCGCGACATAAATTGCAAGGACGATAAATTTTGTAACCATGGTGTTTTTTTAAATTAAAAAAAACAAATCTATGAAACTAAAGTGTTTTGCTAGATTTTTAGCGGCTTCAATTTATTTTCAAGAGGATTGATCGCCTATTTAATTTTGAAGTTAACTATCTTGAAAACAACAGATTTAAATCGGTATCTATCTTTAGAAATGATGTTAATTTGGCCTAGTCTCTTAACAGAACCAATTGAAGTAGTATTACAGGGAATTTAACTTATGAGAAGAAATAAGATAGAGGAGTAATATGAAAATATAGAAAGATAAACCTGAAAAATTCAGAATTTTTCCGTTAATTTTTAAAGGTGCTGAAATCATTATTGATAGCTACAAAACTTTAAAGTAACTCCAACCATAAAATCTTTTCGATAATAATAGTTGTGCTAGACTGAAAGAAAGAGAAATATGGTTTCTAATTATAAATTTTCTTGATACGATCAAGATTTCGTTTGTTATCACGGTCTTTGATAGTGTCTCGTTTATCGTAGAGTTTCTTACCTTTTCCTAGAGCAATTTCCAATTTGGCAAGGCCACGTTCATTGATAAATAATCGTAATGGGATGATGGAGTTCCCTTTGATATTGACTTCCTTTTCCAATTTTTTAAGTTCCCTACGGTTCAATAACAGTTTGCGCTCGGCTTTTGGTTTATGGTTATAGTAATTCCCAAAGGCATATTCCTGCACGGTCATGTTAATGACGAATAGTTCGCTAGCATCATTAAATTCGCAAAAACCCTCGGCTATCGAGGCCTTACTTTCTCTGATGCTCTTTATTTCCGTCCCGGTCAAAACTATACCAGCGACGTATTTATCGAGAATCTCGTATTCAAATTTTGCCTTTTTATTTTTTATGTTGACCTTGTTCTGCATAGATTACAAAGTTAATGGTTTTATAGTATTTATTTAAAGGCTTAACTTATTTCTGCTGAAAGTATCTCAATACCATTCCGACTTTTTACTGAAACAATCCAAAAATGAAATTTACTTTATATATTATTCTCATACTTTTATTTTATTCCTGTGTAGAGCAAAAAACCGAAACTCTATCAGCCCAGTCTATCATCGATAAATCTATTGAAGTATCCGGTTCACATCATCTAAGTACTTCTAGAATTAGTTTTGATTTTAGAGATAAACATTACACGGCAACAAGAAACCGAGGCAGTTTTGAACTTACCCGACAATTTCGAGATTCCACTAAGACTGTAAAAGATGTTTTAAGTAATATTGATTTCAGGCGAACTATAAATGCTGAAATGGTTCATGTTGCAGATTCCATGATTTCAAAATTTTCAGCATCGGTAAATTCTGTGCACTATTTTTCTGTATTGCCCTTTGGCTTAAATGACGCTGCGGTAACTAAAGAATTATTGAAAGAGGTTTCAATAGAAAATAAAAACTATCATACCATCAAAATAACTTTTAAAGCCGAAGGTGGAGGTGAGGATTTTGAGGATGAGTTTCTATATTGGATAAATGCTGAAACTTTTAAAGTTGATTATTTGGCATATTCTTATAAAGAGGAAGGCAGAAAAGGTTTCCGATTTCGACAGGCTTATAATGAACGTATTATAAAGGGTATTCGTTTTGTGGATTATAATAATTACAAAGCTAAAAATGAAATAAATAAATTATCTGAATTGCCAGAAATGTTTGAAAATGGAGAGCTGGAGTTGCTTTCAAAAATACAATTGAAAAATGTGGAGGTTACTCTACAGAAATGAGTTTATGGCTCATCTTGCCGTTAGAAATTTTCACAATATATAGACTACTATTAACATCATCGTCCATGTTCTCGTAAACAACTTCGCCCAAAATGGCATTTACAAATGCGGGCGTTGTATTGCTATGACCCACAATTAAAACTGTTTTCCCGTTAGTTTCGTCTTCAAAAACATCAGAGTACAATTCACTAGGGTCGTAAAAAGATAGCTCTAAACCTTTACTCTTTGCTGTAGGCTGAGCGGTCTGTTTGGTGCGATTGTAGTCTGTAGAATACACTTTGTCAAAATCAATATCCTCAAAATAGGTTTTCCATGATATGGCGCGTTCGAGACCTTTTTCAGCTAAATTAGGATTGTCTCCAACCTCAGGACCACGCTCCTTTTCAGCATGGCGTATCAAATAATACGTTGTTGTTTTCTCTAAATCGTTTTGGCAAGATGAAAGAATCGAAAATAATACCGCGAACAACATCACAACTGAATACTTCATTACTCTTTATTCGTTTTTATTGATTTGTTTTTTTCAAGCATCATAACCTTTGCAGTGAACTCCGCCCTTGCTTTCATATCTTCAAAAAGATTATACTCTTTTAGTTTTACCTTCTTGACCGACGCCATGTCAAGTGCGTTTTTTTTATCTGGTTCTGAAATCTTCACTTTTGATTTGTGGTCTAACGTATAATTTTCGACAAATACTGCTTTCATTTTTATAGATCGTTCTGCGGGGGAAACTTGTGCTACTGCAGAAAACGAGATGAAAACACATAATGTAAAAAAGATAAGACATTTCATGATAAATCTATTTTGATTTCTCAAATATAGAGTTCTAAAAATTAGCAGAAAGGAAATTATTTGTTAAAATAGGAGAAGTTGAAAACGGTTTTTATTCAAATCAAGCAACAGATAATTGGCCTTCGGAAATCTCAACACCCTTAGAAGTTCCGATGCGCTCTACACCGATTTCAGCATATTTTTTTGCGGTCTCATAATCGTGGATACCGCCAGAAGCCTTTATTTTACAATTGTCCTTCACAGTTTTTCTGATTATTTTAACTGCTGTGAGTGTTGCCCCATCTTTGGTAAACCCAGTTGAGGTTTTAATAAAGTCAACTTTGGCATCCATACATATTTCCGAAGCTTTTACAACTCCGTTTTTAGATAATCTGCCAATTTCGATGATGACTTTTAACGGCGTTTTGTCAATTGCTTTTTTTACTTCTCTGATGTCTTTTAAAACTTCAAGGTAGTTTTTACTTTTAAAAAACCCCAAGTTCATTACCATATCAATTTCATCGGCACCTTGGTTAATTGCATGTTTAGCCTCAAAGGTTTTGGTTTCTGTAGAAGAGGCTCCCAAGGGAAAACCTATAACAGCGCAAATTTTAATTTTAGAGTCTTTTAAGAGCTGTTTTGCTAGTGGCACGTAGCAACTATTAATGCAAACAGAATAAAAGTTATGTTTTTTCGCCTCTTCACAGTGTTCAATAATATCGCGTTCCGTGGCACAGGCATCTAGTATTGTGTGGTCAATAATTTGGTTGATATCCATCCTTAATAGGTAAATTATGCGTTATAGAACAGTAACTATCTTTTGATAGCACTGAATTTCTAAATGTAAATTTGGGGACTAATAGCGTTGCAAAGTTAAAAACTAATGCGATAAACTATCTAACGGAAATCTTAAAATTTTGTTGTTTTAGTCGAAAAACAATCAATCAAGATATTTTAAGATCACTTTTATCTGAAAAGAATCATTTTAGATTGGTTTGTAAAATCCGCTCGTTTTCATTTTGAATGATCCTGTGGACCCACGCAACGGCATCACTGAGATTGTTGAAGATTTTATAAGGCTTTTTAAAGAATTGTCGTTCATAGTTGGCACTTCTATACATGGTCTCAGTTTTGGGTATAATGGCAATTGCCACTAAATTGAGAATTTTTTCAGTTTCCTTATAAACTAAGGGGTCAACTGAATAAGACATTACTCTATTTGAAATATAGGCGATAGATTTACCTTTGAAGTGTTTTTGGATTACCAATTTCAAATCCTCATTGTGGTGGGTCTGGATTGATGCCCCTTCTTTAATCTGGTTAATTAGAAAATCATCAAAAGTGAAAACTTCCGAGTCCGGAAAATCGTAATAATGAAACATTCCCATATTAAATTGTATATTACAAATCTGAAGTTAAGATACAACAAAAACCCAAGTTTTATTTATTATTACTGCTCATAGAATAATCTCTAAGTATGGTCTAGTTTAATTTTTTTCAAATATTATTTAGAACTTTCATTATCAATTACTGTCCCGACCCAATCAATCGCATCTGTAAGTCTCTCAAATATCTCATAAGGTTTTGGAAAAAACTCTTTTTCATACAGGGCATTTTGTCGCATTAAATCGGTTTTTGGAATCATGGCAATAGCAATAAGGTTTGGTATTTTTGAAGTCTCTGGATAAATTAATGGATTCACCGAATATGATTTTGCACGGTTTGATACATAAACCATATTCCTCCCCGAAAAATGTTCTTTTATTAAATCATTGAGTAACTCCTTGTGTTCGGCAGTGATCTCAACGCCTTCTTTTATTTGGTTTATGATAAACTCATCAAATATGAAAATTTCGGTTTCGTCCAAATCGTAATATTTGATGATTCCCATAATATTTAGTTGAAATTGATAAACGTTTTTTTATTTAACACTATAAAGAAACAAAAAAAAAGTAGCGCTAAATTATTTTAAGCGCTACTTTTAATTAAATATAAGTTTATGGTCTTTTTACAATTCTTCGGAAACGCTCTGTTCTTGATTTCTAAACACTAGTTTTTCATCAAAAGCGTCCAATAAAATTATACTATCTGTGGTAACTTTACCCGATAAAATTTCCTTACTTAATTCATTAAGAACTTCTTTTTGAATGACGCGTTTAACGGGTCTCGCACCATATTCGGGATTATATCCTTTTCCAGATAAATAGTCAATGGCTTGCGAAGTGGCATCAAATGTAATGCCTTGTTTGGCAATCATTTTTTGCACAGCTTTAAGTTGTAAGCCTACAATTTTTTTAATATCGGATTTCGATAACGGTGTAAACATGATGGTATCATCAATACGATTTAAAAACTCAGGGCGTACACTTTGTTTCAATAATGCGAGCACATCCACTTTTGCAGCTTCCATGGCCGAGGTTATATCCTTTGTTGCCTCAAAGCGCTCTTGAATAATATTAGCCCCCATATTTGAGGTCATAATAATGATGGTGTTTTTAAAATCTGCAACCCGACCTTTATTGTCTGTCAATCTCCCTTCATCAAGAACTTGCAACAAGATATTAAATGTGTCAGGGTGTGCTTTTTCAATTTCGTCCAACAACACTACAGAATAAGGTTTGCGTCTTACCGCTTCTGTCAATTGCCCACCTTCATCATAACCTACGTATCCAGGAGGTGCACCCACCAATCGGCTTACGCTGTGGCGCTCTTGGTATTCACTCATATCTATTCTGGTCATGGCGTTTTCATCATCAAAAAGATATTCTGCCAAGGCCTTTGCCAATTCGGTTTTACCTACTCCGGTTGTTCCTAAAAACAAGAATGTGCCTACAGGTTTTTGTGGGTTTTGCAGTCCCGCTCTTGATCGGCGTACCGCATCACTAACGGCTTCAATAGCTTCCTCTTGGCCTACCACACGTTTATGAAGTTCGTCTTCGAGCTTCAATAATTTATCTCGTTCACTCTGTAGCATTTTGGTTACCGGTATTCCGGTCCATTTGGCAACCACTTCGGCGATATCATCATAAGTAACCTCCTCTTTGATAAGAGAACTTCCACTCTGATTGGCATGTAAATTTTGGAGTTTTTCAAGTTCTTCCTGTGCTTCCTTGATTTTTCCGTAGCGAATTTCAGCTACTTTTCCATAGTCGCCATCTCGCTCTGCGCGTTCAGCATCTAGTTTAAATTCCTCGATGTTAGATTTTGTGGTTTGGATATTATCAACGACTTCTTTCTCACTCTTCCATTTTGCATATATCTCATTACGGTCTTCCTTAAGATTCGCCAAATCGGCACGAAGAGATTTTAGTTTTATTTCGTCCTTTTCTCTTTTGATAGCCTCTATTTCAATTTCAAGCTGCATTACTTTTCTATCGAGTACATCCAGTTCCTCGGGCTTAGAATTGATTTCCATACGCAATTTAGAAGCCGCCTCGTCCATAAGGTCAATCGCCTTATCGGGCAAGAAACGGTTGGTGATATAACGTTCGGAAAGTTCCACAGCACCAATAATCGCTTCGTCTTTGATACGAACTTTATGGTGGGTTTCGTACTTTTCCTTTATACCTCTAAGAATTGAAATAGCGCTCTCGGTATCTGGCTCATCAACCATAACTTTTTGAAAACGACGCTCAAGAGCTTTATCCTTTTCAAAATATTTTTGATATTCGTCTAAGGTTGTAGCACCGATTGCTCTTAGTTCACCTCTTGCCAAAGCGGGTTTTAGAATATTCGCTGCATCCATGGCACCTTGACCTCCACCCGCACCAACTAGGGTATGGATTTCGTCAATAAAGAGTACAATATCGCCCTCGCTAGTAGTTACTTCTTTGATGACCGCTTTAAGACGTTCCTCAAATTCGCCCTTAAATTTTGCCCCAGCGATTAAGGCCCCCATATCTAGGGCGAAAATTTGCTTATCCACTAAATTTTCAGGGATATCCCCGTCAACGATTCTGTGGGCTAAACCTTCAGCTATAGCTGTTTTACCTGTTCCTGGTTCTCCAACTAGAATGGGGTTGTTTTTGGTGCGGCGGGATAGAATTTGAAGAATACGTCTAATTTCTTCATCACGTCCAATCACTGGGTCTAACTTTCCATCCTTGGCAAGTTGGTTCAAGTTCTTGGCATATTTGTTTAAGGAGTTATAAGTGTCTTCTTGGCTTTGCGAAGTAACACGGTCGCCTTGTCTCAGCTCCTCAATGGCGGTATTAAGCCCTTTTTCAGTAACCCCTTGGTCTTTCAACATTTGGGCAATCTTACTTTTTGATTTGAAGACCGCTAAAATTAAATGTTCTACTGAGACATATTCATCGTTCATTTTTTTGGCGATGATGGATGCTTCATTTAGAGTTTTACTGGCTTCTCTCGAAATGTTAAGATCACCTCCGGAAACTTTAGCGAAGCTCTCCAATTGCTTATCCAATGCCAATTGTAAAATATTAAGGTTGACATTTAATTTTTTTAGTATAAATGGTAAAACGTTTTCATCAACCTCGAAAATTGCCTTAAAAACGTGCTCATTTTCTATTTGTTGATGTCCCAAACTTTGAGCGAGCTGTTGCGCTTGCTGAATGGCCTCTTGGGATTTTATGGTATAATTATTAAAGTTCATATCTATTGCCCGTGCGATCGGGTATTTTTTGTTTCCGTGAAAACGGAAGATTATTTTATTTTGTTTAAAATCAAATTCCAATTATCAAGCGTTACTTAATACCTGAAATTTGAGAGTATTTGTAGAAGTCATTTCAATAATCCTACCAATTAGTGAAGCGTTATTCTAAAAGACAAAATGTCTTGTATCTTTCGGTGATAGAGTGACTTTTAGTCAGCTAATGTTATAGCAAATAAGGTTTTAAGGCCTATTATTGGCGGAAGAAATGCTGTTGGTGAACATTTGAAAGATAATGTTTCAAAAATGCGTATAAAGGATAAATCTTTAAAACAGGTTAGTGAAAAATCTGTAGACAATGATATTAGGAAGAATTTAGGTGATTGCGACAAGAATAGTTTAAAAAAAGACTGAAAAATGTTACTGGCTTTTTTATTTTATGCTAGTTATAAAGTTTAAATTGTAAAAAATTAAAAGAACTTTAATTTATAAAGAAAGTGATTAATAAATTGAATTTCAAGCCATCTTGTTTGAAATTATAAATTGTAAAATAAACGTTTAATGGGATTTTTAAAAAACATATTCGGTTCATCAGAACCAAAAGAAGAAAAAGTATTGCCATGGCAAAATTTAACTGAAATATCACAGCTCGATGTTATAGCCGAAAAATCGGCCACTAAACCACAAGTATTATTCAAACATTCTACAACCTGCGGTATTAGCAGAATGGTCATGAAGCACTTTGTAGCTTCTTATGATTTAGACGCGAACTTTGATTTGCACTATCTCGACCTGCTAAATCATAAGGATGTCTCTGCGGCAATCGGACAAAAATTTCAAGTACAGCACGAGTCGCCCCAATTGTTAATCATTAAAAATGGAGTTGCCGTTGCACACGCCAGCCATAATGATATTAATGAGTTGGAGTTGAATAAATATCAGTAGAAGAAATAACCAGAATGAGAAACCGATTGAGATATGCCGCCATAATTTTACTGGCTTTAGTAATTGTAACTACAAGTTGCGCTCAAAGCAAAAAGTCGAACGATGAGGATTATACCTTTAAAAAAGGTGACCCAAGTGGTATTGGTAAATGGTATATGGGGCGAGAAATTGCGCATGTAATGGGCTTTCAAGGCATTAATTGGTTGGAGCGCACAGAGCGTGAGGAAGAAGAGAACACTTCCAAGTTGCTTAAAAATATGGCTATTAAAAGTGAAGATGTCATTGCCGATATTGGTGCAGGTTCTGGCTATCATGTTTTTAAAATGGCGCCTTTAGCCTCGCAAGGTTTGATTTACGCAGTTGATATTCAAGATGAAATGATAGCAGCATTAAAAGAGCGAAAAACGGATTCAGATTTCAAGAACATTGAAATTGTAAAAGGAAATACTGCGAGTGTTAACCTTCCTGAAGATTCAGTAGATAAAGTGTTGATGGTAGATGTTTATCACGAATTCAATTTCCCCAAGAAAATGATTGCTTCCATAAAAGAAGCTTTAAAGCCAAGTGGTGAGATTTACCTCATAGAATATCGTGCTGAAGACCCAACAGTCCCAATTAAAGAGCTTCATAAAATGTCTGAAAAACAAGCCGTCAAAGAGATGAAAGCTGCCGGTTTCACTTTAAAAACCAATATTGACAATCTGCCTTGGCAGCATTGTATGGTTTTTGTCAAAAAAGAAACTCCTACAAATTAATCTTAAGGAGATTAAATTAGGAGTTTACTATTTCGCAGCAGTAATTAGCTTTTTCTTATTTGATAAGCACTAATTATATCTTTCAATTTCATTTTTAAATCTTCGCCTGAATCATAAACCATCTGCTCATCGGTAGGAAAAATTAATGGTCTGCTTCTGGTCAAGTTAAATTCATCACGGTTTAAGGCTCTATGGTCGCCTCTGTACGTTCCGTAGAAATGTTCAAAAATGAAAACACTTTCAATGGGGAAACTATCTAGGTTCTGATTTGATTTCAAATCGGTGTAAACCACGTCTGCAAAAACTTCGGCCGATTTAAACTGACTCACCTCTAGGTAGCGGGCTTTTACATTTACGATTTTATCGATTTTAATCTTATTACCCAAACTGTCCAATATAATGTTTCCTCGACGATCGGTCTTGTATTCCCAGCCATCAATAATATTTTTTTCCCTCAATAGCTCTTTTTGATTGATTTGTTCTGGTGAAATGGCAATCTGCTTCAATTCTAATTGCATTGCATAATCATAATTAATTTCTTCGGAAGAATTAGCGTGATATACCGTCCAGAAATGGTTCAACCCATAAGTATCGAAGTTTAAAAGGTCAGCTTCCAATTCCTGCGGAATGATTTGCCTAGTTTGATTTTTAATTGAAACTAAAACGTAATCCGTTCCCTTTAGGTGGGCTTCCTCCATCAAAACTCTAGTTTCTTCAAAATTGGGATTTATGCTTTCAATGTAGCTAAACACTTCATAAGCTTCCCTGGCTTTATATTTATCTTCAGAATCCAATAAGGCTATCCCTTTATCAATGAGATAGTCTGAAGTTTTATAGCGGTATGAGACAATTTCCGAAGTGTAATCATTGAAGTTCAGATCAAGCGTTTCGCCATTGATTTTTAATGGTAAAACTCGTTTGATGGCATCTTGCCGAGCTTCCAAATCCGTATATAGGTTATATATAGTTCTGTATTGTTCGGCATTCCCATCTTTTTTGAGAAGCTTGATATCTCGTAAATCTTCTGCCAAAACTTTATTGTAAGCGTCTTTAAGCAACACTACAAAATCTTGTTTGCGCGATTTATCCTTATTGCTATCTAACTTTTGAAGTGCTTCGTTAATAGCTTGGTCATAATTACCATGACTGATGGCCTTTTCAATCTGTTTTCTAGAGCTACAAGAGCTTAGAATTAAAAGAAATACGGTTGAGAGTAGAATTTTTTTCATGGTTTTGTTATTTAAATGAAACTTCGTTGTAAACATTTAAATTGAATTTTCAAAACCTATGCCAAAAAAGAAAAAGCTTGAAATCAAAAACAATAAGTTTTTGATTTCAAGCTTTTTAAACACCGTAAATCTAGTAAAATAAATTTTATTGGTTTATGCCTTGGTAAAAGGAACGGCAACTCTTGTTTTGCCCCATCCTAAATGCATGTGTACGCCATCTTTTGCTTCTTCAAAAGCAATAGAAAAAGCTTCTAAAGATTTAGAATCTTCAGAAACTGGGACATTTAATCTTGCCACGTCATTATCTTCATTATATGTGTAGCTGCCCCAAACATTGATATCCTTACTTATAATTGCGGTCCACTCCTTTTCTCCGGGGATTACGTAAAATGTGTAAGTCCCAGCAGGAACTTTAGTATCACCTAACATCATTGGCACATAAAGCGTTAATTCTGCGGCTTCGTTTGCACCTGTGCGCCAGACTTTGTCCATTGGTACAAGTTTGGACATTTCGCGGTCTTTGAGTTGAGGTCTACTGTAAGCGATTTTTATTAGTTTGTTGGACTCTTTATAATCTGAAGGAAAAGCCGCAACATCCATTGGGCTTTTATCGAGATCTTTAAAAGCTTGTGCGTTGCTATTTACTGTAAATAGCATTAAAAATGCTAATGTGAAAATGGTTGTGATTTGTTTAGTTTTCATAATATTTTCTAATTTTTAATTTTAAGTGCTAAAGATAGTGGGCAAGAGCCTCTTTTACTTTTCTTGCAGTCGTAAACTCCTGTTAAAGTTTACGGATTGATAGCTTTTAATAGATTATCACAGGTATTTGTTATAATCACTTATTAATATGTCATTTTAAGTTTCAATATAAAACTAAAATAAAGTTATTAGTTTTATAATTGTAAGGTTAATATCATATTTGCCTTATCAAATAAAACTATTTATAGATTAAACAATAGAAATTATGTGTGGAATTGTATGTGCCTTTGACCTTAAACAAAAAACAGAACAGCTAAGACCCCAAGTACTAGAAATGGCGAAAATCGTGAGACATCGTGGACCAGATTGGAGCGGTATCTATAGTGATGATAAAGCCATTATGGCACACGAACGTTTGGCAATTGTCGATCCTGCTTCAGGAAAACAGCCGTTGTTTAGTGCCGACAAAAAACTCATTCTTGCTGCCAACGGAGAAATTTATAACCACAGGGAACTACGTAAACAATTTCCAGATTACAATTTTCAAACTGAAAGCGATTGCGAAGTTATTTTAGCGTTGTATAAAGAAAAAGGCGTTGATTTTATAGATGAAATGAATGGTATTTTCGGCTTCGCTATTTATGACGTTGAAAATGATGAGTATTTTATCGCCCGAGACCACATGGGGATTATACCATTATATATCGGTTGGGACAAAAATGGAACTTTTTACGTGGCTTCGGAACTGAAAGCGTTGGAAGGCACTTGCACCAAAATTGAATTATTTCCCCCAGGACATTATATGTCGAGTAAAGATGGTGAATTTGTAAAATGGTACAACCGTGATTGGACCGATTATGATGCTGTAAAGGATAACGAAACGAGCATAGCGGAAGTTAAGCAAGCTTTAGAAGATGCAGTACACAGACAATTAATGAGTGATGTACCTTACGGAGTATTACTTTCCGGCGGATTGGATTCTTCTGTGACTTCTGCCATTGCTAAAAAATACGCAGAAAAGCGAATCGAGTCAGATGATACTCAAGCTGCCTGGTGGCCTCAATTGCACTCCTTTTCGGTAGGTTTGGAAGGTTCGCCAGATTTGGCGGCTGCAAAAAAAGTGGCAGACCATATTGGAACCATTCATCACGAAATTAAATTTACCATCCAAGAAGGTTTGGATGCTATTAAAGATGTAATCTATAACATAGAGACTTACGATATCACAACCATCAGATCTTCGACACCAATGTATTTAATGGCAAGGGTCATAAAGTCGATGGGGATTAAAATGGTATTATCTGGCGAAGGTGCCGATGAGATTTTTGGAGGTTATTTATATTTTCATAAAGCACCGAACGCTAAGGAGTTTCATGAAGAGACAGTTCGTAAATTAGATAAACTGCACATGTACGATTGCTTACGTGCCAATAAAAGTCTTGCGGCTTGGGGCATTGAAGGCCGTGTGCCATTCTTGGATAAGGAGTTTATGGACGTGGCAATGCGCATCAATCCTAAAGATAAAATGATTAATGGGGAACGCATGGAAAAATGGGTAGTTCGTAAAGCATTTGAGGACATGATTCCCGAGAGTGTGGCTTGGCGCCAAAAAGAACAATTTAGCGATGGCGTTGGCTATAGCTGGATAGATACCTTGAAAGAATTAGTCGCAAAAGAAGTCACTGATGAACAAATGGAAAATGCAAAATTCCGCTACCCAATACAAACACCAAGCAATAAAGAGGAATATTATTACCGCTCTATCTTCGAGGGGCATTTTCCTAGTGATGCCGCAGCACTAAGTGTACCCCAAGAAGCAAGTGTCGCTTGCAGTACGGCAACAGCACTAGAATGGGATGAAGCATTTAAGAATATGAACGACCCAAGTGGGCGAGCGGTATCAAAAGTGCATGCAGATTCTTATTGAATGCAAACATTTTAAGAATAGTATTAAAAGTCCTCGAAAGAGGATTTTTTTTTTGAACATTTTAAAGGGAAAAGCTATCTCTAAATTATTGCTGGCTGATTTTATATTAAATGGGACTTCATTAAATTCTTTATTTGGTAGAAAATATTTCTCAGAAAAATCTAGTAATGAAGAATATTTAATTGCTGTTACAAAGAAAATTTTAATGAGTTAATGAACTAAAATTAAACGTTCTAATTAACTTTTATTGATTTCTTATTTTTGAAGCAATCAGAAAGAGCTAAAATCCATTTTAAGCCATATTTTAATCGTTTTAAGACACTTTCAGGTAATTAACAAATGTTGATAATAATATGTTTCAATCGATGAAAGGCTTTCAAAAGGCGACATAATTTCGTATATTTGTCTGTACCGAAAGATAGGCGCGCAAGCGTCTTTTTTTATGATGTCATAGATACAAATAGGTTTCAAAATATTTAATTATGAGTGAAAAAAGAGAAGAGTTCAATAAGGATAATTATTCAGCAGATAGTATTCAGGCCTTAGAAGGCATGGAGCACGTGCGTATGCGTCCATCCATGTATATTGGAGATGTTGGCACGCGAGGACTTCACCACTTGGTGTACGAGGTTGTCGATAACTCTATCGATGAAGCATTGGCGGGACATTGCGATAATATTAGTGTAACCATAAACGAGGATAATTCTATTACTACCGAAGATGATGGTCGTGGGATTCCCGTAGATCTTCATAAAAAGGAAGGCGTTTCAGCCCTAGAGGTTGTTATGACTAAGATTGGAGCAGGTGGTAAATTTGATAAGGATTCTTATAAGGTTTCTGGTGGATTACACGGTGTTGGTGTGAGTTGTGTAAACGCTCTATCTGAACATTTAAAAGCCACCGTCTATAGAAAAGGTGACATTTGGGAACAGGAATATGAACGCGGAAAAGCTATGTATCCCGTCAAAAAGGTTGGCGAAACTGATAAACGCGGAACGATTGTTACCTTTAGACCTGACCCAACTATTTTTACCCAAACCTTAGAATATAGCTACGATACACTTGCGAGTCGTTTACGTGAATTGGCTTATTTGAATAAAGGTATTACCATTCATCTCATTGATAAGCGACACAAAAAAGAGGATGGCGAATTTGAAGGTGAAACATTTCATTCTGAAGAAGGTCTAAAGGAATTTATCAAGTTTCTCGATGGAAACCGTGAGCCTTTAATGCAAGATGTGATTGCGTTTGAGGGCGAAAAAAATGGTGTCCCAGTAGAAGTGGCCATGATTTATAATACCTCTTATGCTGAAAACTTACATTCTTACGTAAACAATATTAATACCCATGAAGGTGGAACGCATTTGTCTGGTTTCAGAAGAGGATTAACACATACCCTTAAAAAATATGCCGATGCTTCTGGGATGTTGGATAAGCTGAAATTTGATATTCAAGGTGACGATTTCCGCGAGGGATTGACCGCCATTATTTCAGTAAAAGTTCAAGAGCCGCAATTTGAAGGTCAAACAAAGACAAAGCTTGGTAACAGAGAAGTTTCGGCTTCGGTGAGTCAAGCGGTTTCAGAAATGTTAACCGACTATTTAGAAGAACATCCAGACGATGCTAAAATCATCGTACAAAAGGTAATCCTTGCGGCGCAAGCCCGTCATGCAGCTCAAAAGGCGCGTGATATGGTACAGCGAAAAACGGTGATGAGTATTGGAGGCTTGCCAGGAAAATTAAGCGATTGCTCAGAGCAAGACCCTGCACAATGCGAAGTATTCTTGGTAGAGGGTGACTCTGCGGGTGGAACGGCTAAACAAGGTCGTGACCGTAAATTTCAAGCCATTTTACCACTTAGAGGTAAGATTTTGAATGTCGAAAAAGCCATGACACACAAGGTTTTTGAAAATGAGGAAATCAAAAATATCTATACCGCTCTAGGGGTGACCATTGGTACTGAAGAAGATAGTAAAGCCTTAAATCTTTCTAAATTACGTTACCACAAAGTAGTCATTATGTGTGATGCCGATATTGATGGTAGTCACATTGCAACATTAATTTTGACCTTCTTTTTTAGATATATGAAAGAACTAATCGAAGCTGGGCATATTTACATTGCAACACCGCCTTTATATTTGATTAAAAAAGGGGCTAAGAAAATGTATGCTTGGAGTGAGAAAGAACGTGATGCTATCCTGAAAGACTACGGTGAAAACTCAAAAATACAACGTTATAAAGGTTTGGGAGAAATGAATGCTGAACAACTTTGGGACACTACCATGAATCCAGAATTTAGAACCATGCGCCTCGTGCAAATTGACAATGGCGGAGAGGCAGACCGTATTTTCTCCATGTTAATGGGCGATGAAGTTCCACCGCGTAGAGAGTTTATTGAGAAAAACGCGATTTATGCTAATATTGATGCATAGACTATAATCTGAAATTTTCATTATATTAAAAGGCGACTCATTTGGGTCGCTTTTTTATTAGGTAATTTTAAAATAATAGGAAAAGATTATCTTTCATTTACTTATTAATTTATTTCGGTAGTATTTGAATTTTTCACTCTGCTATTGTTTAGCTTTTCCGCTAATATTTAATAAGTGCTTATGTGTCTGTTTTAAACTAAAACCTAGAAAGCGATACCAACACTTGGTTGTTTCTGATAAAATGTGGAATATCAACAGACCGAATCTCAAATGATTTCCAAAGGTTTAAAAATCGGATTTAAGTCATATAAAGTTTCAGCTAATGTTAAGTTAAAGCCGAGGAATTATTCCTGTGATTTTTCATTATAATTGTTAAAAGTCGTAATTTTAACATTCAACAGGAAATTTAAAAACTAAATACAAAAACATGAAAATTACAGTAGTTGGAGCAGGAGCAGTAGGTGCAAGTTGTGCAGAATATATTGCCATAAAGGATTTTGCTAGCGAGGTCGTCTTATTGGATATCAAAGAGGGTTTTGCAGAAGGCAAGGCTATGGACTTGATGCAAACTGCATCCCTAAACGGTTTTGACACTAAAATTACGGGAGTAACCAATGACTATTCAAAAACGGCAGACAGCGACATTTGTGTTATTACTTCAGGAATTCCACGTAAGCCAGGAATGACTCGTGAGGAGTTAATAGGAATAAATGCTGGTATAGTTAAGGATGTGTCTTCTAACTTGATAAAAAACTCTCCAAAAACTATCATTATTGTTGTGAGTAATCCTATGGATACCATGACCTATTTAGTGCATAAAACTACAGATTTACCTAAAAACCGAATCATAGGAATGGGAGGCGCCTTGGATTCCGCACGTTTCAAGTACCGTTTAGCTGAAGCTTTGGGAGCACCAATTAGTGATGTTGACGGAATGGTAATTGGTGGCCATAGTGATACTGGAATGGTGCCTTTAACCGCACATGCCACAAGAAACAGCGTTAAGGTTTCAGAATTTTTATCTCAAGACCGTTTAAATCAAGTTATGGAAGATACCAAGGTTGGCGGTGCTACCCTAACCAAATTATTGGGTACTTCTGCTTGGTACGCACCAGGAGCAGCGGTTAGCGGATTGGTACAAGCCATTGCCTGCGACCAAAAGAAAATGTTTCCTTGCTCAACCTTACTGGAAGGCGAATATGGATTGAATGATCTTTGTATCGGTGTACCCGTGATTTTAGGTAAAAATGGTATTGAAGACATTGTCTCTATAAAATTGAGCGATGCTGAAAAAGAGCACATGAAGCAAAGTGCAGAAGGTGTTAGAAAAACCAATGGATTGTTGGAACTTTAATACATCTGGTAATTTATAACGAAAGGTCTTTCAATACTATTATTTGAAAGACCTTTTTATTTATCTGGACTTCAATAAAAGTCCACAGAATTCCGTTAACTTTGAATTCAAAATTAAAAACATTATGATGAAACATTTAATTATTACACTTTTAGCATGTAGTCTTTATGCAATTTCCTTTTCCCAAGCGAAAATTGAAGAGGGAATATTGACTTCTAAACAAACCATGAAAAGTGACAATGAACAGGCTCAGGCTCAAATGGCAATGATTGGGGATATTACAACGACAACTTATATTAAAAATAAAAACTCAAGGTCTGAAAGCTCAAGCCCAATGACAGGAGACGCTGTCGTTATCATTGATGGAGCTGAAAACAAAATGTTGATGCTCATGGATAATCCTGCTATTGGTAAGGTTTATATGGAGCAAGATTTAAATCTAACCGAAGATGCCAAAGCGAACCTCGAAGTAAAAAAGGGCGACCAGACAAAAACCATTTTGGGTTATGAGTGCCAACAATATTTAGCTAAGACGACACAAAGAGGTGTTGAAGTGGATATGGAATTATATACCACTGAAAAAATAGAGGCATATTCACAAAATAGTGCTGAGTTTGGGGATTTGGTAGAGGGGTTTCCGTTGCAGGTAATTCTGACTATGAACGTACCACAGATGGGCGGAAAGATGACTATTACAAATGAAGTCACTAAGATTGTGGCAGAAAGTATATCTGATGATAAGTTTAAAATGACCATCCCAGAAGGTTACAAAGAGATGCCACAACAATAGTTTAAAAACTCCATTTTAAAATCTTTTATGATATTAACAGGACTTCAAAATTGAGGTCCTTTTTTATTTCAAATTTTCACCTAATCCCTAATCCCTAATCCCTAATCCCTAATCCCAATATTTAAGAAGCTGCTCTACTAAAGAAGTATACGCCTAAAAATTATTACCTAGCGCTAGATTTATATTTTTCCCTATATTTGGCGCATGAATTTCAAAAAGTGCATTGGTGCATTAGTCATAGTTTTGAGCTTATTGGGTATTTCCAGTAGGCAGGAGGTGATTAAACCCAATCAAGAAATTGTGCTTCAATTTTCTAACGAAGCTATAAAGTTCAATAAAGCTGATGATGCCATAGCAAGTATCAAGAAATTGCTGCTTACGGTAGGGGTTGATCAAATTCAAATTCATGAGCAGCCCAACGGTGCATTTAAACTCGTCTATTTTAGTAATTCGGATGTTTCAATAGTAAAACAATTACTTTCCGAAGAGCGATTATTGAATTTATACAACTCGTCTTCCAAATCTAATGAGAAGCCTTCAGGTCTGCCTTCCGAAGAAAGTATTCAGTTTTGCGATTTTAAGGTTTTTGAAATTCAAAAAAGCAATGATAATTATCTCGGGCATGCTGGAGAGTGTATTTTTGTACAAAAGTCTGATGCCGAACGGTTTATAGTCCCAACCGATTTTAGTGCAAATACCGCTAATGGATTTAGTAGTGTTGATTTTGATATTACAAAAGCAGGAGTTCTCTGCAATTACGTTATTTTCATTCCTAAAATAATTCCTTATAAAATTCCCGAAGGTCGCGCAGGGCCTTGTGCATAAACAAATTTTAGACTTAAATTCTCGATTGATAATAAAGGTCTTATTTCGCTCATTTCAGCTTTATTCTTTCTAGGCTGAATAAAAACCCACATTACATTTTTTAACTATTAATTGTCAAATCTCGGGCTAAATTATATATTTGCCCGCCAAAATCCTGCCTGTTATTGGTTAGGATAAACAGTTGACTTAAAACACAATACAATGCAAAATAAAGGATTAGTTAAGCTTTTTGCTATACTATTTGGATTGGTAAGTATTTACCAATTGTCATTTACCTTCAAGAACAATCAACTTGAAGACGAAGCCGCAACTTTCGCCGCTAACAAATACAACGAACCAGATGCAATTAATGAGGCTGAGGTACGTTACTTGGATTCGATTTCAAATAAAGAAAGTTATGATATTGGAATCGCCACATTTACAGGAGGTGAAGTAAAGGAAAAGGCCATGAACTTAGGTCTAGATCTTAAAGGCGGATTGAACGTAATCCTCCAAATTTCTGTTCGCGATATCCTCTACGGACTTTCTAACAACAGTAAAGACCCAGCATTTAATAAAGCTTTGAATGATGCAGAAGAACTTCAAAAGGATGCACAAGAATCTTACTTGGAATCTTTTTTCGAAGCTTGGGAAAGTGTCAAGGGCAATCAGAAATTAGCGTCTCCAGATATTTTTGCAAACAGAAATTTGGATGATATTATTGATATTTCCATGTCAGACGATGAGGTTAGAAATAAGCTCGATGAGAAGGTTGATGAATCTATAGTTTCTGCTTTTGAAGTCCTTAGAAAACGTATTGACCAATTTGGTGTTACTTCGCCAAACATTCAACGTTTAGGTAATTCTGGTCGAGTTCTTGTTGAATTACCCGGTGTAAAGGATATTAAACGTGCCACAGAATTGATTACCACAACAGCACAATTACAATTCTGGGATGTTGAGACTCCTCAAAATTTGGAGGATTTCTTCGGAAAAGCTAATGAAACACTTAAAGGAATTGTTGGCGTTGAACAAACTGAGGCAATTGAAGCGCAAGATAGTACAGATGTTGATGCAGATAGTACCATTGACGATTTATTAGGAGAAACGTCCGCCGACGATACTGAAACAGTTGGTGCGAATCCGTTATTTGATATGGTTAGTCAACCACGTTCTGGTGGACTATTGGCCGTTAAATTGGAAGATAAGGAGAAAATGATATCCTATTTAGAGATGGATGCCGTAAGAGCCAACCTTCCTACAAATGCGCGCTATACAATATTTGCTTTTGGATTACCCTCAATAGATGAGGAGTCAGGCGAAGAATTTGTTGATATATATGCTTTAAAAGGAAATCGTGACAACGAACCAGAATTAAGTGGTGGCGTAATTACAGGCGCACGCCAATCTTATAGCCAAACCAATAAGCCAACGGTATCTATGCAGATGAATGCCAAAGGTGCCAAGATTTGGGAAGAAATGACCGGCAGAGCATCTGCTCAAGGAAGTCGAATTGCGATTGTTTTAGATGATATTGTTTACTCTGCGCCTACAGCTTCTAACGGTGCTATTTCTGGCGGAAACACAGAAATCTCAGGAAACTTTAGCGTTTTGGAAGCAACCGATTTGGCCAATGTTTTAAGAGCTGGTAAATTACCGGCAAGAGCTGAAATCATTCAAGCAGACCAAGTTGGGCCATCCTTAGGGCAAGAAGCTATTGAAAGTGGTACAGCTTCATTTTTAATTGCACTCTCCTTAGTGTTAATATGGATGATGCTCTATTACGGAAAGGCAGGTGTTTTTGCTGATATCGCTTTAATATTCAACATACTTTTGATATTTGGAGTCCTTTCTGGATTGGGAGCAGTATTGACGCTTCCTGGTCTTGCAGGTATTGTATTGACCATCGGTATGTCGGTTGATGCGAACGTACTTATTTTTGAACGTATCCGTGAAGAAATTGCCAAGGGTAAAACTCAAAAAGAGGCTATAAAAGACGGTTTTTCAAATGCCTTATCTTCAATTTTAGACGCTAACATTACCACAGGTTTAACCGCGATCATATTATTTGTTTTTGGAACTGGACCAATTAAAGGTTTTGCAACTACTTTATTGATTGGTATAGTAACATCTTTGTTTACGGCGATATTCATTACCCGTTTATTGGTAGATTGGTACGTAAACAGTGGTAGCAGACGTTTAGATTTTTCAACGTCGATTACCAAAAATCTGTTTAAGAACATCGATGTGAATTTTATAAGTAAGCGTAAAATCGCTTATATCGTTTCTGGTATTTTAATCTTGATAAGTCTAGGTTCTCTATTTACTAATAAGCTCGATCAAGGTATCGATTTTGTTGGGGGTAGAACTTATCAGGTTCGTTTTCCTGAGGCTGTAAGCTCAGAGAAAGTAGCGGCAGATTTATCTGATGTATTCAATAGTGTTGAGGTAAAGACTATTGGTAGTGCTAATCAATTAAAGATTTCCACTAAATATAAAGTAGATGAAAATTCTGTTGAGATTGATGAAGAAATACAGACCATGCTTTATAATGGTTTAAAGGAATATCTACCTGGTACTTCCTATGCTGATTTTTCAGAAGGAAAAAATGGAGTAGGTAAGGTGCTTTCAAGTAAAGTAAGCCCGACCATTGCCGATGATATCAAAAGAGAATCTCTTCTTGCGGTATTAGGATCGTTGATCGTAGTGTTCCTTTACATATTGTTGCGATTTAAAAAATGGCAATTCTCATTGGGTGCAGTTACGGCAGTTTTCCATGATGTTATCATCGTGTTGGGTATTTTCTCATTGACCTATAAATTCATGCCTTTTAGTATGGAAATTGATCAAGCATTTATCGCAGCAATTTTGACCGTAATTGGTTACTCGCTGAATGATACGGTAGTTGTTTTTGATAGAATTAGAGAAGTACTGGCAGAACGAGCAGGATTTAAAGGCGGGTATAATATCAACTCCGCAATTAACAGTACGTTGAGCAGAACATTAAACACCTCATTAACGACTTTGGTGGTATTGATAGCCATGTTTGCCTTCGGTGCTGAATCGTTAAGAGGCCTATTGTTCGCTTTGATTGTTGGTGTAGTTGTAGGAACATATTCTTCTGTATTTATTGCAACGCCGTTAATGTATGATACGCTTAAGAATAAAGGTATTACACCAGAAGGTGACGTTGAATAATTGAGATTAGATTATAAAAATATAAAAGACCATTTCTTCGGAAATGGTCTTTTTTTATGATTCAAATTTTAGGAGGCCCAGCCTAGAAGTCTCATGTTTTTACTTCGGAAATATTCCTCTTCAGCTAAAGCGATATAAATTAAAACCTAAGTAGGAATTGATGGAAGAGTATTCAAACATTGTTTAATGACTTTATTTAGGATACTTCCATATTGAACTTTTCCAACACCTAGAGATAGCCCGAAATCATTAAATAAAATAAAAAGCACTAGTATTTTAAGTGTAATTTACTTCTGCTCAAACTCAACTAAATCTCCGGCTTCCAATCCCCAGTCATCGCTCAATCCTGCATTTACCTCCAAAACGTATTTAGCCGCTCCTCGAGAGGGTAGCGATGTTTCGTTCATGGGTTGTGCATCTTTTTGGATGCTGACAATCGTTTTATCTTCAGCTATGTAAATAATATCCAAAGCAAACGAAGTGTTTTTCATATAGAATGACCTCAAATCCTCGTCAGGAAAAATAAAGAGCATGCCTTGGTTTGTTTTCATTCCCTCACGGTACATTAATCCGGTTTGGGTTTGGTAATCATCATCTGCAATTTCAATATCCAAAGTTGCAATGACAGAATCGTTCGAAGATTTTTTCAGTTGAAGTTCTCCTTCTTTTTCAAAGGAAACTTTAGTCTGTTTGATGTTAACGGATTTATTTTCTTCTTTACAGGCTGAAATTGAAAAGAAAACGATTCCGCAGAAAAAAAATTTTAAAATAATTTGAGAATCTATCTTCATTTTAATTCAGTCTTAGGCTTGTGAACAAACATAAAATAAAGTCCGATTAGGATAAAAGGGATGCTCAACAATTGCCCTGTATTCAGGATTGCCACAGTGAAATATTCATCGCCTTGAGGTTCCTTAACAAATTCCACGAAGAATCTTACCGTCCAGAGTAACACCAAAAATAATCCGAATAGAAATCCTTGTTGCTCACTTTTTTCAGTTTTCCAATAAAAATAAAATAAGATTAAAAACACGAACACATAACTTCCTGCTTCATACAATTGCGCAGGATGTCTAGGGAAGTTTTCGCCCAGTTTTTCAAATACAACACCATAATCACTGTTTGTGGGTTTACCTATTATTTCAGAATTAATGAAATTTCCCAAACGTACAAATACGGCACCTGAAGCAACGGGAATTACCACGCGGTCCAAAATCCATAGTACAGATTTATGTAGAATCTTTTTATTATAGATATACATAGCAATTATCATGGCAATAGCTGCACCGTGACTTGCTAAACCTTGAAAACCGGTAAATTCAAATCCACCCTTAAATTTTACGGGTAGAAAAATACTAAAGAAATCTTCGGTAAATAATTCGGGTTGGTAGAAAATTACGTGTCCCAGTCTTGCTCCCAACATTATACCGATTACGGAATAGATGAACAACGAATCCAAGGATTCTTCGGTCTGGTTTTCATTTTTATAGATACGTTTCATTATTTGAAGTCCCAAAAGGAAAGCAATGATCCACATCACACTGTAATAATGAAGCGTAAAAAAACCGAGGTCAAGCCCATTAGAGGGATTCCAAACAATATCTAAAGCAAGCATACATTTTATTTTTGTGGGTAAAGATAATATTTATGATGAAAAATGAATGGGGGTTAGCTTAGTTTTAAGGAAGCGCCGCGACTTTAAAGTATATGGTTCAAAACTTGTTTTAGTAACTGGAAATATAAACGCTATACATTTTTAGTGAACTTGCGAGCAGGCGTGTTGGCAGATTTTTAGTTGTCATCCTTCTTTGGGACAGGGTCATAGCCAGATTTACCCCAAGGCGACGGAACGTAAAGAAAATGTACGGTGTACATTTTTAGTGAACGTGCGAGCAGGCGCGTTGGCAGATTTTTAGTTGTCATCCTTCTTTGGGACAGGGTCATAGCCAGATTTACCCCAAGGCGACGGAACGTAAAGAAAATGTACGGTGTACATTTTTAGTGAACGTGCGAGCAGGCGTGTTGGCAGATTTTTAGTTGTCATCCTTCTTTGGGACAGGGTCATAGCCAGATTTACCCCAAGGCGACGGAACGTAAAGAAAATGTACGGTGTACATTTTTAGTGAACGTGCGAGCAGGCGCGTTGGCAGATTTTTAGTTGTCATCCTTCTTTGGGACAGGATCATAACCAGATTTACCCCAAGGATGACAACTAAAAATCCGCTTTACCGCTAAAAATCCCCCTTTAAAAATACCATGAACTTCCAAGGCTTCTTTCGCATAGCTGGAGCATGTAGGTTGAAAT
The DNA here is from genome assembly GCA_963803715.1 of uncultured Flavobacteriaceae bacterium. Classification (GTDB taxonomy): domain Bacteria; phylum Bacteroidota; class Bacteroidia; order Flavobacteriales; family Flavobacteriaceae; genus Psychroserpens. The sequence continues at coordinate 178,652 of CAWDOF010000024.1, forward strand.
CTACATGAGGCTGGTGTAAGCGGTGAAATAATCAATTGATAAATTTTAATCAATAGAAGAAATGGATATGTGAGGATTTTCTGCAATGTTTTAGTTTGTTCAATTCAAAATAAAATGTTTTAATGTCTAAAGTTAACATAAAAAAAAAGCCCCATACAAGTGTAAGAGACTTTTAAAAAAGTAGCGAGAGGGGGGCACGATCCCCCGACCTCCGAGTTATGAATCCGACGCTCTAACCAGCTGAGCTACCTCGCCATAATTTTTCAAGTGGTGCGAGCCAAGGCTACCTCACCATATGTTTCTTAACTGGAGTCATCTAAACGACCACCCTAATTTAGAGGGTGCAAATATAGAAACAATTATAATGCGGGCAAACATAAATTGCCCAAATTATTTTGGTATTTAGTTCACAACTCAACATTTAATACATATATTGAGCATCACTATTAGAACACGTATTATGGAAGATAAAATAAAATTTGAGATGGAGTTTGTTGTGCATGCATCGCCCCAGCTTTTATATCAATATATTTCTACACCATCTGGGCTATCTGAATGGTTTGCAGACAATGTAAATTCTCGAGGTGAGTTTTTTACCTTTATCTGGGATGGTAGCGAGGAAAAAGCAAAACTACTCAGCAAAAAATCTGGTGAGCGTATCAAATTCAGGTGGATGGTAGATGATGAGGATGATGCCCCTTATTTTTTCGAAATTAGAATTCAAGTGGATGAAATAACCAAGGACGTCTCAGTAATCGTTACAGACTTTACAGAAGAGGACGAAGTTGATGAAGCAAAAATGCTCTGGGAAAATCAAATCTCCGATTTAAAACAAGTTCTCGGTTCTGCTTAGACCAAAGCGTAGATTAAACTTTATCTTTGTCTCAATTTTATGATTGAGACTTTTTTTATGATTAATTTAAACGGAAAACTTACCGAATCACAGAGCAATTTTAATATTGAAAACCGCGGATACAAATATGGTGATGCGCTTTTTGAAACGTGTAAAGTAGTGCATGGAAAAATTTTGTTCTGGGAAGACCACTATTTTAGGCTAATGGCCTCGATGAGAATAATGAGAATGGAAATTCCTATGAACTTTACTATGGAATTTTTGGAATCTGAAATATTAAAAACAGTCAATGTCATTGGTCTTGCCAAGGCATCGGCTCGTATTAGGTTATCTGTAGATAGGGGTGATGGCGGAAAATATCTGCCATTGAAATCTGATGTTTTTTATGCCATTGTAGCTGAAAAGATTGAAAACGATTTCTATACACTTCCGAATACTTCATACACCGTCGATTTATACAAGGATTTTTTTGTGGCTCCAGGTTTATTGTCATCGCTAAAAACAAATAATAAGGCTATCAATGTAATAGGAAGTATTTTTGCTGAAGAAAACAACTTTGATAATTGCTTATTGATGAGCACCGAAAAAAAGATTTTGGAATGTTTGAACGGAAACATCTTTTTAGTCAATGGTGAAACTATAAAAACGCCTCCAATTTCAGATGGTTGTTTAAAAGGGATTATGAGAAAACAGATTATTGAAGTTATTGCAAATTCAGGAGATTATATGGTAGAGGAATCCTCAATTTCGCCCTTTGAACTCCAAAAAGCAGATGAATTGTTTATGACCAATGTAATCGTTGGTATTCAACCCATATTAAAATATCGAAAAAAGAATTTTGAAACTAAAATTTCTGAAGACCTTTTACGAAGATTAAACGTGAAGTTGCGTTTGGGTTAGTTAAAGCTAGGATTCTCAGGTGCATTGGACCATAAAGAATAATCGCCTCCAAGTTCTACCATCTTATCTTTCCAGAAAGAATCACGGCATTTATCAATGAGCGTATTTTTATATACATTTTCTGAAATAATCCAAGAGTTAGATTCTAGCTCATTGTCCAGTTGTTTTGAATCCCAGCCAGAATAGCCAAGGAAAAAACGAATATTCCCCTCATCTAATTCTCCATTATGAAGTAATGTCAAAACCGCTTCAAAATTTCCACCCCAATACACACCATGGGAAATTTCGATACTATCTGGTATCAACTCAGGAACTTGATGTATAAAATAAAGATTATCCTGTTCAACGGGGCCTCCATTGTGAACTTTAAAATTTGAGTCTGTTTCTGGAATCAGGTCTTTTAATTCGTAATTTAAGGGTTTATTGAGAATAAAGCCAATAGATCCTTCCGCATTATAATCGGCCAAAAGAATTACAGATCTATTGAAAGATAGGTCACCAATAATCGATGGTTCTGCGATAAGTAAGGTTCCTTTTTTTGGTTGGGAAATAATCATAAATTAATGATTTATTAACTAAATCTAAAACATATTTAACTAAAAACCAATATTTTGATGCTTAAAAGGTAATTCTATTTTGTTATTAATCCTTGAGAGTGCGGAAAATCAGCAAGAAAAGTAAAAAAAAAGACTGTCTAAAAAGACAGTCTTTTACTATTTATAGGTGTTAAATTTAGTTTACTGCACTGCTCAAATCTGAACCAGCTTTAAACTTCACTACATTTTTTGCTTTGATTTGGATAGTTTTCCCTGTTTGTGGATTTCTTCCTTCTCTTGCAGATCTTTTAGATACTGACCAAGACCCAAATCCTACTAAAGAAACTCTGTTTCCTTTTTTAAGTGCGCCTTCAACGTCAGTTAATACTGAATCTAATGCTTTCTTAGCTGCTGCTTTTGTAATTCCAGCATTTTCTGCCATTCCGTTAATTAAATCTGTTTTGTTCATAAAGTTTGTATTTAAATGTTAAATAATAGTCGGGTCATTTTAAATTTATAACCTCTTACAAATTTATACGTAAAATCCACCTATACAAGTAATAGCGTAGCAAATGCTATTATTTGTTGATAACTTTGAGCAATTGTTAATAAAGGAGTGCATTTAATCGGATTTTTAAAAATATGAGGATTCATAAGGGTTTAGAGCATTTTTGAATCTTCTTTAATATGAAAACCATTTAAAAGGGATTTTACGTCCATTTTTCGTTTTCCAGGGAGTTGTATTTCGTTTACTAAAATGTATCCATTTTTTGCCGCAATCATTAATTTTTTATTGTCGGCTATTACTGTTCCAAAGTCAAATTTGTGTTTTTCTCGATTCATTTCTATTCCAAAGATCTTTACCCTAAGTTTTTCATCACCATTTTTGAGATAGCACCAAGCTGCTGGAAACGGATTTAGACCTCTTATCATATTATAAATAATTTCAACGTCTTGTTGCCAGTCTATTTTGCAGTTCTCATTATTCAGTTTATAGGCGGTTTTTAAATCTTTGGATTTCGGCTGAATCTCAGTACTGAAATTTTCGTTTAAAATTTGCTCCACCGTTTTCAAAATGAGTTCACTACCCAAGTCCATAAGTTTATCGTGTAAACTACCAACGGTTTCATCAGGTAATATGTCAATTTGTTCTTGAAGAATGATGGCGCCGGTATCTATTTTTTCGTCTATAAAGAAGGTCGTAACCCCAGTTTTGGTCTCTCCGTTTATTATGGCCCAATGTATGGGTGCAGCACCTCGATAATCTGGTAAAAGGGAGGCGTGCAGGTTAAAGGTACCAAAATCTGGCATAGCCCAAACCATTTTTGGCAGCATCCTAAACGCTACCACAATCTGAATATTTGCTTCTAACGACCTTAACTCGCTAATAAAATCTTCGCTTTTAAGGTTAGTGGGTTGTAAAATAGTTAGACCTTGAGATTTTGCATAACGCTTTACGGCAGATTCGTTCAGTTTTTGACCTCTTCCTGCGGGTCGGTCTGGCGCGGTAATCACGCCGACAATTTTATAACCGGTCTCGACAAGGGATTTTAAATTGGCCACTGCAAATTCTGGAGTGCCCATAAATACAATTTTCAAATCTTCTTTTTTCATTTTTTGATTCTGTAAGTGTTCGCGTTTGTAAGTGCAATTTTGTTGTGTTCCAATAAATACTTAATTCCATTTAATACCTCTTCACTATTTAAGGCTAGTTGCTCGGTAAGTTGTCTTGAACTTAAGCTAGAATGCTCAAGCAAGTTTAGTATTAGCTTTATATTTAATTCTCCTACTTCTGTGGTCTGATTGGATTGTTTGGAAATGCATACTGAACATATCCCACAAGCTAAAGATTTTGTTTCTCCAAAATAGGCGAGTAATTGGATGCTCTTGCAAACGTCATTATTTTCAATATAATCTATCACCGAATATACTTGCTTCCTTTTCCGCTCTTGCTGTTGCAGTACAATTGTAGCGACTCTGTTTATAGTTTTATCATCTTCTCTAGGCTGAAGGAAGGTGATTTCAGAATCTGTATTTGAGTGTTCAAAGGTTATCAGTTCATCACGTTCCAATTGCCTTAAGACCGAAAGAATATTCTTTTCTGAAGTAGAGGCCTTATTTGAAATTAAGTTTAGATTTATGGGGAGCTCGTGCTCAAATATCCCACCGTAAGTGCGTAAAATTGATTTAACGATGGTCGCCATGAAATTGTGATTTTCAAGATAGTTGAATAAAGCTGCGTTGCTTACCACAAATTGAAGCTTGGTGCGATAATTAAATTGTTGGGACAAACGTATAATGCTATTACGGTCTAAAAGCTGCAGAATAGTATAGGTTCTCAAAGCGTTAAAATCGTAGGCTTTACAAAACGCATTAAAATTTAATTGGTGCATAGTCAGCTCTCCCTCACCGTAGGGTATTTGGAAATAATTACATAATTTGCGATATACCAGTTTGATATCCTCAATGGTTGGCAGATTATTTATAAACTGATTTTTGAGCAATTGTTCATCAGAATTATTGGTCAATACAATTGCATAAGATGCATTGTCATTTCGCCCCGCCCGTCCTGCTTCTTGGTAGTAGCTCTCTAAACTTTCAGGAAGGTTAAGGTGTATCACGGTCTCTACATCGGGTTTATCTATACCCATCCCAAAAGCAGTTGTGGCAACCATAATCTGGGTACGGTTGAGCATCCAATTATCTAAATGTATTTCTTTATCATGGTTTGATAGTCCGCCGTGAAAATAGGCCACATTAAATCCAAGTTTTTCAAGTTGACCTTGAATTTCAACGGAACTTCTTCGGCTTCGTACATATATTATTGAGGCGCCTTGATGTGTTTTTAAAATCTGTTCTAGATCATATAGCTTGTCCTCACTAAATCGTACTTGATAAGATATACTTGGTCTGGCAAAAGAAGCCTTGAAAACCTTTTCATCTATAAAATCAAGCTCTCGCATTGTTTCTTCAATGACTTCAGGTTTTGCAGTAGCTGTAAGTGCAATCACATTAACCGTTGGGTGTAATTTCCTTAATATATCAATATTCTTATAAGCTGGTCTAAAATCGTTGCCCCATTGACTAATACAGTGAGCCTCATCAACGGCAATGAGGTTGA
>CAWDOF010000025.1:0-270632 GCA_963803715.1 uncultured Flavobacteriaceae bacterium
CAATGGAAGGAAATATATAAAATTACAATTAATGAAAAACTCAATTTACTTACTAATACTAGTTTTGATTGTTTCTTGCAAAAATAAGAATACAGAAAAAACTGCCACAATTCAAAACGACTCGAGAGTTGCTTTGTTAGATTCTATTTATACGGAACTGCATAATAATAACGAGTTTAATGGCAATGTCTTAATTGCAGAAAAAGGAACTGTTCTATTTGAAAAAAGCTACGGAATGGCAAATATAGAAACCAAAGCAAAATTGAATAGTAACACAGTTTTTGAATTGGCTTCGGTTTCAAAACAATTTACTGCAATGGCAATTGTTCTACTGGAAAAACAAGGTAAACTGAAATATGAAGATGAATTATCTAAATACATTCCAGAACTACAATTTTACAAAGATGTTACAATTGAACATTTATTATATCATACTTCTGGACTTCCAGATTATTTCCAATTACTAGAAACTTATTGGGATAAAGAAAAGATTGCTACAAATAAAGATGTGATAAATCTTTTTATGTTGCACCAACCTGATTATGATTTTGAGCCCAATACTGATTATGAATATAGCAACACAGGCTATATGCTTTTGGCTACAATAATCGAACGTGCGAGCGGGATAAATTATGAGGCGTTTTTGAAAGAAAATATTTTTGAACCAACTAAAATGGATAAATCACTTGTATACAGACGAAGATATGCGCCCAAAAATATAGAAAATATTGCCCAAGGATATTTATATTCTGATAGCCTAAATACTAAAGTCCTACCTGATGTAAAAGGAAACGAAAATTTAATTTATTACGCAGATGGTATTTTAGGAGACGGAATGGTAAGCTCAACAACAAAAGATTTGCTAAAATGGGATAGAATATTGTATAAGAACAAACTAATTAATGATTTAGATAGAGAACGGATTTTTAATTCCTATAAATTTTTTGACAGTATACCTACAGGATATGGTTATGGTTGGTATATTGAAAATGATGAAAACTATGGAAAATATGTAAAACATAGTGGCGGTTGGCCTGGATTTGTAACCCATATCGAAAGACATCTCGAAACAGAAAAATTGATTGTTGTTTTACAGAATGTTATGTTGGAAAGACCGAAAATACCTCTAAAAACCACAAGGAAAATACTATATAAAATTCCGTTACAAGAAAATAATATTAGTCCGCAATAATAACTGCCTACAACAACGTATATAGCTCATAGCTAATTAGTTGCTTAATCCAAAGTTAAGGCTTATTTGCAAGTCCGCCAAATTTTTTAATTTGGCTTATTTAGAAAAAAAGATAATAAGAAAATTAAAAATATTGGCTCGTGCTTAACCGAATAGTTATCGCTAATTTGCACGCTACGAGCCATATACAAGACCGTTGTGCAACATTAACCAAATGAATTTTCCTGAAATAGGTTGACTAAAAATTAATCAATTAATTATAGTCACTTATGAAAACAAAAGATGAACATTGGCGAAAAAAAAGCTACCAAAAAGTAACTCTGGAGACCAAACTGTTAGTGGTTGACCAAATTTTAAACGGTCAGTTATCCACGAACTTTGCCTCTAAAAAATATGACGTTCCAAGAACAACCATTACCTATTGGTTAAGAATTTACAGTACCTTAGTGCAACAAAACACAGGTATGAGCAAAGACAAGGAAATTAAAAAACTCAAGGAAAAGATCGAGGAACTGGAGTTCCAAAAAGACTTCCAACAAGACATTATCGCTGATATGGAACTCATTACTGGAGTCGATATGTCAAAAAAGTCGTTGCCCAAAACATTAGCAAAAGAGATAGAGCAAAAGAAAAAACAGCGTATAAAAGAAAATGGCTCTATGGATGTTTTGGGATTTGTAAACAAGCCTTCTACAAAAGACTCAAAACTAGGCAAAAACAAGAGGTAGACCATCAAAAGCTTAAGATTATGGTAAAGGACTATCGTAAAAAAGTAGGCTCTAAAACAGGTGGTATTAAACTTTACTCTGAACTTAAACAAGACTTTATTAATGCTGATATTAAAATAGGCAGGGATAAGTTCTATCGCTTCTTAAGACTTAATAAACTACTTGTTCCTAAAACAAAAAACTATATCACAACAACAAATTCTAATCACATGTACAAGAAATATAAAAACCTGGTAAAAGACCACGTTCCTAATCGGCCAGAACAGCTTTGGGTAAGCGATATCACTTATATCAAGACCCAATACGGCCATAATTACCTGGCACTGGTCACAGATGCCTATTCCAAGCAAATTATGGGCTATAATCTCGATAACCATATGAGAACATCGCTTTGCACAGAGGCGCTCGCTATGGCCATTAAAAACAGGGAATACCCAAACAAAGAACTCATCCATCATTCTGATAGGGGGTTCCAATACTGCAATCCCAAATACACAGACTTTGCCGAGAACAATGGAATCACCATGAGCATGACAGAGCAATACGACCCCTATGAAAATGCCGTTGCAGAGCGCGTTAACAGGACCCTTAAATACGAATATGGTTTGAAACAGACCATTAAAGACACGGATCTAGCACAAAAAATGACCGATCAAGCCGTGTATATCTACAACAATCTCAGAACGCATTTCTCCCTGAACCTAAGAAAACCGGCAGAGGTGCATCTGAACCCAAATATCAAATACAAATCGTATAGAAAAAATAAGGTAGATTTACCTGAACTAAAGATTTAAGAACAGACCTAGTTCAAACTATTTTTTTGCCTTGTGAACGGCTAAAAAAAAATTGTTTGAACGTCTAAAATAAACCTGAAAAAAGGTCAACCTATATCAGTATAATACACTATTTCAATTGCTGGATAATCTATGGCAATATTCCTTGGGCAATTGTAATGATTGGATGCTTAAGTGGTTTAACACAAAACATATTTGATTATTTTAACCCGAAAACATTTAATCCAATAGTTCTAATTTTTCATTTTTAAATAATCGTTTTATGGATTTTAAGTGTTCGATTTATTTATTTTAAAAATGGAGCAGAATTTATTGAAAAACATCCAGGATTATTTCGAATATCGAGCTTTAATGGGGTTACTGACGCCACAGCAAAACAAGTTAAATTATTTTTTACTTTATTGCTTTTGGGCGGAATAATTGGAATGTATTTAATGTGGACAATGGAAATTAAAGTGCAATAGATTGACACAGAACTGCTGCCAAAACTGAACGTAATTAATTAATAAATTCTAGCCCAATAATAATCTCATTGGCTATCATAACTCACATTGTATCTATTCGGTTTGTATTTGCTAACTTAGGAAACTAATAAACTTAATACTATCAACTTAAAACGTATTAATAAAATGAAAAACTACATTGCCGCTTTCGGCTTATTCCTTTTAACAGTTCTTTCCGCGCAAGCGCAATGGTCAAACCGGTATCCAGCTGTTGACGGTTATGGTCATCATGTCTATTTAGAGGGTTATGAACTGCCTGTTTTAAATTCTGGGCCAACAGATGCTGCACCATCCCCTTCAAATGATGCCGTGGTTTTTTCCGCAAAAGGCTGGTTGTGGGTCATGAACCTTAAAACTTCAGTAGCTAAAAGGATTACGTTTTCTTCAGATATGGATTTCAGACCCAATTGGTCTCCCGATGGAAGTAAAATTGTTTTTGTACGTGATAATACCTTAAACACACAAATAGTTCTTATAGACTTAAAAACCAACGAGGAAAAGATTCTTGTCAATTCTGATGCTTTAGATTTAGACCCTATCTTTTCAGAAGATGGCGAATTTATTTACTATGCTTCGGCAGTAAATGGGTCATTTGACCTTTGGAAATTAAGTCTATCATCTCTTGAAAGCACTATTTTAACTGATGAAGATAGCCTCGAGCGACTTCCAGTGCCTACTAGCCAAGAGGATTATGTGGTTTTTCTGCATAAATATGATTTCTCCTATGATGCCATAAAATTGTTAGATGTAGCCAAAGGCACTTCATCATTTTTGGTAGAAGATAACTTTATGTCCCAGGCCTCATTTACCTTAGCGCCAGACAACAAAACCTTGGCCTATACTTGGGCAAATGGAGATGACTATGAACTTCACTTACTCAATATCTTCGTTCCAAAAAGTAAAATGTTACTTACCAAAAGCAATGGTTTACCCCTATCTCCTAAATTTAGTTATGATGGTAATTGGGTGTATTATACCGAAAACAACAAAAATGAGACCTCAGAATTAAAGAGAATATCAGTCTATGGCGGTCAGCCGGAAGTACTAACCGTAAAAAAATGGGATTGGGGCAAAGCCACCGGAACACTTAAAATTACCAGCCTTGTTGATGGGAAAACCGAAGCGGTTAGAATGAGTATTATGGATAAGAGCGGCCACCCCATTATTCCAAAATCAGGGGTAATTCATTCTGAAGGGCAAAATGGAATTGTATTTTTTTATTCTCCTGGGGAAATTGAATTAGAAGCGCCCATTGGAGAGCTAACAATTACTGCGGTACACGGTTTTTCTACAGTTAAAACAGTTAAGGAAATTACGCTGGAAGAAGGTATGAATACTACTGAAATCAATCTTAACAGAATTTGGAATGCAAAGCAAAATGGCTGGTATTCAGCTGACAATCATTTCCATTTAAACTATGGAGGCACCAATAACCTAGACCCTGAAGATATACGCATAGACCTCAAAGCGGAGGAAGTAGACATTGCGTTTCCGCTGGTGGCAAACCTTGGAAATCGATTTCTTGAAGAAGACCTTTTGGATTGGGAAAATAATGACCTGCCCATCATATCTTTTGGGCAAGAAGTAAGATCTCATTTCTTAGGTCATTTAAATTTAATTGGAACTGAGGAGGCTTATTGGCCTTGGGTTTGGGGGCCTTACTATGATATTTATAAAGCAGATGATAGGCTAAACGCTGATCCTCTGAGGTTTGCCCGCAAAAATGGTGGCCTTGGCGGATATGTGCACCCGGTTGGAGAAAGAGACCCGTTTAAAGAGGGAAATGCTCGCAGTGTCCCAGTTTCTTTGACGGCTGATGCGGTTTTGGGAGAAGTGGATATCTTAGAAGTAGGTTGTCTTTGGACCGATGAAATTGGCACAGCGGCCCTCTGGCATGAATTTCTTAATCTAGGAATTCCTATTGCGCTATCTGCTGGTAGTGATGTCATGAATGATCTCTATAGGACTATGGCCATTGGATCAACGCGAGTTTACGTAAAACCCGAGGGAGAATTTTCTCTAGAAAGCTACTTAGACGCGCTTAAAAAGGGAAATAGCTTTGTCAGCAATGGCCCGCAGATTTTATTTTCGGTTGACGATCAGGAAGCGGGTGACGTTATCAAATCAAATAAAAAGAACGCCAAATGGCAGCTTACAGTTCACTCACCAGTTGCCTACGATACCGTAGAGATTTTTATTAATGGGAAAGTGGTTCAGAGTATAAAGAGTAAGAAAGGTACAAGCGAAACCTATACAGGTACTATCAAAATACCTGATGGCGGATGGGTTACAGCTAGAGTATCCGGCACTAAATCTGAATGGCCAATGATGGATAGTTTTATATTTGCTGAGAGCTCTCCCCTATGGTTTAATGAAATAGGTAGTACGATGCCAAACAGTAAAATGGATGCCGCAAAAAAGCTGCTCAAAATATTAGATACTTCTCAAAAAAGATTAAAGCAAGGTTATGGAGATACCAAAATCCCAAATCTTGAGAATCATTTTTCTAAAGCTAGGGAAAAATTGGTTGGAATTATAAATGGAAATAATTAAAATGTTATACTAACATACTACAGAAACATTAATAAAATAATACCATGGACCATTGTCAATTCGAAGGCTTTGATCCTCTATAACTTTCTTGAAACGTGGTAGATTAATTATTCCGCAGATATTGAATTTAATTATGCCAACAGTAAATTGCAAGCTGAAAAGCTGTATTCGATATTAAAGCTAATGACAAAAGGAAAACAAAATAATCTGAACCCTGAAAAAATAGAAATGTTGCGTTGTGGGTAAAAATAAAACTTCAGTATCTAAGAAGCCTTAACAAAAAAAATAAAAAATCATTTATCGCATCAATCTAAAAAACATCTGACCTACTGGTATTCATGCTTCGAAAATATACGTTGAGAGAAAAACTGTTAGTATCATTATAAGAGAGTTGTTAATATGCTCTTTATTAGCTTCTGTTGTTTCAGAAATACATTTTATCATAATAAAGGATATTTTATTTCATTTTATAACGGATAAAAAATGTTACATATTCAAAATTAAATTTTCAATAAACGTCCGGTAATGGAAAAAGTCTAACCGAAAAATCCATTTTATTTCGCTCAGAAAAGTAAAAGCGCCATGGCAGCAGCGTGCATTATGCATTGCTAAAACGCGAAACAAAATAATAAAAAAACTTTTTAGCCAATAAAAGAAAAACCGGGAGTAGTTAAAAATGAATCTAGTTCAAATTAGAGATTGATTAATCACTTTTTATACGGTCTAATAATTAACCTTGCTGCCTTATCAAAGTTGATGTAATTATAGGTCCAGTTAAAAAAGACAATCACTCGATTTCTAAACCCGACCAAGGCCATTAAGTGGACAAACATCCAAATATACCAAGCAAAAAATCCTCCAAATTTAAAATATTTTAAATCCACGACTGCTCTGTTACGGCCAATGGTTGCCATTGTACCCTTATCAAAATAGTCAAAAGGTTTCATGGTTTCACCCTTAATTAAACGCAACAAATTTTTACCCAATGCCTTACCCTGTTGGATGGCAGGTTGAGCTACTTGGGGGTGACCTTTGGGGTAATCTTCGGTAATCATTAAGGCCATATCCCCAATGGCGAAGATATTATCAAAACTTTCTACTTGATTGAATTTATTAACCTTATATCGCTTGGTTTTTTTCTCAATAGAATTCTCACTTATACCTTCTAAAGGTGTGCCCTTTACTCCCGCCGCCCAAATAACGGTTTCCGAGACTAGTTTTAAATCGTTATTTGTGGTTATAACATTTCCGTCGTAATTCTCGACCATGGTGTTGCAGTGTACAATCACACCAAGTTCTTTTAAAAACTTTTCAGCTTTTTTTGAAGCATGCTCGCTCATTGGCGGTAAGACACGTTCTGAACCCTCAAGAAGATGAATCTCCATATAATCTTTGTTTATATCGTGATATTCCATGGGTAGCACATTGTTTTTCAATTCGGCAATGGCCCCAGAAAGCTCTACGCCAGTAGGTCCGCCACCAACCAGAACAAAATTTAGTAAAGCCTTTTTAGCTTTTTCCGTCTTGGCGATTGCTGCTTTTTCAAAATTCTGTAAAATCAAGCTACGAATATCCAATGCTTGTGGAACCGATTTCATAGGCATTGTATTGGCCTCGGTAATTTCATTTCCGAAATAATTTGTGGTTGTTCCTGTAGCGATAACGAGATAGTCAAATTGTAATTCACCAATAGTAGTCTCAATAAGATTTAACTTCGTGTCAATAAAATTGACTTTTGCCATCCTGAAAAATGAGTTTTTATATTTTCTTAGAATTTTTCGTACCGGATAAGCAATAGAATCTGGTTCTAGACCAGAGCTTGATACTTGATATAATAGTGGTTGAAAGGTGTGATAATTATGCTTATCAATCAAAACCACCTGTAACTTTTTGTTACCAAGGCGCTTAGCAAGGTTGATGCCCGCAAAGCCCGCGCCTATTATAACGACTCTGGGATTTTCAGAATTGGGTATGTTCATTTTATTGGTCTTATTCACTATAAAAATACGATATCAAATAGCCAAACCCTACATTTGAATAAAAGTTTTAAATTCCTGTAACAATTGTTTAATACATGCTACAAATAGTCAACTAACTAATCGAAATTTTGGACAAAGCTTTAAAACATAATTTTGTGGAACTGCTTGAAAAGCATCAAAATATTGTGCACAAGGTGTGTAGGCTTTACACCAATAATCAACATGCACATAATGATCTCTTCCAAGAAATCACTATACAGCTTTGGAAGGCATACCCAAAGTTTAGGGGCGACGCCAAATTTAGTACCTGGATGTACCGCGTGGGTTTAAATACGGCAATTACCCTTTATAGAAAATCGAAGAGACGCATTAAGACCCAAGAATTTGAATCGGTTTCATTTAAGATAAAATCTGAACCTTATGATGATACTGAAGATCAACAGCTTAAATTATTATATTCTGCGGTACACCAATTGAACGATATTGAAAAAGCTCTGGTTTTTCTTTATTTGGAAGATAAAAAATATACCGAAATCAGTGAGACTCTAGGAATAACAGAAGTCAATGCAAGAGTGAAAATGAACAGGGTCAAGAAAAAATTAAAAACGATATTAAATCCGTGAACCAATGGATGAACTGGATATATTAAAAAAGGATTGGCAAAACAATCCCCACCGTGAAGAAAAGCAGGTAACAGGTAACGAAATTTACCCCATGTTGCATAAAAAATCATCTTCTATCGTGAAAACGTTGTTTTATATAAGTATTGCAGAATTGATTTTTTGGGTACTTCTTAATACAATTCCCTATTTTTCTTCGGAAGAATACCAACAAGAATTTGAGAAAACCTTTGGTAATCATGACATAGCCATGGCGATTATGATTCTAGGCTACGCCATTATTTTAGTTTTTGTGTACCTACTTTATAAATCCTACAAGGCGATATCAGTTACAGATAATGTGCGTAAATTAATGAAGAGCATATTAAAGACCAGGAAGGTCATCAAATACTATGTGATTTACAACTTGGTAGCAGGGTTTTTCATTATGTCCTTTGGTTTTTATGAAGCTTCTACTAATGATCCGCAAATAGCAGCCCAATTTTCTGAATTTAGTGATAAACAGATGCTAGTTACGGCCTTTATCATGATTCTGAGCATAGCTTTTTTTATAGGAATCATCTGGGTTTTTTACAGACTTATTTATGGGATTCTTTTAAGACGATTAAATAGAAACTACCAAGAACTTAGAAAATTGGAAGTTTAATTTTTTGTTCTTGCAGAGAAGCAAAACCAAAAGATACTAGAATGAAAATTTAAATTTCGTGCGGAAAAGAGAAGGCGTTAAGTTATTGCAATAATAAGCACATCATATATTACCACTTCTGGCGGCTAGAGGGCTTTTACCAATCTCGCAGTTTTTTATTCAGTTTCTCTTTTTCCTCTAAATCTTCCTGTGGAATAACTTTTAAGAATGAAGGATGTTGCTCGATGGCGTACTCGATTTTTTCTACAATACTATCAATGGATTCATTTTCATAATCAATTTCAAGTGGCTGCTTAATTTCCAAGGACTGATAAATATTCTTCTTTTTGACCCGCAAACCTTTCTTATCAAAAGAGCGTCTAAAACCATCAATAACAATGGGTACAACTACTGGTTTATAGCGTTTTATGATGTGGGCAGTTCCTTTTCTAATAGGTTTAAATGGTGTTGTAGTGCCCTGCGGAAAAGTAATCACCCAGCCATCTTTAAGTGCAATCCCAATACTAGAAATATCACTCATTTTTACTTGCCTATTGATATCCTTTCCTTCAGCTCTCCAAGTCCTTTCAATACTTACTGAGCCAACGTAGGCCATAATTTTTGGAAGAATACCAGAACTCATCGTTTCCTTTGCCGCTACGTAATAGACATTAAGCTTGGGATTCCAAAGATATCCAATATTCTTAATGGAATCTTCGCGATTACTGAGCCCAGCATTAAAAACATGGAACATCGCTATAACATCAGCAAAATAAGTTTGATGGTTAGAGATAAAAAGGACGTTGTTTTCTGGAAGGGTTTTTAGTATCTCGGAACCTTCAATCTGAAGTTCATTAAAACCTCTAAACCGCCGGTGGGTCAAAGCACCGAGGATTCTTATCAGCCATTTTTTTATAAAAAGTATATGCCCAAAAGGGTTTGTTTTAAATAATCCCATTCATCTTTTTTAAAGCGGAAACCAAAACTACGAAAATCTGCCCCTCACAA
The DNA here is from genome assembly GCA_963803715.1 of uncultured Flavobacteriaceae bacterium. Lineage (GTDB taxonomy): Bacteria > Bacteroidota > Bacteroidia > Flavobacteriales > Flavobacteriaceae > Psychroserpens. The sequence continues at coordinate 10,003 of CAWDOF010000025.1, forward strand.
CACCATTTTTAACAAGTCTTTTATCTCGCTCAACATCATGGCTGTTGCACCCCAAACCACATAGTCATTAAGTTTGAGTGCTGGCACTACAATTTCCTTTTTCATTGATGTCATTACACTGACCTCAGATACGTTTTTATCATTCAAAAAATCTACAAGTCTCACTTCAATTAAAGCTTCAACTTCATCATCTTGCTTAAAAAATTTTGGGGTCAATTCTGTAATACCGATAAATGGCGACACTGTAAAATTACTTGGCGGAATATACAATGGGCTCATGGTTTTTAAAACCTTTATGCTTTCAATTGGAACGCCAATTTCCTCTTGGGTTTCCCTAAGTGCGGTGTATTTTAGGGAAGGGTCTGAAGGTTCAACTTTTCCGCCAGGAAATCCTACTTGAGCCGAATGCACACCTTTATACGTTTTTCTAAGAATAAGAATTAAGTAAGTTTCGCCATGTACATTTGGGTAGAATAACGCCAAAACCCCTGCCCGCTTTGCAGTTTTCATAGCCTCTCGATTTTTTTCAATCAAATCTCTCCTAAAGGGTGGCGACATTTTAAACTGCGAGGATTCGCCCAAAAGGTCAAGATTCTCTATTTTTGAAACGTATCTTTTAAATTGTTCAAAATCCATGATGTCGCTCAGAATTTTACTGTTTTTTTTACTTTGTTCGCTCTTCTTCAATTGTGAAGATAAAAAATCTTCCAAGATGATTGTTGTTGAAAAGGCTGATTCTCTTTCATCAAATAAAACAGAGCCTAAAGACAAAGATACAATTGCCTCAGCACCAAAACGTAAGTACCCGTTGCTTAATGACAAAAATGCTATGGAGTTTTTTCTTCAATATGAAAAGAAGAATAAAGAGAACACCGTGCGCATTGTGACCGATTTTGGGAATATTGATATTTTACTTTTCGAAGAAACCAAATTCCATCGTGCCAACTTTATTTACTTGGCCAAGCAGCAGTATTTTGATAGTACCCAGTTTTATAGGGTTATACCAGACTATATTATACAGGGCGGTAGTACAGATAATCGTGATGTTATTAGCAAACGTAACGATATCGGCAAATACCTCTTGCCCACGGATACAAAAAGGGGGTTTCATCATGATCGTGGTGTAATTTCAATGCCTAGCGGGGAAATTGATAATCCTTATAAGTTGGCCTCGCCGTACGAGTTTTTTATTGTGCTTAGGGACGTCTATCAGTTAGACGGCGACTACACTATTTTCGGGAAGGTAATTGCTGGACTTGATGTTGCAGATAAGATTGCAAACGTCGATACCGATGATGCTGATTGGCCTTTAAAGAACGTTTTGATAAAGCGGGTGGAAATTTTGAAATAACGAGAAAGTACTCGTATCGTTTTTCGATTTTTATGGATTATTATAATTATCTTGGTAAAGTACATTGTTTATTGATTCTTCTGAATTTTTAGTTGTGTTTCCAGAATTATTATCAGGAACGTTCTAAATATTATTTTTTAAGGATTCTACGGCAAATAGCTTTAAAATGTAACCACCGTAATGAATAAAATTATTCGCTCAGGAAAATTTCTTTACAACCTTCTTTTATCAGAGAAAAGCCGAGAAAAAATCGAAACTAGAATTCTAGCAATAGCATTGATTAGTTTTGTAATTCACGTACTACTCATTGGTTTGATAAAGCTCGGACTCATTGATTTTTTATCAGAGTCTTCTTTGTTCTTAAATCCTATTTCCGCAATTTATACTCCATTTTCCTTTATTTTAATTTATGAGGTTTATTTGCTTATTTATTACCTACCAAATTCTTTTACGACCTACATCACAAAGCAGTACGAAATTATAACGCTTATTATAATTCGAAGATTATTCAAGGATTTATCATCACTTGAACTCACTTCGAATTGGTTCGAAATAAAAGGTGATCTTCAATTTACTTACGATTTAATTGCATCACTTTTACTGTTTTATCTTATATATTTATTTATTCGCTATGGAAGGAGAACCCCTAAACTGGACGATAGTGTTTCACCTGCAGTAAAACGTTTTATTTCAAAAAAGAAATTTTTGGCACTAATTCTTGTGCCGCTATTTTTTATCATGGCCACCTATACTTTTATAGACTGGCTAGGCGAAATTTCGTTTTCTTCAGAAAAACTGCCTGACCTAGACAGTATAAACAATCTGTTTTTTGACCAATTTTTTACGGTTCTTATTCTGGTGGATGTAGTTTTATTGCTCGTGTCGTTTTTTTACGTCAATGAATTTCATAAAATCATCAGAAATTCTGGCTTTATCATCTCTACTATCTTGATTCGAATTTCATTTGGGGTGACCGGTTTAATCAATACAGTTTTAATTATTGTTGCCGTTCTCTTCGGACTCTTGATTGTTTTAATACATAACAAATACGAGAAAAACATTAATAAAAGTGAAATTCCTGAAATCAATAAAGAATAGCGTTTTCGAGTACTCGTTTATCCAAAAGCCAACAATAAAACTATATTTGCACTTTACTTTTCATTATGCGCATAGATATTGTTACCGTCTTACCTGAACTTCTAAAAAGCCCTTTTGAGGCCTCAATTTTAAAACGCGCCATAGCGGCAAATTTGGTAAGCGTTCATTTTCATAATTTAAGAGATTATGCAACTGGTAATTATAAATCCATAGACGACACTCAATATGGTGGTGGTGCTGGGATGGTCATGATGATTGAACCGATCGATAAATGTATTACTGATTTACAATCACAACGTGATTATGACGAGATTATTTACATGACGCCAGACGGAGAAAGGCTTAACCAAGGTATTGCCAACCAAGTTTCCCTAAAGAAAAATATCATTATACTTTGTGGGCATTATAAAGGTGTTGACCAAAGAGTGCGAGATAAATTTATTACTCGGGAAATTTCTATAGGTGATTATGTACTCTCTGGTGGCGAGCTGGGCGCTGCCGTTTTATGCGATGCCATAATAAGATTGATTCCCGGTGTATTAGGCAACGAAACTTCAGCCCTTACCGATTCCTTTCAAGATGGGCTTTTAGCACCTCCAATTTATACAAAACCTAGAGAATACGATGGCATGAAGGTCCCTGAAATACTTTTTAGCGGAAATTTTCCGAAGATAGAAAAATGGCGGGAAGAGAAAGCTTATCTGAGAACTAAGGAACGTCGGCCAGATTTGTTGTAAATGAGAAATTTATAGACTCCACAAAAACAAAAAACAAGATTGAACTTCCAGATTCCTGACAATTCTAAAAGTTTAACCATATTATGAAATTTGTATTTAACCAAAAAAGCAAGCGTTCTTATCTTGCTTTATGATATTAATAATTTCCTCCAGATGTGTAGATTCTGGAAATGGTTTATACAATTCCCATTTCCCACTTGCCCGCATCCAGTATAAATTCCATTTCTGCTTCGTTTTGTAATATCTGATTTTAGCAAAACCATGGTGTAATACTTCTTTTGGATTATCCCAAGATGGTCTTATTTGAGAAAGTATGGCCACATTCCCATCGTAAGTGTAGCCAATATCTACCTGTTTGCGAATTTCAAGATCTTTAGGACGAATGGACTCAACAAAATCTTTGATAAAAGATTCGTTAATATCTATGGTTTTGGTTTTCATTTAAAAATTTTATTATTAACCATTCAAGTGATTGCTAAAAATTCTGCTAAACAAAAAATCTAAACGTGCAACGCTCTATCTTCAGTAGCCGCCAACGCTGCCTCCTTAACCGCTTCAGCATAGGTAGGATGGGCGTGGGACATTCTAGCGATATCCTCGGCACTAGCTCTATATTCCATAGCAACAACGGCTTCGGAAATTAAATCAGCACAGCGTGCGCCAATCATGTGGACGCCCAAAACTTCATCAGTGGTTTTATCTGCTAATATTTTTATAAAACCATCAGTGTCCCCACTAGCACGGCTCCTTCCTAAAGCACGCATCGGAAATTGCCCTGACTTGTATTCTACTTTGGCTTCTATTAATTCTTCTTCTGTTTTACCAACAGAGGCCACTTCTGGCCAGCAATAGACTACACCAGGAATTAGGTTATAATCAATATGCGGTTTTTGTCCGGCAATGGTTTCAGCCACAAAAACACCTTCTTCCTCAGCTTTGTGAGCCAGCATTACACCTGTTACCACATCACCAATGGCATAGATATTTTTGACGTTGGTCTGTAAATGTTCGTTGACTTCAACCTGACCCTTATCGTTGATTTTAACACCGGCAGCTTCAGCATTTAATCCGTCGGTAAATGGACGACGCCCAACGGAAACCAAACAATAGTCACCTTTAAACTCAACTTCCTCACCTTTTTTATTATCCGCCTTTACTATAATCTCGTCGCCGTTGCGTTCAACCGATTTTACTTTATGGGAAACGTTTAGATTAAATTTCGCTTTTTTGAAAACCTTGGCCAATTCTTTTGAAAGTCCTTTATCAAACGAAGGAATCAGTCGATCCATATATTCTACAACTGTAATTTCAGAACCTAAACGACCGTAAACCTGACCGAGTTCTAAACCAATAACGCCACCGCCAATGACAATCATCTTTTTAGGGATTTCCTTAAGTTTTAGGGCTTCGGTAGAAGTTATAATGCGTTCTTTATCAATCTCTATAAATGGGAGTGTTGAAGGTTTTGAACCTGTGGCAATGATGATATTTTTCGCCTCGATTTCAGATGAATCCTTACCTTCGATTTTTATATGGGTAGCATCCTTAAAACTACCTACGCCCTCATATACATCGATTTTATTTTTCTTCATCAAATAATCAATTCCGCCAGTGGTCTGATCAACAACACTCTGTTTGCGAGAAATCATTTTTTCTAGGTTTACTTTTACCTCGCCAGGAATTTCTATACCATGCTCCTCAAAATGTTTGATAGCATCTTCATAGTGGTGAGAAGAATCCAAAAGCGCCTTGCTAGGAATGCAACCCACATTGAGGCAAGTGCCACCGAGTGTGGAATATTTTTCAATAATTGCGGTGCTCATTCCCAATTGTGCACAGCGAATTGCTGCAACATATCCACCTGGACCAGATCCAATAACTGCGACATCGTAAGATTTCATATTCTATATATTTATAATGTGATTTCCAAGGCAAATTGTAATACCCTGTTTTTATTTTTTAAATTTTCATTAGCAACGTTACTAAACCCAAAATAATAGCGAGATGAAAGGGCAACGTTTTCAACAAAATTAACACTTAATCCTAAATTAGCTCCAAAATCCCTATTATTAAATGAACGTATTGAAACATTATCATCTCGGTTGGTCGTTTGTGCTAAAATCAAAATTCCTCCTTGTGGGCCTGCATCGATACTGAAATTTTCCGCTACATAATATTTAAAGATGATCGGTATTGCTATATAATTGAGTTTTGCCGTAAAATTATCGCCATCTGAAGACTTAAATCCGTACACAGAAAAAAGTACTTCAGGTTGAATTTTTAAATTTTTAGCTAAAGGCTCTTTAGTGAATAGTCCGGCGTGAAATTGGGTTATTCCAGAGACATCTTCTGTTCCTTTGCCATTTATGGTCGCGAAATTAACCCCTACTTTAACACCTAAACGACTGTCTTGGGCAAAAGTACAGCACGGTAAAATCAGTAATAGTATTAATACTGTTTTCATTCTAAATGGAAGATTTGGTTTACAAAAATACACTTTTGATTGATGTTTGCCGAATGTGATTATACCTTTTTCTGACCTAAAAAGAAATAAATTATATGACAAAAAAAAGATTTTTTATCTAAGACTAAAAGTGGGTCTGTGCCTGAAAACCTCGATTATAAGCCAAATTAACTGAGGAATCCAAACATTCCTCCCAGTCCCACATTAAATAGACTGCAACCATAAAAGATTTCATATGATAAATATAGGAATTTGAAAATTTGCTTTTAATGCCTTTTAAGATTACCGTTAAGGTATTTTGATAATTAGGCTTAAAAGAGTATCATTCCCTCTTAAAAATAAACCTCGTTAAAAATTCCGAAGTAAACTACGCTGTTAAATTTCTTAAAAGCAACCTCGCTTTATCATTAAGCATTTTCTATATTTGACATTAATTGAAAATCCCAAAACTTAGGAATGCAGTTTAAACATCCAGAAATCCTCTACGCACTGATTTTACTGGTTATTCCAATAATTATCCACCTGTTTCAATTACGCAAGTTTAAAAAAACGGCATTTACTAATGTTCAGTTTTTAAAAAACATAAACGTACAGACCAGAAAGAGCTCTCAACTTAAAAAATGGTTGATATTATTGACGCGTCTTTTGATGCTCGCAAGCATTATTTTCGCTTTTGCCCAACCCTATTTTTCAAATACCGAAAGCTTTAAGACCAAAAGTGAAACGGTAATTTATTTGGACAACTCCTTTAGTTTGCAAGCTAATGGGAATAATGGAAGTCTTTTAAACAGTGCGGTTCAAGGAATTTTAGAACGTTTGGATGGCGATGAACCCATTTCAATTTTTACCAATACTTCAAGTTTTAAAAACACCACCATCAACGCTATAAAAAATGATTTGATTTCCCTTAAACATTCTCCAAATCAACTCACTTACGAGGCTGTGATTTTAAAAGGAAAGCAATCATTTTCAGATGATAAGAATTCGATTAAAAATCTTGTAGTTATATCTGATTTTCAGCGAAAGGAAGAGACCATAAATATTACAGCAGATAGTTTGACCCAATTGAAATTTGTGAAATTATCACCCTCCGATGTCAATAATATTACTATTGATAGTGCTTACATTTCTAAAACATCCATTGAAAATCTGGAACTTACGGTCCTGCTCTCAAATTCTGGGAGTGCCATTGAAAATATTCCTATTTCCTTAAATGAAAATGAAAAACTCATCGCAAAAAGCGCGCTAAATCTCGATGGGAAGAATGAAGTGGTTTTTACAATTCCTGCAAATTCTAAATTTGATGGGGCATTGACTATTGAAGATACAGGGTTGCCATATGACAACACTCTATTTTTCAATATTGATGCTACCGAAAAAATTAATGTGCTGTCTATCAATCAAGCCGATGATGAGTACTTGGCTAAGCTCTATTCAAAAGATGAATTTAAGTATTCTGCAACCTCTTTTGAACAATTGAACTACAATGCTATTGCGAACCAAAATTTGATTGTACTCAATGAACTTGAAACTATTCCGGTGTCTTTGGCAAATGCGTTAAAATCCTTTTCAGATGATGGGGGTTCAATTTTGATTATCCCATCAAAAAATTCACAAATTTCAGGTTATAACCAATTCATTGCGACCTATGGGATGGCCCCTCTCTCTGAACTCAACGGTTCTGAAAAGAAAATCACGAGTATTAATTTTTCGCATCCTTTGCTAACCAATGTGTTTGATAAGCGTATCGATAACTTTCAATATCCCAAGGTCAATTCTTTTTATGGTAATGCCACCAATTCAAATAATGAGATACTTTCATATGAAAACGGTCAAGCCTTTCTTTCAGGACGTGGAAATGTATATCTGTTCTCGGCAGCATTGAACGACAAAAACTCGAACTTTAAAAACTCGCCATTAATAGTTCCCGTACTTTACAATATCGGAAAACAAAGCCTAAAAACGGGAAAGCTATATTACAGTATTGCGTCAGAAAATGTTATTGATATCCCAATCTCGCTTACACAGGATGAAATCATTTCACTTCAAAAAGGGGAAGAATCTGTAATTCCGCTTCAACGAACCTACGCCAACAAAGTAGAATTAACAACGGACGATTATCCAAAACAAGCCGGTATAATTGCTGTTAAAAACAAAGAGACCACTATTAAAAATTTGAGCTTTAATTATGACCGCTCCGAAAGTAAATTGCAGTACCTCGATCTCGATAATTTTGAAAACGTAAGTGTTAGCGACTCCGTCGCAAGCGCTATTGATGATATCAAAAGTGAGACCAACGTCAATGAACTATGGAAATGGTTTGTTATTTTTGCAATGGTTTTTTTACTCATTGAACTGCTCATCTTAAAATTCCTGTAATGAACGTACTTATAAAATCTGCGACCATTGTTGATGCCGAAAGCGATTTTCATAATGAGACCGTTGACATTTTAATCGAAAAGGGAAAAGTAAGTGCAATTTCAAAGTTGATTGAAAACCCAAAGAATTATAGGGAAATTAAGTTGGAGAACCTTCATCTGTCCCAAGGATGGTTTGACAGTAGCGTTTGTTTTGGCGAACCCGGTTATGAAGAACGTGAAACTATTGCCAACGGACTTGAAACCGCCGCAAAATCAGGATTTACAGGTGTTGCCCTAAATCCAAATACGCATCCGGTTTTAGATACCAGCTCTGATGTTGCTTTTGTAAATAGCAAAGCGCAAGGTCATACGGTTGACCTCTACCCTATTGGCGCTTTATCCAAAAATAGTGAAGGCGAAGATTTGGCAGAGCTATTTGACATGAGTAATGCTGGAGCCGTTGCCTTTTACGATTATCAAAAACCAGTTGCCAATCCTAATTTACTTAAGATTGCTTTACAATATGCCAGTAATTTTGGGGGTTTGGTGCTCTCATTTCCGCAAGAATCAAGAATCAGTGGTTTGGGCGTTATGAACGAACATACCACGAGCACTACCTTAGGTCTAAAAGGAAACCCGAACTTGGCCGAGGAGCTACAAGTGGCCCGCGATCTTTTTATATTAGAATATACTGAAGGACAACTCCACATCCCGACAATTTCCACCGTAAAATCGGTTGAACTTATTCGAGCGGCAAAACAGAAAAAATTAAATGTGACCTGCAGTGTCGCCATTCACAATCTATTACTTACAGATGCTGAACTTTTGGAATTTGACACCAAATTCAAGGTCCAGCCACCATTGAGAACCCAAACGGATATCGATGCACTTATCGATGGTTTAAAAGATGGCACAATCGATATGGTAACCAGCGATCACAACCCTATAGATATTGAACATAAAAAAATAGAGTTTGATTACGCTAAATATGGAACTATTGGTTTAGAAAGTGCGTTTGGAGCTTTAAGCAAGATACTTTCCCTGAAAAAAACCATAGATTTATTGACCAAAGGCAAAAAAAGATTTGGGATTGAGCCTTCTCCTATTAAAATTGGGAACAAGGCCAATCTAACATTTTTCAACCCTAACGGTTCTTACGTTTTTTCTGCAGAACATATCCACTCCAATTCTAGAAACGCCATTCTGGAAGGGCAATCCCTGAAAGGAAAAGTCTATGGTGTTTTCAATAACAATCAACTTATTTTAAATTAAGATAGCAATGTCAGAGTCTAATGGTATTTCCTCTAAAACGCTAGCCATCGTAGCATATATAACTTTAATCGGAACGCTGGTTGCATTTTTTCTGAATCAGGAAAAACGGGATGAGTTAGTTTCTTTTCACGTGCGCCAGGCTTTAGGCCTTTGGTTACTGCAACTGCTTTTAGGCTATTTTATTGGCGGTTTTGATAGTTGGATGCTAACCTATGCGTTCTGGATCTTCTTTATCGTCCTTTTTATTTACGGTATTATGGGCGCAGTTGCTGAAAAGAAAAACGCAGTACCCGTTTTAGGCCCGTTATTTCAGAAACTTTTTAAATCTATCGGACAACACTAAATTCATGGAAAACATTTTAGACTATATTACAAGACCATCTTCACTTAAAGAAAACGCACCGCTCATTATTTTATGCCACGGTTATGGTAGTGATGAAAACGATTTATTTTCTTTTGCCAGTGAATTACCAGAACATCTATTTGTTATTTCATTGAAAGCTCCTTACACCATGCAACCTTTCGGTAATGCCTGGTATGCCATTAATTTTGATGCCCAACAGAATAAGTGGAATGATGTCGAGCAAGCCTTGGAGTCCAGAGATAAAATCGCTCATTTTATTGATATGGCTTGTAATAAATTTCCAGTTGACAAAAATAATGTGACACTTTTGGGTTTCAGCCAAGGTACGATTTTGAGTTATGCGGTGGCGTTGACCTATCCTGAAAAAGTAAAAAACGTTATTGCATTGAGCGGTTATGTAAGTGAGGATATGTTGCCTGATAATCTAAAGGACAAAAAATATTCTCATTTAGATTTTTATTGTTCCCACGGAAGCATGGATCAAGTAATACCTGTGGATTGGGCCAGAAAAGCACCTAAATTTTTGAATGACTTGAACATCAAAAACACCTATTCAGAGTTTCCAGTAGGACACGGGGTTGCGCCGCAGAATTTTCACGAGTTGAAAGCTTGGTTAGAGCAAAGAATTTAATTTGAAATATTTATTTTCAGAATCCATAAATGTCTTATTTTTAAACTATAATACCGAGCTAAATAGGATAAACTGTATTAGTCTTTCTACTCAATCTTCGCTAGAACCAAACCAGATAAACGAGATTTCCAAGACCAACTAATCCTGTTAAACACCCGATTATAAAATCCATTTTACCAGCAATGTAAGTGAGCTTATGTTCAATTTTTGTAGCAATTGTAGCATATAATGAATAAATGGTAAAAGACCCTGCGGTAGATCCAACTGAAAAATATAAGCTGTTTAAATAAGAATATTCAAAATAATCCAGCCCAATTAAAAAAGAGATTGACGTAAAGTAAAATGGAATAGCAAACGTATTTAACAAAGACATACCAATACCATGTAAATAAGATTTGGATTTATCGATTTCTACCTTTTTCAATGATTTGCTAGATTTAAAATAGGACCAAAAGAAATACAGACTTAAAAAAATAAGAATACCAGTACCTACTTTTTGAATAGTGGTAATGTATTCTGAATTTTCCATTAGAACACTTGCTAGATAAGCTCCTAAATTTGCTTGAAAAAACAGAACTGTAGCAAAACCACCAATAAGATAGAATGCTGCTTTTTTACCGCTTTTTAAGCTGAACTTAACTACCGTAAGATTTAAGAAACTGGGTGATAGGCTTCCCGAAGCAGCTACTATAAAACCAAAAAATACACAGGAGAGAAAATTCATAATTTTAATAAGGGCACAAATAAACGATTTAAAGTTTTGCTAAGTTGCCACATTTGATTTATAAATTGACTTATAGAATTTTATAATTTTTTTGAAGGACTATTTTTATCACTAAGTTTTTATGTATTGACATATACACACATTTGAAACATACGATATCCCAAACCCAAAAGTGACCTAATTTTGTTAAGGCTTCTTCTCACTCATATACTTCCAATAGCGTTTGGGTACATGTTGGATATGTAATTTCATATTCTTTCTCGAGGCAATATTGACGCTCTTAAAATAATCTTGCCACAATTTTTGAAACTCAAATTCCTGCGTTGCGAAAAATTGTTCATCTGTTTCTGTGGAATCAAAATGAGCGGGTAAATTTATTGTAATAATCTCCACTTTCTTTAAGTCGAAGAATAAACCATACTTTCGTTTTATATCATAGATAAGCCATTTTTGATCAGCAAATCGTTTTTCAAAGTGGTTTGAAATTAAGGGTAAAACGTCAAAATCTGGCTCAATATTTGAAAAGTAAATACCGTCCCTTAATAATCTGAATCGAACAAAAGCTTCCATACGGTGCTTTTCACGACTAACCATCTTGGCTATTTTTGAAATATGCAACACCGACTGATGCGAAAAATCATCAGCGACATTGGTCACGTTTTCAAATACCAATCTTATCATATCCAACAAAATCTGCTCAACACCGTCCTTTTCACTAAGAAACGCATAGTATAATTTATAACTTTTAGATGTTCCGATTTTGTATTTGAATGCCCTTCCAGACCCTATCGGCTTTATGTATTTCGGTGGTAATAATTTCATTTTCTGAAAACAACCGTTCCTGTTTCTTAAATTCATTTTGAATATGAACATCGTCTAGTCTAAATTCAAAAACATAAAACACGGCCGAAAGAAAGCCGTCAAAAGTGCCATCATAAATTAGAGTACGTCCTTTCATTAACCAAACAGACTCATTTGGTTACTTAATATTTTCTGATACTTTGATGTACTGTTTTGTAAAATTAAGCCCTTAATACGCTCTGCGGTTAAATCACGCCTTTCAAATTGATTGGATTCGCAGATCATAAAATATTTAGCTCGGTTTAAGGCCACACCAATATTTTTCAAATGCTCCCAATTTAATTTGCGAAACCGTCTCGCGTTCAAAATCTTGTAAACCGATTTCATACCCAAACCAGGAATTCGGGCCAACATGCGTTTATCTGCAGCATTTACATCAATTGGAAATTCGTGCAGATTGCGTAAAGCCCAACTTAATTTCGGGTCAATATCCAAATCAAGATTTAGATGATGTTGATTTAAAATTTCACTCACATCAAATCCATAAAAACGCATGAGCCAGTCGGTTTGGTATAATCTATTTTCTCTAAGTATAGGTACTTCGCTGCCTATTTTTGGGAGACGATTATCATAACTAATCGGTACATAGCCCGAATAATAAACCCGCTTTAAATTAAAATTTTTATAGAAATGATTGGAAGTTTGCATAATCTGAAAATCACTTTCACCGCCGGCACCGATTATCATCTGCGTGCTTTGACCGGCAGGTGCAAATTTTGGAGTTGATTTAATCAACTTCTTTTCCGAAGCATTCTCGATAATATCATTTTTGACCTTTAGCATCGGCTTAATAAAATCTTCACGGTTTTTATCTGGTGCCAGACGTTTTAGACCAGATACGGTGGGGATTTCAATATTAACACTCAATCTATCGGCATAAAGTCCGGCTTCGTGCATCAAATCATCCGAGGCTCCAGGAATTGATTTTAGATGAATATACCCGTTGAAGTTTTTTTCAAGACGTAGTTTTTTGGCAACAGCCACCAACCGCTCCATCGTATAATCAGCGTTTTTGAATATACCCGAACTTAAAAACAATCCCTCAATATAATTCCGTCTATAAAAATTTATGGTTAAATCCACAACTTCCTCAACCTTGAATGCTGCACGTTTAATATCGTTGCTCTTTCTGGTCACACAATAAGCGCAATCAAAAATGCAAAAATTGGTCAATAAGATTTTGAGCAAGGAAACACAACGGCCATCTTCAGTATAAGAATGGCAAATCCCCATACCGGAAGAATCTCCCAAACCTTTGTTTTTATTTTTTCGATTACTACCGCTTGATGAACAAGACACATCGTACTTAGCGGCATCAGCTAAAATTTTAAGTTTTTCTTGGGTACGTTCAAACGACATAAATATCTTATGGCTTTCTGATTAAAAAATCATTTGCAATTGCAAATGACAAATATAAAACTTACTTGTAGCATTTATTACCACTATTTGTAGCAAATATTATCATTTAAAAAAAACCACTAATTTTGCAAATTAGCATTTGCCCGAATAATTTATGCGAACAAGACAAATTTGGCTCCTAGTTTTTTTAATATTTATGTTTAAGATGATGAACGCACAACATACTATCCCCGATTCTATAAGAGATAAGGTTGAGACCGCTTTGGATTATTACCCTTCTTTGGCTGATACACAGATTGAATTTCGATTTAAAAAGAATATCAAAAAGTCAACAATGCAAGCTCGACCTAGATTTGGAAGTTTCTTCCGAAGTAGAAAAAATAGAGAATATGTTATTTTGATAAGTGAAAAGTTTAAGATTTCAGATGAAGAATTTAGTACACGTGATATTCCTGAAGATATTTTTATTGGTTGGATTGGGCACGAGCTTGGGCACATCATGGATTATCAAGACCGGGATAAACTGAATTTGATTTGGTTCGGGTTAAGATATTTGTTTTCAGATAGTCATATTGTTGAGGCAGAACGCGCTGCAGATGCCTTTGCGGTTAACCACGGTATGGAAGATTATATTCTAAAAACCAAGGATTTTATTTTGAATCACGCCCAAATTACCCCGAGCTATAAAAATCGGATCCAGAAATACTATCTATCTCCCGAAGAAATTATGCACTTGGTTGAAGAACGAAAAGCTAAAGAAAAAGAGGTATTAAAAGTGGCTGAAACCTTAAATGATTAACCATTGACAAAATTTTCCCATTCTGCGAACTTTTCTTCATCCATAACACGTTCCATTTTAACCTGTCCGCCTTTTTTCTTGTTTCTACCGTTCCAATCGTAAAATAATTCGGGTGATATAATTCTGACTTTTACACCTTTTAGAGCTTTGGTTCTAGCAACCTTGTAATTTTTGTTGGCACTGGCAAGACTTTCATCCAAGACCTGCGCAATTTTTTCTTCATCTGGATTATCAAGTTCTGCTCCGAGATACCAAAAGTGGTAAAATTCACCATCATCACCACGTTTTGCACTAATTGTATATTCGGGAATTTTAGTACTGAATTTTTCCTCCAAAACTTTCATGGCATCGTCCATCTTATTTACAGAAAGTTGAGAGCCAACCGTGTTAAGGAAAAATTTTGTTCTGCCAGTAATTTTAATTTCGGCCTTATCAATATCTGTGAATTTTATTGTATCTCCAATAAGGTAACGCCAAGCACCACTTACGGTACTAATTATTAAAACATAATCATCTTTAGTATTGACGTCTTTCAAAGAAATTGTTGGAGCATCGTCCACCAATGAACCATCCTCATTGATATATTCAGGTTTAAAGGGAACAAACTCAAAGTAAATTCCGTGTTCTGTATTGAGTTGCATGGCATCGGTCTCGGGCCTTACTTGTGTTGCTATATAGCCTTCAGAAGCTAAATAAGTATCAATTACCGTTACCGGTTTTCCCATCAACGCACGAAAACTTTTCTCATAGGGTCCAAAGGCCACACCGCCCGAGGTAAATACTTTTAAGTTTGGCCAAATGTCGTGTATGTTTTTCAAATCATGATGGTCAATCACTTTCTGGAGCATTAATTCCATCCAAGATGGGATGCCACTTAAAGCGCCAATATCCCAATTTTTGGCATTTTCGGCAATATGCTGAACGCGATCATCCCAATCATCAATTTTAGCGATGTCCTCACCTGGTTTGTAATATCCTTGGAACCAAAAGGGTATTTGGCTGGCGGTAATCCCGCTGATCTCACCCTCCAAATGATTGTTGTTGTTCTGTAGATCTGTGGAGCTTCCGAGCATCATAATTTCCTTTTCAAAAAAATCTGGCGGTAAATCAAAATTTTTGAGCGCAAAAATCTGCTTAATGCCCGATTCCCTAATGGCTTCAATCATATCGTCGGTAACAGGAATCCTTTTGCTAGTTTTACCAGTTGTACCTGAACTCAATGCGAAATAAGTTGAATTCCCAGGCCATGTGACATCTTCTTCGCCTTCGTGTAACTTATACCACCACTCTTCATTAATTTTATTATAATCAAAAAACGGGACATGCTTTGAAAATGTCTGGGCAACATCATCATTAGCTAATATATCCGAAAAATTATAGTGCTTCCCAAATTGGGTGTCAGCTGCTTTTGTAAGAAGTTTTTTCAAGACTTCCTTCTGAGCTTCTAGGTGATCTATTTCTGGTGTGAGCGTATCTTTTATGTTGATAATGCCCTTAATGATATTACCTAATATTGCCATTTTCTATGTTGATTTAAAATATTGCTTGTTAAGCTTTGAATAGTATTATAGCACTTTACATCATTGCTGATTATTTTATTCATGCTAATTTTCGAATTTACAAAGGCAAGATTAAAGTTTGTAGCACTCTTAAAAATACTTGTAACTCAATCCATATATCGCTAACAGTTTAAAGGGGGTTTGCTTTTCACTTTGGAATATATGTTTAACTTCGTTAAAAATATAATGGGTTGAAATCAAAAACAATAAAATCAATTTTAATAGTTTTTGGCTTAATTGCAATTGTGCTAACGCTCATGCCTTTTGTAGCCTTAGATTTTTGGTGGATTCGCGTTTTTGATTATCCGCATTTGCAACTCACATTTCTGACTCTCGCCGCATTTCTAATTTATTTTATAAAGTTTGATATCCGGTATTACGTGGACTATATCTTTGTTGGAGTACTCGGTCTCTGTTTGATATTTCAAGTTAGTAAAATCTATCCTTATACAGAGTTTGCAGATTATGAAGTCCTAAATTCTAGTGAAGACTCAACTGCTTTTTCCCTTTACACCTGTAATGTACTGCAGCACAATAAGGAATATCATTTTCTCAATGAACAAATTAGCGAGTTCAATCCTGATATCATGTTATTCACTGAAACGAATAAAACATGGATTAAACATATTAAAGACAGTCTAAGTTCAGACTACACCTATAGCGTTGATGTACCGTGGAATAATTCTTACGGAATGATGCTATTGTCAAAATTTGAATTATTTGATACAGAAATCAAATATTTAGTGAGTGACAGCATCCCATCCATTCACACTAAAATAAAACTAAATACTAAAGATACGTTACAAATCTATGCAATACATCCAACACCCCCAATGCCTCAAGAAAACGCAATGTCTAGCGATAGGGATACAGAAATGATGATGATTGCCAAAATGGCGTTAGATTCGAAATACCCTGTTATTGTAGTTGGAGATTTTAACGACGTCGCTTGGTCCGAAACCTCTATTTTATTTCAGAATGTGAGCAGATTGTTGGATGTACGAAAAGGTAGAGGGCTTTATAACACCTTCAGCGCCGATAGTTATATTATGAGGTGGCCTTTGGACCATATCTTTATATCGAGCCATTTTAGATTAAAAAGTGTTAGAAAATGTAAAGATGTAGGTTCTGATCATTATCCGCTTTTTACTGAACTTAGTTACGAGCCCGAGAAGAAAAATCTTCAATTACAAGCTTATCCCAGCGATGAGGATTTAAAAAATGCGGAAAATCAAATAAAAACGTTTAAAGAAAAAAATAAACTAAAAAAATGAAAGAATGGTTCACTAATTCGTCGGAAAGTCTCTTAGCAATTATTTTAACAGCATTTGGTATTTACCTCGCCCTAGTAGTGTTTACTAGAATATCTGGTAAGCGAAGTTTCTCAAAAATGTCAAGTTTTGATTTTGCAGTTACTGTTGCACTAGGGTCAATTATGGCAACGGTTATTTTATCAAAATCGGTTTCATTGCCCCAAGGTATCTTTGGTTTAGGGATTTTATATTTTATTCAAATAGCGGTGGCTTATTTGCGGCGATTTAATACAATTCAAAACTTAATCGACAATAAACCTACCTACTTAATGAAAGACGGTAAGGTGTTAAAAGACAATCTAAGAAAATGTAAGGTTACCGAATCTGACCTTAAGGCGAAATTGAGAGAAGCTAACGTCATTCAACTTTCTGAAGTAAAGGCAGTTATTTTTGAATCTACTGGGGATATTTCAGTATTACATGGCTCAGAAGATAAGCCCATTGATGATTACATTGTAGATTTTTAAAGCACCAAACTTTTGCTCAATGCTTCCCGATATATTTTTTCATATTTAGGTACTACCTCTGAAATACTGAATTTTTTGGAAAACTCTTTTGCATTTTTCTTGAACGTATTCAGGGTTTCAGCATCCTTTAAAATATGAATAGCATTTTTTGCCATCTCCTCAATATCTCCCACATTACTTAAAAATCCGGTTACTCCCTGCTCATTTACTTCTGGGATACCGCCTGTATTGCTTGATATTACGGGAACTCCAGATGCCATTGCTTCTAAAGCCGCCAAACCAAAACTCTCAGTTTTAGACGGAAGTAAAAATAAATCACTAAAGCACAAGATTTTGTCAATCTCATTACTGTTACCGAGAAAAATCACTTTTTCGGCTATACCTAATTCTTCTGCCAAACGTTCGGCAGGTTTTCGTTCTGGCCCCTCGCCTACCATCATGAGTTTTGCGGGTAATTTCTTTTGGATTTCGTTAAAGATTTTGATGACATCGGGAATACGTTTTACTTCCCTAAAATTACTGATATGGGTTACTATGCGTTCATCTTCAGATGCCATTAAACCTCGCTGACAGTCGGTAAAATTAGATTGGTACTTCCCTAAATCTATAAAATTGGGCACCACATGTATCTCCTTTTTGATATCGAACAGACGCTCGGTATCTTCTTTAAGACTCTGGGAGACCGAAGTTACAGCATCAGATTTATTAATGCTGAAAGTTACAGCAGGTCTATAATAGGGATGACTACCAACTAAAGTAATGTCTGTGCCGTGAAGTGTAGTTACAATAGGTAGATTTATACCTTCTTCCAATAACATTTTTTTCGCCATATAAGCCGCATAAGCATGAGGGATTGCATAATGCACATGCAAGACCTCAATTTGATGCAGTTTTACCATATCTACCAATTTACTGGATAGAGCTAACTCGTAAGGCTGATATAAAAACAGGGGGTATTCAGGTACATTTACTTCATGATAATGTACATTATTGCCCAATAAGTCCAAACGGACGGGTTGGCTGTAAGTTATAAAGTGAATCTCATGCCCTCGTTTTGAAAGCTCTAATCCCAATTCTGTTGCAACTACACCACTACCGCCAAAAGTTGGATAACAAACTATTCCTATTTTCATTATTTCTTTAAATTTTTTAAAGTACGTTTCGCTTTTTCTCATTATAATTCTGAAAAAGTAGGCTGTACTATTAAATACATCAATCCTTATTCTTCAATCGCCTCATAAATCAAACGTTGTATATCTGTTCGAATATTTTCATTCAGCAATAAATTTTTTCCGGCATGCGGATAGGTTCTATTCGCCAAAAAGACATATACAATTTCCTCATCAGGATCAGCCCAAGCATATGTGCCAGTAAAACCTGAATGCCCAAAACTCTTCATTGATAAACAGCCACAGGTTGGACCTTTCTCGCCTAATTGTGGTTTATCAAATCCTATACCCCTACGAACATCGCGATTACAATAATAACAGGTGTTAAATTTATCAATAGTTTCCGTTTTGAAATAGCGCTTTCCACCATAGAAACCTTTCTGCAAATACATCTGCATAATCTTTGCAACATCATTGGCATTGCTAAAAATACCCGCATGACCTCCTACACCATTTTGCATTGCTGCGCCCATATCGTGCACATAACCCTGAACTTCCTGAAACCTGAAATAATCATCTATTTCAGTTGGTACTAGGTTTGAATTACTGAATAGTGTGGCCGGATTATAAGTGGTGTAATTAGCACCAAGAGACTCGTAAAAATGCTCTTGTACCAATTCATCAAGTGGTTTGTCGTAATGTTTTTCGATAAATTTCTTCAAAATATAATAAGGTAAATCGCTATACCGATAGCGTCGTGACGAAAGTAAATCTGTTTCTTTTATGATTTTTTGCATGCTGTCTGGATAATCCTTCCGCAGATACATCTCGTTAGCAACCTTTATGTTATAACGCAAACTCGGAATTTTACGGTAATATTTTGGATCTGGTTTTTTGGTCTGTGCGTCTAAAGTAGCTACATAAAATGGTATCCATGGCCGCAGTTTCGCATAATGGGAGAGCATTTCTTTAAGTGTAATATTTTTTTTGTTAGAAGAGGAATATTCGGGCAAGATTTTGGATAACTTTGTATCTAACGACACTACATTCTTTTCCTCCAGCTCCATCAACAAAGGTAAAGTTGCCAATATTTTGGTTAAGGAAGCCACATCATACATGTCATCAAATTTGACTTTTTCCTTGCCATCATAGGTGTGGTTTCCGAAGTTTTTATTATAAATGACCTTTCCTTTTCTAGCTACCAATAACTGAATTCCAGGTGTCATTTTATAATCTACCGCATATTGGGCAATAGAATCCAATCTGCTCAATTTTGCCGAACTCATGCCGACACTTTCAGGCAAACCATAACTTAATGATTGTATTGCATTATTGACAAAACCGTCACCTACATTAAAAAATTCTCCTGCGGTAACCGGAAGTTTTCCTTTTGATGGAATAGCACCAAAAAGCAACTGTGCCGATTTTTCTTGGGCAATCTCACTGTTTTGATAACTCATTACAACGCCCTCTATATTTTCGATGCTCAATATATCATTAAGGGCATAAGGCCTGGCAAAGACATCTAAAATAACTGTGTTTGTTCTGGCAATTTCGTATAGCCATACCAACTCCTTATCTGTGAATTTATAGTCTTGCCAAGGGTTTTCATTTGGTTTATGAAGCCCAACCACAACGGTATTATAGTTTTGTAGCTTCTGTATCAAAAGATTTAAGGATAGGGCATCAACCTTATGGACTTTCGTGTATTTTTTTAGCTCGTTGAAAAATGTTGACCCACCGTCATCACCAAGCTCTACGTAAGCTATTTTTTTAGTTTCCAGATGACGTAATGGTAAAATTTCAGCCTTGTTCTTTAAAACGGTAATAGCGTTTTCCATAAGCTCGCCGTAGAGCAGGTCATCTTTAAGCCTGTTGAGGTCATTGACAAGATTTAACGTGCCAATGGGCTTATAGCTGTGAAGACCTACCTTGTATTTTGCCATTAAAATTTTCTTGACGGATTCTGCTAAGCGCGCTTCAGATATTTCATTTTTATTGTAAGCATCAATTATTTTATCAATAGCTTTTGGCACATCTTCAGAAATCAACATCACATCGTTTCCAGCCATGAATGCCGCTAAATCAATATCACCAGGTGTACTATAATTGGAAACACCTTTCATTTCAAGCGCATCTGTAAAAATCAAGCCTTTAAAACCCAGGGAATCTTTTAAAATATCGGTAACAATATGCTTTGATAAAGATGATGGCACACCGGCTTCTTTCTCTAGACTTGGCACGTTTAGATGTGCAACCATTACACTGGAGAGACCTTGTTTAATAAGTTCTCGATAAGGATAAAGCTCTACGGAATCAATCCGTTTTTCATCAAAAAGAATGGTTGGTAAGGTTTTATGGCTATCGCTATCCGTATCACCGTGACCGGGAAAATGTTTTGCATTGGCCAAAACTCCGGCAGCCTGCATACCTTTCATAAATGCAGATGCCTTTTCGGTCACATTATCTCGATCTTCTCCGAAAGAACGATTACCGATGATTGGGTTTTTAGAATTTGTATTGATGTCAACTACAGGTGCAAAATTAAAATGAACACCAATTCGCTTGCAATGTTCGCCAATATGATATCCCGTTTTTTCAATAAGTGAATTATTTTTTATGGCACCAAGCGTCATGTTCCAAGGATAATCGTAAGTGGAATCCAAACGCATCCCTAGCCCCCACTCAGCATCCATGCCCACTAACAAAGGTGTTTTTGAAATAGCTTGGTAAAGATTATTGAGCTGTGCCTGGCGAACTGGCCCTCCCGAAGAAAATATCAAACCCCCTATGTGATATTTGTTGATGAGATCGGCAACTTCATCTTCATGGGTTTTGTTACTATTTGAAAATGCGCGCACCATAAATAGTTGCCCTACTTTTTCCTCTAAAGACATGTTTGCATAAAGGCTATCTACCCATTTCTTTTGAAGATATAAATTATCATCTGCCAAAGGATGGTCTGCTGTTTGAGCCGGTAGAAACGGCACTATAAAAATAAATAAGAAAAAAGGCAGTAGGCAACGCATAAACTTAAAAGGGTTTGGGATTTTGAAGTAATAACATAGTCTGCCAAAATAGCATATTTGGCGGGAAGTTTAAAAACTTTATGATAGAATTATAAAGAGAAATAATACTGGCTGATTCAAATGGGAATAAAATTATTTCATAAACCGTGCGTGCCAGCTTTCACTTGCAGGGACCTCCCAGTTCTCATTAAATTCAGCTATATTATTGACCATATTATTGAATACAATGGTGTTTTTTGAAACCGATTTATTCTTGGCCATCTTTTTGAAGTCCAAAAGTGTTTTGTGGGCAATGTATTCGCCATTCTTATAGGTTACGTTCATTTTGTCCATCAAATCAACGTTATAATCTTTTTCGAGCTGTTGAATGAAACGTACAGAAGCATCAATACTGCATCCGGTTGCTTTTGCGAGACTTTGGTTTAGCGAAATCACAATAAAGCGATTATAAACTATTTTTTGGGCCGCCTGTAAGTCTTGACCATGAGCAGTCCATTGTTCTAAAAACGTATTCAATTTGGGTTCTATGGTCTTAAGTTCATCATCTGTAAAGGGACGATTACTTTGGTAAATCCAGATTCTGGACTCTTCAGGAAGGGTATCAAATTCAACTAACATAACATTGGTGTTTCTGAGACAAAAATACGGTTTTACATCCAATCCCGATGCTGAGATTCCACTTCAAATAACAACCTATCACAAATAGATTTAGCAATTTCAGATTTTACATAAGGGATGGACACATTCTTTGACGCGGTTGAAATAACCACCGAAGCAATATCCCTTCTTTTCTGAAAAAAACTTTGTTTGAACTGAACCGATTGAATTTTATGGATTTCCAGAATATTTACCAATGTATCTATAAAACCACTTCCTATGGTGATATGCCCGTCGGAAATTGCGTACCTGGATTTTTCATACTTAAAATGAACATAGACGGCTATCAAGAGAACCAGTGGAATATTGGCAATCCAGAACAAATTTCCAAAAACAAAGAATAATGGTAGGTTTAAAACTAGTAGAACCACCCCTAATTGAAACCATAGAACTCGCTTAAAGTAGCTTTCGGGTTTTTGATAGGTCGAGGGTTGGCTATAATTGTTAAATAGTTTACGTACCAAATAATTGAGCTGTTGCTTATCTAGGGCAACGATGCCGAAATTTTTTTGTTGTTTTTTATTAACCATCGCCTGTTTTACAGATAAGCGATAAAGACCCAGATATTCCTTGAGTCTATTTGATTTTACAACCAAATTCTGAATCCGGCTTGGGGTCAAGGTCAAGGACATCTTATTGAAAAGCCCTTTATTGATTTCTATATTTTTATGATGTTCAATAACCTCTAAATTGAAATTTACGATTAGCGTTTTAACTACAGAAAAAGTTATTGAAATCAACAGGAAAACGAGTATTGAAGCTATATATAAAAAAAGTAAACCTGTTAAGTTAGTATCAGCTACATTGATATTATTTTGTAAGTTTTCTTCCAACTTTAGATCCTTAACATAATCCTTGACTTCATAATAAAGTCCAAAAATAGTAGAGAGTATAATCAGGAAACTCTTAAAATGATTCTGTGAAATTCCCTCAAGCAATAGGCGTTTTATTGAAGCCTTAAAAAAAACATCGTCTTTTATCTCTATTTCATCTTCATTTTCTTGTCTTAATGTAGGTTTCTTGACAAATAACTCTTCTTTTAAACGGCGAGCATTTTCCCTGTCTAGTGCATTTATTTCTATTTCAGAACTATCATCTCCTGCAGTCTCAATTTTTACTGAAACGACATTTATGAGCTGTTGTAAGAAGTTTTGAGTAATGTTAACATTTTGAATTTTTGACTTCGGAATAACGATATTATCCTTGTTAAAAATTCCAGAAGACAATAAAAAATCATCATGGGTTACATGAAACTTAAAATTGAGATATTTAAGAATTGAAAAAATAAGAATACTTATAAATATCACAAAAAGTATCAGAATGATTATCGGTGGACTTAAATTCACAATTGAATTTTTCCGAATTAGAGAAAGACCAAAAGCAACGAAGATTATAAAAAAACTCTTAAAAAACTTGAATGCCCTAAAGCCGAAAATGACCATGACCCCTTTTGGAGATTGACGTACCGGTTTCGAAAAATCAATTTTCTGCATCGACCTTTGAACTTAAAAAATCGTTGATGCGAGTTGCTTCCATTTCGGTAAGACCTTTTATGCTTAAGTCGCTACCCGATTCTCCAGCCGTAAAAATTTTAAGCGATGCTAATTGAAATTGACGAGCCAACCAAGACCTAGATTCCTCAATATGTTGAATTCTTGAGATTGGGACTACTGTCAACCTATGAAATAACAATCCCTTAGAATAGATAACGTCCTTTTCCCTAAGCGCATATTTACGTTTGTAAAAAGCTAAAATGGAAACAATCAAATTCAAAATTAAGAAGGCAGAAAGTCCTAAAAATAAGTGCCAAAAGTATTGGGTAAATAAAACATCGTTGGCAAATATCCTGCAAAAAAACAGAGCGATGTAGATTGCTCCAAAAAGCAAAATTTTATTAATTAAAATGATGTTTAAATACCGTTTTGAAATAGGTTTTAAAACAACCGCATCTAATTTAGGAATTGACTCTACCTCTATTTGGGCGTTTGTAAACATTCAGTCTTCTTTAGATAAAAAATAATATTTACGTGCTGCTCCCGTACCCGCGAAAAACAAGAACCAAAACGGAAGATAATTACTGTAAATAATACCGTTCTTAAAATAGGTGATAACCATCAAAATACTAGACCAAATTAGACCGTTGATCAATGCTGCTTTAAGTATTATTTTTGTGGATGGGTTCATTATGAATAATCTTTTCTATTTACTTTATCTACAACACCAAAAAATCTTAGAACTGAACTTTCTAAATGAAAAAAATTAATAAAAAACCTATTTTAAATTTTGGTGTTTTTTGTTACTCCTGTATGCCAAAAATCCATAAAGAACTAAGCCTGCTATAAAATAGAACGAGGTTCTTTGTAAAGAAAATTTATCAAAAATAAAATAATTGAAAGCAGTTATTACAATCGTCATAATTATACTTCCTATAAAAGCTGCCAAGATAATTTTCTTAAAATTCAGTTTAGGTTTATTCATTATAAATCTTGAGCATTGGCAATAAGCTCGGCAACGTCCATGACGGCAATTTCGCCTTCTTTTTCCTTATTTTTTACGCCATCTGTCATCATGGTGTTACAAAACGGACAGCCGGCTGCGATAATTTCTGGCTGGGTTTCAATAGCTTGTTCTGTTCGGGCAATATTGACTTCTTTATCACCTGGTTCGGCGTCCTTGAACATTTGTGCACCTCCCGCTCCACAACAAAGTCCGCGGGACTTGCAGCTTTTCATTTCAACCAATTCGGCATCAAGTTTTCTAATTAATTCTCGGGGTGCTTCGTAAACGTTATTCGCTCTTCCTAAATAACAAGGATCATGAAAGGTAATACGTTTGCCTTTAAATTTTCCGCCTTCGATAGTTAAGCGCCCATCTTCCAATAAATTTCTTAAAAATTGGGTGTGATGCATTACCTCATAATTTCCGCCAAGGCCAGGATATTCGTTTTTTATGGTATTAAAACAATGTGGACATGCCGTAACAATAGTTTTTATCTCGTAAGCATTTAAAACCTCGATATTTGTAACCGCCTGCATTTGGAAAAGGAACTCATTGCCAGCCCGTTTTGCGGGGTCACCCGTGCAACTTTCCTCGGTTCCTAAAACAGCAAATTCCACTTTGGCCTTGTTAAGCAGTCTTACAAACGCTTTGGTTATTTTTTTTGCCCGATCATCAAAACTTCCAGCACAGCCTACCCAAAATAACACTTCGGGTTGCTTTCCTTCGGCCATGAACTCTGCCATGGTGGGCACTTTTAGTTGTTCACTCATAATCATTTAATTTTTAGTAAGTGTTTTGGTTTTCTGTCTAATAATAAATTTAATTTTTTTGACAGTAACTTTGAACATTGAAATTAAATCCAAAAAATTTTAATCATGGTGCCCATCGTCAAACACTTGAATATTTACTTTCTTTTCAACTAAGTCTGTAAATTTACCTTTGTATCGCGTGGCTTTAACTAAATGATTATCGATCCAGTGGTAATTACCACCTCTTGGTTTTCCCATTAGTAGTGAGTGAAATTTGAAACCGTGTTGTTTCAACCAAGCTTCGGTGACTTCACGATGGTCTTCTGTTCTGGAAGTGAAAAAGCAAATCATATGGCCTTTATCAAACCATTTGTTACAGGTTTCTAAGGCATCGGGATAAGGTTCACAAGTTGACATACGCTCCGGTTCTTCGTTGGGAACGTCTTCAGTTATTGTTCCATCAATGTCAATAAGGTAATTTTTAACACCTTTTGGTAATACCGGGCTTATTTTTTCCCCAGCTTCGACCTTTTCGTGCAATAGCTTATCTGCTTCTTCTCGTTTCATCTGTATATTTTGTTTTGAATGATCATTTGGAACATTCATTTTAAAAAATTTATTTCGTAACACTACTTTTATTTAGAGTATAAGTAAAATTATTAGTTATCAATTTATACTCCTTTTAATAAATCAATTTTAATTCTCACTGTTAGACTCATCAACAATAGCGGCTAAATCTGCTTTTGCTACCCTTATAAAAATCGCTAATTTCTTTTTTCCGTTTTTAATGCGATTTTTATTATTATACCTATCACTAAATGTGCGTCTAAGGGCTTCATCACCAATTGCCTTTTTTTGTGCTTCAGAACAATAATCACAAAGTACTTCTTGCAATTTGATGTCTATAGCTTTATTATTTTCGTATTTGATAATTGTGTAAGCTTTGATTTGTAAAGAATCTTGACGATAGGATTGTGCTTCAGAAACAGTGACTACGCCAATTAGAAAAATTAAAATCAAACCATATGTTGTAACTATTTGTGGCATTAGGCCTCATTTTTCCAATTTAATCGATCCATTTGATTGTATGGCCAAGGTGCACCATTATTCTCTACATTGGTCATCATGTTGTTGAGTTCCATTGGTGCGGCGCTTTTTTCCATAACTAAATACTGACGCATCTGCATAATGATATCCAACGGGTTTATGCTTATCGGGCAAGCTTCAACACAAGCGTTGCAGCTTGTACATGCCCAAAGTTCTTCGGGTGTTATATAATCATTGAGGAGTTGCTTGCCGTCATCTTTAAAAACACCCTTATTGGTGTCTATATTTTTACCAACTTCTTCCAGACGGTCGCGAGTGTCCATCATGATTTTTCTCGGCGATAACTTTTTGCCAGTTTTGTTGGCAGGACATTCATCGGTACATCTACCACATTCAGTACAGGTATATGAACTCAGTAAATTATTCCAACTTAAATCTTGCACGTCACTAGCTCCAAATTTAGCAGGTATTTCTTCTTCTCCTTCTGCACCAGCTTCAGGTGCGGCAAATGGGTCAGCATTGGGGTCCATCATAAGCTTTACCTCGTTGGTCACAGCTTCTAAATTATCAAATTGACCTTGAGGTTTGACCCTCCCGAAGTACGTATTTGGAAATGCTAAGAGAATATGCAAGTGTTTAGAGAAATAGAGATAATTTAAGAATATCAAAATTCCCAAAATATGCAACCACCACGCGGTGCGCTCTACAATTATTAAGCTAGCGTTAGAGAGTCCATCAAAAAGCGGTAATAAAAATTGGCTTATAGGAAATGATCCAGCTGTTGAATAATGTGTGGCACCGTTAAGCTGCAACTGCAAATCTGCACCGTTCATGGTTAAGAACAGACACATTAACACCACCTCAAAATACAGGATGATATTACCATCTGCTTTAGGCCAACCCTTTAAATCCTTACTCAAAAACCTCTTGATGTTTATAACGTTTCGGCGCAACCAAAATATAATTACAGATAACAGCACCAAGAATGCGAGGATTTCAAATGAACCAATTAAAATATCGTAGGTAAAACCAAGTGGCGCAAAAATGCGGTGTGTACCTAAAAGTCCGTCAATAATTATTTCTAAAACTTCGATGTTAATGATTACGAAACCTACATAAACAATGACGTGTAAAAAACCAGCTATTGGTCGCTTTACCATTTTGCTTTGGCCCAAGGCAATCATGGCCATGTTTTTCCAACGTTGGGGCTTATTGTCGCTCACATCAACGTCTCTACCAAGTTTAATGTTTCGGCTAAGTTTTCTAACATTTTTAGCAAAATAACCGATACCAATAAAAAGTGCGATAGCAAATAGAATTTGAGGTAAGTAATCCATATTGTTTAGGTTAATTATTCTTGGTCTTCAATTTCGTTACCCTCAGCATCATAACGTTTAGGTTTTTTCCCAAAGACCGAAAAATGCACGTAACGTTTGGGGTTAAGTTTTACGTCTTGTAATAAGGCTTCCATTTGACTGGCAGCGCCATCTAGTTTAAGATAAAGGCCATCATCCTTTAACAACTTACCTATGGTGCCATTTCCATTATCGATACCTGCAATAAGTTGGTCAAACTTATCAACGGTAGATTGTAAATCTCTAATAGTTGCTGCAATATCGGTTTTTGCCAAGCTATCTGTCATTTTAGATAAATTGGACGAGGTATTTTCAAAATTAGTTATGGTATTCCCTAAACTTTTCTCATTGTCATCAATGAAGCGATTTAGTGATACCGATGATTGTTTAAAAGATGCCACAACCAACGACAAATCGGCAATACTCTGTTTCAGGTTTTTCCTAGTATCGGTATCGAGTACGTCATTTACGCCGGTTAAAAGAGAATCTGCGTCTGACATAACTATCTCAATTTTTTTCTGGAGCGGGGTAAGGCGTTGATTTATCAACTCCGTCAAGCCTTCTCTTACGGTTGCTTTAAGTGTATCTTCAGTTTTGGCCATAGGCGCACCGTCAAAAACCGGAATAATCTCAATGCCTTTTCCCCCAATCAAGCCAAGGTCTTTTAGTTCGGCTTTACTGTTTTCAGAAAATTCATAATCGTTATCAATCATTAGCGTCACTAGCAATTTTGCACTACCGTCTCCTTTAAAGGTTATGCTTTTTACCTTCCCGACATTAAACCCGTTAATGGTTACTGGGGTTGAAGGTGCAAGTCCTTCAACATTATTATAAACAGCGTAGTATGTTCTTGAAGAATCCAAAAGATTGTCGCCTTTTAGATAATTAAATAAAAACACAAACAATACAATACCAGATATCACTAGTATCGCCGTTTTTACTTCTCTTGATATTTTCAAAGTTCTCTGTATTTAGTTAGAACAAAATTAGGAATAAATCTTTAAAGAACGTTTTAATTAGAGGCCGATTTTAAGGCTTCGGAAAGGTCAACCGGCTCACCATTTTTAGTAGCGATAACGAAAGCGCTTTTGTACCCTTTAAGCTTTGCCTCTAGTTCCATGCGTCTAATTTCTGTATAATCTGAAGTTCTTCCGTAGTAATATTTGTAAAGTGTATTTATCTTTTCTCTAGAAATATTATCGAGTCCGTTGAAATTATAAGGTTTCGGCTCCAACTGCTTAGAACCTGCTGCAATCTGCACTTTAAATATAATCTCATTGAATATTTGAGGCTCATCCTCAATTGCAGCTTCTATCTGGTTACTATTGTCACGATAGATTCCTTCACCGATATTGAGATCCAACTGTTTTTTATAATTCAAGATAGCGTCTGTTATGGATTCGGCCATTTTTGCCTGACCGCTCAATGAATTTAAAAACGATCCTTCCTTTTTATAGGTCAAGAATCCTGTTTCTACCAAAACGCTAGGCATATACGTATTGTGTAAAACCCAAAATCCGGCTTGTTTTACGCCTCTACTTTTCCTTTTATGTCTATTTTGAAAACTATCCTCAATGGAGCGCGCTAATTTGATGCTTTGATCTAAATATTCCTCCTGTATTAAAGTTAGACCAATTAAGGATTCCGGAGATTTCGGGTCAAAACCTTCATAGTGCTTTTCATAATCAGACTCTAAGAAAATTACCTCATTTTCTTTTTTGGCAATCTCGAAGTTACGCTGATTGGCATGAAGACCGAGTACAAATGTTTCTGTACCGTTTGCATCAGAATTATGGGCATTGCAATGCACCGATACAAACAAATCGGCATCAGCATCATTGGCAATCTTGGCTCTGCCTCTTAGGGTTACAAATTTATCTGAATCTCTTGTATAAATAACTTGAATATCTTGGTTTTCCTTTAGCGCCTTACCGACGGATAAGACAATTTTTAGGGCAATTTCCTTTTCTTTATAACCGCTGCCCAAATTACCCGAATCATGGCCACCATGACCAGCATCTAAAACCACTACGAATTTATCTGCTTTATTCTGAAATGCAGCTGCGGGTGTTAAAAAACTAATAAATGTAATACACGCCAATACGATTATAAAGTTGAGTTTCGTTCTCATAAAATTCTAAGGGTTTTAATTTTCAGTTGAATTCAAATCAATAAAATTTGGTTGTTTCAATATAAAACCATTCTTATAAATCAATTCAATTATATAATTTAATCATAAAAAATATATGTAAGTTTGGCTGTTCAATAACCGAGCCATACTTTCGCAAAAATACATCTAAAAGCGTTGCAGACAAAGAGCTTTCATATACTTTTGCCCCTAAGTTTTACCATGTTTATCAACATGTTTTGCTTCGCTCAAGACTTGCCAAGACCAATTGAACCCATAAAACCGGTTTCTACCTTAGATGTCAAAGAGGTAAGAACTGATTCTATCATTGCTCCACCCGTAGTTATCAAGGAATCTGACAGTATAAGAAACGACTCCCTTCCGAAGAAAAAAGAATTTTTAACCGACGTTGTCAATTACAAAGCCAAAGATTATGTGAGGCTTAACCAAAGGCTCAATCAAACCACTCTATACAACGAAGCGCAAGTAGATTACGGCGACATGAACATTACTTCGGGCATTATTGTTATTGATCATTCTAAGAATCTCGTTTATGCGGGACGATTAAAGGACAGTTTGGGTGTTTATTCGCAGAATCCAGTATTCACACAAGGACAAAACGTGGTAGAGCCAGATTCTATTGTGTTTAATACGGAAACAAAAAAGGCGCTAATCTTTAATTCTAAAACCGAACAAAGCGGAGGTACCATTGTTTCAGAACTTACAAAAAAAGAAAACGACTCAGTATATTTTATACAAAACGGAAAATATACAACATCAGAAAATCTTGATGATCCCGAATACTATTTCTTGATGCGAAAGGCCAAAGTAGTGCCAGGCAAAAAAGTTGTTACAGGGTTGACCAACTTATTTATTTATGACGTACCCACACCAATCGGGCTGCCATTTGCTTATTTCCCGATGACAAGCAAACAGACCTCTGGTATTATTCTGCCTACACCAGGGCAAGCTCTTGGAGATGCCGATAGAGGTTATAATTTACAAAATGGCGGCTATTATTTTGCCATCAGCGATTATTTTGATTTAGCGGTTTTAGGAGATTATTACACCAACGGCAGTTACGGTTTACGTTTAGAAAATAGTTATGGACTCCGCTATAAATTTCGCGGTAATTTGAGTTTTAGGTACGAAAACCTTATTGATGGCGAACGGGGCTTTCCTAATTTTGCAAAACGAACTCTATATAACATCAGATGGTCGCACAGCCAGGATGCCAAAGCAAATCCAAACTCTAGGTTTTCGGCATCTGTCAACATAGGGAGTAGTAATTATTTTCAACAGTCCATAAATCAAGTCAATTTGGCTCAGACCCAAAACAACACCTTATCGTCTTCTGTATCCTATTCCAAGACATTTCAGGGTGAGCCCCAGGTAAATATGAGTGTTACCGCAACCCATAACCAAAACACAAATACCCAGGTCATTAATTTAACCTTACCTACCTTTCAAGGGAGTGTAAGTCGAATTTTTCCATTTGCGCCAGCGGTAGGGACAAAAAAAGGAATTATTGAAAACATAAATTTTCAATACAACGTAAGGGCTGAAAATAGAATTACCACCACAGACTCACTATTCTTTAAGCCTGAAATGTTTGAGGGCGCTCAAGTTGGTGCAGAACATTCTATTCCCGTAACCACAAATTTTAAGGTGTTTAAATATTTTAGTATGAGCGCCAGTACCAATTTAGAGGAAAATTGGACGCTCAATACCATAAGGAGATTTGCTAATGATGAGGACGAAATCATTACCGAGGATGTTTCAGGTTTTGACCGCTTTTTCACTTATAATTTTAGCACGAGTATTGGTACAACGATTTACGGACTTTTCGATTTTGAAAAAAAAGGAAAAGACCCAAAAATACAGAAGATACGTCACGTCATGCGACCGTCAATAAGTTATAATATAAACCCGGCTTTTGACCAATACTACGATACGTTTGAAGTTATTGATGCCGATGGTACAACCGCGAGTGATTTAAGAATTCAACAATATTCAAGGTTTGAAGGTTCCCTGTTTGGCGCACCTAACAGAACATACTCAAGTAGTATGGGGATTTCCTTAGGAAATAATATTGAGGCAAAAGTTAGGGACAAAGACAGTACGGCTACTGAACCAAAAAAAATAATGCTACTCAACAACCTTAATTTTTCTACTGCCTACAATTTTGCAGGAGATTCTTTGAAAATAAGCCCGGTTAGGGTTTCGGGCGGAACTCAGATTTTTGACGAAAAAATGAACATAAACTTTGGGGCCACCCTAGATCCTTATGCCTTGGACAATAACAATAGAAGAATAGATAAATTCAACGTTAATAATGGTGGTAGTCTTTTTAGATTGACCAATGCGAATCTTAATATCAGTTATAATATTTCTAGCAAAACCTTCTCTAAAGACCCGGATGATGACAGGGGTACTCAAGAATCTCTGAGAAGTGGAGGACGCGACGATGACCTTTTTGGGGTTACTCAGGATTTTGCAGATCAACGACTTGATAATGATGATGACTCCAATCCGGAAGATGATAAAATATCTGAGTTCTATAACTACACAATTCCTTGGAGCTTGAATTTGATGTTTGCCGCAAACTATAGCAACGCGGCGAGACAAAATCAAATAACCAATACCTCACTCATGTTTTCTGGAGATGTAGAATTATCTCCCCGTTGGTCTGTTGGCGTATCTTCAGGGTATGATTTTGTAAACAGCGGCTTTACCCAAACCCAGTTTAGGTTTGAGCGGGATTTATTAAGTTGGCGCATGAACTTTAGTTACGTTCCGTTTGGTCGTTATGCACAATGGAACTTTTTTATTGGTATAAAATCAAGTTTGCTAAAAGATTTGAAGTATGATAAGAGGAGACAGCCAGATAATCAGCTTTGATAAACAAATTTTAAAATTCTAACAAATAAATTCTAAATCCCATAAATTGGAAACTTAATCATAAAGCACTGTTGACGCCATATTTAATAATCAAAACCAATTAAAACCATGAAAACCATAATAAATACAACAGAAGCGCCTGCTCCAATTGGGCCCTATAATCAAGCTGTCTTGACCGGCAACATGCTCTTTACTTCAGGACAAATTGCTATTAACGTTGAGACTGGTGAATTAGTCTTAAACTCCATTGAATCTGAAACCGAACAAGTCATGGAAAATTTAAAGGCCATTTTAAAGGCAGCGGAGATGACTTTTGAAAATGTAATAAAAACTTCGATTTTTATTAGCGATATGAATAATTTCACTAAAATCAATGCCATCTATAGTAAGTATTTTATTGCCGAAACTGCTCCTGCAAGAGAGACCGTTGAAGTTGCCAATCTTCCAAAATTTGTAAATGTAGAGATTAGCTTGATAGCTGTAAAATGAAGGCTTTGATTTTATAGAATTGATTAACGCGTCAGAAAATTTAGCTTAAAAAAGCCTAAATCAAGTTCTACTCTGCAACTCTAACTATTCAATCACTAATTGGGTTTTTACCAATCGCTTTGTTAAATAATCAAACCTTAGCCACAGCAAAATAGCGGCAGAACTAAGTCCGGCCAAAAGTCCTAACCAAATTCCAAAACTCCCATAAACATCTTCTTTCCCGAGAAAATAGCCCACAGGAAAACCAATGAGCCAATAGGCAATAAATGTTATCAGGGTAGGAATCTTTACATCTTGAAGCCCACGTAATGCCCCTAAGACCACAACCTGAATACTATCGCTAATTTGAAATATGGCCGCTGCAATCATTAGCTGAGCTGCAATAGTTACCACTTCAAAATTATCCTTGTAGTTTTTTACATCATCAAAATCAACGTATAATTTTGGTAGCTCTTGGTGGAACACTGCAAATATGGCGGCAAAACAAAACGCAAAAATCAATGACAACAAAAATATTGAAAATGCAATACGCCGAAGTTCTCGATAATTACCTAATCCTTTTTGATTGCCAACTCTAACCATTGCAGCAACACTCATACCAATAGCAAACATATATGTAATTGAAGATAGGTTCAATGCAATTTGATTTGCTGCTTGCGGATTCTTACCCAAAAGACCACTTAGCCAGATTGCTGCCGTGAAAATAGCGACCTCAAAGAACATTTGCAAAGCACTTGGTGCGCCCAAACCAATAAGCTTTTTGAGCATAAAACTTTCCAGAATAAATATTTTAATATGTGTTACGTAATGTTTTGATTTTTCCTTTATTTTTAAAATCCACCATAAGTGGATTACCATAACCACTCTGGATATTAATGTTCCGTATGCTGCGCCTACAATTCCCATTTCAGGAAAACCAAACTTGCCAAAAATCAAAAGATAATTTAGGACTATGTTAACAATGTTAGCTACAATAGTGGCGTACATAGGATATTTGGTCATAGAAAGTCCGTCGCTAAACTGCTTAAATGCTTGAAAGATTATAAGCGGAATAAGGGATACGGCAACAAAATCTAAATAAGGTATTGCCAATTCAACAACTTCGACGGGTTGCTTCATTATATATAGCAGCGGCTTAGATAATATAACTACCAGAAATAATAAAACGCTCAAAATCGAGCATAGAAAGAGGCCATGTTTAAAAGCAGATTTACCTTTTTCAAAGTCATTGGCGCTATCTGCTTCTGCCAATAAAGGGGTAATTGCTGTTGAAAAACCAATACCAAATGACATGGCCACAAAAACAAAACTATTTCCCAAAGATACAGCTGCCAACTCAGCCGTACCAAGTTGACCAACCATAACATTATCAAAAAACCCAACAAGCGTATGACCCAACATACCCAAGATAACAGGAGTTGCCAATTTTAGATTATAGCTAAATTCTTTGGTGTAATTTGTAAGTGTCAAGAGTTGCGAATTAAAGCGCAAAAGTAACTTTTCCATCTTAAGTTCAGCCTATTAAAAATAGGTAATATTGGATTTATCTCAACAATAACCAACACAGAAAAATTAAAATTCTTCAAGCATTGATAAAATCCTAAACTTCATAACGTTAAACGACATAATTATTCTATTTTTACAATTCCAATACTTTATTGTAGTAGGTTAGGTATTTGGGAACGAAACTTTTTTAACCATTCTTTTAGAGGGATTAAATTAGATGTTAGAAATTGTTTCAAACAAAAAGAGGCTCGCGCCTCTTTTTGTCATTTTAAATCATTTATTTTTCTTCGGAAACCTTTCAATAGGCTGATACGTGTCCCCAATTTTCGCCCGTTTTAATTCTATGCAACTGCATTTCTGAAATACCGAATTGCTTAGCAATAATTCTCAATCTAGTTCTTCGGTTGGGGTCGTTTAATTTTCTTTTAAGGAGTTTGACCTTTGTTTCGGTCAATTTTGCATTTGTTATAATTGGTTTTCTGTTGACATATTCTGGATTAGAAAATTGGTGAACTTCCTTTTCCCGCTTAGTTGCCCATTTAAGATTTTCTACGCGATTATCCTTCTTGTCATAATTTAAATGAATAACAAACTTCCCATCACCCTGCTCTAGAAAATGCTGTCCTACCAACTTGTGCACGTATCTGCTAGTCTGCTTGCCGTTCTTTTTCTGTTTTAAAGGCAGGTTTTGATAGCCATTAATGTAATATTTCTTAACCAAAACAGGTTTAGGGCCTTTAGAATTTACAAGTCTTCCGTAGTTTGAAATTTTAAACTTTTCGTTTTCTGAAATATTTTCATCAAACTTAATTTCTTTCCATTCTTCTTTATAAAAATCTCTTATCATAGGTGTAACTGTTTAATGTATGATTATTTATAAACTCAATTTTTTAGAGTTTTTTAAAGCAATTCTATATTCTTCAACCATGTCAACCACAATTTGATGGGCTGGTTTAATATCATGGATCAAACCTGAAATTTGACCTATTTCAAGTTCTCCCTCTTCCATATCACCCTCAAACATACCGCGCTTGGCTCTTGCTCTCCCAAGAAGTTCTTTTAATTCTTCTGGTGTTGTTCCTTTTTGATAAAGTGCTTGGATATCATTAAAAAATTTATTCTTGACCAAACGTACTGGAGCCAATTCCTTTAAGGTCAATTGGGTTGCGCCTTCTTGAGACTCAACTACTGTTTCTTTAAATAATTGATGGGCGGATGATTCTTCACTCGCCACAAAACGACTTCCCACCTGAACGCCATCTGCTCCCAAAATCATCACAGCTAACATGGTCTGTCCAGTCGCAATTCCGCCAGCGGCTATTAAAGGGATATCCAACTGCTCTTTTACTATTGGTATTAGGGTCAAAGTTGTAGTTTCTTCCCGGCCATTGTGGCCACCAGCCTCAAAGCCCTCTGCTACTATAGCATCAACTCCGGCAGCTTGCGCCTTTAATGCAAATTTAACGCTACTTACAACATGAACTACTGTAATACCCTTTTCCTTTAGCCAAGGTGTCCAAGTTTTTGGATTTCCAGCGGAAGTAAATACAATTTTCACCCCTTCATCAACAATAATGTTCATTATCTTATCGATATCTGGGTATAGCATGGGTACATTGACTCCAAAAGGTTTATTGGTTGCTTTTTTGCATTTTTGAATATGTTCTCGTAAGATTTCGGGGTACATAGAACCCGCTCCTATAAGACCTAAAATGCCAGCATTACTGGCTGCGGAAGCTAGACGCCATCCACTGTTCCAAATCATGCCCGCTTGTATTATGGGATATTTTATTCCAAAGAGTTCCGAAATTCTATTTCTCATTAAGATTTTATCAACTTAAAGATTTGTGATGTTTCTGCGTTTTGAAGATTTATTATATATAACCCAGAAGAAAAACCAGAAACATCAAGTTCGATTGAAGATTGCTCTAAAGAAAATTCCAATATTTTTTTCCCAAGAATATCCACTATTTCAATTAGGGTCGGATTATCAACTGACGCAATTTGAATGGTCAAAAGTGTTTCTGCGGGATTTGGGAATACCTTAAAAGTATCAAATTTCTTTTCCTGTAAGGACAATCCGATAGCAAGTGCCTCTGCTAGGTTAGGAATACCAAAACCTAAAAAATAATCGGGTGTATCAAATTGTGAGGCAGACATGCGCACATATTGTTTTATTTCTAGATTTGTAGCATTTGGTAAGGCTTGCCATAAAGATGCTATCCCTCCTGCCATAATTGGCGAACTAAATGAAGTGCCATTATTTGAAATAATATTATTTGAACTGTTAATTACAGCCGCACCTAATCCTTTCGCAACAACATCAGGTTTTATAGTAGGCTGAAAGTCGCTTCCCTGAGAGCTAAAGCCAGCATATTCACCATCACTATTAACAGCACCAATACTGAAGACTCCGGTTCCATCTGCGGGAGCTCCAACTCCGTCTGCACCAGAGTTACCGGCTGATGTTACAACTAAAATTCCTTTTTGATTGGCAATATTTGCACCTCGAGTTATAAAAGTGGTAGTACCATCCAAATCTTGATTAGTATGGGAATAATTGGGATTATCATAATTTTTATAACCCAGAGACGTATTGATAATATCTACACCCAAACTATCGGCACGTTCCGCGGCCTCCACCCAATAACTTTCTTCTACTGGAATTTCACTAGAAACATCTTCGGTTCTAAATACATAATATGACGCATCTGGGGCTGTGCCTACAAATTGATCTTGTATAAATCCCGCCATATCGCTTAGCACCTTGGTACCATGGTCATTACCGTCAAAAGCATATACATTTTCGGTTCTATCAACAAAATCATAACCACCCAACAAATCATCGTTATCCCGTAATCTTTGAAAAGCACTCATAGTATCAACATTTGGAAATCCAGAATCCATAACGGCAACGATAACACCTTCGCCAGTATAATTTTCGAGATGAAGCTGGTCTGCACTAATCATTTCGACTTGGTTTTGCGTATCGCCGTAATTGAAAGAGATGCTTGAATCTTCAACAAGAAATTTATCATTAGTAACACCAATGCGATTGGCAGAGTTTAAATTCTTATCTGCGAAATCAATAAAATCAATAAATAAAAAGGATTCGGGTAAGGCATTTATGATTTCAACATCACCTCTTACATATACAGCATTAAACCATTTTGATTTGGCTAAAACTGTGATGCCCTCGGTATTTTTTAGTTGTAAAATATAATCTTCATTTACAGGAACGTCACGAGAATCAATTGGGATTCCTTTTGCCATTTTTCGATCAACTGAAGCTTGGGATAAAATTGTTATAGGATTGTTTATTGAATTTTCAACATTTTCTTTATCCGTAAAATAAATCCACGCATCTTCTTGAGCATAAGCAAAGACATTAAAAATAAAAAATAAAAAAAGTAACGTCTTTCTCATATTCTAAAATTTAAACTAGCCCCTCTATCTAGAGCAATTACAAGGCAATTTAAGCAATAACGCCCGAACCTACTAATTCGTCCTTGAGATACCAAGCCACAAATTGCCCTTCAGCAATGGCAAATTGGTCGTTTTCAAATTCTACGTAGAGTCCGCCGCTAGCTTTATGTAAGGTCGCTTTCTCTAAAGATTGACGGTATCTGATTCGTGCCATTACCTCCATGGTTTCATCTTTCTTCAAGATTAAATCTTCCCTGACCCAATGTAAATCCTCATTATTAACAAATAAAACCCGACGTTTTAAACCAGGATGAGAATGACCTTGACCAGTGTAAATCACATTCTCCTCCACATCAGTTTCAATCACAAATAATGGCTCTACTGTGCCACCAACAGCAAGTCCTTTTCGTTGGCCTTTAGTAAAATAATGCGCACCTTGGTGTTTGCCGACAATTTTACCTTCAGAAATTTGATAAACTGGTTTTTGGGATAAGTGCGAAAGTTCATCAGTTTTATTATTGAAGTCCAATACGGTTGATGCGTAGTTGGAATTTTCTTTCGGAATCTCTACAATTACACCCTCCTTGGCTTTTAGTTTCTGTTGAAGAAATTCTGGCAACCTCACTTTCCCTATAAAACATAAACCTTGTGAGTCCTTTTTATTTGCGGTAATCAAATCTTGGGCTTTTGCAATATCCCTAACTTCTGGTTTTGTTAGTTCGCCAATAGGAAATAATGCTTTGGCTAGTTGTTGCTGTGACAGTTGACATAAAAAATAGGATTGATCCTTGTTAGTATCAACTCCAGAAAGCAATTGGTAGGTTTTTTTGCCATTAACTTCAAGTTCGCCTTTTCTGCAATAATGACCTGTCGCCACATAATCTGCTCCTAAATCTAACGCGATTTTCATAAAAACATCAAACTTGATTTCACGATTGCAAAGCACATCAGGGTTTGGGGTTCGACCCTTTCTATATTCATCAAACATATAATCCACGATGCGCTCCTTATATTGCTCGCTTAAGTCAACCGTTTGAAAAGGAATAGCGAGTTTATCTGCTACGAGCATAGCATCATTACTATCATCTAACCAAGGGCAATCATCAGAAATGGTCACGCTATCATCATGCCAATTTTTCATAAAAAGCCCAATGACCTCATAGCCCTGCTCCTTGAGCAAGTATGCGGCAACACTAGAATCTACACCTCCAGACAGGCCTACTATGACACGTTTCTTTTTCATTTGTTATTATTCGGAAAAACACTTCACTACTTACATCAAAAATCCATTAAGATGTAATTTACAAATTTAATGAAATTTTCCACTTTTACTTTGGGCGATACTGTGATAAAGATTTTAAAAGAAATTCATTTCAATAGCACGATAAAAATATTGAATTTAGCTGCGTGTCATTTTTAATTAATGGTAAATCATATACGAGATGAAAATTAACCCGCTGATTTTACTATTTTTAGCGTCATATCTGAAAAATAAGAATGGAAACACCGAACCTTCAATGTAAAAACTGTGATGGTTATTTAAAGAAACACTTTGATTTTTGCCCATACTGCGGTCAGAAAATCAATGATAAACTGACTTTAAAAGTGTTGTTTTACAATACGATAAGTAATTATTTTTCATTCGATGCTCGATTTTTAAAGAGTTTTTTTCCTTTGATGTTCAAGCCCGGATATTTGGCCAGAAAGTATCTAGACGGCAAGCGCTTGCTTTTTCTGCACCCCGCGCAGATGTATCTTTTTATTTCGGTAGTCTTCTTTTTTATATTATCATTTTCCATATCAAACCAAACCGAAAGTTTGAATGCAGAATTTAAAAGAAATAATAAAGATGTACAGCTTTCAGAAAAAGATTCCCTAGTTAATATTTCTAGAGATTCCATGGCAAGAATAGAAGTGAGAAAAGCATTGGAGGATAACAAGTATTTAACTGGAATGTCCACCAAAGAAATCGACTCTATTTTAGGTCGAGATGATTTCAGAAAAAACAAAGTGATAGATTCTAATTTTGGTGATTCCTCTTTGGATTCGATAATTGCAACTGGTGCGAGTGATGATGCCATCTATAAGCACATGGGAATTGAGAAGGATGATGGTTGGTTTAAAAGAAAACTTTACGCTCAAGCATTAAAATTTTATAAGTCACGGGACGGTGGTAGTATTTTGAAAACATTTTATGACACCATACCA
Organism: uncultured Flavobacteriaceae bacterium; assembly: GCA_963803715.1. Taxonomy (GTDB): domain Bacteria; phylum Bacteroidota; class Bacteroidia; order Flavobacteriales; family Flavobacteriaceae; genus Psychroserpens. The sequence continues at coordinate 50,465 of CAWDOF010000025.1, forward strand.
ATAGCCTTATTTTTCCTTCTGCCACTCTTTGCATTAATTTTAAAACTACTTTATTATAGAAGAGGACCGTATGTAGATCATCTCGTTTTCAGTTTTTATTTTTTCTCATTCTTATTTATGACTTTCAGTATCATTTTTGCTTTTAATTTGATATTTGATTTGCCTTTTTGGATTAGCTTCTTATTGCTGCTATCTACATTTCTGTATTTATTTTTGGCACTCAAGCGTTTCTATCAAAAAAGTTGGATTGGTAGTTTTTTCAAGGCTGGTGTAGCAACATTTACATTTATGGCAGTAGTTTTACCAACAGCTCTTATAATTATTGGGCTCTATGCATTCCTTTTTTATTAATTAAACTGAAAAGCAAAAGCTAGATATTTAAAGTTTCTCTTTTAAATATTTTCCTGTAATTGATTTTTTGTTTTTTACAATGTCTTCTGGAGTACCATAAGCTAGAAGTTGTCCGCCACGCTCGCCACCTTCTGGACCCAAATCAATGATATAATCTGCACATTTAATCAGTTCTAGATTATGTTCAATGACGATTATGGAGTGGTCTTTTTCAATTAGTGCCCTAAAGGATTTTAATAATTTTTTAATGTCATGAAAGTGTAAACCCGTAGTTGGTTCGTCAAAAATGAAAAGGGTGTTATCACTTTTACTTCCTTTACCTAAGAAAGAAGCCAATTTTATACGCTGTGCCTCGCCTCCGGATAAGGTTGAGGAACTTTGACCTAATGTTACGTAGCCCAAACCAACATCTTGTAGAGGCTGTAATTTTTTGCGTATCTTATCCTGATTTTGAATGTCAAAAAACGAAATAGCATCGTCAATGGTCATTTCTAAAACATCTGAAATAGATTTTCCCTCAAAAGCTACTTCAAGAACTTCCTTTTTAAAACGTTTACCATTACAGCTTTCACAAAGGAGGTGAACATCTGCCATAAATTGCATTTCGATGGTTACTTCACCTTCACCCTTACAGGTTTCACAACGTCCACCATCAACATTAAAACTAAAATGCTTAGCCTGAAAATTTCTAATTTTACTAAGTTTCTGACTTGCGAATAAAGCCCTAATATCATCATAGGCCTTGATATAAGTCACTGGATTTGAGCGTGAAGAACGCCCAATGGGGTTTTGATCCACAAACTCAATCTGCTTGATGTTTTTATAATTTCCCTTTAATTCTGAGAACTGTCCTGGCTTATCTCCAAATCCTGTTAATTCCTTTTGAATGGCCGGAAACAATATTTTTTTGACAAGCGTACTTTTGCCACTTCCAGAAACACCGGTAATTACAGTTAGCATGCCCAATGGAAACGTTACGTCGATATTTTGAAGGTTATTAGCTCTAGCACCAATAATATCGATATGGTATTTTGAGGTTCTTCGTTTCTTTGGCACTTCAATTTTTAGTGTTCCATTTAGATATTGTGCCGTCAATGAATTAGAATTCAGAATATCCTTAAAAGTACCAACTGCAACCACTTCTCCACCAAAAGTACCCGCTTCTGGTCCAATGTCAATTATTTCTTCTGCAGCTTGCATAATATCCTCATCGTGTTCTACCACTATAACGGTATTGCCCAAATCGCGAAGTGCTCTTAAGACTAAAATGAGTTTTTCGGTATCTTTTGGATGTAGCCCAATACTTGGCTCGTCTAGAATATACATAGAGCCTACAAGACTACTACCCAATGAAGTTGCCAAATTAATACGTTGACTTTCTCCACCCGAAAGTGTATTTGACTTTCTGTTAAGCGTTAGATAGTCAAGACCTACGTTACTTAAAAATGTGAGTCTGCTATTAATTTCCTTCAAAAGTCGTTCGGCAATATGGGCATCATGGTCGTTGAGCTCCATCTGCTTGAAAAAGGAAGCGAGCTTATCAAGCGGCATTTCTACCAAATCGGTAATGGTAACATTATTTATTTTTACATAATTAGCTTCAGGTCTAAGTCGTTTGCCTTTGCAGACACTGCATTTTGTCTTTCCGCGGTAGCGAGATAGCATGACCCGATTTTGAATTTTATATGCTTTAGATTCTAATTCAGCAAAAAAATCATTCAATCCATTAAAATACTTGTTGCCCTCCCAAATAAGCAACTTTTGGGCATCTGTCAATTCGAAGATTGGCTTATGTATAGGGAAATTAAATTTATGGGAATTGTTGACCAGTTGATCTCGGTAAAAACTCATGCTCTCACCACGCCATGGGAAAATGGCATTATCATATACCGATAGCGCTGTGTTTGGAATAACCAAATCCTCATCAATACCAATAACATCGCCATAACCTTCGCACTTAGGACAAGCGCCATAAGGATTATTAAAACTGAATAAATGCGGATTAGGCTCTAAAAAAATCATCCCGTCCAATTCAAATTTATTATTGAACTCGGTACGATTTTTATCGCTTAGGGATTCTATAATACATGTGCCCTTTCCTTCAAAAAAAGCGGTTTCTATGGCATCAGCCAAACGATTGTAAAAATCATCTTCATGTTTTACGATAATACGGTCAACCACCAAAAATACGTTTGACTTTATATTCTGTTGTAGAGCATCATCAATTCTGAGAACTTCTTCCTTGTATTGAATTCTTGCGTAGCCTTGTTGTTTAAGAACTTTCAATTTATCCTCCATGCTTCGACCTTCTTCCAAGGTAATTGGAGAGATTAGCAGTAGCTTTTCACCTTCATCGAAAGACTTGACCAAGTCAAGAACGTCCTTGGTACGGTGTTTTTTTACCAAATTACCAGAAATTGGCGAATAGGTTTTCCCAATCCTTGCGAACAAAAGTTTTAGATAATCATAAATTTCGGTGGACGTACCAACGGTAGAACGCGGATTTGTAGAATTAACTTTTTGCTCTATGGCAATTGCAGGCGCGATTCCCTTAATAAAATCCACTTTTGGTTTATTGAGTCGGCCTAAAAACTGTCTCGCATAGCTTGAAAGGCTTTCAACGTAGCGCCTTTGCCCTTCGGCGTAAAGGGTGTCAAAAGCAAGACTGGATTTTCCTGACCCAGATAAACCCGTGATAACTACAAGTTTGTTTCTGGGAATAACAACGTCAATATTTTTAAGATTATGAAGCTGTGCCCCTTTTATAATAATATTGTGCTTTGGATTGACGTCTAAAATGTTTGTTGGCATAAACTATTTGAATAATTGAAAGCGCAAAGATAAGCGATTCAGACAAGCCCATAAAATGCATTATTGTATGTTAAATTGTTAATTTTTGTTATTTTTTTTTGCATTTAAGGAATGATTGTTGTTATATTTGGGCGGATAATGAACTAAAACATAGTCGCCTATAACATAATATTACTTTGAAATTAAACCCCAAGCTAAGAATTATTCTTTGCGCTTAAAGTAATGATTATGAAACAAGAACTTATCACAGATGCAGTTTTGGTAAAAAGCTACATTGATGGCGATGAAAATGCACTTTCCGTATTAATTAAGAGACACAAGCAAAAAATTTACAGTTTTATCTATTCGAAGGTTTTCGATAGGGATATTACCGAAGACATATTTCAAGATGCCTTTATTAAGGTAATTAGAAACCTGAAACTCGGAAAATATAATGAAGAGGGTAAGTTTTTACCATGGGTAATGCGAATTTCACATAATCTGGTTATAGACCATTTTAGAAGAAACAATCGCATGCCGAAGTTTGACAACTCGGGTGAGTTCAGTATTTTTTCCGTTTTAGGAGACCCTGCTCTAAATGCTGAAAAACGCTTAATTAAAGACCAAGTGGAATGTGATGTGCGCAGATTAATTGAAGAATTACCAGAGGATCAAAAAGAAGTTTTGATTATGCGAATGTATAAGGACATGAGTTTTAAAGAAATTTCTGAAAGAACTGGCGTAAGTATAAACACGGCATTAGGAAGAATGCGTTACGCACTAATCAACCTAAGAAAAGTTATCGATAAAAATAACATCGTTTTGACGAATTGATACAATATGTAAAGTTTTGTTGCGTTTATTAGATTATAATCAACTTAATCAAATAAAATGGCAAAAATTTACTCTGAATGTTCTCAACAAAAGGACAATTTAAATCCAAAAGAAGAAACAATTGATTTTCTTCTGAATTATTCTAAAGCGCTATGTGTTATAAAGCACAATAATTTGAATTTTGAAACACTTCAAAATTAATTTAAAAGCCCTGATTTATCAGGGCTTTTTTTATATTAAGACGTCTGCTCGAGGCAACAAAAATCACTTATACTAATCTATTCAAAAATCATAGGCGAGAATATTGTGACTCCTCCTTACTCCAAGATGCCTAACTGTAAAGAATACTGAGCATCTTCGGTCTTTGATAATCAACTTAATAGTTTTAACCAAGTTACTTAAACAAAAAAAGCTCCCTATATTTTAGGAAGCTTTATTAATGGGTGGAAGACCGGGCTCGAACCGGCGACTTTCGGTACCACAAACCGACGCTCTAACCAACTGAGCTACAACCACCATTTACCAGCTTAAAATAAATTATTAAATCACTTTAACAACTATTATAAATTGGATTGCAAATGTAAATGTTTTCGCAGTTTCTGCAAAGATTTTTTTTAGAATTATGATTTTAAATCAAACAGGCTGTCAACACCAATATAACGGTCAACTGTGAAGCCTTCGGCGTACTCCACTCCTATCAATCGGCCAAGATCTCTAGCACGATATAAAATACTATCCGTAAAGTTTTTACTCGATATAGGCGTTTGTGGCTCTTTGCTCTTTGGGTCATAAAATTGGGTTTTATAAGCTAAGACAGATTGCATCTTCACCTCTTCAAAACCTGAGATATCAACAACTATATTTGGTTCGATCGGCTGCCATTGGATGTAATGGTAAACTTGTTTTGGTCTCCATTTACTCTGCAGTTGCCCGTCTAACTTTGTTTCTATCTTCAACAAACCACTTAAAAAACAAGCATCACTTACCAATTCGCTCCCTTTTGCATGGTCTATGTGTCTATCTGAAATGGCGTTACAAAGCACAATTTCTGGCTGATATTTTCGAATCAATTTTATAATCTCTAGTTGATGTTCTTTATTATTTATAAAGAAAGCGTCATCAAAACCTAAATTTTCTCGTACTGCAACACCAAGAATTTTAGCGGCTTCGGCCGCTTCAGATTTTCGTGTTTCGGCGGTGCCTCGAGTGCCCAATTCACCTCTTGTTAAATCAACAATGCCTACTTTTTTACCTGATGACACTTCTTTGGCTATAGTGCCGGCACAACTAAGTTCTATATCATCGGGATGTGATCCAAAGGCGAGTATATCTAATTTCATTTTTATCTAATTTTGAGTTAGCTCTTCAGCTTTGGTTTATTTTTAATTTTCCAAGACTCCTGCGCTTCAATATTTAAAAATGTCCAAGCTACTACCCTACTTATTTTATTGCCAAGTTTCATTGGTATCACTTTAAACTCTTCTACGCCCAATTTATTTAATGACAGTTTCATTGACTTTACTAGCTCCTTTTTTGAAACCAAACTCGTAAACCAAAAGATATTATTTTTAAAAAGGGAACTTTGATAAAGATAATTGTGTAAAAAAGCTTTTTCACCACCATCATAAATAAGCTCTTTTTCTGTACCGCTAAAGTTTCGGTCTGCTTTTGAAACAGGTTTGCCCAATCCTTCCAATTTTTTAGTATTAGAGGCATTGGCTTCAGCTTTATTCTTAAAAAAAGGCGGATTACAAATAGCCGCAGAAATTTTATCAGAAGATTTAATAATGCCCTCTAAAATAAATTTTGAATCTTGCTGAAAACGAAACTCAACGTGAGATTCGAGTTTGTTCTGTTCAATAATCAATTTGGAATTTTTTAAGGATGCCTTATCAACTTCGGTAGCAATAAAATCCCAATTGTATTCTTTATAACCCAGTAAAGGATAAATACAGGTAGCACCTGTGCCAATATCTAAAATTTTTAAATTGCCTTTTAAATCGAATGATTGCAACAAATCATTTACAAGATGTATATATTCAACCCGGCCAGGTATTGGTGGGCAAAGATTTGCATCTGGAAACTCCCAGAAGTCGATGCCATAATGTGATTTTAAAAGCGCCGTATTTAACGCTTTTACTGCTTTTGGCCTGGCAAAATCGATAGTTAATTTACTAGATTTACCCTCATGAACAAAACTTTCCAATGGCTTATGATTGGCTATAAGTTTTTCGAAATCATAATCGCCGGTATGTTTATTTTTATGGTGCACTTATTTCGCTTTAATCTGTTCAATGGCTTGGGCAATATCATTCTTTAAGATCTATAAAATCCTCTATACCTACGGAGAATCTAATTAGGCGATTAGTAATACCCGCCTTATCTCTTTCTTCTTGACTTAGTAATGCGTGTGAAGTTTCCGAAGGCAAGAGCATGGTGCTTTCAACACCCGCCAGACTCATGGATGACTTAATAAGTTTTAGCCGTTTTTGAAATAACATTGCATCAATTTCTTTTACAAGCTCAAAAGATAACATCCCTCCGAATCCGTGCATCTGCTTTTTAGCAAGTTGATGTTCAGGGTGAGTATTTAACCCTGGATAAAAAACGTTTGCTACGGCTTCATGCCCATCTAGATATTCTGCTAATTTCTGTGCGTTTTCATTTTGGGCATTCACCCTTAAACCTAAAGTTTTCATACTTCGTTCCAACAACCAAACGGTCATATCACTAAGGCTACCACCAAGATTTTTAGCGACATTCCAGATACGTTCAATATGTTCATGAGTTCCTGCAACGGCTCCCGCCAGAATATCACTATGACCTCCTAAATATTTTGTTGCAGAATGCATAATCAAATCAATACCAAAATCGGCCGGGTTTTGATTAATTGGGCTCGCAAATGTATTGTCCATCATAGAAATAATACCATGCGACGCCGCTAAATTTGCAACCCCTTCAATATCTGTAACGGTCATTAATGGGTTTGATGGTGTTTCAATATAAATGACCTTTGTATTTGATTTTATGGCCGATTCAAAATCTGAAATTTGGTAACCATCAGTAAACGTAAATTCGATACCATACTTTGGAAACTCTTCTCTTATAAAATTACTTGTACCTCCATAGAGCATATTTTGGACCACAATATGATCGCCATGCTTTAAAAATGCCAACAACATAGTGCTTATGGCGGCCATACCACTACCAAAAATCATTGCAGCCTCAGTATGTTCCAACGCTGCGATTTTTTTAGACAGGTGTACCTGATTTGGAGTATTGAAATATCTAGGATATCGCTTAACATCGACACCATCAAATTCATAAGATGTTGAAAGATATATTGGTGATACGGCTCCTTTGAACTGTTCATCCTTTATTTCTCCAACGTGGGTGCAAATGGTTTGAATTCCTAATTTTAGTTTTGACATTGATTGTATTTTAGTGTTGAAAGTTAATGAAAAGTATGTGATTTGTCGGACTAAAATTACCGCTCATCAATTAATTTAAAGAGGTCTTGACAATCAGTGCCTGTTTTTATTATCTTAGTGATCCTAACTAATTGTATTGCTATGTTTAAAGCTGTCCTATTCGATATGGATGGTGTTATTGTTGACACCGAGCCATTGCACCGATCTGCCTATTTTAAAATGTTTGATGCCGTAAATATCAAAGTACCCGATACACTTTACGAATCTTTTACTGGCCAATCTACCCAAAATATATGTCAACAAATTGTTGAACATTTTGAACTTCCTCTCTGCGCTGAAACGCTCATGAGCTTAAAACGGGACTATTTCAAGGATTTATTTGAAAATGATACTTCTTTAAAATTATTAGATGGTGTTCATGACCTCATAAAAGATTACCATGCTAATGGTTTGACGCTTGTGTTGGCATCTTCTGCATCTATGGAAAATATAGATCGTATTTTTGAGCGCTTTAATTTAAATCAGTATTTCAAAGCCAAGATTAGTGGTGCAGATTTAAAGAAATCAAAGCCAAATCCCGAAATTTTTGTTAGGGCCTCGGAACTTTCTGAAGAAAAACCCGAACATTGTTTCGTAATAGAAGATTCGACAAATGGTATTGCCGCGGCTAATGCTGCAAATATATATTGTGTAGGTTTTAAGAGTTTAAATTCTAAAAATCAAGATTACAGTAAGGCTGATAAGGTAATTTCAGATTTTGAAGAGATTTCATTCAGTAAGCTAAAAGCTTGCAAAATCAAAAATTTTGCATAAGTTGTAAAATACAAAACGATTGTTTACAAGATATCCAAATAGTACAAATTGGACTATTTATCCCTATCAATCCTATTATAAGTTCTAATAATCACAATAGCCCAAACCACCACGCAGATTGATACGAAGCCCGAAAACCAAAAAACGATGTCGTTAGCGTCCATTTATTATCTGCTTTATAAAAATTACAATTCCCAAAAGAGTTGGTGCCCAAAGTCCAACAAATATGGCATGCAGCTGGTCTCCAGATAAAAATAAATATTCTGAAACTATTATAATTACTGCACATAGCAGTAAAATGAATAGATTAGCAAAACCTATTTTTTTAAAAAAATTCATATTGGTAGGTTAATATGCACGAAGTTAACAAAACTTTAAGGACAAATTAGCGGTATCAAAAAAATCAGGTGCTTTATCTTTACAAAAAATTAGTTTTCATGACGAAAAAGAAAAAGCCCGATCAAGTTGTTTTCGATGAAGATCAGCAGAAATACACATCATCTCTACTGCCTTATGGCAGTAATGTTGGTGCGCCAGCTATAATTACAGAAGATACCAACGCTTGGAAAAACAGAAATGTTAATAAGGCAAATAAACAGATAAAAGCTAAATATTTAGAATTAAAGGCTGAGTATGATAAAGTGCTACAATCTTTAGAATACAACAATTTGGTATATAACGCACGATTCAACTTTGAACCTATTATTGGAGAAATATACTATCTCTACAAAAATAAAAAACAAGAACCTTTTCTAAGTATAATTGCGCCGAGCGATTGTAATTTTGATTATGTGGGCAGTTTTTACTTAAATTCTGAACAACTTTGGATAAAGGTTGAGGAAGACTCAGAAAATAATCCTGATGATAATTGACATATTAAGAGTTTTGATAGACTTTGGTCTGGTTGTCCTTATTTGGCTGGTTCAATTGGTTATTTATCCCAGTTTCAGATTTTACGATAATAATGATTTATTTCGATGGCATAAAGTTTACAAAAACCAACTTGCCTTAGTAGTCATGCCCTTAATGCTAGGTCAATTATCCATCTACATATACCTGGTTTTTTCAAAAATCTCGTTACTCTCAATCATTGGTTTATCAATCGCGATGAGCTTATGGCTTTTAACATTCTTTATATTTGTGCCTTTGCACAACGAAATTTCCAGTCAGGATTTTTCTGAAGAAACACTTAAGAAACTTATAAAACAAAATTGGTTACGAACAGGATTGTGGTCTATCCTTTTTGTTTGTAGCCTAGCCAACCTTTTGAAATTAATTTAACTCCTTTTAAACTTTCTTAGTTTTTAGCATAGCGTTCTGTTCTTCCATTAAGTCGTTGAGACGAGATAAGAGCTCTATATCTTTAGGTGTTTTAACAACTTCATTGTTTGGGTCTTGGGCTTTATCCTTTAAACGATTCATTGCTCTGACTATTATGAAAACAGTAAGCCCTACAATTAGAAAGTCTAATGTGGTTTCAAATAAAACACCATACTCTATTGCGACTTCTGGAGAATTTATGGTGCCATCGGCATTTAATATAGAATCTCTAAGGACTATTTTTTTATCCTGAAAATTTAAACCATCGGTCATTAATGACAATGGTGGCATAAAGATTTTTTTTACCAGCACGTCAATAATCTTATTGAAAGCAGCGCCAATTATGATGCCTATCGCCATTTCCATCATATTGCCCTTTACAGCGAATTCTTTAAAATCCTTAAAAAATTTCATTTATTTATTTTTTTATGAATGAATTATACAAAATATCCCGATGTTTGAGTCAGTGTTATTCCTTTTCAACAATGGATATTCTTTTTTAATTAAGCTTGCAAAATTATGATTTTTCTTGATTTGTTAATCTCGATTTACAATATTTAATGTTTAGTTTTAGTATCTAAAGTTAGAGATGATAGAAGGATTACTTTAAGCTCAAGACCGATATAAGCCAAATCGATTATAATTAATAATATAAGCTAAATCGATTATAATTTTAATTATAAGCTAAATCGATTATATTTGAAAAGTAGAGTTTTCAATAATCTAATTCGTTTCATAAATAAAAGATGACTGCAATAATAACAGGAGATTTAGTTAATTCCCGTGCATCACAACCTGAAGATTGGATGCATGTTCTAAAAAACGTCCTTAAAAATTTTGGCAATGCACCTAAACTATGGGAACTTTATCGTGGTGATAGTTTTCAATTGGAAGTTAAACCTGAAGATGCTCTTTATGCTGCTTTCTTAATAAAAGCACATTTAAAAAGTCATTGTGATTTGGATGCAAGAATAGCGATAGGCGTTGGCTCAAAAGATTACAGTGCCGATAAAATCACAGAATCCAACGGTACGGCATTTATAAATTCAGGGGAATGTTTTGAGCAACTCAAAAAAAATACTTTAGCCATAAAAACAAAAATACCAGACGTTGATGCTTCGCTTAATTTAATGTTTAGATTAGCATCTGTGACCATTAACAATTGGACACCTGCAACTGCCGAACTTATTGAAATAGCCTTAAGAAATCCAGATTATAATCAAAAAAAAATGGCTAGCATATTAGAAACAACGCAAAGTAATGTAAGCCAAGGGCTTAATCGGGGAGGCTTTGATGAGCTTTCTAAACTGCTGGATTATTACAAATCTAAAATTTCAAGCTTATGATGTTATTGTCCATAAAACTCATTCTGGCACATCTCATCGGTGATTTTTTGATTCACCCGCAAAAGTGGGTAAAACATAAAAACAAGAATAAACACAAATCTAAATATCTATATTGGCATATCTTTATACATGCCCTTGCGCTAATAATCTTACTTCAATTTAATTATTGGTTGGCATTTGTTATAATTATACCTAGTCATTTTCTTATTGATTTGGCTAAGCTTTATTTATTAAATAAGAAAAATAAACGCTGGCTCTTTGTACTCGACCAATTGGCACATCTTCTCATGATTGCTATTGTAATACAGATTTATGAACCATTTTTATCGGAGGTAGTCTCCATGGATTTTACATCAGTTTTACTATTATTTTGTTGTCTTATTGGGGTAACAACAATGTCTGCTATTATTATGCGCATTATAATTTCCAAATGGAATATCGAAAACTATAAAAATGAAAAAGAATCTCTTGAAAACGCAGGAACAATCATAGGCATTCTTGAGCGTCTTTTTGTGTTCTTGTTTGTAATTACAGATTTCTGGTCTGGGATTGGGTTTCTATTGGCGGCAAAATCTATATTCAGGTTTGGAGATTTGTCAAGAGCTAAGGACCGTAAGCTAACAGAATATGTCCTAATAGGAACACTCATAAGTTTTGGATTAGCAATTGGCATCGGTATGATATATTTGAGACTAAAATCTGAAATCTGAAGTTGTCAAAATTAACCGAAGAATTATCCATTAAGGCATCAACTAATTAAAATTACTTTTTATAAAACGCCACGTATTTCCGGTAGGCGAAAAATCCTAAAACTGAAACAACACCCAACGTAATTACAATAATCTGAAAACTTGCAATCTGCTGCCCAGATTGGTAAGAATGCAATCCAGATAAGTAAAAATTAACTCCAAAGTAAGTAAACAAAATACTGGCGAATGCTATAATGGATGCCAAATTAAAACCATAACGACCACGTAAACCGGGTATCAATCTCATATGGATAACAAAGGCGTAAACCATAATACTAATAAGTGCCCAAGTTTCTTTTGGATCCCAACCCCAATAACGGCCCCAACTCTCATTGGCCCACATACCACCCAAAAAATTACCTATGGTTAACATAACCAAACCAACTGTTAGCGCCATTTCATTTATTATAGTAAGTTCCTTGATATTGAGCAGCATTTTTTCCTTATTCTTCTTTGTCGTAAAAATCATTAGCAACAATACTGTTATGCCCAAAATCATACCCAAAGCAAAAGGGCCGTAACTTGCTACGATTACAGCAACGTGAATCATTAACCAATAACTATCTAAAACAGGTTGAAGGGTGGAAATCGCTGGATCCATCCAGTTCCAATGCGCTACCATTAATATCATTGAAGTAACAAATGCAGTTGATGCTAAAGTTAGCATACTTTTTCGACCGAACGCAAGTCCGAAAAACATCGTTGCCCAAGCAACATAAATCATAGATTCATAAGCATTACTCCAGGGCGCATGCCCAGAAATATACCATCTCACAATCAAGCCAGCAGTATGAACCAAGAACAAAATTAAAATGGCAATGCCAAGTCCCTTTACTGAATTGTCAACTAATTTATTTTTGGATTTGAATATCTGGACTATAAGAAGAATGAACAGAATACCACCGATTATCATATAATAAGCGAAAAGCATCTGAAAAATATCGTACTTATTGTAAAGTATTTCGGTTTCTATTTTTTCTTCAGAAAGCATAACCTCACTCCCTATTTTGGCCTGACTGCGCTTAAAACCTTCTAACAACCTGTCTGGGATTTCAAAATCTCCAGATTTTTTAGCATTATAAAGCTCACTTAAATAGTAACTAAAACTATTTTCAATGAATTTTCCGTAGAGTGTATCCTGAATTTTTGCCTGATACTCTTCTTTGTACTCAACTGGCGAAATCCAAGTGTTATTATCATCATTGGGAACGGGAAAAATTTTCATAAAACGACCTTCCACCGTATTGAATAATAAACTTACGCGTTGGTCTGCCTCAATTATTTCCTTTTGGTAACCGTTGGGAACGGCCGCTTTATAAGCTTCAGATAGATATGGGGATAATTTATAGCCACCATCTTCTGTTAGAAAATCGGAAAGTGCATATCGTTTTACATTTTCTTCGACACCAATAATATGTCTAATGGTATCTGCTTTTCGCTTGGCGAGATAAATTAAAGGAACATTATACCAGAACAAGGGACTTTCTTGCATGGATAACATGACCTGATTGGCATCAAAATCTTCGTAATGATTTTTTTTGCTCAATTTCCGAAGTACCTCAGAAGCGTAAGTATTCATCGGCATCATCCTGCCGCTATAATCTTGTATAACCAATTTTCCAAATTGGTCTGAATGTTCTTTAGGTGTAATGTTTGCTCTAATTACAGAATCAATTTCAGTCTTTGTAGGTCTAATAATATTAACCTTGGCGCCGTGATCATGGCCATCACCCTCAAAATGCTGAGCTGTTTCAACTGTATCTATAGCATGATTATGACCACTATGGTCGATACCTTCTTGCGCAAAACTCAATAAACCAAAACAGATTAAGAGAACTGAAATAATCTTGGTCTTCTTTGTTTTCACTTTATCCAACATACGTTTCAAATCTGCAAATCTTGTTTTTCTATCAAAGAGAATTGCCATTAAACCAAAATAAAGCAACATATAACCAGCGTAGGTTATCCATGTACCCCACTTATCGTGATTTACAGATAAACGCGTTCCCAACTCATCTGGATCAAAACTAGCCTGAAAAAATCTATACCCGCTTTGATCTAGAACATGGTTCATAAAAATCTCATAATCATAATCCCCATCATCACTCCCGACCACGGTGACATCACTGGAAAAAGCAGAAAAACTGTCTTCTGTTCCAGGAAATCGCTCAGCCACAAAATCATTCAATTTTATACTGAAGGGCAGTTCCTTAACCAAGGATCCGTATTTGACTGCAACATCAAGACCACCAACTTTGGTCTGCTCAAAACGTCCGTCTTGATATTGCCTTCCCAACAAATTGAGCTGCTTAGTTTCGCCTTTTACGGTAACATTTACAATGACCCCATCTTCTTCACTACGCAGCAATTCAGATTTTTTACCCAAACCAAATTCACCCTGAACTACGGGATTCGGAAATACAAGTGCCATATTCCCTATTCGATAACGAGAACGCAGTTTTAAGGGTTGTAGGGAATCTTTGACCAAAGTTCCTGTTGCTCTAGTCGCCATCGTCATATAATCTCCTTCAAAAGGCGACTCTATAAAAATGTTATCATCGCTATCTGTTGTAATATTAATTGCGCCGGGTTTTGGACTATTTAATGTAAAGGCAAGATTATGAATTAATTCTTGGTCGCCGTCCATAATAAAATGACTATGTGAAGCACCTTCACCAGCTTCAACTAATTTGAGATAACGTTCACCAGTTTCCGAAGGAATAATATCTAACTCTGCATCTTCAATAAAATCGATAACTTCAATAGTTACTGGTGTTCCGTTGTACTCGGTTTCAATTTTAAGGTCATTATCTAATCGTTCAGAAAAATCAACTTGCTTTTGCTCAATTTTTCTTTGTAATTGACCGTTGACCTCAAAGTCGCCGTCAATAAAAGCTGTTAAATAAATGTCCCTAGTTAGAATAGTATTTTCAGTCTCGCCCTCTCTGATTGGCATCCATCCTTCAAAACCAATATATCTTGTAATACCTGCTCCAACAAATATTAAAATGAAGGCGAGGTGTAATGTTAAGGTTGCCCATTTTTCCTTTCGCAATAAGCGATATCTAAAAATGTTTCCGACGAAATTCACTACGAAAAGAAGCATAATGAGCTCAAACCACCAAGTATTATATATATAGTGCCTCGTAAACGGAGTAGGAGAAGTATCCTGTCCGGAATCCAAGAAAGTTCCAACTATCATGGAAACTGCGTAAACGATAAATAAAAGAGCAGTAAGGCGTGTAGAAAAGAGAATATTAGCTAGTTTCTTTAGCATAACTTTTTTTAAGTTTTCCCCATAGTATTTGGGACTGCAAAGATAACCAATAAAGTTTATTTACTTGAGAGTAAACAGTGGCAAAAAAGTGTTAAAAATAGCTGAAAATAAGAAAATCTTTTATTTTTTAAACGCGGCCTTTAAGTGCATTAAACACCCAAGCAATCGCGAAAAAACCAACACCCACAGACGCAAATCCCCAACCAGCGGATTCAGTGTATCTAAAAGCACCGAGAGCTATTAATCCGAGCCCTACAAATATCATAATCGTAGTTGCCCAAGCGAGCACTGTATTTTTGTTCATTGCCATACAATCATTATTGTATTAATTGAAGATTTATAGTTTAAAATGAAATTTCTAAGGTGAATTTACTCACCCATCGCTGCCATTACGGCCGCAGATAAACGTTTGTAAGTCCCGTTTTCGAGACGTGTTCTAATAGCATCAAAAGCATCTAAGGTTTCAGAAACGTCTTGTAAAGTATGAGTCGCTGTAGGTATCATTCTCAATAAGATCAGCCCTTTAGGTATAACAGGATAAACCACTATAGAACAGAATATTCCATAATTTTCACGTAGGTCGCGAACCAAAGCCATTGCTTCTGGTATGCTGCCTTTTAGGTACACAGGTGTTACACAACTTTGTGTAGTACCGATATCAAAACCTCTATCTTTTAATCCTGATTGTAGTGCGTTTGTGTTTTCCCAAAGCTTCGCTTTTAATTCGGGCATGGTTCTTAACATATCCAAACGTTTCAATGCTCCTATGGTCAATTGCATTTGTAAAGATTTCGCAAACATTTGGGAGCGCAGATTATATTTTAAGTAATCCATGATTTCCTTATCTCCTGCAATAAAAGCGCCTGTACTTGCCAAAGACTTGGCAAAAGTTGCAAAATACACGTCAATATCGTCTTGCACGCCTTGCTCCTCGCCTGCTCCTGCGCCTGTAGCTCCAAGAGTTCCGAAACCATGGGCATCGTCTACCAAAAACCTAAAGTTATATTTCTTTTTAAGTGCAACAATTTCTTTTAATCGGCCTTGTTCACCTCGCATCCCGAAGACGCCTTCAGAAATAACTAATATTCCACCGCCAGTCTGTTCAGCCATTTTTGTAGCACGCTCGAGGTTTTTTTCAAGACTATCCATGTCGTTATGCTTATAAGTAAAGCGTTTACCCATGTGAAGTCTTACACCATCTATAATACAAGCATGTGCATCAACATCATAAACAATAATGTCATCTTTAGCTACCAATGCATCAATAGTGGAAAGTATACCTTGGTACCCAAAATTCAATAAATAAGCAGCTTCTTTACTCACAAAACTAGCCAATTCTTTCTGTAATTGTTCGTGAAGACTGGTGTGACCTGACATCATTCTCGCGCCCATTGGGTATGCGGAACCATATTCGGCAGCAGCTTCGGCATCTACTTTTCTAACTTCAGGATGGTTTGCTAAACCTAGATAATCATTGATACTCCAAGTGATGACGTCTTTCCCTTGAAATTTCATTCTATTGGATATTTGACCCTCTAATTTAGGAAACACGAAATATCCTTCCGCTTGGGAAGCCCATTTTCCTAAAGGCCCTTTATCTCTATAAATCTTTTCAAATAAATCTTTCATTAAAAGCTAGTTTTAGTCTAGTTAGTTGTAGAATCTTTTAAACATCAATTGTTGGGAGTTGTTCAACGAGTTCATTACAAAATTAATCATTATTATAGTGACCACATAATTATTTTACAAATCGATATATCAATCTATAAAAATGCAAAAACCTACCACAAATAAATGCAATAGGTGTTTGATATTTACAATGTGTCTATTTTATATACTGAATCTTTTCTGCAGATATCGTCTTACTATCAAAAAAGCCTTGATCTTCCATCCACTTATCACTGTATACTTTACTCATGTAACGTGAGCCGTGGTCTGGAAATATAACAACAACTTTATCGCCTTGCTTAAATTCTCCTTCAGCGTTTAGTTGTTTTAAAGCCTGCATTGCTGCACCGCTTGTGTAACCAACAAACATCCCTTCGGTTTTTGATATTTCGCGAGCGGTATGTGCGCTTTCTTCATCGGTAACTTTTATGAACTTGTCTATCAAATCAAAGTCGGTAGCCGTTGGGATTAAATTTTTACCAAGACCTTCAATTCGATAAGGATAAATTTCCTTATCATCGAATTCTCTTGTTTCGTGATACTTTTTCAATACCGAGCCAAAAGCATCTACACCAATAACCTTGACTTCCTTGTTTTGCTCTTTTAGATATTTTGAAATTCCAGAAATCGTCCCCCCTGTTCCGCTACAAGCCACCAAGTGAGTAATCTCTCCTTTGGTCTGCTCCCAAATTTCGGGCCCTGTAGTTTGATAATGTGCATCAATATTCAATTGGTTGAAATATTGATTAATATAGATAGAGCCTTTCATTTCGTTATGCAATCGCTTAGCCACCTGATAATACGAACGTGAATCATCTGCTTTAACATTAGCCGGACAAACATAAACCTGTGCACCCATGCTTTTTAGCATGTCAATTTTATCTGCTGAAGATTTTGAACTTACCGCCAATATGCATTTGTAACCTTTAATGATACTAACCATGGCAATGCTAAATCCAGTATTGCCTGATGTGGTTTCGATGATTGTGTCACCAGGATTCAAAAGCCCTTGTCGTTCGGCTTCTTCTATAATGTGTAATGCTATTCTATCTTTTGAAGAATGACCCGGATTAAAAGCTTCAACTTTTGCGAAGAAATCTCCTTCAAAGCCTTCAGTCATTTTGTTCAATTTGATTAGAGGGGTTTTACCAATAAGTTGTAAAACGTTATCAAATACTTGAATGTCTTTTTCCATAAATGATTTTTATGGGCTTAAATTTAACAAAAAAAATAACGCCCAAAACCGTACAAAATTAACGATTTTTTTTCAATTATCCAGTAATTCCCTCTAAATCCAGCAAAAAAGCGAATTCTTGGGCATCTTCTTTTAAGGCTTCAAATCGTCCAGAAGCGCCGCCATGTCCTGCTTCCATATTAGTAACCAAATAAAGTTTGTTAAAATCCTGTTTATAAGTTCTCAACTTCGCCACCCACTTGGCAGGTTCCCAATACTGAACCTGAGAATCGTGTAATCCCGTTGTGACCAATAAATTTGGATAGGCTTGGGCTTTAACTTGATCATAAGGAGAGTAGGATTTTATATAGTCGTAATAAGTCTTGTCATTTGGATTGCCCCATTCATCATATTCACCTGTGGTCAATGGAATGCTATCATCCAACATGGTTGTTACTACATCTACAAAAGGGACCGCGGCAATCACACCTCTATATAAATTTGGTGCTTCGTTTATAATAGCGCCTATAAGTAAACCACCAGCACTTCCCCCCATAGCGTAGAGATGTGATTCACTAGTATAGCCCATGGCAATCAAATGCCGTGAACAATCTATAAAATCGGTAAATGTGTTTTTCTTTTTGAGTAATTTTCCATCTTCGTACCATTTTCGACCTAGATATTCGCCACCTCTAATATGTGCAATCACATAAATAAAGCCTCTATCCAACAAGCTCAATCTTATGGTTGAAAAATAGGGATCAATCGTGGCGCCATAACTTCCGTAAGCATATTGTAGCAAAGGTGTATTCCCATTTAGTTGAGTATCCTTTCGCCGAACTAATGACATCGGGATTCTTGTACCATCTCGAGCTTTTGCCCAAATACGTTCAGAAACATAATTATTCTTATCAAATTTGGGGTCTTGGACTTCCTGTTCCTTTTTTATCGTCTTAGTTTTAGTCCCCATGTCAAAATCAATCACAGAAGATGGGGTAGTCATTGAATTGTAACCGTAGCGTAAAATTTCAGTATCAAACTCAACGTTAGTGCCAGTTCCAGCAGTATAGGTTTCGTTATCAAATGGCAAATAATAATCAGCTTGATTATCCCAACGTACCACGCGGATAAGGTTCAATCCGTTACTACGCTCGCTAATAACCAAGTAGTTCTTAAAGATCTCAATATCCTCCAACAAAACGTTTTCTCTATGTGCAATTACCTCGGTCCAGTTATCTATTTCGGTATCGCTTTCAGGCGTTTTCATAAGTTTAAAATTGGTAGCCTTGTCTTTATTGGTTAAAATATAAAAGCGGTCTTCAAAATGCGATATACTGTACTCCAGCCCTCTGATGCGTTTCTGAAACACTTTAAATTCTCCATCTGGTGTATCGGCATCCAAAACATGAAATTCATTGGTCATCGTGCTGTAACACGCGATAATAATATATTTTTTGGATTTGGTCTTATAGACAGCGACACCAAACGTATCGTCTATTTCATGAAAAATTAAAGTATCCTGATCTGCCAAATCTCCAATTCTATGTTTGAAAATTTTATCTGAACGCAGAGTTTTTTCATCCTTTTTGGTGTAAAATAAGGTTTGGTTGTCACTGGCCCAAGTTGAAGAACCGGTTGTATTCTCAATAACATCCTGAAAAACTTCATTGGTTTCCAGACTTTTGATTTGAAGTTTATATTGTCGGCGTCCTGTAACATCAATACCAAAGGAAATCATAGTATTATCAGGACTTACGCTCAAACCTACCAACCTAAAATAGCTATGTCCTTCTGCCATACTGTTGCAGTCAAAAAGCACCTCTTCATCAGACTCTAAATGCTCTTTTTTTCTTGCATAAATAGGATAGTCTTTTCCTGTTTCATAGCGTACAATGTACCAGTAACCGTTGTATTTATAAGGTACAGATGAATCATCCTCTTTGATCCGGGCTTTCATTTCCTCGAAGAGCTGGTTTTCAAAAACTTTGGTATGTGCGGTTTCCTGTTGGTAAAAGTCGTTTTCAGCTTGTAAATAATCGAGAACATTCTGATCTTCACGCTGATTCAGCCAGAAATAATTATCGATTCTGGTATCGTTATGGATTTTTAAGGTCTTTGGGATTTGTCTTGCGACTGGTGCAGCAATGCGTGTTTTCATTTTAATTTTTTGTTCGTTTGGCAATTTACTAATTTTGCTATGAACAATTAAATACAATACATAATGTTTGGAGATATGATGGGAATGATGGGGAAACTCAAGGAAACCCAAAAAAAAGTAGAAGAAACCAAAGAACGAATGAATACCGTTTTTGTTGATGAATCAAGTACAGACAATAAATTAAAAGTAACCATAACAGCAAACAGAAGCATCAAAAAGATTGAAATTGATGACACGCTTTTAGAAGATAAAGAGATGCTTGAAGATTATTTAATATTGACCTTGAATAAAGCTATTGAACGTGCAACAACAATCAATGAAACTGAAGTTGCTGCGGTTGCCAAGGAAGGTATGCCCAATATACCTGGAATGGATATGTTTAAGTAAATAACAGTTTTAGAAGTCATTGACCAAAGCTTATTCTAAAGATGGTTGGCAATATTTCCAACCCTAGAAGTGATTTCTTTTTGCTATTTTTGAAATTGAGACAAAAACAAATCTCGAAATCTAAGCATCCATTCACCTACTCAATCTTATTTTACCCGTATCATATTTTAATGGATTTAGAGTAAATAATATAAGTTTCATCATTCGTGTCATTATATTAGATATTATAGGCAACCGTTTTCCTGTTTATCAAAAGCTTGTCGCTGAAATTAATCAAAACTTCCCGTTTAGGGATTTAGTGAAATGAAAAAAATACTTATCGCCAATAGAGGGGAAATCGCCATAAGAGTGATGCAGACTGCAAAAAAAATGGGCATCAAGACCGTAGCCATTTATTCGGATATTGATCGGCAATCACCACACGTAAAATTTGCCGATGAAGCAGTTTTGATTGGCGAAGCACCCTCGAACAAGTCCTATTTATTGGGTCAAAAAATTATTGATACCGCAAAACAACTCCATGTTGATGCGATTCATCCTGGTTACGGTTTTCTTAGTGAAAACGCCGAATTCGCCGAGCTTTGCGAAGCCAACAATATCACTTTTATTGGTCCAAAATCGAAAGCCATCAAGATTATGGGTAGTAAATTGGCCGCGAAAGAAGCAGTTAAAACCTACGATATCCCCATGGTTCCCGGAACGGACGAAGCGATTGAGGATATTTCAGTAGCAAAAAAAATTGCCAGTAAAATTGGATTTCCAATTCTTATTAAAGCCTCTGCTGGTGGCGGTGGAAAAGGAATGCGTATCGTAGAAAAGGAATCTGAATTTGAAGCGCAAATGGATAGGGCAATTTCCGAAGCGGTAAACGCATTTGGCGACGGGTCTGTATTTATTGAAAAATACGTGAGCTCGCCAAGGCATATCGAAATACAGGTCATGGCAGACACCCATGGCAATATCATCCATTTATTTGAGCGAGAATGTAGCATACAGCGACGTCATCAAAAAGTAGTTGAAGAAGCACCTTCGAGCGTCCTAACTCCAGAATTACGAAACAAAATGGGAGAGGCTGCCGTTAAGGTTGCCAAGGCTTGTGATTATGTAGGTGCAGGAACTGTGGAGTTTCTCTTGGATGAAAAACATAATTTCTACTTTTTGGAAATGAACACACGCCTCCAAGTAGAACATCCTGTAACCGAATTAATTACCAATACTGATTTGGTCGAACTACAAATCCGAGTGGCTCGAGGCGAAGCACTTCCAATTAAACAAAGTGAACTAAAGATTAACGGTCACGCTTTAGAATTGCGTGTTTACGCTGAAGACCCGCTTAATAATTTTTTACCTAGTGTTGGTAAATTAGAGGTTTACAAAATTCCTGAAGGAAAAGGTATCAGGGTCGATAACGGATTTGAACAAGATATGGACATTCCTATATACTACGATCCGATGCTGGCAAAATTAATCACATACGGAAACACACGTGAAGAAGCTATAGAACTTATGATTAAAGCCATAGATGCCTATGAAATAAGAGGAGTTGAAACAACTCTTTCCTTCGGAACTTATGTGTGCAAACACGACGCTTTCCGAAGCGGAAACTTTGATACACATTTTGTTAAAAACCATTACGCCCCAGAAAAATTAAGGGAACAACAAAAATCTGAAGCTCGTATTGCTGCTTTGGTGGCGCTGAAAGCTTATATAAAAGAACAGAGGTTATTAAGAGTACCTGTTAAGTAGTATCCCTGAAAGTGACAGTCGCAATGAATAAATAAAATTAAGAACCCATAGACTATTAAGCTTCAGTGATAGAATTTAGAAATTTTAGAGTAATTGAAACTAAGTAATTATTTAAAAAGTTTTATTTATACGAATAATAATTTAGTCCATAATAATGCTATGACCTTAAATACTAAATCAATTTTATTTTTCTAGGGGTCAAAATCTGCATAAACCCACAAAATAATATTGATGTACCACCCTAATTAAATGCAAAACCAAATTAATAATACTATTAGAGTTAAGGATTTTAATTCATAGAGATTACTAGGAAAAATTAAGCTTGTTTTTTGTATTTTTTTATTCAATGTTTGACAATTCAATAAAAATAGTATCTTTGCACCCAATTTTAGATTAACCTCTGGCGAAAATCGTGAATGTTGATTTGAATAAATTATTAAATATTAAAAAGATGAGTTCTTTAATAGATTACGTTCAGGAAGAATTTGTAGCAAAAAAAGATTTTCCAGACTTTGGTGCTGGTGACACAATCACAGTATACTACGAAATTAAGGAAGGCGAAAAAAGTCGTACACAGTTTTTCAGAGGCGTTGTTTTACAACGTAAAGGAGCTGGAACTACCGAAACTTTTACAATTAGAAAAATGTCTGGCACCGTTGGTGTAGAGCGTATTTTTCCGATTAATTTACCTGCGCTTCAAAAAATTGAAATCAATAAGAAAGGTAAAGTTAGAAGAGCGCGTATTTTCTACTTTAGAAAACTTACTGGTAAAAAAGCTAGAATCAAGGAAGTTAGAAGATAATTTCCGGTTCATAAAAATTGTAAGCCCTGAAACATTTAATTGTGTTTCAGGGCTTTTTTTATTCATCTTATCAACTTTTGTTAATAACGTTGGTTTATAAGATGTGAATATCTATTTAAGTCTATTTTTTTGTTTTTCGGAAATAAAGTCTAAATTTACAATAGGATTTATAGTTAATTATGAATTTGGTTAAACAAAGTTTATAATTAATATTAAATTTTTAAAGAAACGTTCTTTATATAATTGTTTTTTGAGTTTAAATTTTGTTTGCACGAAAGTGGAACAAGAAATAATCATGATACCGTAACAGTATCTAAATGTTTACAGTTAGTTAGTGTCGGTGGAAAGCTTTGAAAAAGTAACAGAACCGAAAGGGAATGTGAAAAGGAGAAGCAGTTTCTTAAAATTTTTATCTCAATGGTAGGTTTTAAGTTTACAAAGAAAAACAATTACATCTGAGACTTGATTGTAAGAGGTCAATACATTTTGACAGTTACAAACAGTTTCATTGATTTGTCGAACGCTTTTCAAACTTTAGGTTTAAGATATCGTTCTAAACCTTAAAGATTAGAAATAGTCTGAGTTTGATTAGAAAACTTCAAATCTAAAAAGCCATGTCAAAACAGCTTCGCTGTAGGGATATGGCTTTTGTTATTTAAGCACTTTAATAAGCCAATGTTTTTCCATTTCTTTTGAATATTTCAAATAATTGTATTATCATCATAATCCACAAAGACTTCCACTTCTTAAAACAACTCTATTTTGTTATATTTGCGAGGCTAAAAAATTTAGCTTTATTCCAACACTACTTAAAATTTTAAAAATTCATGGCAAAAAACGCTACGATAGTTTATACTAAAACCGATGAAGCGCCAGCTTTGGCAACGCAATCATTCTTACCTATAGTCAAATCTTTTACAAAATCCTCGGGCATTCATATCGAATCAAAGGATATCTCTTTGGCTGGCACGTATTTTAGCCTTATTTCCTGATTTTCTAAAAGAAGATCAACGTGTTCCTGATGCACTTTCTGAACTAGGTGATTTAGCAAAAAGTCCAGAAGCCAATATCATCAAGCTTCCCAATATTAGCGCCTCTATTCCACAATTAAAAACGGCCTTAAAAGAATTGCAAAAACAAGGGTATAAATTGCCCAACTATCCCGACGAGCCTAAAAATGATGAGGAAAAAGAGATTAGAAAACGCTATGATAAAGTTAAAGGAAGTGCAGTAAATCCAGTACTTCGTGAGGGGAATTCTGACCGTCGTGCTCCAAAAGCCGTAAAGAACTTCGCCAAGCTGCACCCACATTCTATGGGAAAATGGTCCGCTGATTCTAAGACCCACGTTGCAACCATGTCTAAAGGGGACTTTGCCCACAATGAAGTTTCTGTAACGTTAGATAACGTGACAACCGTAAAAATTGTTCATACTGATAAAGAAGGCAAAACAACAGTTCTCAAAGATCATTTAGATTTATTAAAAGGCGAAATCATTGATGCCACTGTGATGAGTAAAAGCGCTTTAATTGAGTTCTTAAATGCTCAAATTAAAGACGCCAAAGATAAAAACGTTCTGTTTTCCTTGCACATGAAAGCCACAATGATGAAGGTGTCTGATCCAATTATTTTCGGTCATGCCGTACACGTCTTTTTTAGTGACCTGTTTAAAAAGCACGGTGATACTTTCAAAAAAATTGGGGTTGATGTCAAAAATGGCTTCGGAAGTTTAGTCAATAAAATTAATGATTTACCTGATGCAGAACGCCAAGCCATTGAAAAGGATATTGATGAGGCATTTAAAAATGGCCCTTCGGTTGCGATGGTAAATTCTGAAAAGGGGATTACCAACCTTCACGTCCCGAGTGACGTCATTATCGACGCTTCTATGCCGGCCATGATTCGTACTTCTGGTCAAATGTGGAATGCCGAAGGAAAACAACAAGATACCAAAGCGGTTATCCCAGACAGTAGTTACGCTGGCATTTATTCAGCAACAATTGATTTCTGTAAAAAGCACGGTGCTTTTGACCCAACTACAATGGGCACTGTTCCCAATGTCGGCCTTATGGCTCAAAAGGCAGAGGAATACGGTTCCCACGATAAAACTTTTGAAATCCCGACAGCAGGAAAAGTAGAAGTCGTGGATTCTTCGGGTAAAGTACTAACGTCGCACCAAGTTGAAACTGGCGATATCTGGAGGATGTGCCAAGTAAAAGATGCACCAATACAAGACTGGATAAAACTAGCTGTGACTCGCGCAAGAGCTTCAGAAACACCAGCTGTTTTTTGGTTGGATGATGAGCGCGCTCACGATGTGGAGTTAATTAAAAAAGTGAACAAATACTTACCAAATCACGATATCTCTGGATTAGATATTAGAATCCTATCACCTATCGAAGCGACCCAGTTTACATTGGAGCGTCTTAAAGATGGTAAGGATACGATTTCGGTTTCTGGGAATGTATTACGCGATTATTTAACCGATCTCTTCCCTATTCTAGAAGTAGGTACCAGCGCCAAAATGCTGTCCATTGTTCCTTTAATGAATGGTGGCGGTTTGTTTGAAACAGGTGCTGGAGGTTCAGCCCCAAAGCACGTTCAACAGTTTATGGAAGAAAATCATTTACGTTGGGATTCTCTAGGAGAATTTTTGGCTTTGGCTGTGTCTTTGGAACATTTTGGAACTGTTAATAAAAATCCAAAAGCCCTAGTGCTTTCTGAAGCATTGGATGAAGCCACAGAAAAATTATTGGCCGATGGAAAATCACCCTCAAGAGTGGTTAACGAGTTAGATAATCGAGGTAGTCAATTTTACCTCGCTATGTTTTGGGCAGAAGCCTTAGCCAATCAAACCAAGGATACAGAACTCAAAAATGAGTTCGCCACAGTTTTTAGGGACTTGCAAGCGCATGAAGCTAAAATTAATGAAGAGTTGATACAAGTTCAAGGAAAGCCCGTAGACATTGGCGGTTATTTTGAACCTAATGAAGCGTTGGCCGAAAAAGCCATGCGACCTAGCGAAACTTTTAATAAAATTATCAATGGCTAATTTCAGTCGTTAATTATCATAGATTTAACACCTTAAAGCTCCATGCATCAATGGAGCTTTTTTACTTTTATTCAAAATTTGCAAATGAAAAAGACCTACGTGTTTTTGTTGTTGCTTGTGATGCCATCATTGTTTTTCTTACTCCACGCACAAGAGAAATTCACCTTAAAGGGCAGCATTACCGACGTCAACAGTAACGAGACCTTAATTGGTGTTAACATTATAATTCCGCAGCAACAAACTGGTGCAACAACAAATGAATACGGGTTTTATTCCATAACACTTCCTGAAGGGACCTACGAGGTTGTTGTGAGCTATTTGGGTTACGCGACTATTTCTGAAACTATCGTTCTCAATTCAAACGTGACAAAAAACTACCAACTTTACGAATCTACAGAAAGTTTAGATGAAATAATTATTACCGAGGATGTTGAAAAATTGAACATCAAAAAACCGCAAATGAGCGTTAATACGCTCTCGATAAATACCATCAAACAAATGCCAGTTGTTTTGGGTGAGGTTGATGTGATTAAATCCATTACACTTTTACCTGGTGTGACCACTGCTGGTGAAGGGGCATCGGGATTTAACGTGAGAGGGGGTGCCGCAGACCAAAATTTAATCCTTTTGGATGAAGCTACCATTTTCAACTCTTCGCATTTATTCGGCTTTTTTTCGGTGTTTAACCCAGATGCCATTAAGGACATCAAATTGTATAAGGGCGGAATTCCTGCCAAGTACGGCGGCCGTGTGTCTTCGGTTTTGGATATATATCAGAAAGACGGTAACAGTAACGAGTTTCATGCCACTGGTGGTATTGGGATTGTCTCGAGCAGAATACTGGCGGAAGGACCTATTACTAAAGGTAAAGGTTCTTTTCTCTTTGGCGGAAGAAGTAGCTACGCCCATCTATTTTTGCCTTTATTCGATCTTGACAACGTCGCCTACTTTTACGATTTGAATACCAAATTGAGCTACCGACTTAATGAAAATAATAGTATTTATCTCTCGGGTTACTTTGGGCGCGATGTTTTCAATATTTCAGATTCTTTTGAAAACACCTATGGAAACACCGTTGCTAACTTTAGATGGAACCACTTGTTTTCAGATAAGTTATTTTCTAATTTATCATTGATTTATTCCGATTATTACTACGGTCTCAACTTGAATTTTGTAGAATTTAATTGGGATTCGGGCATTTCTAATTTTAATCTCAAGTACGATTTAAAAAATTACATTAGCAATTCCTTTAAATTAGAATATGGCTTAAACAGCATATACTACAAATTCAATCCAGGAGATATTAAACCTTCATCTGAAAGCAGCGGGATCAATCCTTTCAAGCTTACCGATAAATATGCTTTTGAGAATGCGATTTACATTGATGCCGAACATCAAGTCACCGATAAATTGGCTTTATCTTATGGCTTAAGGGTGTCTTCGTTTTTAAGACTGGGGCAGGATGAGCTCAATATCTACGAAAATGACAATCCTTTAGTATTCAATGAGCAGCTTGGTATTTATGAAAAAGCAAACCCAATTGGCGAGGATAATTTCAGCAGAAGCGATGTTATAGAATCTTTCGCTAATCTTGAACCTCGTTTTTCACTGGCGTATCAGCTCAATGATAAATCTTCCGTAAAGGCGAGTTATAATAGGATGACCCAGTATTTGCACTTATTATCCAATACCACATCACCAACACCCTTAGACATTTGGACACCAAGTGGGAAATTTGTTGAACCTCAATTGTTAGACCAAGTGGCCATTGGGTATTTTAGAAGTTTTAAGGACAATGCCTATAGTTTGGAAATTGAAAGTTTCTATAAAAAAATCCAAAACCGGATTGATTATGTTGATGGCGCCGATTTAATTGCCAACAATGCCATAGAGCAAATCATATTAAAAGGTAGAGCGAGAGCCTACGGACTTGAAGTTTTATTTAAAAAGAATAAAGGAAGATTTAAAGGTTGGTTTGCCTATACCCTATCAAGGTCTGAACAGCAAACCGAAGGCAGAACGCCTGTAGAAACGGGTATTAATAATGGCGAGTGGTACAGTACCGCTTATGATAAAACCCATGACATCTCAATAACGTCGAGTTATGAACTTAATAAAAAATGGACATTCGGTACCAATATCCTATTTCAATCTGGGCAGCCCACTACATTTCCAAACGGCCAATATCAGTACAACGGCATAACAATACCTAGTTATGAGGGCAGAAATTCCAGTAGGTTGCCGGCCTTTCACCGTATTGATATTTCGGCAACTTTAGATCCAAATCCCGAATCGCAAAAAAGATGGAAAGGCGAATGGGTTTTTGGAATTTACAATGTGTACAATAGACGCAATGCTGCTTCCATTTCCTTTGGTGAGAATCGAACGACGGGTGTCAACGAAGCAACGCGATTGGCGATTTTTGGGATTATTCCATCAGTGACCTATAATTTTAAATTTTAACAAATGAAAAAGCTCTTATACATTTTCATTCTTTTGTTGGCCTATTCTTGTGAAGATGTGATTGAGGTCGATTTAAATGATGCCCCTCCAAAACTGGTCATAGACGCTTCTATAAACTGGCTTAAAGGAACCGATGGAAGTGAGCAAGACATTAAACTCACTTTATCTGCACCATTTTTTGACACCGGAGTGCCTCCTGCAAATGGAGCCACCGTAACTATCACAAATAGTAATGCCGACAGTTTTATTTTCCTGGAAGAGGGCCAAACAGGAATCTACAAAAACTCAAACTTTAATCCTGAAATTGATGAAACTTATACCTTGACCATTTTGTATGGTGGTGAAACCTATACTGCCGAGGAAACTTTAAAATCTGTAGTTGATATTGATTTTGTAGAGCAGGATAATGAAGGCGGTTTTACTGGTGAGGATATTGAACTGAAAGTCTTTTACACCGACCCAGCGAATATTGATAATTACTATTTCTTCGAGTTTATAACTGACATTTCTGTTACCCCAGTTTTGGAGGTTTACGAAGACGAATTTACTGATGGCAATCAGATTTTCGGGTTTTTCAGTGAAGAAGATCTAGAAAGCGGTGACACAGTGGTCATCCGAAACTACGGCGTATCAGAAGAGTTTTATGAGTTTATGTTCATTTTGCTTCAACAAACCTCAGAAGGCGGCGGTGGACCGTTCGAAACCCAACCCGCCACGGTTCGTGGTAATTGTAGAAACACTACAAATCCAAATAATTTCCCGTTGGGATACTTCAGGCTGTCGGAAGTGGTAGAGTTAGATTATACAGTAGAATAATAGTTTTACTTTGTTTGGGCGTTACCCCGCGAAAAGCGCGGTCGTGCTATCCGTTATATCTTTTTAATAGCGAAAAGCGTAATGGACTTACCTCAAAACCAGAAACGCTATTAAAAAGGATGCCACTACTATCACTAACGCAGAAATTTTTTTGTTAATTTTATATTATGCAATTCACAAAAACCACCGAGCAAGACTCAAATTACAATCATCTCGAAAAGATGAGCGTCAACGATTTATTGACCAATATTAATACGGAAGATAGCACAGTTGCAGATGCGGTTGCGAAAGCCATCCCGCAAATTGAAATTTTAACTTTAAGAATCGTTGAAAAGCTTAAACAAGGCGGGCGCTTATTTTATATTGGTGCAGGCACAAGTGGAAGATTGGGGGTTTTGGATGCCTCAGAATGTCCACCAACATTTGGCGTTTCACACGATATGGTAATAGGTTTGATTGCTGGTGGCGATACCGCCATTAGAAAAGCGGTGGAGTTTGCCGAAGATTCCAAAGAGCAAGGTTGGCAAGACTTGAAATCCTGCAATATAAATGCTTTGGATGTTGTTGTTGGTATTGCGGCTTCTGGTACAACACCCTATGTCATTGCTGCATTAGAGGCTTGCAATAAAAACGATATTATTACGGGTTGTATCACTTGTAATGAAAATAGTCCGCTTTCAAATGTGGCAAAATATCCCATTGCGGTTGTGGTTGGCCCTGAATTTGTAACCGGTAGTTCCAGAATGAAAGCGGGAACGGCTCAAAAAATGGTACTGAATATGATTTCAACCACGGTCATGATTCAACTGGGTAAAGTAAAAGGTAACAAAATGGTCGATATGCAATTAAGCAATCATAAGCTCGTAGACCGTGGTGTAAAAATGCTTATGACTGAACTTAAAATAGACCGTGACAAGGCCGAAAAACTTTTAGAAAAATACAAAAACGTAAGAACCGCTATTCAAAACCATAATAAACTAAATTTATGATTGAAGACGACACTCATATTACCGATAAGGACATTCTAGTAAAAGGCATCAAGACGATGGCAGGTTGTGCAGTGCTCATGTTTCTTGGCCCTACCCTAGCCTATATTGCTTTTGCAAATCAAGAGAAAATCTTATTTATTCCTATACTCATTCTCGCGTTTGCTATTTGCGGATTCGCCATTTACTTAGGGTTCAAGGGGTTGAAAACAATTATGGATAGTATGTTTGGGAAACGGAAATAGGGCGTGTCTTAGGTTTTAGCAATTATTAAAAATTTACTATCCCTTTAACGCATTACAGTCATTCAGATATTATAACTCGGAACTATCTTCAATTGTAAATATCGAAGTAAAATAGAATAGTTACAATTTGAACTTTGAAAACGAAAACCCGCGATAGGGATTGCAGTGAAAATCCTTTTTTGAGGCACAAAAAAAAGATTGTAGCGTAAAGCCCGACCCGCCTTTTCCTGGCGGGTATCGCCCAAAGAACAATTATAATTTTCGGTATTATTTGCTTATGCTGAAAACAACGGCTTATCTCCCATCATTTCATTAACAGAACTTGCTATAGCCTCTAACTTATCATCATTGTCATGGTTCGTGATAGCGTCATCGATAAAATCTACAATCGTAGCCATATCAGACTCTTTAAGGCCTCTTGTGGTAATGGCAGCAACACCAATGCGAATCCCAGAAGTTACAAATGGACTCTTATCATCAAAAGGCACCATATTTTTATTAACGGTAATATCTGCTTTGCCCAATGCTTCTTCGGCAGCTTTTCCTGTAATGTCCTTGTTTCTTAAATCGATAAGCATCATGTGATTATCAGTACCTCCTGAAATAATTTTATAGCCTCTTGAAACTAACACTTTAGACATAGCAGCGGCATTCTTTTGAACTTGCAACATATAATGCATGAACTCATCGGAAAGTGCTTCCCCAAATGCAATGGCTTTTGCAGCGATAATGTGTTCTAATGGACCACCTTGATTCCCTGGGAATACTGAGGAGTCCAACAATGCAGACATCTTTTTAAGGTTGCCATTTTTCAATTTCAGACCAAACGGATTGTCAAAATCATTGCCCATCATAATGAGTCCGCCTCTAGGGCCACGTAAGGTTTTGTGAGTAGTGGTAGTTACAATATGGCAATGCGGCAAGGGGTCGTTCAAAATCCCTTTAGCAATCAAGCCCGAAGGATGTGAAATATCAGCCAACAATAAAGCGCCTACACTATCGGCAATCTCACGAAATCTTTTAAAATCAATATCCCTGCTATACGCTGACGCACCTGCGATTATCATTTTAGGTTTTACTTCTTCAGCCTTTTTTTGGATATTATCGTAGTTTAATAAACCTGTATCTTCTTCTACGCCGTAGAATGATGGTGAGTATAATTTCCCTGAAAAGTTAACTGGTGACCCGTGGGTTAAATGCCCGCCGTGAGATAAATCAAACCCCAATATTTTATCACCAGGATTCAAACATGCGGCAAAAACAGCAGTATTGGCTTGACTTCCAGAGTGAGGTTGGACATTAGCATACTCAGCTCCAAAAAGCGTTTTGGCTCGGTCTATAGCAATTAGTTCAACTTCATCAACTACTTCGCAACCGCCATAGTAGCGCTTTCCAGGATAGCCTTCGGCGTATTTATTGGTCAATACAGAACCAGCAGCTTCCATAACCTGTTCGCTGGCAAAATTTTCGGAAGCAATCAATTCCAATCCTTTGATTTGGCGTTCTTTTTCGGCATCTATAAGTTCAAAAATCTGGTGGTCACGTTGCATATTGTATTTTTTTAGTGTTTCCGAAGTAAACATCATGGAAACTTTCATTTGTGTTAAACTTTAGCAAAAATAAGAAATGTAGGAGTAAAATAGTTTCCAAAGCATATATTTAGTGTGACTTTTATAATCAGGTTATCAACATAAAAAATTCTTGTTATTTTATTTGAGATGCGAACATAATTTAGGTAGTCAAATAACAATTTTTCTTAATTTTTTAAGTGACCAGAAAAAAATTACTAAATGTATTTTTGTCCTTTTTAATGGAAGCTAATAATAGGATACATTTAAAATAAAATTTAGTATAAATCTATTCTTATTTTTAAACAATAGTTGCTTGCAGATTAAAAAAAATATGTAGGTTTATACGATTAATTGAACCAAAAAAAAATTACAACTATGCCATTATCCGCTAATAATCCCGATAGAACTTCATGGTTACACGTCGGAAAAAATTCAGATTTTCCAATACAGAATATTCCTTTTGGTGTGTTCTTAACGCGTGATGATATTATTACCATTGGCACGAGAATCGGTGATACCGCAATAGATTTAGGAGCACTGCATCAATTGGGTTACTTTGAAGGAATCCCGTTAACCGACGATATTTTTCTTCAGGATACCTTGAACGATTTTATTGCTGATGGCAGAAAAACGTGGCGTTTGGTGCGTAATCGTATTGCTGAAATATTTGACAGCAATAACACCACCTTAAAAAACAACACAAAGCACAAGGAAACAATTTGCTTTAGATTGGATGAAATTGAAATGCAATTGCCAGTTCAAATTGGCGATTACACCGATTTCTATTCAAGTATTGAGCATGCCACCAATGTGGGGACCATGTTTAGAGACCCCGAAAATGCGTTATTACCAAATTGGTTACACATCCCAGTTGGGTATCACGGTAGAAGTAGTTCTATTATTCCGTCAGGGATTCCCGTGCATCGACCTCAGGGACAAACGATTCCTGCCGATAGCGACCAACCTATTTTTGGCCCATCAAAACTAGTGGATTTTGAATTGGAAATGGCATTTATCACTACCGATGCCAATGATTTAGGAGAACCTATCCCTATCAATGAAGCTGAAGAATATATATTCGGGTTAGTCCTATTTAACGATTGGTCAGCGCGAGACATTCAAAAATGGGAATATGTACCATTAGGACCATTCTTGGCCAAGAATTTTGCATCATCCATTTCACCCTGGATCGTGACTTTAGATGCTTTAGAGCCATTTCGAGTAGAGAGTCCGAAACCAATAAAACCACAATTACCTTATCTACAATATAAAGGAAAAAAGAGTTATGATATTAATCTAGAGGTTTCTATACGCCCAAAAGGTGCGAAAGAAACCATTGTGACCAAATCTAACTTTAAGTATATGTATTGGAATATGTCCCAGCAATTGGCACATCACACGGTAAATGGTTGTCCTGTAAACTCGGGCGACATGATGGGTAGCGGCACTATATCAGGCTCAACACCAGACACCTATGGCTCTATGTTAGAATTATCTTGGCGTGGTGAAAAACCCGTCAAAATGAAAGATGGTACCGAGCGTAAATTTATCAATGATAATGATACCGTGATTATGCGTGGTCATTGCGAAAAAGATGGAACCCGAATTGGGTTTGGTGAAGTTTCTACAGAGTTATTGCCGGTTTTTAATCCAAAGAAAAAGAAAAATCAATAGATGCCCAGACTAGTTTTGGCATTAGTTCGCACTACAATAATACAGATGAAATTGCTACTACTTGATTTTTTAATCGAGGCGAGTATGTTTTGAAGGCGGTCTTTTAGATTGAATTTAGACCCTATTTAGGTTTAATCTTAACGTGTTCAAACGGAAGGAATTTGAAGGATAACCCCATTAAAGAAAAAGCCAAATTAAATGTTGCGCTTTTAGGTAAAAAATTTGGGTTAGGCATCCCATCCCATAGATTGCGCCATAATAGAACTCAGAATTGATTTATTAATAGTCAAATTTGAAACCAAGACAAGTTTTACAAATATTAGTAAAATGGTGTGATTTATCATATCCCATTATCATTGGGACATAAATTAGGATGTATAATGATGTTGGTTTTAACTATAACTTTCAATCATTAGTTTAGCACTTGGTTGGAACATTAGCGGTAGCAATTTCTGTTCTTTTAAAAACCTAATCCCAACAGTATTAATCCTTTCAGAAACTTAAAGTTTCTAACGATTCATAATATTTACATTTAATTTTAAAATCAGTCTGATTCAATTTCAAATATGAAACTCGTCTTCGCCACCAACAATCCTAATAAAATCAAGGAAGTCCAAAGTTTGATTCCCAAACATATTCAACTTTTGAGTTTAGCTGAAATTGGATGCCATGAGGACATCCCCGAGACTCAACCCACCATAGAAGGCAATGCCATACAAAAAGTAGAATACGTAAAAAATAATTACGGTTATGATTGTTTTGCTGATGACACGGGATTGGAGGTTGTTGCGCTCAATGGCGAACCTGGCGTATTTTCCGCACGTTATGCAGGAGCCCAACGAGACTCCAATGACAACATAGATAAGCTTTTAAGAAATATTGAAAACAAATCAGATAGAACCGCCCAGTTTAAAACAGTCGTTGCGCTTCAACTCAACGGAAAGTTAAACACATTTACGGGCATTTGTAAAGGTCAAATTACAACAGAAAGGCATGGTAAAAATGGTTTTGGTTATGACCCCGTTTTTAAAGCTGATGGTCATGACAAGACATTTGCTGAAATTTCGTTATATGAAAAAAGCAAGATAGGGCACCGTGGTAAGGCCGTGAGGCTGTTGGTAGATTTCTTGAATTCCATTTAAAACAAAGCGGTATTTTTGTTTTTAGTGGTCTCAATTCGAAACAATTATCGACCATAATTTAAATTAATAAACTTTTAACATTCATCCCAAATAAAACATTACCTTTGCAACTTGAAAATTTCCGCCGACGCGGAAGTTTAATTTCCTCAGAGTGAGGATGTGTACATAGGAAGAATTAAGTGTTTAGTATGTCGATTCGCTTCTTTTGTAACACGTAAAGAACAAAATCGAATACATATACTTAAAAAAGAATGAGCACATTCAATGAACTCGGTCTTAATGAAGACCTATTGCACGCTATTACCGATTTGGGTTTTGAAACCCCAAGTGACGTTCAAGCAAAAGCCATCCCAATTTTATTGGAAAAAGAAACCGACCTAGTTGCATTAGCGCAGACTGGTACTGGGAAAACTGCAGCATTTGGTTTTCCAATGCTTCAAAAAATCAACGTGGACAGTCGCACCACTCAAGGTCTTATCCTCTCGCCTACCCGTGAATTATGTTTGCAGATAACCAACGAGATGAAACTTTACGGTAAATATTGTAAAGGTCTAAACGTAACCGCTATTTATGGTGGCGCAAGTATTAGTGACCAAGCCAGACAGGTCAAACGTGGTGCCCAGATTATCGTCGCTACGCCTGGACGTATGAAGGATATGATCAGCCGTAATATGGTGGACATTTCTAAAATTGAATACGCTGTTTTAGATGAAGCCGATGAAATGTTGAACATGGGATTCTATGAGGATATTACCGAAATCTTATCACATACCCCAAAAGAAAAAAGCACGTGGTTGTTTTCAGCAACAATGCCAAAGGAGGTCTCGAGAATCGCTAAAGATTTTATGAACGACCCCGTCGAAATCACGGTTGGTAACAAAAATGAAAGTACTAATCAGGTTTCGCACGAATATTATTTAGTAAATGCCAGAGACCGTTACCAAGCACTTAAACGTTTGGCAGATGCGAATCCAGATATTTTCTCTGTGATTTTCTGTCGTACCAAACGGGACACACAAAAAGTAGCTGAAAATCTTATTGAAGATGGCTACAGCGCTGGAGCACTCCACGGTGATTTAAGTCAGAATCAGCGTGATTTGGTTATGAAATCCTTTCGAACCAAGCAAATTCAAATGCTAGTGGCGACTGACGTTGCTGCCCGTGGTATTGATGTTGATGACATCACACACGTTATCAATTACCAATTGCCAGATGAACCAGAAATTTACACGCACCGTTCTGGTCGAACCGGACGTGCTGGAAAAACTGGAATTTCTATGGTTATTGTTTCCAAAAGTGAAGTTCGTAAGATTAAAAGCATTGAACGTATTATCAAAAAGGAATTCGAGAAAAAAGAGATTCCCGATGGAATGGAAATTTGCGAAGTGCAATTAATGTCTCTCGCCAATAAAGTACATAATACCGAAGTTAATCATGAGATTGACAAATATTTGACTAGTATTAATACCTTATTCGAAGATACTGATAAGGACGAATTGATTAAAAAATTCTTCTCGGTTGAATTTACGCGATTTTTCGATTATTACAACAAGTCTAAAAATTTAAGTGTACCCGACACCTCAAGAGGCAGCGATGGCGGACGTTCTGGTGGAAGCGGCAACGACACTAGATATTTTATCAACGTCGGCTCAAAAGACGGTTTCGATTGGATGAAACTGAAAGATTTTTTGAAAGAGCAATTAGAACTTGGTCGGGACGATGTATTTAAGGTCGATGTAAAGGATAGCTTTTCATTCTTTAATACTGAAAAAGAAAATCAAGAAAAAATACTCGCCTTTTTTACAGATTTCAAACATGACGGAAGGTTCGTCAATGTTGAAGTAAGTGAAGACAAAGGCGGCGGCGGAGGTCGTGGACGTGGTGGACGATCTGGCGGAAGACGTCGTGATGGTGGCGGCGGAAAACGCAGACGTGATGACAAACCAAGGGGAGAAAGACGCACTAGCGGAAGACGCAGCGATTCCGGTGGAAACCGAAGTGATAGACGAAGTTCTGGGAGTGGTGAATCTAGGTCAAGACGTACTGAAAGTACTTCAAGTTCTGATAGACCAAGACGTTCAAGAAGAAGAGACTAGTTATAGATAGCAGTCCAATCTGAAAAAGTGAGTAGAGTTAATTGATCTTAATAGACAATAATCTTTAGCGGCTTTTCTTGGGATTAAGTTTTTATAAATCAATCGTAGCCTTCTTTGCTTGAAGCCGAGATGCTCAGGAAAGTACTAATTAATATTTGAACTTTACCTCTAGACGATATTAATCCCAATCCGCAAGGGTTGGGATTTTAATTTATTAATTAGTTGGCAACGGTTAAAGTATGATATTGCAATGATTCGTTTTCGTTATTATAGTCTTAACAATCGTTTCGAACTTTAGAATTTTAAATATAGATATTACCCCAGCCAATTTAGTTTTAAGTTAATTTTTAGTCAAATTGGTTAGCATCTATCGCAGATAAGCAGAAGTTTAGTATTTTTAACATATAACCGCTTTTATGAAACACCTACTTACTTTACTTACTTTAGTCATAATGCCGATTATCGCATTTTCACAAGATGAAAATACTAGTGTAAAAGGAACGGTTATCGATTTGAGTACCGACCTACCCATGGATAGGGTGAATATTGTAAATCTAAATCAGGTTATTGGCACATCTACTGATAATGATGGTAACTTTGAAGTAAAGGCGAAAGTCAATGACACGCTTCATTTATCATATCTAGGGTATAAATCCATCAAAGTTCGCGTTACCAACGATTGGATGAAATTCGGAGAGACCAAAATTGGGATGACAGAGTTGGCGCTAGCACTTGAGGAAGTGGTTGTGAGCTCCTTGAAACTTACTGGTTATCTTGATATCGATGTAAAACAGGTACCCATAAAATCTAATTATCGTTATAGCATATCAGGATTGCCAAATCAAGGTTACGAAGGGGGCAACAGACGTCCTAATGCCATAAGCAAAGTAGTTGGCGCCATCTTTAATCCGGCGGATTTTCTCAATAATATCTTCGGAAAAAAACCTAATGAGCTTCGGAAATTGAAAAAAATGAAAGAGGATGACCAAATAAGAAACCTTTTGGCATCTCGTTATGACCGTGAAATGTTAATGGTTTTACTTCAAGTAGATAAATATGACCTTGATGAAATCGTGAACCAATGCAATTATTCAAAAGATTTTATAAACTCTGCCAACGACCTACAAATTCTTGATGCCATCAGTGAATGTTATGAAGAGTATAAAATCTTAAATCGAAATAAGGGCGGTAGGATTTAAGTTGTGAGTTGTGAGTTGTGAGTTGTGAGTTGTGAGTTAAATAATTATTTATTATGGAATCTATCTATGATTTTCTCATGACTCTTTATCGTTTTTATGCACCAGTCTAATCGCTTTTCAAGTTGTTCTTCTTCGGAAAGATGCCAATTCAAATTACTATTTCTCAATCTCGAAGTTACGTCCTGAAGAATAATTGCAGCAGACACTGAAATATTCAAACTTTCGGTGAAACCGACCATTGGGATTTTCAAAAATACGTCTGCGTTTTTAAGCACCTCTTCAGATAAACCTTCTGTCTCCCTTCCGAAGAAAAAACAGGATTTTTTTGTATAGTCAAATGCAGTAAGGGTTTTATCATTTTCATGGGGAGTCGTTGCAACAATTTGATAGCCTTGATGTTTTAGTTCTGAAATTGCGTTACGAACCGATTGATATCTATGCAAATCCACCCATTTTTGAGAACCCATTGCAATTTCATTATCGATTTGTTTGGAATTAATCTCTTCAATGATATGTAGGTCCTGAATGCCAAAAATGTCGCAGCTTCGCATGACTGCGCTTGTATTGTGCAATTGATAGACATCTTCTGTAGCTACCGTAAAATGACGGGTGCGGTTTTGGATAATCTCATGGAATCTTTCTATCCTAGAATCTGTTAAAAACGTTTCGAGATGATGCAAAAGTTGGATATCTACTTTAGGCATTAGACTGATTTTTTTGATTACTTTATATTCTAGAAACGCTAAGTGAACTGTAAGATTAGCAACTAAATAGTGTTATTATAGCTTTTACAAATTTCAATCAAATTTCTTCATAAAAAAAATCTGATCAATAAACTGACCAGATTTTTCAAAATTACATTTTGCTTAACTTAAGAATTGATGTTGATGCATCTTGTTCTCTATAAAATTAGCTGTTCCAGAAATTGATGGTTTAGCAACGGAAGCGAGTTGATACGTTTTACTTTGTCCTGTAGGACCAATAACAACAGTATTATTTTCATCCCCGTCACTGCAACTTGTTACAAGTGCTAATGGAATAACCATTAAATACATAGCTTTTTCATATATGTGATTTTTTAATTTAAAAAAATAGAAAGGTATTTATAAGTAGTTTCTAATCATATTAAGGTATTTATTGACAGTAAATCTAAAAGGCTTATTTTTATTATGAAAAACTTACAAATTGTGAAAAAACATTTAGTAATTCTAACTGGTGCAGGCATGAGTGCTGAAAGTGGTATCAAAACTTTTAGAGACGACAATGGACTCTGGGAAGGCCACGACGTCATGGAAGTCGCGACGCCCGAAGGGTTTCAAAAAAACCCAGAACTTGTACTTGACTTTTATAATCAACGCCGCAAACAATTACTTTCAGTAAAGCCAAATCAGGCGCATTTTGATTTAGCAAATTTAGAAAAGGATTACAAAGTCACCATCATTACTCAAAACGTAGATGATTTGCACGAACGCGCTGGCAGTACAAACGTAATTCATCTACACGGGGAGTTGTTGAAGGCAAGAAGTACAAGAAATGAAACCGATATCCAAAACTGGAAAAAAGATATTGTAATTGGCGACTTTTGCAAACTAGGGCATCAAATGCGACCTCATATTGTATGGTTTGGAGAAGCCGTCCCAATGATAGAAACCGCAATGGACGTTTGCGCCAGCGCTGATATTTTAGTCATTATTGGCACGTCAATGCAGGTCTATCCAGCGGCAAGTTTAATGCATTACGTAGCTCATGAGACACCTATTTACTTTATTGATCCAAAACCATCTATTGATGGTCAAGAATATTTAACGGTTATTGCTGAGAATGCCACAAAAGGTGTGCAGAAACTTATTCAATTATTAAACTAAAGTATATCATTAATTTTACGACAAATAAAATTCTAATCATTTTCTGAGAGTTTGAAAAAATGGTTTACAGGCTTCTTAAATAATGCCGATAACTTAAGTGCTAAAACGGTAGAAGGCACATAGCGATTGGCCTCAATAGAATTGATGGTCTGTCTGGATACGCCTATCGCTTTTGCGAGTTCGTCTTGGGTTAAGCTCAAAATAGCGCGCTCCACCTTGATTGTGTTTTCCATTATCGATTGCGCTTTAAAGTTTCAAAAAACGCAATTTGAATACCGAGCATAAAAGATAACACCTGAAAATAACTAAATGTGTTTATAGTACTTGCTTCGTAAACATAATAGTGAACGAGATAATCAACAGCCGGCTGTATAAGTGCGTACAACACTCCAAAAACAAAAGCGAGTGCGTAAGATTTTGAACGTAGCGACCAAATTCTCTCGTCATCAACGTTCTCCTTTGATAAGGACACTACCAAAAAACTCAATAGCAGTGCGCGTTTTAATAATTCGTTTATCCAGCTAGGTTCATTCTGTATAAATTTCATGACTATCAAAAATAAAAATACCAATATGGCCATGATGAATCCCTTTTTTTTCCAATGATGCGGTAATTGAAATCGCGACCATTTTTCCAATTTGGCTATTTCACAAGCCAGCATTCCATTTTTATTCATAATTAACAAATTTATTTTATATAAAGTAAAATATAATTTACTATATGACAAATATACTTTACATTATTGATTATTTCAAATTAATTGAATAATTCTTGAAATTTTAAAATATTTTGAAATTGGAACGTGAAGAATACGAGTAAATAAAATTACACGCAAAATGATAGTGTTAAACTTGAAATTTTGACCGCGCTGAAAGCCCTCGATTATTTACATCAGCGCTTTCTAATAAGTTTCACTTTTGAAATGTGGTACTCATTAAAAAATAAAATCCCGTCTGAAAACAGACGGGATTTTACCCCTAACTAAACTAAATTTTAAACCTTAATGTGTCCGCTTAACTACAACATTAAGATTACCTACTTATGATTTGAAACTGTGTAAGTTTCTATCTGCCTTATATACGGGACTACTTTTGTTTTGGATTACGAGGAGTAAAAAAAACTTAAACTTTTTTTGCTTCTTCCCAAAAAACGTCCATTTGCTCTAGGCTCATTGCAGATAACGGTTTATCGATTTCTTTAGATTTTTGTTCTAAATACTGAAATCGCTTTATGAATTTTTTGTTGGTACGCTCCAAGGCACTCTCTGGGTCAATCTTTAAAAAGCGCGCATAATTGATCATAGAAAACAATACATCTCCAAACTCACTTTCCATACGATCTTGGTTTCCTGAATTGATTTCAGCCTGAAGTTCTCCAAGCTCCTCCTCTACTTTTTCAAAGACCTGATGAGGCTCTTCCCAATCAAAACCAACGCCAGCCACTTTATCTTGAATACGATTGGCTTTTACCATAGCGGGAAGGCTTTTTGGGACGCCTTCTAATACACTGGTTTTGCCTTCCTTCAGTTTAAGCTGTTCCCAATTGCGCTTAACGTCATCTTCATTTTCGACTTTTACATCTCCATAAATATGTGGGTGCCGTGCAATCAACTTATCACAGATACTGTTACAGACATCAGCAATATCAAACACTTTTTTCTCACTCCCAATTTTGGCGTAGAAAACAATATGAAGCAACACGTCGCCCAACTCTTTTTTGACTTCCTCTAAATCATTTTCCAAAATAGCATCGCCCAATTCATAGACTTCCTCTATAGTCAAATGACGCAACGTTTGTAAGGTCTGCTTTTTATCCCAAGGGCATTGCTCCCTGAGCTCATCCATAATAATCAGCAAACGTTCAAATGCTTTTAACTGTATGGTTTTGTCGCTCATAATTATGGGATTAATTGATGATGTTTACTCCTCTTCGGTTTTATCAGTCTTCTTTTCGTCTTTGTTCTCTACTTCTGCTTTTTCTTCAAGCGCATCTAACATATCGTGCTGTTGGAGTAAATTGTACCATTGGATGATTTTTTTGATGTCACTTGCATAAACGCGATCTTCATCATAATCTGGAAGTATATCAAAGAAATACTCTTCTAATTTTATTTTTTCAGCCTTATGGCTAATAGAAGTTTGGTTGGCATCTTCTTTCTCCATTATTTTTTTAAACACTTCTCTCAACGGTACTTCTTCAGTTAGGGTATATATAGCTATTTCACTAAGTACACTCACGTTACTCTGAAGGTTCACACCAATTTTTTTTTTGTCTAATAAAGATTCTGCTACAAAACCACTTCTGGTTCGGGTTACAATTTTAAATAATCCTGGTTTTCCTGAAATGGAAAGTATTTCGTCTAAACTCATATTAATCGTATTATGTATTATTAAATAGCCTATTGCTAGGTCTTACTTTATCTAAATTATCTTTTTTTCTTTAATGCCGGAAAACGCATCTTATAATCTACGCTAATTTTCCCTTTGGAAATATTTGAGAGTTTTCCTTTTATCAATCGTTTTTTCAAGCCGGAAAGTTTATCTGTAAAAAGAATACCTTCAATATGATCATATTCGTGCTGAACGACTCTAGCAATGAGACCTTCGTAAACGTCGGTATGCTCATTAAAATCTTCATCCTGATATCTTATAGTCACTTTTGGTTTTCTAAAAACATCTTCCCTTACATCGGGAATACTCAAACAGCCTTCATTAAAAGCCCACTCGTCTCCTTCCTCAGTTAAAATCTCTGCATTTATAAAAGTTTTTTGAAAGGTTTTTAGTTTTGCTTGCTCCTCGGCAGTAAACTCTTCATCTTCTGCAAAAGGCGAAGTATCCACCATAAACATTCGTATGGGTAAACCAATCTGTGGCGCTGCTAAACCTACTCCAAAAGCACCGTACATTGTTTCTTTCATGTTGTCAATAAGATTCGCAAGATTAGGGTAATCTTTAGGTATGGCTTCGGCTTTCTTCCTCAAAACAGGATCGCCATAGGCTACAATGGGTAGTATCATTTTTGCTGAATTTTTCGGTTGCAAAAGTACGATGTTTATTGTAAATCGTAAAAATT
Organism: uncultured Flavobacteriaceae bacterium; assembly: GCA_963803715.1. Taxonomy (GTDB): domain Bacteria; phylum Bacteroidota; class Bacteroidia; order Flavobacteriales; family Flavobacteriaceae; genus Psychroserpens. The sequence continues at coordinate 93,491 of CAWDOF010000025.1, forward strand.
AGTTCTTATTATATAGATAGCTCTGCAGAATAATTGTTGCGCTAATTTCATCAACCAGGGCTTTGTTTTTACGTTGATTTTTTTTTAGTCCGCTATCAATCATTGTTTGAAAGGCCATTTTTGAAGTAAATCGCTCATCAACACGCTTCATGGGAATTTTTGGAAAAGCCTTTTGCAGTTTTATTAAAAATTTAGCAATCGAAACTTCACTTTCCGACGCTTCAAAGTTCATTTGTTTGGGCTCACCGACAATAAATAGTTCAACATCTTCTTCCGAAGTATATTTTTTTAAGAATGGTATCAATTCTTTGCTAGGCACCGTAGTTAATCCCGATGCAATAATCTGAAGTTCGTCGGTCACGGCAATACCCGTGCGTTTAGTACCGAAATCTATTGCTAAAACTCTCGCCATAATGGCAAAGTTAAGACAAATTGTGTGATTGGGAGTATTCTAATAAAAAAGTAGGTTTGAAAAGTATTATAAAATAGTTTTTAGAGAAGCCGGTCATTATTTAAGATTATTATTTTTCTGAATGCGTATAATTTGATAAGGTTTTAGATGGAAGAAAAAAATCGAATATTATAAAAAATAGCTGGCCCTTGGCCTTCAACTATTAACTGTATTTGTAAAGTTCTAAATAAGAAAATCAATTTTTATTTCTGAAGATTTAGCGAAACGGATTATCCGTTTATCTTTGTTAAAACAACAAATATTGACAAATGAAACAACTACAACAAAATATTGAAGACGCTTGGGAAGATCGTAAATTATTGACCAATGAAGTTACTATTGAAAGTATTAGAAGCGTTATTGACCTTTTAGACGAAGGGACATTGCGCGTTGCCGAACCTATAGACGCCGAAGGTTCGGGAGGTTGGCAGGTCAACGAATGGGTGAAAAAGGCGGTTGTTTTATATTTTCCTATTCAAAAAATGGAAACCTTAGAGGCTGGTATTTTTGAATACCATGATAAAATCCCACTAAAAAGGGATTATGCCAACAAAGGCATTAGAGTTGTCCCAAATGCGGTGGCACGTCACGGTGCTTATATTGCCTCGGGCACTATTTTAATGCCGAGTTATGTAAATATTGGAGCCTACGTTGATGAAGGAACCATGGTTGATACTTGGGCCACGGTTGGGAGCTGTGCGCAAATAGGTAAAAATGTACATCTTTCTGGAGGTGTCGGTATTGGTGGCGTTTTAGAACCTTTACAGGCTGCTCCCGTGATTATTGAGGATGGTGCTTTTATTGGATCACGCTGTATCGTGGTTGAAGGCGTTAGGGTTGAAAAAGAGGCTGTTTTGGGCGCCAATGTTGTTTTAACAATGAGCACAAAAATTATTGATGTCACTGGCGATGAACCTGTCGAGACGAAAGGGGTGGTTCCTGAGCGTTCTGTAGTAATTCCTGGAAGCTATACCAAGAAATTTCCTGCGGGAGAATTTCAAGTGCCCTGTGCTTTAATTATTGGTAAGCGAAAAGAAAGCACTAATAAAAAGACGTCTTTAAATGATGCCTTGAGGGAGTATAATGTAGCGGTATAGCAGCCCTATTTTTCTGCGGACTTTTACACAATAGGGAAAATAAAAAAGAGCCGTTTTCAATTTGCAGTCTCTAGTAAGTTGGTTTATTGGAATTTAGAATTTGGAATTTATTTATGAAAATCCTGATCATACAACAGAAAATGATTGGAGACGTGCTTACAACTAGCATTCTATTTGAAGCGCTCAAAGAAGAACATCGTGAGGCAGAACTTCATTATGTAGTTAATGCTAATACGCTTCCTGTTGTAGAAAACAATCCGTTTATTGATCAATTTTTGGTGGTTACGGCAGAAATGCAATCAAGTAAATATAAGTTTCTCGATTTTTTGAAGTCAATTAAATTAGAGAAGTATGATGCGGTTATTGATGTCTATTCAAAAATATCGAGTAATTTAATAACAAAATTTTCTAAAGCTGATATTAAAATTTCTAAACACAAATGGCACACCGCCCATTATTACACCCATACCTTTAAAGAGTCCGAGACGCCTAAGACCAACGCCGGTCTCGCTATTGAAAATCGTATTCAGCTTTTAAAACCACTCTGTAAAAATGTGCCCAAACCCATTCGCCCAAAAATTTATTTGACTTCCGAAGAAAAATCAAAAGCCCAACAATTTCTTACCAAAAACGGTATTGATTTATCGAAATCCCTATTTATGATAAGTGTTTTGGGAAGTGGCGAGACCAAAACCTATCCGCCAAAATATATGGCCGAACTGTTGGATTGTATCGCAGTAGAAACCAAGGGTCAAATCCTCTTTAATTACATCCCCAATCAACTTGCCGAAGCTGAAGCTGTCTATAAGCTCTGCAAAACTGAAACAAAAAAACAAATCTTTTTCAATGTTTTTGGTAAAAATCTTCGGGACTTTCTCGCCATAACTTCAAGTTGCAATGCGCTGATTGGCAATGAAGGTGGTGCGGTGAATATGGCAAAAGCATTACAGCTCCCAACGTTTACGATTTTCTCGCCTTGGATTAAAAAAGAAGCTTGGGTTATGTTTGATGATGATGTTAAAAATGTTTCCGTTCATCTCAAGGATTTTAGACCTGATTTATATCAAGACAAAACGATGAAGGTCATGAAAAAAAATGTAGACTCGTTGTACAATCAATTTCAACCGCAACTCATAGTTCCAAAGTTAAAAGACTTCCTAAATCAATTTTAAAGTGTCTCGATACCGAAAGCTGTTTTTACAACATTTTCAGTTTTTGTTTTTGCTCTAATAGTTTGATTCTTTTCTAACATTTCTGGTTTTACATATCCCCTTTCATGGTCGAGATGAAGACAAATAGCACTATAGCGTACTTGCTTTGCTTTTAAACCCTTATTGAACATTCGTTCCCCTAGTTCTCTATCTTCTCCACCGTATTGCATTCGTTCGTCAAAACCATTGACTTCAATAATATCGTTTTTCCAACCCGAAGCATTATGTCCGTTCCAAGTTGCCGTTGTAGGCGTAAAGGTGTTAAGGGCCCATTCTTTAAAGCCATTGGCCGTTATTTTATTGTTTTTGAAACTAGATTTCAAGCCATTTTTCCTAAGCCAATCAATATCAAAACATCGCTGTTTATTTATATCGTCTTCAGATATTAAATTACTCAGATTCATTGGTAATTTGAAATACCCACCAGAAAGAAAGTAACCGGGCTCTCGTTTATCATGATGCACCTTTAAGAAATCTGCTCTAGCCATACAGTCACCATCTGTGAAAATAAGATAATCAGTAGTACTCTTCAAAATGGCTTTATTCAATATTTTAGTTTTTTGAAACCCATTATCTTCATGCCAAACGTGATGAATCTGCATTTTGGAATTACTACTATAATTTTTAATCAAATTTATAGTCTCTTGTCCCGAACCATCATCGGCTATGATAATTTCAAAATCCTTAAAACTTTGTTGCTCGTAACTCCATAGCACTTTTTCCAACCATTTTGGCTGATTATAAGTGCTTATAATTACGGAAACTTCTGCTCGGTTCATTGCTTCAAAAATAAGTATTTTTACCAACTCTAACCTCAGTACTTTAAAATTTGAACAATCGCCAGCAACGTATTTCAGCATTGATGATTACTTATAACGAAGTCCATCATATGGATGCCGTTATCGAAAATTTAAGATTTGCCGATGAAATTATTGTGGTAGATGCGTTTAGTACAGATGGTACTTTTGAGAAACTTAAAAAAATGGACGATGTGAAGGTCATTCAGCATCGATTTAAAGATTTTGCAGACCAACGTAACTTTGCGATTTCACAAGCTCAAGGAGATTGGTTGTTTTTTATGGATGCCGATGAACGATTAACACCAAAATCACAGGAAGAAATCCTCACTGTCGCGAAACAAAATACTAAAATAAAAGCCTTTAAAATCAAACGGATTTTTATGTTCAATACTAAAGTGATGCGATTTAGCGGACTCCAAACCGACCAAATCTTTAGATTGTTCAAAAAAGAAGTTGGCAAATATCGAGAGGACAAATTGGTACACGAGTTGTTAGATTTTGATGGCCAATTTGGCGTGCTTAAACATAAAATGCTACATTACTCTTTTAGTGATTATAATAGTTATAAGAAAAAGACTGAGCACTACGGCCAATTAAAAGCGGAAGAACTTTTAAAAAAAGGAAAACGCCCCAATTGGTTTCACTTCTATATCAAACCGGCCTATAAATTTGTAAGTAATTATATTTTCAGATTGGGTTTTTTAGATGGTAAAGAAGGTTATACCATTTGTTATTTAAATGGATATGGTGTTTACTATAGGTATCAGGTTTTAAAAAAACTACTTGCGGTTTCTCCAGAATAAGATTCTATTTTTGATTCTTTGCTTTCGCCAATAGCGATCTTGAAAATCTTGCGTAAACTTCCACATCATCTCGAATATATCCTCAGAATTAATTGAGCAACATTTGGCATATTCATCACTCATGATCTTCACCATCGATTTATGCGTGGTCAATTTAGCGAAATTTTGGATCCTGGTTTCCAAATCCATTTTTTGGAATTTCATGCGGTTTAGATCAACCAAGTAAAAATCATAACCTTCTGCAGTTTTTTTTATCAACGTGTTTCCTGGTGAATGATCCAAAAACTGTACATTATTTTCGTGCAGCCTGAATGTAAATCGAGTAAATGCCCTTAAAATTTCCTCATGATTGGGATAGTCTAAATCTATGGTTAATTCCCGATAGGTTAAATCGCAATCTAATTGTTCACTTATATAATAGCTTTTTTTAAATAAAAATGAAGTTTTAAATTCGTAATAACCAATTGGCTGCGGTGTACCGATGTTTAGCGACTGTAGCTTCTTACCGTATTCAAAAGAGCGTTGCGCCTTACTTTTTCTAAAGAATTTATAAGCAATCTGATTAACAAGATTGGGCACACGAAACGATTTTACATTTATCGTCTTGCCTTCAAGCTCAAATAATTTTAAGGAATTTCGGTCTTGGTTACCATAGTCTTCACCCTTAATATCAAAATTAGAAATGATATCATCGAGAAAAGCTTCGTTCTGCTTAAAGTTGTCGTGTATGTTTTTATGCTGAAACATGAATTGTATATCGGTTCTATTTCGCCTAGTGATCTAAAGTCTTATCCAATCTTTAGATACAAGGTCACTCACATCATTATCAGAGTTTAAGAACCAAGGCTCTGGTGCTACCACAATATTATCTTTTTTATTACTTAACCAAACTGCCCACCAAGAAAAACTACTTGCAGACATCACAAAATGCTTGCAAGATGACATCAATTGCAAATCTTCCTTAAATTTCTTCTTAGTTGTTTGGTAATCTACAATTGTAAAATCTTGCTCAAATTTCACATTGATTTTGCACCATTCCGGATCATCAGAAAAGACAAAAAAATGAGGCTTGTTAGTATTTTGGTTAATATACTCTGAAGCTTTATAAAAATACTCTAGATTAGAGCTATTAAACATCTGATTGTTGACATAATCGCCACGTCGCATGTGAACGCAAACCGCATTTACAGTCGAAATATTATCGTAAATGGCTTGTGCTTCTAGTGACAGTTCTTCCTCAAACTCAAAATCCTTTCTAAGATCCTCTTCAACAGATTCAAAGTACGCTTCACTCTGCCAATATCCAGAATATAATATATCATCTTTAGGGTTATCAACCAACCACTCTTCAACCGTGAAGGTTTTTTCTTTATATTTTTTGATTCCTAAAAGTTGAGTTTCTTTTATAAATTGTGATAAAAAATTGAGCCCATATTTATCAAATGTTTTCAAAAGCCTAGGCTGGACTAAAAACTGCGTATCTAGTTTAAAAATATCCAATTGATAATCGCGATCGGTCACATTTTTTCTTTTGTGGGTTTTGAGCAAACTTGTAAGATCCAATTTCATCGTGGTACCTAACTGTTTCGTAATACGCTTTCCTAACGCATATTGAAACATTTGATTTCCCAACCCGCCACGTAATCTTATAACTATCATGATGTTTTCAAATATTTATCGATACCATTCGCTGTCCAAACTAGCTTTTCGTTGATTGTCTTTAGTTCAATATCATTATTAAGTTCTAATCTGCTTTTTGATTTTTCAACATGATGAATGTGATAGATGATACCTCGGTAACGTAATCTCCGTGATTTTAAACCGTAATTATAAAACCGAAGTGCCAACTCAGAATCCTCTCTTCCCCAACCTTTAAAATCCTCGTTGTAACCATTCACAGCTATAAAGTCACTTTTAAAATAAGATGTATTGCAACCTCTAAATTTTTTTGAGAATTCGTGTTTCGGTTTATAAAATGTACTAAGAAACGGACTATAAATAGCTCGTGTTCGTTTCTTTATTCCTTCGGAAAAACAATTGAATTGAACCTGTTGATTTGCAAATAAGGTTTCGAGTTGTGCTTTTTGGATGTTTACTCGACTTCCGTATAGATAGCAATTTTCTGAGGAAAACCGTACATGATCCTTCACAAAATTAGGATGCATAATACAGTCGCCATCTACTTGAATGATATAATCACCTTGAGCTTTTGCGATGGCTTTATTTAAAATTGTTGCTTTTGTAAATCCAACATCTTCATGCCAAATATGGCGAATTGGAATATTTATAGACTTAGAAAATTCAGAAATCAAATTTTTTGTTTCATCTGTAGAACCATCATCAGCAATTAATACTTCGTTAGGTAAAACCGATTGCTTTTTAAGACTTTTCAAAACCAAAGCTAAAGCTTTTGGCCAATTGTAAGTTGAAATTATTAATGAATTTGAAAGTTGCAACATAAGACTTAAAAGTAGGGCTCAAATTCGCTTTTTTTATTAAAATTAAAAATTTTTAAATGCTTAAATCGTTGTCCGAAATTTTTCTTGAAGATATAAAACCACTTGGGTTGTAGCTTAGCATCGTTTTTAACCAGTTTTTTGATCTTATCTAAGTCTTTAGTTGGGAAATACCCTAAACTTTTCCATCTATGAGGCTCTATATAAAAAACGTTTTTTAAAGTTTTGTAGTTGGATTTGTTTGCTTTTTTCCATGTTTCGAGAAAATTTGGATTAACCTCATTGTTATGTCCCCAGTTTTCTAATTTAAAAACCACTTCTTTTTCGGTCCTAGCCAAACATTCATGGAGCATGATATGATTGGTATAAATAATACGTTCTTTAGTCTTTCTCGCTACCTTATAATTTGGAAAATTAGTAGCCATATATTGTCTTGTAGGTTCATCGACATATAAAATTCCATTATCTAAATGTTTGTAGATATTAATAACAAAACCACAAATTTGAACCGGATTTTTTTCAGGATTATCTAAAAAATAATCGTAACGTCTTAAATTTTCTACAAAAGATTTAAAGTCAATAAATATTTCATCAGCGTCTATTTGAACAAGCCAATTACCTATTCCCATTTTTTGAGATAACATAAAGCGTTCTCTGGTATCGTTTTGAATGGCTGATAACTTGGGGATATAAAAGTTATCACGGTAAATTACAATTTTATTATCTACATCAAATGTTTTGATCCACTCAAAAAAAGAATCATCTATTTTAAACTCTTTTCCACTCCAAGTCCTATAAGCTTCATCTATAGCTAAAAAAATGGTATCAGAATGCTTATATAATGGTGGTAGTGAATATTTCAATTTCTCATAATCATAAGACACTAAAATACCAACTTGAATTTTTTTCATAAAGAATAGTTCTTTTTGAATTTAGCGGCTAAAGATACAATAGTTTAATTGAGAATATCAATATTAAAAAAAATGTACTTTTGAAAATCTAACCATAAATAGCCTTATGAAGATTTGCCTAATTAGTTTTGATTTTTGGAATTATGACCAACACATCGTCACAGCTTTAAAGAAGAAGGGCATCGAAGCACATAGTATTGATATTAGCAAGTATAAATATGAATACAAAAGTGTATTTCAAAAAATTGGAAATTTTTTGAGTAAAATTTTACTAAATAAGAATATCAAAAAAATAAAAAGACAGGAATTTATTATTGAAGAATTATCAAAACTGGGCCAGCAAGATGCCATCTTAGTAATTCGTCCCGACTTGATCAAACTTGAAACTCATCAAAAAATAAAGGAGTTCACCAACGCTTACCTTGCTTACATTTATGATAGCTGCAAAAAATTTCCGATAGATCATTTATTGGATGGTGTTTTTGATCGTATTTTTTCGTTTGATAAAGAAGATGTAAAATCCTTTGGACTAGAACATATTACAAATTTTATTTATTTAGATAAACAGCCCATAAAATCTAATTTTAAATACGACATTTTCATCGTGCTATCCTTAGATAAAAGAATTTTACAATTAAATGCTATTGCTAAGGAACTCGAAACACTAAAAATCATTTATAAATTTATTTTAGTTAGCCCACGCAAGCCGACAAATCTGCATCCAGGTATTGAGCATCGCAACCAGAAAATGAAGACCGAAGAATTAAAGATGTATTTAGATAATTCCAAAGTAATTCTAGATTTGCTCCGCGAAAACCATAATGGAATTAGCTTTAGAATTTTTGAAGCTTTAGCATTTCAGAAAAAAATAATTACTAACAACGCTTCGGTAAAAAATTATGCGTTTTATAACCCTAACAATATTTTGGTTCTAGACCCATCAAATATTAAAATAGACAAAGGTTTTTTTGAAACTGAATATGAACCTCTCGATGAAAAAACGTACCATAAATACACCGTTGATCACTTTACCGACGTCGTCTTTAGCCTTAAGTAATAAAAAAATAGATTTAAAAACCACAGCTATAATTTTTGATACTTTTACAACACCTTATTATCTTAAAAATACTATATGGATTACGAAAACAAACCAGAGGAATATTACAGATTTCCGCGCAATGAAATGCTTAAACTACTACCAAAAACGTCTAAACGTGTTCTTGATGTGGGTTGCGGTCAAGGTACGTTCACCTCACAAATAAAGGCATATAATGGTGCCGAAGTTTGGGGAATTGAGTACATGCCAAAAGAAGGTGAAATTGCTAAATCTGTATTGGATAAGGTTTTTATTGGCGCCGTAGAAAATTATATTAACGAACTTCCTGATGATTATTTTGACGCCATTTTTTTTAATGATGTACTTGAACATTTAACGTATCCAGATGATGTGCTTCGAGATTTAAAACCAAAATTGACAAATAACGGAGTCGTAATAAGTTCCATACCAAATATGAGAAATTTTAGAGTTCTCAAAATGCTAATTTGGGATGGCAATTGGGATTATGCAGACCATGGAATAATGGACAAGACACATTTACGCTGGTTTACTAAAAAAAGTATCAGAAAAATGTACGAAAGTTTAGGCTTTAAAATCATTGAACACAAGGGCATTAATCCTAGTAAATCCCTTAAACCTTATTTATATAATATTCCATTTTTATTTACGGGAATGGATATTAAATATGTTCAATTCGCAACTGTGGCACAAAACCAAAAATAAGGTCAAGAAAATAAGGTTTCCAAAAATGTACAACGACGTTATAACGTTTATTAAAAAGTTATATGATACAGATGGCCCAATCCCTCTGCATGAATCTCGTTTTTTTGGTAATGAAAAGAAATACCTGTCGGACTGTATCGATTCTAAGGTAGTATCTACCATTGGCAGTTTTGTAAATAGATTTGAATCTGAAATCGCCAATTTTACCGGTTCAAAATACGCTATCGCCACAGTAAACGGCACATCTGCACTACATATCGCTTTACTTTTGGCAGGCGTTGAGGCCAACGACGAGGTCATCACACAGCCATTAACCTTTGTAGCTACTGTAAATGCCATAAGTTATGCGGGTGCCCAGCCTATTTTTGTTGACGTCGATACAGATTCCTTGGGCATGTCTCCAGAAAAATTAGAACATTTCTTAAAGCAGAATACTTCTATCATCAACGAAAAATGCATTAACAACAAAACAAAAAAGCAGATTAAAGCCGTTTTACCGATGCACACATTTGGGTTACCCTTGCGAATCGATGAGATTATTAGCATTTGTAATAATTACCATATTAAAGTTATTGAAGACGCAGCCGAAGCGCTTGGAAGCAGGTATAAAAATCAACATGCTGGAACGTTTGGGCTAATAGGCACATTTAGTTTTAATGGTAATAAAACCCTTACATGCGGCGGCGGCGGTATGATTGTTACCGATGATGAATTATTGGCTAAAAAGGCAAAACACTTGACTACAACTGCAAAAATCCCTCACCAATGGTATTCAGATTACGATGCGGTTGGTTTCAACTATCGCATGCCAAATCTAAATGCAGCTTTGGGATGTGCTCAAATGGAAAATTTAGGATTTATAATTGAGCAAAAGAGAAATCTTGCAGACCAATATTCAAGATTTTTCGATTCAAAATCCATGTCTTTTATTTCTGAAATTGATCAGGCAAAATCCAATTTTTGGCTCAATGCGCTTCAATTGGAAAGTCTTGAGCAACGTAATGAATTCCTTAAGGTGACAAACGCTCAAAATATAATGACCAGACCCGTCTGGAAATTAATGAGCCACCTCACAATGTACAAGCACGCCCAAATCGGAAATTTAGATAATTCCATTTGGATAGAGAAAACTGTGGTTAATTTACCGAGTACTTTCCAAATTTAAAATTAAATACAAAATACCAATCTACTTAGCATTAAATGTTGCTTAATTTTGGTAATCGCCAATGCCAGGTTTACTTTTACTTTTATTTGTAAGTAATATAAATTGTATGAAAAAAGAACTAGAGCAGGCCCTTGAAACTCTCAAAATCGGCGGACTCATTCTCTACCCTACCGATACCGTATGGGGTATTGGTTGTGATGCCACAAACGAAGAAGCAGTTAAACGTGTATATAGATTGAAGCAGCGTGATGATTCAAAGGCCCTAGTGTGCTTGGTCAACGGGCCTCATATGCTAGAAACTTATGTGGAGATAGTTTCAGAAAAGATTTACGATGTTTTAGAAAGCGCAATAAAGCCCACAACGGTTATTTATCAAAATCCGATTGGTGTGGCCACCAACGTTATTTCCGAAGATAAAACCCTAGCCATTAGAATGGTTAAACATGATTTTTGCGAGCATTTAATTAAACAACTGGGCAAACCTATCGTTTCAACTTCGGCAAATATTAGTGGTGAGACAACCCCGACTTGCTTTGATGAAATCAGCTCTGATATTTTAAAAGGTGTTGACTATGTTGTAAATTTGCAAAAGGAAAAAAAAGCTTCCGAGCCGTCAACAATTATTAAGTTAAATAATGATGGAACGGTTGGTATCATTAGGAATTAAAAATTCAAATTCAAAAACTGGAATTTGGAATTTGCCTAGTATTATGAATATTAAAGAATCCCTAAATAACCCTATTTTCAGCATCATATCCAAATCTGCTCAAGAATTGGGAATGGATAGTTACGTGGTAGGTGGCTTTGTTCGCGACTTTATATTAGAACGTGGCGAGCACAAAGATATTGATGTTGTTGCCGTTGGTAGCGGGATTGAACTCGCTCAACAAGTCTCTAAAAACTTACCCAATAAACCTAAAGTTCAAATTTTCAAAACCTACGGCACTGCCATGCTCGTTTACGATGGCATGGACATTGAATTTGTAGGTGCTAGAAAAGAATCTTACACTAAAGATAGCCGAAACCCCAAAGTGGAGAACGGCACGTTGGAAGATGATCAAAACCGACGCGATTTTACAATTAATGCCATGGCGTTGAGCCTGTCTGAAGATAACTTCGGAAACCTTCTCGACCCTTTTAATGGTGTTCAAGATTTAAAGGATAAAATTATTAGAACGCCACTTGAACCAGATATCACCTATAGCGACGACCCTTTAAGAATGATGCGCGCCATCCGGTTTGCTACGCAATTAAATTTTAAAATTGAAAGCAAGTCTCTGTCAGCCATTGCTAAAAACAAGGCACGCATAAAAATCATCACGAAGGAACGGATTGTAGTAGAACTCAATAAAATTATTACGAGCGAAACACCTTCGGTAGGATTTTTACTCTTAGAAAAAACCGGCTTATTACAATTTATTCTTCCAGAATTAACAGCACTCAAAGGCATTGATGAGGTGGAAGGGCAAACCCACAAGGATAATTTTTATCACACGCTAGAAGTGGTAGATAATATTTCCAAAAATACAGATGACCTTTGGTTACGTTGGGCGGCACTTTTGCATGATATTGGGAAGGCACCGACAAAAAAATTCAGTAAAAAAGTAGGTTGGACGTTTCATGGCCACGAGTTTGTTGGTGCAAAAATGACTTATCATTTGTTCAAGCGCCTAAAAATGCCATTGAATGATAAAATGAAATTTGTACAGAAAATGGTATTGATGAGTTCTCGACCAATTGTTCTTTCTGAAAATATCGTTACAGACTCAGCCGTAAGACGCCTCATCTTTGATGCAGGTGACTATATTGAAGATTTAATGACGCTTTGTGAAGCCGATATTACAACCAAGAATCCGAGGCGTTTCAAAAAATACCACAATAATTTTAAGGTGGTCCGAGAGAAAATGGAAGAGGTCGAGGCTAGGGATCAAGTCAGAAATTTTCAACCACCAGTAACAGGCGAAGAAATTATGGAAACCTTCAACCTTAAACCTTCACGCGAGATTGGAGTTATTAAGGACAAAATTAAGGAGGCCATTTTAGAAGGTGATATTCCAAACGAACATAAAGCCGCTTTTGATTTGATGTTGGAGGAAGGTAAAAGATTGGGGTTGACAGTTGTATCGTAGCTATGCTGAGACTTATTAGAACAGATTCAAGAGATGCCGATTTTAAAACGTTGGTGTCAGAACTTGACGATTATTTAAAGATTACAGATGGCGATGAACATGATTTTTACAATCAATTCAATTCCATTGAAAATTTAGAAAACGTTGTTATCGCTTACTGGGATAAAAGTTTAGTAGGCTGTGGAGCGTTAAAAAAATTTGATGATAAAAGTATCGAAGTCAAGCGAATGTTTACCAAAGAACGTTTCCGCAGAAAAGGTATCGCTGCGAATATTTTAGGAGCTTTAGAATCTTTGGCCGCAGAACTAGACTACGAACATGTCATTCTTGAAACAGGTTTGCGCCAAAAAGAAGCTGTAGAATTTTACAAAAATCTCGGTTACAAAATAATCCCGAACTATGGTCAATATTCAAATATGGCAAATAGTTTATGTTTTAAAAAAAGAATATGAAAGTCCAAAAAGCATTTAGAAAATCTGCAAAAGTCGCTCTGGTGCTTATTTATCTAGTTATTATTGCCGGTGCGGTGGTTCGAATGACAGGTTCTGGCATGGGCTGCCCAGATTGGCCAAAATGCTTTGGATACTATATCCCACCAACTGAGATTGAGGATTTAGAGTTTAAAACAAATCACGACTATAAAGAAGGGGTTGTTATTATAAAAAATGAAGGATTGTTGGTGGCTTCAAAAGATTTTAAATCGACCGATATTTTAAATCTTAACAATTGGGAAACCTACAACAAACATGATTATGCCAAATTTAACCCCACCCATACGTGGGTAGAATATCTCAATAGACTTCTTGGTGCACTTTCTGGAATTCCTATTTTACTCTTCACGATTTTATCGTTTTGGCTATGGCGAAAAAATAAGTGGTTAACCATTATTTCCGTGCTCACCCTTTTTGGAATGGCTTTTCAGGCATGGTTAGGCAAAACAGTAGTCGATTCAAATTTAGCACCCTATAAAATCACAGTACACATGGTTATGGCCATGGTTATTGTGGCCATGATTTTATATTTGATATTCGCATCTAAAAGAACATTCAAAAATCAAATTTATGATGTGCGTTTTAAAAACTTGTTATTTTTCGCTATCATCCTATCGCTTGGCCAAATCATTCTTGGCACACAAGTACGGCAATATATCGATGAGCAGATTAGGGATATAGGCTATATTAAATCTCAATGGATGGATAATCCTACCCTAAAGTTTTATGTTCACCGAAGTCTTTCCATCGCCGTTCTCTTATTGAACGGTTGGCTCTGGTATAGAAACAAAAACCAGCATTTAAATTATCAAAAGATAAATATCTTGATGCTATGTATTTTGGCTGAAATTATTACAGGTATCGTCATGTACTATTTCGATTTCCCGTTTTTATCACAACCGCTGCATTTAGTAATTGCAACCTTGGTTTTTGGGGTTCAGTTCTATATTTTTTTAGAAAGTAGGCGAAAAGATCGGTCATTAGAGTCTTCGGTTTTTACCGACTAAATACTACCTTTGCATTTCAATTTTTAGCAGATGATTTATAGATTCAGAATCTTATTGGATACCGAAAAGGAAGAAGATGTGTTCCGTGATATTGAAATTAGGGAAACCGATACTCTTGAAGATTTACATAATAGCATTACTCAGTCTTTCGGCTTTGATGGTTTGGAAATGGCTTCTTTTTACGTGAGTAACGAACAATGGGATCAAGGAGAGGAAATTTCTATGTTTGACGTTAGCGATGGTCATGACAACATGCGTACCATGAACGAAACTAAACTCAACGCTGTGGTTAGTGAAACACAGACCAAATTGATTTATATCTACGATTTTCTAAGCATGTGGACGTTTCTGGTCGAACTTGCCGAAATTGTTGAAGAAGCAGATGGCACAGACTACCCGAGCTTAATGTTTGTTCATGGACAGATTCCTGAAAGTGCTCCAGAAAAAGCATTCGAGTCTGAAAACCTTGATGACGAATTTGACGATGAATTTGATGACGAGTTAGATGTTAATGATTATGAAGATCTCGATTTTGATGAAAATTGGAATTAACGTCTAATTATTATGACTGATTTTTTATTCTATCTAAAAGAAGGCCTTTTTCATATTCTTGATTTCAACGCCTTAGACCATCTCTACTTCATTGTTTCTTTTTGCTTACTCTATACTTTTAAGGATTGGCGTAAATTGTTGGGCTTAGTCACAGCATTTACGGTTGGACATTGTTTGACTCTTTTCCTATCTGGTTTAAAATTAGTAAGCATCAATTCTGATGTCGTGGAAACCCTTATCCCTATTACAATCTTACTAAGTTGTCTCAATAATTTCTATCTGATTTTTACAAAAGCATCAAGCAAGCAGTCCTTGATTATTACTTATGTCATTCTGTTGGTTTTTGGGCTTATCCATGGTTTAGGGTTCTCTAATTATATCAAGATGATGCTTTTTGATGACGAGTCTATTGTGTTGCCCTTACTCGGTTTTAATGTCGGGATTGAGGTGGCGCAATTGGTTATTGTAGCTTTGTTTTTGAGTCTTATTGCTTTACTTAATAAGATGGTAGAACAATTAAAATGGATAAGAATCGTAATTAATAGCGTTATTGTAGTCTTGGTGCTCTTAATGATATTTGGAGAATAATCCTTATAATTTCGATTTAACTTCAGAATATATCGTGTTGATTAAATTATCAAAGATATAACCAACAAAGACTTTACCACTGTTTAAATTACGACTTATACCCTTATCAAGAGGTTGGCATAAGTTCAATTCGTTTTGGTAATTTTGAAATGAAATTCCATAACGGTAAGTTTCTATCATCAAATTGAATTTTGGTGGCGCAAAATTTTCTTTTCTTCGCCGTGCTTTATTTGGAAACATAGAAAATTGTTTCTCAATATTGAGTTTTAATCGTCCTTCATCATATACATCATCATTATCAACAACTTTTTTCAGGGAAACAAAATTCGTTTCAACATTTGAAAATATCAAATGAAATTCATCCATACTCTGGGCATGGGAAAACACCCCAAAGACTATAAAAAACCAAAATAATTTCATAAGGTTGAAATTGAATGTAATATTTATCAAGATAATAAATTTGTAACAAAATCAAATCCAATTCGTCGAACCTTAACAAACCATCTTGCTGACTTCTAATAATCATTATATACAGCAAAAAAAATCAAATATATCTTGGAGACTATTTTAACCATCAACAATCTCACAAAAAAATTTGGCTATCTCACGGCCGTAAAAGATTTATCATTTACAATCAATAAAGGCAATGTTTACGGAATTTTAGGACCAAACGGTAGCGGTAAATCAACTACACTCGGCATTGTGCTTAACGTCGTCAATAAAACCGAAGGCAGTTTTCATTGGTTTGATGGTAATGTTTCTACGCACAACGCACTTAAAAAAGTAGGTGCAATTATAGAACGGCCTAATTTTTATCCGTACATGACGGCGCAGCAGAACTTGAAGCTGGTCTGTAGGATTAAGGGCGTTAACCAAAGTAAAATTTCAGAGAAATTGGATGTTGTTGGACTTTTAGACCGAAAAGACCATAAATTCAAAACCTACTCTTTGGGTATGAAACAACGTCTGGCCATCGCTTCTGCCCTATTGAACGACCCCGAAATATTGATTCTCGATGAACCTACAAACGGTCTTGATCCACAAGGTATTCATCAAATTAGGAAAATCATCAAGGATATTGCTCAAGATGGAACAACAATTCTACTCGCCTCCCACCTATTGGATGAAGTTGAAAAAGTCTGCTCTCATGTGGTCGTTTTGAGAAAAGGCGAAAAACTATATTCTGGTCGGGTGGATGAAATGATTTCAAGCCATGGTTTTTTTGAACTCAAATGTCAGAATAGCGAACAACTCATTAATATTTTGGAAGCAGACTCAGCCTTTGGAACCATTACCGTAGAAAATGAAATTATCAAAGTCATTCTCAATGAACCTATGAATGCCACAAGTTTCAACAAACTCATGTTTGATAGCGGAATAGTACTTTCACATTTAGTGATGCGTAAGGAAAGCCTAGAAGAACAATTCCTCAAGCTTACCGATAATCAGAACTAAATAAATTCATCGATCAATCCAATCTAAATCACTTCCGAAGTAAAAGTTCGGAACATTTCAAATCAGCACCATCATGATAAGATTACTACAACTAGAACTTCAAAAGTTATTACTCAACAGAGCGAGTAAAATTCTAATATTCATCTCATTTATCTTACCGTTTTTTGTCATTATACTTTCTTCGCTAAGAATCAATTTTTTCGGGTTTTTTGTTTTGGAGCTTGGTCATTACGGCCTCTTCAATTTTCCTATTGTTTGGCACATTACCACTTTTTTCGCGGCACAGTTTAAATTCTTTTTTGCGATTGTTGTCGTTAGTATGATTGGTAATGAATATAGTAATAAGACTATCAAACAGAACCTTATTGACGGGTTAAGTAAAAAGGAGTTTATATTATCAAAATTTTATACTATCGTGTTTTTTTCGGCAGTGGCAACCCTGATTATTTTTGTCATTTGTTTGAGCATCGGTCTTTATTATTCTAGTATAAATGAAGTGAGCTTGATATTTAGGGATACAGAATTTCTATTGGCCTACTTCGTCAAACTGGTTGGGTTTTTCAGCCTTTGTCTTTTTCTTGGAATGTTAGTAAAGCGTTCTGCATTTGCATTGGCATTCTTATTTATGCTTTTTATTTTAGAATGGATTCTCTACGGCATAATGGTTTGGAAAATCGATGAGAAAACAGCCGATAACATTCAGAATTTCTTCCCACTTAAATCGATGTGGAATCTAATAGATCAACCTTTTCAACGCATCGCCATTTCGAAAATGCCAAATAGCGACGCCATACTCTATGATTTTGGAGTGCACTGGTACGAAATCACGATTGTGTTAGCATGGACTGCTATATTTATATTTTCGTCTTATAGATTATTAAAGACCCGTGATTTGTAATATCTTTAGGGACCCTAAAAAATTGAGTCTTCGTAAGATGCTCAAAGCCATTCCTGTAAGGTTTGATTCATAAAACCTACTGGTTTTAGATTGAAGTAAAAATTTCTTTTTTTAGGGAATTGCTAGAGATTACATGAAAAATAAAATTCTTTTAATAGTATTCATACTTTTTTTTGCGTCCTTATCCATAGCGCAACAAGAGGCTTCCTATTGGTATTTTGGTAAAAATGCCGGTTTACAATTTAATGCATCAGACGGATCAGTTAGCGCTGTAACCGATGGACAAATAAATACGTTAGAAGGCTGTACCTCAATTTCAGACACCAATGGTAATTTATTATTCTATTCAGACGGGCGTACAATATGGAACGCAAACCATACCGCCATGCCAAACGGTGATTATTTTGCTGGCACAGGTCTATTAGGAGATCCCTCTAGTACGTCTTCAGGATTAATAGTTCCTAAACCACAGGACGCTACCAAGTTTTACTTATTTACGGTAGATGAGCCACACCACCAAAATGCCAACGCTTTTCCCGATCAGTTTACTGGTAATTATATTCCGAGCGGATCAATTCCTGCAGATGACGATGGTTTCAATAACGGTTTTGCATATTCATTGATTGATATAAATCTTGAAGGCGGACTCGGTGACGTTGACCCTACCGAAAAAAACGTTCCGCTGGTTAGTTATGACCCAACCGATACAGAACAAATTAAATATAAATGTTCAGAAAAAATAACCGCAGTTAAGGCAGATGATTGCTCATCCTTTTGGGTTTTGACCCATTTTGTCGATAGCTACTATGCCTTTAAAGTAGATACAGACGGTGTCAATACCACGCCGATTATTTCTCCAGTTGGCCCTGAAGTTCCTGTATCTGGATACCGCCGAAATAGCTTGGGCTACCTCAAAGCTTCACCCGATGGCACAAAATTGGTTGTTGCTCATTTTGGATTTGCAACCGAGCAGGCTGGTGATGCTCCTGGTGGTGTCTATCTTATGGATTTTAACACAGACACTGGAGTCGTATCAAATAGTGTTGAACTTTATAGCCCGTCAAATGGAGACAGCCCTTATGGTGTGGAGTTTTCCTCAGAAAATAAGAAAGTGTACGCTACCTTAGATTCTGGTAGCGCAGGCAACGGAGCAAGCCGTGTGCTCCAATGGGATTTAGAAAGCAGCGATATTCCCGCTTCAATACAAACTATTCACCAATCTAATTCGCTAAGCGCTGGGGCTTTACAGTTGGGATTGGATAAACGTATTTATCGCGCACAGGTAAGCTTAGGAAATTTTAATGCTTCAGGTAATTTTTTAGGTGTTATCAATAATCCCGAAGCCAATGGAAATCTAGCAAACTATGATGTTAATGGCGTCCTTTTAGATATTAACGGGGGGTTTCAAAATTTAAGTAGAATAGGCCTTCCGCCCTTTATTCAATCGCTTTTCAACTCTCAAATTGATATTATCAAAAACGATATTAGTACAACTGAGCTTAACCTCTGTGAAGGCGATAGCTACGTTTTAACTGCTGAGGATATACCTACTGGTGATTATTCATGGACTAAGGATGGCAGTCCTCTTGCTGAAACTACTTTTGAACTTTTTGTCGATTCACCTGGGTTTTATGAGGTAACTATTGAACCAAACAATGGCGAATGTCCAATCGAAGGACAAGCCGTGGTGGGTATTTTTGAAATCCCAATCGCGGCAGAACCATCAGATATTGAAACCTGTGCCGCTACTATAAATACGAGTTTTGATCTAAGCAGTCAGGACGCCCAAATACTAAACGGACAGGATGCAACCAATTTTGAAGTTCTATATTTCACTACTGAAACGGATGCATTTGAAGGCAATAACGAAATTGTTGGAAATTTCTCCAACACCACTAACCCCCAAAACGTTTATGCACGTGTACAGAACATTAATAATCCTAACTGTTTTGAAACTACCAGGTTCAGTTTTACGGTTTTTGTAAATCCTGTAATAGATTCACTCGAAGATATTACAGTTTGTGACAACGGTTTAGGCGGAGATTCAATGGATGGTATTGCCACGATAGACTTAAACCTAATATTACCAGATATACTTGGAAATCAAGATAGTATTGATTTTAACATCAGTTTTCATCCAAGCCAAATTTCGGCCGATATGAATACATTACCCCATCCACTCAATTTCACAAATTCTACCCCTGTTTCCGAAGAAATATTTGTGCGTATAGAAAACCGTTTAAATACGGATTGCTATACTACAGATAGTTTTATTTACAGGGTAAATGATGCGCCCATAGCCAATGACATTACGATTATACAATGTGATGAAGATGGAATTTCGGAAGGGTTTACTGCTTTTGATCTTAGTGATTATATTTCAGATATTACAGAAGACGAAACCAATAGTAGCGTTAAATTTTACGAATCTTTATCTGATTTAGAAACTGATGAAGATGAAATAACTTCAATTTTTGAAAATTTTTTCAGTCCCCAAACTATTTATGCATTAGTGACCAACTCTCAAACCAGTTGCGAGAATATTGCCGTTGTTAATCTTGAGGTCAGTTCTACGTCTTCTAACAATACCCTACTCCAAGCCTGCGATGATGATGGTATTGAAGATGGACTTTTCGATTTCAACCTTAGTGATGCGGAAGATGATATCCTTTTTGGGCTACCTGCCGATTTGGAAATTGTCTATTATGAAACCTATGACGAGGCGTTGAGTGAAAATAATCCAATCTCGCCGAATTTCACGAACACAATCCCCTATTCACAAACCGTGTATGCCCGAGTTGAGAATATAAATGCCTGCTTTGGCATTAGCCAAATAGAGCTTAACGTTTTAGAACTACCAAATATTGAAACCAATCAAACTGTTTTTTATTGTTTAAACAGCTTCCCCGAAACTATTACAATTGACGCTGGCTTTTTCAACGACATTCCTAATAATTTTTATTATGATTGGTCAACCGGTGAAGACACCACAACTATTGAAATTAATGAGCCCGGCACTTATAACGTTCGGGTAACTTCGGTTGAAGGTTGTTTTAAGGATAGAACAATTGTCGTGTCTCCATCAAATATTGCGGCTATTACAGAGATTGAGATTACAGACGCCACCTCCAATAACAGCATTTCGGTTTTTGTATCTGGAGAGGGTACTTATCAATATGCGCTTGATAACCCTAACGGACCTTATCAAGACAGTCCGTTTTTTGATAATGTGGATTTTGGTTTTCATACCGTTTACGTTAGTGATGTGAAAAATAATTGTGGCGTTGTTGAGGAAGATGTATCCGTCATTGGATTTCCAAAATTCTTTACGCCAGATGGGGATAGTTTTAATCCCTATTGGCAGGTTAAAGGGATTTCCGAAGTGTTCCAGCCTAATTCAGAAATTCTTATTTTCAATCGTCATGGTAAATTATTAAGTACACTTAACCCCTTAGGCGTTGGTTGGGATGGCACTTATAATGGACGCAATATGCCAAGCAGCGATTATTGGTTTGTTGTAAATTTACAGGACGGCAGAACGTTCAAGGGTCATTTTGCCTTAAAACGATAATATTTTTTATATGCTCCAAAAATCAACCTACTCGAAAATTTTTCTAATACCTGTTTCATTTTTATTATTTTCTTTTCTGACTTTGGCTCAACAACCTAATGATTGTGTGAATTCTGTGACCGTTTGCGGTAATTCAAGCTTTAGTTTAGACGTTAATGGAATCGGAACACAAGAATTAAGCAACTCAAACACCTGCCAAAGTCAAGAAAATAACAGCATTTGGCTAACCATAAATATTGCACAATCTGGAACGCTTGGTTTTACGCTTACTCCTGCAAGCAGTAACATTAATGAAGATTATGATTTTTTTGTTTTTGGTCCCGATGTAAGCTGTGGTAATATAGGTCAGGCCATACGATGTTCTACTACAAATCCCGCCGCTGCCAATCAAGGTAACAATCTTACCGGGATGAATTCAACGTCAACCGATACTGCCGAAGGCCCAGGTGAACTTGGCGATAGTTTTGTAAAACAATTAGACGTGCTGGCGGGAGAAAGCTATTTTATTGTGATTGACAGACCTATAGGAAATAGTCCATTTTCATTGGAGTGGACAGGTACTGCAAGTTTTCCTGATAACCCGAATAATCCATTAGTGGCAGACGCTACAGTTACAGAATTACCAGCAATAGAGCTTTGTGATAATACAGCACCTTTTGATGACAACATCACTCAAATTGACCTAAGTACTTTAGAAGCAGACATTATAAATGGAGAGTCAGATGTTAATGTAAGTTATCATACATCTGAAAGTGATGCTAACATCAACATCAACCCTCTAGGCTCTGTTTTTAATAACACCACGGCTTCACAAGATGTTTTTATAAGAATTGAAAACACCACCACTAACTGCTATATTTTAAATGAAGTTGAAATCATAGTTACCGGTTTAACCAATTTCAATCAGCCCAGCAACATCGAAACTTGCGATAATACAATTGGAGACGGGGATGCCTTTAATGGTCAAGTTACCTTTGATTTTAATAGCACGTCTAGCGAGATTATTGACGGTATTCCGGGTATTGATTATGATATATCCTATCATTTGAATTCAAATGATGCTATAAACGGCTTGTCACAACTTCCTTTAAATTACTATAATACAGCACCTACCCCACTTGAAATTTTTGTAAGAATTGAAGATAATGATTCTGGATGTATTGGCATTGCGTCTTTCTCAATCAATGTTTTAGATGTTCCTGTAGCTAATAATATTTCTATAATACAATGTGATGAAGACGGTATTTCAGAAGGATTTACGCTATACGACCTCAATGATTATATTTCGGAAATCACCGATGATGCCGACAATGTAACCATAAACTTTTATGAATCGATTTCTGATTTGGAAAGTAATGATGATGAAATTGAAAGCGGCCTATTTGAAAATTTCTTCAATCCACAGGTGGTTTATGCCTTAGTAACTAATACCGAATCCGGCTGTACAAATGTTTCAGAAATCACCTTAGAAACCAGTAGCACTGCATCAAACAACACGTCTTTACAGGCCTGTGATACTGATGGTACCGAAGATGGACTTTTCAATTTTAATCTTGAAGAGGCCGAGGACGCCATACTTTTGGGTTTGCCCACCGGTTTGGATATTAGCTATTATGAATTCTACAACGAGGCATTAACCGAAAACAATCCAATAGCTGTGAATTTTACAAATACCATCCCGTATTCACAAACTATTTATGCAAGGGTAGAAAATGCAAATGCCTGTTTCGGAATAAGCGCAATAGAGTTGACTGTTTTTGAACTACCCAATATCCTTACCGATGAAGAAGTTTTTTATTGCCTCAATACATTTCCTGAAACCATAACCTTAACTGGCGGATTTATTGAAGGAATTCCTAATAACTTTAATTATGTTTGGTCCACGGGCGAAACTACAACGACCATTGAAGTTAATGAGCCTGGAACGTATTCTGTAATAGTAACCTCTACCGATGGTTGTTCTAAAAATAGAACTATTACAGTATCTCCATCCAATACCGCTACGTTTACAGACATAGAAATTACAGATGCCACTGATAATAATAGTATTTCTGTTTTTGTAACCGGAGAAGGCACTTATCAATATGCTTTGGATAATCCCATTGGGCCTTATCAAGACAGTCCGGTTTTTGAAAACGTAAGCTTTGGCTTTCATACCGTTTACGTTCGGGATATTAAAAATGATTGTGGCATTGTAGAAGAGCTCGTTTCGGTAATTGGATTTCCTAAATTCTTTACTCCCAATGGAGATGAGTTCAATCAATTTTGGCAGGTAAAAGGCATTTCTGAAATGTTTCAACCCAATTCAGAGATTTTGATTTTTGACAGATTAGGAAAATTACTAATTACCTTGGACCCATTAGGTGTCGGTTGGGATGGTACATTCAACGGAGCAGCAATGCCCTCAAGTGATTATTGGTTTGTTGTCAACCTTCAAGATGGTAGAACACTTAAAGGGCATTTCACGTTAAAACGCTAATATTTTTTGTGTAACTTCCCCACAGAACTAGCCAGATATTTATGAACGTTTTTAAGAGTTTTATTTTATTGGCCATACTTGTGCAATTCAATCTACAGGCACAAGATGTTAGCATTTACCAGCAGTTTAATGGACGTTTTGATTATACAGCTATTGGCAATACATTAAATTTAGTCGAGAATGAATTATTTACCGAATGCTCTATACTTACAACTTCTTCAGCCGACCTTAACCTAAATTCCAATCAAGAAATTATAGCCGCCTATCTCTATTGGGCAGGTTCTGGATCAGGAGATTTTGACCTGCTTTTAAATGGTCAACCCATTTCCGCAGAAAGGTCTTTTAGTGATTCTATTGATGAGAATCGTAATTTTTTTGCTGCATTTGCCGACGTAACAACCTTACTGCAAGATGAAGGCAATACCACCTACACTGTTTCTGAGCTAGATTTAACCGACATCATAACGCCTTTTTGCCCAACCGGAACCAATTTCGCGGGTTGGGCAATTACCATCATATACCAAGATGATACCTTACCGTTAAACCAATTAAATGTTTATGACGGACTCCAAAGCGTACCTGATAATCTTACCATCAATTTAGAAAATTTGAACGTTTTGGATAATGAAGGCGCCAAAATAGGTTTTGTAGCTTGGGAAGGTGATGCCGAAATAGCAGTAAACGAGCAGTTATCAATTAACGGAAACCCGATTAGCAATCCCCCGCTCAATCCAATCAACAATGCTTTCAATGGTACCAATAGTTTTACTGGCACCAGCAATTTGTACAATATGGATATTGATGTCTATGATATTCAGAATAATATAAACATTGGCGATACCACAGCCACCATAAGTCTTACTTCTGGTCAGGATTTTGTGATGATCAACAACATTATCACGGTACTCAACAGCCAATTACCAGATGCAACCATTTCACTTTCGGATGTGTTTTTAAATTGCGGTGATGATAATATTGACATTGATTACACAGTTTTTAATAGTAATAGTACCGATGTATTACCTGCAAATACGCCCATCGCTTTCTACATTGATTCTATACTTATAGCCCAATCTGAAACCATGACAGATATTGCTATAAATTCTTCGGAAAGTAATTCTATTTCAATTCTACTACCCGATACCATAGTGGATATCTTTACGCTAACTGCAGTTGTTGATGATGATGGTACTGGATTGGGAATAATTACCGAAATCATCGAAACTAATAATTCTAACAGCACAACTATCGATGTATTGGTTGCTTCTCCTGTAATAAGTCTTATGGGTGATTTGGCCTGTAACGAAGGATTAGGAAGCGGTACTTTTAATCTACCGGAAATCTTAAACGAACAACTAACTACTGATACTGAAATCCGTTTTTTTGAGAGTTTGGAAGATTTGGAAACGCAGGCATTCGAAATTATAAACCCCGAAGATTATCAAACGTCAACTAATCCGCAAACCATTTTTGCGAGGGTTGATAATCTGCCATGCTATCAAGCTTATGATTTTGAACTCACTGTAGAAAATTGTCCGCCGTATATTCCTGAGGGATTCTCTCCCAATGATGATGGAAAAAACGATTGGTTCAATATTCAAGGACTTTACGATGTCTTTGAACAACATGAACTGAAAATTTTTAATCGTTATGGAACTTTGATTTTCGAAGGCAATAACTCAAAACGGTGGGAAGGACTTATAAACCGTGGTATTAATAATCATGGTAATCTAGTGCCTGTGGGGACTTATTTCTATTTACTCAATTTAAATGATCCTAATTATGAGGCTTTTTTTGGATGGGTTTATGTGAACTACTGACCAGTATAAATCCAAAAACCCTACTAAAATCTAGAACCTAGATTCCAAAAAAATAATCAATTATTACACTCAAAACATTTCAATAGATTTGGAACAAACGTTTTATGCTCAGAGCCTTTTAGGGATGCATCCAATATACCTTGTCTATCGATTTCAGCTTTAAAAGCTTTTGCATATTTCAAAAGGTCCGCTCTCCTACTTTTAATTTTTTTACTAATTTCTTCCTGATTTAGTGCGGAAATACGTGCTGGCCAAACTTCAAATGCGGCATCAATCACATCATCAGTCAGCATGTCTTGCAGTGCTTTAGCTTCCGAAGTAAACAATGAAACCTCTGTATTTAAAAGAAAATAGCGGTCTACGGGATACACCAAACCCTCCATAAAATCAATATCTTCGTCAAAAGGTCTAAGCCTTGGAACAATAAATCTGTTGCTCAATAACTTTGGAATCAGGCCACCGTTGTTAAAAAATGCATTGTCCCGATCGCCCGGTATAGGGATGGCCTTAAGATTTTCTCCATTTTTTTGAATCGCCCAACCATATTGTTTGGCATGACGATCCCAATCTCCAATTAAAAAATCAAACAACCGCGCTCTTATAAAAACGCTTTTATCAATGGTTATTGATTTACCCTGTTCCTGCTTGAGGTCCTGTAAACCATCGGTATCATGTAATTCTGTTATGTTAGATAGATTGGTCCAATTGACATCACTCTTAGTATCATACTCTAACAAAAAGAGCCGATTCCCAAATTTTGCGTTGTAATCTCCCAACGCTTCTTGCTTTGGAAGAAAAACCATTTGAGGTTTTGTATGAATGATTTTTGCACCGTCTGCCAATTTTGCCACTAAAATTGCCCCATAAGGATGCTGTGCAGATATACCATCTACAATTATATTCTCTACTTTTAGTGTTCTTGCAATGTTTGGGATAAGGGGAGCCGGGTCTTTGTTAACGCTGCGTAATGCATAGTCAATCCCACTAGAATCCTTTAATTTCAATGAGTGGGTCTGGTTACCACCGCCTTCTTTCAAAATGGTGACCCCACCAAAAAGCGTATCTAAAAATAGGAGTTTTACCGCAGAAGGAGCCGCCCAAGCCTCACGATAATGTTTACCCTGCATAATGTTCTTAATGAAATCGGCCTTATAAACCGAACTAGCGGCAACCAGCACCGAGTCATAGTTTCTAAGATTTACAGCGCCAATTTCTTTGGGTTGTAAGATTTCTGATTGGCCAAAAATTTGATCAGTACTGGAGACCGACCAATACAACATGGCGATAAGGATAACAAAAATGAATAAAATCAGACTTAAAAAACGTTTCAGCATAGACGTGTAAATATTGCATTTAAAGGTATTATAAAATACAAATCTGCCGAAATCAAAATGGTATTTTATTAAATGAAATTAATTTACTGGATTAAATTTTCAACAATCAGTCGCACAGGCAATATGGCTTTTGTATGCCGAATACTAGGCCCTGCTACCCAAACTGTTTTATAAGTGGCTTCTTTTGCTGCTTTTTCGGTGGCCTTCATACCTATGGAAAAACGAATCATCTTGACCCACTTTTTTAAGGTCTTATTTTTATTCAACAGCCTTTCAATCCAAGTTGATTTTGTACCGATTTTTTGAACGTAAGGCGTGTTGATCACAGTACATGGCGTTCCAGATATTCGCTCAGTCATAACAATATCATCGGCGTTGTAATCTACACAGGCTTGTTTATACTCATCTGTAACTTCAGCTTCCTCTGAAGCAATAAATGGACTTCCAACCGAAACACCATCTGCACCGTAGCTCAACATTTTGTCTATATCTGCTTTACAACCAACGCCACCAGCTGAAATTACCGGAATATCAATATTTGATTTCAACTGTTTGATTAAATTTTCAGGAGAAAAATTGCCTCTATGTCCTCCGGCTTCATCGTTGACCGCAATAGCCGCATCTGCTCCAAGACCTTCAACCTTTTTTGCGAAATGCAAATCGGTAACATCGCAAAACACCTTGATGCCAGCAGCATGAGCTTGATTTATGGTTTCTTCCGGACTGCCCAAAGAGGTGATTATGAAATCGCATCCTTCCTCACAAAGCACTTCCAACTGACCCTTATATTTCACATTAGATTTATTAACAATCAGGTTAAAACCAAAAGAACCGCCTTCAACCTTATTGGCCTTTAGTTGTTTGGCAGCCTCTCGTAATTCTTCAAGCGTTCGATAATTCAAAGCCGGAATGCAACCTGCGATTCCACTTTTCATGGCTTCCGTGACCATAGCAACATTAGACACCAAGAACATTGGGGCTTGAATGATTGGGTGAGAAATATTTAAAAGCTGCGTAAGTTTGGCTGGCATAGATTCAAATTTATGATGGCCAAAGATAGATAAAATTGGAATTGAAATGGGACGCTGATATCATGGATTATTTTGACCCACACCAAACTTTAATTAGCAGTTATGGCGATTTATATCTCCCTAAAAGTAACTTATCCGTCCGAACGGTCTGAATCTGCATCCTTTTTCAAAAGACTGTTTATTGAAGTTTGAATACATCAACTAATAACTTTTATCCAAAACGATAATACCCGCACTTTAAATAAGCCCCTTCAGGAAAACCGATGGGATGATCAATATCGTGCTCGTTTTTTTGTAGTATGGAGAACGGGCGGTCTAGGGATTTTAAAGTTTGCTCATTAATATCGTAAAATGACTTTGCTGAAACCCGAGAAGAACAAGACGCTAAAACCAAAAGTCCACTCTTTGTTGTGAGCTTGGCTCCTAGTTCTGCTAACTGGGCATATTTTTTCTTGGCCAGTTGTGCATCACTTTGCTGTTTTGCAAAACTTGGTGGGTCAATAACCACAACCTCAAAAGTTTTGCCTTCGGAAATGAGTTGTTTTAAGAGTTTAAAGGCATCACCCGCTAGAATATTATGTTGGCCAACATAATCATTTAATTTCCCGTTCTCAATGGCAATTTCAAGGGCTTGGGGGCTTATGTCTAAGCTTGTAACTTCTGTTGCTCCATTTGCAAGCGCATGGACCGAAAATCCACCAGCGTAAGAAAACACATCCAGCACTGTTTTGCTTTGACTTAATAAGCCAACTTGCCTCCTATTCTCCCGATGGTCTAAAAAATAGCCTGTTTTATGGCCTTTGATAACGTTAGCAGAAAAGTTGATGCCATGTTCTTTGAAAGTGACGACTTCGTTTTCAAGTATTCCGTAAATTACCATGCCGTCCTTAAATTGATGGGAGTTTGAATTTTGTAGGCTTCGGCTTAACCGCACCACCACAATTTCAGTTTGGGAAACCTCAATCAATGATTCCACAATGGTTTGAAAATGAGGTAGCCAGATTTCAGAATAAAGTTTTATGACCAATACTTTATTATATACATCGGCAATTAATGAGGGAAATCCGTCGTTTTCTCCAAAAATCAAACGATACGCATTTGTTGCGGTTCTTAATAATGGCAATCGTTTTTGATAAGCCTGCTCTATTTTACGAAGAAAAAAATTAGAATTAATTGTAACTGGCTTAGTTCCGCTATAGATTACCTTAATCCTGATTGGCGAATCTGCATCGTACAATCCTATTCCGATCATGGCATTTTTACGCTTTCCGAAGATAATAACCAAGTCGCCGGTTTTAGCATCATCATTTATTTTTACAATACTGTCGTTAAACACCCAGGGATGACCTTGCTGAACGTATTTCTCGCCATTGGCCGTTAATTTTGAGGCTAATCTTCTATATTTGATTTCATTATTTGCTAATTTATTTTCAATCATATATAAGTGACTATAGTCTTATAATTTCTTAATCTTAATGCGGATTCCTTTAGAAATACAAAAAGCGTAATTTCGTTAGACGAAATTACGCTTTTCCAATAACTCTATTTTAAAATTAGGCAATTACGTTCTGCTTTTTAACTGCCAAGGCGTAAATCACTAATCCAAAACCGATTTTATTAATGGCATCTGCAATGTTATAAACCACATCAACACTACCTGAACCTAAAATACTTGTGTACCAACCATCCGTTCCTAACATATAACCTAATGGATAAATAGCCCATCCTACAAGAACAAACCAGCACAAAATTTTATGTGCCTTTAGAATATCACCCCCTGCGGCTACTGCCAATTTTTTCGCACTTCCCAACCAAATTTCATATACAATATAGAAATAAGCAGCTCCGGAAATTGCTCCCCATAAGGCAGCTTGATCCATAAATACAGCCTCACCGAAATATCCAGTTACTAACATTATAACAGAAAACAGTATCAATCTCCACATTAATGAAGTCTTTGCGCCTGCGACTTTTAGAATTAAATAGAACTCAACACACATCAAAGGCACCGTCAACAACCAATCGACATATCTAAAAAATGTTGGGGACTCTACGTTTGCAAACCAATAATCCCGCATGTAGAAATAATGAACGGCTGCAATAAATGTAATAAGTCCTGATACCAAAATAGAGGTTCTCCATTTTCTATCAAACTGACTTAAGGACAAAAAGAAAAAGGCAGATGCAGCCATCATAGCCATACTACCAACAAAAAACGTAAAACCGACATAATCGGTTGGGTCTAATTTAGAGCTGACATCAGCAAGCAATACTAGTGATTTCATAAGAATTTGATTTTAGGTTATAATTTTGTTTAATTATTTACGGATAAAGTTAAACAAAAAAAATTGAAGTATTAATAATTTGAATCACTTATTTTTACAAAAAAAATATTAAATGGTTAATAACACAAGAAATATATCAATTGTGTCGAGTTTTATTAGTTTATGGCTAGCATCTGTACTATCAAATAATCTGGAGACTTTATTTGGATTTGTCCTGATACTATCATTCGGTATTTTGCATGGCGCCAATGACTTATTATTATTTAATAAAATGTCTAAAAATGAAAAAAAGCTTAAGCCCTATTTGATTTTGGGCATATATATTGGCGTTGTTTTGCTCGTGTTTTTATTTTTTATATTACTTCCATTACCATCGCTCCTTTTATTTATTCTTGGAAGTGGATATCATTTTGGGGAACAACATTGGGATCATTTTAACTTTCAAGTTTCAGAAACTATCCAAAAAATCTTTTACGGAATTTACGGGCTTTTTATTCTCGCCTTATTGTTCATGTTAAACCCGGAGGATGTAGCTACTATAATTTTCGCTATTTCAGATTACCAAGTGTCCACAGAAATTTTAAACATCGCATTCTATACCGTAAGTTTCTCCTTAATTATCTCTACTATTTATTTAGCTTTTAGAGTTGAAAATTTTCAAAAAATCATGGTAAAGGAGTTATTATACCTTTTAGTTTTTTCAATTATTTTTAAAATATCATCGCTTATTTGGGGATTTGCCATATACTTTATTTTTTGGCACAGTTTGCCCTCACTTTATGACCAAATCACATTTATCTATAAAGATTTCAATAAAAAACACCTTCTAGCTTACATAAAAAAAGCCTTTCCGTATTGGATAATTTCAGTTATTGCTATCGTGATTTTTTATTATGTATTTAATTCTATGGAAATATTCTATGCACTATTCTTCTCATTTTTGGCCGCAGTTACCTTTCCACATTCTTTTGCAATAAACAGTATGTTCAAACTGATGAAAAAGAATAATTGAGAAGTGTTTTAAAAAGTCATTTTTTATTGATTTAATACCACCACCCTAGTTTTTAGCTCCCATTTCCCATCTGTCTGAATACTCTCGGTAACTCTAATTTTACCCGGACCAGATTTTTTGATGACGTCAATTAACTTTATATCCTTATGAACCTTGGTATTAATTACCAGAGGTGAAGTCAAAAGTTTAGCATTTGATGCTTCGATTACATAGAGGGTTTTAGTGTTTGGCTTAATGTCCCAAAATCCAATTTCGTCAGAGCCGTCTCCATTAAGGTCTTGAAGATTTTCGAGCTGGGATTTGTAAGATTCTTCTACTACAAAAGGTTCAAGGTCGGTACTGCTAAAACGAATGGTACTCGTACAACCATTTTCACACCTTATCGTACTTTCGCTTAAGTTGCCGTTATCGTTTTCTAAAATCACCTTAGGAGATTCCACACTTGCATAATCTGAAAGTCCGTCGCCATTAAAGTCGCCGTATAATCGAGGGTTCTTGGTAATCTGGGCATTTTTTAGACGTTTATTAGGAAAAATAGGTGCTTCTAAAATTTTGGCATCACCAATTACACCTTCACGAAGTATCCTGAATTCTCCATTTTTATATATAACCGCAAGAAAACAAGTGTAAGTCTCTTCAAGACCACTGTAATTTACTTTTTTATCAAAAGTAGCGAGAAAGTTCCCTGCTTCTTCGATAATTTCAATCTTGCCAATTATAGTCTGATTATAATCAGGAAACTCTTCAAACAAAAGTTTTTTATCCACGGCCACTATTTCCTTGGTGCGCTCTTCGCTGTAGTATTGCACCTCATCCATATATTGCTGTTTTAAAAAAGAATTACGCAAAGGGGTATGATTTGCATTCCAATTTTTGACGAATTCCTTTAACTCATCTTCTCCTTTCGGATTAACTTCATTACAAGTGTAAAACGCAGATACTATAACTAAAAGCAGGATTGAAATTTTTCTCATTTGGGATTTACATTAGAATTGAAAGATAATCATTTTTAGACTTTATTTCAGCAGGATTAAGAGTGGTAATTTGAGATTCAGCTTTAGCCATGAGGTTTTAGCTATTAGTTTTTGCGGTGCTTGAAGCTTACTTAATTTAGTTGCTCTTTTTTCAACCAAAAAAAAACGCAACCAAACTAATGATTGCGCTTTTTGTTTATAAATTTTAACATCAGACTTTCGCCTTTGGTCTTAATTTATTATTTAACTTCTTCAAAATCAACATCCTCAACATCACTGCTTTCATCTGCTGCCTGTCCTTTAGCACCTGCTCCGGCATCGGTTGAACCGTTTGCCTCAGCTCCAGGCTGCCCGCCTGCTTCAGCTTGTGCTTTGTACATTTCTTCAGAGGCTACCTTCCAAGCTTCGTTGATTTTTTCCAATGCTGGATCAATCACTGCAATATCCTTGGTTTCATAAGCTTTCTTCAATTCTTCCAAAGCTTCTTCAATTGGCTTTTTCTTATCATCAGATAATTTCTCGCCAAATTCCTTCAACTGACTTTCAGTTTGAAAAATCATGGCATCAGCTTGATTCAACTTATCAGCAGTTTCTTTCGCTTTTGCATCGGCATCAGCATTTGCTTCTGCATCTTGTTTCATTTTAGCGATTTCTTCTTCTGTTAAACCAGAAGACGCTTCAATACGAATGTCTTGAGTTTTATTAGTCGCCTTATCAGTTGCAGATACTTTGATGATACCATTGGCATCAATATCAAAAGTAACTTCAATTTGTGGCGTTCCTCTTTGTGCTGGTGGAATTCCATCTAAATGAAAACGTCCAATTGTTTTATTATCCGCTGCCATTGAGCGCTCACCCTGCAAGACGTGGATTTCAACCGATGGCTGATTATCTGCCGCTGTAGAGAATACCTGCGATTTTTTAGTTGGTATCGTCGTGTTGGCTTCAATTAACTTCGTCATCACATTACCCATGGTTTCAATACCTAAAGATAATGGCGTCACGTCTAACAATAAAACATCTTTGACATCACCACTCAATACACCACCTTGGATTGCTGCACCTAACGAAACAACCTCGTCTGGATTAACACCTTTACTTGGTGCTTTACCGAAGAATTTTTCTACCGCTTCCTGTACTGCAGGAATTCTAGTCGAACCACCTACCAAGATAATTTGGTCAATATCACTTTTTGATAATCCTGCTGCTTTTAAAGCTTTTGAACAAGGCTCTATAGTTCGTTTAACTAAATCGTCAATTAACTGCTCAAATTTAGAACGAGTCATTGTGCGCACCAAGTGTTTTGGTCCACTAGCAGTTGCCGTTACATAAGGTAAATTGATTTCGGTTTGAGCAGAAGATGATAACTCAATCTTCGCTTTTTCCGCAGCCTCTTTTAAACGCTGTAATGCCATTGGGTCTTTTCTCAGGTCGATGTCTTCATCTGCCTTAAACTCATCAGCTAACCAATTGATTAATTTTTGGTCAACATCATCTCCACCTAAGTGCGTGTCACCATCTGTTGATAATACTTCAAAGACGCCATCACCTAACTCTAATATTGATACGTCATGCGTACCACCACCAAAATCAAATACCACTATTTTTTGGTCAACACCTTTCTTGTCCATCCCATAAGCCAATGCTGCTGCAGTTGGTTCGTTGATGATACGACGTACTTTCAATCCTGCAATCTCACCAGCTTCTTTGGTAGCCTGACGTTGAGAATCGTTAAAATATGCCGGTACCGTAATAACCGCTTCAGTTACATCTTGACCTAAATAATCTTCAGCCGTTTTCTTCATTTTCTGAAGAATCATGGCTGACAATTCTTGTGGTGTATATAAACGTCCGTCAACATCAACTCTTGGCGTATCGTTATCACCTTTTGTTACTTTATAAGGTACGCGTTCTGCCTCATTTTTAGATTCAGAATATTTGTTTCCCATAAAACGCTTGATACTATAAACCGTTTTTTCTGGATTAGTTACGGCTTGACGTTTTGCCGGATCACCAACTTTAATTTCTCCTCCTTCAACAAAAGCAATTACAGATGGTGTTGTGCGTTTTCCTTCTGCGTTAGGAATTACAACTGGCTCATTTCCTTCCATTACTGAAACACATGAGTTGGTTGTTCCTAAATCAATTCCAATTATTTTACTCATAATACTATATTTTAGTTTTTATCTCTTTCCGAATATTCGTTTCGAAATTTTGACATTTATTTTTTTATTTCGGAATGTTAAAGTCAATCTTTATGCCATTCAAAAAAATATGACACGATGTCATAAATACGTTAAACCCATCTGTCATTCCCTAAATAATATGTTGATTTTAAATATTTTAAAATTTTATCTGCCTCAAAAAAGAATGAATTTTTTATCGTTTTGAAGCAATTTAATATTCTTGAAGTTATTGTTGATTTTATAATTTGAGAATTGTGTTTATTCCTATTTTTATTTTTGGCACATACATTGCACACTACTAAGAAATAAAAAAACACTAATCATGAAACAACTTACTTATTGCCTCGCCTTTTTTGCCCTTTTATTTACTGCCTGTGAAGGAGATCCAGGCCCTCAAGGTCCTCCTGGATTTGATGGATTAGATGGTCAAGTCGCAGACGCCATCGAGCTCAGAAACGTGAATTTTACTGCACCAAATTATGAATTGTTTTTGGAATTTGAGCAAATCTATTCAGATGAGGTTATTTTAGTCTATAGAAGATGGAATCCTAACGATGACGGACCTGCAATCTGGCGATTATTACCACAAACGATTATTTTTGATGATGGTAGCGATTTGGTCTATAACTTTGATTTTACCCAGAATGATTTATTCGTCTTTTTAGAAAGCGTTGCCGATTTGGATACTTTAGGTAGTGAATTTACCAATAATCAGACATTCAGAGTGGTCATTGTGCCTGCCGAAAATATTAGCGGGATGGATATCTCTAATCTTGATTTAATTTCAGAAACATTACAAATTAACGAATTTGAAGTAAGATAATTTCTCAAGCTCACCTATTAAAAAGTCCGAAACTAAATGTCTCGGACTTTTTTTATAGCTTCTTCTAAAAAATGGAAGCAAAACACTTGCAAAATGTATCTTTGTGGCACATAAAATTATAATTAAATGGAATGTATTTCCGTCTTTGACATGCTTAAAATCGGTGTCGGCCCATCAAGCTCTCATACACTTGGGCCATGGCGCGCTGCCGAACGCTGGATTAAAAAGCTCAAAGCCACCAACCGATTTGACAAAGTGGAACGCATAAAGGTTGATCTATACGGCTCGCTATCCCTCACCGGAAAAGGCCACGCTACAGATTTTGCGGTCATGTTGGGATTGTGCGGTGCTGATCCCGAGTATATTCCTGTGGACACTATTGATATTATTATCGCCGCTATTAAAAACACCAATACCCTCCTTTTTAATAATGAGCGCCCCATACCTTTTGATATTACATCAGACATCGTCTTTAACCGTAAATTCCTTCCCTACCATGCCAATGCCTTAGTTTTTACCGCAACCATCAATGGCAGAAATTTTAAAGAAACCTATTACTCTATCGGAGGCGGGTTTGTGGTGCAGGAAGAACGAAAAATTTCAAAACAAAATAAAATTACGTTTTATTGCACCTTTCCTTACCCGGTAGAAAATGGCGTTCAACTCTTAAAATTTTGCACTCAGTTGAATTTACCTATTTCCATGGTGGTTATGGAAAATGAAAAATCAATTAGGGATGAACCTACGATAAACCTAGAATTGGAGCGCATTTGGAGCACAATGTTAGAATGTATGTTTGTGGGCTGCCATACTGAAGGCAATCTCCCCGGCGGACTCAATGTGCGTCGTCGTGCTTATGACATTCATGACAAACTCATAAACAAAGAGTTGCCTTATGACAACCCAGAAGAATGGCTTGAAACCATTCGCTCTACGGAAGTAAAATTTAGACAGATTCTCAAATGGGTCAGTTGTTTTGCGTTGTCCGTAAATGAAGTTAACGCCTCTTTAGGGCGCGTGGTTACAGCACCAACAAACGGAAGTGCAGGTGTAATACCAGCTGTACTGATGTACTATTTGGTCATTGAAAACCACGAAGCCGATTTTGAACATATCAAAAAATTCCTTTTAGTAGCTGGCGAAATTGGAAGTATCTTTAAAAAAGGGGCGACCATTTCTGCAGCCATGGGTGGTTGCCAGGCAGAAATCGGTGTCTCATCTGCCATGGCGGCGGGAGCCTTGACCGAACTTTTAGGCGGCACTCCTGAACAAGTTTTGATTGCTGCAGAAATTGCCATGGAACACCATCTCGGCCTAACCTGCGACCCCATCGGCGGACTCGTACAGATACCCTGTATTGAACGCAATTCCATGGGAGCCATAAAAGCCATAAATGCTGCGGAATTAGCTCTCGGTACTGATCCGAAAAATGTCAAAGTTCCTTTAGATAAAGTTGTACAGACCATGTGGGAAACCGCAAAGGATATGAATACAAAATATAAAGAAACCAGCACAGGTGGATTGGCGGTTGGAGTTAATATGAGTGATTGTTAATAAATCCAATCCTAGAAGCCCACCCCAGCCCTCCCTGAGGAAGGGAGCGCTTACTCGGGCGGAGGCCAATCCAAGCCTTCCCAAAGGGAAGGAATTCTTACAAGGGATATCTTAAAAGCATCAGCTTCATTTGCGTGCATTTTAAATTAGTAACAATCCGTGTAATCCGTGTCTAAAAAAAACAAAATGCATCTTTAAAACCTCAGCATAAATATTTCTTAGTAAAACGCTGTATTTTTACGAATCTAATAACACATACATTTATGTCCACCTCAAAAAAAGACTATAAACGCATTACCGTAAAATCCCTTGTAGAGATGAAACAAAACAAGGAAAAGATATCCATGCTTACTGCCTATGATTATACCATGGCGAAAATCGTAGATAGCGCTGGCGTTGATGTGATTCTGGTAGGTGACTCTGCCAGTAATGTTATGGCGGGTCACGAAACAACCTTACCCATTACTTTAGATCAAATGATATATCACGCCTCGAGCGTTGTACGAGCAATCGAGCGTGCTCTGGTTGTAGTAGATTTACCCTTTGGAAGTTATCAAAGCGACCCAAAAGAGGCCTTGCGTTCTGCCATTAGAATCATGAAAGAATCAGGAGGTCATGCCGTGAAAATGGAAGGAGGTAAAGAAGTGAAAGAATCCATAAAACGAATTATAAAC
Source organism: uncultured Flavobacteriaceae bacterium (assembly GCA_963803715.1). Taxonomy (GTDB): domain Bacteria; phylum Bacteroidota; class Bacteroidia; order Flavobacteriales; family Flavobacteriaceae; genus Psychroserpens. The sequence goes on from CAWDOF010000025.1 coordinate 131,028, forward strand.
GCCGGAATACCTGTTATGGGTCATTTAGGGTTAACACCACAATCCATTTACAAATTTGGTACTTACACCGTGCGCGCTAAAGAAGCTGAGGAAGCAAAACAACTTAAGGAAGATGCCTTGATGTTAGAGAAAGCTGGATGCTTCGGAATCGTTGTTGAAAAGATTCCCGCAAAGTTAGCCGAAGAAGTCGCAAAGAGTGTGTCTATTCCGGTAATTGGAATCGGTGCCGGTGCCGGTGTTGACGGGCAAGTACTCGTTCTTCACGATATGGTTGGGATGACTTACGAATTTCAGCCTCGGTTTCTACGCCGCTATATGAATCTTTATGATGATATGCGTACGGCCATTTCACAATATGTCGGTGATGTGAAAGCGGTCGATTTCCCAAATGATGATGAACAGTACTAAAATCCTTTTAATTCCTCTAAGGCGAAAACTATTATGGTAGTCAAAATATTCAGCTCCAACCAAAATTATCTCAATAACTTTTCGTATTAATAAGAGGAATCCTCTTAATTAGAAGATAGCAGTTTCATTTTAATCCGTTTTATTCGAATTGAAAATATATTCCAACAAATCCAACCTTCAAGTACTTTACGAAGATAACCACCTAATCATCGTCAATAAACGTGCTGGTGATATTGTGCAAGGTGATAAAACAGGCGATAAACCTTTGAGTGAGGTCGTCAAAAGTTACTTAAAGGATAAATACAATAAACCTGGAAACGTATATTTAGGGGTTGTGCACCGTTTGGACAGACCAACTACAGGAATTGTGCTATTCTCTAAAACAAGTAAGGCTTTGCCACGCCTCAATAAACTATTCGCTGAAAAAAAAACTGATAAAACCTATTGGGCCCTGGTTAAAAACCCTCCGCCAAAAACGGAGGATACCCTAATAAATTGGCTCATTAAAAATCCAAAAAACAACAAGTCCAGAGCTTTTAGCAAAAAAACTTCGGAAGGCAAGAAAGCCATTCTTCACTATAAGACTCTAAAAGTTTTAGATAGTTATACGCTTCTAGAAATCACTTTAGAAACAGGACGGCACCACCAAATTAGAGTTCAATTATCCAATATTGGTTCTCCAATCAAAGGAGATTTAAAGTATGGATTTAATCGCAGTAATAAAGATGCGAGCATAAGTTTACACTCAAGACGCCTTCAATTTATCCACCCTGTTTCAAACGACAAGATTGATGTTGTGGCACCGTTGCCAGATGATTTGATCTGGAAGGCATGTATTGCATAAATTTCAGAATTTGATTGCAACACCATATTATAAAAAATGATTTGCAATAAAAAGACGATATCATTTTTAAAATCCTTCGGGTAGAATTTAAAAACTATTTCCTTAAACGTATTTTATAAGCCTTTATTTCTTTCACTACCCTTGGCGCCATGATTAAAGTTGCAGTCATGGTGGGGATAGCCATTAAGGCAAACACACCGTCAATCAAATTAATCATTGTTTTAAAAGGAGTTGTCGCCGCCAAAATAATACTCAAAATATAAAAGTAATTATAGATGTACTTATGTTTATCCCCAAAGAGAAAAGACATACATTTTGTACCGTAGTACGAATAGGAAAACAGTGACGAAACACTAAAAACAAATACGCAAATCATCAATAAATAGGAGCCAATACCTGGCATGGCATCGTCAAATGCAGAGGCAGTAAGCGTAACACCGTTATCGGTAGTGGTTTCCCAAACCCCAGTAACTAAAATAGCTAGTGCCGTTAACGTACATACAATGAGAGTATCTATTGCTGGACCTAGCATTGCCACTAAACCTTCCCGAACTGGCTCATTAGTTTTTGCAGCTCCATGAGCCATAGCTGCGGTGCCAATTCCTGCTTCGTTAGAGAATGCTCCCCGACGAATGCCCAGTAAGACCAAAGCCCCCAACATGCCGCCAAGAAATGAATCACCCTTTATAAATTCAGCATCAAAAGCGTCGGTTACTATTAAAAGCAGATATTTAGGAACTTCTGTATAATTTATGACTAGGATACAAAGCACCAAAACAAAATAGAGCAGCACCATAGCAGGTACTAGTTTTGAGGCCATGTTGCTGATGCGTTTGATACCACCTAAAATTACGATGCTGGTTACTATAACTAAAACGGCTGCAATGGCTAAATTAGAATAAACGCTTACCTCTACTCCATTCGGAATCAAAATAATGTCGTTAATCGCTTGTTTCAGTTGGTTTACATTGACCACGGGTAAAGCGCCGAACATCCCAAAAACACTGAACATTATGGCCAAAGGTTTCCAGTTTTGTCCTAGACCTTCAACAATAAAATACATGGGGCCACCCTGCAATTGCCCTTTGCTATCTTTTCCTCGATACATTATGGCTAATGTTGATGTGAAAAACTTAGTGCTCATTCCAACAATGGCACTGACCCACATCCAAAACATAGCACCAGGGCCACCTACAGAGATTGCCAAAGCCACGCCAGCGATATTTCCCATACCAATGGTTGAGGATAAAGCAGTGGTCAAGGCTTTAAAGTGTGAAATCTCCCCTGAATCATTGGGGTCGTCATATTTACCTCTTAAGACCCGTAAGGCATGGCCAAAAAAGGTAAAAGGCAAAAATCTGGAGCGAATTAAAAGATATAACCCACCACCAATCAATAGAATCAACATTGGAAGTCCCCATGCGAGTGACGAAAATTCTGCAGTTATTTTGTCTAGGGTTTCCATCTGAAAATTTAAATTGCTTCCGAAGATATGACTTTCACTCTGCTTGGGATAAAAAACAAAAGTATATTTTAGCCTAATTCAAAATAATGAGTCTTGAAATACTAGCTGTAGAACTGTGAGGAGCGGCAGTTGTTATTTAGGCTGAGTTTTCACTATAAAAATTCTATACCCGAAATCTTAACGTTGTACACGATCAAAGAAATCCAACTGTTTAAAAAAGCAGCTTACTACAACTATCTCTTGACATGCTTTGGAAATGTATTAATACTTTTAGGATTTTCTATGTTTAAAATCCATTTATTATAACGTTGCTGATCAGTAAAATTGGAAAGAAAACACTTTAACTATAAATGATACATTTTATTATACTTCGGCAGCTTTACAGTACTGGGCTTCAAACATTTTTATTATAAAGCTTTAAATCCTACAGCAACCGTTATTTGTGCTGTGCTTTTTATGTTTATCGTTTGGGTGATTTCTTTTTTATTATTCCATAACTAATGCTTTATTTTACAGTAAATTCAGACGGATTATTAATCCTACAATAAAAAAATAATTTTGAATTTAGCACACTTGAATATCCTACAAAGCCTTATATGAAACGAATCTTGGTCAGATACCGAAATAGCAATTTTAGAAAATTTGTACTTCGGAATAAAAAATACGCACCCATCCTTTTTTTCATTGGTGGGTTTGTTTTTGATACGCTAACATTGGGACGTATTGATAGAACTTACGATACCGTTGTGCTTTGCCTCCACATGACTTCGCTTAGTATCACATTATATTTATTTAATCTAGCCGATGATGGCAAATGGGACAATACACTGCTAGGTAGGTACCAAGTTTATTTTCCGTTAGCGATTCAGTTTTTCTTTGGTGGTCTCTCTAGCGCCTATGTCATCTATTTTTCACGGAGTGTCTCATTATCCAAAACAATGGTATTCTTTATAATACTTGTTTTATTATTACTTGCGAATGAATTTTTAAAGAAGCGGATTTCAAACAAATACCTTCAATTTAGCGTCTATTACTTTATTAGTTTTACATTTTTCGCTTTTATGATTCCGGTTTTTATTAAAGAAATGAATACCACAATCTTTATAATTTCTGGCTTGATAAGCCTTGGTAGTACGCTTACACTCATAACATTTATTTATCGCTCTAGCCCAAGTACAAGAGCAGAAATCAGTTTAAAAAAACTCATCGGTATAATCATTGGTATCTGTATCACTATTAATACTTTTTATGTTTTCAATCTTATCCCACCCGTACCATTGGCGATGGACAAAGGTTTAGTAGCACACAACGTTGAAAAAATAGACTATGAATATTTAGTTTCTTATGAAAAGGAGGCTTGGTATATCTTTTGGCGCAACCATAATAAAAAATTTACACGCCAACCCAATGAACCCGTTTATGTATTTACATCTATTTTTGCGCCAACTGATTTAAAAAAAGAAATTTTTCATCGTTGGCAGTGGTTTAATTCACAAACGGATACATGGGAAATTACAGAAGATATTGGCTTTAAGGTTACTGGTGGACGTGATGGTGGTTTTAGAGGTTATACGTATAAAAATAATGTACGGGATGGTGAATGGAAAGTAGAGATTATTACGGAGGAAGAATTGGTTCTTGGTGTAATTGAATTTGAAATTAAAACTAATACTTCAGGAATTACTTCAAAAAACCTTATTAAAAAATCTCTTTAAATTTATGCTTTTCAGGTAATTTTAGATATTGAAGGCATCTCAAAAAATCATACAGGGATTAAAACAAAAAAACCCGACTATTATAGCGGGTTTTACTAGATTTTAAAAACTAACCTTCAATTACAAGGTTGCTTTGGCTCGTTTTTCAGCCTGAATAAAAGACGTGTCATATCCAGAAAATTTCTTCATATAATATTTTACTGATGACCCATACGCATCTGAGAAATTATAATTCCCAGAACTTCTGAGGTACTTCTTAACAGTACCAGGACCGGCTAAATGCGCTGCAGCCAATATTCCAGACTCGGTGACTTTAACTCCACCAATTACTTTTCCGACGGAACGCTTGATGTCCTTACGAAGAATCCACTTGTTTCGGGCAGCATTTGCTAAAAACGCTTTCTCCTGTAATTTAGGATTGTATAAAAACTGGTTGGGGTTATAAATACCAATCAGCTTTAAAGTTTCAGCTCCAAACTGATATTTGCCGAGATAGCCTAAGGTATTTACGCTAAAATAATTTCCGCGAGATTCCTTAAACGCCAAAGCTTCCTTAAAACCATTGTAAGATTTACCCAAGTAAGGAACATAAATCTGATTAGGGGAAATGAGATCTTTGATTTTGGAATATTCTAAATCAGACAATGCAACGCGTTCTTCAGACATTGAAAAATCGAGTTCCATACCATCTGTAGAATACAGACTTTTATCTAATTTTGGGCCTGGTTTTAACGCCAGAAATAGGGAACAAAAAACAGCTAGAGGGATAGCAAAATAATGACTTATTTTTTTATACATAACGGCTAATTTTCTTTGGGATTTTCACGAATGAATTATCCTAAAATTTCAGCGTGCAAATATACGCCATTATTTTAAATTACTGAAAATTAGAAGTTAAAGTGTTGTTAAAAGTAGACAACGTGTAGCTTTGTGCCATTTTCTCGGTCAAACGATAGGGTTGGAAATGGGACTTTAATCAGGTTAAAAACGTCAAAAAGTGATTTTAATAAACGAGAATTCGTCTTAATCTTGGAGAAGTCAATGTCTAAACTAAGGTAAAATTGGCGGTATCTGTTTTGGTTTGAAAATTGACCATTTATTATTTCATTATTTCCGGTCAACATACCCTCTGCCCCATAGCCAAATGCAACATTGACCCATTTTGGGATTTTGCTATTTTTAAAAAAAGAATGTATGTTGGCGCTTAACCAATAGGTTTGACCGTTATAGTCTTTTAAAACCTCCTCCAAAATACCGTTTCCCAACTTGCCGGGACGTTGCTTCGCGAATTGTGTTTGATGAAAAGAATATTTCATAAGGATGCGCTGCTCGTTCCACAATAATGCCTGAGTCACGTATAATCCCGTACCTGTGGTATTGGCAGCCATATCACTCCAAGAGAATCCCCATTCTTCAGAAAAACCATCAAAAACCTCAACGGCTGTTAAAAACCCCAGTCCGAGGGTAGCTCCATATAATAATTGACTTTTTTTATCTGCTCCCGCCCAATTCAACACACTAGCTCCCGTTTTTCCCAATTGATAAGATGAGAACACGTGACCCATTTTATCCATTTGTAGCCATTCGTTGGAATCGTCAATTGTTTTAAAACTGGAGCGTGGATAGTCGGCGTACCAAAGTTGATTCAATCCAATCAGCGTTACCGACGCTAAAGCTGCTTCAGTTATAATGACAGCATTTCTTCGAGAGATGTTTAAAGTGTCACTGGGCTTTAAAAATTTATCAAGTTTATTTTGAGCAGGCAAAAGGGATATTGAAAATAAGCAACAACCTAAAAAAAGCCAGAACCTTACCATATTACCTATTGATTCCTTGGGAAGACAAATAGCGTTGATAAGCTCTCGCATTGACGTTGTGCTGAGCCAAAGTTTTAGCAAATTTGTGAAAACCCAACTTTTGGTGGTCTGCAGCAAAATATAAATAACTGTGCTTTTCAGGATTTAATACTGCGTCAACAGCAGAAATATCTGGCATTGTAATCAAACCCGGTGGTAAACCTCGATTTAAATAAGTGTTATAGGGCGAAACAATTGTTTTGTGAATATTCAAAACCCGCTTGATGACGGTGTTCTCGTACTCTGGAAGTTGGTAGGCCGCAAACTTTAAGGTCGGGTCGGCCTGAAGTGGCATCCCAATTCTTATTCTATTAAGATACACACCTGCGATTCTCGGTTGCTCACTAGGCTGTTTTGATTCTTCGTGAACAATGGATGCCAATGCCATCACTTCATCACGGCTTAAGCCCAAGGCTAAGGCCTTTTTGTTTCTACTATCGTTCCAAAAGCGGTTATATTCCTTGAGCATTCTGTCACGAAAAGTTTCTGCAGAACTGTTCCAGAAAAACTCATAGCTGTTTGGAATATACATACCCAATGCCGTTTTTGAGGTGAAGCCACTTTTATTCAAAAAATTTTCATCGGTCATAGCTTCAACTAAAGATAAGCTATCCGCCTCAATTTGAGAACTTACACGACCTGCTAAACTCTCAATCGACTCTTGGTTGTTGAACGCTAATTTTACTGGTAGGTTTTTACTTCTAATAGAATTAATGATGTCATTATTACTCATTCCCTTCGAAATGGCAAAACGGCCAGGTTTTAAATTGGTTGTATATTTTTTACGCTGGGCGAGCGCATCAAATCCATCCATATCTTCCAAGAGCGGTTCTAATTGTGAACGAACTTCGGAGTAACGTGCATTGGTTGATACATAAATATAGGCCTCTTCATTATTGAAAGCAGTATTTGGCGCCAACATCACATTATAGATGTAAAATGCAAATGCGGCAGCGGCCACCAATCCCATAATAGCAATGACCCAGAGTATTTTTTTAATGTACATTATATCAAGATTCGTTGTAAGCTGTATTCGTTTTTATACTGGCCATTAATAAAATTCCAGTCTTTCTTTAGACCGATAATTTCAAAATGTTCATTTTTGAACAGTTTGAGGCTTTGTTCATTTTCTTCGGAAATATTACAGAACAGCTGATGCAAATCTAAATGGTTTTTAGAGTAGTCAATCAGTAGCTGAAGCGCCTCTTTTCCGAAGCCTTTTTTGCGATGCTGAGGATTGTTGATTATGATTCCTATTCCTGCCCTTTTGTTCTTAAAATCGCAATCAAATAAATCGATAAGCCCTATCACGTCATTTGTTTCTTTATTACAGATTGCCAATCGCAACTGCTTTACCTCATAGACGTCCCGATGCGAGCTTTTGAGGTATTGCTTGATTAAAAATCGGGAATATGGCGTATTTGTGTTACTGAGCTCCCAAACCGATTCGTTGTTTTCTACGGAATGTACAAACTCCAAATCTTCAGGTTCCAAAGCCCTTAAAAAAATAAGACGTCCTGTTAATGTTTCCATTCAATTGTACCTTTAAAAACTTGGGTTGCTGTGCCGATAAGCCAAATATTCGTAAAACTGTTATCGGTTCTATTAAATGCCACCTGCAATTCGCCACCGCGGGTCTGTAAATTGATTAGATTATTTTCGGTCTCGCCAATAAAATTCATAGCCAGTGCCACAGCTGTAACGCCTGTACCACAAGAAAGGGTTTCATCTTCTACCCCACGTTCGTAGGTGCGTACTGCAAATTTATTTTCAGTTATTTTACTTACAAAATTCACATTGGTACCTTTACTGCCGTAGGGTTGCCCAAATCTTATTTTGGCACCTTCGGTTTTTATATTTATAGCTTTTAAATCGTTTTCCAATTGTACGTGATGTGGTGAGCCCGTGTTTAAAAATGTATGCGATTTATGGTCTTCAATGTTCTCAACATCTTGCATCTGTAAATGCACCAATTCCTTTTCAATTTTTGCATTGTGAGTTCCGTCTATAGCGTCAAAGCTTGTTTTGGAATTTATTATTCCTAAATATTTGGCGAATGCTACGATGCATCTTCCGCCGTTACCGCACATGGAGCTTTGGTTTCCGTCGGAATTAAAATAAACCATTTTAAAATCCAACTTATTATGTTCCTCTAAGAGTATCAGTCCGTCGCCACCGATTCCAAATCGCCTATTGCATAGAAATGCAATTTTTTTGGCATCATAATTGCCAAACTGATGTTGACGATTATCAATCATCACAAAATCGTTTCCCGTTCCTTGGTATTTTAAAAAATCAAGTTTCATAAGCGCTGCAAATATAGAAATTCTATCCTGATATTCCGTAGCTGTTAAGCGTGTGTTAATAGTATTTTGAACCCTAGTTAAAAATCGTTAAAGTTAAATTTGAAATTTAATATTTTACTAATTTTAATCGTTACCTAATTAATTAAAAATATAATAAAATGAAAAAAATCTTAACCTTAGTTTTTGTTTCAGTATTAGGTGGAGGCATTACATTATCTTCCTATCTATTTTTTATCAAAGAAGATGCGACCTTAAATTTGGGGTCGGATACTACAGAACAAACTTCATATATTCCTACCACTTTTAATACTGGAAATTCTACGTTTTCAACTACAGAAGCTCCAGACTTTATTAATGCTGCGGAAAATAGTGTACACGCTGTAGTACACGTAAAAAATACGGCTATTGTCTCAGCTGCGCCAAGTCTTCAGGATTTCTTCTACGGAAGACAATCTAAACCCAGAACCCAAGTAGGTACTGGAAGTGGTGTGATTATTTCACCAGATGGGCATATTATTACCAACAACCATGTTATTGCAGGCTCTAACAAGATTTCAATTACGTTAAATGATAACCGTGTTTACGAAGCAAAGCTAATCGGCACTGATGAAAATACGGACATCGCCCTGCTAAAAATTGATGCTGAAGAAGACTTACCGTCCATTCAGTTTGGTGATTCAGATAATGCCAAAGTTGGTGAATGGGTTTTAGCAGTAGGAAATCCTTTCAATCTAACTTCAACCGTCACGGCTGGAATAATCAGTGCCAAAGCAAGAGATCTTTCGGGTAGAAATTCACAATCCTTTATTCAGACTGATGCTGCAGTAAATCCCGGAAATTCTGGAGGTGCGTTGGTAAATTCCAAGGGAGAATTGATTGGCATCAATACTGCAATTTCATCTCAAACAGGTTCTTACATAGGATACTCCTTTGCTGTACCTAGCAATATTGCAAGAAAAGTGGTGGAGGACATCATAGAATTTGGAGATGTGCAAAACGGTATTTTAGGCGTTTCTATATTAAACAGAAATTCTAAAGAAGCCTTAGAAAAAGGTATCAATGAAATTGACGGTGTTTATGTAAATGGCGTAGAGGATAATTCTGGAGCCAAAAAATCTGGTATAAAAGCAGGAGACATCATTAAAAAATTGGACAATATTGAAGTGTCTAAATTTTCTGATTTAAGTGGATATTTAAAATCCAAACGTCCCGATGATATAGTAGATGTTGAAGTTCTTCGGAACAACGTTAGGAAAGTTATATCAGTAAAATTATCTAAAAGTGATATTGTAAGTGTTGACTTTCTGGAAATGGAACTACAAAACCTCCCTTCAGAGCTGAAAAGCAAATATGATATTCCAAACGGTGTATGGGTGATTGATTCTGATAATATCTTTTTATATAAGAAATTAGGAATTTCCCGTGGATCTATAATTACTGGGATAAATGATATAGAAATTAAAAGCATCCAAGATATTGTTGATTTTAAGGAAAGATACGGTACGGACGCTAAAGACAAAATAGAGAAGCTAAAATACAGGGATGGTAACCTACAAGAGAAAGAAGTCTATTTTGCAACTGGAGAATAAATTTTTGCTGGTAGATAGATAAACTGAAAAACCCTTCAAGAAAAATAATTTTTTGAAGGGTTTTTCTATGCTTTTTTTTAAAAATTTACTGCCTATTTATTAAACTTAAAAAACAGATTGAAAATGATTACGAAAACGTTTGAATAATATTATTTTTGCGATCTGGCAATTCTAGATAATTTCAGAATAATGCCTTAAAATCATAACTCAAGATTAATTGAAAATATTAAAATTTACAAAATGTCATTAAACGGAACTTACGAAAATGAGCTTGCATTTCAGGCAGATCGTAGAAGAGCAACTGTAGAATTCATCAAAATCGTGAGCGATTTATGGTACGAAAAATCTATTGAACTCGTGCTTTTTAGAAATCAGCTCATTGATCGGAACGTTAGCGAAATATTAAATCTGCACGAATACGCAGGAGAATTTGTGGGTAAACCCATTTCAATATTCGATTCGGTCGAAATAGCCCAAGCAATCAAATTGTTGAGCCTACCTCCTGCCAAATTGGATATTGGTAAACTTACTTATGAGTTTCATCTAGAAGACCAAAAGTACAGCAATGCCACAGGGTTTGTTGCAGAAAAATTAAAAGATGCTAAAAAGAATAAAGCTATAAAACCAAAAGATGTTGTGCTTTATGGCTTTGGACGCATTGGCCGTTTGGTGGCTAGGGAATTAATGACAAAGACTGGTAAGGGAAGCCAAATGCGGCTACGTGCAATTGTAACCAGAGGTAAAATTGATGCTATGACCTTACAAAAAAGGGCGGCATTGCTCAGCAATGATTCTGTGCACGGTAGTTTTTCAGGAACCGTTACTACCGATATAGAAAATAAAGCATTGATTATAAATGGAACGACCGTAAATATGATTTCGGCGAATGCTCCAGAAGAAATAGACTATAACGCCTACGGGATTTCTAATGCTTTGGTCATTGATAATACGGGCGCATTTCGAGATAAGGAGGCGCTTAGCAAACATTTAAAATCCAAGGGCGTAGATAAAGTTTTATTAACCGCTCCAGGTAAAGGGATTCCAAACATTGTCCATGGGGTCAATCATATGGAATACAGTCCTGATAAGATAGATATTTTTTCAGCAGCATCCTGCACCACGAATGCTATTTCGCCTATTTTAAAGGTTATGGAAGATTACTATGGTGTAGATAGCGGACATTTAGAAACCATTCACGCTTATACAAATGATCAAAATCTGGTAGATAATTTCCACGGAAAATACCGTCGTGGCAGAGCAGCAGCTCTCAACATGGTTATTACAGAAACTGGTGCCGGAAAAGCGGTAATGAAAGCCTTGCCATCTTTTGAAGGAAAATTGACCTCTAATGCGATTAGAGTTCCAGTACCAAATGGATCTCTTGCCATTTTGAATTTAACGCTGAATAAAAATGCTTCAGTAGAGAGCATCAATACCATCATGAAAAAATATGCCTTAGAAGGTGACCTTGTAGAACAGATTAAATTTGAAATGGATGATGAGCTAGTCTCTAGCGATATTGTGGGAAGCTCTGCTCCTGCCATTTATGATAGCAAGGCAACAATAGTTAGACCAGACGGAAAAAACGCAATCTTGTATATTTGGTATGATAATGAATATGGCTATAGCCATCAGGTAATCCGATTGGCAAAATACATTGCTAAAGTGCGACGTTTTACTTATTACTAGGTTTATATATTTCAAGTAATCAACATCTAAGTCATCGCTTTATCCGTATATGAATAAGTCCCGCTATTGGCGGGATTGATTTTTATATCAATTCTGAAACAAATCCGCTTTGAAATAAAAGATTCTGAAACAAATTTAGGTAAATACTAAACACAGTAATCTTAACAAATTCCTTATATTGTCAGCCTATAATTAAAATAATAAATTGAATCCAACCAAAATGAATTCTTTCAAAACCCTCTTATTTTCAGTAGTTTGTATTTTAATAGTTTCAATAAGTTTCGCTCAAGAAGATGATAAACTGTCATTGAATGAAGGTACCGTTGACAATCAGTTTGAGTATGTTATACAAAAGTCAAATAATTACCAAGAATTTAAGGTCGTAAAAAAAACATGGATGTATGCTCTTAAGGCGCATACTATGGATTCTTTAAATGCCATACGTAAGGATCTTTCAGATACACAAGCGGTTGTTGATGCACAGGCTAAGGAAATTTTAGAGTTGAAGGGAAATCTATAAAATACCCAATCAAGTTTAGATAGTACTATTGAAGAAAAAGACAGTATGACCCTTTTCGGAATACCTATGAGCAAAGGCGGATACAGTTCTTTAATGTGGTCAATTATCGGAATTTTGGTAGTATTATTATTAGTGTTTATCTACAAATTTAAAAACAGCAATACGGTAACGAAGCAAGCAAAACTATCGCTTTCTGAAACCGAAGAAGAATTTGAGGAACACCGAAGAAATGCTTTAGAGCGTGAACAAAAGGTAAGACGTCAACTACAGGACGAAATTAACAAACAGAAAAACAGCTAGTTTTTTCAATACCAATCTTACGCACTTCCTTAATATTTTAGTTTAAAGTAAACCGTTTGATTATCCAATGTTTATATGATTATGTCAACATATATCATTTATATTGAACATTAGAAAACAATTTAAGATTTTCGTAAATCTGTTTTAAGCTTAACCTGAAAAGACTATGCTTCTTAACGTTCAAACTATTTTTTTCTGAATATTTTAATATTTATTTCCGATGAAATTTAAGCAACTTTACCTCCTACTCGCCTTAGTTGGCATAGCTTATACTTGGTATTTTAATATTCAATTTTATTTAACTGCGGAAGACACCTCAATTTCAAACTTTATCGACTTGACAAAAACCACACTACCGGCACAATCGATAACGGCAGATTTAACGGTAGTGGTCGTAACCTTTTTAATTTGGGTGATTTATGAATCTCTTAAATTGAAAATCAAATTTTGGTGGATTGTATTGCCTTTGACTTTTCTCGTGGCCATTGCTTTTACCTTCCCTCTGTTTTTGTACATGCGGGCAAATCGATTGGAGAAGATGAATTCTGAATTTTCAAACTAAAATAAATTACCAGCCCTAGAAATATAAACTAGCTTTTGTTCAATAGGTAAACTAAAAGAAAATAAGAGGTAATTTTCTTGGTTCTTGGTTCTTGGTTCTTGGTTCTTGGTTCTTGGTTCTTGGTTCTAAAAACCAACGTTATACTATTCATAAAACAAAAAAACTAATCCATTTTACTAGAATTAGTTTTTTATTTATGTGAAAATTAGTTTTATACGAGCTTAACCCGAACCGCATTCATACCGCGTTGTCCCTTTTCTAGTTCGAATTGCACCTTATCATTTTCTTGAACTTCATCAACGAGTCCACTAACATGAAAGAAGTATTTTTCTTGATCTTCTATATCAATGATAAATCCAAAACCTTTGGAATTATCGTAATATGATACTTTACCTTTACGAATTGGATCAAATTCCTCTTCATCACCCTCTTCTTTTTTAGGTACGCCTAGTACAATATTTTTGGCCTTAACCTTAATTTTATCCGCAGGGTCAGGAGGGGTATCGGTAAGGTTTCCAAACTGATCGACGTAAGCAAACGGAATACTTTCGCTACCGTCATCTTGTTCTTTTTCAAGTTTACGCGCTTCCATTTTTTTGCGTTTGTCCTCTCGTTTCTTTAAACGTTTTTTTTCTTTTTCACTTTTGTTGAAGGTCTGTTGAGACTTTGCCATGTGTTACTATACAATATTTTATGTATTACACCGTGTAATACAGTAACAAAGATACATGATAAACATGACTTTAACATTAATGGTAAATATTTATCACAAAAAAATTAAATAAAGCACAATTTTAATAGTAATACTATTATATTTGCGTGCAATAATTATTAAAATGGAAAATCTACTATCAAATTTAAAAATTGATATAAATAACAAACTTTATCTCAAAGATCCTGAATCTTCAGATTTGGGCAATAGGATAATAGAGCATAGCATTCAGCTAATTGATGAAATAGGATTTGATAGTTTCAATTTCAAAAAATTAGGAACTCTTATCAATTCAAACGAAAGCTCAATCTATCGTTATTTTGACAATAAGCATAAATTACTTTTATACCTCACCTCTTGGTATTGGGCATGGTTAGAATACCATCTGGTATTTTCAACTACAAATATTAGCGACCCTAAAGCCAAATTAGAAAAGGCGATAAATATATTGACCAGAAGTGTTGAGACAGATTCTAACTTTGCACATATAGATGAAATAGCACTGAGCAGGGTCGTTATCAACGAATATTCAAAATCTTATTTAACAAAGGAAGTTGATTCAGAAAATAGTGAAGGTTTCTTCTCTATCTATAAACGTTTAGTCAAACGTTTGGAACTAATCATGGTAGAAGTAAACAGTGATTATAAATTTCCTTTAAGTTTGGCGAGTACAGTTATTGAGGGAGGTTTACACCAGCATTTCCTAAAAAACCATTTCAAATCCCTGACCGATTGCGATGAAAATGTACAACCGTCAGATTATTTCAACCATCTTGTATTTAACGCTTTAAGCAATCACTAAAATGGCCAGAAAAAATATTCTTACTACTTGGCAGCGCCTAATCAGTATGCTAAAATTAGATAAAAAAGATATCAGACAGATATTTTATTATGCAGTTTTCGCAGGACTTGTAAGCTTATCTCTCCCTTTGGGAATTCAAGCGATAATAAACCTTATTCAAGGTGCCCAGATAAGCACTTCTTGGATAGTATTAGTTGTACTTGTAACCTTAGGCGTTGTTTTTGCCGGAGTGCTTCAATTGATGCAAATGCGTATTATTGAAAATGTTCAGCAGAAAATTTTTACAAGATCTTCATTTGAGTTTGCCTACCGTTTTCCAAAGATTCTTATGAGCGAGCTTAGAAACTATTATCCACCAGAATTGGCAAATCGCTTTTTTGATACGTTGACTATACAAAAGAGTCTTGCTAAAATACTTATCGATTTTCCAACTGCACTACTCCAAATTATTTTTGGTTTAATATTATTATCATTCTACCACCCATTTTTTATTATTTATGGTCTTTTACTTGTGCTACTTATTTATGTTGTTTTCAAATTTTCGGCACAACTAGGATTAGATACTAGCCTTGACGAATCTAAACAGAAATATAAGGTCGCGCATTGGATCCAAGAAGTCGCTAGGTCTGTACTTGGTTTCAAACTCTCGGGTAAGACTAATTTGGCCGTTACCAAAAATGATAGTCTAGTATCCAATTATCTCGACGCAAGAGAAAGTCACTTTCGAGTGCTCATCCAGCAATTTATTCATCTTATTGGCTTCAAGGTATTGGTCACAGCCGGTTTATTGCTAATAGGAGGCTTTTTGGTACTCAACCAATTAATGAACATTGGCCAATTTGTTGCTGCAGAAATCATTATAATCACCGTTATCAATTCCGTTGAAAAACTTATCTTAGGATTAGAATCCATGTATGATGTACTCACTTCCATTGAAAAATTAGCACAGGTTGTTGACAAGGAACTTGAAAACCAAGAGGGGGATCACGTCATGTTAGACGAGAATGAAAATTTTAGTATAGAATTGGAGGATATCGGTTATAGCGTTCCTGATAGGAGTAAATCCATCATCTCTAATATTAATCTGAAAATCCAACCGAAAGAGCATATTCTCATTACCGGACCGCACGGTTCGGGCAAAACCACCCTGCTTAAAGTCATCGCAGGAATTATAGAATCTACAAATGGCAATGTCTTTATAAATGGCCGTTCTTTAAAAGGCCTAAAAATTAATGACTATCGCTCATATTTAGGACAATCTTTCCCCGATGTTACCCCATTTGAAGGCAGCATAAGAGACAACCTTACTTTCGGGAATTTGAGCATTGATGATAAAACTATTAACTGGGCCTTAGAGAAAACCAAACTCACCACTTTTGTAAAATCGCAAACCAACGGATTACAAACTATTTTATATCCAGAAGGCAAACGATTATCTGCCTCTGTCTCTAAAAAAATTATTTTGGCTAGGGCCATTATAAACAAGCCAAAATTAATATTACTGAAAGATCCATTGGATCAATTGGATAAAGAAGAAGCTATAGAAATTATGAATTTTTTAACCGATAGAAATAATCCATGGACCCTCGTCGTAGTTAGTCATAATGACAAATGGGGAACCAAATGTCAACGTATCATTAAACTTAATGATGGTAAACTCATCAACTCTTAATTATCATGCTTAACATTTCAACTAATAGTATCAATAAATACGTGGACCTGAATAGTTTCAGATCTGGTCAAAAGGTTTTGCATAAAAGACATTTCAAGCAATTCAATCGGTTTTTGATTGCTTTCGCCATAACCACGGTAATCGTACTTTTTCTTCCGTGGACGCAAAATATTACTGGCCGCGGAAATGTAACGACCTTAACTCCCAGCCAAAGGCCGCAAACAATTCAGTCCCCTATCCCAGGCAGAATTGAACAATGGTATGTTAGAGAAGGGCAATCTGTCAAAGCCGGTGATACCATTTTGAGAATTTCTGAAGTTAAGGGCGAATATTTTGATCCAAGATTAGTAGAACGAACCGGAATGCAGATTAAAGCTAAAACGGCTTCGGTAGGCTCTTATAATGAAAAAGTTGGCGCACTCAACACTCAAATTGGCGCTTTGGCAAATGAGCGCACTTTAAAACTGGAACAAGCTCAAAATAAATTATTACAGGCCAGATATAAAGTTCAAAGCGACAGTATAGACCTAGAGGCTGTAAAAATTAATTTAAATATTGCAGAACGACAGTTTGGTGCTATTAAGGAATTATACGAAGAAGGGCTTAAATCATTGACTGAGTTTGAGGTCAAACGGTCAAAGCTTCAAGACACCAAGGCAAAACTAATAAGTCAGGAAAATAAATTATTAGCGGCTAAAAACGAGGTCATTAATGCTAAAATCGAACTTAATCGAATTGGCGCAGAATACACCGATAAAATCTCAAAGGCACAGAGTGATAAATTTACAGCGCAGTCCAATCAATTTGATGCCGAGGCGCAAGTGACCAAGCTGGAAAGTGATTTTACCAGTTATGAGATGCGAAATGACATGTACATCATAAAGGCTCCACAAGATGGATTTATAAATAAGGCCATAAAAGGTGGTATAGGAGAGACCTTCAAAGAAGGTGAGCAGTTAGTGGGTATTATGCCCGCAAACTACGATTTGGCCGTAGAAACCTTTGTTGACCCTATAGATTTGCCATTAATGCATAAAGGCGAAGATGTAAGGGTACAGTTTGACGGTTGGCCAGTAATTATTTTTAGCGGTTGGCCTAACGTTAGCTACGGAACTTACGGTGCAAAAGTAGTGGCTATAGAAAATTTTATAAGCGCAAATGGAAAATTCAGAATCTTGCTTGCTCCAAATAAAGATGACCATCCGTGGCCAGAAGCCATTAGGGTCGGTTCTGGAGCCAAAACGATTGCCTTGTTGGAAGATGTCCCCATTTGGTTTGAACTATGGCGTAAACTAAACGGTTTCCCACCTAATTATTATCAACCAAACGAAGCTGAAGAAAAAAAATCAAATTCTAAAGATTAATTTTCAAAAACCACTAGCCTAAAGCCAAATGCTAAACGACACTGAAATGAAAACTCTTTTTCATAAACATAAGACTAATGAGAATCATTACGACATATTTCAGAACCTGAAATTTTGGATGAGTATCTCAATTCTTGGCTTTGCTTTAAACTCATTTTCCCAGACTAATGACACTTTGATTTTGAACTTTAATGAATATCTAGGATATGTCAAAAAATTTCATCCCATTGCAAAACAGGCCAATCTCGTATTACAGATTGGACAGGCTAATTTGATGAAGGCCCGAGGGGGGTTTGACCCTAAGATTGAGGTTGATCATGACAGGAAAAAATTTAAGAACACCGAATATTTTGACCAATTAAATGCGGCATTTAAAATCCCAACTTGGTATGGTATCGAGCTGAAAGCCAATTTTGAACAGAACGAAGGCGAATTTCTAAATCCCCAAGCATCTGTACCAGACGACGGATTGTATAGTGCGGGGATTTCAGCCTCATTGGGTCAAGGGCTATTTATAAATCAGCGTATGGCAGATTTGAAAAGCGCCAAACTTTTTCGGGAGCAAACTATTGCAGACCGAGAAATTCTCGTCAACCAAATCCTTTATGATGCATCTATATCTTATTTTAATTGGTTGCAAGCCTACAATGAAGTTGTTACATTTGAGGTATTCCTAGAAAATGCCAAAATACGTTTAAAAGGTGTTGAGCGCAGTGTAGTAGCTGGCGATAAGGCAGCCATAGATGCAACAGAAGCGGGTATTACTGTTAAAAATAGGTCACTGGGTCTAGAACAGTCAAAAGTGAGATTGATGAGGGCAAAACTTGACTTATCATCCTATTTATGGCTCGGTAATAATTTGCCTGTCGAAATTCAAGATAATGTAATTCCTGATGCGGCTATTGAAAATAGCATTGACGAAACGTTAGAAATATTGGGCGTACCTTTAACAGATTTTGTTTTGGAAAATCACCCAAAATTAAGGTCTCTCAATTTCAAATACGAAGGTCTAGATGTTGATAGGAGATTAAAAGCCAATAAGTTGCTACCCATTATTGATTTTAGATATAACTTTTTGACCGAAGCCCCAGATGTTGCCAGATCCTTCAGTTCAAATAACTACAAGGGGGGATTTAATATTGCGTTTCCTCTTTTTCTACGGAAAGAGCGTGGCGATCTCAAATTAGCAAAATTTAAATTGCGGGATTTAGAATTTGAAATCAATAATGAACGTATCAACATTCAGAATAAAATCTTGGCAATTTACAGGGAACTAGAATCTTTTGAAACCCAAAACAGCTTAATTGATGATATAGTTGCAGATTATAATACCATGCTTTCTGCCGAAGAACGAAAATTTGTTCTGGGCGAAAGCTCCATATTTCTTATTAATTCTCGAGAAAAAAGTTTAATAGATTCCCAATTAAAAGCCATCGAACTTCAGAATAAATTTTTAAAGGCAAAGGCAAAATTGTTTAATAGCTTAGCACGGGACTTAGATAATCTTTAATTCTGCTGTTCCTCAGCTTCCTTTTTGGTAAGAATAGGATTTTCATCCTTTATAATATTGATTGTCGCTTTAACTCCGGTTAGTAAATTCCATTTTTTAGAAGACACCAAGCTACCATTATCATCATAAACAACAAACTCAGCAGTATTTGGACCAGAATCACCTTGGTTAAGAGCTAAAAACACGATTTGGTTTATACCCACTTCCAACTGAACATCAAAACCTCTAAATGCAGAGGTCAATAACATTCTCGGGATAATAACCTCGTCATTTAAAATGACCTGTACCAAATCGCCATCGGGATATTCATGATCACGGCACTTAATTTTAACGAACTTACCATTGTTGCGTATATCACCAAGAAAAACATCGGCCATGGTTTCAATTGCCAAGCCCTGCTCTACAGCGACTTTATTAAAACGCTTTTCAAATATCTCTCCAGGTTGCCTCAGATCACTATCATCAATCATTGAAAAAGGTTTATCTGGAGTCTTTATCGTAATCTTATTCAATGAATTTTCTTCGGAATTTTTATTGATTTTGGGAATACTGAATTTCTCCTTCGGATTAATCTCAAAACTGGTAGGAAGAGAATCTTTTTTTTCAATTTGCTTGGCAGGAATCTTAATACTTTTTGTTTCGTTCTTATCAATCTGGGCAAAACCATAATTGGTTAAAAACATTAGAATCAAAAGAAAATTGAATGATTTCATGACATTTATTATTAGAGATACAGAAATCAAAAACTGTTCCCATTTTCAAAAGTAACGTGTTTGGGAGTAGGAAATTTTAATTATACGTTAAAACTTTCCGTTAAAACTAAGGCGTAATTTACGTGTATACTCTTCTAATAGCCACTCTTTGTAGTTTTTTGTACTGTTCATAATACAGTAGCAATACTGCTTAATCCTGTAGCAAATATCATCGTGCAGGAGTTTTGCCATAGCTCTAGCCTCAAAAACATCCTCACTATTGGCAATGACCAGTTCAGAATGTTGGGCTATACTATTTTCAATGGCCTGCATAGATTTTTTACCATCCCTAATCACATTTTTATACTCTTCCTTAATATCAAAAGTGTCGTTAGGATTTTTCTTAAACCTTTTTTTGAGGGAGTCTGGCATTTCGTAAACAAAGTCACGTTCAATGTCCTCATCATTTCTCAAATTTTCTAGATAAAAATCAGGATTCTTAAAAATATGCTGCCAATCAACGGGCTGGCTCCAAGGTCCAAACCTCAATGCATTATTTCCTAAATCAATCACCTTAAAAGATGTTTTATCGTCTTTAATACGTGAGCCACGCCCTATCATCTGAAAATACAAAGTTAAAGATCGTGTGGCTCTATTTAGAATGATAGACTCCACGGTGGGCTCATCAAATCCTGTGGTCAATATGCTTACAGAAGTTAAAACAGCATCTGGGGTGACCTTAAACCATTTAAGGATTTCCTTTCGTTCTTGCTTATTACAGGTGTTATCTAAGTGCCTAACTTTATAACCAGCCTTTTTAAAGGTGTAATAAACCTCGCGCGAAGTATTAATTCCATTATTAAAAATGAGTGTTTTTTTGCCTTTACATAACTCCTCGTAGGCAAAAAGCAACTTGCTCTGCATCGTGTTGTTTGTGTATAAGGCTTCGGAAGATTTTACCGTGTAATCGCCATTTATACCAACCTTAAGGTTTTCCAATGAGACATCATAATTAAAGATTTCGGCCGATGACAAAAATCCATTTTTAATGAGGGTCGAAATATTGTCACCAACAATAAGCTCTTTATAATTATCCTTCATCGGCAGTTTTATATTGCTGCTCAAAGGCGTTGCGGTAACTCCAAGTATAAAACAATTTTTGAAAAACTTAAAGAGTTTTCTGAATGAATTATAATGAGCCTCATCAATTATAACCAAGCCAATATCCTCTAATTTTAATTGCCCATCGTTAAGTCGGTTGTTGAGTGTCTCAACCATGGCGACAAAACATTTGTATTTATCTTGATCAGGTAATTCTTTTACCTTGCTGTTAATTATTTTGTTATTGACACCAAATCCTTTTAATACTCTCGAAGTTTGTTTGCAAAGCTCGATTCGGTGGGTGAGAATGACAACCTTTTTTTTCTTTTGCTCTATATAACGCCTAACAATTTCAGAAAAAATAACCGTTTTACCTCCTCCAGTGGGCAATTGATACAACAGATTATAATCATCTGGCGCCTTTTCCATCACATCAAAAATGCGATGCAAATCAGCGATTTGATAATCATACAATCGCTTTTTGGTTTCTTTCTGGGATTGAATATCTGGGGTGTAGGACATATTATTTTCTTCTGAAAAAAATCCCTGCAAATTTAAGATATTATAAGGTTAACGCTGAACAATGTTCAAAAAAATAAAAAAAATTCATGAAAAATGAACGTAATTATAAGAAAACGTCCAACATGGTTTTAGTTTTATCGACGGTCTCAAACCATTCCTTTTCTGAAACAGAAGCTTTTGTAACGCCGCCACCAACATAAATCTGGGCTTTATTCTCTTTAATCTGCATACAGCGTAGATTCACAAAAAGATGACTTTCTTTGTTTACAGAGGCGTAGGCATTATTCTCAACATTGCGCCTGTTGGTGTTGCGAGATTTGCTCGAAGAGATATTGAGCTCTCCCAAAAAGCCAGAATAAAACTCACGATCGTAGCCTTCATTTTTTAGAATAAACTCTTTGGCTTCGTCTTTAGGCAAACCGCAAACCGCTGGGGTTGGATGCAAACTAAAAATAAGATGTTGCATATTTTTGACATTGGGTTTCAAAACTCCAGAAATATCAGATTTAATGTGTAGCAAATTGCCTGCAATGATAGTCTCAGGTTGGGAAACAGTTATAGTATCAGCGACAACTTCCAATTCTTCCTCTATAAAGTTCACCACTAATTTTTGTTCGGTAGTATTTTTTTTATCCCATACAATATTTTGATTGCCATCATAAGGTTGCGTACCCGCCAATGCCATGGTTTTAAAACGCAATCCTTTAACGTGTAAAAGCATCTCGGGTGTTGCACCAAGCCACAAACCTACTTTTGGATGATACCAAAAATATACTAGGGCTTTTGGATAATGCAACAACATTTTTTTAAAAACTGAAAATGGATATTGTTCGCCTGCTTTAGGGTCGGATAAGGAAAAGTGAATCGTCTCAACCCTTGATAAAACTACTTTCTTGAAACTATTATCTGCAATGGCCCTTATGCCCTTCTCCACAAGTTTAATATGTTGTTGTTTTAATGCTGCGGAATTAGTGTTGACAACCTCTACCTGCTGTTCTTTTGCATCAAGTTGGTCCAAGTCAATCGTAGTTGATATTTGCTCTGAAGTTTCAACCGGAATGAGCACATTTTCCTCATCAGAATCAAAGGGTGAGAATACAAAGCCACTTTCTGTAAAGGATTCGGTATTGAATAACTTATCGGTAGATTGCAAAAATGCCTTCAACTTTACAGCTTCAGGCTTTCTATAAGCTACAAATGGGAGTTGCTGCTCCAAATGCATTTTTAATTGTCCAAAAAACTCATCTTGAATCATTATTGCTTTTTCTTTGGAAGTGAAATGGTAGATAAACGGCAGATGGAAACAAGATTGTCATCGTCATCTGTAATTCTAATGTCTAATAATTGGGTTGTTCTGCCCTTATGCAAAAAGGTAGCTTTAGCGTAAACATAACCCTCGGAAACACTTTTGAGATGGTTGGCCGTGACTTCCAATCCGCGGACAAATTTGTTTTCAATATCCAAAAATATATGTGAAGCAAAACTCCCAACACTTTCGGCCAAAGCTGCAGTTGCGCCTCCATGTAGAACCCCGTCGGGTTGATGTACCTTCGGGGTGACGGGCATTCTGGCAATTAGAAAATCCTCACCATAATCGATGATTTGGATGTCTAAGGTTTCCATTAAGGTGTTTTTGCTTGCGGCATTGGCCTGCTTTAAAACAGCTTCTCTAGATAATTGCATAGATTACGGTATTTTTGGGTTGACATTATAAATTGTCAATTACAAAAATACGAAAAGCATGAGCGAAATAAATTCCGTAGAAAAAGAAATTTCCTATAAAAGCACCAACTCCTACTCTACCTTAAATTCCAAAACAACAAAGACCAAATATGTTTGGTTTGTATGCCACGGGATGGGCTATTTAAGCAGGTATTTTCTAAAATATTTTAAAAACCTAAATCCTGAGGAGCATTATATCATTGCGCCACAGGCACAGAGTAAGTATTATATTCCACCAGGATTTAAACACGTTGGGGCAAGTTGGTTAACTCGGGAAAACACCAAAATGGAAACTGAAAACGTAATGCGATACTTCGATTCTATATTTGAGACGGAAGGTATCTACCCTTCAGACCAGAAGGCCGGAGAAGAAAAAAAACTTATCGTGTTGGGATATTCCCAAGGAGTGAGCGTTGCTCTTCGTTATGTGGCAAAACGCCAATTAAAATGTGAACATTTGATTTTGCATTCTGGCGGAATTCCCGTAGAGCTCAAGGTCTCTGATTTAAATTTTTTCCGTGGAAAAACAACCCTTATCTATGGAAACCGGGATAAATATCTTACCGAAGAACGCGTCACTGAACAAACTAAATTAGCGCAAGATTTATTCGGCAAGGATTTAGAGATTATTGAATTTGAAGGCGTTCATGAGGTTAATGTTAGTTTTATTAATGGGCTGTTTCTCCCCAAATCACATAATGAGAAAAATTGATTTTGATTATTTAGGGTAAAGTTTGAAATCTCCTCAAAATTTCTATCTCGACGGAAGACAAAAAACTGGTACTGTTTTTGAGATTCATAAAAAAATCTTAAAAAACAATCCGATGAAAAACTCAAGACGTGATTACCCACAAGTCAATGCCGGTTCTATGGCAGACATTGCTTTTTTATTGCTCATTTTCTTTCTGGTCACCGCTGTGATACCAAAAGACAAAGGGATTAGTAGAAAATTACCCAGTATTTGTCCGCCAGGTCAAATTTGTGATGCAGACATCAAACAAAAGAATATTCTAGAAATTTATATTAATGCCGAAAACAAGTTACTCGTTGACGATGAAATTATTAAACTGGAAGATTTAAAAACAAAAATTAGTGACTTTCTCGATAACAACGGCGATAGAAGTTGTAATTATTGTTCTGGAATTCAGTTAGAAACTTCATCTGATAACCCCAAAAAAGCCGTAATTTCCTTGAAAAACGACCTGAATACGACTTATGAATTTTACATAAAGATTCAGGACGAAATCACAAAGGCGTACTTTGATCTGAGACGTGCTTATGCTGAAAGGGAATTTGGCAAAGTTTCAAGTGAACTGACCAAAGAAGAATTGCAAATTGTGAGGGATGCTTACCCTTTTAAACTTTCGGAAGCTGAGATAAAATAAACGCTTGTTCTAAATGAACATTTTTTTTTACAACGAATTAAGTTATGAATTCTAATAGATATTAGCCCCAGATTTGGTTTTGATTTTTGAAATTTAAATTCAATACTTGTAAACAGATCCACAAGAAACTTTTTTATTCTATCGAATCCTTTTCAACCGGCACCCGATAACTAATTGTTACTTTACGTTTACCCCATTCTCGTGCGGCTTCCACATCTTCACCCATGTAAATATCAATCTTATCCTTAAAGCGCCTGTTCATTTTGTCCTTTACCAAATACGTGCCTTTCATGCCTTCTATTTTGACCATGGTATTGTGCTCAAAACCTTCATTGAGAAGGTTTCTTGAAACGGCAATACATTGCATGCCTGGCTTTAAGCTATCACCAAATGCCGTGATGCTTGGATTGGAATTGGTTTGGTAAGCTAAGGAGTTAAACGCAGTTGCCGTTACTTTTTTGGTCCTCCATTCGTAGGCCTGGCCTTCATCTTTACAGTTTAAGACTAACAGAAATAAGAATGAAGAGGCTACGTATTTTATCAATACTCTATTAACTTTAAAAGTTCATTTTCAAAATTTCCCTTAGCTAAATACTGGTCTTCCAATTGATTGATAAATGGAATTGGTGTGTCCATACTGGCTACACGTTTTACTGGCGCGTCCAAATACTCGAAACAATGCTCCATAATCAATGCTGAAATATCACTGGCAACGCCACCAAAAAGCGAATCCTCTTGAAGAATGATGGCTTTACCGGTTTTCTTCACGGAATTGAATATCGCTTCGGTATCCAATGGCTGAAGGGTTCGCAAATCCAATACATCTGCCGAAATTTGACTTTGGGCTTCTAAAGTCTCTAAAGCCCAATGCACACCAGCTCCGTAAGTAATAATCGATACATCTTTACCTTCAGAAATAAGTGATGCCTTACCAAAAGGTAAGGTAAAATAATCTGTAGGTACATCTTGCCGAATGCTTCTATACAAAGCCTTATGCTCAAAAAATAGAACCGGATTTGGGTCTTCTATGGCCGTTGCCAAAAGCCCCTTTGCGTCATAGGGAAATGCTGGGTAAACTACTTTTAAACCAGGCGTTTTGGTGAACCAAGCCTCATTGGTTTGCGAGTGAAAAGGCCCGGCTGCAACGCCACCACCGCAGGGCATCCTAATCACAACGTCGGCTTCCTGGCCCCATCTGTAATACGACTTTGCCAAATAATTAACTATCGGATTAAAACCTGAGCTGGCAAAGTCGGCAAATTGCATTTCGACCACACTTTTCATCCCGGCAATAGATAAACCCATCGCAGCTTCAACAATAGCTGACTCACAAATAGGCGTATTTCTAACGCGATCTTTCCCAAACTGCTCAACAAATCCTTCGGTTATCTTAAATACCCCGCCATATTCTGAAATATCCTGACCCATAATTACCAAGTCATCATGTTGTTCCATTGCCTGTTTCAGTCCTTCGGAAATGGCATCGATAAGCCTTATGTTTTCCGTAGAACTTTTAGATGCAATAGCTTTGTATTCAAATGTTTTATAAACATCATCTAACTCAATACTTCTATCTGGAACAATTGTGTTTTCGTTATTCGCTAATTGCAAATGCTCGTTGATTTCTTCAGAAAATTCAGCCTTTAATTCTCGGTCTAAGTCTTTGGTCAAGACACCTTGCTCCAATAAGTAATGTTCAAAATTTTCGACAGGGTCTTTTTTGGCCCATTCGTCCATTAATTCATCTGGGACATATTTCGTGCCGCTCGCCTCTTCATGCCCGCGCATTCTAAAAGTTTTGAATTCTAATAAAATGGGTCTTGGTTGTTGACGGATGCTTTCAGTAAGATCTGTCATTTTTAAGTACACTTCAAGAATATTATTGCCATCTATAATATGAGACTCCATCCCATACCCTTTGGCTCGGTCTGAAAGATGTTCGCAGTTATATTGTTCATTAGTTGGCGTAGAAAGTGCGTACCCATTATTTTCAATACAAAACAAAACGGGCAGTTGCCAAACGGAAGCAACATTTAAGGCTTCGTGAAAATCACCTTCACTAGTGCCTCCCTCTCCTGTAAATACAGCCGTGACCTTGTTGTTTTTTTTCAAAAGATTTGCTAGAGCAATACCATCGGCAACCCCCAATTGCGGGCCTAAATGTGATATCATCCCAACAATGTGATAGTCTTGCGTACCAAAATGAAAGGAGCGATCACGTCCCTTTGTAAAGCCACTAGCTTTACCCTGCCATTGTGCAAACAATCGGTAGAGCGGAATTTCGCGAGTGGTAAACACTCCCAAATTACGGTGCATGGGCAGGATGTATTCTTCCGCATGCATCGCCATGGTCACACCAACGGAAATTGCCTCTTGCCCCATTCCGGAGAACCATTTTGAAATTTTACCCTGTCTCAATAGAATAAGCATCTTCTGCTCTATCATTCGGGGCTTGAGCATGCGCTCGTATAGTCTTAAGAGCGTTTGGTCATCAAGATGTTTCTTTTCAAAAGCAATCGCACTTTTTGGGAAGGTCAACATAAATACTACTTACTGTTAGTTCCTCAAATGTAATTAAAATTTGAGGTATTTGAATGATGCGGTCTGTTTTTCTGAATTTGAATCTGCTATGAAATCATCAGTATTTTCGCTATTTTTGTTTAGATTCGTTAATTAATCTTTACTATAAAATGAATAGCATACCCAGCGTTAATCTTCAGGATTTTCTTTCTGATGATACCAAAAAGAAACAGCAATTTATTAAAGAACTTGGCAAAGCCTATGAGGAAATTGGATTTGTAGCCTTAAAAGGTCACTTTCTAAACGATGCTTTGGTCGATAATCTTTATAAGCAGGTCAAGAAATTTTTTGATCTTCCCGTGGAGACCAAGCGTAAGTATGAAATTGAGGGTATTGGTGGTCAACGTGGTTATGTATCCTTCGGAAAGGAAAGTGCTAAAGGCAAGAAAGAAGGAGATTTGAAAGAATTTTGGCACTTTGGGCAGTATGTAGATGATGATCCAAAACGTGCGGCAGAATATCCCGAAAATGTTTATGTCTCCGAAGTTTCAGAATTTAATGCTATTGGAAAGGAAACGTACCAAATGCTCGAAAAAACAGCAAAGTTTGTTTTGAGGGCACTTGCTCTTTATCTGGAATTGGACGAAACTTATTTTGATGGATTTATACACAACGGAAATTCTATTCTCAGACCAATTCACTATCCACCAATTCTATCTGAGCCTGACAATGCTGTGCGGGCGGCAGCTCACGGCGATATAAATCTAATAACATTGTTGATGGGTGCCCAAGGTCGTGGGCTTCAGGTTCAAAACCATAAAGGCGAATGGCTTGATGCCATTGCAGCACCAGATGAATTAATGATAAATGTTGGGGATATGCTATCAAGACATACTAACAACAAATTAAAATCTACAATTCACCGTGTTGTCAATCCACCCCGGGAACTTTGGGGAACATCGCGATATTCAATCCCATTTTTTATGCATCCCATTAGCGAAATGAAGCTGGATGTATTGGACAGTTGTATTGATGAGGATAATCCAAAACTTTATTCTGATATTACGGCGGGACAATTTTTAGACGAACGATTAATTGAACTTGGGCTAAAGAAATAAGTCTGCAGTTGGCAGTCTTCCGTCTCCAGTTACTATCTTATTTCAATTAGGTTGCACATTAAAATCAAAATCAATCTCGCGCAATCCTAAAAATTATGAGGTGTAAAAATTAAATTTAATAGTCTCAATTCCATTTTCTTAAACAATAAATACCGAAAGCTTAATACTGAACACTTAAAATCATGGATTTAAAAGACCAACTTAAAAATCTATTCCCCGAACATGAACCGGAGGATGTTTCCGAAGAAAAAAAAGAAGATAAAAATGGAATTTGGCTTCAGGATGACCCGATTATCTGTAAATATGAGAAACGCAAGGGCAAACCCATAACAATCTTAGAAGGGTACACAGGTGCTGACGAAGATTTTAAGTTATTGGCAAAAGAACTCAAACAGAAATTGAGTGTTGGCGGAAGTTATAAAAACGAAAAAATAATCATTCAGGGCGATTTTAGAAAACAGATTATGGCCTTATTAAAGGAAAAAGGTTTTAACGTAAAACGTGTTGGTGGATAATGAATAAAACACTGCATATTACCAACGGGCAAAATCTCACAGATATTCTTGAAGAATTAAAGTATGAGGGAGAAATACTGACCTGGCACGAAATGCTCTGCGAGGGTCCTACCATTGCTAGCATAGATTCTGAAGAATTTATTATTGTGAGAAAAGACTTCTTAAAAAAATTCTACAATATCGAGCTAGATGTAAATATATTTAAAAAGGAAATCAAAAAATTGAACGATGATGATGGCTACACCGAAATAGTCCTCTGGTTTGAATACGATTTATTTTGTCATATAAACTTGATTGCCGTAATGAGCCTTATTCATCAAAGGGAAATAAAACTACCGCTCTATTTGGTTTGTAGCGGAAGAGTTGAAGGTGAGAAAGAACTTCAGGGCTTATCAGAAATCAGCAAAAACCAATTGAACAAGCATTACAAGAATAAAATCAAGCTAAATGATGATGATCGGGATTTGGCAATCTCACTATGGCGCACCTACTGCGGAAAAGATCACAATATGTTTAAACCATATATTGTGAAAAATTCATCTTTCAGGTATATGAGCAACTGTTTAAAGGCGCACTTAAAACGGTTTCCAGATTCAAAATGTGGGATGGGAGTTATTGAGCGTAATATTCTGGAGATTGTAAAATCAAAAGACATAAAATCTAAGCATCATTTATTAGGCTATATTTTAAATTACCAAGGCTACTATGGCTATGGTGATCTACAATTAAAAAGACAAATCGAGAAATTAGCCTTATTTTTTGATGAAAACAAAGACAGCTTAACACTTAATAGATTAGGCTATGATGCGCTTTCAGGCACTGATAATTATTCCAGAAAAATCAATAATGATATGACCTACGGCGGTATTAATAGAATGGATTATCAATTTAGCATCACAGAAAATAAACTAATTAACGCCCCATTGAATGCCAATTAAAGACAGTGAACTTATTTTGAATCCTGATGGTAGTGTTTACCATCTCAACCTAAAGCCAGAACATATTGCCAACACAATAATCACAGTTGGAGATCCAGCTCGGGTTAGTGCCGTTACATCTCATTTTGATTCGATTGAATTCAAGATTCAAAAACGGGAATTCCATACCCAGACAGGAATATTTCAGGGAAAACGACTTACGGTTATTTC
Source organism: uncultured Flavobacteriaceae bacterium (assembly GCA_963803715.1). Classification (GTDB taxonomy): domain Bacteria; phylum Bacteroidota; class Bacteroidia; order Flavobacteriales; family Flavobacteriaceae; genus Psychroserpens. Next base: position 161,065 of record CAWDOF010000025.1, read on the forward strand.
CACAGGAATAGGTACCGACAATATTGATATTGTGCTCAACGAACTTGACGCCTTGGTAAACATCGACTTGGAAAAAAGGGAAATTAAACCAAAATTAACGTCATTGAACCTCATTAGGATAGGAACTTCTGGCTCAATACAAAGTGAATTTCCGGTAGGTTCTTTTATCTTAAGCGAGTTAGCAGTTGGCTTTGATAGTTTAATGCATTTTTATGATAGTGAACGTTATTTAGATATTGATTTTTCTGAAGCAATAAAACGGCATACAAAATGGTCAAAAGAAAAATCGGATCCTTACGTGGTAAATGGTAGCTCGAAACTTATAGAACATTTCAAAGGCAATAACTCACACCTTGGTATCACAGCAACAAATGTTGGTTTTTACGGGCCTCAGGGTCGAGTATTAAGACTAAATTTGCAAGACATAAATTTGAATGATAGTTTAGCAAGTTTTAATTATAATGGCAAAACTATTACAAATCTTGAAATGGAAACCGCTGGTATTTACGGACTATCCCTTTTATTGGGCCACAATGCCTTGTCTCTAAATGCCATAATCGCTAACAGAGCAACGGGAGATTTTAGCCAAAATCCACAAGCCGTTATAGACGATTTGATTTCATATACTTTGAATAAAATCGTAACTTTAAAATAGAAATCTGCTCGTATAATCGAGAATCAAATGAAAAATCCCGTTCCCAGCCTGTGCTAAGCACATCAAAGTAGAAAGGGTTAGTTATAGAATGAAAAAAATAAAAATTGGAGGCGTTCCTGAACATTTTAACCTTGCCTGGTATTTAAGCCTGAAAAGCGGAGCCTATAAAAATGCGAACATCAATTTGAGATGGAAAGATTATTTTGGGGGCACAGGGCAAATGAACAAGGCTTTAAGAGATGGCGAAATTGACATGGCCGTAATTTTAGCTGAAGGCATAATTAAAGACATAATAGATGGCAATCCCAGTAAAATAGTCCAGAACTTTGTATCATCACCCTTAATTTGGGGAATTCATGTGGCAGCAGATTCTAATTATAAAAAAGTCTCCGACTTAAAAGGAAAAAAAGCTGCAATTAGTAGATATGGCTCTGGTTCTCATTTAATGGCGTACATCAATGCTCAAAAAGAAGGCTGGAATTTAGAAACTGATTTGAAATTTGAAGTTATTAAAGATTTAGAAGGAGCAATAAACGGTTTGACCAATGGAGATGCCGATTACTTTATGTGGGAAAAATTCACCACTAAACCAATTGTTGATCAGGGTGTATTCAAAAGAATTGGAAATTGCCCAACGCCATGGCCGTGTTTTGTAATCGCTGTAAGAAACGAAGTGCTTGAAAATGAGCCAGAAACCATTGGCGCAATTTTAAATATCATCAATGAAACTACCTCAAATTTCAAAAATATTCCCGATATTGACGAAACAATCTCAAAACGTTACTTACAAAAAATAGAAGATGTACGCGAATGGCTTTCAATAACTGAATGGTCCCAAGAGTTAACTTCTAAACAAACTGTTGACACTATTCAAGAAAAACTCTATCAATTGGAGATTATTTCTAGAAAAGCGAAATATAAGGACCTTGTTTTTAAAGTTTGATTTTGCATCTTATTGAAGATTTAGTAATAAGCAAATGGTTATCACATCAAAATATGTTAATTTTTTAACAGATGTAGGTCAAAACTTTCTATTTAACAATAATTTATTTATTTTTGTTTAACAAAATTGATGATATTTTTAATAATTAAAAGACTATGATAATAACCATAACCTTTATTTTATCAGCACTAGTTGCCCTCAACTTTCTTCTTTTAATATTTAGTTGTAATAAAAATTCAAAATCCAAAAATATACCCGTCAAAACTTCATTAAGCAAAGTCCAAAAAACAGAAGCTGTCGAAAAACAAATTACTTCCACTCAATTAGCGGCAACAGGAAGTTAAAATTTCCTTCTTTACCAAGTTATAGTATCTAGTCCCGATTTTTCTAAAATTTCATTTGTTTTACTGAAATGTTTATTATCAAACCAATAACCTCTATTCGCACTTAATGGAGATGGGTGGCCAGATGTGAGTACATGATGTTTGTTTAAATCTATCAGTTTTGCCTTTTTCTTCGCAAATCCTCCCCAAAGTAAAAATACAACACCCTGCTTATTATTACTTACAGTTTTAATAACGGCATCGGTAAAAACTTCCCATCCTCTATTTTGGTGACTACCAGCTTGATGAGCCCTTACTGTGAGTGTTGCATTTAATAATAAAACGCCTTGCTTGGCCCACCGCTCAAGATTTCCAGATTTCGGGTAGGGAGAACCTAAATCAGTTTGAATCTCCTTAAAGATATTTATTAAAGACGGCGGATGCGCAATGCCATCGTTCACAGAGAAACATAGTCCGTTAGCTTGTTGATTGCCATGGTAGGGGTCTTGTCCAATTATCACAACTTTTACGTCATCAAATGCACAGTTATCAAAAGCAGAAAATATTTGATGACCTGGGGGGAAACATTTTTGTTGTTTATACTCTGCTCTCACAAATTCCATTAAGTCCTTAAAATAGGGCTTATCAAACTCTTCCTTTAGCTTACTTTTCCAACTTGATTCTATTTTGATGCTCATGTGTAATAATGCTTAGATTTTGGCTTTTACAATTATCTAAAAAATAATCGACAGCCCGCAATTTGGGAATCATTTTCTTTCTATTACATTAATAAGTATCTTTGTAATTCCACCTAATTTCTGGGATATTATCCATGATCAGCATTCACGAGAAAACCTTACAAGATCTAGAGTTTCATTCAGTATTAAAGCAGGTTTCAGCATTGGCCATTACAGAATTGGGCCGGATTGAAATCGATAAGATTGAGCCTTATAGAGATCAAGAAAGCATAATTAAATCCTTAAATTTCACCAACGAGTACCTTTCATCATTTTATAATGATAACCGTATTCCCAATCATGGTTTTAATACTATTGCAAAAGAATTGCAACTGCTTAAAATCGAAAACAGCTTTTTGGAAACTAAGAGTTTTCAGAATTTAGCTTCAATAACGCTTACGGCCAATGAAATTTTAAAATTCCTAAAAAAGTTCAAGGAGTATTACCCTACGCTTTATCAAAAATCTTCTTTTATAGAAATATCTACATTTATTATTGATGAAATTGACCAAGTAGTAGATCGCTTTGGTGAAATAAAGGACAATGCCTCTGATTCTTTATACCAATTAAGAAAATCGATAAATTCTGTACGTGGTAAGATCAACCAAAGTTTTACAGCTGCACTGAACTCGTATCATAATCTTGATTATTTGGATGATATTAGGGAATCTGTAGTAGAAAATAAACGCGTTTTAGCCGTAACTGCCATGTACCGCCGAAAGGTTAAGGGTAATATTATGGGCAAGAGTAAAACGGGCAGTATTGTTTACATTCAACCTGAAACTACTTTTCAATATGCCCGAGAACTTAATAACCTTGAGTATGAGGAAAAGGAAGAAGTCGATAAAATATTGCGACGCCTCACCGAATTTGTTAGACCCAGTACCGGCCTGTTTCAGAATTACCAAACCTTTTTAACGCATCTGGACGTTATTTATTCTAAAGCAAAATACGCCCAATCCTTAGATGCCATTCTACCGAATATAAATCAAGATAAACTCTATGATGTCAGGGACGCGTACCACCCTTTACTTTATTTGGCTAACAAAATTGACAAGAAAGTAACGTTTCCGCAGTCTATAAAATTAGGTAAGGATAACAGAATTATCGTGATTTCAGGACCAAATGCGGGAGGGAAAAGTATTACACTTAAAACCATTGGTCTGCTACAAGTCATGTTACAGAGCGGACTTTTGGTCCCGGTACATGAGAAAAGTGAGTTCTGCTTTTTTGATAGGATTATGAGTGATATTGGCGACAACCAATCCATTGAAAACCACTTGAGCACTTACAGTTACCGATTAAAACAGATGAATTATTTTCTTCGGAAATGCAATAAGAACACACTTTTTCTTATCGATGAGTTTGGTACGGGTAGCGATCCTGAACTTGGCGGCGCATTGGCTGAAACCTTTTTAGAGGAATTTTACCATCGGGAAGCCTACGGGATTATAACGACCCACTACTCCAACTTAAAAGTATTGGCTAACGAACTGCCTTATATGGAGAACGCAAATATGATGTTTGACAATAAAAGTCTCGAGCCTCTCTTTAAATTGGCACTTGGCCAAGCTGGCAGCTCTTTTACTTTTGAGGTGGCCCAGAAAAACGGCATCCCGTTCAGTTTGATAAATCGAGCTAAAAAGAAGATTGAACGCGGAAAAGTAAGGTTTGATGCTACCATTGCCAAACTCCAAAAAGAACGAAGTAAGTTAGAAAAGACCGAACGCTCTTTAAAGGAAAACGAAAAAAAGAAACAGAACGAAGCCGATAAATTAGAGGAAGTTAATGCCAAGGTCCAAAAAAAACTGGAAAACTTTCAGGAGCTTTATGATAGCAACCAAAGATTAATTTATTTAGGCCAGAAAGTAAATGACGTCGCCGAAAAATTTTTTGAAGATAAAAAGAAAAGGCCATTGATGAACGAATTGTTCCGGTTGGTACAGATTGAAAATTCAAAACGGCAGAAAATTTCGGCTAAACAGAAAAAAGCGGTAAAGGCTAAAGAAACCCAAGTAAAACAAGAGGCCGAAAAGAAAGTAGAGGTTATCCGTAAAAAGAAAAAAGCCGCAAAGGAAAAAGCAAAACCCGTTGAAAAGCCGAAGCCTATGTTGAGAGTTGGAGACCGTGTTAGAATGTTTGACGGTAAGGCTGTGGGAAGTATTGATACTATTGAGAAAAATAAGGCCATTGTTAATTATGGCATATTTACGACAAATGTAAGTTTGGATTTGCTCGAGCTAGTTGAGGCGAAAAAGTAGCGTTCAGTAGAAATCACTCACTGTTAAGTGTTCAATATTCAATGTTCAAGTTAGGAGTTGTTTTTAACTTAATATTTAATAACTCTATTTATCCACATCGTATCTTTATTCAATGATTGAGGGTCTTCCAAAAAACAAAAAACTTATACTTTTTGATGGTGTTTGCAATCTGTGCAATGCCGCCATTCAGTATGTGATAAGATACGATAAAAAAGACCTGTTTAGATATGCACCATTGCAAAGTAATATAGGGCAAAAAGTAATTGCAAAATATAATATTGATGTCGAAAAAACTGATTCTATACTTCTCTACTCAGAAGCAGGTGGACTTTCAATAAAATCATCGGCAGCTTTAAATATTGCCAAACACTTAGGATTTCCAAGAAACTTGATGGTGATATTTTTCTATGGCTCCCTACATTCATTAGGAATTGGGTTTATGACTACATCGCTAAAAACAGATATAAATGGTTTGGGAAAAAGGAAGAATGCATGATACCTACACCAGAATTAAGAGATAAATTTTTAGAATAAAAAAGTCCTTTCTTACGAAAGGACTTTTCTACTTAACAACTCAATAAACTCTTGAATACATCAATCTAAACAAAAATAAAGTTGTTATAAGATTGATTAATAGCACTTTATTTACAATTCAAATATAGTAGTATCTATATTAGATTAATTAAAAACTCGATAAAAACCTTATTATAATTGTTGAAATATATCAGATTGTAGATTTTATCTATGAGATACATCTAATGTTCCTCAATTTTCAGCGTATTAAAAATAACTTCCGAACAAAAAACAGTGATTTAATAATATCCCACTAATTAATTGGAGTAGATAAAATAATAAAATAATATCTGTTAAGAATCCAATTCAAAAGTCTCGGCTGGATCTCGGGGTTCGTAATCCAACATATCCTCTCCATCAGCAATAATTGAGCATACCGTAGCATCTCCAGTAACATTGACTACGGTTCTAAACATATCCAAAATTCTATCTACAGGAAAAACTATGGCAATCCATGCTGGGTTCAATCCAACCGAACTCAAGACAATAATCAACATTACTAGTCCTGCACTGGGCACGGCAGCCGAACCGATTGACGCCAAAGTAGCAGTTAACACAACGGTAATCTGTTGCCCAAGTGTTAGGTCTATCATATGAATCTGTGCCAAGAAAATAACGGCAACAGCTTGATACAGACTTGTACCGTCCATATTTACAGTTGCTCCAATAGGTAACACGAAACTGCTTATTTTTTTATTAACGCCTAAATTTTGCTCCACACATTCCATAGTAACTGGCAAGGTTGCCGCACTACTCGATGTCGAAAATGCCAACGTTTGCGCCGGACTCATGGCCTTAAAAAAGCCGACATATGGTATTTTCTTCACGAACAATTTTAAAATAATGGGATAAATCACGAATATCATCAGCAATAAGCCAACCAATACCGTTAGGGAATACCAACTTAAACCTTTAAATATCTCAAGCACCTTCCCAATATCATCACCCGCCATTTTTGAAACGACTCCCGCTAAAAGCGCAAATACGAAGAATGGCGCAGCTTGCATCACAATATCTACCATTTTAAGGAAGACTTCATTTATTCCATCAACGATTTTAAGAACAGGGGCTGACTTTTCCGAAGGGATGAAAAGCAGACAAACACCAAAAAATATGGCGAAGAATATAATTTGTAACATTCTACCATTATCGGCCAAGGAAGAAAAGAAATTACTCGGCACAATATCCACTAAGGGCTGAAGAGGTGTAGTATCTTCGGTTTTTTTGGCCTTTTCCATGGTATCATCAACCGTGGTGTCTTTCAGTTCTCTTTTTGACAATTCTGAAATTTCTTGAGCACGTTCCAAAAATTCAGGATCTTTAAGATAATTCACACCATCTTTAATTTCATAGCCTTCTGAATCCGCCCAAATCTCGTAGCTTATCCGATTATCAATGCGGCTCTGTTCGTCAATTAATTTACCGGGTTTGAAGGTGTTTACCAATAATAAGCCCAATGAAATTGCCAAAATCGTAGTCAATAAATAAATTCCGAGGGTCTTCCCTCCCATTCTACCTAAACTCGAGGGGTCTCCAATATTTGCCACGCCACCAATAATGGAAAACAAGACTAATGGCACCGCAATTAATTTCAGCAAGTTTATAAATATCGTACCGAACGGATCAATCCAGTTAATGGTAAATTCACTCCAGCCCAAATAGCTGGACAGCAATGCCCAAATGACACCGAGTACCATCCCGATAATAATTTTCCAATGTAATGCTAGTTTTTTCATAGGCCCATCTGTCCTTCGGACATCTTCTCAAAAGGAAGAGTCAAAATATTATATTTATTAGATTTAGATTGAGAACTTATAGCTAATAATTAGTTATCAAAATTATGGATTATAAGTTTTAAGCTCCTGCTTACGCAAGAGTGTGTAATCTGCCAAAACCAACGCTGCCATGGCCTCGACAATAGGTATGGCTCTTGGTACAACGCAGGGGTCATGACGACCTTTACCTTGCATTTCAACAATGTTTCCTGAATTATCCAAGGTGTTTTGCTTTTGGATAACAGTAGCCACCGGCTTAAAGGCTACCCGAAAATAAATATCCATCCCGTTGCTAATGCCGCCTTGAACACCACCCGAATGATTGGTCTGGGTTGTACCATCTTCGTTAAATAGGTCATTATGTTCAGAACCTTTTAAACTCGCACCTTGAAAACCGCTACCATATTCAAAACCTTTTACAGCGTTTATGGATAACATGGCTTTTCCCAATTCGGCGTGGAGCTTGTCAAACACAGGCTCTCCGAGTCCTACTGGAACGTTCTGGATAACGCAGGTTACGACACCACCAACCGTATCTCCTTCTTTCTTTATCGCCTTAATGTGAGAAATCATCTGTTCTGCAACTGATTGGTCAGGACATCTAACTGAATTGTTTTCGATATTGGAAAAATCTAAATCTTGATAAGGTTTTTCTAAATGAATGTTTCCTACTGAGGAGGTAAATGCATGTATAGAAACATCAGATATCATCTGCTTTGCAATGGCACCGGCAACGACCCTACAGGCGGTTTCCCTAGCAGAACTTCGGCCACCACCACGATAATCGCGCACGCCGTATTTTTTCTCATAGGTATAATCTGCATGGCTTGGACGGTAAACATCCTTGATATGTGAATAATCCTTTGATTTTTGATTGGTGTTCTTAATCACAAAACCAATTGGAGTTCCCGTGGTCTGGCCTTCAAATATCCCTGATAAAAACTCAACGGTATCTGGTTCCTTGCGTTGGGTTACAATATCTGATTGACCGGGCTTTCTTCTGTTCATTTCATTTTGAATGACATCCAAATCGATTTTGAGTCCAGCGGGGCAACCATCTATGACACCGCCAATTGCAGTTCCATGTGATTCGCCAAAGGTGCTTAGTTTGAATAATTTTCCGAAGGAATTTCCTGCCATAAACTCAATTTTTCGCTAAAGTAACCCTAAAATTAGAGAAACTAAAACACATCTGGTAAAGACCTGGGCAATAGTTTGAAAACCAGGTAACGTTAACTTAACAATTTGCTCATTGTTTGTTAATTAAAAATAAGACATCAAATCAAAACGAATTGATTTATTTGCAATATGAAAGCTTTAATTTCTTGAAACACAAAAGAAAAGTTGAGATAGCAGTTATTTCAGATGTACATCTAGGAACCTTTGGATGTCACGCAAAACAGTTGTTGACCTATCTTAACAGTATACAGCCCAAAAAACTCATCCTTAACGGCGACATTGTTGATATCTGGCAATTTAGCAAAAGGTACTTCCCAAAATCCCACTTACAAGTCATTAAGAAAATCATGGATATGGCTGCCGATGGTGTTGAAATAATTTACATCACTGGTAATCACGATGAAATGCTCCGGAAATTTAGTGATATGAGCATCGGAAATATTTCTATTGTCGATAAGATTGTGCTTGAACTTGACGGTAAAAAAGCTTGGTTCTTTCATGGGGATATTTTTGACTTGTCAATCCAAAATGCTAAATGGCTTGCAAAATTGGGCGGTTATGGCTATGATTTGCTTATTTTACTGAACCGATTGATCAATTGGTTCTTGATACGGGCTGGTAGGGAAAAGTATTCTCTTTCAAAAAAAATCAAGAATAGCGTAAAAGGTGCGCTTAAATATATAAACGACTTTGAGAAAGTAGCTACAGATTTAGCGATTGAAAACGGCTATGACTTCGTTATTTGCGGTCATATCCACCAACCTAAGATGTTTACCAAGGAAAATAGATTAGGCAAAACAACCTATCTTAATTCTGGGGATTGGATTGAAAACTTCACGGCACTAGAATATCAATTTAAACGTTGGAAAATCTATAACTACAACAACGATAAGCTGCGGGCTTTCTATGCTGATGAAGACTTAAAAGATATGGAAATCAATGATTTAATCGCAGCGATTACCATACTAAAGCCCGAAAAGCAAAGCAAGAAAAAGAAATCTAGCTGAATAACGCTCTCCTTAAAATGGTGACAGGATGCAAGGCCTGCCTTTTAGTGCCATCCTTAATTTGATGCCTACAACTTGTCCCGTTAGCTGACAAAATAACGTCTTCGCCAGCATTTCTAACCGCAGGAAACAAGGTTTGCTCTCCTACCTGCATACTTACTTCATAATGTTCTTTTTCATAACCAAAACTGCCGGCCATGCCACAACATCCACTAGGTATAATAGTAACCTTATAGTTTTCCGGAAGGTTTAACACCTCAAAACTTGACAATTGATTAGCGATAGCTTTTTGATGACAATGCCCATGAAATTTAATTATTTTTTCTTCGGAAGTAAACTGGTCAGGTTTGATGTTGCCCAACTTAATTTCTGATGCGAGAAATTCTTCAATTAAAAACGTCTGTTTTGAAATTTTTTCTGCCGAAGTCCTGTTATCTGCTAATCTTAAATATTCATCCTTAAAAGTCAATATAGCAGACGGTTCAATACCAATAAGTGGCGTTTGCTCAGAAATCAAATTTTCAAATTTTAATACGTTTTGGTTGGCAAACGCTTTGGCCTGTTCAAGTAAACCTTTAGAAATAAATGCACGTCCAGATTCCTTGTGGTCTACCAGTTTAACCTCATAATTCAACTCTTGTAACAATTCAATAGCATCAATGCCGATTTCAGTATCTAAGTGGTTGGTAAATTCATCTACAAATAGATAGACTGTTTTTTTAAATTCTGTTTTATAGTATTGATTTGCATTGTTTTTATGCCATTTATATAAACTCTTTGTTGAAATTAATGGTAAGGTTCTTTCTTTTGCAATTCCGAAGATGTTTTTTAAGATTGAACTCAGAAAACGGTTTGAAAATATGAAGTTAGTAACCTTCGGAAAAATACTTCCGTAGCCATTTAATTGATTATTATAGGCAAATAGTTTTGTGCGCAGATTTACACCGTTAGCTTTTTGATACTGGTATTGAAACTCGGCTTTTAAACTTGCCACATCCACACTACTTGGGCATTCGGTAGCACAAGCTTTACAACTCAGGCAGAGATCAAAAACGTCCTTTAATTCCTGACGATTAAATTTATTTACTTTTTCAGAGCCCTGAGCTATTGGGATGGTGAGAAACTCACGCAGCGCGTTAGCTCTTGCCCTGGTGGTATCCTTTTCGTTTCGAGTGGCACGGTAACTTGGGCACATAGTGCCTCCAAATTCAGGTAGTTTTCTACAATCTCCAGAACCGTTGCATTTTTCGGCCTCTCGCAGAATTCCTTCAGATGAAGAAAAATCCATTAATGTTTCTATCTGGGGCACTTCTATTTCTGGGAGGTTCCGCAAATTTTTATCCATCGGTAATGCATTTACAATCTTCCCAGGATTAAAAATTGCATTTGGATCAAAAGCTGATTTTAATCTCTTTAGGATTTCGTAATTTCTTTTACCGATCATGAGTGGAATAAACTCCGCCCTAACTATACCATCGCCATGCTCCCCGCTCATTGAGCCGCCGTATTGTTTGACCAAATGGGCAACGTCTGTAGTTATCTTTCTGAATTTTTCAACATCGGCCGCCTTTTTCAAATTTAAAATCGGCCTAAGATGTAACTCTCCTGCTCCCGCATGAGCATAATAAACGGGCTTTTGTTGGTAACCGGTCATTAATTTAGAAAAGTCTGAAATGTAATTATCCAAGTCAGATAAGGCGACAGCGGTATCTTCAATACAAGCTACGGCTTTTGCGTCTCCAATGATATTACCGAGAAGTCCAAGGCCCGCCTTTCGGAGTTCCATGGCATTTTCAATAGCTTCGTCTTCTAAAATAACGTTAGCATAGCTTAAACCAGAAACATTGAGACTGGTTAGAAGCTCCCCAGATAATCTTGCCGTTTCCGTTTTGGAATCTGCCCTAATTTCTAACATCAAAATCGCTTCTGGGTCTCCCTCGATAAAAGCTCTATTTTTTTGTTGTTGCTTATTATGCTTTGTCAGATCGAGAATGGTCTTATCCAACATTTCACAGGTATATAAATCATGAGTCATGGCAGTTGCAACCGCGTTGAGACAATTTTCTATACTATTAAAATGCGATACAACCATCAATGTTTCCGAAGGGGGCAATACGTCCAATTTCAAAGTGATTTCGGTAGTAAAAGCAAGCGTACCTTCACTACCTGCCAATAACTTGGACATGTTGAAAAGCGTGTTATGTTCTGAAAAAACTTCGTTATTTAGAAGCTCGTCAATAGCATACCCCGTATTACGACGATGTATTTCAGATTTCGGGAATTCAGATTTGATTTGGAGTTGAACGCTTTCTGAAGACAATTCAGAAAAAATAGTTCTATAAATATGGCCTTCTAAATTATCGAGTTTAGATTTTTCCGAAAATTCTTCCGAAGTTAAATTTGAGAAAACAGCCTCGCTCCCGTCGCTAAGTATCGTTTTAAGCTGAACAATCTTATCTCTGGTTACCCCATACTTTATTGAAGTTGTTCCCGATGAATTGTTCCCCACCATCCCTCCAATCATGCAGCGATTTGAGGTTGAAGTGTTTGGACCGAAAAACAATCCGAAAGGTTTAAGGTAATTATTAAGCTCATCTCGAACAACACCGGGCTGGACTGTTACCGTTCTTTCTTTTTCATTAATGTTTAGGATTTTATTAAAATACTTCGAAACATCCACGACTACACCTTGACCAACACATTGACCAGCCAAAGATGTGCCTGCGGCTCTTGGAATCAATGACGTTTTATGCTTATTTGCAAAGAGAATTAATAGTTTTAAGTCTGCATTATTTTTTGGTATAGCCACTGCTAGGGGCAATATCCTATAAACAGAGGCATCTGTTGCATAAATAGCTTTAGCTAAATCATCAAAATACAACTCACCTGATAAGTCCTTTTTAAGGTTTTGAAGTGGTGCTTGAATACTTTCTATCATTTACATTAAAAATTATGTCTAAGTGATTATAAAATTATCATAAAGGAAAGATTGTATCATTAAAATTAACATAGTTTCGCCGTTTGAAATTGACTTCTGCTAATTAAAATGATGTCAATATAAGTTAAATTTAAATTTTAAGATTATGAAAAACGTATTTTTATTGACCTTGACTTTTCTAGGTTTTGCCTTATCATCTTATGCTCAAGATATTGCCGATAACGCAATAGGATTAAGACTGGGAGATAGCGATGGTTTTGGTGCCGAAATTTCTTATCAGCGAGGCTTAGGCGATAACAATCGCTTAGAGCTAGACTTGGGTCTTAGAAGCGGTAATAACCGTGATGGTTTCAAAGCAGCTGGACTTTACCAGTGGGTTTGGAATATTGACGGTGGCTTCAATTGGTATGCTGGTGCAGGTGGAGGTCTAGCCGCTTATAGCTTTGATGATGATAGATTTAATGATGGAGACGATAGCGAGACTTTTGTGTTTGTGGCAGGTGATGTTGGGATAGAATATAATTTTGACATACCACTTTTACTATCCTTAGATTTTAGACCAGAAATTGGCTTTGGAGATGACCGTTACGGTAATGATGACCTCGATTTTGATATCGCGTTGGGAATAAGATACCAATTCTAGAATAGAAGGAATTGAATTTAATAAAACCACCTAATTTAGGTGGTTTTTTTATTTCAATTTATAGGTATCGCTCCCTTATGATTTGGCAGTGATGGTTCTCATGCCCTATTATTATAAAACCTATTGCTCTTACCGAAAGGCCATTACCACTTACCGTACCAATTCTCAATAAAGCATTTTCGCTAAAACTTTCAAATAACAATATTGTTGAGAGCCTCAAGGCTTTATAGTCATTCATCAAATCATCGATAGATTTGTCGTTGACCTCACTATTATCTACGTACAAATCTTGATCAAAACCGGGCAAAGGCGTCTTGTCATTTCGGCTGATACAAAGCGCCCTGTAACTAAACACGCGTTCTGTATCAATTAAATGCTGAATGATTTGCTTAATAGTCCACTTTCCCATTTCATAACGAAACCATAGTTTTTCTTCGGAAATTTCCTCTAAAAATGAAATGGTTTTATCGCCGTTAATTTTTAACCCCTCTTTTAGATTGAGTTGCTCCGCTTTTTGGATATAAGGCAAATAATACGGATGGTACTCTTTTTCAGCTAAATCGCCTTTGGTCATCGTTCTACTGTTCTTTTTATAAAACAAAACCCTTTGACATTTAAGCCAAAGGGTCTTATTAAATCTTATATTTTCAAATTACAAGTCATTAAAAATAGTGTGCATCAATCGTTTTTTATCATTAATGCTTTCTTCCATAGAAATCATCGTTTCCGTTCTATAGACACCATCGATATCATCTACCATAAAAATAATGTCTTTAGCATGCGATGTATTTTTGGCCCTAATTTTACAGAACACGTTGAATTTACCGGTAGTGATATGGGCGACCGTAACGTAAGGAATTTCAGCAATACGCTCCAAAACAAAAGTGGTTTGGGAGGTATTGTTTAAATATACACCCACATAAGCGATGAAGGCATAACCCAGTTTTTTATAATCTAAAGTTAGGGAGGAGCCTTTTATTATTCCGGCTTCTTCCATTTTTTTCACTCTTACATGGACCGTACCAGCTGAGATAACTAATTTTTTCGCAATATCGGTAAATGGAATACGCGTATTGTCTATTAGCATGTCTAAAATTTGATGGTCGATTTCGTCTAATTTAAATTTTGCCATTTTTCAGTTTTGTTAGATTTTAGACAAAAATAGTGCATTTTACGCAATGAATAATAACAATAATTCAGATATTTTTCACTTTTAGCGATAATCTTTCATTATTCACTATTACGAAATCGTTTTCGGAGTCTAGTTTTAAGGCTTTATTTTCTACCGAAAGAACTTCAGCACCAGCAGCCTCAATTTCTCGATGACCAAAAAACGCTTCCAAATCTCCAATTTGGACAACAATGGGTATAAAATCTAATTGTCCTTCAAACAATCGCTCCTCATACTGCATCGCAATATCTCCGCCTTTTGAATTTCTAATGATGATATCGTAAAAACACTTCTCATTATTAGGGATTTCAAAGTAAGGCTCAAAATCGATTTCGAGTTGCAAGTTGTTGGTAATAACATTTATTCCCACAAATAAAGATTGAAAAATATATTCACGGGTGATTTCCCTAAAGTAATCGCCTGGAACATGACCAGCCTCAAAAAGCACAGTTGGAACACCAAGGGATTGAAAAGTATCCCCAACGCAATTAATATTAAAAGAATCGTCGTAAACCCCAACCTGACCCGAAATCTGGCGCTGCAAAACCGTATTAATTTCAGAAATAACAGTCATTGCCTTTTTCCTGGTAAAAGTAATTGTGCGAGCTTCATCCTCTGCCGGAGATAAAAATGAAACACTTGCCGACTTCCCGCTCAAGCCTGCTCCAAATATAGTACGTTGCCCGTGGAGGTTAAAACAGAAATCAGGTTGAAATTTATCGAAAACGTCTCGCAGAGCCCTACTTTCTGGCTGGGATAATTCTCTGGGCATCACGGTTTAGGTCAATTTTATTTGCATTTACTCTTGTATAGGAAAAAGCGCCATCGGGATTTAATATGGGAATGACCTTGATTTGACATTTCTCCAAAATCACTTCAGAGATTTTAGAATCAGAAACCAAAACATTCATAAGGTCAAAAACTGCTTTTGTGGTCGTACTTTCATTACCGTGCATTTGTGACCACATTAAAATTTTCTTTAAACCTTTACCAATTGTAAGAGAAATTATATCACGATTTTCTACCGACTTACCAACGGTTTCCAACTCAATTTTTGGACATAATTTTTCCAGATATTTTTGGAGAGATTGGTTGTGAATATAACGTCCGGAAAGTGAAGATTCCTTATGATTCTCAAAGAGTGTTTTTAATAATTCTATCTGCATATGTGTAGCTATGATCACAAAGATAAACAATTGGTTTGTTACAATTGTAAACAGCTTATTTTGGGCCTAAAAAGTCATCTTTTGTTACAAATGTCAACCGTAAATTAGGTTTTTGGTGAGTAATAATTTATCAAAACATAAATTTAAATATATATTAATTGTTTTTCAGTTAAATAAATAATTTTATATGAAGTTAAGTTTATATTAAAGGTTCATACTTAACAAATTTATCAATACTATTGAGTGCAGTTGTTTACCTTTGTAACTGATTTTAGTCCAAAATCACGGTTTACAATGATAAACAACAAGAATTTTATAATCAGGCTGCAAAAAGTCATCGATTTTTACGGAGAATCGGCATCGTCATTCGCAGAGAAAATCGGTGTACAGCGATCAAGTATTTCGCATATTCTTAGTGGAAGAAATAAGCCAAGTTTGGACTTTGTTTTGAAGGTACTTTCCGCCTACCCCGAAGTTGAACTTTATTGGTTGCTAAATGGCAAAGGCATTTTTCCAGCCGAAAAAAATCCTGTTAAAGATTCACCCGAAACATCGACCGATTCTAAAGCTGTAGAAAACAAGAATCAAATCCTCAGCTCTTCCTCTACAAAAGAGAACAAAGAAATAGACCGAATTGTCATATTCTACAAAGACGGCACTTTTAAGGATTTCGAAAAATCTTGATAGAGTTCATAATTTGAATGCAATGGACTACTGCAACAGTTTGCCATTTCGTAATTTCGCAAAAAAAAATAAATCATGAAAAAATTAGCGCTGTGCTTTCTCGTGTTGCCCTTTATAAGCTGTTACAACATAGAGCGCAACTGTGCGGATTTTAAAACAGGCACCTTTGAGTTTAGCTATAACTTGGACGGAGAAGAAAAAAACGGCAGGTTTGTAAGAACTGAGGACTTAAACGTAGATTATTACGAAAACAAAATAGATTCGGCAAGTGTACGTTGGATAAACGACTGTGAATTTGTTTTAAAAAAGCTGAACCCAAAAAACAGTGCCGAGGAAAAAGCCATTCATTTTAAAATATTGAGCACGAACTCTGATTCTTATACTTTTGAATACCAACTAGCTAGTAAAATGCCTTATAAGAAGCAACGTATTGAAAAGGGAACGGCTAAAAAAATAGATTGATATGTGGGAATTTTTATTAAGTAGCGATGCCATATTCGCCCTGTTAACGCTAACATTTCTTGAAATTATACTGGGTATCGATAACATTGTCTTTATCTCTATTGCTGCGAATAAGTTGCCCGAGCACCAAAGAAAAAAAGCAACCAACGTCGGATTGATTTTGGCGATGGTCCAAAGGATACTGTTATTGTATTTTGTTTCATTTTTAATAGGACTTTCTAAACCATTTTTTGTTTATGAAAGCGATTGGCTCGATATACATTTAAGTTGGCAGGCCGTTATTCTTTTTGCAGGTGGATTATTTTTACTCTATAAAAGTACTTCTGAAATTCGCGAAAAAACCTCTGCTCCCGAACATGATGCTAATGCTGTAAAAAAGAAGAAAATCAATACGCTGACCCAAGCAATAATTCAAATCTTACTTATCGATTTTATTTTTTCCATAGATTCCATTCTTACCGCCGTTGGTATGACCAATGGGTTGCACCCAAATCATAATTACACCCTAATTTTGATGATCGTAGCGGTTATTATCTCAATTGCCATTATGATTGTTTTCGCTAATGGTATCAGGGTGTTTATTGATAAAAATCCAAGCATACAAATGTTAGGCTTGGCATTTTTAATTCTGATTGGTTTTATGTTGATTACGGAAGCCGCACATATTTCTGAGGTCGAATTTTTTGGAAACAGCGTTGGCGCCATACCAAAGGGTTACTTGTATTTTGCCATTGCCTTTTCACTTTTTGTGGAGTTTTTGAATTACAGATCTGTTGGGCAGAAAAATAAGGACAAACAAACTGGCAATTAGAATCAATTTCAACAGACTCAAATAATTATATATTATGTTGAAAAATTTTTACGTTTTGTAACTTCGTATTTTAATTAAATTTCAGAAATGCGTTTTAAAGTTAAATCAGATTTTGAACCCACTGGAGACCAGCCAAATGCCATAAAGCAGCTGTCCGATGGTATTACTTCCAAAGAAAAATTCCAAACGCTCTTGGGTGTTACAGGTTCGGGCAAAACCTTTACGGTAGCTAATGTTATAGAGAACGTGCAACGGCCCACTTTAGTCTTGGCCCATAATAAAACTTTGGCAGCGCAGCTATATTCGGAGTTTAAGCAATTTTTTCCTGATAATGCCGTGGAGTACTTTGTTTCCTACTACGACTATTACCAGCCTGAGGCCTACATCCCCGTTTCTGGGGTTTACATTGAAAAAGACCTTTCGATAAATGAGGAAATAGAGAAAATGCGTCTTAGCACGACCTCTTCCCTATTATCTGGGCGTCGTGATGTGATTGTTGTGGCTTCGGTATCTTGTATGTACGGTATTGGAAATCCGGTAGAATTTCAGAAAAACGTAATTTCTTTGCAAACCGAACAGCAAATTTCGCGAACCGATTTACTGCACCGGCTGGTTCAAAGTTTATATTCTAGAACTGAGGCGGATTTTAAACATGGAAATTTCAGAATAAAGGGAGATACGGTCGATGTCTTCCCTAGTTATGCTGATGATGCATTCAGGATTCACTTTTTCGGGGACGAAATTGAGGATATAGAGCAGTTCAATATTCAGACCAATGAAGTTATTGAACACTATGATCGTTTGAACATCTATCCCGCCAACATGTTCGTAACCTCGCCTGATGTTCTGCAAGGTGCCATTCGCGAGATTCAGGATGATCTGGTACAACAGCACGATTATTTCAAGGATATCGGCAAACATTTGGAGGCTAAAAGACTTAAGGAACGTACGGAGTTTGATTTAGAAATGATTCGTGAACTTGGCTACTGCTCTGGGATTGAAAACTATTCAAGATATTTGGATGGCAGATTGCCAGGAACTCGGCCATTCTGTTTATTAGATTATTTTCCGGAGGATTATTTAATGGTGGTTGATGAGAGTCACGTGACCATTTCACAAGTTCATGCTATGTATGGTGGCGACCGAAGCCGGAAGATAAATCTTGTAGATTATGGTTTTAGGCTACCCGCGGCAATGGATAATAGACCTTTGAAGTTTGAGGAGTTTGAGGCTCTTCAAAATCAGGTCATTTATGTAAGTGCAACTCCTGCAGATTATGAGTTAGAGAAAACCGGTGGTGTTTACGTAGAGCAATTGATTCGCCCTACTGGACTTTTAGACCCTATTATTGAAGTTCGGCCAAGTCTTAACCAGATTGATGATCTGATTGAGGAAATGCAACAGCGCATAGAAAAAGACGAGCGCACATTGGTCACCACATTGACCAAACGTATGGCAGAAGAACTCACCAAATATCTCGACCGTATCCAAATACGCTGCCGTTACATACACAGTGATGTCGATACGCTAGAACGGGTTGAAATTATGCAAGATCTTAGAAAAGGCATATTTGATGTATTGGTAGGCGTCAATTTATTACGTGAAGGGTTGGATTTACCTGAAGTATCTCTAGTTGCTATTTTAGATGCAGATAAAGAAGGCTTTCTAAGAAGCAATCGTTCCTTGACCCAAACCGTTGGAAGGGCTGCCAGACACCTCAACGGAAAAGCCATTATGTATGCCGATACCATTACAAAGAGTATGCAGAAAACTATTGACGAAACCGAATATAGACGAGAAAAGCAAATCGCATATAATACTGAGCATGGCATAACACCTACCGCGCTTAAAAAGAGTTTGGATAGTGCTTTAGCTAAAAATTCAGTTAGCACCTATAGTTACGCATTGGAAGCTGCAAAGGCCGCAGAACCCGAAAGCGAATATTTAACAAAAGGTGAGTTAGAAAAGAAAATAAGGGAAAAGCGGAAACTCATGGAACAGGCCGCAAAAGCGCTTGACTTTATTATTGCAGCCCAATTACGTGACGAGCTTAAAGCTTATCAGGGGAAATTGGAGGAGTTGAAAGCTTAAATGTCAGGGATTAGGGATTAGTTGATCACTATCACACATTGAACCTAAAATATAAGAAAGCCAATCTTTCGATTGGCTTTCTTGATTTAGAGATACTATAAAAACGCTGCTCTTTCTAAAAAACAAAACTAACTTCGTAATTATTGGTCATTCAATTGGCTATACTATTCTATCCTTTGCAGACTAGTTACTATACGCTTCACTATTATTCCACAACTATTTTTTTAGTGACATTACCCGTATCAGATTTGATTTTCATAAAATATACGCCAGAATTTAAATGACTTACATCAACTTCTGTTTTACGTTCAGTGATAAGGACTCGTTTACCCAAAATGTCATAAAACTCGATATCATTTATGGTACGATTCGTTTTGATATAGATCATGCTTGAGGTTGGATTTGGATAGATAACCATTTCAGAAGCTATCTCTGTAGGAGATTCAACGCCGAGTGTCGCCTCAGAACTATCTAAAATAGCGTCTAAAAATTGGATATTTACGTTTTGTGAATCTACGCTGTCTGAGCAGTCTAAGTTGGTTGAAGCCGTATCAAAAGGCCCACAAGCCGTAAAAAATTGGTCTCGACAACTCACAACCACATCTTCATCTGCCTCAAAGACCAACATAGGGTCTTGGGTGACATCAACATATTCTATTTTGATATGAATCATGAGTTTTGGTGCAGAGGTCACCAATTCGTCCATCGCACCAGAAGATACATTTTGGTCAAATGCCCAGGATACCCTAAAATCGGTATTGTCATTGATAAAGCTAATATTATAAAAATCGGTAAAGCCAGATATTTGGCCTAAAATAAACCCATTATCATAATTTGCCGTGACCTCGAAACGGTCATTAGCGCTTATATTTACTCCAAAAGCATCGGTGTTATAATTAAAATAAAGTTGACCAGAGCCCAATTTAAAATCTTCTTGCCCATCAAATGTTTCTATGGTTACGTCTGCTTCATAATAATCATTAGTGCCGTCATTAGTGTTTTCGGCATTAATAATGGCTAGTTTTACGGTCTGAGCATGAGCTATTGTACTCATCATTAAAATTGAGACCATGGTAATCAATCTGTTGTAATTGTTTTTCATAATATTATTCTTTATTGGTTTTACTTGTTTTCGCATATAATTTTAAGTCGATGCCTCTGTTAGCAAACTGTTCTCCCTTACCTATATTGGGGGATAATTTATTTTGAATATCTATATTCTGTACTTGAGTGTTCATGTCTATATCGGCATTTAGGAGACCACTTAGTCCCAGTGCGGTTTGAACTGCTATTCTATCACTATTCTGAATTTGTCCATCGCCGTTAAAATCGCCAGAATACAAAGCAAAATTACCGTCTCCCATATCAGAAATACCATTTAAACCACCATTAATCAAGCTGCTATTGGCTGTTAAATCTATTGCTGTGGCACTACCTCTGCTAAGGGTGTAAGTGTTTGCTGAAATCACCCCTAAATGATTGCGATGACTTATCATAAAATAATAGTCGCCATCGGGAATATCAACAACTACTGGGGCAACCCCATCCACATTAACCACATCACCATCAGACTGAAGCAAGGCTGACCTGGAACCAACCACCGTTGTCATATCTGTGGCTCTAATCTCCAACCAAACCCAGTCTATAATGGCGTCGGCTCCAGAAACTGTAAAAACCGAAGCATCGCAGGTCAATGCGTCCAAATATGGACTTGTGGTTGGAATAAGCCCCGACGTTCGCAAATCGTCTGAAAGTGCCGATGAATTGTATGGGCCCTGTAGAAAAACGGTTGGTGTTATTTTGATTTCAAGTTTCAAACTATTGATAAAGCCTTCGGATATTGAAATGCCTCCTGCACTTGCCTCCTGCACATTGACTTCGCCAATAGTGTAAAGGATTTGGATACCACCAGCAGTTGCTGATGCGCCACCAGAGTCTATGCTGAATTTTTCGATACTCTGTGCCATTCCGAAGAAGGAAACGAGAAATATTGTTGTTAATGTGAGTGTTGTTTTCATAATGGTATATTTATTATTCTGTGTATGTTACTTTTAACCCTATCACTTTCATGTTGGAAGTCCAGCTTCCAGATACAGTTACAAAGACGTAGTACAAATTATTTGCGTTTATGGTTAAATTAATATCGTCTGATAATTCGAAAATAGAAGTCTGACTACCATCAGTGGATATCGTAGATGTGCCGCCGGAAGCATTTAAGCCTGTTAGAGTGGCACCAATAATTCTAAAATTGAGGTTATTTGTGCCATCAGTATCTCTAGCATAATAGGTAATGTTCGTTACGGTTGCGCCAACCGGCAGCGTAAACGGAGCCCTAAGTTGTTCGAAACCTGCATTATACCACACTGTACCCCCTCCGTACTGTACAGGGTTAGAATCACTTGTCCCTACAAATTCTGCGAAGGGTATCACAATTGATTTTTCAGATAGTGCATCACCAATTGCTGTATCCACATAGGTTTTTACAGCGTTCTGAGTAGGCAAAGTATTGTCACTATTACCTAAGCTAGTTGCTGTTGAAATCGAATTTACTGAAGTACCAGAATCTAATCTTAATGTACCCTCTATGACTGCGTTTCCATCAATATGAAGTTTTTCCGATGGGTTGTTTGTCCCAATACCTATATTACCTTCATTATAAAAAGCATTTGTACCATTGGTATTCCATATTGTATTTTCTATGTCCTTAGCTACTAAAGCATAAGGCACAGTTTTGAACATCGAAGTTCCCATATCTACCAATCCAGACCCAGTGTTAACTTGTACATTTAAAAAGTGCTCATCATTTAGCCAAATTATTGCTTCGAAATCATCTCCTGTTGCGCCTTCTCCAATATTGACGATGATCATTCCGTTGATGTCAGTAGTAAGAGTATGGCTTTCTTGATATACATTATTAGTAAGTGCAGCCCCTTCATATATTATAAATTGAATACTAACAGGCGATAATGCTAATACATTACCAGAGTCATCTTTAATAACAGCCTTGTAATTAATACCATTTTGGGCATAACCCATACAGGCTATTAATAAAATGATTAATGTGAATTTTACTTTCATGATATGAGTATTTAAAGTTTGATTATGTCACTTGGTATGTTTTTTTTATAATAAGTAAACATGTTTTCCATTATTTCTTATTCTGATACCTATAAAATTATAAACTATCGCATTTACAACATATGACTATTGTAACAAATGGTGCAACGTATGTAACATTGCCTATAATTATGGATTACTAGTCTTGTTGCAGCTAAATCTTAATAGTAATAAGTTAAATACAATCAATAGCAGCACTGCTGAACAGATGTAAATGAAAGTTGTCATTTTTATTAATTTTTATGTTTTGTCACTAAATAATTCGCCAAATCCTTTGCTTTTAGATTGAGTTGATCATGCTGTGCTTCAGTTCTACCCTTTACTGAACCTTTGGTTTGGTAAGTGATTACAATAAAACTGTCATAGTTTTCATTTAATATCCGTACTTTGCCTCGCTTTGGCTGAGATGAGATATAGCAATCGCCAGCATCTGCTAATACGATATCTCTGCCCATAAGTATGCCGCTTGGTAACTCTGCTTTATCTTTTATAAGGCCTTCAATTTCTTTTTTGCTTTGTCCCTTACTACTAGGAACTGACATTAAGCGCCATGTTGTGCCTGTATCATCGTGACCTTCACCAAAACCTTTGATTTTAAAAAGACATTCGTTTGTCGATTCACTTGTTTGTGCACTAATATCAGAAGCTGGTATTTGTAGTATTTTGGCAAGGTCTGAATTGGAGACATCACAGGTATAGTCGTAAAATAAGCTACTATAATCTGCACTAGAGTTACTTGATTTAGCAATATCTTGCTTTGTTTCGTTTTTAGCGGTTGTGCTGTTGTTTTCTTTGGTTTCTGATTTGCAAGAAACCAGTAGTATTACGGCAATAAATAAGATATGTTTTTTCATGGCTTTTAGTGATATTTATAATTTATTCTGTGTATGTAATTTTTACCATTTTTATCCCATAGTTAAAAATGGTAGGCCAATTGGCGCTAGAAGTTACCTCTAACAAGTATTGAGAATTCTCAAGAATATTTATTGTTGATGTTGGCATATCAACAATTTGAGGCACAGAAGATGTACCAGACGAACTAACACTGTTCAATTCAATATAAAAATTATTTAAACGACTACTTATTATAATCCTTAAGGTTAAGTTTGAACTACTATCAGTGTCAAAAAAAACGGCTTGAATATTTGTTATTGTTACACCGTTTGGAAGAAGTAATGGTGCATATAGCGCACCAGTTCCTGAGGTAAGTTGCGCATATCCAGTTCTAAAAACAAAACTCCCGCTTGTGCTATTAAATGCTACAGATGGTATCATTAAGGTTTTGGTCTCTGGATTAGAAATGGAATTATCTACATAAGCTTTTACAGCTGCTTCCGTGGGAACTGCGTTATTACTGTTACCTGCAAAAGTTCCATCTGTAGAAAACTCATTTATTGAAGTTCCATTTTCTAATAATAGTCCCTCATTACTTATGACAAGCTTTGGTAAATACCCAGAGCTTGGATTGAGGTCTGTATCTAGGTCAATTCTAAAGTTATCAGATACATTTGATAATTTAAAAAATGAATGTGTTCCAGTTTCAATCCCATTTTTAAATTCAATTTGAGATTCATCTCCAAATTGCGGTACGGTTAAGTTGATACTTGCTTTATCGTTATCAGATATATGTAAAAGTTCGGTGGGTGCGCTTGTACCTATACCAACATTTTTTGTTAGAACATGCACATTATCATCTTCTTTTTCCCATGACCTATTACCAGAACTTAATGCATAAGGCACCGCCATAAATTGAGTAGTGCTCATATCTGTATAATTTGTACCTCCTGTAATATCAATCTGTACATTTAACCAATGCTCGTTGCTACTCCAATCAATAGCACTAAATGTATCGCTGGTAGTACCTGTACCAATATTTAAAACTAGGATTCCATTAGCGTCTGTAGTTGCCGGATGTGTTTCTGTATAAACGGCACTCCCATTTGCTGTGGCTTCACGTATTTGAAATTGGACACCAACAGACTGGCTTGATAGAACGTTGCCTGAATTGTCTTTAATTAAGGCTTTATAGTTAATGCCTTGTTGCGCAAAGCTTGAGATTGAAATTAAAAGGACAGCGATTAGCGTCATTGTGTTTTTCATGATAATTTCTTTAATTATTTAGATTTTCCAGAATAGACATGCGTTGTAGCAATGATTCTATACTACTATTCTGTTGTGCAGTTTCTGTTGCCTGTGCCTTAATTCTTGAGTTTTGATTATCAATAATATCTTGCTGCTCTTGTAATGCTTTGATAAGAATGGGAATGAGCTCTGTGTAAGACAAGGCTATTAAGTCTGATTCCTCTACATAAGTAGTAATACTTGGAAAAATTTCCTGTACTTCTTGTGAAATTAAACCTAAGTTACGTTTCTTATCCGTTTGGTCTTTCATTAGATAGCTTACAGGATTGAGTTGCATTACTTTATTTAATGTGCCGTTTTCCATGGGTGTGATTTCTTTTTTTGTGCGTCTATCTGAGATTGAAGAATAAACACCTGTTGCTTCATTAAAAAAACCACGGTAGTCACCATTTCTATACAAGGATAAGCTACCATTAGGACGAGTTTCAAGTCGCCATAAGGATGTAGCGTCGGATGCATTTTGAATACTTAAAGAACCTCCTATGCGAATTAAGTTTGTATCAAACTCACCATAAATAAGAGGTGCGTTTGTTTGACTATTGCTAATATAAAGTTTATCACTTTCATTTTGTGAAGCACTACCTGAGTTATAACCGATAAAAACATTTCTGTTTCCAGAAACATTATTTGACCCAGCACTTACACCTAATGACGTATTATAACTTCCAGTTGTGTTGTTGAATAATGTATTAAATCCATTGGCTGTATTATAATTTCCTATTGTATTACCCTCTAATGCAACTGACCCAATTGCTGTATTGAAATTTCCAATAATGTTGTGGTTCAATGCAAGCAAACCGATGGCCGTATTTTCATCTCCAGTTGTATTTCTATTTAATGCTTTCCACCCAATTGCCGAATTAAGACCTCCTATGGTGTTAGAGCGTAATACATTATTCCCTACTCCAACATTTCCGTTATTAGAACCATCATCATTTAAACCTGCATCAAAGCCTATAAATAAAGAAGAACCATCAGGATCAGATTTACCGTCTGATAAATCGTCAATTTTTGTGCTTACGTTACCGGCAGTTAATGCATAGGGCACGTAACCAAACGGTGTTCTTCCCAAATCAACATAATTTGTTCCTCCTGTAATATCAATCTTCACTTCTAGGTCAAAGTCATACTGATCCCAAGGTATCCCATCGAAACTCAGAAAACCACCAGATTGAGTTCCTTCACCAATCCTGGCGATAACAATTCCGTTCTCATCAGGTGTTAATAATTGATTTTCAACATAATAAGGGTCATTAATAGATATAATAGTAAATTCTAATCTTACATCTTGTCCAGTAATTACGTTACCAAGATCATCCTTAATTACCGCTTTATAGTTTATTCCTTTCTGTTGCGCAAAACTTGAGATTGAAATTAAAAGGACAACGAGTAGTGTAATTGTATTTTTAGTCCTTTTCAAATAGTTGTATTGATAGTCGTGAGTCTTTGATTTCATTATACTTAGTTTTTAATTGTTAATAGCTGAGTCATTTCCTTTGATTCGAATAGGTTTTTAAACTCTCGTTTTAAAATGGCTCTTAATGATTTTGTGTAATTCTTGGTTAATTCATAGTTATCTTGTCTTTCAAACTTTCCGCTTATGGTAATGCCTTGTAATTCGAATTCAATTTTGTTGTCCACCTTTATTGGTGTAAGCAAAAGACTGATGTATTTATCTCCTGTCCATTCCACATTATGTAGTGCAGAATCTGAAATTTTATGATGACTCGTATAGGCATTAAGCTGACTTTTTAAAACAATAGTGTCTTGGTCTTTAAATGAAATGGTACAGAAGAGTTGTTGGTATTTAGTGGCTTTAAATTCGACATCTGAGTTTGTAGCCGTTTCAAAATGATACTTCCAGTAAACAGAACCACGAAAAGGCCCTTTGTATAGGTCTTTCTTGGCTTTTTGCGTAAGGCTATCTTCTGCTATCTCATAGTCGTTTCTTAAATCGAGTGTTTTGTTGAACTCGTCAACACTGAAATAGGCTTTGTTGTTTTTTAATTCAACTTTAAAATCTGGCGCAACTTTAGTATTCAAAACGTCTTTTAACTGCTCTACTTCGTTTTGCTCTAGCTTTTGGCCATGCATCATTTGAATTATGAGAATGGCTATGATACTTAATATGAAGTGTTTACTTTTCATGATTTGATTTTTAGTGATAGACTTTTAGTTTGGCAAGATCAAAATCTCTACCCTTCTGTTTTTTGCTCTGTTTATGTCAGAGTCATTTTCTACCAAAGGCTGTGATTCTCCATAGCCTTTTTCTTGCCATTTAAATTGGGTGCTAGGTATTAAGTTTCTCAAAGCTTTAGATACACTTTTGGCACGCGCTAAAGACAAGGCATTGTTGGTCGTTCATCACTTCCTATATCGTCGGTATGACCTTCAATAATGACTTTTCCTTTTTTGAGTACAGTGATGCTATTTATCAATTTTTTTAAGGCATCTAAACCTTTTGGTTTTAACTCGCTTTTTCCAGTATCAAACAAAACTTGGCTATCTAAATTCAATCGCATTGCAGAACCAATGGCTGCAATAGCATCAATATCGGCACCTGGAACAGCACTTTTTCCCTTTAGGTCTTTAAAACGCACGTAATAAAAAAGTTCATTCGGTTTTACAAATGGAGCAATATCCACTTCGGCAACACCACCATCAATCTTTCCTATTTTTATCCAAGATTTTCCGTCTTTGGATATTTCGAGATCTGTTGGCTCAATTTCGCCAACTTCAAACAGATAGAGGTCTGGTCCATTAACATCTACCAAGGCATTGTCTGTAAAGCGTATGGTTAAAGTTCCGGCAAGTCCGAGGCTGTAATCTCCTGTGGCGCTATCAAAAGTTAATATGACATCTGGTTCTCCTAATACATTTTTTACATTTTGGGTTAGAAGTTTAGGATGGTCTACTTGTACCACCTCATCTGCAAATGATAGCGGTCCCAAGGGTAAGTACACCGTTTTTTTCATGTGACCAACATAGCTCACACCAACCTCATCTCCGTAATATAAATCGGGATTTAATTGTTTGAACTTTTTTTTGGCCGCTTCCGATTTAAGTATAATATCTTTATGGAAAATGGTAACTGCTTTTTTTCGGTTTTCAATAGCACGCTTGAATCTTGGACTTGCGTTTAACTGGCCTGAAGCAATAGCTTTTTCGGTTGCCTCCAGTTCCGAAAGGAATTCCCCAGAGTCTTTTTCACTATGCATGTTTAAGGACTTATATCTATATGCTGTGATTTTTTGATTTTCTTCACGGCTTGCTGGAATTTCATGTTTTCGTTCTACATCTTTCATTATGTAGCCTGCTTCAGTAAGGTCTAATTGAGACATCATATTGGTACCTGCCAAAGAATCGATTGTTTTCAATTTTTCTATGGTCGCTTCAGGCCCAGATTCGGCTTGCACGATTAAAATGGCTTCCTCTAAGGATACACCTGTAGGTGTTGATTTTGAGGTTAGTTGTTCTTTTATAATTTTTCTTTTTATAACAGGGTCGTTTTCTTTAGCTTTCTGTCGCTCTTCCATTTTTTGTTGAACGAGTATCTTTAAACTGTCTGGATTATTGATGAGTTTCTCCATACTTTCTCTCGATACACCACTTTGCTCCAACAAATCCAACATCATTTCTGTATTTAATAATGGCATGTCAGATTTCTTGGTTTTTTCAGATTCTTGAAGGGCATTTTTTCCCATGTTAAATAAATCGTTCAATTGCGAGTTGACCTCGGTATTTGAGTCCAAGTCAGACTTATTTTCTGATGTGGTTAACCCGTTGGTTTCTTTTGAATCTGAATTCAACTCAAAGTCTTCCTCTTTATCTAATTCTTTTGTCTCTGCTGAACTGTTCCCACAGGAAAAAACCAGAAATGCTGCTAGTAAAAAAAAGATGATGTTTTTCATGGTTGATTTTATTTGTTAATCCTTGCTGCTTTTAAGGAGTTTATGATGGCATAGGCCTGTATTTCGAAAGATTCATTAGTACTGAAACCGCCATCTGGTCCTTCGTAACAAGCATTCAAAGCCTGAAGATCTGCTTCAATAGAAAGTATATATTCATCAAATTTTTTATTGTAGGCGTCTTTTAATTTTTTCATTGCCGGTCTTACTACACCCATTAGAATTGGTCCCCAAGCAAGACCATAATCCGGGATTGAAGCTAGTGTATTTCCATACTCTATCTTATCATTTAAATCGTCCACTTCTTTCAAATAAAACTTTTGTAAATAATTCCAGTAGGCCACGTGTGTATTGAATTTAGCTATTTTTGACTCCACACAGTTCTGGCAAACGTCAACATCTTCGCAATATATTAAAGCACCTCCACCAGCGTCGGTATCTTCATCAAAAGCCTCATCTTCTTGCGATAGTAAATCCACTTGTCGTTGCAATTGTTGCACTTCTCTTCGTAATGCATTTAATTCTTCTGTAGTTCTATCTGAAGGCAAATTCCTTTGGTCACCAGCGGTGGATTCACCTGGGCTGTCCGCTCCGTAATCATTATTAAACTGTTGGTCTGCTTCTCGCATTTCAGTTTGGAGGTCATCTGCTTCGTCTCCAGTTAACTCTTTTACCCCAGCTCCAAGTTCTATGCGAACGGGGGTATAGATTCTTCCACTCTTATCTGGCCCTTTTGCCGGGCTCTGTGCGACATCTGGAACTGGCACTTGATTGCTTACATTTTCGTTTTGATATTCGTAGAATACGGGTGAATCTCCTTGGCCAGAAACTGGAACCAATTTAGGCTCACTATTTTGTGCTGTAATTACCTGAATTGAACAAAAAAGAAATACTAGAAGCGCTGTATTTTTTGATTTATTCCTTTTAAATAAAAACAGAATTAGAAGAATAATAATGATTGTCAATAGCCCTATAATAGTGTAAGTTAGGGTGTTGCTACCCTCACTAGATGTTTCATTTGACCGTGTTGCTAGGTTAGAACCTCCTGAACTGTCGTGATCTTCAAATATGGCTCCAGTGAAACCCATTTTTCTCAAATGTGCGGCATACTCTTCCTTATCGTCTGTTATTCGAATCAAGGATTTTGTTGACGGAAACTGTAAACCAACCTTAACGGTAATTAAGTACGGAATGCCGGCTACTTCAGAACTTACACCCAGACCAGCTATACTCATGGTTCTGAATATTTTGTCGGCAAATTTATTTCCATCTGTAGAAATTTTAGATTCTACCTTATCCCAATTCTTTTTGTGGAAGCTAAGGTCTATATTGTGATCTGGCGCTTTGGAAACAATTCTTACCATAACGGGCGATTTCACATCTAAACCTTTCACAATAAACCGCTGTAAGGAATCTACCCCGCCGGTAGTCCATTCCATAGCGCCAGCATACATACCGTTATCTAGTTTTTTGAGTTTGATCTCGTGAGTGATAACCTTGCCGAAAGGGTCTATAAGTTGTCCAAAAGCAAAATGGCTGAAGACAGCAAATACTAATGTGATAATTGTTTTCATAATGCTAATGTTTTTTTTATGATTATTTATTTCCAAACGCTTTATCGAGATTTGAGTAGCCGACACTTTTAAAGTTTAGGCCTTCGACGGTTATTAGTTTATCATCGGCGTTTGCTATATTATTTTTGTTATAACGCACATCCAAATCTGATACCTCTGCATTACCGGATGCTTTTGTTGGGTTTGATAAATCAACAGTTCCGGAAATTTTCGCATTTGGATGTAAATTATTTGTGTCAGGATGGTAGATATACATTGCGGTCATGGTCTTACCATCGGTCTTTGGTACTTTTAATTGAATGCTAACTTTTTTTAATTTCTTGGTGTCTGCATCGTAAAAGAGCTGAACACTTTCTGAGCCTTTATCGAGTTTCTTGGTAAACGTCATTATTGCCTCATGTTTTTTTGCTTTTCCATAGGTATCTATTATACCGGAAGCTTTGGTGTAAGCCCAATCTTTACCGTTGATTTTGCAGAGAAAAGTGCCATTGGATTCAGGTTTGCTTGCAGTGGTTATTGCATTGGTTGATACTTCCGTTTTTATGGCTTCTGTTGTTTCTTCATTTTCTACAGAAGCTTGGTTGCCATCTTTGCATGACGTTAGTGCCAAGATAAATACGATTAATAAAGTGTATGATTTCATAATGTGGCGTTTTATTACTTTTATCTTAATTGAGATTATAATTTATATATGACGAATTGAAACGTAACTGGTGCTAAGGTGCCTGAACTATTGAATGTTCTAACTTGTATATCACCATTACTAATTACAATAGATGAGGTTCTAAAAGCTGTAGAATAGGGCGTAATGATGCACGAGGTATTATTAACATTCATGCTTTCACCATTAATACTAATAGTAATTACTCCTGCAGTAATACTTGCAGTAATATTGCCTGTACCACTTAACACGTTGGCATTAGACTCTACTGTGCCGTAGGCAATAGGAACTAGATTAGCATTACCGGTAGCAGTTTTTTGTATTTCTCCATCGAAAACAGCATTTCCATCATTCATTATTTTAAATGCTGTGTTCGCATTAGCTGATGTACCATTGCCTATCATTAAAATTGCAGATGGATCATTAGTGTTCCACGTACCTACCGCTAATGAATTATCTCCACTAGCAATTGTATTATTACCCATTGCAGTTGAATTGTCTCCTTGAGCATTTGTATCTGCTCCTATGGCAGTAGATCTCAATCCAGAGGCTGAAGTATTATAACCCATTGCGGTAGATTCAATTCCAGAAGCGCTTGTATAACTTCCCATTGCTGTAGAATTTAAACCGGTTGCTATTGTGAAATACCCCATTGCAGTAGAAACTTCTCCAATGGCTCTTGTTACAGATCCCATAGCGGTAGATTCATCACCAGAAGCTTGGGTTCTATTTCCAATAGCAATCGACCTTTCTCCAGTAGCACCTCTTGATGTTGATGGATTAGGCTCATAACTTAAATCAACAGCATTAAGCCCAATCGGACCATGGAATTCAGGATTGCGACCTATTAACCTAAATCCAGGACCATTACCTTCATTTAACCTTTCTAGACCAGTAATATTGGCGTCTACAAACTCTTTAGTTACCAATGATTTGTTATCTGCTATATTGGCAAGTTCTAAACTCGGAGCAGTGATGGAACCGTTTTTAAAAACAGTTAATGCATCACTTCTAAGACTGCTACCCGAACCATTCCCTACAGTGAATAATCGATCATTGGTGCCCCATCCTGTTGTGTTATTTGGTGTATAAGTTGTATTGAATGCTCCTACAGCTATTTCTGCATAAGAAGGTGCTGTAGTGTATAAACCCATAGCTGTAGAGGTTACACCTGAAGCTATGGTTCTAAATCCCGTTGAAGTGGCATTTTCACCTAACGCTAAAGTAAATTTTCCCATTGCCGTAGAGACATCACCGATAGCTCCGGAACCATTTCCCATAACGGTTGAACAAAATCCTGAAGATTCTGTAGAACCACCCATTGCTGTAGAAATATTGCCAGTTGATAATGTATTATCACCCATTGCAATAGAAAGAGCACCTGAAGCTCTTGTTTGATTACCCATTGCTGTTGAACCATCTGCTGAAGCTATAGTGGCAACTCCGGCTGCAAATGATCCTAATCCTGTTGCTCCGTTTTGAGTTGATTCCAAAGGGGATATGCTTAAGTCCACAGCAGTACTTCCTATAGATCCATAATTGTCTAAATTAGCACCGAACAAACGCCAACCTGTATTATCTACTGTTCCGTCGTTTTCAGTGATTTTTTCTAAACCGCTAACATTAGCAGCGCTTAATGCATAAGGCACAGCCATAAATTGGGTTGTGCTCATATCTATATAATTTGTACCTCCAGCTATATCAATCTGCAGATTGAGCCAATGGTCTTTAGCACCCCAATCAATAGCATTAAATATATCACTAGTGTTACCTGTACCAATATTTAAAATAACGACTCCATTAGCGTCTGTTGTTGATGTATTTGTTTCTGTATAAACGGGAGTCCCATTTGCAGTGGCTTCACGTATTTGAAACTGGACACCAATGGTCTGGTTGGACACAACGTTCCCTAAATCGTCTTCAATTAGTGCCTTATAATTAATACCTTGCTGAGCAAAACTTGAGATTGAAATTAAAAGGCCGATGATTAATACTATGATGGGCTTCATATTTTTATTTTTTTAATTACTAGATTTTGATTCTAAAAAATTTAAACGCGCTACTAAATCTTCTATGGATTGATCTTGAATAACATCTTTTGCTTTTTGCGATTCAATAATTCCTTGCTGCTCTTGTAGTGCCTTTATAAGAATGGGAATAAGCTCTGTATAGGACAATGTCAATATATCTGACTCTTTAACATAATGCGTAATGCTTGGAAACAACTCCTGCACTTCTTGGGAAATTAAACCCAAGTTGCGTTTGGTATCCATTTGATCTTTCATTAAATAACTTACAGGATTGAGTTGCATCACTTTGTTTAGTGTGCCATTTTCTATGGCAGTGATGCCTTTTTTTAAGCGTCTATCTGAAGGCTGTGCATAAGCACCAGTTGCTGCGTTAAAGGAACCACGATAATTACCATCATTAAATAGGAGTAAATAACCATTACTTTCAGTGTACATTTGCCAAGACCTTCCACTTCCAAGGTTTCGAATGCTAAAGGCATTTGTTCTATTTGCCGAGGTTGGTGGGCCATCTTGATGGGCTACTTCTAATAGGCTTGATGGTTGGTGTCTGCCAATACCCACCTTACCGTTTTTTAAGACGGTTAAGGCATTGCTTTTATTAAAACTATTTGTACCATTACCAATTTCAAATAAAGGGTCTTCTGCTATCCAACTTGTATCTCCATCATTACTCGTACCTGGATTATCTGTAAAATCACCTATGTTGTAACGACCAATCGACAAAGAAACATAGGATTTAGCACTACTGTTTAATCCCAAGGCAGTTGAGAAATTACCAGAAGCTCTAGTGTTGGTTCCCAAGGCAGTTGAGGAATTACCAGAAGCAACTGTTGAAAACCCCATTGCAGTAGAGTAATCATCAGAAGCAGTTGTAAAATGTCCCATAGCAGTTGAGTAATCACCCGTTGCAAATACAATATTTCCTACCGCTGTAGAGTATAAACCTGATGCATTTGCTTCATATCCCATAGCAGTTGAGAAATCACCCGTTGCAAATACAATATTTCCTATTGCTGAAGAACGTAAACCTGAAGCAGTTGCTTCACCACCCATGGCAACAGAATAATTTCCAGTTGCACCCCTTGTTGATGATTCTCCTTCATTACTTATACTCAAATCAACAGCTTCTTCGCCAATAGGTCCATAATTTAGAGGATTTGCATCTACCAATCGCCAACCGTTGCGAAATACGCCAGAACCAGGTGATGTTTCTTCGGTAACTTTTTCTAAACCTGTTGGCGTGGTTGTTGGTTGGTTAATTAAATCGTTATAATCGCCACTAAATACATTATCTGCAATATCTGCGGTTTTAGCATGTTTCGCATAAGGCACAGACATAAACTCAGTGGCATCAAAATCTATAGTCCCTCCACTATAGGTTATGGATGTTTGTAAAAAATGTAAGTCTGTACTCCAATCTATATCATTAAATACACCTACGATTGGAGAATTATCTGTGCCGATATTTAGTATAATCAATCCGTTACTATCGGTTGTGTAGTTATGGTCTTCCTGATATACAATGATGCCTGTTGCAGTAGTTTGATGTATAGTAAATTGAACAGTTATATATGTATTAGAAAGTACATTACCACTACTATCCTTAATTAAAGCTTTGTAATTAATGCCCTGTTGCGCAAAACTTGAGATTGAAATTAAAAGTGCAACGACGAGTGTGATTAGAGTCTTCATATTCTATTTTTTAAAAGTGGTTTCTTTAATGACCTTATTATTACACATGATTTTTAAAACATAAATGCCAGGCATTAAATAATTAATATTTAGAATGATTGTTTTTGTTGAAATATGATCAATCTCAACCTTGTAGATGGTGCGTTTTTTTTTCATCCTGAACAAACCTAAGCAGAAGATTAGCAGAGGGCTATGAAATTTGTAACAGAAGCTGTGACTATTGTAACATAGCAGTACTAGCCTAGGTTTAAAGGGTGTTGTTTTGTGTAAAGAAAAATTCAATGGATAGTGAAAAAACCCAAATTCTAAATTCTGAAAGGAAAAATTATCCTCAAAAATTGAGAAATTTAAAACTGATAATCAGGACACTACTAAAATGTAATCTGAGGTAATTGAACAATAGATACTATAGGATTAGTTGCGTTCTGCAAACTCGGTTGGTGTGCAGTTGTACAGTTTTCTAAAACATTTTGTAAAATAAGAGTGGTCATTGAAACCAACCGAATACCCAACTTGAGAAATATTAATATCGGATGTTTTTAGCAATTGCGCAGCTAATTTAAGGCGTTGGGAACGTATGAATTCGGTTGCTGTTAATCCTGTAAGCGCTTTTAGTTTTCTGTGCAATTGCATACGGCTCATGCCTACAGCTTCAGAAAAATCGGTAACATTAAAGGAAGACTCCACTAAGTTCGTTTCTAGAATGGTCTGTACTTTCTCAAGAAATTTCTCGTCGAGATTGGTAATTGCAATGTCCTTTGGTAGTAATATCAATTCCTGACTGTAGCGCAATTGAAGCTGCCGTCTTGATTCTATAAGTTTTTGGACTTTTAATTTTAATAACTTTTTATCAAATGGTTTGGTGATGTAATCATCAGCTCCAGTATCAATGCCTTTAAATTGACTCTCTACCCCAGCCTTTGCAGTTAGTAAAATAATTGGAATGTGCGAAGACCTTTCGTCACTTTTCAGCTCTTGAGTTAAGGTGATACCATCTTTTTCGGGCATCATAATATCCGAAATAATCAAATCTGGTATATGCTCTAAGGCGAGTTCAACACCTATTGACCCGTTGGGAGCAGAAATGACATTGTAGCTATCTTCAAATGTTTGTTTTAATAAATTTCGTAAATCATTATTATCCTCGACTATTAATAAAATAGGCAGTTGATTATCTACAATTTCGTCGTCATCTTCCGTTTCTGCATCTATATGTAGCTGATATTCATTTGGTGTCTCTGTGGGTGAGCTCGATATAATTGAGTCGTTTTTAAAACTCATTCTATCTACCGAAATGTTCAATTTAAAAGTAGTTTCTGCGTTAGGTTCACTGGATACTTTTATAACCCCTTTGTGCAATTCAACCAATTCTTTTACCAATGCCAATCCAATGCCTGTTCCTTGATTTTGCTCATTTGTTTGATAAAAACGTTCAAAAATATGTTGAGATTGGTCTGCAGTCAAGCCTTTACCAGAGTTATTGACTTCCATAAATAATGTCTCGTTCTCTATATAGGCTTGGCAAGTAACATTACCTTTTTTCGGGGTATATTTTATGGCGTTGGATAAAAGATTAACGGTAATTTTTTCGACAGCATCTTTATCGAACCAAACTAAGTCTTGATCATTTGCTACGGTTATGCTGTAGGTAATCTCTTTCTGCTTGGCATGATATTTAAATGAATCTGTTAAAGAAGAAATCAATTGAAGCACATGACCTTGTTGAATATTCAATTTTAGCTGTCCAGCATCAATCTTAGAAAGCTCTAACAATTGATTCACTAACTCTAAAAGGCGTTGAGAATTTTGTTTGGCCACTGTAAACTGTTGCCTTTTTTTGTCTGAAAGCGATTCTTCCCCTAACAAATCGTCAATGGGGCTTGTAATTAAGGTGAGAGGCGTCCGAAATTCGTGCGAAATATTAGTAAAGAAATTGGATTTAAGCTCATCCAATTCTTCTAATCTCGTGTTTGTTTTTTGGCGATTTCGATACAAAAAATACAGAAAAACTCCAGCGATAGTGGTAATGGCAATAGCTCCAAGTAAAAGATTCCGTTGATTCTTTTTTTGCTGCAATGCCAGCTCATTCTGCGATTTTAATGAGGTTATTTCCTTGTCTTTATTTGCCGTTTGATATTTCCCTTCTATTTCCTTTATCTTCTCAGCAATTTGAATCTCATTTAGTGAGTCCTTTATTTTATACCCTATTTTATTCAAATCGTTCGCCCTTTTGTGCTCACCCATTTGAGAATAGGTGTCTGCCATTACAAATGCTATTTCCTTTTCTATAAGACTATTATTTGTACTTTTATTTAATTCTAGTGCAGTTTGACACCATGACAGCGCCTTTTTCAGGTCGTCTTTTAAAAGTGAAAGTTTAGCTAATTCAAGAGCATTGGTACTTGCTTCTAGTTTAAAATCTGCCTGCTCAAAGAAATTGAATGATTTTGTAAATATAGCTTCAGCTTCATCATACAGATTTTCATTTAATTTTATTTCTGCGAGAGTAGTTCCAATTTCGGACGCATTGCCTAAGTCATTAATTTTATAAAAGAATGCTTGCGAAATGGTTAAAAGACTATCCGCTAGGTCAAATTTATGCTGCTTAAAATACAGTTTGCCCAGCTCCACATTATTTGTGCTCATGTAGTATTCAGCAGCAGCGGGCGATAATTTTTCGAACTGACTGTTCGCCTTTAAATAATAAGATTCGGCGAGCTCTAAATCGTCAAATTTCAAGTATAGACTCCCTAGGTTCTGATAGGCTGCCGCGATAACATCAGGTCGTAATGCTTTTTTAAGGTGCATTGAATCTACCTTTAAAAAGAAAACCTGGGCTTTTTCGACATAATCTTGGCGTGAATAAATTGTTCCCAAAGCAGTGTACGTATCAGCTCTAGTCATATAAGAAAGTTCTGCGTCAGATTTGATATTCCTCAAAGCTTTATTACATGCAATCTCTGCTTCATCATATTTAGATAAGAGATATAGATTTCGGCATAATCCATTGTAAGCTATTGCCGCGCCAATATTATAGTTTTCTTTTTCCGACCTTTTTGCAGATTGTTCTAAATAAAATAAAGCAGAGTCAATTTGCTGGGTTCTTCTAAAATATTGAGCAAATAAATATTCTGTATCTGCAAGTCCTCTTTGGTAATTACTTTTTTCGGCAACCTTGAAACTTTTATTAATATAGTATAGCGCACTATCAGGTTTAGGGTTTATATGTTGGACTACCTTTTTCTTGTATTCGGAAATTGTTATGGAATCTTTCTTGAAGTTATTTTGTGAGCTGACCAAGCTTGCAGTTAAAAAGAACATTAAAATTAGAAGATATCTCATGTCTAATATTGATTGCTACAAACAAGATTTAATGACAATAAATAAGGCGATACTTAACATTACTGAATACCGCTTATGTTTCAATACTTTCTAAACAATGAATATTGATTTTGATAAGCCATTAGCAAAATATCACCTGAATAATTGGCTTAAATATAACTAATTATAGCAATATTTATAGGATAAATCTTATAATAAGTAAGAAAAAAGACATAGAAAGCAGAGAGGGATTTCCTACCCTCTAAGTAAAATTGGAGCAAAAATTTCACATTTGATTTAATAAAATTAGAGGATAACCAAAAAAAAACGTCTCTCAATCCTGGTTGCAAAATTTTTGAAGATTAAACTTTCAACCTTAGGATTTCCCTGCGAAATATTGGAATTTGAATTTCAATTATATTGAACCTTAAAAATATCAATCAGAAAATCTGGCGGTACAATTTTATTTGGAAAGCTATCCATCAAATCCAAAACACGATTTATACTCTCATGGCCTAATCCCATTCGCAATCCAAAGTTATGGAGTTTAATTAATTCTTTTCTGGTAATTTCGTTGTCAAGGTTCATTAGCAACACCAAACGATGAAATTGTACGATACGCTCGCTGTGCGATTTGAGATTTACATGAGAGACAGGATGGTCAAAGAGATAATCGAAATCTGACCGTGCAATCCCCAATTGTTTTGCAATGCTATGTAAAAAATTATATTCAATTGATTTTACATGCGTATCGCTTTGTGCAAAGGCTATCATCTCAGAAAGCAAACTTAATTTTTGGACTCTGTTAATCATTTATGGGAGTTCTTATGGTTTAATATAAAAATAAGGGGATTTATCTATTGATAATCGTTGATAGTCTGCGACTTATCGAAAATATTTTAGTAATTCATCGCACTTTTCTTACGTTGATCCGATTTATATTTTTAATAAACTGAATAACAGGTTTTTAAAAATTTATTGCAGTTCACCGATTAATTACTTTCTGAATTTAAAATTCGATGAAATGCACAGTCAAACAATGCTGCTTTTTTTACTAATTTAGCAACACAAAAATGTACAGTCACGACACGAGAAAGCCAAAAAGGCTCATTACATCAAGGATTGCTTATTGGCTAACAGTCCCTTCCCGAAGCGTCGGGCTCGGGATAACCGCAAAAAGAAACAATATTATATACACATGAAACTACTTATCCTTAGCCTTGTTTTATCTTTTTTATGCATTGGTTTTTTATATGCACAAAGCACCGCCTCAAAACAAATTACTTCTATAAAACTTAAATCTTCACAACTCGAAGTCACTAAAAAAGTATGGATATATACACCTAAAAATTATAGGAAATCAGAAAAACGCTATCCCGTAATTTATATGTTTGATGCTCAAAATTTATTCGACGCTAAAACATCTTATGCTGGCGAGTGGCAGATAGATGAGTACTTAGACTCCCTAAGTATTGAAAAAACTGAAGTTATTGTCGTTGGTATCGAGCATGGCAATGATAAACGTATTGAGGAACTCACCCCCTATCAGCATGAAAAGCATGGTGGTGGAAAGGGCGACAAATTTTTAGAATTTATTATTAAAGAGGTCAAGCCCAAAATAGATAGAAAATTCAGGACTGAACCACAAGCGCAGCACACCACCATTTTTGGGTCTTCACTTGGTGGATTGATGGCACTTTATGCCACAGTAAAATACCCTGAAACCTTTTCTAGGGCAGGCATATTTTCTCCTGCATTTTGGATTAATCCTGAAATTTATGATTTTGTGGAATCTTCAAAAATTCCCGCTACCACTAAATTCTATCTAATGGCGGGGGATTCTGAAAGTGAAGAAATGGTACCCGATATGAATAAAATGATAAACCTGCTTAAAAAGAAAGGTGTCAACGAAAATCATATGAAATCAAAAGTAGTCGAAAAGGGCGAACACAATGAAAAGCTATGGCGAGAGAATTTTCCAGAAGCTTTTGAATGGTTGATGAAGTAAACTATAAATTTAAGATTGCTGTATATGTTTACTAGAGAACAATCTAAACAATTAAAACAAGAATTCTGGACCAGTTTTGGTAAATCCTTCCCTAGAAAATGGATACTTTATAATACCAAAATGAAGGGTTTGGCGTTCAAATTTCATTTTGACACCACATCGGCTTCCGTATGCTTGGATTTAGACTGCAATTTAGTGCAACGGATAAATTACTGGGAAAAACTCATCAGCCTCAAATCAATATTAATTTCTGAATATTTAGAAAGCGCTCAATATGAAGAAACCTACTACCTAGAGAATGGCAAAGAGATTTCCAGAATTTACGTGCAACTTGATGATAAGGTTTCCATACATAATAAAAACACCTGGCAATCTGTAATGCAATTTTTTAGTGAGAAGATGGCTAAGTTTGAGGAATTCTTTATAGAGTATCGAGCCGTTTTGGAAACTTAGCATTTATTTATATGTTAGATGAGATTCCAATTGCGATAATTTTCAGAATCAAATGAAAATGCAAAAATAAGCGCTCAAATTTCCAGAGAAACCTGAGCGCAATTTTTAATGTTTATAGAATAGAATTTGTTACTATTTTATTTCACTTCCATTAACTCCACGTCAAAAACTAAGGTCGCGTTTGGCGGAATAACACCACCTGCACCCGCCGAGCCATAACCCAAATCGCTAGGTATAACCAATCTCGCTTTGTCACCAACATTCATCAAGCAGATACCTTCATCCCAGCCAGAAATAACCTGACCAACACCAACTTGAAAATCTAAGGGTTTGTTGCGTTTGTAAGATGAATCAAAAACGGTCCCGTCGGCTAATTGGCCTTTGTAGTGCACGGAAACATTATCGCCTTTGTTGGCGGATTTGCCAGTTCCTTTCTGAATTATTTTGTAGCGAAGTCCACTTTTGGTCACCTCGAATCCGGCAGCTAATTTATCCATTTCAGCTTTCGCCGATTCTCGTTCTTCAATAACACGCTTTTCCC
Source organism: uncultured Flavobacteriaceae bacterium (assembly GCA_963803715.1). GTDB lineage: Bacteria > Bacteroidota > Bacteroidia > Flavobacteriales > Flavobacteriaceae > Psychroserpens. The sequence continues at coordinate 201,931 of CAWDOF010000025.1, forward strand.
TCGCGCCTTCAAAAACACGAAAAGCTTCAACCGCATTAAAATTTTTAGCAGCATCTCCATGTCTTACAATTTCCAAGGTTTCAATTACATCACCTTGTTTAATAGTATCTACCACATCCTGACCTTCTATTACCTTTCCAAACACAGTATGTTTGTTATCTAACCAAGAGGTTTCAACGTGAGTAATAAAAAATTGACTGCCGTTGGTACCAGGGCCAGAATTGGCCATGGATAAAACTCCAGGACCATCGTGTTTTAAATCCGGATGAAATTCATCATCAAACTTATAACCAGGGTTTCCTGTTCCTGTGCCCTGCGGACAGCCTCCTTGAACCATAAAGTCTGGAATTACTCGATGGAATTTGAGTCCGTCGTAATAAGGTTCTCCTTGAGGTTTGACCGAATTTTCTAAATTACCTTCGGCAAGGGCTACAAAGTTCCCTACCGTTCCCGGTGTTTTCTCAAATTCTAAATTCACTAAAATATCACCTTTATTGGTATGGAATTTTGCGTACAATCCGTCTTGCATAAACTATGTTTTTGTTACTATTATTTTTCGAGCTCCAAAGATAATAAAGTTATGGGAGTTGCGAGTGAGGAAATTTTTAATGCTATTCTAGATTGCCGAATTACGACCTTTGATATTTTCGGAAATAAAAAACCACTTCAATTTTGAAGTGGCCCTAATCTAATATACTTTCTATTAGTCTTCCAAATACACTTGTTCTGTCTCAAAACCAAACAAGCTTTTTTCTTGAATGAGTTTTGAAACTCCAGGAGGTAACATTTCTTGCCAACCATCATCTCCGTTTGAAATTGCCTTAAGCACCGTTCTAGAGAATATCGTTAAAATAGATTCATCATAATCTGTAATGTCCACAACTTTACCGTTGTATTTAAAGAATTTGTAAAGCTCTTTCATACGAGGGTGCACTTTTAGGTTTTCACTATTGGTCAAAGTTCCATCCTCATTCTTCATGGGGTATAGATATACCCTTAAATCCTTAAAGAATAGTTTTCCGAAGGCCTCTAAAATGCCACCGCTAAGATGCCTGTAATATTTTTCGTCAAAGATATCAACTAGGTTATTGACGCCCATGGCGAGTCCCATGCGGTTTTTGGTGTACTGGGAAAAGTATTCCACCAATTTATAATATTCCTGAAAGTTAGAAATCAAAACCGTTTGCCCCAAAGAGCATAATAGCTTGGCGCGATCCATAAAATCTTGCTCGTCTATTTCGCCTTCCGCCCTTAAGTTTGAAAGTGTGATCTCAAAAATGACTTGGGTTTTATCAAGATCGACCTTGTTTTCTTTAATGAACATGTCGTACGATTTTTTGTACATATCCATATTCACTTTAGTTACCGGTCTAAAACTACCACGAAGGGTTAGAATGTTTTTCTTATAAAGTACTCTTGCTGGCAACTCATTATTACCATCTGGAGAGAACATTACAGCATCTGTCATTCCGTTTTTGACCAATTGTAAACTCATTAGTCGGTTATCGACATCCTCAAAAATAGGTCCTGCGAAATTTATAGTATCGATTTCCAGTTGGTCCTTATCCAAATGGTCGTAAAGATATCTCAGTAGTTTTTTTGGTTCATTATATTTATAAAACGCCCCGTAAATAAGATTGGTTCCTAAAACCCCCAAAGTCTCTTGTTGCAAACGAGCATCATTTTCTTTAAACCTTAGATGAAGTACAATTTCATTATAGCCTTGTTTTGGGTCCACCTGATACTTAATTCCTACCCAACCATGACCTTTAAATTTCTTTGCAAAATCAATGGTAGCAACCGTATTGGCATAGGTAAAGAACATTTTATTAGGATGCTCATCCCGAGATAAACGTTTCTCTACGAGACCTATCTCATGATCTAACATTTTTCGTAAACGCGCTTCGGTGACATAACGCTTATCATCCTCAATACCATAAATGGCGTCACTAAAGGCTTTATCGTAAGCAGACATTGCCTTTGCAATAGTACCAGAACCTCCCCCAGCCCTAAAAAATTGCCGAACGGTTTCTTGGCCTGCACCGATTTCGGCAAAAGTACCATAGATATTCTCGTTCAGATTAATACGCAGGCACTTAGTTTTTAATGAAGGAATCTCATCAAATTCTTTATCGCCTTTTAAGGTTATTTCCATTTTTTGCTCAGGTTTGACTTCAGACAAAGGTATTAAAATCGAAACTATAAGTAAAAAAATAAGTCCTATTTTTGTACGAAATCAATTGCAATGAAGGTAACATTTTTAGGTACGGGAACCTCACAGGGCATACCTATTATTGGTAGTACCCATCCTGTTTGTTTAAGTGAAAATCCAAAAGATAAACGTTTACGGGTTTCTGTTTTGATTGAATGGGACCAATATTGTTACGTGATTGATTGTGGCCCCGATTTTAGACAGCAAATGCTGCGTGCAAATTGTGACAGGATTGATGGTATCGTTTTTACTCACGAACATGCAGATCACACTGCTGGATTGGACGATATTAGACCTTTTTATTTTAGGCAGGGCGCGATTCCCTTTTATGCGCATGAGCGTGTATTGGAGCAGTTAGCCCTGCGATTTAATTATATATTTACGTCAAAGGACAAATATCCTGGAGTGCCCAGTGTGATTCAAAATGAAGTTAAGAACCAACCCTTTACCCTTGGGAACATCAGCGTTGTACCAATAAATGGTTACCACCATAAACTTCAGGTATTTGGTTTTCGTTTTAATGATTTTGCATATTTAACCGATATGAAAACCGTGGAGCAAAACGAGATTGAAAAATTAAAGGGGGTTAAGGTCTTGGTTATAAACGCACTTAGGGAAGAACCGCATATCTCACATTTTAATCTAGAGGATGCCTTAGATTTTATTGAAAAAGTAAATCCCGAAAAGGCATATTTAACCCATATCAGTCATCATTTAGGGTTTCATGATGAAGTGCAACAAAAACTACCTCAAAACGTTTTTCTTGCTTACGATAATTTAAAAATAACACTATAAATTATGACGAAAAGACTTTTCATGTACTTGTTTATATTCACCTTGTTGTTGGTTATATTTCAATACGTTAGCTCTAAAAATATCATCGAAAGTTACGATAATAAACTCACAAAATATATTGCAAAAAATGATGTTTTAGAGGATTCTATCCAATTGATGAAAGATCGTGAGACCGAGCAAATTTATGGTTTCCGATTTGATACCAACGATGATGCCATGACCTACATTGAAAGAGAAGGTTTTGTGATTTCAGAATTTATACCCTTTATAAAAGACCAGCTCTACGAACTAAACGTTTATGATACCGAAGACCACCCGCTTGTACCCTACGCTTCAATGACCAAAAATAAAATGCTCATTGACCAAGTCAGATTGCTTAACCATAAATGGATAATCGCTAGTTTTACCGATGGAACGTATTGGGGCGAAATGCTATTGAAATATGAAGTTATTGATAGAAAGGAACTTCGCTTTGAGGTGCTGGCTTCCACACTTTACCCTAAGTAATTTCCGGTTTACAATCGTGATTGATGCCTATGAATTTTACTTTTACAATTCCAAAAAACTATAATTCGATTATGTTAACGATTTTATACCTTTATCCTAATTATTCAATTTCAATCAATGCAAAGACAGTTTAAGGATTACCTCATTATAACTTTAAAAGGCATGGGAATGGGCGCCGCAGATGTCGTGCCCGGAGTTTCTGGTGGTACTATTGCATTTATCTCGGGTATTTACGAGGAACTTATTGAAAGTATAGATAATGTAGGTTTTCATGTATTTAAAACTTGGAAACAAAAGGGGTTCAAAACCGCTTGGCAATCTATAAATGGCCCATTTTTATTGGCGCTTTTCGCTGGTATTGGCATTAGTGTTTTATCTCTGGCAAAACTTATAAAATGGTTGCTTCATAATGAGCCCATTTTATTGTGGAGCTTTTTTTTCGGGTTAGTTCTGGCCAGCATTCTCTACGTCGGTAAACAAATTGATTCTTGGAATTTCAAGGTTATTGCAGCCGTAATTTTGAGTGCGGTCCTCTCCTATTTTATAACACTGGCAGAGCCGTTTGCCTCGCCAGACAGTTCGTTCTATCTCTTGTTCTGTGGTTTTATAGCAATTATCGCTATGATTTTACCCGGAGTTTCTGGAGCTTTTATCCTACTAATTCTCGGTGCGTATGAAACCGCAATCAATACGGTAAACCATCTGATTGAAGGAATTACTACTGGTAATTTTGATTTGCTGAAAGATGCATTATTTAAATTCGTGATGTTGGGTATTGGTGCGGTTGTTGGTTTAAAGGTGTTTTCTAAAATCCTAAATTGGATGTTCAAGCACCAAAAAAATTTAACTTTAGGTATTTTGACAGGTTTTATGATTGGTTCCCTCAATAAAATTTGGCCTTGGAAAAAGACCCTGAAAACGCGTATTAATTCTGAAGGTCTTGAAGTGAGCGTATTGGATAAAAGTATTTTACCTTCAGATTTTGTTGGTGATAACCAACTTATCCTCGCTTTGATTTTTGCCATAATAGGTTTTGCTATTATTCTAATCCTAGAAAGACTGGGCAATAAAAAACCATTGGCATAATGGAGAGCACCCGTACCTTTTCTGATAAGTTTTTTTTGGTCATAAAAGGGTTAGGTATGGGTGCTGCTAACAAAGTACCGGGGGTTTCGGGTGGCGTGGTAGCCTTTGTCGCTGGCTTTTACGAAGAGTTTATCTATTCGCTCAGACATTTTAACAAAAACGCCTTTAAATTATTTATAAATGGGCGGTTCAAAAGTTTTTACCGTTATGTAAACGGTCGATTTTTGAGCCTTTTGTTTGTGGGAATGATTGTTAGCTATTTTAGTGTCTCGAAAATTTTAGACTACTTCTTAACCCATTTTGAACTTTATGTCTGGAGTACTTTTTTCGGAATGATATTAGGCTCCATTTACTATATTCATAAAGGCTTTAAAGATTGGAATTATAGAAGTGTTACCGCCTTGATTATTGGAGTTTCCGTGGGGATTGGTATTAGCTTTTTAAATCCTGCAAAAGAGAACGACAACCTCTTTTTTGTTTTCTTCTGCGGAATTATAAGCGTTTCGGGCATGACACTACCCGGTTTTTCAGGATCCTTCATCTTAATTTTATTGGGCAATTATGTTTTACTTTTAGTTGATTCAGTTAATGCACTTTACGATACTTTTGCCGAAGTGATTTCTGGAGATTTCAGCTTTATCAAGAAATGCGGCTCGCAAACAATTATTGAAAGTATTGGCCGTTTTTACCTTGGGTTCGGTTACCGGACTCGTTACCTTTTCCCATCTTTTGAGTTATGTGCTTAAACATTTCCGAAGCATTACCACCGCTTCTATAATTGGATTTATTGTAGGCTCCTTAGGCGTAGTCTGGCCATGGAAAAGAACCGTATTTAAACTTGACGACCTAGGGAACTTTGTATTAGATTCCACCGGAAAAAAAATAACCCAAAATTACGAACGTTTTTTACCAGAGCTTAATATAGAAACATTTACGGCTTTGGTATTTGTTATTTTTGGGATACTAATTGTATTGGCTTTAGAGTGGTACGGTCAAAAAACAACACCAGCACATGTCTAGATTAGGTTTAATAGGAAAACATATTGATTACTCGTTTTCTAAAGGCTTTTTTACTGAAAAATTCACTTCTGAAAACCTACCTTTTACTTACGAGAATTTCGATTTAGAAAACATCTCAGAATTTCCAAAACTTATCGAAAATAATCCTAATATCGTTGGTATGAACGTCACCATACCTTACAAGCAATCAATCATGCAGTATATGGATGCCATTGATGAAACCGCTGCCGAAATTGGTGCCGTTAATACCATAACCGTATCCAAGGATAAAAAGCTCAAAGGCTATAATACTGACTATTTTGGATTTCAGAAATCTATTTTGCCACTCCTAAAATCCCACCACAAAAATGCCCTAATACTGGGAACTGGCGGTGCGTCAAAAGCCATTGCCTACGCACTCAAAAATCTAGATATTTCTTTTGAATATGTTTCCCGAACTAAAAGAAAGGGCGTTTTACATACATATAATTCACTTACTGAAGCTATAATAAATAAATTCCAAATCATTATTAATTGTACGCCACTCGGCACATTTCCGGAGATAGATTTACATCCTGACATTCCTTACGAAGGCATAACAGATTCTCATTTATTGTATGATCTGATTTATAATCCATCGGAAACCAAATTCCTCAAACTCGGCAAATCGCAAGGCGCCAGTATCTGCAACGGAAGCGATATGCTCAAATTTCAAGCTGAAAAAGCTTGGGAGATCTGGGATTTAGCTTAAAATCAAATGTTGATTAAGTAGTAAGAAATCACATCAGGCTGAAAATAAGATTTACAAAACCCTTATTCAGGTTAAGCTAGTGCTTAAAAAACTAGAACTGTGGACTGCCAACTAAGGTCTACCGACTTTTTTAATTCCCTCTTTTTTGTAAATCCTTAGCCTATTAGTATCTTAGCAATCTAATAAAATAACGACATCATGTCTGAAAAAGATAATCTGCCAAAAGCAGATGAGACTTTATACCAAAAGTCTGAGGAGCAGAACACTAGTGAAACTTTAAATACAGATGAGGCTATTGTAAAAAAAGGAACGGAAAATTCAGAGGAACAAGTTGAAGTTTCCCAAGCAATCCCTGAGAAATCCCTTAATCCAAATGTCTCCGACCAATTGATAGAAACTCCAGGAGGTAAAGAATTTGAGGTTAAAGTCGAAAATGGAATTACAGAGCGTGATGATGCCAAAGCAGATTCAGAAAAAAATACTGATGTCAATAATCAGGATTTTGAAACAACTGAAACTCCTTCCGAAGTGAAAGTCCCCAACGAAAATAGTTCCGAAGAAAAAGTTTCTGAGAAGACTATTACTGATGAGAAAGGTTCTGAAGAAATTAATTTGGACGAGAATATTTCCGTAAAGAAGGATTCCCAGGAAACTATTTCCATACCCAATCAGTCGGCGGAAAAAGAGAAAAAGAAAGAATCCCACGTTGAGGAAATAGAAGCATCAAATGCTGAAGATGCCGAAGATGAAAGTAATAGCGAACGTCACGGCGTTGAGAGCAAGGATTACGATAAGATGAGTATGGATGCCCTAGCTGAAGAATTAGAACACTTGGTGGGCAGTAAAAAAGTACAGACCATTAAGTCGCAGGTCGATGATATTAAAACAGAATTCAACGCTCAGTTTGAGGCTTTACTGGAAGAAAAAAAGGAAGCGTTTATAAATGATGGTGGTAATGAGATTGATTTTTACTACAGTTCGCCCGCAAAAAAACGCTTTAATACCGCCTACAAAACCTATAGAAATAATCTAAAAAGTTATTACAAGGCTCGTGAATCTGATTTGAAATCCAACTTGGAGAATCGTCTTAGAATTATCGAGGATATCAAAGGGCTTATCAGCGTTGAGGAAAATATAAAAACGACTTACAAAACATTTAAGGATTTACAAGAGCAATGGCGGGGTGCTGGGCCAATTCCTAGGGATGTTTACAATAACGCTTGGAATTCTTACCACCACCACGTAGAGATGTTCTACGATTTTCTGCATTTAAACAATGATTTGCGGGATATGGATTTTAAACATAATCTCGAACAGAAAACAAAAATTATCGAACGTGCAGAAGAATTGGCGAAAGATGATAACATCAATCGTGTGTTCAGGGAATTACAAGAACTTCACAAACTTTGGAAAGAAGAATTAGGGCCTGTTGCCAAGGCACATCGTGATGTCATTTGGGACCGTTTTAGTGCAGCTACTAAAGCTATACACGATAAACGACAAGCCTACTATGCTGACGTTGATAAAGCGAAGGAGAAAAATCTAGAGCGTAAGTTAGAATTGATTTCTAAAATAAAGGAAATTGCCGAAGGCGATAGCAGCTCGCACCAAGGTTGGCAGAAAAAAATGAAGGCCATTGAGGCGTTGCGCAAAGATTTCTTTAACGCTGGTCGTGTTCCTAAAAACGAGAATCAGGCCACTTGGGATAAATTCAAATCGGCCGTTAGAGATTTCAACCGAAAAAAGAACGGGTATTATAAGGACTTGAAAAAAGACCAATACACCAACCTTGAAAAGAAAAAAGCCTTAATCCAAATAGCATTGGATAATAAGGATAATGAGGATTTTGAGGCAACCACGCCATTGATGAAGAGGATTCAAAGCGATTGGAAAAAAATCGGACATGTTCCAAGAAAGGATAGCGACAAAATTTGGAAACAGTTTAAAAGTGCTTGTAACCATTATTTTGAGCGTATCCATGCTGAACGTAACGCCGCTAACAAGGAGCTGGATGAAGCCTTTGAGAAAAAACAAACTCTTTTGGAAAATGTTAAAGCTGTAACCCTTAGTGGCGAGCGAAAAACGGATTTAAAAACGATAAAAGACCATATTGCTACATGGAAAGATATCGGTCAAATTCCATCAAACAAAAGACATATAGAAGGTGAGTTCAATAAAGTACTTGACGGATTGTTCGGTAAATTGGACATGGACAAAGAAAAAGTTGAGATGATCAAATTCGAGAACAAGTTGGAAAGTCTGGCGCAACCTAACGATACCAGGTTATTGGACAACGAACAGAATTTTATCAAAAAACGCATTGACGAATTGAAAGGTGAAATTATTCAGCTCGAGAATAATTTACAGTTTTTCTCTAATGTTGATGAGAGCAATCCTTTAGTTAAGGACGTACTCAACAATATTGAAAATAAAAAAACAGACCTATCAGTTTGGGACGATAAGCTAAGAAAAGTCAAGAGCATGTATTGAGCATTTTGTATAATACTCAATTTTAGCATTCAGCATTGATTCAAAAAATTTAATTTAAAATAAAAATAATCGCAATATTCCTAAAAATTAGAAGACCATCAATTTCTTGATGGCCTTCCTCTTCCTCATAGCAATTAACGTCTAACTCTGTGTTAGAGTGAAAGATTAATAGCATTTTTAAATCCCTTCGCCTTACTTACGAAATTATTTAAAGCGTGGTTTTATAAAAAATAATTATCTTTTGAAAAATTGAGATTAGCCTTATTCAATTTGCGGGTAAAAGGGAGTTTTATAAATTTTCGACCTTTAAAAAATTTGTAACTTTAAGCAAACATCATATTTTATGAAAGCTATAATCGAAACTTTTTACGAATCTTTTCAAAAATTGAATGCTGAAGAAATGGTGCGTTGCTATCATGATGATATCGTTTTTGAAGACCCCGCATTTGGCATTTTAAAAGGGGAACGAGCCTGTAATATGTGGCGAATGCTTTGTAAATCTCAGGAGGGAAAAGATTTTAAGCTCACCTATACAAACGTTGAAACTAATGAGTCTAAAGGCAGTGCTGTATGGGAAGCTTTTTATATTTTTTCAAAAACTGGACGAAAAATACATAATGTGGTTCAATCTGAGTTTACATTCAAAGACGGAAAAATAATTACACATGTTGATGATTTTGACCTTTATAAATGGTCAAAGCAAGCGCTAGGATTTAAAGGAGCCGTTTTAGGGAAGACTTTGTTTTTTAAAAATAAAGTAAGACATAACACCAATGTAATGCTCAATAAATTTGAAGAAAAAAGAACCTAATTAAGATATTTTGAAGCAGCACAAAACAAAAACAGTTTTATAAAAAATTATAAAACTGCTTCTTCATTTGTAAGTCTTTTACTTAATTTCTGTTTCTTTTTAGGGACGTAACGTTTACTTTATGTTTCAGTAATTAAATACAGTTTACTATTTACAAAACTTGTGCCAAAACTATACGTCATTAGGTGTATTCTGGTTTCTTACCAACTACGCCCTCAAAAAAAGATTTCATGTATTTAAAGTCGGCTTCGAGGTCATCGGTGGGATAGAATGGCTCGGAGATATGATTCTGTTTATTTTGAAAATCTAGAGTGAACATGATAATAGGCACTTTGGCTGCCTTGGCAATGTAATAAAACCCTGTTTTCCATTGAAGTACTTTTTTTCTAGTTCCTTCTGGAGCCATAGTTAAACGAAACTCTTCTGTATTTTCGAATAATTTTGCGATAGCCTCTACTTTATTCTGACCTGATGTTCTATCTAACGACGCACCTCCAATGGCTCTGAAGTAATAACCAAATGGCCAAGTAAAAAGTTCTTTCTTTGCAACAAAGTTTGTTTTGACGTTTGCAATTTTCCGAAGTAAAACACCAATATAGAAATCGTGCCAACTGGTATGCGGTAATGCAATAATAATTGCTTTTTTTACAGTTTCCTTTGAAAAATTACTGTTGCCAACAATTTTCCAGCCCAAAACCCTGAAATAAAAAAATTTGGCCAACCAGCGCATACTACATTTTTTGGTAAAGCGCTTTGAGCTTTTGGGGTGTGATTATATTTTTCCAATTTTTTCCAATGGCATTTTCCCAAAGCGGTTCTAAACTCAAGGCTACCCCTATCATAGTGTCAAATTCAGCATCAGATAGATTTGCACAAATACCTTGCGGCAATTCAATATCGTGTTTGGCTTTCATTTTCCTGAACAACTTGACACCTTCAGGATAATACTCATCGAGATGGTCAAATACAATGCAATTTCCAATACCGTGTTTTGTTCCCAATAAATAAGATAAACCGTAACTCATTGCGTGGGCAACACCCACTTGAGAATAAGCGATGCTCATTCCGCCGTGCCATGAGGCCATCATTAATTCATCTTGGGCATCTTTTTTCGAAAGGGAATCATCCATAAAAATGGCCTTACAAAGTTCAAAGGCCTTCTCGCCGTAGCTTTTACTAAACGCATTTAGATAGGTACCGTTAAGAGATTCTATACAATGAATGTAACAATCCATACCCGTATAAAACCATTGATTCTTTGGAACATCTTTGGTTAGTTCTGGGTCCAGAACAACTTGGTCAAAAGGTGTATAGTCTGAATTTATACCCAACTTTTTATCGGGACCGGTTAATACTGTTGTTCGCGATACTTCAGAACCTGTACCCGATATAGTAGGTACACCCACATGATAGATTGCGGGATTTTTTACCAAATCCCAGCCTTGGTAGTTCTTGGTTTCACCTTTATTGGTTAGCATGATTGCCACTGCTTTGGCCAAATCCAATATAGTACCGCCTCCAATACCTATAATTCCTGAAGGCCTATCCTTATGATTTAGAATTATCTGTTCCACAAGCTCATCTACCTGAGAGGTCTTGGGTTCTTCTGCTGCCGAAATATAAAGTACGTTATCATCATAAGCCAGAGGAATCCTTGACGTGAGCCAGGAGTTACCCTTAAAAACATCATCAACTAGGAATATAAATGGCGCTTTGACATTTAACCGCTGTGGAGATATAATATCGCCTAACTGATTGAAACTGCCACGTCCAAAAATAACTCTGGACACCATTGGATAATTTTTATAATTCATTTAATAATCTTCTTTGACAAAAATAAAGACATAGTTTGATATAAGTCCGCATCTATTGAGATAATGTTGAAATTTCTCGCAGAAAATTTTGGAATAATCATTCTTCAAAGGTGTGATTTACGTTTATGTCAATATTCATTTTTATTTCATAATAATTTTTAAGATCAAACTTAGAGATAGCTCAATTTGGCATAATGACTGTCATTAGTTAATGAGTCTCTTTAAATCGGTCAAACTATTCAAGGTCTCATAACCCTGTTTTTTACCCGAATGATTCTGAACTTCTTCGTGCAACCAAGTGGTGTGAAAAGGAATATGAATGGCACGTGCTTTCAAATTGACCAAAGGCAACACATCAGACTTTAATGAATTGCCTACCATCAAAAACTCCGATGGTTTAATTTCCAATCGATTAAGTAATTCTGAATAATTATTTTCTTTCTTATCACTTAAAATTTCGATATGATGAAAATAGTTAGTAAGATTAGATTTTTCCAATTTACGTTCTTGGTCGAGTAAGTCGCCTTTTGTAATAAGAATCAATCTGTACTTTTGGGATAATACTTTTAAGGTTTCCTCTACGCCGTCGAGCAATTCTATTGGCTTGTTGAGCATAGACTTACCAATATCCAATATCTTCTTTATTTTTTCGTTTGAAATGGTATTGTTTGAAATTTCCAAGGCCATTTCAACCATAGATAACGTGAAACCTTTAATACCATAACCGTATAACGAAAGGTTTTTCATTTCTATCTTAAAGAGTTCTTGGTCAATTTTATTTGCGGTTTCATAAGGTGCCAAAAGTTTTGCGATTTCTGTTTCGGCATCCCTAAAATAGGTTTCATTGACCCAGAGCGTATCGTCTGCATCAAATCCTATAATTTTTATGTTATTGTAATTATCTTCCATTTTGCAATGCAATAAATCGCCTTTTAATCGAATCGGCATTTTTATCGCCATAGTTTTTTTGCCCGGTCAAGATCTTCTGGCGTATCGATTTCTACACCTTGAATATGTGTTTCTACCATTTTAATTCGTTTGCCGTATTCCAGGTACCTTATGCACTCAATTTTTTCGGTCGCTTCTAAGAACTGCATCGGGAGATTGTAAAAATCAAGGACTGCCTGTTTTCTAAACGCATAAATTCCTTTATGCTTAAAATATCTAGTATTAACATCTTTATCTCTTTGAAAAGGAATTGGGCTGCGAGAAAAGTAAAGTGCGAAATCATTTTGGTCAACAATCACCTTGACCGTGTTGGGATTATTGATTTCCTCCCAATCTGTGATTTCGACCATTAAGGATGCCAAATCAATAGTTTTAGCATCATCGTTTTTAAAAACCTCCAAGACTTTCCTTAGGCTTTCTGCCTCGGTAAAAGGTTCGTCACCTTGAACGTTGACAACAATATCAATATCCATATTTTCAACCGCCTCTGCTATACGATCGCTGCCAGATTGATGTTCCTTTTTACTCATTATCGCTTTACCACCATTGTTGGTAATTTCATCATAAATGACGGTGCTATCGGTAACTACATAAACACTATCGAAAAGCTGTGTTGCCACCGTGGCCTCGTAGGTTCTTAATATAACAGATTTACCCATTAAATCTTGCATCAGTTTTCCAGGAAACCGAGATGCAGCATATCGAGCGGGAATCATTGAAATGATTTTCATAAAAAAAAAGATTAATACCTGATGCAATCAAAAATATATATTTTATATGGAATTGAATAGTAGCGGCTATTTTCTTTTTGTTATACCCATCAATATTATGAGCCTTCAACTAAAAGGGCCATGGTCTTAAAAGTTTTATTCTTCAAAAAAATTATCCTTAAAGCCGATGAGATATAATTTTTCTTCAGCTCTTGTAATCGCAGTATAAAGCCAACGCACGTAGTCCCTATCGATACCGTTTGGTAGATAAGGCTGTTCCACAAAAATGTTTTTCCATTGGCCGCCTTGTGATTTGTGACAGGTTATGGCGTAAGAAAACTTAACCTGGAGCGCGTTGAAAAATGAGTTCCCCTTTATCTTGAGGAACTTTTTGTATTTAGATGGCTCATCTTCATAATCCTTTTGGACTTCCTGATAAAGTCTGTTATTGTCTTCATAAGTAAGAGAAGGTGTTTCGGCCTCAATAGTATCCAATAACAGAACGGTTTCAAAAGGCTGCATTTTGGGGTAATCTACCATTTGGATTTTCACCTCTGCAAAGCGGAAACCGTATAAAGATTTTATAGCGAAAATCTCTAATACCTGAACAATATCGCCGTTGGCAATAAAACCTGCCTCAGAGGTGGGTTTAACCCAAAAATAATTATTCTTTACCACCATTAAAAAATCTCCAACCGTAAGCTCGTTCTCGTTAAATAAAATACGCTGCCTAATATTCTGGTTATATAGGTTGGCACGTTTATTACTCCTTACAATAATAGCCGTTTCTTCATGACCGTTTGCCGAATAGGAATCGTTAATGGCATCCATAATTTCATAACCATCCACCAATCTAATAATATCCTCAAAACCTCGGACATCAAACTGAAACGATTCAAAAAACTCAGTGTGCAGCACTTCTCTTAACCTTGTCGCGTTAACCAAGATGCCAGAATCCTGTTCTTGCCTAACCACTTCATCAAGTTCAATACTAATGATGGTTTTATTATAATTAAGTTCTAAAAGCTGAGCATCCAACGCAGGAGAGACATCGGCTTTTACTGGGGGCAATTGTGCCTTATCTCCAATGAGTAATAATTTACAGTTATGACCAGAATACACGTACTGCATGAGGTCGTCTAAAAGTGAAGTGCTCTCAAAATTTCTATTGTCGGTCGGTACGTCGGGTATCATTGAGGCCTCGTCCACAATAAAAATAGTGTTACGATGCTTATTGGGCTGTAAGGTAAATTTTACGCCGCCGCCCTTATCTTTCTTAGGGAAATAGATTTTTTTATGAATTGTAAAGGCTTCTTTCTTAGAATAATTGGAAATCACCTTTGCGGCGCGTCCTGTTGGTGCCATCAATACAGCGCTTTTTTTCACCTCCCACAAGTTTGAAACCAGCGTGCCCACGATACTTGTTTTTCCTGTACCAGCATAGCCTTTTAGAAGATAAATGGCTTGATTGGTTTCTTCTAAAACAAATTTCGAAAGATGTTCTAGCACAACGTTTTGCTTAATTGTGGGCTCAAAGGGAAATTTACGTTTTAAAAGTCTAAAAAATTCTGAGGAAGTCATCACGAAATAATATTTGAAAGGCGGCTGCAAGATAGCGTTAAAACCTTAAAGCGATTAATCTAAGCCATTGCACAAAATTGTTGTTAAATATGGAACAATTTTTATATCTTTCGACTTTATCTGATATTTTACTACAATATTTTAACCATTGAAAAAAAATTGTAGATTTGTCCAACTCCTAAATAAAAAATAAAAAACACTAACTATGTTAAATGTTATTCTTGTTGTTGTAGGCCTCATATTTCTTACAATATTAATAGTATGGTTAATAGATAAGTTTGTCCCAAAATCACTTAAGCCAGTTTTAAACTTGGCACTTTGGGCCTTGATCATCTTTTTGGGCTATCTCACGTTCAACTCTGTTTATGGAGAAATAAAATTTAATAAATTAAAAGAAGATCGCTATAAAAAAGTAATTGTCAAATTACAGGACATTCGTGATGCAGAAATGGCACACAGAACCGTTACAGGTGAATTTACTGGAGAATTTGATAATCTGATAAAATTTATTGATACGGCACAATTTACAATTACCCAACGCAGAGATTCTACTGTAATTGATGAGGAACTGACTCGAAGATTCGGTGGTGTTGAAACAACTAAGGACATCGTGATTATAGATACCCTTGATTTTGTATCTGTTAGGGATTCTTTATTTGGAGCAGATACGCGTTACAAGAAAATGATGGAATTACCACAGAATATTGGCCCTGCATCTGGAGCGAAATTTCAGTTGAAAGCTGGAAAAATTGACGATGGAAAAATTCCTGTTTTTGAAGCATCTGTAGAGAAAGCTGTTATTCTACAAGACCAAGATAAAAATCTAATTGCCAAAGAAAAAGAAGTCATGTCGGTAGATGGTGTTAGAGGACCAACCCTAAAAGTAGGCTCAATGGATGAAGCTGATACCACAGGAAATTGGCCAAAGAATCTTGCTGCAAAAAATTAGATTGGCTTACTTCTATTCAAAATCCATTACCGATAAAGAATTCAAGTTGCTAAATGTTTTCAATTTGCATTGTATATTAAATAGTGTCAATTGAAACTAAACTGATTATAATTGAAAACTAAACCAGTAAAAGAACTGTCCATTCAAATTAATTTGAATGGACTTTCTTTTTGCATCTTAAATAAACAAAATTCTACGCTAGAGTTTTTGAAATCTATTCCTTTTGAAAAAAAAGAGCAACCCAATGATGCTCTTTCTAGGTTAAAGACTATAATAGACACCAACACAATTTTTGACCAGGATTTTCAAAAAATCACCTGTATCTATCAGAATGAGCTGGCTTGTATAGTTCCTGAACCTATTTTTGATGAAGGAAATTTAGCCGACTACCTGAAATTTAATGCTAAAATTTTAAGGAACGACTTTATAAGTCACGATAAAATTGCCAGCCTAAATGCAGTAAATGTCTATGTGCCGTTGGTCAATTTCAACAATTATATTTTTGAGAAATTTGGATCTTTTACTTATAAACACAGTTCTGGTGTCTTGATTGAAAGTTTAATGCCTATTGCTCAGAATATGACATCAAACTGCATTTACGTTCATATTAATGCAAACTCTTTTGAACTGTTGATTTTCAAAAACGGCGATTTTAAATTTTACAATTCATTTCAATTTCAAACTGTTCAAGATTTTATTTACTACCTACTCTTCACGGTCGAGCAAATGGATTTGGATGTGGAAACTTTAAAACTATATTTTTTGGGTCAAGTTGAAAAAGATGATGAAATTTATAATATAGCATATACCTACATAAGGCATATTCATCTTTTAAATTATCAACCAAATTATAAAAAGGCTGAAACTCTTGAAAAACAAAACTTGCTAAATTATTATCTAATCTTAAACAGCTTTGACTAATGCGTATAATCTCTGGAGAATTTAAAGGAAGGCGCATAACCGCTCCTAAAAAGTTACCTGTACGCCCAACGACAGATATGGCCAAGGAAGCCTTATTCAATATTTTGAACAACCTCTATTATTTTGATGGCATTTCTGTATTGGACCTGTTCTCGGGTACGGGAAATATAAGTTACGAGTTTGCTTCACGTGGCACAAAGCAGATTACATCTGTAGATGAAGATTACGGATGCATTAATTTTATAAATGAAACTGCAGAAACTTTTGAAATGAGCATAACAGCAATTCGATCTGATGTATTCAAGTTTTTGGAGCAGACCCAGCAAAAGCACGAAATTATTTTTGCAGATCCACCTTATGAGTTTTCCATTGAGGAATTTTCAAAAATCCCAAACCTCGTTTTTGAAAATCAATTATTGGAAGATAACGGTCTCCTCATCGTGGAACATTCTAAACGTTCTGATTTGTCAAATATTAAAAACTATAGTTACACAAAGAGTTACGGTGGTAATGCGTTTAGTTTTTTTGAATTGTCAGACTAATTAATTACGTAGAGATAAATCATAAAGAAATGACTTATCGCCCCACCCAAAACGAAAAAGTGCCAAATGACATGATTATAGGGTATTTTCTGAAAAATATAGAAAACTATTCCAATGGTATAAAATGCTCCGCCAGCAAATAACAAGTTCAATCCTGATGAAGGCAATCGTTCCGCCAAGGTTGAAAAATCGAATACAATCAACCAACCCATTACCAAATACAACAAGGTTGAAAATGTTTCAAAACGTCCTGTAAAAAAAATTTTTAGAACCAAACCAAAAGCCGCTACCCCCCAAACTATGTAGAATAAGGTCCAACCCAAACTATCTGGGAGCGTGATGAGTAAAACCGGCGTATAGGTTCCAGCAATAAGTATATAGATACTAATGTGGTCAACAATCCTAAAAAAGTTTTTTCGTTTTTCGCTTTTTACAGAATGGTAAATTGCAGATGCCAAGAAGAGTATTACAATTGATACTCCATAAATAGTTACACTAAATAGTGCATAATCTGAATCTTTTTGTAAATAAAGAATAAGAAGCACCAAACCCACAACTCCAAATGCTGCACCAATACCATGGCTCCATGCATTAAGTTTTTCCTCAAAAGCAGTCTGTACCCTCATCAATCTTTAGAATCTGCAGATACAGTTTTATTAACCCACTTATCGCTAAGATCGTAGAAGTCGAATTCTATTGCTGGTGTTTGACGTTCTAACTGTCTGTTTTGAAAAGCACGCTCCAAAATATCCTCAATTAAAAAATCCTCTTCGACGATTACAGGATTAAATTCTTCCTTTAGGGAAATATTAAAAAGACTGGCCGTGGTATTAAACCAAAAGGCGCGCCAACCGCTCCGAAGTTCTTTTATCAAATCAAAAGTGGTAGTTCCTGTTTGCCTGTGTATTAGTTTGACAAGGATCTGACCTTCAGTTTTGGTCATTTTTTTTAATTCCTCAGAAAACTCATCTTCGATATATTTCTGAATTTTTTTTGCATAACGTTTTTTATCCCGTTTGCTATCTAAGGTTGCCAATCTCTCGTTTAAAGCAGTCAAACGGTCTGCTGCCAGTTTTGCGTAAGGATATACTTTTAATGTTTTTCTTCTTAGAATTAAATAGCGAACGCGCTCATCCCTATTTTCAAATTTTAACTTATGGAGCACCAAAACCTCATGGAGGTCAATGGCGGTTTTTGGTATGGAATCACCGTCTATAAAGATATACTCCACTTGTGTAGAATCCTGCTCAACGGGTTGTTGGGCTATAACCAACAATGGAATAAAAATTAAAATGACTAACAATTGTTTCATGACAAGCAACTTATCCAAAATCATTCCATACCAGAAATGATTTTCAAAACTAATTATTTGAATTCTTTATAACCTTAAATTCATATTAAATATTGTTTCAACACCTGTAATTTCGCTACTACAAAAGTGTCGAGACATATTTAGAACTTTAGAAAATAATAAAGACTATCAAAGTTACAATTTCTGCCTATTGTCATTAGAATTGGTGTCAATCAATTTATTATAAGGGTCAACGCCAACCTCGGTAGGCTTTTCATCTACAATAATTGAAACCTTATTATCTATTGCGGTTATCTTATGTTTTTTCAAATACAGTTCCTTTTCCTTTGAAATACCATCAACTTCTTCCTCGGCAAAAACGCCAATATCAATGTAATCCTCTAATTGCAATGATAAAATTGGGGTCTCTTTACCTTCAGGAGTAAAGGTTATACTATCGCGACCAGCTTCAGAATTAAAGCGAGTTCCTTTTTCGTCGTTTCTATATTTGCTCACCTCAAACTCAATATCCACTTGATATTTACCATTGTCTAATTTGGTAGAAGTCACATCCTTTACGCGGTTATCATAAACGGTTATGGTCTCAAACATATCCTTAATTAGATATTGCAGACTATCTGGCGTTACTTCTCTAATATAATTGACCATATCAACCGAGGTGGTGTAAGGTGGCTCTTGAAATTTCACTTTTTCTACATATCGTTTCAAAGCATTGTTCAATTTATCCTCCCCAATATAATCGCTAAGTGCATAAAAAATTAGTGAGCCTTTTTGATATCTGATATAGCCCTGACCGTCATTGTACATCAAAGCATTTTCACGTTTACGTTCAAAAGTACGTTGGGTCAAATAATCATCTAAAGATTTTTTAAGGAATTTTCGCATTTGCGATTTACCCTGCTCTTTCTCCAGAACTTTGAGGGCAACGTATTCAGATAAACTCTCTGAAAGCATTGTTGCTCCCAAAACATCGGCTCCAATGACTTGATGCGCCCACCATTGATGCGCTACCTCATGAACAGTTATGGCATAAGTATAGTCGATGCCCCCTTCTTCACTATCGTCAACATTGGCAATAAATCCGGCATCTCCTGCAAAGGGAATGGTATTTGCAAAAGATTGTGCAAAACTGCCACTTGGAAACTCTACAATTCGTAATTGCTGATGTTGATAAGGGCTGAAGTTTTCGCTGTTATACTCCAACGATGCCTTCATGCCTTCCATCATTCGCTCTAAATTGTATTCATGACCTTTATGGTAGTAAATTTCAAGATTAACATCGTTCCATTTATCTTTTTTGACTTCATATTCTGCGGAATTGAAGGCGTAGAAATTGAGGATTTTGCTATCCATTTTGTAGTGGAAATAGCGACGACCATCTTCAACCCATTCTTTCTGAAGGTAACCTGGCGCAATGGCAATCTGGTCTTCTGAAGTACTTACCGTTGTTTCAAAATCTATCCAATCACTATCCTTTGAAATATAGGTATTACCAAGGGCTGTAGAATCAGTGGGTTGTGGTTTTAATTTATTCGGAGGCAAATCGTATTTTTCACGAACCTTATCATCGGTAAGTTCACCGCCATTATATCCAAAACTCGGGAAGAGCTGCGCATTGTTAACAAACGTACCGTTGCTAGCAATTGGTGAGTAGGTTCTAAAGAGCGTGTTCGGTTTGTTTTTAACCTCAAAATGTAAGCTTAAGGTATCTCCCGGTTGTAAAGGCTGTTTTAGCTGGTAAATATTGAAGTTATAAACCGTATCACTAGACACCAAATCGGTTTCTCTACTAAATTCGAAAACACTTTCATAATCGTTATAATCCAAAAAGAGACTGTCAATTATTTGCTCAGTTTTATTTACCATCAGGTAATCTCCCGAGGCTTCAAAATCTCTTTTCTTCGGAAAAATATTCATATCTACCTTTACCGAAACGATACGAGGTTGCGCATAGTCTTCATATTTTTTGTAGGTCTTCTCCCATTTTACCGCCAATTCCTCACGTTCTTTAGAAGAATAGCTTTCGTTTTCTTTATTAGTTTCAGAATAAATCTTAAAACCTAATGACAAAAAGCCAATAACCAATAAGCCCAAGGAAATCGCGATAGGTGTTTTAAAACGGGATTTCGCAATTGAAAGTCGTTCATTGAAACCATTCGGCAGACCTCTTACCCAAAATAAAGCAGTAACAATCAATAAAATTAGCCCTGCAAGAAACCAGTAGCCTTTATATAACAAGTGACGGCTTAGGGAATCTCCGTAACCATTCATATCATTATAATCAAATCCAGGTGCACTATTATATTTAAAAACGGGCTGCTCCACTCCTGCTAATGACAATAACGGAATACCGATAGAAAGAACGATCAATACAAATAATCCTAAATATGGATTACGAATTAGGGTTTGAACCATAAGCGCCAAAAATGCCCAAATCATATAGTTTATGAGTTTTAAGCCAAACAATTCCTTGATGTAGAGACCAATTTCATAATCGTAATAGCCTTGATAGGTCTGAAAAAGTATACCTGCCACCATAACCACCGAAAGCAAAAGCAATTGCATTTTAATTATGGCGATAAATTTAGACATGAATAGAGACCAGTTTGGCACGGGAGTTACATCCACGAGTCCATTCATATTGGCAGTTTTACTCCTATTAACCAACATACCAGCATAAAGGAAAGTACAAATATTTATAGCTATAACGAATGCCCCTCCACCTTGTAACATTCGCCAAGTTTTTGGATAGGTTGGCGTTGCATAAGGATTGCTAATATCAGATAAAGCGAAAAGCACAATAATTAGCCCGACCAAAACAATACAGATAAATGGCCAACTCTTTACGATATATTTAAAATCTATGTTAGAAAGTTTCCAAGTCGTTTTTAAATTTTGAAGAAAGGAATAGTCAAAATTTACTTTAGGTAAATTGATACGGGTAATACCACCAAAGTTTCGTTTTGTGGCGCGTTCAGATTTGTTCTTCTTAAACCAAGAAATAGAAATTGCATTCTGACTGAACGTGAAAAATTTATAGACCAAACCGAAAATCAAACTTGCGACACCCAACCAAATTAGACGGTTGTATAAAATAACTTCCTTTATGGGGATATGAAGTTCATTCTGTTCTGAAACTGTCCAGTATCTGTGTATAATATTCTGCGGCCGCACTTCCAAATGGATCTAAAAGCGCAGCAATATAACGATTGTCAGGGTCTGAAAGTAAACTCGCTGTAAACCCTTGAACAATTAGGAGTAATATAACGGTAATAAAACCTGCTGCAATGTTTCGGGTGAAAGTCACCACGGCGAAAACAATAGCGCCAAACAAAAGAATGTTTGGAAGTATAAATAACCAATACGCATTAAAATAAGAAGTAAAGTCAAAGCTGCCCACCAAATCAGAATTTGTACCTGGCATTCTAAAACCAATAAAAATACCGATTCCAATAACCAAAACAATCATGGTCACTGCAACAATGGAGCTAAAAAATTTCGCAAAAAGATAGTTGGCTTTTGTAAAAGGATAGGAATATAAGATGGTGTGCATCTCACTTTTAAAATCCCGATGAATGGAAACCCCTATTATAGACGGAAACAAAAAGAATATAAAAACCGACAAGGAATTAAATAAACCAGTTACAGCCAACGGGGCGTTCACTACACGAGAAGAACCGGTGGTTACGGTAAGACCATCAAATATACCAGCAGCAGCAGCCGACAAAAATAGCGACATGGCGAAAAAAATAGCCATATAAATATAAAGTGCGGGCTTTTTGAGCCAATACTTAATTTCGTGAAAAAATATAGTTGAAAACATAAATTGATTTTATTACGTAATGGGAATTGGGAATTAGTTTAAAACTGGCTCATCTTGTTTTAAGGCGATAAAGTAAACATCATCCAACTGAGGATCTACCAATATAAAATCCACGTCCGGTTGTTCGGCAGAATGTACTCTGATGTTCAAGGAATTATCTTCATTGTAGTTAGAGGACAATACCTTAAACTTCGTTTCGTGAGCCTCAAGGTCATCCCTGTCTACAACTTTAGTCCAGATTTGCCCAATAAGTTCTTTTCTCGCTTGGCTTGGTGTGGCTTGTTTTAAAATACGTCCACCGTTCAAGATGGCCATATCGTTGCACAATTCTTTGACATCTTCCACAATATGGGTTGAAAAAATGACCGTACAATTGGTTCCGACCTCTCTCAATACATTTAAAAACCGATGACGTTCTGCAGGGTCCAATCCTGCGGTAGGCTCATCAACGATAATCAATTTTGGATTATTCAAAAGCAACTGGGCAATGCCAAAGCGTTGTTTCATGCCGCCCGAATAACCGGCAACATTCTTTTTTCTAACTTCATATAAGTTAGTAATTTCCAAAACTTCCTTGACAAGTGCCTGCCGTTCAGATTTTGAGCTTATTCCTTTTAATGTGGCAAAATAATCCAAGTAAATCTTCCGCAGACATTTTTGGGTAAACACCAAAAGATTGTGGTAAATAGCCCAATACTTTCCGAAGGGACATTTTATCTTCCAAGACATCAATATCGCCAAACTGGATATCGCCAGAATCCGGACTTTGAAGCGTGGCGATGGTTCTCATAAGGGAAGACTTTCCTGCACCGTTGGGCCCCAGTAACCCGAACATTCCGGTACCGATGGTTAAATTTAGATTGTCTAAGGCCTTAACGCCGTTACTGTAGGTTTTGGTAAGATTGGAAATTACGAGTTGCATATCGTTGCTATTTTAAATTCAGTTTACGTTGGTGTAAGTATAGATTTAAACGATTTTGTTACAGAAATAATTCCAAAATCTTTAAAATCACATTATTTTTACGGAAACGCAAATATCAAGATTACAATGGCAAAAAAGAGCATTTTAGATAAAAAATCAATCGAATTTCTAGAAAACTATTTAAACAACGCATCGCCCACGGGCTACGAGTGGACAGGGCAAAAACTCTGGATGGACTATCTCGAACCCTACGTTGATGAATTTATTACAGATACTTATGGTAGTGCGGTGGGCATTATAAATCCCAAGGCTAAGTATAAGGTGGTTATTGAAGGCCATGCCGATGAAATTTCTTGGTACGTAAATTACATTTCAGATAATGGGATGATTTACGTCATTAGAAATGGTGGAAGTGATCATCAAATCGCACCAAGTAAGATTGTAGATATTCACACCAAAAACGGTATTGTAAAAGGAGTATTTGGCTGGCCCGCGATACATACTAGAGATAAATCTAAAGAAGAGGCACCAAAGCCCGAAAATATTTTTATTGATTGCGGTTGCAACACTAAGAAGGATGTAGAAAAATTGGGCGTCCACGTTGGTTGCGTGATTACCTATCCAGATACCTTTCATATCCTCAATAAAGATAAATTTGTGTGCCGTGCTTTGGATAATCGAATGGGAGGATTTATGATTGCCCAAGTTGCGCGATTGCTGAAGGAAAACAAAAAAGAACTTCCATTTGGACTTTACATCACCAACTCAGTACAAGAGGAAATAGGCTTGCGAGGAGCACAAATGATTACCGAACGCATTAAGCCAAACGTAGCCATTGTTACAGACGTTACTCACGATACGACCACGCCAATGATCGAAGAGAAAAAGGAAGGTGAGTTGAAAATAGGTAAGGGTCCGGTAATTGCATACGCCCCTGCCGTTCAGCAAAAATTAAGAGATTTGATTATTGAAACTTCCGAAGAAAAAAATATTCCGTTTCAACGTTCTGCACTGTCAAGAGCGACGGGTACAGATACCGATGCTTTTGCTTACAGTAATGGCGGTGTGGCTTCGGCATTGATTTCTTTACCTTTAAGATACATGCATACCACAGTAGAAATGGTGCACCGAGATGATGTTGAAAACGTTATCAAAATGATTTACGAGACACTCTTGAAAATCAAGGATGGCGATACCTTTAGTTATTTTGATTGATTTTAAAAATTTTCATTCAGTAGTTATCATAAAAAAAGCCTTGAAATGAATAATTTCAAGGCTTTTTCAATTTAGGCTAAACTAAAAGTAATCTAATTATTAATTTCAATTTTCATGGATTTTGAGCCATACCGGTCTGAAAGATTTAATAAATAAAGACCATTAGAAAAATTGGATAGATCAATTTGATTTTTCATTCCCAATGCTTTTACCATTACTTCTCTTCCCGAAAGATCAAATAAGGATAATTGAGCTTGGTTATCATTTTTAAAATTCACATATAAGAAGTCACTCACGGGGTTTGGATAAACCTCAACGTTAATTTTATTGGTATTTTCAACGCTAAGCGCATTTGGTTGAATTTCCGTCAGGGGGCCTCCGTCTGCAGTGGCAACCCATAATCCAAAAGCTGGACCGTTGCTGTTTACACTTGGATCAAAAAAACCACTTGCAACTAGAGTAATAGCTTCATTATTATAGGTAGGAAAAAACGGTATTGTATATTCCGAAAGAACTTGTCCATCCTCCTCAGCAGTGAAGTTGATTGTGTAAGTGTTTGAGAATAATGAAATATAGCCATTTGAAAATTCTGAATATGCCAAATTATTGACTAAAAGCGAGGATGATCCACCAACTCCATTGACATCAATTGCCTCTGCATCAATAGAACCGTGATGAACTATAAAATCTGTATTACCAGATTGGTTTGACGTTTCTCGAGCCATGTTAAAAACCTTAATACTAAAATTATTGTTTTTGGTATATCCTGAGCTGCTAATTATTCCGTTTGCAATAAGTATATACGTCTCATCCGCTACAAGATTTGCATGAAATTCATACAAAAAATCGGCACTTGAACTACTATCCTCTGGCGCCACTCGCACATTGATTGTACCGGCATCAATGTCTTGAAATGCAGTGGCGGTTCTAAATGTAAAATCATCTATTAACAGAACATCATTAAGATAAACATCTACTTCGGTCGCTTCTAAATCTGCCGAGTTGTGAATAATCTGAACTCTCGCTGTTTGAGCAAAAGAAAATGAGACCATAAAAATGGCCAGAAACATTAAATTTGGGGAAAATTGTTTCATAATATCAAAATTTATAGGTTAAAGGGTTAAAATTAACGATTAAATGTATTATTTCTGTAAGTAAACCGTTAAACTAAATGACCGTTCATCGAAAATATTTTATTCAAATTTTAGTTTTCCTTCGAAAAGCAGTTTAAAAGGCATTAAATTTCGGGATTAAATAATGGTGAAAATTAGATGAAACAAAAGTTTGTAAAATGAAAGATCAAGATTTCAATTATAAAACGTTTGTACTACTCTATTTTTCAAATGAACTTCAAAGCCATTTCAATAGTCATTATAAAAATCAATTACAGATAACCCTTTGAAAGACCCAATTGACATTCTAACCAAAACAGGTAAACCAACAGGACAAGTTGCACCAAAGTCTGAAGTGCATCAAAAGGGGCTTTATCACAATACCGCTCATATTTGGTATTATACGTCCGATGGAAAAATTCTTCTTCAACAGCGGTCTTCGAAAAAAATAATCTGCCCTTTACTTTGGGATGTCTCGGTTGCGGGTCACGTAGATTCGGGAGAAAGCATTAGACAAGCTGCAATTCGTGAAACACGAGAAGAAATCGGTTTGCATATCCAAGAAAACCACTTAAGAAAAATTGGGGTTTTTGAGTGTTTCAAAAGTTATCCTAGTGGCTATAGCGATAATGAATTTCATCACACGTTTATTGCCGAAACTAATGTTGACATCGCTGATTTCATTCCTCAAAAGGAAGAGGTTGAGTCCTTAAAATATGTGAGTGTTGAAGAATTTTTAAATATTTTAGAACATATTGGAGTTGGTAACCATTTTGTACCCAGTAATAAATCGTATTATGAGTTTGTAATTGACCAAATCATTAAATCTGTATAGAATATATGTTGAACCTGCTCCTACTCGCTATAGCACCAATATTCATTGTAATTATCTACATTTATTTGAAGGATAAATACGAAAAAGAACCTAAACGATTAATGTTGGCCTGTTTTTTATTGGGAGCCGTATTGAGTATAATTATTACAACGTTACTCTATTCTGTTTCGGATAGTTTTATACCACTAAATGACGCATTCAGTGTGCCACAGCAATTTGTAAAGGCTTTTTTAATTGTAGCGCTGACCGAAGAATTCAGTAAATACATCATAGTGCGTTATTTTGCCCAACCCAAAAATGATTTCAATGAACCCTTTGACGGTATCGTTTATGCGGTTATGGTTTCAATGGGTTTTGCAGCGACCGAAAATATTATGTATGTTCTCCAAAGTGGTTTTACAACCGCTGTACTGAGAGCTTTTACAGCCGTTCCTGCACATGCAACGTTTGGAATATTAATGGGGTATTTTATGGGCAAGGCAAAGTTCTCAAAAAATAGAATTGTACTTAATCTCTCAGGATTGTTACTGGCCGTAGTTTTTCATGGCCTCTATGACTTCTTTCTATTTATTAATTTTATTCCAGGAATTTGGATTGGTGCTTTCATATCATTGTTTATTGGGATTGTACTAGCCAAAAAAGCAATCAAAAAACATCAGGACAATTCACATTTTAAGACGGAAGTTCATTAATATTAAAGCTAAATATTTAAATTGTTTTCGATAAAAAGATTTTATTTTTTATACTTTCGAAAACAGACCCCAAACACTCATCTAATTTTTCTAAAATTCTTTGAGTTGTTTATCAATATAAAATAAATACTACGATTTATGAACCAGATTAAAGCTACTGTAAACGAGGAACACGAGTTTGAGTTTACCTCATCTGAAATTTCAGAATTTGACAGTATCGAAACTTCAACCGACAAATTTCATATTCTTGAAAATCATCGCTCCTTCTCTGCTGAAATAACCGCATCCAATTTTCATCAAAAAAATTATCAGGTAAAAGTCAATAACAATCTCTACGAAATCAATATTACTGATGAACTAGACAAGCTCATTACAGAAATGGGGTTTGAACTGGGCAGCTCACAATTAGTAAGTGAAATCAAAGCACCTATGCCGGGCCTTGTTCTCGAAATAAGCGTAAGTGAAGGGCAAGAGGTTAAGGAAAATGACACCTTACTTATCCTAGAGGCCATGAAAATGGAAAACGTACTGACCTCGCCTAGGGATGGAACTATAGAATCCATTTCAGTTAAAAAAGGGGATGCCATTGATAAAAATCAACTTTTGATAACGTTTGAATAATTTTAAGACGAAATAAAATAAGCCTGATGATACATCCAAAAACAGAATTGAGATATATAAATGAAATTATTGGTCACGGTGTAGTTGCCACAGAATTTATCCCGGCAGGAACAATCACCTGGGTGCTGGACAAACTGGACCGAGAGTTTAATAGAGCGCAATTTGAGGCTATGTCTCCCATGTATCAAACTATTCTTGATACGTATTGCTATAGAAATAATAAGGGCAATTTTATTTTATGTTGGGACCACGGCCGATATGTCAACCACAGTTTTAAATCCAATTGCTTGACCACGGCTTATGATTTCGAGATTGCGATTAGAGACATTCACGTTGGCGAACAATTGACCGATGATTACGGCTACCTCAATATCTTAGAACCTTTTGAAGGTGTTGATGAAGGTACTGAACGGAAAATCGTCTATCCAGATGATTTGTTGAATTATCATCAGGTTTGGGATAAACAAATTGAAAACGTATTTAAGCACATTACTTCACATAAGCAACCGCTCAAGAATTTAATTGAAGAAAATCTATGGAAAAAGGTAGAACGAATAATTGCCGGAAACGAAAAATTGGATTCTATACTATTAAATCACTATAAAGGCGAGTAGAATACATCAATTTCACCGGAAGAACTGATTGATTTTTTAATACTGTTTATGCGTTTCCATAGTTTCCATGGTTTTCAAAACATTCAAAAAAGTTGAATGCATCTCATCGGTATAATCTAAATGGGTAACGATTCTTAATTTGCCATTGCCCATCCCACTGAGTCTAATGTTATGTCTTTCCATAGTTTTCAGGAAGATGGCCTCATCAGATTTTTGTTGCAATTCAAAAATGATGATGTTGGTTTCAACATTTTGAACAAATTTTACAACTTCCAACTTATTTAGCTCGGCTTCAATTTCTTTTGCTTTTTTATGGTCTTCTGCAAGTCTTTCGATATTATGGTCAAGGGCATAAAGTCCTGCTGCTGCCAAATATCCTGTTTGTCGCATTCCGCCTCCGAGTATTTTTCGAATTCTAATGGCGTTTTGCATAATCCTAGATTTCCCAACTAAAACTGTGCCGGCAGGACAGCCCAATCCTTTGCTCAGACATAATGAAATGGTATCAAACACCTTTCCGTAGTCTTGAGTAGTTTCGTTAGTAGCAACAAGTGCGTTCCAAAATCTTGCGCCATCAAGGTGTAACCCCAATTGGTGATTATCGCAGACGGTTTTTATCTTTAATAGTTCAGCAAAATTCCAACAGGTACCTCCGCCCCTATTGGCGGTATTTTCAATTTCTACCAGAGCCGACAACGGACTATGATAAAAATCTGGGGGATTTATATGTTCCTCAACTTGCTCTGCAGTAAAAGTACCACCTTGGCCTTGAATCAACTTACAGGAAATGCCGCTATTAAAAGAAGCACCACCACCTTCGTAATGATAAATATGGGCGTTACTTTCGCAAATCACTTGGTCCCCAGGATTGGTGTGCAACTTTAAAGCGGTTTGATTGGCCATTGTTCCTGTGGGAAAAAAAAGAGCACTATCCATCCCAAACATTTCGGCAATTCGCGCTTCCAATGCATTAACAGTAGGGTCTTCCTTATAAACATCGTCTCCTGTTTTGGCATTCATCATTGCGTCCAGCATTCCTTTTGAAGGTTGGGTCACGGTATCACTCCTTAAATCTATTGTCATTTTCACAAGAGTTATTATCTAAAATATACGAAATTAAACCTTTTTATAGACACTTAAAATTCTATATTAAAAGGTTTTATGACGAGTGTTGTGGGTGGTGTTCAGAATAAAGCCAAAGATGCACAGAACACAAGACTTTTGGAGCTAGGATGTAAGACGAAAATACTTCGCTTTTAAATTGCTATTTATATTAATCACTTAAAATTCAATCAATTAAAACTATCAGTCAAAAATCCTGCGTCTTGGTGCATATTTTAATGGTTAAATCGACTAAAAATTTTATTCCACAAAATAACGGTTGAATAAAAGGTCTTTTTATGACTTTAATAAACTGACTTTTTTAAAAAGTTCTTTCGTTTATTGATTTTTCATTAAAATCACGCGGTATGTCAGATGGGCGCGTAAATACCTTAGTATCACTTAAAGCCTCCATAAAAGTAATAATGTCGGCTATTTCCTTTTCGGTAAGATTCAGGGGGTCGCTTGCCAAAGTTTGGTGCTCTAATTCTATACCCTTGCCAGCGCCACCGCCATTATTATAAAAATCCATGACTTCTTCTAGGGTATCAAAAACACCATTATGCATGTACGGCCCTGTTAAGGCTATATTTCTCACCGTTGGGGTTTTAAACGCACCAATATAGAATTCGGCAACATCCTGTGTAACGCCATTGCTAATTCTGCCGCTATCATCATCCAAGACCCAAGGTTCTACTTTATGATCAGGAACGCCTAATACCTCTGCTTCGGTATCTGTAAACATAGGTGGCAAATTACCCGAAAACAATGGTGTAAAATGGCAGGTTGCACAAGCAGCTTTTCCTGTGAATAGGTTAAAACCGCGTTCCACAGCTTTTGGTAGTTTCTCTAATTGCCCTTGAAAATATTGATCAACAGGACTATCAAACGTATTTAGCTTCATGACGTAGGCGGCAAGTGCGTAATCAATGTCATTGAATTTTATGGTTTTTTTGTTAGGAAACGCTTCTTCGAAAAGTGAAACATAAGTTTCGCTATTAGTTACTTTCTCTAGGATTTCTGTATAGGAAGAATTAAATTCCTCAGTATTAACTACAACGTGCTCAAACTGATCTTCTAAACGTTTAGCCCTTAAATCATGAAAGAAACTGGAGGCATAAACGGAATAATTCAAGGTCATTGCATTTCTTTTCAATGGTTCGCCCTTGTTAGATAGACTAAGTGTTTGGCCATCAGTAAATGCTTTTTCGGGGCTATGGCATGAGGCGCAGGCCATTGAATTGTTTTTTGATAGTATAGGATCGTAAAAAAGTAGTTTTCCCAACTCTGATTTAGCATTGTACGTGCTGTCTTGCTCAAGACTAACGTAGTAAAATGAATTTAAAAAATCCTTGTCAAACAAATTATTTGCATCATAATTTGTGGATTGAATATATCGTGAAACTTCGTCGATAGTTTCATAATTTAATGCAAGATGTATGTCTTTTACAGTTTTGTAAGTTGGATTGATTACCTCTTTGATAAACTTCAATCTATTAAAATTGTTAAAATCATCGTTTTTAGTGAGCTTTATTCCCTTATCCAACAAATCTTTTACTTGATCCGATAGACCTTTACGATTTACAGTATTTAATTCTGGTTCGTAAAATTCAAAATAACTTTTTAAGGTTTCCAATACTACTTTTGTATCCTTGATTCCTACTAATGTACCAGGAGTATCAAAACCTGTAATGCCCAAGGTTGCTAAACGAATAAGGCAGAATCGGGTAGATTCAAAAAATTGTCTATCGTAAAGTTGTCTTACCTTTAGATAGTCGTTTATTTTTTTTACATTTTTTTCTAATAATATTGTTTCGTACAACAAAGCTTCTTTTTCTGCATCAGTTGAAAGGTCGGTGCCTCCAATAAGTTCATCAATAACCTGAAAACCATGGGGCTGTAATACAACTAAATCTGCTACTTTTTTCTCTAATTTGGGAAGTGGTGCGCCATTGATAATCTTATCATAGGCTTCCTTATCTAAATATTCTACAATAAACCCAACGTTTTTAAGTCTAGAGCGCAGATTATGGTAATCTTTTTCCAATTCCTTTTTTGATTTATTATTGGCTATATATTCTTCTGTTTGCTTTTTGAAATTAGTGGTCTCATTAGCGAAATCCTCTAAGTCCTTTTTGAACTTTTTATTTATGTAGCTAATGGCTTTGGGGCTATAATTAGTATAACCGTTTAATTCATCAAAAGCTGAATTTGACCAGTTATTAAATAGTAACACTACAAATACTAATAAGAACCCAGTTAAAACAATATGATTGAGTATTTTCATCTTCTAATGGTTTTGTTTGAAAGTCATCTTTTGATTTGACAAAACAAATACCTGTTACACCAAAAAATTAATTTAACAGGTTAGGTTTTGTTTATAGTATTGGGACTGAAGAATTAATTTCGTCTAAATAAAAAGCCGAATGCTGGAACATTCGGCTTAATACTTTTTATAAAATTACTTTACAAGAACTTTTTTTGTAATTCCATCTTTGGTTTTTAATAGATAGGCACCCGTCTGAAGGTTTGAAATATCAATGGCCTTGGTATTGCGGTAAACACCGATACGCTTTCCAGTAATATCGTAAAGGGCAACATCTGTAACTTGGCTTAAGTAAAGGATTCGCTCTGTAGGATTTGGATAGATTATAAACTCGTCTGTCTCAAATGCAATCCCGGGATTAGACAATGTCGATAATGCATCAGGATTATCAAAACCTGTGATTGCAAAGGTCAATGAGTTGTTATAAGGGTAAGGATTGGAACTATCGGGATGTTGTGAATTTACTAATACTGATTTACCATCAATTGTTGCACATGCTCCGGTTATTTCTGCACCTCTAGGGGTTTGGGTCAATCGGATTAAATCATCGACGGTGGGATCAGTCACTTCCATATCCATGATGTACATTTCACACATACGATCATTTGGATATTCCGATGGTGTTCTACCAAAAGAGGTGCCGTTCAAATCTTCATTTATGAGCATATACGTTTTATCTATACCTCCGACATTTACATAAAGCATATTTAAACCATCAGGATTAGAAAGATGCTTTGTTGGATAATCGGCAAGCGCTGGGCTCGTTGTAAAATAAGGTCCACCTTCAATAAAGATTTCAACATCGCC
The DNA here is from genome assembly GCA_963803715.1 of uncultured Flavobacteriaceae bacterium. Lineage (GTDB taxonomy): Bacteria > Bacteroidota > Bacteroidia > Flavobacteriales > Flavobacteriaceae > Psychroserpens. The sequence goes on from CAWDOF010000025.1 coordinate 234,427, forward strand.
TGTAGCAGGGTCATATTCTAAAACACGGCCGTAATAATCCCAATACGCAGCGTCATCTGGTCCAGTTGCACCTTGATCGGTAGCACGTTGAATATGGTGAGGTGCATAAACTCCACCTGCCGAAGCGTCATCCGTCCATCCTGAAGCTGGGTTATCTCTTCCTGTCTCAGTCATATATACCTTTCCGGTATTTTTATCTATTGTGATCCATTCCAATCTATTGAACATGGTGGCACCAGCAGCTATGGCCTCATCTCCGAAGTTTAACATTTTATCAAAATCCTCATTGTCAATCTCTACCCATGGATCACCTGCGTTGTCATGCTTATAAACATAAGTTGTACCTATTGTAAAATCGCCTGGAACATCAGCAACAAATTTTGTAAATAGACCTGGTGTGTCATCTGCACCAGTATAGATAGTTTGGTTGTCATTTGCAACCGTACCACCTTCAAAAGGTTGACGCCCCCAATTGTACTGCTTACGAATAGCTTTTGAACCTCTTGGATCGATTTCTACCATCCAGTTAAAATTTTGATACTTAGGAATAGTTTGAAAGTTTGCCATATCAAACTCTGTGTATTTAATGGTATAATCGCTAATATCACGAACACCGTTACCGCCGTCAAAAATAGCATCATTATCAGATCTAAACCATTCCTCGGCAGTCCAGATACGACCATCTACATTAGAGTTGATACCACCACAGTTCATTCCTGTTTCTCCAACTCCTGAAAAATCAACGTTGAAAAAATCACCAGAGCGTCCATCTGATAAGGTTTGAGGAATAACATACAATTCATCATTGGAAGGATCTCTACCTAAAAGAAAAGTAGTCATACCGCCACCATCTCCGATTTTATCATCGGAAATAATCATCTCGTGGTTAATCGAAGCCCAACCAATAGCATTGGTATCATCCACACAATCTTCGGCAGTAACAGGAGTAAATCCTATAAAATCATGCCATTGTTTTGCTAGTGCCTCTTCATTTGATCCTGTTTGGACCATATCATCCCCTCCTACAAAAAGCACTTGGAATTGAAAAGGTGATGGAGGGATAACTACGGTTGTAGCTTCCCAATCTGTATCTACTAAAGTAGATGGAAATTCACTTTGTGCCACAGTTATTAGACTGAAGGAACACATTAATAAAAAAAGTAATCTGGTTTTCATTTTGTTAGTTTTTTGGTTTTTGAAGTTATCTTCATTCCAAAGTTATAGCCACGGCGTAATGTTAACCTTAATGCTATTTTAAAGATTCATAAACAAAATGTTAAGAATGTGAATTTAATGTTATGGGAAGAACGAGCTGATCAGTAAATATTTACGTATTATTTACACGGCGTTACTTGAATTTGAATTAATATAAAACATAAATCATCCGAACAGCAACTGATAAGAGCGCATTACTTAACCATGCCAAGAATATAATTTTGTAAATTTTAGTTGGACTGAATTTCTATTTAGAAGTGCTCTAAATAGCATTTTAGTATAAATTATTCTGAAGAATGATGAAAGGAATACCTTCTTCTATCCACTTTTGAACATATCCCAGTTTAGGAACGACTTCAAAAGCCAAAGATCCCAAAATTAAATCCTGGTCTCCATCTTTATCATAATCAGAGCCATGCATAACTACCCAGCGCCCTTTATTGACTTCAGGAAAGGTAAAATTCTCGAAATTGTTGTTGCCATCATTTTGATAATAGACAAAACTTTCCTCTGGGGTATTGACCCAATCTGGGAAAAAGGATATGGCAGCAATGTCTTTATCACCATCGCCGTCAAAATCATCCACTATGGCATTATAGGCACCGTTATGATGAATGAACAAGGCTTCACTAAATTTGTTTTGTCCATCATTGACAAATACATAAATGCCATGCCATGGTTTTAGAACAGGTTTATAGTCTGCATTATCTCCTGCTGTAAATAGAATATCCAAAAAACCGTCATCGTTATAATCGATTAAATTCATAAAGCTACCGCCCATGGAGGCAGAGAATTTTAAAACTCTTTCCCGTTTAAAATTAGCCTTGCCGTCATTGTAAAAGATGTCAATACCTTCAGCCGCTTGAGCAAAAAGTGCAACAATATCTAAATAGCCATCATTGTTCATGTCCTTCATGTAAGATTTAATGGCACCAGGGGTTGGAAGCAAAATTTTTTTCTCATAAATAGTATTAGAATTTATAAAAACAGATAATGCCCCGGTCCATTTACCAAATTCAGATACAACGATGTCTATATCGCCATCCCCATCTAAATCACCATAGTCGCTGTGTACTGGTCTTTGTAACTTTTTAATGGGAACTGAAGACGCTATGCCTGTTTGTTTTGGAAGTGTTGCAATTAGACCTAAAGGAGCGTCGGTTGGCGAAAAACTACCCATAACTGTAAGCCAAAAAGCCTGTTCGCCATCATGAAGACTTACAGCGCCTTCCTGAACACTACCTGTTTTTAGTAACTGAAGGTCTTCTGAGAAAATAGAAAAACTTTTTGTGACGGCGTCTCCCAAGTATATTTGTCCTTTTTTTGAGAATTGGGCCATTGTTGAGCTTGGCATTCCCACTTTTTGCTCTGGTATGATGGTGGTAAACTGATTTAGATGCTTTTTAATCTGTTTTTTAGGAGGTAAACTGAGTTTTTCAGGGGCGTTTTTTAAATAATAGTTGTTGATTTTTTTCCAACTTGCACTATCTATAGTTCTTGAACTTGGAAACAGGCCACTGGATTTTACGATTTCTCCACCTTCATTATTCTCAAATAGTGCCTCATATTCCTGTTTTGATTTATAGATACCAAACATATAGCCCATACGTGGCAGCATATAATTTTTCCAAGTATCCTTATCCAATAGTTCTGGTTTAGGGTATTCGTGGCATGCTATGCAGTAAATCTTTGAAAGTTGTTCGCCGCTAAAATTTGAAAATTGATTTTTTGTTGAGGTCGTATTCGTTAGTTGTTCTTGTTTGTTATATTGATTATTTTTCTTGCATGACGATGACATCAAAAAGACAAGTATACAAAGGCTGACGAAGATTTTTTTCATAATCTAAGGTCATGAAAAAAGCAATTCGCGCCGAATTTATATTGTTATGCTTACGTTATGTTTTTTTAAGCGGTTGGGGGAAATCAAACATCCAACCCAAAGGTCTTTCTAAGCAGTTCAATGTTTTGGTTTTTTTCTTTCAGCTTTTCGTATTTCTCCAAAGCGGTAAAAGCATACTTTTTTGCGACTTCCTCGTTGACTTTTATATCAAGTTTTAAATCGTAGTTGAGTAATGTTTTACGCAGAAAATCGAGCAGCGGAAACTGGGCACGCTCTAATTCAATTTTTAAGCTTTCGTTGGGAAACGCCAACTGAATATCGGTACCATTTAATTTTGGCGTGTCCATCTCTAAAATAGAGGCCATAATACGTTCGCCCTTTTTATCTAACTTCTTAATGTAAGTTTTCCAAGCCTGAAGAAACTCGGTCTCTGTAAAGCTGTTTTGAGGTAAATCTGCTGCATCCACCACGACTTCCATCTGTCTGATCTGATGTTCTTTTTTTGCACGAATACTTTTTAAAGATAATCCAGATGTACGTTGATCCTTTTTAATATCAAGATTGGGCTTAGGTTCTTCAACTGTATTTTCAACTTTTTTATCTTCAAGTTTTTCTGAAGATGTTTTGGGAAGTGTTTCAGAAGTCTTAGCTACTGCTTTTTCCTTCGGAATAGTTACCGGAATAGCCTTAATACCTTTTGCCTCAAAATATGAAGGCGGAATTATGTAGTGTTTGCTATTTTTTTTTTCTCCATCAAAAGTGATAGAGGCTAATTGCATTAAACAGAGTTCAACGAGCAGGCGCTGATTTTTACTGGATTTGTATTTGAGATCACAATCGTTCGCAAGCTCCAATCCTTGTATCAAGAATTTATAGGAGGCTTTTTTGGATTGCTCTACATATTTAATTTTGGTATCATCACCAACCTCTAGCAACTTTATAGTCATTTCATTCTGACAGACCATTAAGTCCCTAAAGTGTGATGCTAGACCGGCAATATAATGGTGGCCGTCAAAACCCTTGGCCAGGGTATCGTTAAAATGAACCAACAAATCAGGAATCTTATTTTCTAAAATGAAATCGGTGCTTTCAAAATAAGTTTCGTAATCAAGAACATTCAAGTTTTCGGTAACAGCTTGTCTGGTCAAATTCTTACCTGAGAAACTTACTACCCTATCAAAAATAGAAAGTGCATCTCGCATGGCGCCATCTGCTTTTTGGGCAATAATGTGTAAGGCATCATCTTCTGCAGTAATGCCTTGTTCTTCTGCAATATATTTAAGATAATCTTTGGCGTCTTTTACTGTAATTCTTTTAAAATCGAAAATTTGACAACGCGATAATATTGTGGGGATTATTTTATGTTTTTCGGTAGTTGCCAAGATAAAGACACAATGCTTTGGTGGTTCTTCCAAAGTTTTTAGAAAAGCGTTAAAAGCCGCTTGCGAAAGCATGTGCACCTCATCAATGATATAGACTTTATATTTACCAACTTGTGGTGGAATACGAACCTGATCGGTCAGATTTCTGATATCATCCACTGAGTTGTTTGAGGCGGCATCCAATTCAAAGATATTAAAAGCGAAATCCTCATCTCCAGTTTCATTACCATCGCTATTGATCATCTTGGCAAGAATTCGCGCGCAAGTAGTTTTACCCACACCTCGTGGCCCAGTAAACAATAGTGCCTGAGCTAAATGGTTGCTTTCTATAGCATTCAATAAGGTGTTCGTAATAGCCTCTTGCCCCACAACATCCTTAAAGGTCTGGGGACGGTATTTTCTTGCCGATACGATAAAGTGTTCCATATAAAACTGAACGAATTACAAATTTAAAAATAAGTGGTTTACCAAGGAAATATGATTGCTGATTTTAATAGTAGTTATTAACAAAACATAGAAGATTGATTTAGCAGATTATCACTGGGAAGACAATAATGGCTAATAGAACAAAAAGTTAAAAATAAATGAAACCTTACATTAAGAGCTGTAATGAATCAGCTAAGAATCAGCGCAACATTTCACTACACTAGTAAGGTTAGCCTCATCAGCATTCTATTCGCTGTTGTTTTCAATTTCAGTTTCAGTTTAATCTTCAACTTGATTACCTTTGTTACAGTAAATCGCTCTATCGCTGTCCCAGTTTTGGGATGGAGGAAAGTCCGAACACCATAGTGCAATCATAGTGGCTAACGGCCACCCGCCGTGAGGTGAGGAAAAGTGCAACAGAAAGTATGTACAGGTCATGCTGTAGTGAAACCAGGTAAACTCTATGTGGTGCAATGTCATGTAAACTAACGTTTGAGCGTGCACGCGCGATTGTTAGAGGGTAGGCAGCTAAAGTTCTCAGGCAACTGTTAACGTAGATAAATGATAGGGTAATTCTGATGTGAATTCGGGATGAACAGAATTCGGCTTATAGATTTGCTCAAAATAAACAGGGGTCACGATGTAATCATGACCCCTTGTTTTATTAATTAAATAAAGTGTTGATTTATCGCTTCATAAATTTCAAACTTTCGTTTTGTCCATCTATTTTCAAAATGTACATTCCACTTTCTAAGGCAGAAACATCTAACGAAGCATCTGAAACTAAGCTCGTATTCAGTATCTCTTTTCCTACAACATCAAAAATTTGGACTTCTAATCTTTCCGAAGAAAAACCACTAATTTTTAAATAGTTTACGGCAGGATTTGGAGAAACAGAAATTTCATTTATCTCAAAACTATCTGTAGATAAGTCAATACGTTGGTTATCATAAAGGTCTAGCCGATCCGGAATGTTTCCAATTGAAGCAATATCCAAATCGCCATCGCTGTCAAAATCCTCTACAGCTATATCATAAATAATCCAATTATTATCTGTTATTGTAATTGGTATTTCATCAGGCTCTGCATTGTCATTGCCCTCAAAGTAAACTATTGCATCATCTGCAGTGGCGCCATCTGTAACTATAACATCATTAAAGCCGTCACCATCCAAATCGGTAACAAATACTTTTCCGCCCCGAGCGATAATGGTACCATCTGAAATGATGTTCTCTGTTGAGGCACCATCCTTTATTTTATCGTACCAAGCCACTATTCCGCTCCCATTATCAAGTTTTACAACATCCATATTAGAATCATTATCAACATCTGCAAAACGCACTTCAAAATAAGGTGCTGCAGGAGCAACGCTATTTACAGTAACGGCATCTTGAATCCATGAAACCGTATTAGTACCACTTTCAATTAATTGATTGTAGAAAATCTCAATGGATCTTGTATTATAATACCCAACTAAAACATCAATATCTGTATCGCCATCAAAATCGCCAATATCGATGTAATAAGGTCCTTTTGTAGTTCCTTCTTCAACTATGGCCTCAGCTGCAAAATTACCGGCACCATCACCAGCATACCATACAGTTTTATTTTCATCGTAAGATACTGAAACCAAGTCGATATTACCATCACCGTTAATATCTCCGGTTAAGACTTCTCCAACACCAACCAAAGCTATATCTGTTGACGCATCTGTAGTAAAACCACCCGCGCCATCACTTAGAAAATAAACCAATTTATTTTGGTTTGCAGAAGTCACTACAATGTCATCACCAAATTGATTGTCAAAGTTACCAACGGCAAGACCGTCGATCTTAGTGATATCTGTGGAAATTGTCGGCTCGATGCTAAAGTTTCCATCACCATCATTTTTATACCATTTTACAAAATCTAGATTTGCGGTAGCATCGTCATAGGTCGCCATTACCAAATCCATATCACCGTCGCCGTCAAGATCACCACTCTCAAGTTCATAGGGTTCATTGCCGGTATTGGGATCAATGTTTATAGGGTCACTAAATGGTTGTGCAAAACCAATGGAGGCCATACCAGTAATAACTAAAATGTTGAGTAGAATTGTTTTCATATAAAAGGTTTAGACGGCTAAAATAATCAATTAATCGACAAAATGCGTTTTTGCCGATTAATTGATGTCTCTAGTTGTTAATTTAAAGTGCCAACCATATTCTCTGGTTTTACCCATTCTTCATATTCCTCGGCCGAAACATAACCAAGATTAACAGCTTCTTCTTTTAAGGTTGTACCGTTTTTATGTGCGGTATTGGCAATTTCTGCAGCCTTGTAATAACCTATTTTGGTGTTCAAAGCAGTAACCAACATCAAGGAATTATTGAGTAACTGCTTAATAACTTCGTGGTTGGGCTCAATACCCGATGCGCAGTGTTCCTCAAAACTCATACAGGCATCACCGATCAATTGTGCCGAGTTCAGGACATTGGCGGCCATCATAGGTTTAAAGACATTAAGTTCATAGTGTCCTTGGGTGCCACCAACAGTTACAGCAACATCATTCCCCATGACTTGCGCACAGACCATGGTTAGGGCCTCACATTGGGTCGGATTTACTTTTCCTGGCATAATGGAACTCCCCGGCTCATTTGCAGGAATCGTTATTTCACCAATTCCACTTCTCGGACCTGACGCCATCATACGAATGTCATTTGCGATTTTGTTAAGTGAAACTGCTAATTGTTTTAGCGCACCGTGGGTTTCAACTAAAGCATCATGGGCTGCCAATGCCTCAAACTTATTATCTGCGGAAACAAAAGGTAATCCTGTAAAATCAGCGATATATTCTGCAACCAATTTGCTGTACCCTTTTGGAGTATTCAACCCTGTACCAACCGCAGTGCCTCCTAAGGCGAGTTCTGATAAATGAGGTAGGGTATTTTCTAAGGCTTTTATACCGTGATCTAGCTGAGAAACATACCCAGAAAATTCCTGTCCTAAAGTTATTGGTGTAGCGTCCATTAAATGGGTACGACCAATTTTTACGACATCCTTAAATTGTTGTGATTTGTTGTGAAGCGTATTTCGCAATTTAATAACGCCCGAGATGGTGTTTTCAACCACCTTTTTGTAAATGGCTATATGCATCCCGGTAGGAAAGGTATCATTAGACGATTGTGATTTGTTTACATCATCATTAGGCTGAATGGTTTTTTCACCCTCGCCAATGGTTTTACCCGCTATTTGGTGCGCTCTGTTGGCAATGACCTCGTTCACGTTCATGTTGCTTTGGGTACCAGAACCTGTTTGCCAAATTACCAAAGGAAATTGGTCGTCATGTTTACCCTCTAATATCTCCTCACAAACTTGGGCAATCATATCCCGTTTCTCTGAAGACAGTACATCCAATTCACAATTTGTATATGCTGCCGCTTTTTTGAGATAGGCAAAACCGTAAACAATTTCCAAGGGCATTGATGCCACTGCTCCAATCTTAAAATTATTGCGCGAGCGTTCGGTCTGTGCGCCCCACAATTTATCGGCAGGTACCTTGACCTCGCCCATAGTATCTTTTTCTATTCTATAGTCCATTATATCTGAATTTAGTTCATTTGTTAACAAAAATAGCGGTTTTGGCTGAGTTTAAAAATTTGAGTTCAAAAGCCGTTGGAATTTCGCTTAAATTCCTGTTAAAAAAACAACATATATTATTACTATTTTATAATTTCATTAGAAATTAAAACAACCTAACCATCATGAAAAAAATTACCTTATGCACAATTATTTCGGCTTTTACTTTCATCGGAAGTATTTTTGGACAAGAAACCATGGAAAAAAATTCAAGGTTTAGCCTTGTGCCTTATGCAGGTATTGGTTACGTAACTGTTGACAACGATAAGGAAGTGAATTATAACCTTAATGTTAATCAAGGAACGATTTTAGTGAATTATTCTTTTTCGGAAAAAGACACTTATGGTATATCAACGGGAGTTGGCTTCACAGAAATGACTGGGAACGGTTTTAGTACCAACGGAAACTTTTTTCACGAGAGAACGCATCTGAGAATCCCCCTTCTTTTAACCTTAAACTATCCAATTTCAGATAAATTTGAGATTTTTACAAATCTTGGTGGTTACGCCCAAACTATTTTAAAAGACGACTACCAATTTATCGGCGCTAATATTGAAGACGTGTACGAGGGTTGGAACTTTGGTTTTCAGTTTGGTATTGGACTTTTGTATGATTTAGGTAATTCTTGGAGTATTGGAATTCAAGTGGATGCGCAATCAGATTTTACCGACTTTGAGACAAATTCTAATCTAGCTTTGGTAAACGAAACCGAAATTACTCCTGATGAACAAAAATTCAAGGATTTGAGCACTATCGGATTAATATTCCGATACCGTTTTTAATAACCTTGTTTATAAAACGAAATGAAATTTTTGTAAAACAAAACACTTTATTATATCTTTGCCTTTAGATAAATAGAATTATAATGGAATTTGACCAATACTTAGGATTTTTAGCGTTTTTAACCATTTTGACCATCGGTTTTTGGTTAATGATTTTTTTGATAACCTTTGTTGTGCCCTATTGGATTGGTGGCTCTCTAATTGAGCGTTTTAATGAAATAAAGGAAGAGCGCAAACAAAAGAAAGCCTTAAAAGAGAAACGAAGCTAAGTCTTACTGCTGGCAAGAGATATAGAAAAAGGGAAATTCGATTTGAATTTCCCTTTTTCTATTAAATTTTTTAAATGAATCTAATTTTACTAATAACCTTATTAAGAACTTAAAGTCAAAAATTCATTGTTCTAGAGATTCTGTATTGTCGTTTTCAGAAGAATTAGATGTCCCCCCAATTAACGGACTATATTATTCTATATACTGAATTTAAAATTATCCTTCAAAATCAAAGTCATCATTGCCACCTTCTCCACGACCTTCGCGCTCACGCTCTCTTTTCATATTAAATCTATAAATCAAGGATAATGTTGCTTGTCTTTGACGCCATTGGCTCTCAGACTCCCGTTGAAAGGTGGGTGTGGTAGTCAACTGTCGACGAATCCTAGAATTGAATACATCTCTAATATTCAAGGATAGGGTCGCTTTTTCTTTAAAAATCTCTTTACTAAAGGCTAGGTCCATACTAAAAAGACCCTCTGTGTCTGTTTGTGCATCTTGTTGTGCGCCTCTATAATTGGCGTTAGTCTGCCAATCAATATTTCCAGGGAGAGTTACCTTACTACTGAACCGAGCAAACCAACTGTTATTTTTGGCGCTATAATCTACCCCGTTGAAATCACCCTCAGTTTCAAATTGGAAAAAATTAAAACTTGTATTAAAACGTAGTTTTTTGGAAGGATTATAAAGTATTCCAAACTCAGCACCAGTTCGTTTGTTGGTAGAAAGGTTTACCGGTATGGTTCTTATAATGTCAATACCGTCTGTTGTTTGTTGCCCAGTATTTTCTTCGACCCGTTCAAAAGAATCAGTTTCATATTGGTAATAAACTGAAGAAGTTAAAGTTAATTTATCCCACCGTTTTAAATATCCAATATCAAAGGCACTTGAAAAGGCTGGGTTTAAGTTTGGGTTTCCCTGAAACACCCGAGTCCTGCTGGAACGTGTCGGGAAGGGGTTTATAAACCATCCTCTTGGTCTATTTATACGTCTATTGTAACCTACGGTGACGCTTTCTTCTTGATCATCGGCATCTTCTCCTAAATTAAAAATTAAATTTAAAGTCGGAAAAAGTCCAAGGTAATTATTGTTGAAATCAGTATTAATTGGAAATCCAAAAGCTTCCACCAACTCAGCATCGCTCAATCTGGAATCGATTTTACCTTTTAGTTGGGTGTTTTCTAAACGAAGACCCAGTAAAAAAGAGAATTTTCCGAACTTAGTGCCGTATTGCGAATAGACGGCATTCACATTTTCATCGTAATCAAAAATATTGGTAATGGTATCGTTTACAAAAAAACCAGGTGCTCCTATATTTTCTTGTTCTAGGCGATAGTCTGTAATTTCATTTTCATAATTACCTCTAAACCCAGCTTCAAAACGGGAATCTTCGCCAATGGGCAAAACATAATCTACTTGAATCAAATATTCGTTTTGAACTTCATCCTGAAAAATTCGTTCCTGTTGAAATGGTTCTGGATTAGCTTGATCTGTTTCCAAATAATTTTCATCGATAGAAGTGGTCTGATATTCATCATCGTTTTCATATTGAAAATCTGCTGTGAGCGTGTGACCCTCGTCATTGAAATTGGTAATATAATTTAGAGCAAACTGGTAACTGTTATCCTCTTCGTATTCTCGCTCAATCCTTAAGGTACGCTCAACGATGTCACCCTCATTGAAACGGTCACTATTATTTCGAGACTCATCTAAATCCTCACCGTACCTGTAAAATAAACTTCCTGTTAATGAGGTCTTTTCCGAAAGAAAATACTCCATTCCAATATTTCCATTATAATTACGGTTGAGTCGCGATACCTTTTGATCTTCCCTTATCCGTTCATATTCTGGTTCTTCAATTTCCCCATCCTCAATCTGGTCAAAATAAGTGGCGTCACTAAAACTATTTCTAGGTGCATCATTATAACGCCATCCAAAATTGGAAAATAGGTTGAATTTTTCGGTTCTGTAATTTATGGTTGCAGCAAGACCTGCCAAATCTGGATTTCCTAAATTAAGATTTAAGGAACCGTTGAAACCCAAGGTTTCTTTTTGCCTTAAAATTATATTTAGTATGCCGGCAGTACCTTCGGCATCATATCTAGCTGAAGGCGAAGTAATAACCTCAACACGTTCAATGGCTTCAGCCGGAAGTTGGCTCAATACGTTAGAATCACCAAAGCCCGCCAAAGCAGAGGGCTTACCATTAATTAAAATCCTAACATTTTCATTACCACGTAAACTAATAGCGCCTTCCACATCAACCGATACTGAAGGCACATTATTTAGTGCATCGCTAACTGTACCACCAGCTGTGGTCAAGTCTTTGCCAATATTATAGATTTTTTTATCGAGCTTAATTTCTACGGTAGTTGTCTCTGCAACAACAGTTACCTCATTTAAAGATTCAAGATTGATTTTTAATGCAACTGTACCCAAATCCATGTTTTCGGAAAGGGATTTGTTTTGATAAGTTTTTGTTTTATAAGAAAGATACTCAATCTTAACATCATACATTCCAGGAATGACCTCTATTTCGAATTGCCCTTCTAAATCTGTGATGCCTCCACTTACCGTAGATTTATCTGATACCTTTATGAAAGATACAGTGGCATACTCTAAAGGGTAGTTTTGATCTGCATCGACTACCTTTCCGGTAATCTTAATTTCTTTTTGGGCTTGTAAATTTTGTGAGTTTACTAATGTGAATAGAGTAAATAAGAGTAAGATGTATTTCATGTATTAATTGTCCTTATTGCGATTTCTTTTTCTTTTTTTTCTTTTTTTCTTTTCGTCCTTTGGTTTCCACTCCCCTGTTAAGGCGTCATCTATTTTATTCATGGTCTCCTCAGAAACTATGGCCTTAACATCGGCAAAATGACGCTCTCGCAATTTGACTAACTCGTCTTTAAATTCATAACTTTTTAAGCCAAGACCTTGCATCTTTACGACTTCATTAAAATAGCTATCCATAGTCTGTTTTATAATTTCCTTTTGAAAATCATCAACTTCTAGGGTTTTCAATAATTCTGAAATGTAATTCTGCTTGTCTTCCTCTACTTTTTCTTCGTAGCGCTCTTTTTGTTTTTCTACGGTTGCCGCATTTTGGGCATAAATTGAAGTTGAAATTAAAAATAGAATAAATAGCGTAGAATATCTTCGTAACATATTGTGAAATAAAAGTACTTTCTTGCAAATATAACGCTTGGCTAAGCCTGTCTGGGTTAAAATTACGTTAAAGAAGAACTACAAAATATCTTGAATCTTATCAACCGGTCTACCAATAATAGCCAAGGTCTCATTTGCAATTATGGGACGCTCTATGAGTTTAGGGTAGTGTAACATGGCTTGAATAATTTGATTATCGGTTAAAGGCTTCCCTCTAAAGTCTGACTTCCAAATCGCCTCATTTTTTCGTATTAAATCCAAAGGCTTTATCTGAAGTTTACTTAATATAGACCTTAATTCTTCTTCGGAAAACGGTGCTTTCAAATACTCAATAACTTTAAAGTCTTGACCTGATTGCTGTAAAAACTTCAATCCTTCACGAGATTTCTGACAACGCGGATTATGATATATTGTAATCATCGCTTAAACGTCGATATTCATTTTCTCTAAATCTTTTTGAAGCTGTTCTGGCGATTTAAAATGAATTCCAGTTATACCCATTTGCTCGGCCGCTTTAATGTTACGTAGGTTATCATCTATAAAAACTGATGTCTCAGCCTCGAGATTAAACCGATTTAAAGTGAGTTCGTAAATCTCATTGAACGGCTTGCGCGTTTTCTCTTCTCCAGAAACTATAATACCTTCAAACCAATGCAGAAATTCAAAATGCTCTAACGCAATCGGGAAGGTCTCATGGCTCCAATTGGTCAAAGCGACCACTTTATAATTTGGATTATCAATAAGGGACTTCAAAATTGAAACCGTACCATCAATGGCACCACCCAACATTTCTTCCCAACGCCCATAAAACATACGAATAAGTTCTTCATGCTCTGGGAACAGGGCAACACGCTCTTCGGTAGCTTTTTGCAGAGGATAGCCTGCATCTTGGTTTTCGTTCCAATCGTGGGTACAAATAGTATCGAAAAACCATTGCATTTTTTCCCGGTCGCCGTTGAATACTTCAAGGTAAACATACTCTGGATTCCAATCGATGAGCACTCCACCGAGATCGAAGATTATTGTGTTTATGGGTTTCTTATTCAATGTTCAAAGTTTTAAAGGTTAGAATTCCGTTATCTTAAAATGGTTACAATGCTAAAGCAGTTGTCTGCTTTTAATTTTCAGCTTTCAGTTTTCATTTCCCGACTTTGCAAAAACTTCGGCGGGCTCACTTCTTATTATATAGGTATTTTCTATTTCAGCTTATCAAAGCTGTCCACTTTCTTCTTCCTGTTGTCCCATCATCATGAGGTACGCCTTCAAGAATGGTTCAATGTCGCCATCCAAAACCGCATCGACGTTGCCGGTTTCGTGAGCCGAACGGACATCCTTTATCAATTTATATGGGTGAAGGACATAGTTTCTAATTTGGCTGCCCCATTCTATCTTCATCTTGCCAGCTTCAATATCCTCGCGCTGTGCCAATTGCTTTTGAAGCTCAATTTCGTAAAGCTGCGATTTAAGCATTTGCATTGCCCGATTTCTGTTATCATGTTGAGAACGTGTTTCAGAACAGGATATTTGTATGCCCGAGGGCTTGTGTGTAAGCTGGACTTTGGTTTCTACCTTATTTACATTTTGCCCACCAGCACCACTGGAACGAGCTGTGGTAATTTCAATATCGGCTGGGTTGATGTCAATCTCGATAGTATCATCTACCAAAGGATAGACATAAACCGAAGCAAAACTGGTATGGCGTTTAGCGTTGCTATCAAATGGCGAAATACGCACCAACCGATGCACTCCATTTTCACCTTTTAGCCATCCAAAGGCATAGTCACCTTCAATCTCTAAAGTAACGGTTTTGATACCAGCAACATCACCTTCTTGAAAGTTGAGTTCCTTGACTTTAAATCCACTTTTCTCTGCGTACATGAGATACATACGCATGAGCATACTGGCCCAATCGCAAGATTCCGTTCCACCAGCGCCAGCAGTAATCTGTAGAACGGCACTTAGGGAATCCCCTTCTTCAGAAAGCATGTTCTTAAACTCTAGTTTTTCTATGATATTTAAAGCCTTATCATAACGTTTTTGAACATCATCTTGGGTTGCTTCTTCCTCTTTGTAAAACTCGTAGATGACCTCGAGGTCTTCGACGAGTGTTTTTGAGGAATTATAATCTTCTACCCAATTTTTCTTCTCGGTAATTGATTTCATTATGAGCTCTGCTTTCTTGGAATCGTTCCAAAAATTAGGGTCAAAAGTTTGCTCTTCTTCGTTGGAAATCTCTATCAGTTTGGCATCTATGTCAAAGATAGTGCCTAAGTTTATCGAGGCGGGTATTGAGATCTTTAATTTGATCTGAAGTTATCATTTGTATCTGTTTTAGAATTTGCCATTAAGGCGAAACAAAATTAAAGTTATTTATTGTTGATGCGAAACTTCAGCAGCATATTTTATAGGATTCTTACCTTTGTTAAAGTTGGGGTAAAATAAAAAATGTTATCCTGGCGCTTTTGACTTTGATCAAATAATTCTATCCTTACTTATTATATTTATTATTTTAGCTGCAAATCCTTTTAAAATGAAAAAGTTAATGGTTCTGGTCTCTATATTACTGATTATTTTTTGCTCGAGCTGCGACCAAAGAACCAGCAAAAAAGAACGTCTTGAAACTGCGGTTTCAGAATTCAATAAAAAATTAGAATTAAAAACATCTAAAGCTTACTATCCAGAAGGATTCGTGGAAATACAAACAGATTCGATTATTTCGGACACGTTTGCAGTAAGCATTAAGAATTACACAAATATGCATTCTGAAATTGGAGTTTTAAAGGGTACTTCAAGTCAAAATGAAAAAAACCTGAACTATCGAAAATTTGAAAGTGACATTAAAGTCTCGGTAAATAATGGGTTAATTTTTGAACGTCATGTTTCCGCAGATAATTTTGAACAAAACCAAGGGTTAGATTTCTGGCAGGATGCGACCTTAGAACATATTTGGGTAAATCAGGACCAATCGACAAAAGAACGTCTATCACTTAACATTTCGATAATCAATCCGAAATTGAACACTTTTAAATTATTTGAAATGCGCATCGATAAAAACGGTAAGGAAACGATAAATCTCATTGAAGAAACCACTTAAATATGCTCGGACTCAAACTCCCAACTGATCCTCGCTGGGTAAATATTGTTGAAAAGAACGTTGAGAACATCTTGACTGATCACGCCTATTGTGAGCAAAAAGCAGCAAGTACTGCAATTTCTCTAATTGTGGGCTTTCCTGAATATACAGATTTGGTTACAGAAATGGTGGCCTTAGTCAAAGAAGAAATGAGCCATTTTAAATTGGTGCACGACCGGATAATTGCTAATGGCTGGACTTTGGGCAGGGACCGAAAAGATGATTACGTTCTCGCTCTTATCAAATTTTTCCCAAAAGGCGGCAGCAGAACAACCCAACTAGTACATCGATTGCTTTATGCAGCCCTGATTGAAGCAAGAAGTTGTGAACGTTTTAGGTTGCTTTCCGAAGAGTTAAAAGACAAGGAACTTGCAGAATTCTATCGAAAATTAATGGTAAGTGAAGCTAATCACTACACGATGTTTCTAGGCTTTGCCCGACAATATGGCGAAAGAGAAGAAGTTGATCACAAATGGCAAGAACTTTTAAATTTTGAAGCAAAAATTATGAGTAATCTGGGAACGCAAGAAACCATACATGGTTAAACGATTTCTCCAAATTAATTGACAGGCATCATACGAACACTCGAAACCGTATTAAAATAAACGCTTTTTATAATGCCATCGGAGAGTCCAATTTTAGGGACGTAAATATCCTTAGCACCGCTCCATTTCATTGCACTGAGATATATACGAGTTGCAGGAATAATTACATCCGCTCTATCTTGGTTCAATTCTAATTCGGTAATTCGTTCCTCATAACTATAGGTCTGTAATTTATTGTAGTAACTGGTCAAATAGAAGTAAGTTAAAGGTTTACCCAATGCCTTTCCTGACACCTTAAATATTTTATTGATGTTTCCACCAGAGCCAATAAGGTCCATCTTATCGTATCCTTTGGTTACTGTTTTTATCCAGTTTTCTACCTCAAACCAAGCTTCCTTTTTTACGATATCATTGAGGAGCCTAACCGTACCGATTTTAAAAGATTTTGAGGCTACCGTTTTACCGTTGTGGAATACAGAAAACTCAGTACTTCCGCCACCTACATCAACATAAAGATAGGTTTTATCCTCCTTAATATAAGAGTGTAAGTCTGTAGCCGCAATAATTGCTGCCTCTTCCTCGCCATCAATAATATCTATTGATATGCCTGCTTTTTTTGAAATAACTTTTGCAAACTCCTGTCCGTTTTCAGCTTCACGCATTGCTGAAGTCGCACAAGCCTTATAAGCGACTACCTTGTGGGATTTCATTAGTAATTTAAAAGCGGTCATGGTGTCTAGCATACGGACTTTATTTTCTTCGGAAATAATTCCATTTACAAACACATCAGACCCCAAACGGATAGGGACCCTTACCAAACTGCTTTTTTTAAACTGAGCGGGCTTCCCCTTTTGTTCTATAATATTTGCAATCAATAACCTAACGGCATTTGATCCAATGTCAATGGCTGCATATTTCTTAATATCGAGCATCTAAACTTTGCTTAAATTATTTTTATAATAGTCATAAAGAGAAAATTGAGCACGTATTTTATAATCAGAGGCGGGTTTATATTGATTTTTTTGACTACCATCAATTACTCTAGCCTTTACGTTATCGCTCCAAGACATATCGAACACCTCTATAAGTTCTTTTTTGATATCCTCTTGGTATATCGGGCAACTTACCTCAACCCTATTTTCAATATTTCGGGTCATCCAGTCTGCTGATGAAATATAGACTTTGGGATGATTATTATTGCTAAAAATATATAATCTTGTGTGTTCTAAAAACTTATCGATAATACTAATAACCTCAATGTTCTCACTCATACCTTTTACCCCAGGTATCAAACAACAAATCCCTCTAACAATCATCTGGATTTTCACTCCTGCCCTGCTCGCTTCATAAAGCTTATCTACCATTTTGTAGCTAGATATACTATTCAATTTTAATTTTATATATGCCGGTTTTCCATTTTTAACATTTTCTATCTCCTTATCAATAAGGGCAAAAAGTTTAGATTTTGTGTAGTGCGGAGAAGTAATGATATGTTTATACCTATATATTAAATAATTTGTTTGAAAAAAGTTGAATACCTTGTTAACATCCTTAAGGATTTTTTGATTTGCAGTAAACAAGGTAAAATCAGTATAGATTCTTGCGGTAGATTCATTAAAATTTCCAGTACTAATAAAGCCATATCGCTTGGATTGTCCGTTTTCCTCACGTTCTACAACGCACATTTTACAGTGTACCTTTAAACCAGCAACTCCAAAAAGTAGATTAATACCTTCGTCCTGCATTTGCTCTGCATAATCTATATTGGCCTGCTCATCAAAGCGCGCCCTTAACTCGATTGAAACAGTGACCTTTTTACCATTTTTTGCCGCATTGATGAGTGAGCTCGCCACGTGGCTAATTTCAGCAAGTCGATAAATAGTAATTTTAATACTGGTTACCTTTGGGTCTAGAGCTGCCTCACGTAAAAACTTAACGATATATGAAAAAGTCTGATATGGCGTATGCACCATATAATCCTTTTTAGCAACCGATGCAAAGATACTATGCTCAAGACTTAGGCCTTTCACTTTTAAAGGAACAATTTTATTATAAAGCAAATCAGTTCTCCCCAAACTCGGGAAGCCCATATAATCACGCCTGTTATGGTAACGACCGCCGGGTATCACACTATCCTTGGTATCAATGCCCATTTTAGACATGAGGTACTCTAGGGTGTCTTCATCAATAGTCTTATCGTAAACAAACCGAACAGGGTCACCTATTTGACGGTCTTTTACACTTTCAGAAATCTTATCAATAAAACTTTTGCTCAAATCACTATCAAAATCCAGCTCGCCATCTCTGGTGATTTTTATCATGTGTGCTGAAATTTCTGAATAATTGAAAATATTGAAAATATCATTGAGACAATATCTTAGAACATCATCCAAGATGATAATATAACTTTTATTACCCTTCTTCGGAAGCACAATAAAGCGATCCATTGATTTTGGAATCTCAATTAGTGCAAATTGGCGTGAGCCATCATTGAGTTTCATTTTTACAGCCAAGTAAGCCGAAATATCCTTGAGCAAAGGCAGCTTTACCAAATCGTTAAGCACGATAGTAACCAGAGCAGGGCTAATCTGCTCTATAAAATAGTTTTTAATAAATTCATGCTGATCTTTTTCAATCTGATGCTCCTTAATAACATAGATATGCTCTTTCTCGAGTTTGTCATGGATATCGCTAAGAATCTCAAGACTTCTAGTTTGCTGTTTGATTACTATATCTGTAATGATTTTAAGTAAATCGCCAGCTTTAATACCTAATTCGCTTTTTCCACCTTTACCAGCTTCATCAATTCGTTTAACCGTAGCGTATCTTACTTTAAAAAATTCATCTAAGTTATTTGAGAAAATACCCAAAAACCGCAGTCTTTCAATAAGGGGAACATTTTCATCGGCAGCTTCCTGGAGCACCCTTCCATTAAATTGGAGCCAACTCAGTTCTCTATTTATGTATTCGTTTTTTTCTTTCACCATTTATTTTAAATCCCTCGGAAATAGTTTTAATACTGTTTTACCTTTGTTAATGTCTTGCCAAGAGTCAACATCAAAATCGATGACAACCAATCCGCTTGTTGGCAAGTTTTCTATAAATACACTTCCAAATATATTGCAAATAGATGTGAAAGCGTGGTTATGACCAAAAATCATAATATTTTCAAGAGAATTAGAGGTTTCCTTGAGTATTTTTACGACTTGATCACCTTGAAAATCATATAAATCGTTAATGATTTTAACTTTTTTTAAATTAAAGACAAAATTTTCTGAAAATATTTTACAGGTGGAATAAGCGCGATTTGCAGGACTTGACATCACGACATCTGGCTCTATTTTTTGTGATTTAAATTCTTTGGAAACTAAGTTGGCATCAAGGATTCCCCGTTTTTTCAAAGGTCTTTTATCGTCAGGTAAATTATGTTCCCAAGACGATTTACCATGTCTAACTAATATTAATTTCTTCATTTTCTTATCGATTAAATGCAATTTATTCCGACAAAATGTTGCATAATTCCGTTTTAACGATTATTTTCGTCCCTTTAACATTTATATTTGTCAAAGCTACGAGTATTGTTTTGTTTTGTTATCATTATTGAATATTGTTATGACCCCAAATCTAAAAAATATTAATAAATTCATTCCTCCTGTACTTTTTCCAAGTACACTTCCCTCACATTATTTATTGAATTACTTTTTACGCTTTAATTTGAAAATACGATTAGATATTTCCAATGTAGCAGGAAGGTAACTTAGCATCTCGAAATAACCTCAAGCGAAGTTATTTTGATTAAAATAAAAATATTTTAACAAACTAAATTTTAAGTGTATGGTAAACATTACTTACATGAAACGGCTTAATAAGAGCATATTTTTGCTTTTACTATTATTAAATTTTAACAGTTTTGCACAAATACCCGCTGTGTTTACATGTGATGCTACAGCTTTGTATCAGACTATTAAAATTACAGAAGATATAGACGGTGTCGGCGAAGGTGGCGACATGATTTTTTACAGAGTGGACCCTACAACTGGAGAATTTACTTTTGTATCTAACCTTTCTGTTGATGATGACGGTGCAGGAACAGAAGATATCGGAATTAATGGAGAGATAAATTCTATTAGTTTTAATCCAATTGATGGTCTCATTTACGGAATCAACGATAATACTGATGAGTTATTTAGAATCACCCCAAATGGGTTTGTGGAGTCAGTTGGTTTTATAACTGGACCGCTCAACAATAGCAATTCAAATGAGGCTGGTTGTTTTGATAAGGACGGTATCTATTATTTATTTGGTAGTTCTGGTGAACTAATTAGCGTTGATTTGACCTCGCCAAATTCTTTACCAAGTTCAATAAATTCTACTTTACTCTATAATCTTGGTAAACCTTCTGCAGATATTGCAATAAATCCTCTCAACAATCTTATATATGCTTGGGACAGGAATAATAGACAGTTATATACCATCAATCCTTCAACAGGAGATGTAAATATCATTGGCCCTTCAAGCGGAACTAGCCAATATCGTCTTTTTGGTGCCATGTATTTTACTGCAGGTGGACAACTAATAGCCTATGGTGACGACACTAATAACGGATTCGGGAATTTTTCTCAAGAAACCTTGGTGCAAATTAATACTACAACTGGAGTACCAACGCCTATTGCTACTGGCTTGAGTGTAGGAGTGAATGATGGCGGATCTTGCCCATTTGGATTAGAACTCTTTAAGGACGCTCCCCAAAATGTTGATTTAGGAGAGGATTTCACATATACCTTTACAATATTTAATGCTTCAGGTGTGCCATTAACCGATTTGAATTTTACAGATGATCTTATGGACGGGATTGTTTTTATCACTGATCCTTATAATATTACGGGTGGAATTGATATTATTGGCAGTACCAATGGAATGACTTCTGCCGACCTAACAATAAACAATGTCGATATTGGAATAAGTACTTTTCAAATTGATGTTACGACAGATTGTTCCGTTGAAAATATGACTATTAGTAACCAAGCAATTCTTACTTCAGAATTTATTACCGTTGTCTCAGATGACCCTGATACTGCTGGAATAACTAATACCACGGTGACTGATATCGTTGATCCAACGATTAATGCACCCAACCCACTTATAATTGAAGGTTGTGATATATCGGCTTTTACTGAGGAAGCAGCTGTTTTCCCTTTATTGACAGATAGCCAATCAGAAGATGTGAAGGATGTCTTCAACACGGTAGCAAATTATACAACAACAGCTCCACAAAATATTGAGAGCATTACATATATTGACACGATTGTAGACGGTGATGCATGCCCTATTGTTATAAATAGAGAGTTTAGTTTAACAAGTACTTGTGGATCTGTAACGGTTATTGTTCAAGAAATCAACGTATCTGATCTAGAGAATCCAGTATTTAATGAGACTAACTTACCTGGAAATTTGACATTTGAATGTTCAGGTGAAGCGCCTGAACCTGTTGAACTAACGGCATCGGATAATTGCGCTGAAGTCGAAGTAGTTTTTGTTGAGAGTATAACCAACGGCGACTGTCCGTTTGACCAAGTGATTGAAAGAACATGGTCTGCAACGGATGAGTGTGGTAATACTGTTTCGCATACACAAACTATAACTACCCAAGATACAATTGCTCCAGATGCACCAGACGCACCAGATGATATTACAATTGAGAATGGTAGTATAGATGATATTCCTGAGGAAACCTTAACCGCCTTGGATAACTGTTCTGGCGAAATAGATGCCGTATCAGTAGATTCGGTTGACGATTCAAATCCAAATAATATTATTATAACAAGAACTTGGACTTTTATAGATGACTGTGGTAATAGCTCAGAGATTTCCCAGACCATAACTTTAATAGTTGGAGGAGATGCCTTTGTTTGTGATGGTACGATATTTTACCAAACTATTCGAATAAATAACGATATAGAGGGCGTAGGTTCCGCGGGAGATTTCATATTATATTTAGTCAATCCTAATGGAGAGTTTTCTTTCTTTGCCAACCTATCTGTTGACGATGACGGCGATGGCACAGAAGATGAGGGTATAATTGACACCATTAACGGAATAGGTTTTAATACTGTAGATGGGTTATTGTATGGTGTAGATTCAACTCAAGATTATTTGTACAGGATATTGCCCAATGGTTACGTTCAAAATTTAGGAATAGTTACTGGAGCAATATCAAACAACAGTAACTTCTCAGGTACTTTTGACAATAATGGTACTTACTATGTTTTAGGAAACAACGGTAATTTGGTAAGTATTTTAGGAACCGCAGATCTTAGTCCAGGAGATCCAATTACTTCGACATTTCTATTTGACCTAAATGTAAATTCACCAGATATCGCCATCAACCCTTCAAATTTCTTGATGTACGGTTGGGATAGTGATACCAGACAATTGTTTACGGTAGATTTAGATAATGGCAACGTGGAAATTATAGGCCCGGCAGCCAACACAAGTAACTACTTCTCTTTTGGCGGACTTTATTTTACGGCTAGTGGTCAATTATTTGGCTACGGAAATGATACTAACATAGGTAGTCCAGGCAACTCACAAGAAAGTGTTGTTCAATTCAATTTAGAAACAGGAGAACCAACAACCATAGGTATTGGTATTGAAGTAACAGCAAATGATGGTGCTTCTTGTGCTTTTGGTTTTGAATTGCTTAAAGACGCTCCAGATAACGTAGACCTAGGGCAAACATTTACTTATACTTTTACAATAGCAAATGCTACCAATGAAGTTTTAAACGATTTAGAATTTATCGATAATCTTGTCCCTGGACTCGTATTTGTCTCTGACCCTTATAATATTACCAATGGCATGTCAATAGACGGTACTACAAATGGTCTCAATTCTGCTAACCTAACGATTAGCGATATTGCATTAGGATCAAGTACATTCCAAATAGATGTAGTTACAGATTGTACAGTCGAGGATATGGTAATTAGTAATCAGGCTTCATTGTCTTCCGATTTTTTAACGGTTACTTCTGATGATCCAGATACTGCTGGAGTTACAAATACGACACTTACTGAAATAATCGACCCTGAAATTACCATCCCTAACCCATTAGAAATAGAAGGGTGTGATATCAGCGTTGTAAATTCAGACAATGCAGTGTTTGCATTTAGTGACACAACTTCAGATGATATTAAGGATGTTTTCAACACGGTCGATGGTTATACAACCACAGCGCCACAGAATATTACTAGTATTACCTACATTGATACCATAGAGGATGAAAATAGCTGTCCGATTGTCGTTAACAGGGTATTCACATTAATCAATACATGTGGTGTATCAACAAATTATACGCAAACTATAAATGTCCAGGATTCTGAGGCACCTACGTTTACAGTTCCTGCTGATATCACCATAGAATGTGAAGATGATGCATCATTTCTAAGTTTAACTGGAGATGTTACTGACGAAGCGGATAATTGCACAGTTGGAAATTTAGAAGCAACCTTTACAGATACAGCCGAAATTGGTGAGTGTCCTGGATTAATGGTTATTTCAAGAGAATGGTCACTTGTGGATAATTGTGGAAACGTTAATACTCAAATACAGATTATTACAATGCAAGATAGCACTGCTCCTACTTTCACAGTCCCTGCAGATGTTACTCTTGATTGCGCCGCAGATATTAATGACTTAAGTGTTGCTGGCGATGTAACAGATGAAGGTGATAACTGCGCAACAGAATTAGAGGCCACTTACACAGACGATGTTACAACAGGTGAATGCCCTGTGTCATCAATAATTACAAGAACTTGGACGCTAAGTGATGGTTGTAATGAAACATCACTTGTTCAAACCATAACTTTAGAAGATAATGAGGCTCCAACAGTAAATGGTGATTTTGATGAACAAATAGCAGCCAACTGTGGTGAGATTCCAGAAATTCCTGCATTGGATTTTCAGGATAACTGTGCAGCTGAAGTTGATGTTGTATTTACTGAAACATCAGATGGAGAAGAAGATGACTCTAATTATACCATAACCAGAGTATGGACGGTAAGTGATGGTTGTAATGAGGTTGTCTTTACACAAACTGTTTTAGTCAATAACGATCTCGATATCAGCCCGATTGAAGGCACTTCTATCTGTATTGACGAAGACTTTAGTTTTGATCTCTTTGATTTATTGGAAGGTGACGTTGATGAAGATGGAACTTGGACCGCACAAGATGCAACCATCAATTTGGAAGGAAGTCTATTTAATCCAACCCAATTGTTAAATGGTTCAGGTGGTGCCGATGAAGAAAACCTCGGTGACTACAACTTTACCTATACTTATAGTGGTGTATGTTCAGGAGAAATAACCGCTACACTAAATATTAATGATGACTGTATTGTTTTGCCTTGTGGTAGAGATGATGTAGAAATATCAAGAGCTGTAACGGTAAATGGTGACACCGTTAATGATTTCTTCACTATTAAAGGTGTTGAAAATTGCGGCTTTTCTTATGAAGTGCAAATCTTTAACAGATGGGGCGCAAAAATCTATGAGAATAATAGCTATCAAAACGATTGGGGAGGTCAAGTCTCTGATGGGTCATTTGGAGGAGCTGATCTCGTACCAACAGGAACCTATTATTACGTACTAAATATAAGAAACAGTGGATTTGAGCCTATCGCAGGACCAATATACGTATCAACTAAATAAACCTTAGCCTATTATGAAATTAATAAAGTTTAGCATATTAGCTTTCCTACTGCTTAGCGGCACGGCGAGCATTGCACAGCAGCTTCCGCAGTTTACGCAATACATGTTCAACACAATATCTATTAATCCAGCTTATGCAGGGAGTAGAGAAACGTTGAGTGTTGTAGGATTGCACAGAAGCCAATGGGTAGGCCTGGACGGCGGCCCTACAACTCAAACGCTCTCTGTACATTCGCCATTGCGAAATGAGAAAGTTGGATTGGGATTGTCATTTATAAATGATCAGGCAGGATTTGAAAATTTGCAATACGTTTATGCAGATTTCTCCTATACCCTAAATCTTGGGGCTAAAACTAAATTAGCGTTTGGGCTTAAAGCCGGTACAACCGGGTATAGTTTGGATAGTGATTTTATTGCCTCAGAACAAGGAGACGATGTAATCCGTGGATTTGAAGACCAATGGTCATTCAATATGGGAACAGGATTATACCTTCATACCAATAAATGGTACTTAGGTCTATCCGCACCTCGACTATTTAATACTACCAACGAGAACAATCAACAATTTGAACCCCTAGAGCGCATAAGTTATTATGCAACTGCAGGTTACGTATTTGATTTAAGTGAAAGTATTAAATTTAAACCAGCAACATTATTAAAAATCACAAATGGTGCTCCACTATCTTATGATATTACTGCTAACTTTTTGTTTTTCGAAAAACTATGGGTTGGTCCTTCCTACAGATTTAATGAGCAAGCAGGCGCTTTTGGAGGTCTAATCGATTTTCAAATTTCCAAACAGTTTAGAGTTGGTTATGCTTATGAAAATCCAACCTCAGATTTAAGACCCTTTGCTGTTGGCACACATGAGATAATATTAATGTTTGAACTCTTTAAAAGCAAACGTATTAAATCCCCTAGATACTTCTAAAAACAAAGCTTATGAAATCAAAGTTTTTACTCTTAATAATTGCACTTAGTAGCGTATCAATGTTTTCGCAAGAAAGATTGGCAGACAAGTTTTTTAAAAACTACGGCTACATTAAAGCAATTGAACTTTACGAAGAAGTCCTGAAAAGCGGAGATACATCCACAAATGTACTCACCAAACTGGGAGATTCATACTACAATACTTCTAAACCTGAAAAAGCTGCACTTTATTATGGAATGGCTTTTGAAAAATATGGTAAAGAAAAATTAAATCCCGAGTACATGTATAAATATGTACAATCACTACGAAGTCAAAATAACTTTGTAGAAGCTGAGAAATGGATGAAGGAATTTATGATGATTCAAAACGATGACACTCGGGTTGAAGACTATAATACAGAGAACATTTCTAAATATGAAGAAATGGAAGATCCTGAGCGAAATAGGATAGTAAAACTAGTCAACCTTCCTTTCAATTCTAAATATTCTGATTTTGGCAGTCATATTCATGATGGTCAACTCTATTTTGCATCTGCTAGAAATACAGACCAGAAAAAACGTTATGGATGGAATCAAGAACCTTTCTTGGATATTTATCAAGTGGGTGTAACAACGAGTGATGATGCCGTAGAATATGGAACTCCAGATTTTATTCCTTCAGAAAAATTAAACAGTAAGTATCACGAAGCCTCGGTAACTATTACCAATGATGGCAAGACCATGTACTTTACGAGAGATAATGTTTCTGGCAATAATAAACTGGACTATGACCGTGAAGGTACTACACATCTTAAAATCTACAGAGCCTCACTTATTGAAGGTAAATGGACAAACTTGATGGAATTATCTTTTAATGATGATTTTTATTCCACAGGACATCCTGCTTTAAGTCCGGATAATAAAAAACTATATTTTGTATCTGATAGAGCTGGTGGACTCGGAGGAACCGATATTTATGTGGTGGATATTAAGGAAAATGGCAACTTTTCAAGTCCCGAAAATTTAGGGGATAGAGTAAATACTGAAGGTCGCGAAATGTTCCCGTTTGTGAGTAAGAATAATACCTTATACTTTTCTTCTGACGGCCATCTTAACTTAGGACTTTTGGATATTTTTAAATCCAATATACTAAATGATGAAAATGCCGAGCCACAAAATATGGGAGCTCCATATAATAGTGGTTACGATGATTTTGCCTATTTTGATAGTGCTGGTGCTGAAGAAGATGATCAAGGTTATAGAGGGTTCTTTTCCTCTGATAGACCAGATGGTAAAGGCAGTGATGACATTTACGGTTTTGACTCGAGATACTGCTCCAAAGTGATAAAAGGTTTTACCAGGGTTAGTGTAGATAACAGTATTCTCCCAGGTGTTAAAGTACAATTGATTAACGAGGTTGGTAAAGTCATTACTGAAGTTACGACCGGTGCAGATGGCGCCTATGAATTTGAGGCCGAATGTGAATCTACCTATACCCTGATAGGAACTATAGTAGATCATAAAAAAGATCAAAAGGAAATTAAGACAGACGCTTCACAAAACCCAGAAGTTGCTGCAGATTTATTCCTTGAGCCTTTAATTAATGATAATCAAATAGTTATAAATCCAATATTCTTTGATTACGATAAGGCTGAAATTAGAACTGATGCACAGTATGAATTAGAAAACATAGTTGATGTGCTTCGTGCCCACCCTGAGATGGTAATACGTATTGAATCTCATACCGATAGTCGTGGTCGTGATTTATACAACATGAAACTTTCAGATAGAAGAGCCATCAATACAAGAGATTACATTCTCTCAAGGGGTATTAAGCCAGAACGCATAGAAAGTGCAATAGGCTTTGGTGAATCACAGTTATTGAATGAGTGTTCAAACGGTGTTAAATGTACCGAAGAACAGCACCAAATGAACCGACGTTCTTATTTTTATATATTGAAAGAATAATATTAGTGTACAACTAAATAATATCCAAGCAGACCTTTCTAGGTCTGCTTTTTTTTGTGACATCAAAGCTATTTAAAATGAGAAAATCGTTTACCCGAACTACTTTTTGACAAATAGCCCTTAAATCTGATGGAAACTAAATATCATACGAGCCATTTAAAAGGTGGTTTAAGCCAATCTTACAATCTACACGTCTAGTATAAGACCGCATAAATGATGCGCCAAAAAACTCTCTTGCTAGAGATTAAATTAATTTAAATTCAAAACTCAAAAAAAAGAGATAGATATTTAGAAATTAAATCCGAAGATGTAAATAATAAGAGCTAAAGCATTGAAAATCATTTGTAATGTACATTTAAAAAAGTTAGTTAAGGTACTATGGATAAGTCATAAATATCAAAAAAGCCTTTATAATGATACTAAGGTTTATAGTAACACTTTCTATTTTCCAATTTGTCGGTAAGAAAAAGAGTAACAGAAGTTTATCTATTTAAATCAATCTTGATAGTTGATGCAATTTATTGTGATACCAAACAGCTAGAAGGATGTTTGTAACCATGAGTTTTTGTAACTAATAGTCTGGCCTAACCCATCATAAATACTAAACCTACACTACTGGCTTTTGAAATACTCAACAGGAATAATAAAATGTTTTGCTAAGCAAATATAACCTCATGCTAGGAGTAAACTTAACTATTCATTGGGGATACTAACAGCCGAAACCTTCCAAGAGACCGATATACTATTTTAAAGAGAAGAGGGTGTTATATCTTATTTAGCTGAAATCAAAAAATTCCTTTATTGTTTCAAATACAAGTTGGAGAAACGAATTTTTAATAAAAAAATCCGTAAAGCATGAGCTTACGGAAATGAACTAATTATTATAAACAATAAAAGAACTTGTTATTTCATAAAAATATTGGTGAAATACCATTTACCATTACTATCCTGCTCTGCTGAGATATCTGCGTAATCGAAGTCTCCCTCTATGTTTTCTCGATGTCCATCACTATTTAACCAAGCATTAACAACCGAGGTTGCTGAGCTGTAGGCATAGGCAACGTTTTCTGAAACTACCGTTGCTGAAGCGTTTTCAATTAAACTGTTTTTACGAAGGAAAAAATT
Organism: uncultured Flavobacteriaceae bacterium; assembly: GCA_963803715.1. Taxonomy (GTDB): domain Bacteria; phylum Bacteroidota; class Bacteroidia; order Flavobacteriales; family Flavobacteriaceae; genus Psychroserpens. The sequence continues at coordinate 263,513 of CAWDOF010000025.1, forward strand.
ATCGTGTGACACATGATTAGCCTCAACCATATAATCCGTATGTGTGTAAGCCACTGCCTTTACGGTATTATGTTCAATCAATTGAGGAAGCCCCATATTTATTCTATGGGCGTTTATCAATTCTAAAATTTCAACCTCAATCATTTTTGCAATTGGAGCTTTTGGTAAGTCTATAGTGTTTAAATGTTCTTCAGATATGGGTTCACTTGAACAAGAACATATTAAAATGGCACAAAGAGCCATAGCAAATAGCGATTTAGTGGGTCTCATAAGTAGGTTATTACGATTTGGTGAAACTAAAATAGTTAGCCAAAAATCATAACCTTGTTAATAAAACGTTAAAATCGTTTATCTACATGTTTTTTAACGGTTTTATTTACCAAACATCGATAAAATGCACTTTTAAAAACATAATTTAGTCTTTACAACGTTATTTTTTGTTTTTTATCGTTATTCCTAATTTATGGCGAAAGTCTATCCAACTTCCAGCCAGAATTTGATTTTTTTTCAAATCTTAAACGATCATGAAGTCTGTTTGGTCGTCCTTGCCAAAATTCAAAAGCTATGGGTTCAATGAAAAAGCCACCCCAAAACTCAGGGCGAGGTATTGGCTTCATTTTCATATTTTATGGTAAGTGCTTCTAACCTGTCTTCTATAGTCTGCCGGTTATCAATAACCTCGCTCTGATGAGATACTAGAGCACCTAACTGGCTACCACGGGGCCGAGATTTAAAGTACTTGTCGCTTTCTTCTGCCGAAATCTTAACGGCATTTCCCTTAATAATTATCTGTCGTTCTGCCGCTTCCCAAAAAAAAGAAATGCAGATTTTAGAATTTTGCTCAATAGCCTGTCCTTTTTCACTTTCGTAATTTGTGTAAAAGATAAAACCCAGGTCGGTAATCTTTTTAAGCAGTACTACCCTACTCTTTGGGAATCCGTCCAACCCAATTGTTGAAAGGGTCATGGCATTAGCCTCTTTTACGCTATCATCTTCATCTGCAGCATTAAACCATTGCTGAAAAAGTTTATGAGGGTTTTCATCAACATCTTTTTCCAGTAACACTTGTTTATCATAAGAAGCTCTATAATTGCTTAAGTCTTGTTCCATAGTTTATATTTTATTTTAAGATAAGATAGTAAAATGACCTTAACGGTACAACAGATAAGATAATAAACAAAAAAAGGAACGTTTTAAAACGCTCCTTTTTAAACTCTTTAGAATTATTTCTAATTGATCACTTTCTTGTTTAAAGCCGTTCTATCTGCAAAAACAATCGAAACCAAGTAAGCACTTTTTGAAAAATTAAATGCTGTTACATATGCTCTGTTACCTGTATTTACGAAATTGTTCAAAATTCTTTTTCCTGTTAAATCATAAACCACGACTCTTGAGATTTCCTTTGAAGATTTTACGTTCAGTTCTTCATTTCTGATAAAAATGAATGTGTTATCACCGATAGCTTCATCAATAGAAAGTGTTTCGTTTGTATATCTCAAGATAAAGCGATCGTCGATGGCCCCAACTTCTGCGGTAAATGTATATGGCGATGCTCTTAGATCGTGGATGATATTTGAATACGTATCCTCAAGATATATATCCTGGTTCTGTTCCACAAATACTGAACCGTCCAAATTATCAATGGCGATATTGTAAATACCGTTTTCTGGAATGCTTATCCCAATAGGTACTTGATCTGAATCTGTAAATGGCAACGGTCGGCCTTGGATGCTTAATCTAGAGTTATCAAACACTGAATAAATACTATAATCATTTGCTCCAGCATATGCATCAAACAATCTATCTTTTCCGAGAGTTGCACCTTCCAAGTAACCAACTAATGTAGTGGTTGAAAAACTATTTTCGTTGACCAAACTTAGCCAAATACGTTGTTTTTCGGAATCGTCATCTACATTATTAGAAGAATCATTAGTACGGAAAAAATCTGAGTTATCGTAGGCGCTTTCGCTTCCTGGAGTAAATCTCATAGAGTTTTTAAAACTTAGGGAGGATGTATTCGCAACACTAACCACATCTCTCACTTGTACAAAAAATCCTTGACCTGCGGCAATTTTGCCAGCAAATGTATTGGGGTTGGCACCTGTGATATTATATTGGATGTAATCATCTGGATTGTAAGTTGATCCAAAATTTTCATAAAAAGGATTTGAAAAATTACCAATCGGAGAGTTATGAGACCATATATAAACCACACCCTCAATATTATCATTGTCTGTATCTTTTAGAAAAGAATCTGCATCAATGGAAGATGGGTAAGGATTACCAATAAGATTATAATGTCTATCCTCTATTGCGGGCAAAGCTCCACTTGGAGACTTAAAAACATCAATATTTATAGTGCCGTTATTTGGTACCCCATCAAAACTCGCCGTAAATTCAGGCAAACTATCATTTCGAACTCGAATAATATAGCCTTTACCAACTTCCATTATGGAAGTTGGAGGAGCTACATAATTTCCAGAAGTACCATTATTTGGGGCATCAACATCCCACTGAAATATTGGTGTATTTGAAGAGATACCTGATAAATTGGCCATATCAACTGGAGACGACCAGTACACATAATCAGATTGTACAAGTTCATCTGCTAAACGTTGCATTTTAATATTTCCAGTATTCTCGTTTACTGTGACTTCTTTTGTTTGGATTAGGCTGGCGTTGTTTTTTAGGGTAAAAGTTCCCTTTGGAAAAAATGGGGATACTTCGTCTCACATCTGAATCATAAACCGCTGCGACATCTTGCGCACTGTAATTTCACGATGTAATTTCAGAGTTTTTCCAGAAGGAATAATAACGTTCACACCAGATTGAACCTTACAATTACAACCTTCTTCATTAGTATTATCATTATAATTTTGAGCGAAAATCAAATTCGGTTGGAATCTGCAGTACTGATTCCTGCTGCTCCATAAATAGCGGAGATTCATGAAGCTAGTTCCATCCCAAACAGCTAGGTGTACCCCCTTCAACAATTGAAACTGGCAGTATTACCCGTACCGAAATTATTAAATATGTGAAGATTAAATGCGCCCAATATCAGTTTCATCAATCCGCCCAAAATGTCAAAAGTTGCATCATACGCACCTGTAGTCAAAGTACCCTAACCTCGCTCGTTATAGTTATTAAACTTGTACCATTTGTATTGAAGTTCTTGACCAACTCCAATGGCATCTCCCGGTTCCCGACCCTCTATGTCAGCTATTGCATTAAATATAACATGTCAGTATTTGGAAATCTACAAATATATTGAGATAAGTGGATACTTATTGCTACAGGTGATTTTATTTCAAAGGCATCAGTATTGTATGCCAGAAAAGCAATATCAGCATTTCCTCCTGCGGCCATATTAATATTATTAATAAATCGAATCTGATAAGGATTTGTTAAATAATCAGGGTCTGTATCAGGTAAGTCTGCAATTATTTCAAAATCGTCTAACTCCAGACCGACCATTTTTAAAGTTTTGACATCTGTATGATTTGTATCTGCAAACAGTAGGTAAAGCAGCTTTGAAAACTCAAGCCTGAAGTAAATTTAAACAAATCCATACGCCATTTTGCCAACAGTACCTGCACCATACGTTATTACCATCTTTTCTGATATTCAATCCAACTGGTCTTCCAACAACATTTCCATCAATATCCGCATAAAAATAAATATCTGATACTTCCATCACTGGCATCAGCAATTTGGGTTATAATAAGATCAGGACTACCATCGCCAATAGCACCAACATCACCATTTCCGCTAAAAAACTTTACTGTAACATCTTTATTAAAATTGGTAATACCAGTACCTAAATCTAAACCGTTTACACCATCAATAAGAGATTCAAAAATTGACATTCCTTTTACAATGGATGTTGTAGGTATGGCGATGGTTCATTACCAGAAGTATCAAGATGAAAGTTTAAAGCATCACCAGCAATTAATATAATGATTACTATTAGTTCTACCTTCAACACCATTTGTTGAGTATGCTTTAAATCTTTTAGGTGTAAATGTCCTACTCCATTATCTGTCAAGTTTCGCGATCATCAACACCAGTAGAATAGGTTGTCCCTTAAAAGTAAAAGCCAATAGATTATGACTATTATTTGGCCAAGTATTAATATCTCCATTACTCCATTCTGTTAGATCTCCAAAAGTTAGTACCATCATTATCTACATCCCAATCGGTAAAAATTTCTGTTATTCTGTAACTTGATTTCGAGGTGATCATAGAATTACTGGAAAACCCTGATATTTGGACGTATATAATCTATATCTACACCAGTATCAACACCATTATCTTAATATCGACTTGTATAATCTTCTGTATAATTCGTATTAACTTCAAAAGAAAGTTGATTAGAATTAATGAATTTTTTATTTGTAATAGGCATATTACCTAAGCTTGTGGAACTAAATATATCAACAACTAATATCGTTTTGGTCACCTAAAGCTAAAACCACCGTTCGGATCAACGATTACGACAGTAACACCTGTTAGTAACTCTAGTCGGAGAGGCCGTAATCTGAGCACTTCAAACTAAAGCTTAATAGCAAATAGAATAAAACTAAAAAGTATTTTATTTTCATATTTCTCAAATTGAATTTTTTTATTTATTATAAATCATAGACAAAAAAACCAGTAAAACCTATATACTAACTACATTCTTATCTTAAAAAAATTTTGAGGGAAATGTAAAGATGAATGGAATAATTTAAATTTCAAAATATACTTGATATTCAGCATATAATATCGTCAAAAAAAACACTATTTAGTTTAAATTTAAAAAAAACTGTAAAATACAGGTTTTTAAAACGTTAAAACTTTGTAATCCAAAGAGACTTAAAAACCCCACCCTATTAAAATTTACGTAATTTTTGATAGTTCGGTTTTATAAATTGTAGGAGTTCCAAACAGATAAAATTATAAGTTTATTTTGCTCTTTATAAATCTATTTGATTTTATATATCGATTTATAACCAAACTTGCCCTAATAAAAAATTGCCACTTTTAAATCTGCGAGTAATTTAATCTCTTGCTTTAGCACTAAAACAAATTTCTAAATCAATCAACAACTATCTCCTTGCCGTCTTTTGCCAATTCAACATTTGGGAAAACGGTTCTAGCTTCAGTTTTAAATAATTTTAAATCGCCATAACGAGTTGAGTAATGCCCTAGTACGAGCTTTCCAACGTTGGCAAGCTTGGCTATTTCAGCAGCTTGTTTGGCTGTACTGTGTTTTGTTTTTGCCGCCAAATCATTATCCTTATCAAGAAAGGTCGACTCATGATAGAGCAAATTGGCATTTTTTATTAAAGGAACAATACTTTCAATATACATGGTATCGCTACAAAACGCAAAACTTTTAGGGGGTTTTGGGGCATTTGTAACGCTTTCATTTTTGACTAATTTTCCATTTTTGTTCTTTACATCGAAGCCTTGTTTTAATTTTCGATAAAAAGCTACATCAATTTCACTTTTAGTTGCTGCATCAACATCTAGCTTGCGTTCACCTAATTTTTCCTTAAACAGAAAACCGTTGGTATAAACCCGATGCTCTAAAGGAATGGTAAAAACCTCAACCTTATTGTCCTCGTAAATCAATTCTGAGGTATTTGAAGTCAATTCATGAAAAATGAGCTCATAGCTGGTCCATGATTTTGCCAATTTCATTTGCAGACTTATAACTTCTTTTAAACCTTTGGGTGCATATACGTGAAGGTCTGCCTCTCTAGTCAATAAATTAAAAGTTGAAATTAGTCCTGCAAGGCCGAATACATGATCGCCGTGAAGATGGGAGATAAATATATGCTTAATTTTACCGAACTTTACTTTTCTTCGACGTAGTTCTACTTGAGTGCCTTCGCCACAATCAATTAAAAACGTGTGGTTTCTAATCTCCAATATCTGTGATGTTGTGCTATGCCCAACTTTTGGCGTGGCACTATGGCAACCGAGAATAGTAAGTTTCATAGAAAGTTTGAACTGATTTTTAGATTAAATATATAAATCCCTTTAACTGATTCTAAAAACCCAAGTCTCGTTCCATACTTTCCATTTCAATAATGTCATGTGCCTCTTTAAGGGTAGGAACGACAACAATTTCATCTGGTATTTCGCTCAATTTAGCAGATTCTGAAACTATTACAAATGAATGCTTATTACGACGATGCTTATTGCTCAATTGCAAAAACTCAACAATTTGACCAACGCTTACTTTTGAAAGTGTGTTTATATTTACAATAATGTTATTGTTTTTATAAGTATCATAATCGTGTTGAATTTTTTTTACTAGTTCAACTATTCCGATTTTTTCTTGGGTAATAATAACGATGTTCTCTTGCTTATCAATAATCATAGAATCAGTGTTTAATTTTTAGTGCGAGTAAATAAATGACCGCCATCCTAATGGCAACACCATTTTGCACTTGCTCTAATATAATGGATTGGTCTGAATCGGCAACATCACTTGTAATTTCTACGCCTCTATTTATCGGGCCAGGATGCATGATTGTGATTGGTTTATTTAAAGAATTAAGTACTTTTTTATTAATACCATACTGTTGCGCATATTCACGGGTTGACGGAAAGTAGCTAATATCCATGCGCTCATTTTGAACGCGTAACATATTTGCCACATCGCACCAATTTAAAGCTTTCATCAAATTGGTTTCAACTTTTACACCGAGGGTGCCAATATATTTTGGTAGAAGTGTTTTTGGACCACAAACCATAACATTGGCACCTTGTAGTTTCAAGGCGAAGATATTGGATAAGGCGACCCTACTGTGCAAAATATCACCAACAATAACCACATTTTTCCCCTTAACCTCCCCTAAACGTTCTCTTATAGAATAGCTATCCAGAAGGGCTTGGGTAGGATGTTCGTGTGCACCGTCTCCTGCATTAATAATACTTGCGTTTATATGTTTTGAAAGAAATACCCCAGCGCCAGGATTAGGATGACGCATCACTACCATATCTACTTTCATAGATAGGATATTGTTAACGGTATCAATAAGCGTTTCTCCTTTTTTTACTGAAGATTGGGATGCAGAAAAGTTAATGACATCTGCAGAAAGTCTTTTTTCAGCAAGCTCAAAAGATA
>CAWDOF010000026.1:0-12796 GCA_963803715.1 uncultured Flavobacteriaceae bacterium
ATGCTTTTGGCTTATTACGGACACGTCCGTAATTGCAAAAAGTCTGATGAACCGAAGCGAATTTGTAACCATCGATTTTAAAAGATTGCCCAAAGAAAAACAGGATTATTCTGGTTATGAAGCCGAGATAATTTACAGCGATGGCAACGACAATATTTTGGAAAAACACGGTTACAGGGCAACCGATTTTCCACTCGATGAACTGCGGTTATTTTTTGTAAATGATACGCTGATGTTACCGAGCGAATACTAAAAATCGGACGTTATGATATATCTAAATTTTACCGATTTGAACACCGAAACGCAAGAGCGATTAATTGCCAATTCCAAAGAAGAAGTAAAGGAAAAGTACGGCAAGGATATAATGGATTATGCCACAAAGCATAATACCAATTTGGATAAGATGCTTGATGAAGAAGCACTTCGGAATTTGTATTCGTATAAATACATTTTCAACATATAAATTTTATGAAATTAAAAGCAAGCACCTCTAAATTTTAGAGGTGTTTTTCTATGCAATTAATATATAGTCAAGAAAAAAACGTATCTTTATTTCGCTGAAATTCAGCATTCAAATTTAAGTAGGGTTATCCACTTTTCGACTTTCGCCGATAACCATACACATCGAAAAATAACATATCGGAAAATCATTTTCCCTGAAAATGGCAATCGGCTTTTTAGCCGGATTGTATGGATTTTTGTCACGCTTGCGCGTGACGAAAAGGAATAGCAAGAGGGTAACGGGCTGCGCCGCGTTACATATTCTATTTTCATTTTAATCTATTGATTTTTAATCACTTAAAAATAAAGTAGATATAAAAAATCCATCGATTTGCGTCAAATGGTCTTGAAACATCAGTAAACAGGGATGGATTTACGTCAAATCTTTAAAAAAGCGAAAGGAAATGGACTCATTCATCACTATCAGGTTCAAACGGAAAACCGCCAAAAGGTTTCAGGAATTTTCCAAGAAGCACTTCAAAACGCACACGGAAGCGATGGAAAACATCCTTGATTTTTTCCTCTACAACGAGATATCACCAAAGGAAAAATTGGGACCAACTGGACGTACCATAGAAGCTAAGTTACTCAAAAGAATCAATGCAGTTATCGCCATAATGCGAGACGTGGAAAAGACCCAAACCAAACCTACAGTCGCAATGTTGCAATCCCTTTTTGTAATGGACGAACCCAAAAAGAAACCGCTCATTTTGGAAAAAAAATATGCTGAGGAAAATAAAGAAGTACGCTTTCGCGAAATCGAGTCTGCGAGATTCACGACCAAAGGGAGAGCGAAGCGGTAAAAGCGAAACACCAACAATGAACTTTAAAAATTTAGCTTATGTACATCACCATAACACCTCAAAAAATGGGCGGTAACTTTTCCAAAAGTTCAGCAGATTTTGTGGGCTATTTAGAGAAGGAAAACCAAGGATTGGAACAACACGAAATGGAACATTTTTTCAATCAATATGGCGATGAGATTTCCGCTGAAGAAGTAGTCAAAGAAATAGATGGAAATACCGCAAAATTGGAAAAACACGAACCAAGATTCTATTCAATTACCGTGAGTCCTTCAAAATATGAATTGCGAAAACTTCAGAACAGTAGCGAAGATTTAAAAAGATATACTCGCGAGCTGATGAAAGATTATGTGGCTTCATTTAATAGAGAAATTAAAGGGCGACCTGTCAGTATCGACGACATAAAATATTATGCGAAAATTGAACACCAACGCACATTTAAAGGAACGGATTTTCAGGTAAAGGAAAACCAACCCTTTGCCACAAAAATACTTCAGCTAAAAACTGAAATCCGAAATATTCAAGAAGGACGAGCTGAAGGAAACATTAAAAGAATGAAAAAGGAAATCACCAAACTGGAAAGCCAAGCACCGCATCAACAAAATGGAAAACGGATTGTCCAGGGAATGGCGAAAGATGGAAACCAAAGTCACATCCATATCATTGTGAGCCGAAAGGATGCATCAAACAGATTTAGTTTGTCACCCGGAAGCAAATACAAAGCTTCCGATGTGAAGTTGAATGGGGTAACCGTAAAACGGGGTTTTGACCGAGACAAATTTTTTGAAAGAGCCGAAAAATCCTTTGACAAGTCTTTTGGCTACAAACGCAATTTTGCCGAGACCTACAAAGCACGGAAGGATTTTGTAAAAAGCCCAAATCTATATTTCGCAGCTTTAATGAAATTACCAGCCAACGAAAAAGCATTAGCGTTTAAAATGATTACCAAATCAGGATTACCGATAGTGCCAAGTATTCCAGTTAGTCAAACACAAATCGCACTTCGGATTTTCAAACGATTAAGACGTGGTGCAGAAGTGGCCATCAAATCAAGTTCAATAGGAATTTAGGGTATGGAAATAGACAATCTCATAACGATACTTTCAATTATTGGTGTGGCCAGTATGGTTTTTTATGCGATGTTTCGAGTGAGCAAGTATGCGCTTTTCTTGAATTTTATAATGCTTTCGTGCTTGGTTTTCTATTTAACTGAAGTGAACGAATTAGTATCTATATTGCTATATCTGGTATGCCCTCTAATGCTAATTAATATAGGATTGTATGTTTTTCTGCATAAAACTGAAACCGTCCAAAATGGCAATAGAAAGTATCAAGTCAATTTTGCTACGACTAAAGGAAATTTCAAGTTAGATAATATTAAACGTGGCGCATCCATCATTGGTTCTGCTGGAAGTGGAAAGACCGAAAGTGTCGTTTATGGATTTCTCAAACATTTCCGGAAAGAGCACTTTTGTGGAATCATTCACGACTACAAGGATTTTGAACTGACTGAAATGGCTTATCCTCTTTTTAAGGATAGCGATATCCCGTTTAAGGTTATTTCCTTCGATAAAATCATCCATAGGGTAAATCCTATTGCGCCACGCTATTTAGAGAACGAGGAAAGCGTAAACGAAGTCTCACGTGTATTAATCGAAAACCTTTTAGAACAAAGAGAAAGCGGAACTACAGGAACAACAAAATTCTTTAACGATGCAGCTGAAGGTTTGATTGGTGGATTGATTTGGAAACTGAAATGCGATTATCCCAAATACTGTACGCTGCCACATTTGATTGCCATTTATCAAATGCTCGATACCGATAGCCTTATCCAATTTCTGGAAACCAACACCACATCAAGAGCGATGGCAGATGCTTTTATTAGCGGAAAAGATTCGGATAGGCAGACGGCTGGTGTTAAAAGCACTTTGGCGAATGCGCTGAAACGAATTAGTACACAACGTATTTTTATGGTATTATCCGCAGACGAAGTGCCATTGAATATCAATAGCGAGGAAAACCCTGCAATCATTTCGGTAGTGAACAATCCAAAATATGAAACATCCTATTCGCCAGTCATCGCCACGATTATTCACACTATAACCAAGCAAATGAGTATTCGTAACAGTAAGCCTTCATTTCTCTTGATGGAAGAAGCGCCTACCATTCGATTGTTGAATATGCACCGTATTCCTGCGACACTTCGGAGCTATAATATTTCTACGATTTACGTAATGCAGGACAAAATACAAAACGATATGATGTATGGCGATAAAGCGAGCAAAGCAATTTTGAGCAACCTGTCCTACCAGTTTTTCGGCAAGGTCAACGACCCAGACACGGCTAAATATTACGAACGCTTTTTTGAAATTATTAAGGATCCTACCAAGAGTATAAGTCGAGGACATAACCTTGATTTTGATACCCGAATTACTACTGGAGAAAAAGAGATTCCAAAGATAAGAGCCGATGTCTTTTTTAGATTAAAACAGGGCGAGTTTATTACGTATGCGGATGGGAAGGATAAGAAAGTACAGTTTAAATTACAGCAAATTAAAAGAGAACTTCCCGAAGAATCTAAACAGTGTCCACAGGCAGATTTGGAGGCTAACTTTGAACTGGTTTATGAGGAAGCGAAGTCGATTTTTAAAGGTTAAATAAATTTTCATTTCTATTTTTTTATTCTTACAGAATGAAAGTCTATTATCTTTTCTAGGGTTAATAGTATTTACCTTTTATCTTAGTAAAATTATTTACAATATAAAAATTGGAACAATTTGACTAAATATAAAAGCTACGATATACTAAATGAATCGTTCATAGATGAAGTAAAAAATTTGGTAAGAGAGGAATTCTTCAATCACTACTATTTAATAAACATTATAGCCGAAGTTTTTGAAAGACGTGCTCAATTTGACGAAGCATATATAGTTCAAGACTCTTTGGATTCTTGGATTATTGGATTTTCGGCATTTGGCAACTATCTTTTGTATGGTAAAAACTGGACTGAAAGTCAGGTTAAGATTTCAATTAAAAATATAGAAGAATCAAATATCGAAAATGGATTTCATCTTGCTGGAACTTTTGACCTTTTGCAAGAAATAAAATCTAAAGTATCTATTGAAAATAAGGTTTTTAAGGAAAGAATCTTTTATAGTTGTAAGGAACTGGTTCAGCATAATGGAAACATAGATGTTAATATAGGTTATGGCAAAATGGGCTATCATCAAGAAATCACAAAAATGGTTTGTGATTATTTTGAATATGAATATAAGGGTACTAATAACAAGGAGTTTTCGGAAATATTACCACAAACGTATAATCAAATCCTAAATAGAACTATTTGGCAGATAACTGACTCAAATGAGATAATTGGATTTTGTTCAATAATTGAAACTACTGTAGGTTTGCCAATAGTCGGTTCGTTTTTTATCAAGGAAAGCCATCGTAAAAGAGGTTATGGTTCAGAGCTTCTTAATAAAGTAACCCAAAACCTTCTCAAAGAAAACAGTGAGGTTTGGCTTATGTCTGATATGAATGATATTGGTTCAAACAAGATATTTGTTAAGCTTGGGTATAAGCCTGTTTACCAGACTGGCGATTACATTATCCATCAAAAAAAATAAAAATGTGCTATGGAAAATTATTTAGGACTCATAATTGCCGTCGAAAATTACACAGACCCCAAAATGCCGAAAGTAAAATTCGCCAATAATGATGCTGAAAAATTTAAAAAATGTTTGGTTGACTTAGGATGCGATAGTGCTAATTTAGAATTGCTTAAAGATTCGAACCCAACCAAGACGACAATAGAAAACAAGGTTAAAAAGATTGCACGAGCTGCTCGTATTCAAGACACAATTATATTGTATTATGCTGGTCACGGATTTAATGAGAATGGTAAAAATACAATATCTGGTGTAGATACAGAATTAGATAGTATTGAACCTACAACCATACCAATCACCAAAATAATATCATCATTTGAACAGAGCGAATCTAAAAGGGTTGTTGTGTTTTTAGACTGCTGCCATAGTGGTATTGAGTTCGATGACATCGAAAGAAGCCCTTTGACTGATTTTTCAACGGATGATCTTAAATACGAATATAAGAATGCAGAGCATTTAATGGTATTTGCGTCCTGCAAAAGCGATGAAAAATCACAAGCTGACGTGAAACGCAACCACGGTGTCTGGTCGTACTTTTTGATTCAAGCATTACAGGGAAAAGTAAAAGATATCTATGACAAAAATCTTTTATTCAGTACAAAACTACAGAAATATTTAAAGGACAGTACTTTTAAAAGAGTAAAGTTCATTACCCCAGAAAAAAAGAATCAAACACCTGTGAAATATGGAAAAGAAACTGATGACAAATTTATCGTTGCGGATTTGACCAAGCTTTTTGAAGCTAGAAAGATAGAAGCAAGTTCAAAAGGATTTAAACTGAAGGAAGCGATATTTTCTTATTCTGAGGAAGACTACGTTCGTAAATTACCAGGATTTGAGAGTGGACATAAAGTCCCCAAAAAAATTGATCATTATCACGAAAGTTGGATTCAGAAAATTTCCAAAGATTTAATTCAAGATGAGCTGGATGAAGTAACAGAATTGTTAAGGCAGATTTTAAAATTGAAGCTTAAGGATTTCCAAGAAACAACTATCGAAGATGGTTATGGACAACTTTCTACCTTACATTTTGATTACATTGTAGGCGTTACACAATCTAAAAATTCAGCAGATGAATATGTGCTTAATAGAAGTATAGAGAATTTCAAAAATAGTGAAATAATTGGTAGTGATAAATTCAACAAAGCATTCAATGAAGATTTCGATACATTAACTTTAAAATTAAATAATGATATCGATATTGAAGAGCTAATAGATCATATCGAAGAGATTGATGATCGTGATTTAATCGATGTACAGTATTCTACAAGTGATTTATCAAAGTGTAGGGTTGAGGTTTCAGGTTTTGAAGGGTCAATAAATTTTGAAGTTGATGAAATACAGATTAAGGTTAATAAATGTACTTCCCCTAAATTATTAGTAGAATCCTTTCAGCAAGTGTATAAAGAATTGGGCAGTAGTGGTTACAAAAAATTAATTCAATAATTAACTCTAAAATAAAGTTATAAGGCAAAGACTTATTGGTAGGAATATATATGATAAAATCAATTGAAGAAGGCAGAAAAGAGGACGGTAACCGATCTATTGCCGACAAGATAAAAAAGAGACTACACAATCTCGATAAGACTGTAGAAAACAATCAGGGAAGATGGGCCTGGGAACTGTTGCAAAATGCTAAGGATAGCATTGCCGATTATCCCGACAGGAAAATATCAATTCAAATAGAACTAGACGCAAATCAAGTTATTTTTAGACATAATGGTGTTCATTTCACAGAGAAAGATATTAGAGGTCTAATCAATCAAATCTCTTCAAAAGAAGTTGAGGAAGGGGAACAAACAAAAAGAACAGGACGTTTTGGTACAGGCTTCTTAACCACTCATTTGTTATCTAAAGTAATAGATATATCTGGAATTGTTGAGACCAATGATTTTGAATTGTTTCGGTTTCAATTTCCTCTTGATAGAGAAGGAAATTCAATATCTCAATTGGTTCCAAAAATTGAAAATGCTTGGCAAGAGTTCCACAATTCAACTACTCAAATTCACGATAATTACGAATTGAATAGTTATAATACTTCGTTCAAATATCATTTAAATTCCGATGAGCAAAAGAAGATTGCGCGAGCTGGAACGGAAGAGTTTATGCAGCTGATTCCATTTGTGCTAACCTTTATTCCAAATATTGATAAAGTTGAGATTATCGATAATGTTGAAAATGAAACCTTGTCGTTTACTAATCCGGAATCAAGCAATTATGAATCTATCTTTACAATTGAAAAAGATTGCAACGGAACAATCTCTCAAATCTTTATTTTATATGCCTCTAATGAGAAGGTAACTATTGCTGCGGAAGTTGAGAAACAGGATGATAATTTCATCATAAAAAGCCACAAGAACGTTCCTAAATTATTTTGCGACTTTCCGTTAGTAGGCACAGAGTCTTTCCATTTTCCTATCATTGTAAACAGTTTTTATTTCAATCCTCAAATAGAAAGAGATGGAATTTGGCTGAAAGGAAGCGAAGATCCAGAAGTAAAGGAAAATCAGTCATTACTAGAGGAAGCTCTAGAGCTTTATAAAACATTATTGGATAAGGTCTCATCTCAGAATTTTAACCACCTCTTTAATATGGCAAATTCTAAAATGCCCGAAACCAATGAAAAATATTTTGATGAATATTGGTATTCAGAAAACATTCAAGATCCATTAAGAATATTTCTGTTACAAAAACCAATCATAGAACTCGAAAATAATTCTACAGAAAAAAAGCTTCCTAAAGATGTGTGGTTTCCTTCAAGAAGCTATTCCAAAGAGATACAGAAAAAATTGTGGAAATACACGTATGATTTATATGATGAAGCTGTATGCAAAGAATGTCATATACAAGATTGGGTAGAAGTATATTGGTCGGATTGGCATAAAATTGACTATGAAGAACTAGCAAAAGATATCGAGAAGCAAGAGAGTATTCAAAAATTGAGTGAAACCCTTGACAGGGACGAAACGGAAACTTTTGTATGGTATAATGAAGTATGCAAATTTTTACTTGAGGTAGAAACTAATATCATTTACTTTCAAAACAGAAAAATGCTACCCAATAGAAAAGGGGTTTTTAAACTAAAAAAGAATGTATTTATTGATAAGATCAAGGAAGATAAGCTGATTTCCATTTTAGCACTTTTAGGCAGTGATTGGGAAAATCTGCTTTTACATTCCAAAGTCGGTTTTGGCAGTTATCAATTCAAGGAAAAGAAAGATATAGCAATTGAGATTTCTGATTATTTGAAAAACCCATCACTTACCGATGAAAATGTGATTTCGGCTATTAGTTTACTATCGGGATGGTTTGAAACTAATCACAAGGAAGCAAAGGAAATTATGCCAGAATTGTACAGGAAAAAGGCGCAACTTTTTATGAATACAATTTTGGATAAAGAGAGTCTTTATAAAGTAATGCGAAGTAAAACTGATATAGAGCAGCTTGCAAAAGTGGCAAAAGCGCTCGAAGATGACCCTAATTTACTGCAAACATTTAATCAAGCAGAAAAGTTATCAATGCTTTTAAGAGATTACAATGTATCTAGTTTGGAAGAATTAAAGACAGTTTTAGAAAATTCTAATACACGTCATCAAAAGGCAGAAATTACTCAAGAAGATTTAGCTGGTTTAGGTGTGACTTCTATGGATGAATTGGAAGAGGCCCTTAAGGATAAAGATTTGGCAGCTTTATTTAATCATACCTCTAGACCAAATGCCAATATGTTCTTATATGCCCAACAATTGATAGAACGTTCAAAACAAAATATAATTGAGCATTTGAAGAGCCACCCAGGTTATGATTGTACGGATATTGATGAATTGGCAACAACGGTTTTGGGCGGTATCAAAAAAAATGGTGTCGATGTTCATATTGTAGTTAGACCTTCAGATAATGGACAGGTAATAGTCTTTTATTCTTCAGAGAAGGACACCTTGGATTATGCTAATGCAGAGCTGTGGATTGATAATGGGAGGAATACCCCTAAACATCTAACATTAGGAACTATTTTGAAAACGACAGGAATAAACAAAATCCCAGTTTAGAGATGGATTTAATAGAAGAAATACAAAATATTGTCGGTAAACCAGAAAGCCAAACTTTAGAATATAAAGCGGTATTACCACCTTCCAGAAACGTTGCTCAAATTATAAGTTCTTTCGCCAACACCGAAGGTGGGTTTCTTATACTTGGTGTAACAGATGATTCAAAAATTACTGGTTTAAGTGAAGATTTTCACGCTAATTCAATTACGCACAAAGCTCTAGATTTGCTGACCCCTCAACCAAAGGTCAACTACCAATATGTCAATTATGATGATAAAAAACTTTATGTTATAAAAGTTGACAAGTCTGATGCTGTTGTTTCAGTTGAGGGCAAAATATATATTCGTGAAAGGGACAGGACAAAACTTTCAGATCCAGTATCTGTTACTTTCAACGTTGGTGGATATGGCAGAATTACAAATATTAATAATGACCTTGAACAATCCAAAAAGATAGCCACCTACTCTAAAATAAAATTTATTGAGCACTATCAAAGTATTCTTAAAATCGTCGATGACTTAAGAAATATTTTATACCCAGAAAGTCCAGAAAATCCTACAAAAAATCAAGAAGGAAAAATTCTAGCTAGAATTCTATTTTCGTCTGTGGTAGATAATTTTGAGACCTATCTTTCTGATTTGTTATATGAAATATTCTTAGCCAAACCTCAAACTTTGAAATCGCAACAAACAGTTACAATCGAGGAAGTACTTAATTGTTCAGATTTACAGGAATTTGTGAAATACTGGGCAAAACAGAAAATAGGAAAACTGCAAAAAGGCAGTGTGAAAGGTTTTATTGAAGATACCAAACAAATACGAGACTTAAAAATTTTAGATAATAACGAGCAATATCAGGTTGAGAAAATCTTGCAAATTCGCCACTTATATGCACACCGAAACGGCATTGTTGACGAAAAATTCCTTCAGTTTTTTACAAATGAATATGTGATTGGTTCTGAGCATCAAATGTCGATAAAAGAAATCTTTGAAAATTTAGATTATTTGGTGGATGTGGTTAATAGAATAGACCTTGGTGCTAGTAATAAATACAAGTTATCTCAAGGAAATTGAGACCGACAAGAGTTCGATAAAATTAAACTCAAAATAAATTTCCCATTCCAAACATTCGCTTAGAAGTTCCTTCCAAATTTTCACGGCCATTAGTACAATAGTCAGCTTCAATTTCAAAGACAATACAGTCTCTATTCGTTTGCTTACAAGCAATAGCTGTGGAACAACTTCCTCCAAATGTGTCTAATACCAAATTCCCAGGATCTGTACTCTTTTCAATTAAGTAACTTATCAGATTAACCGGCTTTTCCGTAGGATGGTTGTTGTTTTTGGTCTTGGAGGATTTTAGGATATTACAGTCACGTTTCCCATTTAATTTTTTAGTTCCATTACTACAAAATAGTATCATTTCATATTTTGGTGCATAATCGCCTTTTAGGTCGCCAGTTCCGTGGTTTTCCTTTTCCCAAATTAGAATGTTTTTTATTCTAAATTCTTTTTCTATAAAAAATTTAAAAACTTCCACATTATGCCACGAACAGAAAATGTAGAGATGGGCTTCATCTTTACATACACGTTTCATTTCTTTAACCCATTTACCTAACCAGTCTAGATTATTGTCGTTAGGCATTCTTTTATGACGCTTGCTTCTTTTATTGCTTCGATAACTTATGCCATATGGTGGATCGGTCAGTACCAAGTCCACACTATCATTATTAATGGATTTAATACCTACATTCCAGTCTATATTTATTATTTTTTGCATTTGTTACACAATAGATTTTGTAAGAATTAGGGCATAGTTGTGGCTATTCAGTTTCTTTTGGAAGCTGATAATTAATTCGATAAATAATATATGAATATTTAAAAAGGCCCTTTATCCCTCGGTCCATTATGGGTTACCTTCCATTGGCCATCTTTTTGAACCAGTTTAAAAACACCCGGTTTTGGGTCATAAGCTGTTGAATATTTTACCCAAGCCACCTCGCCATCTATAACCTCATCCACCACTTTAAAATTTGCTTCTGAATCTTTATCTTCAGTAAACATTGCTTGAATGCTTGAAAGGTTTGCATAGCCTTCCGAAGTGGTAAATTTTTTCAAGGTAGCTTCATCACCGTGATAAAAACTTTCGGCAACAACTTTAGCGGTTTCAGAAGGGGAAAGGTTCTTTTTTTCTGAACACGAGAAGAACAACAATACGAGTGAGCAAATGACTAAATTTTTCATAACGTTACTAATTTGGGTTATTGATATAACTATGTGATATTTTCAGTTCAATATTACGTTCGCCATCTTTTTCGTGCAGTTCAAAAATTGCTCTGCGGTCATTGGATAGCGAAAACTTCGGCAAGACATAAACAAACCGAACCGTTTCGTTTTCTGTGATTTTAGAAGGCATATTATGTTTGAAAATCGGTTCTTGATACAGTCGTTGTAACGATTTCTTTTTCCCCTTCTGTCTTGTTTCAACAGAGAGTTTTAAGAAATTCAAATCATAATCCAACGTAGAATTATTCTTAATCTGGATGACAAAGTAAAGTTGTTCCGTATCAAAAACAATGTTCTCAACGCTCAAAACTATACCTTCGGTTCTCTTTTTAATCCTACCTACACGCTGCTTTCTCTCAAGAAGATAGGAACTGAATTTCTGGTAATAATAATTCCTGTTATCAACATTGCTTTCAGCAGTAACAACCGAAATAGAATCATTCAATATTGGTCTTTCATTCCCGATACTACTTGACTTCGGAATAAAATAATTGAATTTTGATAGCTGCGCTTTATACCTTACAATATACGAAAAAATTGAACCATCTCTATTGACTATCAGAAGATTGCTTTCTTTCCCAGGCTTTGCTTGAAGAAGACCGAAATACTGCTCTTTTTCACGATTGTAGGTAAATATAAAATTTTCTGCACCGGTTATTCCCTGGCGAATAGGCTCTGGAAAAAACAGCGCAACATTTTTAGTGTCATTCGCATATATGGTATCAATTACAATTGTGTCTTGTGCTGTAACCTGTGCGAAGCAAATTCGAGGTGCAAATGTGGAAACAGCTAGTAATAATGAAGTTATGATATATTTTTTCATAATAGTGAATTTTTAAGAACCCGAGATGGCTCATAGTTTTGGTTTTAGAATAAGTTTGTAATTGTTCAGCACGGTCACTTTCACACTTCGGTTTTTACGTTTGAGGATTTTTGTGATTCCGCCAACTTCAGGAACACTTGGAATATTAATATCGCCTATAACATCGTCCAGGACTTCCGTTGTTATCTCTGCCCTAAAATTGTTTTCTACATAGATGCCCTCGCTACCATCCTGTAAATCGAAGGCTTTGAGTTTAGTGGGATGGTGTTTGATATTTTCAATTTCTATTAAAGCACGATTGGGCTGAAAACTGATAAACCCAAAAACGAGCGTGTTTTTTGGCATTTGCTTATTGTTAATCATAGCAGCCTTGGTAAGCCGCATTCTTAATCTGGAGTTTGCTTTTACTACTTGGTCGCCATCGACGACCACATAGATTGTTTCATCAGTATTACCGATAATGGAAATGTCGTTTGGTTTTGGCGAAGCAGCAAAGAACAATTGATGTTCCAGGCCTAATTCTTTGGCTTCAATCTTTTGTTCTCTTTTAATTTCAGTGGAATCTACTTCTTGTACTTTTTTGCGAATTGTTTTTCTTGAACCAATATTCTGATAGGTCAAATCAGAATATTTGATTTTTCCTGCGGAATAAATGCTATCCACGATACGT
>CAWDOF010000027.1:0-270000 GCA_963803715.1 uncultured Flavobacteriaceae bacterium
ACAACAATTGGCTAAGAACACATTTGTGCGCTTATTCCATTTATACATCTACAAATCTAATGGATTCATATGACAAGCTATAACATCAGCCAATTAAATTAATCCAAAAAAAATGAGTCTTGAACCAATGAAAAATCCTTTACCTATAATTAAAAAAAATTTCAGAATCACCTTGAAATTTAAAAACTCTCATTTTAAATTAGCGAGTCAAAAGAAAAGGCATTTAATTAAATAGAGTATATAGTATTAGCAATTATACCTATTGCCATTATTGTCATTACAATTTTCAGATTGAACTAATGCTAGAAGTCGTTTTTGAGAATTACCGTATTACCGCATAATTAGTGACTAAATTGTTCTACTTCTTGGTCTTACTCAACCAAAAACGACTATTAAAAGTCATTGAAGTCCTTAGTAACTATCGCTTTAAATGAATAATCTATTTGTTTTTAAAAATTAAATCGTTGCGAAACTCAAGTCTATTTAATTATTAATTTAGTGAAAATTATTGACATGAATCAGGTATCTCAATCGGTAACCTTTCATTTGATAATACAGCTAATCTTATGATTCTAATGAAAATGATAATCCCTCATTTTCATTAAATTGGGTATATTTCATGTCTTTTGAACCCCTAATTGTCGGGATGACAGGATTGGAAACCGCTTGTTCGTTTTGCGCGATTTGAAGTGCCCTCTTGAGGGCCACTTCAAATCACACCCCAGGGCTGGGCAAAAAAAAACTTCCATTTCAGAAAGCTTTTTTAAAGTTCAGTCGGAATGACAGGATTTGAAACCCTCTTGTTCGTTTTGCGCAATTTGAAGTGCCCTCTTGAGGGCCTCTTCAAATCACACCCCAAGGCTGGGCAAAAAAAAAACTTCCATTTCAGAAAGTTTTTTTTAAAATTAAGTCGGGATGACAGGATTTGAAACCCTCTTGTTCGTTTTGCGCGATTTAAAGTGCCCTTTTGAGGGCCACTTCAAATCACACCCCAGGGCTGGGCAAAAAAAAAACTTCCATTTCAGAAAGTTTTTTTTAAAATTAAGTCGGGATGACAGGATTTGAACCTCTTGTTCGTTTTGCGCGATTTAAAGTGCCCTTTTGAGGGCCACTTCAAATCACACCCCAGGGCTGGGCAAAAAAAAACTTCCATTTCAGAAAGTTTTTTTAAAGTTAAGTCGGGATGACAGGATTTGAACCTGCGACCACACGACCCCCAGCCGTGTACGCTACCGGACTGCGCTACATCCCGAATAATTTTAGTTTGGCAAAACTAATAAATTACTTTTTAAAAATGATTAATAGATTTA
Source organism: uncultured Flavobacteriaceae bacterium (assembly GCA_963803715.1). Lineage (GTDB taxonomy): Bacteria > Bacteroidota > Bacteroidia > Flavobacteriales > Flavobacteriaceae > Psychroserpens. Next base: position 1,311 of record CAWDOF010000027.1, read on the forward strand.
TCTAAAATTAAAAATTTAATAATCTGAAATTAAACCCTTCAAAATTAATGCACTAAGTTATGGGGAAACATAAACTAACAATCTTTTGTAAAATATCTTATTTCTATATGAGTTAATCCTCTAATTTCAAGAATTAAAAATTCTAATTTTTAAACTTAATTTTATATCCATAACTAAATTTTAAACAATGGAAGTCAATCAGTTATCAACAGATCAAAATATTTCAATCACATTTCCTATTAAAATTAGATATACAGTCCTAGAAAAATATCTGTGTGAAAAGTTTGTTGGGGAAATTATAAGCAAGGAGAGCGCTAATGGAAAACAGGTTAAATATGCCAAAATCCTTGATATCGGTTTGGCAAAAAGTGAAGTTGAGTCCTACAATCTTGAAGTAAAGTTAAAAATACAAACGCTCACATTTTTATATAAAAACAGATCGCTAGACATCATTATCCAAACGTCGCTCATTCTTGATGCAGAATCACAGACTATATATTTTAAAGACTACAAAATTGATAGTCAAGGTAAAAGCTGGTTGGCCGACCAATTACTGGAATCTGTATTGAATACATTCTTTTATCAAAAGGTTGTAAAGAATCTTAAGTTTGAACTTAGTCCCATTATAAAACAACAAATGGACGTTATTAATGAAAATCTTGCCAATAAACTTGAGACGAATAAAGGCATATTTTTAATGGGATCCTTAGATAACTTAAGAGTTTCATACTTAAAAGCAAAAGAAAATGAACTTTGGATATTTTTATACGTCGGTGGTTGGGGAGTTGTGGATATAGAGCATTTAGAATCTTAAGCAATCGTAATGTTTGATTTACAATTACACTACTAAAAAAATCCTATTAGATCATATAATTTTCATTTCTGTAAAAAGATTTCCTCTTACTTGGTTTCTTTTTGTTAAGATTTATCTCTTTTTAAAAATTATGCCTCAATCTCGTTATACGCGGATTTTATAAGTGATTTTCCGTATTTTCTTTCCAATCTTCTAATCACAAAATGCGATTTGGCCATATTTTGGAAATGTTCCAGATAAATATAGTTTAAAGTCCCCCCGCCGATGGCACCAGCTATCGGTACGGCTCGAGATATGAACTTTTCAGAAAATTGAATGGTAAGTCTAGTGGCAATCAATCCAATCATTTTCAATACTGGATTTGCGTTAGACATCATTATTTTTCCCAAACCTGACAAACCGTGCTTAGCCAAATATAAATTTGCGCCTCGCATAGCGGTAGCCATAGCAAAACGAGTTGAGTAATAAGCGGTTTCGGTAGAATCATCTTCCTCAGAATTACCACCAAGAGCTAAAACCTGTAAGCATGCTAGTTGAGTATCCAACGTGTAGATATCTTCACCCTCGCTTCTGGCAATCTCTGTAATAGAACGCATCATTATGCGGGTAGAAAGATATAATTCTGAAACAAAAACCGAGATCCCAATAAAGTTGAATGACCCTATCAACCCACTTCCTGCACCAGATGCCCCAACCAAAGCCTTGTAAAGAAAATTAGAGGAACTTTTAAATTCCTTTTTTTGTTCCATTGTAGAAATATTACTCTTTAGTATTTTAAAGAGAACATTTGTAATGTTTTTTGATAGCCACTTTTGCTGGTAATCTGGTAATGTTTGGATACCAGAATCAATTTGACTCCCAACCTTGTTAAGGCCTTTCATAACGGTTCCTATATTTTCCATTTTATGCTTAGCCAATTTTAACTCCATCAAATCAGCTTCATCTATAGCTTGCTGTGCTTTATTTACTAGTACTTGTTTGCCATCATCAGTCATAACTTCTATTGTTTTGAACTAAAATAATGCTTCTATATTTAAATTTTTATCACTTATGGAAATAATTTTGCTTCAATACTCATTGAGAAAGTCTCTTTTGCTGAAAATCAAATGGGAAGTTTTCTTTTAAGGTGAAATCAGTATAAAAGTTCAGATAAACATCAGAAGAAAATTTTCAGTAACTTTTCAACCTAAATTAATCCATGATATTGCTAGTGACATAATAGTTGGCGCACGGACAGAAAAAGATTAAAAAAAGGCTACAAAAATCACCACAAAAATTCAAATAGCAATACTATATTAAGTACTAAAAGACAGATAAATAATCTTCACATTGAAAAACACAATAAATACCCTCTTTTCTCTATTCATTTTATTACTAGTGGGATGTAAAGATGATGCCACAACAATAAAAAAGAACGTTACAACTTCAGACCAAAAGGTAAAAGCTCCTGAAGGTATGGTCTGGGTTGCAGAAAAAACCTTTTTACAAGGTGCAAAAGAGAACGATAATTACGCAATGCCAAGAGAGCAGCCTGCTCATAACGTAAAGGTTGATGGCTTTTTTATAGATATTACTGAGGTAACAAATAAACAATTTAGAACATTTGTTGAGGCTACAGATTATCTAACTGTTGCAGAACGTGAGATAGATTGGGAAGAAATGAAAACACAATTACCTGAAGGCACCCCAAAACCCCATGATTCAATTTTGCAGCCTGGCAGTCTCATTTTTAATAAAGATGTCAATGGTATAGTCAATATGGAAAACTACGGACAATGGTGGATATGGAAAGTAGGAGCCAATTGGAAACGACCGCAAGGCCCAGAATCTTCAATAGAAGGGCAAGACAACTTTCCTGTAGTTCATATCGCCTATGAAGATGCTTTAGCCTATTGCAAATGGGCAAACAGGCGTTTACCTACTGAAGCTGAGTGGGAATCTGCAGCCCAAGGAAATAATGCCAACACTATTTTTACTTGGGGAAATAATCCTGATTTACTAAATAAAAAAGCAAATACATGGCAAGGTACTTTTCCAACCGTAAATGAACCTTTAGATGGTTTCAAATATATAGCACCTGTGAAATCTTATGAACCAAACTCAATCGGTTTATACGATATGGCTGGAAATGTTTGGGAATTAACTAGTGATTATTTCAATACAGCATATTATAAAACCTTAATAAATAATGAGGTTACCGTTAATCCAAAAGGTGCAACAGAAACCTATACCTCGTCAAACCCCTATGCTGTAGAGCACATCATCAAAGGCGGCTCATTTTTATGTAATGCATCCTATTGTGCTAGTTATAGAATTTCTGCAAAAATGGGAACTAGCATAGATTCTGGTTCAGATCATTCTGGTTTTAGAACTGTTGCAACGGTTGATATGTTATCTAGCAAAGAATAAGTATTACATTTTAGAAAGTAAATATAACTTGAGTCTTATAGGGCTAATTGCTAAAATCGGCAATCTGATTTTTTATAAGTCAAAAAAATTGAGGGAGAATGTCTGTTTGCTAAAAGGTAATTGAATTATAAAATCATTTTAATCTCTACGAATTAATTACATTCTTATTCCTTTGATGCTCATTAGCATATCTTGGATCAGACAAGATTCTTTGATGAAATATCGTTTCAACAATTATTGACAAGTAACCTAATTCTTCTGCTACCCTTCCTTTTATTAAATAAACACCATTTGCTCTAATGGAAAATTGCTGAGATACGTTTGGAAAATGTACGGTATCAAAAATCTCCCCGTTTACATCGAGAAACGTACCAAAATACATTAGGCGTTTGTCAGAAGTTGGAGTGCCCTTGGCCGTAACTAATTTACCGTATATATTGACTGTTTTATTAATGTAATTCTTTAGGTCAACTGTTGTCATGTTCGAGATTAATTCATCTTCAAGTAAGTCAAAATATGAACAGAGTGGAAACCCTAGTAATTCCATTTCATCGTAGGCATCAATCAGGCTATCTTCTTTTATTTTAGGCAATTCAAAATTTACTTTTGGTGCTGAAAAAAGCTTGGGAGTCTCATTTTGTTTTTTTGATTTGGATAACAAAAGATGTGCCGCCCAAAGCAATTGATGTTTACTAGTTCCTGTAAAACGAAATGCACCTATCCTAATAAGGATAATTATCTGTTCAAGACTTATTGATACCCTATCTATAAAATCTTGAAACGATTTATAACGCCCTTGGGTTTGTCTATTCGATAAAAGTTTCTCGACCGTTCTTGTTTCTATATTCTGAAGCATACCAAAACCTAGATAAATATTACAATCATAAATTACATTAGCGTGATCACCTAAATTCACGCAAGGCGGCTCCACTTTGCCCCCACACTTCTTAATTTCATGTATATAGGTTTCAATATTATAAAATCCACCACCATTGTTGAGAACCGCAGTCATAAATTCTAAAGGATAATATCGTTTTAAAAACAAACTTTGGTAACTTTCTACTGCATAGGACGCAGAATGCCCTTTAGCAAAAGCATAGCCTGCAAAAGCTTTGACCTGATTCCAAACCTCCATAGTGTCTTTTTCTGTATAACCAAGCCCTAAACAATTCGATTTGAATTTCGCCTCTATCTGTTCAAATTGACCTTTACTTTTAACCTTTCCTCTCATTCCTCTTCGCAAAATATCTGCTTCGCTCAAATCGAGATTGGCAAATTTGTGTGCCACTTTAAGAACGTCTTCTTGATATACCATGACTCCGTAGGTCTCTTCCAGAATTTTTAATAGAATTGGGTGTGCTTCTTTACGGCGTTCAGGATTTCGATGACGCAATATGTATTCATTCTTCATGCCTCCATTAGTAACTCCTGGTCTTATTATAGAACTTGCTGCCACCAATCCTAAATAAGTTTGGGTTTGAAGTTTTGTCATCAAAGTGCGCATTGCTGGCGATTCTACATAAAAAACACCCATACAGTCCCCTACCTTTAGGAGCTCATTTATTTTCGGGTCCTTTTTAAATAATTCTGTTTGCTCTAAATCTGGAAGTTCAACCTCAGGCTGATTGTATTTCAAGATTTCAACGGTGTCTTTTATTTTTGAAAGTCCACGTTGGGCCAAAATATCGAATTTATAGATGCCAACTTCTTCGGCTATATTCATATCAATCATCACGGTACCAAAATTTTTAGGAGGTAAAAAAGTGGCCGTATAATAATGTACATTTTTATCCAAAATTAGAATTCCGCCAGAATGCACACTCAAATAATTAGGGAATCCATGAATCAAAGCACTATACTTCTCAATCAGCTTAAAGTAGTTATCGGAAGCCGATTTGGCTTTATAACCCTTAAGATGATTATCGATTTCAGCTTTTGGCAGTCCAAATACTTTTCCTAATTCTCTAATTACTGCACGATATTGAAATGTGACATAAGTGCCCATTAATGCCGTATTCTTAAATCTCTTAAAAATATAATTTGTAATGTCATCCCTATCCTTCCACGAGAAATCAATATCAAAATCGGGCGGGGATGTTCTGTAAATATTAATGAATCGCTCAAAATATAAATCCAACTCAATGGGGTCAACGTTAGTAATACCAATTATATAAGCCACAATACTGTTAGCACCACTACCCCTCCCAATATGCGGGTAGTCCTTGGATTTGGCATATTGAATGATGTCATAATTGATTAAAAAATAGGACACAAAATCCATAGCTTGTATTGCCGAAAGTTCTTTTTCAATTCTTTCAAATACCAAATCGTTGGGATTTTGGTACCGCTCATGAATTTTATCGTAACAAAGTTTCTTAAGAAATATAAAATCCTCCTCCTTTGTATTTAGATATACTGCTTGATTTTGATTGGTCCTTTTGTCTTCAAACTTAAATTTATAGGAACAGGATTCAAAGAGGTCTATGGTATTGCTTTGGATAGATTCAAATTCAGTATAAAGTTCAACTAGCCTTTCTGCGGAAACCATTTGGTCAGAACTATGAGCTTGCTCTGAAACCGGTAGTTGGCTTAATAGAATATTCAAATCAATGGTTCTTAATAATCGATGGGCATTAAAATCTGACTTAGACCGGAAACTAACGGGTTGTTGAATAATTAATTTTTCCTTAAGGAATCTAAGTTTCGAAAACTTCAGTTTATTTATATCTCTAATGCTAACTCCAATATATTCATTATCCTTAAATTCTGTTTTATCCAATTCTAGCGCTTTTTCGAATGGGTAAATCACCGCTACCTGACCTGAGAATTGCACTTCATCTTTAAACGTTTTTTTTGTATGGATAAAGTCAGATAAAAAACTATTAATTTCTTGAAAACCATCGTTTGATTTTGCAATTAGAATATACAATTGCTCAATTCCGTTTCTAATATCAACCCCTATAATTGGATAAATTGAATCCTCTGAACTACATAATCTCAAAAAGTTCAAGGAAGCGGAAGTGCTATTTATATCAGTAAGACCTAAATATGTAATAGCATTCTTTTTAGCAAGTTCAATTAATTGCTCTTCTGAAAGCGTTCCGTAACGTAATGAATAATAGGTATGACAGTTTAAGTACATTATTGTTTTCTATGTGCCAACAAAATTGGAGGTTCTCCATTAAAAGGATTTCTATTGCTTCTTATAGATTTAGCATCCATGGTCACAGCTCTCATAACGCTATTAGCTCCAAAACGATTTCTAATTTTATCCATTGAAGAATACAGGTTCAATGATTTTTCGTTTTCATCAAATAAATTCATTTGATATGCGCCGCCAACCAAATCTGTAAACCGAACACCAACAAGCCTGATTAAGATTCTACGATTATATACTTTATCGAACAATCCCTTTATTAAAGGAATAATTATATGATCTGCATTTGTATAACCAATGCGCATTTGCTTAGAAGTAGTTGAGAAGTCAGAATAGCGAATCTTAATGGACACGCAACCCGTCAATTTATCTCCCATGCGCAATTGATAGCATAACTTTTCACCCATTGCAATTAGAGATGCCGAAACTTTTGAAATATCGATGGTGTCCTTATCGTAAGTTCTTTCGCTACTTATCGATTTTCGTTCTGTATAGGGTACAACAGGAGAATTATCTATTCCTTGGGCACGGTTCCAGATTGTAATTCCATTTTTTCCTAGAACAGATTCCAATAATTGAACTTGCATCCCTTGAATTTGACCAATGGTATATATACCTAAATTTAGTAGGGTCTGTGCGGAAACCTTTCCAACCATTGGAATTTTTCTTATACCCAACGGCGATAAGAATGATTTTTCAAAACCATAATCTATTTTAAGCTGATTGTTAGGCTTCGCTTCACCCGTTGCAATTTTACTTACAATCTTGTTTTGTGATAGACCAAAGGAAATTGGGAGTCCTGTATCTTTAATAATTCTATGTCGCAATTCACTAGCAAATTTATAATTGCCAAAAAATTTATCCATGCCTGTTAAATCCACATAGAATTCATCAACACTGGTTTTTTCAAATAAGGGAACTGCCTCTTTAATGATTTCAGTAATTTCTGAAGAGAACTTTGTATAAACCGAACTGTCTCCTTTAATTATAATAGCTTCTGGACACATTTGTCTAGCCATTTTCATTGACATGCCAGAACGGACTCCAAAGCCACGAGTTTCGTAACTACATGCCGCTACAACCCCACGGTCTCCCGTACCGCCTACCAAAATTGGCTTATTGTTCAATGAAGAATCTAAGCGTCTCTCGCACGAAACAAAAAATGTGTCTAAATCTAAATGTAAAATGTCTTTTTGCATTACTACAAAATTAGCTATAATATGTAGTTTTTTATGCTACAAATTATAGTATTATGAGATAATGAATTAAGATTTAAGAGACATATTATTTATTTTGAATCCATTTATTTGATTATAAACCATTAGAAGAATCAGAGTATATTTTCTGAAAAATAAAAAATATCAAGGTAAATCTAACGAGGTATAAAGTTGAAACGTTTTTTATACTTTGAAGTTGAGATCCGGTTTATTAAACCAAAGACTTTCCCTTAAAAAATCCTATGTAGATTGTTTATTTTGTGAACCAGCTTTCAAGCTGAAAAGCTTGAGCCGCTCCAAAAATAAAAAACCCACGACTAAAATGTCGTGGGTTTCTTTTTGCGGAGAGACAGGGATTAACTCCATTGTTCCCTTATAGGAAATCCTTAGCAAGCATAGAAACCCATGCCCCAACTTGAAAAAAGCCGGGACAGATTATTTGTTTTGTGAATCAGCTTTCAAGCTGAAAAGCTTGAGCCGCTCCAAAAATAAAAAACCCACGACTAAAATGTCGTGGGTTTCTTTTTGCGGAGAGACAGGGATTCGAACCCTGGGTACCTATTTCTAAGTACGACGATTTAGCAAACCGCTCCTTTCGGCCACTCAGGCACCTCTCCGGGAAATTTATAAAATATGCATTTACTTTAAATGCGGTTGCAAATGTAATATTTAACGGGAAACATCACAACTATTTTTACAATTTTTTAGGACACAAATTACTCAGGATATTCAATGCGAAGATGGTAGATATTGGCCAATTTAGCCTTTAAAACTTTTTTAATGGTTTGTATTTCCTTAAAGGTAATATTCGCGTTAAGAAACTGACCATCATCCATTTGTTTAGTAATAATACTTTCCACAAACTTATCAATTTTTGTTGTTGATGGTTCTTTCAAACTTTTTGAGGCCGCCTCAACACTATCACACATCATAAGTATTGCGGTCTCCTTACTAAAAGGTTTTGGACCAGGATATCTAAAATCATCTTCCTGAGTATCTTCTTCCAGCCCTTTTTCTTTCTTATAAAAATAGTACACCAAACTTGTTCCATGGTGAGTTCTAATAAAATCAACAACCCTGTCTGGTAGATTATTCTTCTTAGCTCTCTCTATCCCATCCAATACGTGGTCAATAATAATCTTGGCACTCTCCCGAGGTGATAGCTCGTCGTGCGGATTTAGACCCGTCGCCTGATTTTCGGTAAAAAAAGTGGGGTTTTTCATTTTCCCTATGTCATGGTACAAAGCACCTACTCTTATGAGCATCGCATTGGCACCAATCTCATTTGCGGAAGCTTCTGCTAGATTCGCAACGTTTAGAGAATGGTGAAAAGTTCCCGGGGCTTTGTTTGATAATTCCTTGAGTAATTTGGTATTGGTATCTGAAAGCTCAAGTAACGAAACATCTGATACCAGTCCAAACAGCTTTTCGTAAATGTAAATGAGCGGTTGCACAAATAAGGTAGCAAGCCCGCAAAGCGCAAAAAGTCCGAACGTCCTTAAATCAATATCATCGATGCTACCTTGATGAATCACATGAAACGCAAAATACGATACCATATAAATCAACGTAATCTGACCTACCGATATAAAGAGATTGGCACGTTTATATAATTCTGAAACGGTAAGTATAGTCACTATCCCAGCGATAATCTGAAGAAACACGTATTCATTATTATTAGGGACTACAAAACCAAGAAGCAAAACCGTTAAAACGTGGGCAAAAAGTCCTAAGCGGGCATCAAAGAAAGCTTTTAAAACAAGAGGTAGAATGCACAATGGCACTACGTAAACATATTCCGAATTGAAGTTGACAACTAACGTAGTCAACAGTATCATTAAAAGTATATTGAAAAATATAAAAGTAACTTTTGTATTATCCAAAAACACCTCTATTCTATATTTTCGAAGAAACAAAAGCAACATCAAAAGCGCCAATGCGACCAGAAGCGCATAAGCAAATATGACAAAATTATAATCTGATGCACTCCAAATCTGGGACTCATATTCTGCCTCAAGAGACTTTAAGACGTCATATTTGTTCCCCTCTACAATTTCGCCCTTAGATATGATGAGCGTACCTTTTTCAATACTACCCCTAACTTGGGAAATACCGGCAATACTTTCCTCTAATGCGGTTTTTGTAAGGGACTCATTCAGGGTTAGATTAGGTTCTACAATATCGAAAAAAAACGAAACAAAAATAGGTTTCAAATTGTAATACTTTGCTAGCTCCAGTTTCTTTTCAAGTATGGTCTTGAACGCATTGATTGAGGTCAATTGAGAAAACTGTACCCTGGCAACTTGTGTCTGGCCCTCGAGTAAAATAATTTCCTTTTCGGCAACGTACTCATAGCTTTCATCCAACAGGCCAAACTCATAAATTTCATCTAAGGCCGATTTACCAATTGCAAACAATTCGGGGTTCAACCTCAAAGCACTATCAGAAAAATTGGTTTTAAATTGCTCTTCGTAGTTTGAGTAAACTTTACTCTTTACAGATTCTAAATATTCAAAAAAAACAGGACTATTTTTTGAGACCTCCAATTGTTCTTGCTGAAGTTCTTCCGAAGATTTTTTAATGGCAAAGTCAAAAGGCGCTAAAAGATTTTCAGATTGCCATGGTTTTCCTTTGTCAAAATCATAAGCAAATCTACCACTTTTAGGAAACAGGTAAACAATAAGAAAAGTAGTACCTATAAATAGTAGCACTTTGTAAAGCAATGCATGTCCCTTGTACCATTTGTTGACTAAATTCTTCATTTAATATTAACTTTTGCGCAGTACCTATCTTATAAATATTTGATTTACCGACCAACCTCAAAAGTAAGAAAATATAATGGTTTAGGATTTTTATGCTTAACTATTGACACTAAAAATTTACAAAAAAATGAGTAGTTTTGTAGCAAATATAAAACAGCAAGACATGGATAGAGATGTGGTTATTGTAGCAATGGCTAGAACACCGATAGGAAGTTTTTTAGGAAAATTATCAACCGTACCAGCAACTCAGTTAGGCGCAACCGCAATAAAAGGTGCGTTAGATAAAATTAATCTAAAGCCTGAGCTGGTACAAGAAGTCATAATGGGCAACGTAGTATCGGCTGGCACCGGTCAAGCTCCTGCTAGGCAAGCCGCTATTTCTGCTGGGATATCTAATACCACACCTTGTACAACTATCAACAAAGTTTGCGCCTCTGGAATGAAAGCCGTTATGCAAGCTGCACAATCCATAGCCTTAGGAGATAATGACATCGTTGTTGCCGGCGGAATGGAGAACATGAGCATGATACCGCATTATTACCACGCACGCACGGCCACTAAATTTGGACCTGCTACCTTAGAAGATGGTATGCAAAAAGATGGATTGGTTGATGCTTATGATAATAATGCGATGGGAGTTTGTGCCGATTTATGTGCTTCTGAATATAATTTTTCTAGGGAAGAACAAGATAACTATGCCATAAAATCTTACAAACGTTCTGCCGAAGCATGGGATTCAGGAAAATTTGACGATGAGGTTGTACCTGTTGAAGTACCTCAACGTCGCGGTGAAGCTTTAATAGTTTCTAAGGACGAAGAATATACCAACGTAAAATTAGAGAAAATTCCAGGTTTACGCCCAGCTTTTTCCAAGGATGGTACAGTTACCGCAGCCAATGCTTCAACTATTAACGATGGCGCTGGTGCCATGATTTTAATGAGCAGAAAAAAAGCCGAAGAATTAGGTCTCAAACCATTAGCTACCATAAAAGGATACGCTGATGCCGCCCAAGAACCAAAGTGGTTTACTACCGCTCCAGCCAAAGCATTACCGAAAGCATTGGAAAAAGCTGGTATATCAATTAAAGAGGTTGATTATTTTGAATTTAATGAAGCGTTTTCTGTGGTGGGTCTTGCCAATATGAAAATTCTTGGATTGAATGATAGCAATGTAAACGTAAATGGTGGCGCAGTATCCTTGGGTCATCCATTAGGCTGCTCAGGGGTTAGAATATTGATAACGCTAATAAGTGTTTTAAAACAAAATAATGCCAGAATTGGTGCTGCAGCAATATGCAATGGAGGTGGCGGTGCTTCTGCAATGGTTATAGAACTAAACTGATTTCTAATTGATGCTTTACGCTATTTGTAATCTAAGTATTGTTCCATTAAGGGCGGAAGCTTCAGACAGAAGTGAACTTGTTTCCCAAGTGCTTTATGGGGAAATTTTTAAGGTTTTAGAAAAAAGAAAATCATGGAGCAGAATAAGATTGGCTTATGATAAGTATGAAGGTTATATTGATAATAAACAATATTTTGAGATTTCAGAAGAAGATTATTTCAATATCAAGGCCCAAAATCATTTGTTGAGTAAAGACCTTGTAGAATTTGTTCAAGATCAGGATGAAAAATTGCATACTATACCGATGGGGGCATCGTTAAATGCTCTCGATTTACTCGGACATTCATTTACTGGGGAAGTGCTATCATCGCAACTGAAAAAATCCAATCTCATTACTACGGCGTTCATGTATTTAAATTCGCCTTATCTCTGGGGCGGCAAAACGCCTTTTGGCATAGACTGTTCTGGTCTTACCCAAATGGTTTATAAGTTGAACGGTTATAAAATAAAACGTGATGCTTCAGAACAAGCCGCTCAAGGACAGGCCCTAAGTTTTATAGAGGAAAGTGAACCTGGGGATCTCGCGTTTTTTGATAATAGTGAAGGTAGCATTGTTCACGTTGGTATTATTATGGAAAACAATTACATCATACATGCCCACGGCAAAGTTAGGATAGACCGATTGGATCATTCAGGAATTTATAACGCTGAAAAAAACGAGCACACCCACAAACTAAGAGTCATCAAGAAAATAGTTTAGACTCCGTTATAGATTAAAAAATGTTTGCTACTATTAAATTTAGTATTTATTTCTAATAGGCATAAAAAAAAGCGACTTACATAATGTAAATCGCTCTTTTGATTTTATTCTTCTTTTGAAAATTAGTTACCTGCTTCCATTTCGGCAACCTTTGCTTTCATAGTTTTAAACTTATCAGTTTTTCCTACGACGCTGTAAATATTCATTAAGGTTTTTGCCGCTTGAATACTTTCAGGCTTTAATTTGAGTGCCGTCTCAAGATATGGAATTGCAGATTCGTAAATCTCTACACGCTTGCCACGCAACTCATCATAACGCTTATTATCTTTTGTAGATGTACCCAAGGAGTTCATTTCTTCAACCAATTCTGTTTCTTGAGAGAGAATCAATACAGACATATTAGTATAGGCGTCAGAATAAGAAGGATCTAATTCGATTGCTTTTTTATAATAATTTTGTGCAGCTTCATTCTGTCCGGCCTCTGCAGCAATTACTCCAAGATTGTATTGTAGTTCCGCATTATCTGGGTCTTTTTCTGTTGCTTCTTGCATGAGCTCTTTGAAACGTTCTTTGTTACCCATCTTCAACTGCACGTTAGCTTCAGAAATCAACAAATCCAAATCATCTGGATTTTGTGCTCTTGCGTCTTTCATGGCAGCAATCGCTTTTTCATTATCACCATTACTCAAATAGATCAAGGCGATGTTCTTAACAATTTCGGCTGACTTTGATTCAGTTTTTTTCGTTTTTGGTGCAATGTGGGTTCCAGCCTTTCCAACAGATAAATCCATTATAGACTTATTATCGAAACTTTCTACTTCACCTGTTTCCTTATTTGTAGCTGAATATTCATACCCTTCACCTTTATATCCTAAATCTCTTAACTCCTCGTAGTATTTAAGTGAAGTATCATAATCTTGTGCGGTTACCGCAGTGGATGCAGCATAGTAAAGATATAGTGTGTCTTTGGGAGACATTCTATAAGCTCTATCAAAACCAGTAGCCGATTTGACGTAATCTTTACTTTGCAAAGCAGCATTTGCTTTGGTTAAAAAATTATTGAGCATTTCACTTTTAGCTTCTTTTATATCATCGGTATATTTATCCTTGCCAGATTGCTTTTCGATATTTACTGCCATATCAAAATTTTCAATGGCCATATCGATTTCTTCACTTGTTCCCGTTCCATTTGCGTACATAGCTTGTCCTTTTAAAAAATGATACCAAGCTTTCGTTTTTTCATCATCACTTTCAATCATGGATTCGGCAGAAGCTAAGGCAGTCTTTGCATCGGCAAAATTACCTGATTTTATAGCCTTTTCAGCATCTCTTAATTCACTTTTCTGTCCAAATGACATTAGACCCATAAAAAGTGTAAAAGCAACTATAATTTTAGTTTTCATTGTTTGTTTATTTTAATAGTTATCAGTTATTTTAATGTTATTCTTCTTCAGAATTATCAAGAGTTGTGCCATCGTTTTTTAAATCTTCAATTTCACCGTCTTCCAAATCAATATCAATTACATCTTCAACTTCCTCGTCTTCATCTTTCATGACTTTAGCAACCGCTGCTATAGCATCATTCTCTCGAAGATTAATTAGCTTCACGCCTTGGGTAGCACGACCCATAATGCGCAAGTTTTCAAGAGACATTCTTATGGCTATGCCCGACTTATTGATAATCATCAAATCGTCTTCATCCGTAACACTTTTGATGGTTACCAAATGTCCCGTTTTCTCGGTAATGGAGATGGTCTTAACGCCTTTTCCGCCACGATTGGTGATTCTGTAAACCGCTTCACCATCTTCCGGATCATCGATATAGCTTCGTTTTCCGTAGCCTTTTTCAGAAACTACCAGTACAGATTCTTCTTGAGAATTCTCAATGGCAATCATACCAACAACTTCGTCTTTTTCGTTAGCTAATCTGATACCTCTTACTCCGGAAGCATTTCGCCCCATCGGTCTTGTTTTTGCCTCTTCAAATCTAATAGCCTTACCAGATTTTAGGGCTAACATAACCTGACTGTTACCTGTAGTCAACTTAGCCTCTAGTAGTTCATCGCCGTCTTTAATGGTAATGGCATTGATTCCATTAGTTCGGGGTCTAGAATATTGCTCTAATGCGGTCTTTTTGACTTGACCCTTTTTGGTTGCCATTATGACATAATGACTGTTTATATAGTCTTCATCCTTTAAATCTTGTGTGCAGATAAATGCTTTTACTTTATCATCCTGCTCAATATTGATAAGATTTTGAATAGCCCTACCTTTTGAAGTTTTACTGCCTTCTGGTATTTCATAAACCCGCATCCAGAAACATTTTCCTTTTTGGGTAAAGAACAACATATATTGATGGTTTGTTCCAACAAAAAGATATTCGAGGAAATCCTCATTTCTAGTCGTTGAGGCTTTTTGCCCTACTCCTCCTCTATTTTGGGTTTTATATTCGTTTAAAGAAGTTCGCTTAATATAGCCTGCATGGGATATAGTAATGACCACTTGTTCATCTGGAATCATATCCTCAATGCTCAAATCGCCACCAGCATATTCAATGACTGAGCGACGCTCATCCCCGTATTTTTCTTTTATAACACCAAGTTCCTCTTTAATGATATCCATTCTGCGATCTTTTTTATCGAGAATGTCCTTGAGGTCTTCAATGGTTAACATTAATTCATCGTATTCGCTACGTAATTTATCCTGTTCAAGACCGGTAAGTTGACGTAATCGCATTTCAACGATAGCCTTAGCCTGTATTTCGGAAAGTTCAAAACGCTCTATTAATTTTGCACGAGCTTCATCTGCATTTGAAGATGCACGGATTAAGGCAATCACCTCATCAATATTATCTGATGCAATGATTAAACCTTCAAGAATATGAGCCCGTTCTTCTGCTTTGCGTAATTCATAAGTGGTTCTTCTTACCACAACCTCATGTCGGTGCTCCACAAAATAATGAATCATCTCTTTCAGATTCAAAAGTTGTGGACGTCCTTTAACCAATGCAATGTTATTGACACTAAATGAAGATTGTAATGCTGTATATTTATACAACATATTTAGGACGATATTTGGTATGGCATCGCGTTTTAGAACATAAACAACACGCATTCCATTTCTATCAGACTCATCCCTTATTAATGAGATGCCTTCTATCTTTTTATCATTAACCAAATCTGCAGTCTTTTTAATCATATCTGCTTTATTGACTTGGTAAGGTATTTCAGTAACAATAATACTTTCTTTACCTTGTACTTCCTCGATACGGGCTTTACCGCGCATAACTACACGACCACGACCGGTTTTAAAAGCTTCTCTCACTCCATCGTAACCATAAATAGTTCCTCCGGTAGGAAAATCTGGAGCTTTGATGTGTTGAATTAGCTCATCAATTTCTATGTCGTTATTTTCAATGTAAGCGATTGTACCATCAATAACTTCAGATAGATTGTGTGGTGGCATATTTGTAGCCATACCAACGGCAATACCAGAAGCGCCATTGATTAAAAGTCCCGGAACCCTTGTAGGGAGAACGGTAGGCTCTTTTAGAGTATCGTCAAAATTGAGTTGGTGATCAACCGTTTCTTTATCAATATCGGCAAGCATTTCTTCGGAAATTTTACGCATTCTAGCTTCCGTATAACGCATAGCAGCCGGGCTATCTCCATCAATTGACCCAAAGTTACCCTGACCATCTACCAACATATAACGCAAACTCCACTCTTGTGCCATACGCACCATGGCATCATAAACCGAAGTATCGCCATGAGGATGGTACTTACCCAATACCTCACCAACGATTCTTGCCGATTTTTTATGAGCAGTATTTGACCTGACTCCCAAGTCGTGCATCCCGAATAAAACTCTTCTGTGCACAGGCTTTAAACCGTCTCTAACATCTGGTAGGGCACGTGACACAATGACCGACATCGAATAGTCGATATAGGCCGATTTCATTTCATCTTCTATATTAATAGGAATCACTTTCTCTCCGTCTTGCATGTATAAATTTTAGTTAGATTTTTATAAATTATCAAATTGCGCTAAGATAACTATTTTAGCTAGGTTTGAGGATTTAAAACTCTCCTTTTCCGAATTTTTTATTAACATAATTTCATTAATATTTTTAATAAGTAGAGGCTCAAATATTTTGAAATTGGATTGTTTTTTCTTCCCTTGCTAAGAAGCTTCATAATTAAGGAACAGTTTTTGCCTTTATGTTATAGTTTTTATTATTTTTAAAGCAGAAAGAGATTACTATGGATGATAATTTTTCCCCAAGAGTTAAGGACGTTATAGCATTTAGCAAGGAAGAGGCTCTGCGATTGGGCCACGATTTTATTGGCACAGAACATTTAATGCTCGGATTACTACGAGATGGAAATGGAAAGGCCATTGATATATTATCGGCGCTCGAAATCGATTTGAACCACCTTCGTCGTAAAGTAGAGATACTAAGTCCGGCCAATTCAAATATAACTGTGTCCTCTAACGAAAAAAAGAACCTACACCTTACCAGACAAGCCGAGCGCGCTCTAAAAACAACTTTCTTAGAAGCCAAGCTCTTTCAAAGTACATCTATTAATACAGCACATTTATTATTATGTATTCTACGAAATGAGAATGACCCCACTACCAAACTACTCAATAAATTGAAAGTGGATTATGATAATGTGAAAGAACAATTTAAGTCTATGATAACAAACGACGATGATTATTTAGAAATCCCAAAAGCGGAGTCATTTTCTGAGGATGATGGCAACGATAGTGGTGATGCAAAACAGAATCCCTTTGGTCAATCTGCTACCAAAAGCAATAAAAAGTCAAAAACGCCCGTATTGGATAATTTCGGCAGGGATTTGACAGTGATGGCAGAAGACGGAAAACTTGACCCTGTAGTTGGACGTGAGGAAGAAATTCAACGTGTATCCCAAATACTAAGTCGAAGAAAAAAGAACAATCCATTATTGATAGGCGAACCCGGTGTTGGTAAATCTGCCATTGCCGAAGGTTTAGCGTTGAGAATCGTTAAACGGAAAGTATCTCGAATTCTTTTCAATAAAAGAGTAGTTACACTCGATTTGGCCAGTTTAGTTGCAGGTACAAAATACAGAGGTCAGTTTGAGGAACGGATGAAAGCCGTTATGAACGAGCTTGAAAAAAACGATGATATCATTTTATTCATTGATGAGATTCACACCATTGTTGGTGCCGGTGGTGCAACAGGAAGCCTAGATGCTTCAAACATGTTCAAACCAGCATTGGCAAGGGGCGAGATACAATGTATTGGAGCCACAACCTTGGATGAGTACAGACAATACATTGAAAAAGATGGTGCATTGGAGCGACGTTTTCAAAAGGTTATTATAGAACCCACAACCGTTGAACAGACTATCGAAATACTGAACAATATAAAAGGTAAGTATGAAGAGCATCATAATGTCGATTATACCCAAGAGGCTATTGAAGCTTGTGTAAAACTGACCAATAGGTACATGACCGAACGATTCTTACCAGACAAAGCCATCGATGCGTTGGATGAAGCTGGATCTCGGGTTCACATCACAAATATTGAAGTCCCTAAACAGATTCTTGAATTAGAAAACAAACTAGAAAAAGTTAAAGAGACCAAGAATACGGTGGTCAAAAAACAAAAATATGAAGAGGCTGCAAAGCTACGTGACGATGAGAAACGACTTGAAAAGGAATTAGCAATCGCCCAAGAAAAATGGGAAGAGGATACAAAACAGCATCGTGAAATTGTTTCAGAAGACAATGTGGCTGATGTGGTGTCTATGATGACTGGTATTCCTGTTAATAGAATTGCACAGACCGAAAGCAATAAACTCGCTAAATTACCAGAACTTATTAAAGGAAAAGTAATTGGTCAAGATGAGGCTGTAGCCAAAGTGGTTAAAGCTATTCAACGAAACAGAGCAGGTCTAAAAGACCCAAATAAACCCATTGGCTCCTTTATTTTTTTAGGACAAACTGGTGTTGGTAAAACACAATTGGCCAAGGTATTGGCAAGGGAGTTGTTTGATAACGATGATGCCCTGGTTAGAATTGATATGAGCGAGTACATGGAAAAATTTGCCATCTCAAGATTAATCGGAGCACCTCCAGGATATGTGGGTTATGAAGAAGGTGGACAGCTTACAGAAAAAATTAGAAGAAAACCTTATGCCGTTATTCTTTTAGACGAAATTGAAAAAGCCCATCCAGATGTGTTCAATATGTTATTGCAAGTCTTGGATGATGGATATTTGACGGATAGTCTAGGCAGAAAAATTGACTTTAGGAATACCATAATTATAATGACCTCCAATATTGGAGCCAGAAAATTGAAGGATTTTGGTCAAGGGGTCGGTTTTGGAACTGCGGCTAAAATAGCTCAGGCCGATGACAACACCAGAAGTGTTATTGAAAACGCGTTGAAAAAAGCATTTGCTCCAGAGTTTTTGAACAGGATAGACGATGTGATGGTCTTTAACGCTCTTGAAAAAGAGGATATCAATAAAATAATTGATATTGAATTAGAACATCTAATTATCAGAATAAAAGACTTGGGTTACGAATTAAAACTTAGCGATAAAGCCAAGGAATATATTGCTGAAAAAGGGTTTGACAAACAGTACGGTGCTAGACCTTTAAAACGGGCTATCCAAAAATACGTTGAAGATGCCCTAGCCGAAGAAATCATTAATTCCCAATTACACGAAGGGGACAGCATCATGATGGATTTGGACCCAGACAAGGATGAACTTATTGTAAGTATTGAAAAAGCCGAAGAGAAAACAAATTCATAATGTGCGCTCTAAAGGTTAAAAAAAACCTCCTCTACTAAGGAGGTTTTTTTATTTCAATAACAAAAGCTATCTTTAGGTAATGACAGAGGTGTTAAAAATGCAATTTGGAAAACTGGAAGTTTATAAAAACTACATGGTAGTTATGGTCGATGAAGGGGAAACTATTGATTTTTCCAAGCTACAACAGTTAATTAAAATTTCAGAGAAAGTTTTCAAAGGGCGGCCTTTTGTGTATATAACCCATCGCATTAATTCCTATGCCGTTGACCCACAAGTGTATGAGCCAACAGCCCAAATTCCAAATCTTGTCGGCTTTTGTGTCGTATCATCAAATTTTATGGCAAAGTCAAACGCTTCAATAGAAAAAATGTTTTTCAAAAAACCGTTTGAAGTATTCAGCACTATGGAAGAAGCTGTTCAATGGACAGAGAACTTACTTGAGGTAAATTAAAAATTCAATTTTTATTACACAGAATTTTTAATAGCAGCTTATTCTTTAGCTGATGTCATCTATAGAAGACAAATCTACTCGAATAAAATCAAAAAATTTCTGGCAAACTTGAAACTAAAATTTACAAAAAATCAATTGAAAATCAATTCGTTATCTATTTGAAGATTGCTCAAATATTCAACAGATTTTTCCATCAAATCGTGCAGTATTCTATCTTCTGTAACAAATTCAATTTCAGATCTGAACCCTTTTAGAAATCCTTCAATCATTTCTGAAGAACAGATTGGCTTTCTAAAATAAAGTGCTTGAGAAGCGTTCAATAGCTCTATGGCCAAAATACGTTTTACATTATCTACCAAAGCATAAGCCTGAACCGCTGCATTGGCACCCATACTTACGTGATCTTCTTGACCATTGCTAGATACAATACTATCCACACTCGCAGGGCTAGCCAATTGCTTATTCAAACTTACAATACTTGCCGCAGTGTACTGCGGAATCATAAAACCAGAATTCAAGCCAGGGTTATCCACCAAAAACATAGGCAATCCACGTAATCCCGACACGAGTTGATAGGTTCTACGCTCAGAGATATTACCAAGTTCGGCCATAGCTATTTTAAGATAATCTAACGCTAGAGCAAGTGGTTGACCGTGAAAATTTCCACCAGAAATAATCTGATCATCGCCTACAAAAATGTTAGGATTATCGGTTACCGAATTGATTTCAGTTAAAAATGTACGTTCCACATAATCCAAAGTGTCCTTAGTAGCCCCGTGAACTTGAGGCATACATCTTAATGAATAAGGGTCTTGAACGTGTTCTTTATCTTGAGCAATCAATTCACTCCCTTTTAAAAACTCACGGATTCGTTCGGCCGTTTTTAATTGCCCTCTGTGCGGTCTCACTAAATGAACAAGTTCATTAAAAGGCTCAATCCTTCCGTCAAAGGCCTCGAGTGAAATACTTCCTATTAAATCGGCCAGGTAAGAAAGCTTAAAAGACTTCAGGAGTAAATGTATGCCATAGGCGCTCATAAATTGTGTGCCATTGAGTAATGCCAGACCTTCTTTAGATTTCAATTCTACGGGAGACCAACCAAAATTGGGCATAACCGAATCTGTCGAGCAGATGCTGTCATTATAATATACTTTACCCTTACCAAGCAACGGCAGCGCCAAGTGAGCTAAAGGCGCCAGGTCTCCAGAAGCCCCCAGGGAACCTTGAGTATAAATTACGGGAAGAACATCTTCATTGTAAAAATCAATCAAACGTTCAACTGTTTTTAATTGAACACCGCTATGGCCGTAGCTCAAAGACTGAATTTTAAGAAATAACATCAATTTTACAATGGGCTTGGGCACTAATTCGCCAATGCCGCAAGCATGGGACATAACTAAATTTTCCTGTAATTGCACTAGTTTATCCTTAGAAATCTTGACATTATAAAGGGAGCCAAAACCCGTATTTATACCATATATAGGAATGTCCTTATCATTTGTTTTTTCGTCTAAATAATTTCTACAATCAACAATTTTCTGAATGGCCTCATCAGACAATTTTAATTTGCGATTAAAAAGAATAATATCATTCAGAACAGGAAGTTCCAGACGCTGGGATGATATAAAATGAACATCTTTCATGTGTTAATTTTTGTTTTTTTTGAAGGTTACATGTTGTTCGCTAAAAATCATATTGTTGGATGATTAGGTTTTGAACGTGCTCGTTTCATACTTTAATTTTACTAATCAAAATTCAATAATTTGTATAAAGTATGCAAATAATGTTAATAGTTATTAAAGTTTCGCCTCAAACCTATCAATACTTTATTTTTGGACGAAAATATTTTAAAATATGAAACGATTATTGATAGTACTCACAGCCTTAGTTTTTATGACTTGTGAAAAAGAGGCAAAAGTAGATTACGCTATATTAACTGGTAAAATCGAAAACTCAAACGTACAGAAAGCCACATTGAATGCCGGGGACTACGAAGCTGAAATTGAATTAAATGGTGAAGGCATCTTTTCTGATACGCTAAGAATACCGGAAAATGGGTTCTACACAATGACAATAGGAAGAGAATTTACACCCATTTATTTAAGAAAAGGAGATAGTGTAAACCTTTCCATGGACGCTAGAAAATTTGATGAGAGCATTATTTATACTGGTAATGGTGCTGCTGAAAATAATTATTTAGCGCAAAAGACTAGGGATAATCAAACGGTCATGGCAAATTCAATGGAGTTTTATACTATGGACGAATCAGCTTTTAAAACTAAAACTGCTGAAATCAAGTCAAATAACGAAACCGCTCTAGATGCCCTAAAAGAAACAGATTCGGATTTTTTGGTATCTGAAAAAAGAAACTTGGTATTTGATGAATATGCATTATTACAAAGCTATGAGAATGGTCATGCCTATTACGCAAAAAAGGAAGGTTTTAAGGTGTCTTCGGAATTTTTACCTGAAGAATTAAAAAACATGGTTTATGATGATGCTAATGCTTACAGAAACTCACAGAGCTACAAGCAAATGGCACTTCAAGCCACTATGGACCCAATGTTCGAATCTATTGGAAATGATATTTCATCCATATCTGCGCAAGATTTAGCTGCAATTGAGAACATAAAAATTCCAGCCCTCAAGAATGACGTAGTTAATTATTTGGGAGGCTTTTTGATTTCCCCAGGTAACGAAAATATGAAAGAAGTTTACGACCTCTTCATAAAAAACACAACAAACGACAAGACCAAAGAAATGTTGACAGAGACCTATGAGAAAAACAAAGGTTTGACTAAAGGAAACCCGTCCCCTAAATTTGTAAATTATGAAAATCATAAAGGAGGCACAACCTCACTCGATGACTTAAAAGGTAAGTACGTTTACGTAGATGTCTGGGCAACCTGGTGTGGTCCCTGTAAACAAGAAATTCCCTTTTTAAAGGATGTTGAGAAAAAATTTCACGGTCAAAATATTGAATTTGTTAGCACCTCAATTGACAGAGCTGCAGACCATGAAAAATGGGAAAACATGGTCAATACTCAAGATTTGGGTGGCGTGCAATTATTTGCTGATAATGATTGGACATCAAAATTTGTTAAAGATTATGCCATAAATGGCATTCCAAGATTTATTCTAATTGACCCACAAGGCAACATCGTTAGTGCAGACGCTCCAAGGCCTTCAGACCCGAAGTTAACCGCAATGTTAGAATCTGAACTGGATTCTGAAAAAGACCAAAAATTGAAAATGTAATTTTCAACATAAATTAAACACCAAACCGAAGTGCCGACCCAATATGGTCGGCACTTTCTTTTATTTAGTTTTTTGATTTTCCTCTTCAGTTGTCTGTTCTGTTTGATTTTGCTCTGGCGGTACAAACAAATCGATGTAAGCAGCACCTATCCCTTCAATAATATGTGAGGCCGTCAAACTTTGATATCCTAAATTTTCTATGGCCAAATCGGCAGATTTCCCATGAAGATAAACTCCGAAAATTGTAGCTGAAAGTGCTTCGTAGCCTTGTGCAATCAATCCAGCAATTACTCCAGTAAGCACATCTCCAGTACCTGCAGTTGCCATTCCAGGATTTCCGGTGGTATTAACGTAGAATTTATCATTATACACAGTAATGGTATTTGCCCCTTTTATAACGATAATAAGATTGTGTTTTTTCGAAAATGCTTTTGCTTTTTTAAGTTTATTAAAATCATCGTCCCATTTACCAATTAAACGTTCCAATTCTTTTGGATGTGGTGTGATGACGGTTTGTTCGGGCAACAGTTTTAATAGCGTTTTTTGTTTTGAAATAATATTTAAACCATCAGCATCGATAACCATAGGTATTTTGTTGTTTTTCAATAAATTACTTAATGCTTTAGATGTTTTATCTGAAGTACCCATGCCCATGCCTAAACCAATAACCGTAGGCTCTATTCCAAATTGAATATCGGTAAGTTCATGATCATCTGCATCGGTTAACACCATCGCCTCAGGAAATGCGGTTTGTAGAATTTGATATCCGCACTTGGGAAGATATGTTGTTACCAATCCCGCTCCAATTGCTAATGCGCTTCTTGAGGATAATAATGGAGCACCTATTTTGCCATAGCTACCGCCAATAATCAACGTGTGACCGTAAATTCCTTTATGCGAAAATTTTTCCCTTGGTTTATAAATGGGTAAGACCTCATTTTTACCAATGAGTTCCGCCTCAGTTTCTGTAGCTATAATATAATCTCGGTCTATACCGATATCCAAAACTTCCCACTGTCCACAAAATTTTGCGGTATCGGGTAAAAAAAACACCAATTTTGGCGATTGAAAACTTAGGGTGTAGTTTGCCCAAACGACGCCCTCCTCATTCTCGGTTGCCTTGTCGGTATAAACACCAGATGGTACATCAATTGCTAAAGTAAAAGCCCCGCTTTTTTTAAAGTGCTGAAAAAGACTTTGCACCCAAGCATTTGCAGGTCGATTGAGACCTATCCCAAAAACAGCATCAACGATAATATCATCCTTATCTATTTCGGGAAAATCAGACTCGCACGCCAACATATCTGGCCATTTTTTAGTCGTCTCCTTGATACGATCGTAATTAACCAAAAAATCCTTTGACCTTTTGTCACTGCAATTTACCACGTAAGTTTTTACGTTATAACCGTGAATAATTAAATGCCTGGCAACTACCAGTCCATCACCACCATTATTACCTATTCCACAAAATATATGAATGGGTACCTGAGCTCCTTGCATACGAAAATGAAGCCAGTTAAAAATTTGCGTCCCAGCCCGTTCCATCAACTCGGTGGAGCTAATATTCTGTTTTTTGGCGGTTAGCTTATCACCTTTATAAATTTGTTCTTTAGAAAAAATCTTCATAGTATATAATTTATGGATTTATAGTATCATCAGTTATTTGCAGTTTAAAAATCTTAAAATCAAGAAAATTGCGATAAATCGGAAATAAACGTAAAAGCATTTGATAAATTTTTTTATTAGGGTAAAAATAATACTTTTGAAATCTATTGTAGGGCCTTAAAAAAACTAGATTAGGCTTAAAATCACGTTGGTAAATTCTTATAAAATAAAAATAAAGGGTATCCTATTTAATTTTCCAAAATCTATCCGCCAATCGTAAAAAATTCTAACCTATTTAAGAGCAGTTCTAATTTTTCATCCAGAAAATCACAATAAATTGAAATGAAAGTCTTAAAATTTGGAGGTACCTCAGTTGGCTCCGTAAAAAATATAAACCGTGTTATTTCCATATTGGAGGATTATACTAAGCATACACCTGTTATTGCTGTGGTTTCTGCCATTGGCGGTATTACAGATAGATTGCTAAGAGCTGGTGAGTTTGCCCAAGCTAAAAACGAGAATTATCTTTCAGAATTCGATGCTATCAAACAAATTCATATCGAGGTGCTTTCTGAACTGTTATCCCTACCTGCCCAATCGGCAAAAAAAGAAAAAAATGACATTATTGCTCACCTCGAAGCCAAACTGCAAATGCTCAAAAATCTGCTAGATGGTATATTTCTCATTAACGAACTATCCCCAAAAACTTCAGATAAATTAGTCAGTTTTGGAGAGTTATTATCTTCTTACATTATCGCAGAAAGTTTAAAAAGCAGAAACCTTGATGCCGTTAGAAAAAACAGTCAGGATTTGATTGTGACCAATTCAGCTTTTACAAAAGCAGAGGTGCGTTACAAGCAGACCAATAGCAATATAGAAACTTATTTTTCCGAAGCCAGACAACGCATCACAATTTTACCGGGATTTATTTCAAAATCTGATATTGGTGAAATTACCACATTAGGCCGTGGAGGTTCAGATTTTACCGCAGCTATCGTAGCAGCAGCATTAAACGTAAGCAGTTTAGAAATTTGGACCGACGTTAGCGGTATGTACACTACAAATCCTAAATTGGTGAAACATGCTTACCCCATAAAAACCCTATCTTATCAAGAGGCTATGGAACTTTCGCATTTTGGCGCAAAAGTCCTTTATCCACCTACAGTACAACCGGTTTTGAACAAAAACATTCCTATCCATATAAAAAATACTTTGCGCCCTGAGGAAGAAGGCACCAAGATTTCCAATGACAACAACGGAAATTCCAAACCAGTAAAAGGGATTTCAAACATCAGTAATATTGCCTTACTTACTTTACAGGGCAATGGTATGGTTGGGATACCTGGATTTTCAAAACGTTTATTTGAAACCTTGGCTCAAGAAAAAATCAATGTCATATTTATAACCCAGGCATCTTCAGAACATTCAATCTGTCTGGGTATCGATGCCAAAGATGCCATAATCGCAAAAACCGCAGTAGATATAACCTTTGAAAATGAAATTTCATTAAAAAAAATCGATCCACTATTGGTTGAGGAGCAATTATCGATTGTCGCTTTGATAGGCGATAACATGAAAAGCCATCAAGGGATAAGCGGAAAAATGTTCAGCACCCTAGGAAAAAACAATATTAACATAAGAGCAATTGCACAAGGTGCTTCGGAAAAAAACATATCAGCAGTGATTGCAGAAAAAGACGTCAAGAAAGCTTTGAATACACTACACGAACGGTTTTTTGAAACCCAAACGAAACAAATCAATGTCTTTATTACAGGAGTTGGCAATGTTGGCGAACGACTCATAGAGCAAATCAAACAACAGAAAGACTATCTAAAAGAACAACTTAAAATCAATTTGAAGGTGGTCGGACTTTCAAATTCAAGGACCATGATTTTAGATGAAACCGGCATTAATTTGAAAGATTGGAAAACTAAATTGGCCGAAGGTGAAAAAGCATCTTTAAACGGTTTTTTTGAGAGAGCGAAAGTATTTAATCTCCGCAATAGTATTTTTGTTGATATTACTGCCAATGAAGCTGTTGCAAAACTTTATCCCGATTATCTAAAACAAAGTATTGCGGTTGTAGCCTGTAATAAAATTGCGTGCTCCAGTGATTTTAAAACCTACCAAGAACTTAAGGAACTATCTCGTAAATACAATGCTCCATTTTTATTTGAAACTAACGTGGGTGCGGGCCTTCCCGTAATTGACACGCTCAACAACCTAATTGCCTCGGGCGATAAAATCACCTCAATACAAGCCGTTTTATCTGGAAGCTTGAATTTTGTGTTCAATAATTTTGATGATAGCACCAAGTTTCACGATGTAGTCAAACAAGCACAAAAAGAAGGCTACACCGAACCCGACCCAAGAATCGATTTAAGTGGTGTGGATGTAGCTCGAAAAATTTTGATTCTTGCCCGTGAAGGTGGCACAGAAATGAATTTGGAAGATATTGAAAACACGTCGTTTTTAACCGAAAATAACTTGAAGAGCGACTCAGTTGATGATTTTTACAATACGCTAATTGATGATGAAGCGCATTTTCAAAAATTATACGCCTCCGCAAAATCTAACGATTCCCAATTAAAATATGTCGCCGAATTTGATGGCAACAAAGCGAAAGTGGCCCTTCAGGAAATACCAAAAGATCACCCATTCTACAATCTAGAAGGTAAGGACAATATTGTGATGTTTTATTCAAAGCGTTATCCAGAACAACCTATGATAATTAAAGGTGCCGGAGCTGGTGCCGATGTGACCGCATCGGGATTATTTGCCGATATTATTAGAACACTTAATAATTGAGTCGGTAGTATTAAATTGTCAGTATTAAATCCTGCGGAAGTATCACGGTTGTTTCTAATAAACTTTAAAACTTGTATCCCTAAAATAAATGTCTCAGAATAGCATAAAAATTTTCTCTCCTGCAACCGTGGCCAATGTGTCGTGCGGTTTTGATGTATTGGGATTTTGTCTTGAAACCATTGGTGATGAAATGATCATAACAAAAACCGATAAAAAAGGCATCCACATCACTAAAATTGAAGGATTTGATTTGCCTTTTGAAGCCGAAAATAATGTGGCTGGCGTTTCTGCATTGGCACTTATTGCTGATGCAAAACCCGATTTTGGCTTCGACATAGAGATATACAAGAACATTAAGCCAGGTAGCGGTATTGGCAGTAGCTCGGCAAGTGCAGCTGGTAGTGTTTTTGGTATCAATCAATTACTCGGTAATCCTTACAACAAAACACAACTCACCAATTTTGCCATGAAAGGTGAAGCTTTGGCAAGTAAATGTGAACATGCCGATAATATTGCTCCTGCCATTTTTGGCGGGTTCACACTCGTTAAATCCTGCAATCCGCTGGAAGTTTTACAATTACCAACACCCCCAGATTTATATGCGGTTATTATTCATCCACAGATTGAGATAAAAACGGCTGAGGCTCGTGAAATTTTGCCAGAAACAGTACCTCTAAAAAATGCTATCACACAATGGTCAAATGTGGGTAGCTTAGTCCACGCCTTACATACAAACGATTATGATTTACTCAGCAGGTCTTTAATTGATGTTATTGTAGAACCTTATCGAAGTAAATTGATTCCACATTTTAATGACGTACGCCTGCAAGCCATAAAACACGGTGCTTTAGGCTGCGGAATTTCGGGTTCTGGACCCTCGATATTTAGTCTTTGTCGTGGAAATGAGATTGCTCAAAACGTAGCAAAGGGTGTTGAGGAAGTTTATAAACCCTCTGGGATTTCTTTTGAAGTTTATGTTTCTAAGGTTAATATTGAGGGGATTAAGATTTTAGACTAATCAAATCGGTATGACTAGAAAAATACGAGGAATAAGAGAGGATGAAAAAGCTCTTTATTTTAAAAGAATTTATTAAAAGTAAGGTTCAAATGAAATATTATAGCCTAAATAAAAAAGCCCCACAGACCACTTTCAAAAACGCAGTTATTAAAGGGCTAGCACCTGACCGTGGCTTATATTTTCCAGAAAAAATCACACCTTTACCCGATTCGTTTTTTGAAGATATTGACAATAAATCCTATGCTGAAATTGCTTTTGAAGCAATTAAGCAATTTGTGAGTCCGGATATTCCTGAAACTATTTTAAAGACTATAGTTGAAGAAACGCTATCCTTTGAGTTCCCTATCGTTCAGTTAAACGACAAGATTTCAACATTGGAATTATTCCACGGGCCAACCATGGCGTTTAAGGATGTTGGCGCCCGCTTTATGGCGAGATGCTTAGGATATTTCAATCAAGATAATACCGAAGATGTCACAGTTTTAGTTGCGACCTCAGGTGATACAGGTGGCGCTGTAGCCCATGGTTTCTTAGGTGTTAAGGGCGTAAACGTGGTTATTTTATATCCTTCGGGGAAGGTGAGTAACATTCAAGAAAAACAATTAACAACCCTTGGTCAAAATATCACGGCTCTTGAAGTTGATGGCGTATTTGATGATTGCCAAGACATGGTCAAAAAAGCATTTCTCGACGAAGAGTTGACTAGCAAAATGCAATTGACCTCTGCAAACTCCATTAATGTGGCGCGTTGGTTACCACAGTTGTTTTATTTTATTTTTGCTTACAAACAGTTGCATAAGAAACACAAGAATATTGTGTTTTCAATACCTAGCGGTAATTTTGGAAACATCTGCGCTGGGATGATGGCACAACAATTAGGCTTACCAATCCATCATTTTATTGCGTCAAACAATGCCAACAACGTCGTAACAGAATATTTAAAAACACAACTCTACAAACCGAAACCTTCTGTAGCGACCATTAGCAACGCCATGGATGTTGGAAATCCCAGTAATTTTGTCAGGATTCGGGAAATTTATAAGGATAATTTTGAAGAGCTAAAACAGAACTTATCCTCTTTTAGTTACGATGACGAGCAAACAAAAAATGCTCTATTGGAGATTTATCGAGACTACAGTTATGTGGCCGACCCGCATGGCGCAGTTGGTTATTTAGGTTGTAAAGATTATTTAAAAAATGACCCAAAATCACACTGCGTATTTTTAGAAACGGCACATCCCACAAAATTTCTCGATGTGGTTGAAGCTGTTATCGATAAAAAAGTTGAGTTACCTGAACAGATAAAAGCGGTTATTAATAAGAAAAAGGTGGCAATAAAAATTTCGACCTATGATGATTTGAAGACATTTTTATTGGAGCGGTAAATTAAAGAGACCAATGAGTATTTATTTAGCTTAATAGGCTATGACCAAAACTGATTGAGCAATACATCAACAACTGAAGATTGTGATAGTCGTAAAATCCAATTACATTAGGTTTTCCAAACCTAGGATAAAAAGATAATGAAGGAATAAAAACGTGTTTGGAATAAAAACAGTTGATTCAGACTGAACACTGAACACTGAAGACTGAAAACTTAATGCTTAATCCAAACTCGGCAACTCCAACCCATTCAACACACTCTTTTCTTTCATCAATTTCTCAATCCCATCAGAGGTACGAGGGGCTTCAGCAGATAAATTTATTGGACCATTCTGGGTTATTAAAATATCATCTTCAATTCTAACAGCAATGCCGTGCCATTTGGGGTCGCAATTGCTACCGTTGGGAATATATATTCCAGGCTCTACTGTGATTACCATGTTTTCTGCGAGTTGACCATAAAGTCCGGGATCATGAACATCTAATCCAATATGATGCGAGGTCCCGTGCGGGAAATACTGCCGTGCTTCGCTTTCATCTTTGGCAATTCCTAAATCGATTAGTCCTTGATACACTACTTTTCTAGCAGCGGTATCTGGAGATTGCATGGTGTTTCCTATAATTGTAGCTCTAATGCCAGCTTCTTGAGCTTCATAAACAATATCGTAAATTGCTTTTTGCTCAGTATTGAATTTACCGTTGGCAGGAATTGTTCTCGTAACATCTGCTGTATAGCCGTGATATTCGGCACCAAGATCCATTAAGACTAAATCATCTTCCACTTTCATTTTAGTGTTTTCAATATAATGGAGCACGCAACCATTATTACCAGCCCCGACAATACTTGGGTAGCCTTCATATTCACTGCCATATTTTTTATAAATGTATTCGTGAACGCCTTGTATCTCTGCTTCGGACATTCCGGGATGCATGGCTTTCATAATTTCACGCTGACCCATTGCTGAAATACGCACTGCTTTTTTAAGTAATACCAATTCATCTTTTGTTTTAATTTCCCGTAAGGCCGCCATGGCTCTTGAAAGTGTTTTAGTATCGGTTTTTACAGTTTCGTTTTTGACGTTCGCATCAACATCTATCTCAATATCTTCAGTTTGGTTTTCAATTTTATAATCGTCCACCAACTTTATCTGGGTTTTGAAAGATTGTATAAGATTATAAAGGTCGGCGGGATTTCTCGAATCTCGATAATCATCCTCAAAATCAAAATAGAGCACACTATCAAATTTAGTGAAATCAATTCCCGAGTTTAGAAAACCGCTGCCGTTTTCAACCATCTCAAAACCCAATTCGCTTTTTGCGCCTTCAATACCAAGTCTGCGCCCAGTCCACTGTTCTGCACGCGGATTTCGTTCTTGAACGTACAATTTTTCATTGAACTTATTTCCGTCAGAATCCGTTTGCATCTCAGAAAATAAAACCAAAACGGCGTGTGGTTCTTTATACCCAGTCAAATAATAAAAATTAGGGTCTTGATGGTACACGTAATCCACATCATTGGCACGATTGCGAACCGGATTGGCAAAAAATACCGCCACACTGTTATTCGGCATATCGGTTCTTAAGGATTCTCTCCTGTTTTTATGAAATTCTTTGTCGAGATAATCTTCTGGTAAACCTGCTTGAGCTATAATAAAAGCTGGGATAATCACCGATAACAGAAAAGTAAGAATGGCTTTCATATATATTTGGAATTATTGGTTCTTGAAATTTAAGAATAATCATCTACTATAAAAATTTACTTTGCCAATATTAACATTTTGTCCTTTTGATTTCTACCGACTAGCATTCCTGAGAACAGATAATTTTTGATATTTTTGCTGGGTGAAAAAAAAGACGGACGATGGGTTACAGATGAAACAACGACTTTCCAAATTGAACCTTGAACCTTAAAACGATTACCTTCCAATAATTATCGGAAAAACGGAAACAATAAATAAAACTTTGATGAAAAATACAGCCTTGACCCAAACCCATATCGACCTCGGTGCAAAAATGGTACCTTTTGCTGGTTACAATATGCCCGTACAATACGATGGTGTTAGCATTGAACATGAAGCCGTACGAACTGGCGTTGGCATTTTTGATGTTTCACACATGGGCGAATTTTTAATTGAAGGGCCACACGCATTGGAGTTGATTCAGAACGTAACCACAAACGATGCTTCAAAACTCACAGTCGGTAAAGCCCAATATAGCTGCCTACCTAATGATGATGGAGGTATTGTTGACGACCTTATTATCTATAAAATCAAGGAAGAAACCTATCTTTTAGTAGTAAACGCAAGTAATATCGAAAAAGATTGGAAATGGATTTCTTCTAAAAACGAGGTTGGTGCTTCCATGCGTGATTTGAGTGATGTATATTCTTTGCTCGCAATACAAGGACCAAAAACTGTTGAGACGATGCAAAGCTTGACTAGCCATAATCTTTCTGAAATTCCATTCTATAATTTTGTGGTGGGAGATTTTGCAGGTATTGAAAATGTTATCATTTCTGCAACCGGATATACGGGGAGCGGCGGTTTTGAAATTTATTGTAAAAATACAGAGGCCAAACAAATTTGGGATAAAGTTGTGGAAGCTGGTGCAAAACCAATTGGTCTGGCAGCACGTGATACCCTAAGATTAGAAATGGGGTATTGTCTTTACGGAAACGATATAGATGACACCACCTCGCCTCTCGAAGCAGGTTTGGGTTGGATTACAAAATTCACCAAACGATTTACCAATTCTGAAAACCTGTCGGAACAGAAAAAAAGCGTACTTAAAAGAAAGTTGGTCGCTTTTAAACTTAATGATAAAGGAATTCCCAGAGCTGGTTATGACATCGTGGACAAAGATGATAAATTGATTGGAAAGGTGACCTCTGGCACCATGTCCCCTTCATTAAAAAGAGGAATTGGTCTTGGTTATGTTGAATCCGAATATAGCGCATTTGATAGCGAAATTTTCATTCGTATTAGAAAGAATGTCTTGCCAGCAACTGTTGTTAAATTACCATTTTACAAGGGATAGCAAATGCAAGATTTTCAGCTCACTTTAGATACTATACACAAAGAACTTTCCCAAATTGAAGACCGTGGTAGGGTAGCTACCTATATTCCGGAATTAGCGAATGTTGATGCAGAAAATTTCGGTATTCATCTTCAAATGGTTGGTGGTGCTTGTTATTCTGCCGGAAAATCCCAAACTGCTTTCTCGGTACAGAGTATTTCAAAAGTGCTGTCCTTAGCCATGGCCATGTCATTTAGTGATGAGGATTTATGGACCCGCTTGGACGTTGAGCCATCGGGAAATCCCTTTAACCACTTATCGCTATTGGAACATGAAGAAGGAATACCCAGAAATCCTTTTATCAATTCGGGGGCCTTGGTAATTAGTGATATGTTAGTCTCACGCTTTAAAGACCCTAAAAAAGAGTTTCTCGAGTTTGTACGAAAGCTAGCAAATGATAAAAGTATCATGTATAACAAAGAGGTTGCTTTATCTGAAAGCAAGACCGGTTTTAAAAACTATGCAGCTGCCAATTTGTTGAAATCTTACGGAAATCTTAAAAATGATGTAAATGAAGTTTTAGATTTTTATTTCCACCAATGTGCTTTAGAGATGAATTGTGAGCAGCTTTGTAAAGCTTTTTACTTTTTTGCGAATCAGGGAAATTGTATGTTCAATGGTAATTACCTAACTAAGACCCATGCCAAACGTATCAATGCTATTATGCTAACCTGCGGATTTTACGATGAAGCTGGAGAATTTGCATTTGAGGTAGGATTACCTGGCAAAAGTGGCGTTGGCGGCGGCATTTTAGCATTATTGCCAGACCAATTTGTAATATCTGTTTGGTCTCCAGGTCTAAATGAAAAAGGAAATAGTAAATTGGGAATGATGGCTTTGGAATTATTTACCACCAAAACCGGTCTCTCCGTATTTTGAGCCCCGAAATTTTAAATGATGAACGCCCCAGAACACAAACATACCATACTCATTTTAGGTGCCAGCGGCTTTATAGGTAATAGTATCTATAAAGAACTCTGCATGTATTTTAGAACTTTTGGAACTTACAACCAGGCGCGGAGGGAGTTTGAAAGTAACCAACATTTTTTTCAGTACAATATAGAGACCGATGATATTTATGAGATTCTAAAAGCTACTAAACCCTCAATTATCATCTCTTGCTTGCGGGGCGATTTTCATGCCCAGACAATAGCGCACCAACATATAGCCGAATATCTCCTAGAACATGATGCGAAGATGATTTTTCTGTCTTCGGCAAATGTTTTTGATGCTTACAGTAAATATCCTAGTTACGAGCTGGACAAAACGTTTAGTGGAAGTATTTACGGGCATTTTAAAATCAAGATTGAGAATATGCTGCTTCGTCTTCCAAATAAAAAAGTGGCTATTGTAAGGTTACCTATGGTTTTGGGCGCACAATCGCCACGGCTAAAGGAAATTAAACTGCAATTGGAAACCAGAACCGCAATTGAGGTGTTTCCAAATATTATAATGAACGTCACTACAGACTCTAAAGTCACGCAACAGATACATTACATTATTAACCGAAATAAATACGGTATCTTTCATTTGGGAAGTACCGATTTGGTGCATCACGATGAATACTTTAAGGATATCGTTGAGCAGTTGAACTCAGAAAACCGTGTGGCTTATAAACAAGTTTACACCACCAATGAAGATCGCTATTTAGCAGTTCTGCCAAAATATAATAAGCTCCCAAAACATTTGCAGGTTACGAGCCATCAAGTTCTAAAAGATTTGAAGCCCCTACCGTAATTAGTGTTTTTCAGAATTATGGCTCAAGTGATTTCTATTCCCATTGAGGAAACTTATGTGAGTCAGATACCAGAAAATGATTTGCGGGGTTGGAAATTTTTTCATTTGAATCATATTTCTGAAGCATACAAGCTATCAAATCTCAATAAAAATCATTAGTTTTAGTTTCAATTTAAATTATCAACGCTATGAGTAAATTATCAGAAGATACCATCGAAAAAAAACTACTTCATTTCCCAGACTGGGATTTTAGCGATGACGCTATCCATGCCGAGTTTGAGTTCGATAATTTTAAGGATTGTTTTAGTGCAATGAGCAGAATTGCTTTTGAGTGTGAGGCTCTTAACCATCATCCTGACTGGTCCAATGTATATAACGTACTTAAAATTTCATTATCTACCCATGATGCCGGTGGCGTAACCCAAAAGGATTTTGACCTGGCAGAAGCCATTGAGGCCATTGTTGAAGTACAGGACTAGTCCGTTTAATACTTTCGTTTGATTTCCCTATGTCTAGACCCCTACTCTATCTTTTATTTTTATGCTTTGCCCATCAAGGTATTGCACAACCATCTAATATATTTTGTGAACAGCTTCAAGCTCTAAATAGCTTGACCCAACGCGAACATTTCGCTCCCAAAAGTGTAAACGACAGCTTATCCTCCCACGTTCTTGATTTGTTCATCTCCCAAATTGATAGTGATAATCGTTTATTCTTACAAAAAGATATACTTGAGTTTTCTAAAGATAAATATCAATTAGATAATTATATTTTAGAAAACAACTGTGCGTTTATAGATAAATATACTTCAAGGCTAAACACTCGTATTGAGGACACTAAACACATAATTTCGAGTCTAGCTGATGTTGATTTTGATTATTCAGGTAAGGATAGTTTAAAATTTAAGGGCAGGGAAAAATTTCCAAACTTCGAAGATATTTCTGAGGTTAGAAAATACTGGAACAAACGTATTCGCTATGATATTGTTTATTCCATCATTGAGACAGATAGCGTATATGATAGCATCGTCAAGAGATTTGAGCAGCAAGAGCAGGAATTTAAATTAAAAATCATCGAGAGGGAACTCTGTAAATTGGAAGAGTTTCAAAACAAAAAAGGAAGCCTTGAAAAATTTGTTCAAGAATCCTTTTTGAATGCCTATCTCTTGTATCAAGATCCAAATTCGCTGTATTTTAATTCTTCGGAAAAAAATGTTTACGAAAACCAATTATCAAACAATCAATTATCCTTTGGCATCATTACGACTAAAAATGAAGATGGTGACATTGTTATTGCCCATATTGTACCTGGCAGTGCAGCATTCAAAAATGGAATAATTGAAGAAAATGATGTGCTTACGGCGCTCATTTCCGAAGAAAAAACCTTGGAAGCCTACTGTGTTTCTAACGAAGACATTCTAGCATTTACCAATGATGATAAGGTTGATACGCTCACGTTCAATATAAAAAAACCGGGAGGCATTACCAAAAATGTTACCCTAACCAAAGAGGAGACCAAAACCGAAGAAAATACAATTACAGGTTACGTTTTAAATACAGGGAAAAAGGTAGGCTATATAAATATTTCAAGTTTCTATACTGATTTTGAATCACCCAACGGCCTTGGTGTTGCCAATGATGTTGCAAAAGAACTTTATAAGCTTCAAAAAGAACATATAAAAGGGCTAATAATCGATTTGCGTTTTAATGGTGGTGGTTCCATGAAAGAGGCTGCGGATCTATCTGGGATGTTTATTAACAGAGGTCCTTTATCTATTTTAAAATATAATAATGGCGACACCTATACCATTAAAGATATGAACCGTGGTTCGCTTTTTACAAAACCGATGGTAGTGCTCATTAATAATTTTAGTGCCTCTGCCTCGGAGTTTTTTTCGGCGGCAATGCAAGATTATAACAGAGCCATTATAGTAGGCAGTACAACTCATGGTAAGGCTTCTGCACAAGTCATTTTACCTTTGGACACCGACAAGGAGCTGGGATTTACAAAAATTACAGTAGAGAAATTTTACCGTATTACCGGTAAGAGCCATCAGTCTCAAGGGGTCATCCCAGATATTATCTTGCCAAATATGTACACCAATTTTGAGACAGAAGAAAAATTTAATGACTTCGCACTTAAAAATGACAGAATACCAGAAACCATTTCCTTTAAAAAATTCGATTCGATTGATTTCTCAAAACTTCAATCAAAAAGTGATTTACGGGTAAAAAATAGTGAAGGCTTCAATGCGGTCAAGGCTATTAATAATCTTATTATAGACAACTATTTTAATCGTTACACAGAATATGAATTGACACTAGCTAAAGTCTATGAAGAAATAAAAAACTACAAGGCTAAATGGGTGCAACTAGACGATATAATGAAAAAAGAAACCAACAAACTCAACGCTAGTAACACCGCTAGTACCGAAAGTGTACTCAATTATAATACTGAAAAAAAAGTCATTAATGATGAATTATTAAAGAATATCAATAGTGATATTTACATTCAAGAAGCCAATGCAATCCTTATGGACGCCTTAAACCAGTTGAACTCCACTAACTAGATAAAATGAAAACAACTACAACTTTTACCATTATCTTATTGCTTTTATCTTTCAATTTAAGCAATGCTCAATCTTTTAAAAATGCTTCAGAATACTTAGATTTTGTTGGAGCCGAACAAGAGGATATTACTAATGATATGTGGAAATATACTAAAGCCGTAGCCCATAGCAAAAGTGACCGTAACATAGATAATAGAAGGAAGCGCCTTATAAAAACCGTAGAAAGTGCAATCGCAAAAATTGAAAAAGCAGATGGTTTTAACGGTAATGATTATAAGAATAAGGTATTGCGCCATTTGAATTTTAATAAAGACTTATTAAATCAAGATTATGCCAAAATAATCGATATGAAAGAAGTGGCTGAGCAATCTTATGACGCTATGGAAGCCTACATTTTAGCACAGGAAATGGCAGACCAAAAAATGGAAGAATCCCAACAAGAATATGAAACCGATTTTTATGCCTTTGCAAATGCTAACAACATTGAAATTTTAGAAAATGAAACTGACCTCGGTAAAAAAATGGAGATTTCTAATGAGGTCTTCGAGCATTACAGTGATTTGTATCTTATTTATTTTAAGGTATATATCAATGAAATTTATTTGATGGCTGCTTTAGAAAAAAATGATGTTAGCGCTATACAACAAAATGCAAATGCTCTAAATGAGGCTGCAAAAAATGGTCTAGAAGCATTAAAACTACAAGAACCCTATAGTAAGGATGATTCTGTAATAAAAACTACTGCGAAAGCTTTTGAATTTTTTATTAAGGAGAGTGGTGAGAAAATTCCGCAGATCACAGAATTTTTGGTCATGAATGAGGATTTTGAGACTATAAGAAATACGCTTGAACAAATGGACGAGCGCAAACGCACCAAAGCACAAATTGATGAGTACAATAAAAAAGTGAAGCAAATCAATAAAGGCATTAAGGACTATAATAAAGTCAACGCAGAACTTAATAATGAGCGCCAACAAATAATCAATAATTTGAACGCGATCAATGCTCAATTTTTATCTAGGCATATTCCGAATGATTAATTGCCCTTCCTAACCTATACAAAAGGA
Source organism: uncultured Flavobacteriaceae bacterium (assembly GCA_963803715.1). GTDB lineage: Bacteria > Bacteroidota > Bacteroidia > Flavobacteriales > Flavobacteriaceae > Psychroserpens. The sequence goes on from CAWDOF010000027.1 coordinate 39,555, forward strand.
AGGCCCTCTTAAACGGATCTAAAAATTTCGAACCAAGCTGCCGACTTTCGGCAGATAGGAAGTTTAAATCAGAATTGAAGAAACCTGGCGTTCGAAGCAATTGCAAAGACGGGAACATTGAACTTTTATCTTTGAACTTTTTGTTTTAAGAATTTTCAATACATTTATATTAATTTAAAAACAGTAATAAAAAAAATATGGGAAGAGCTTTTGAATTTCGTAAAGCACGTAAAATGAAGCGTTGGGCTGCAATGAGCAAGGCCTTTACACGCATTGGTAAGGATATTGTGATGGCGGTAAAAGAAGGAGGTCCAGACCCAGATGCCAATTCACGATTGCGCGCGGTGATTCAAAACGCAAAGTCTGTCAATATGCCAAAGGACAATATTGAACGTGCGATAAAGCGTGCTTCAGATAAAAGTCAGGGCGATTATAAAGAAGTGGTTTTTGAAGGCTATGCTCCCCACGGTATTGCCATTTTAGTCGAAACAGCCACCGATAACAACACACGAACCGTTGCCAATGTACGCAGTTATTTCAATAAATGCGATGGTAGTTTAGGTGTTTCTGGCTCCGTGGTATTTATGTTTGACCATACCTGCAATTTCAGGATTGATGCCGAAGGTCTCGATACTGAGGAACTAGAACTAGAGTTCATAGACTTTGGAGCTGAGGAAGTTTTTAAAGATGATGACGGAATTCTCATTTACGCACCTTTTGAGAGTTTTGGAGCCATCCAATCCGAATTGGAATCTCGTAATATCGAGATATTGTCCTCAGGGTTTGAACGTATTCCACAAGTTACCAAATCATTATCTCCCGAAGAAGCAGAGGATGTTGAAAAATTATTAGAAAAATTAGAGGAAGATGATGATGTACAGAATGTGTATCACACCATGGAGGAAAGTGAAACATGATAAATATGCCCCAAATAACTAATATCATATGGAAATTAATTTTTCAACAAAAGAAAGAGTTTTTATAGAAAACTATTTCCGTCATTACGGAGAGAGAAATCCAATTATAAAAAATTTTATTGATACTCATTTTATTGGCCTTGACGGAATTACCAATATCATTTATGATAACGCTAAATGGCTAAAGGCCATTGACGATGATTTTCAACAAGTTGAATCTAAGTTTAATATAAGAATCATTGATTTTGACTCTCTGGTTTTAGAGAATAATTTGATTATGGCAGTCTGTATCTCAACCTGGGATATAGAACTTTTCCAAAAATTTCCTGAATTCGATAAGGTTCGCACTGTGTTTATTCTAAAACCTGAAGAGGAAAGTTTCAAAATCACTCATCTAAGCAATTCCATTTCATTATTGGCTCTTACCCAAAAAGAATTATTTCCATTTACGTTGCAAAAAGTATTAAAGAATTGGAAAGCAACTTGATTATAATATCGCTAAGAGAGAGCGGCGCAAAAATATTAATATTACGATACTAAGGTTAAAGACATTTTTCCCCAATTCACAAAGTGCTGCATTAATCTTTTACTTTTTTCAACAATCTGTTTTCTGTGTTCTCTAGAATGTAATTGTAATTGGTTTAAATTCACTCCAGCTAAAATTTCTAAAAATCATATTGCTAATCTTCGAAACTTAGCGTTTTACAAAGTCATTATAATGTGTTTTTGGCTTCAATCCACTTTGCCATATATTTCGTGCTCTGCAGACTATGATGCATCAACATTTGACCAATAAAATTTTGTTGCCTTCTAGCTTCAAGGTTTTCGGATAGCTCAACCAACGCAATAGAAAACTTAGGCTCAAAGACTGTTCTGCTGAAATTCTCTGCTAATACCCTAAAGCCTTGAATTTGATGTTTATTCCAAAGGTTCTCTTGCTTATATAGTTTAACAGCCAAATCAATAAATTCTTCAGGATTATCAGATATACAGCGTAATGATGTTTCATAATCCAAAATGCCTTCTGCGCCAACGGCGCTTGTAATAAAAGGCGTTCCGTTTTTCATGGCATCAAAGAGTTTTCCTTTTAACCCTGCACCAAATCGAAGCGGTGCCAACAAAACCTTTGCAGAATTTATAACGGTGTTGGCATCTTCGGCTCGACCCATAATCATAAAGCCTTCTTTTTCTTTGTGAAGTTGTTGCACTTTTTGTGAGCCATAAGCACCGTAATTATGAAGTTCGGCCTCTGGTAGTTTTTCCTTGATTTTTGGCCATAATGTTTGTTTTAAATATAACAAAGCATCATAATTTGGAGGATGCATGAAATTTCCAATAGTTACAAAATGTCGGCGTTGATTAAATTTTGGAAGTCTTTCCATTTTTTCCTCGGAAACCGACTCCATAAGAAATGGTAAATACAGCAAGAGCGCTTCGTCAATTTTGAAGCGATTTTGAAGTAAGTGCATTTCCGCTTTAGAGATAATTAAGGTCAAATCGCAACGGTAAATACTGGCAATTTCACGCTTTGTAGTTTCATTGAATAGGAAATCATCTGAAAATTCCATTTGCTTACTATGAGCTTCTTGCCTACCCTTCCTCAAAAAATGTAAATCTTCTGTATCTAAAATACGAATTGCGTGAGGTAATTTTTCCGCAACTCTCCAGCCGAATTGCTCTTCAACCATAAATCGGTCAAAAAGGACCACATCAGGTTTTAGTTTCGAAATAAATTCGTCAAAAGAGCTATTGTTCAATCTAATGGTTTCTTTGTTCACACCCAGACTCTCAATATCAAAAGCATTATCACTTTTTGCGCAGGCAGAGGCAAACGTTATCTGGTAGCCTTCAAAATGAAACAGTGAAACCAATTGTAACATCCTACTTCCAGCGGCAGAACTTTTAGGCTCGGGCCAAACAAAACCGATGATTAGTAATTTTTTATTCATAATGCATTGTGAAATATCAATAAGGACAGCTAAAAACAAAAAGTACTTTTTATTATCTTACCATGCCTATATTTATACTCTTAAATCTAAGAAATTTCGTTTGACTACCGAAGCCCTTTATAAGCAATTGAATTACGTTGACCATACTCGCAGAAAACGTCAAGATTATGCAAACTTAGTCTATAATCAGCCTGAACTCATTCCAAAGTTATTGACTATTTTATTTTGGGTTGATGATAAAACATCCTGTAAAGCAGCCTGGGTATTCGAATTTGTCTGTAAAAAGAAATTGGATTTAGTAGTCCTCCATTTAGACTATTTTACTTCCAAAATTAATAGGGTTCATTTAGATTCGGCGGTTAGACCCGTTGCTAAAATTTGTGAAATGTTGGTCAAGGCTTATTATTCTTCCGGAAATCAAAACGTAAAGACTGCAGTGCTGCCAATACACAAAGAACGGATTATTGAAGCCTGTTTTGACTGGCTAATAAACAATCACAAAACTGCGCCTAAAGCCTATTCCATGAATACCCTTTACCTTTTGGGAACTGATTACGATTGGGTGCACCCTGAGCTCAAAATCATCATTGAGCGCGATTATACATTACAAAGCTCTGGTTTTAAAGCGAGGGCAAGACAGATTCTCTTAAAGCTAAAGGAGTAGAAGCTTGAATCTTGAAATTTATGCCTAAGTAAAGTACGAAGACTTTTTTAAAATAAAACTTTGGTAGATAATTTAGAATGTACGCCTTAAGTGTGCCATCTTAATAGCGGCAATAGCCGCTTCCGTGCCTTTGTTTCCAAGTTTTCCGCCAGAACGGTCTAAGGATTGCTGTTTCGTATTATCGGTAAGTAAGCAAAAAATTACTGGGGTATCTCTGGTAACATTTAAATCCTTAATGCCTTGGGTAACACCTTGGCACACAAAATCGAAATGTTTGGTTTCCCCTTGGATCACGCAGCCAATGGCAATAACGGCATCTACTTGGCGATCAATCATTTTTTTGCAGCCATAAATAAGTTCAAAACTTCCGGGCACGTGCCATCTCAAGATATTTTCCTCATCGGCACCGCAGTCTAATAAGGCCTTGTAAGCACCTTTGAATAGACCATCGGTTACGTCCACATTCCATTCTGAAACAACAATCCCAAACCGAAAATTTTTCGCATTTGGGACTGAGTTCTTATCGTAATCTGATAAATTATGATTTGCCGTTGCCATAGTATTCCGCTTTAGCGAACATCAAAATTATGATTTACTTGCTTCTGCCCTACCAATAAAAGCATCAATATTTTTAGCCTGGTCAGATCCTGAAAATTCAGTTTTGATTCTTTTGAAATATTCCAGGGCTTTATCTTTTTTACCTAAGGCCAAAGCAACGTTAGCAGCTTTAAAGAGATACATTGGAGTTGTGTAGTCGTTGGTGGAAGCAGTTACAGCCTCCTCGTAATAACCAAGCGCATCTTCCTTTTGATCCAACTGAATAAAAGCATCACCAACTCCTCCTTTAGCAATTGGGCCTAAAACAGCATTGTCGGTATCAAACTCGCTTAGATATTTTACAGCGTTGGTGTAATCCTTCAAGTTTAAATAAGCCATCCCAGCGTAATAATTGGCTAAGTTTCCAGCGGGTGTACTGCTGTATTCATTAGCAATATCAATCATACCATATTTACCTTCACCTCCGTTTAGTGCCAATGTGTAAAGCGAATCTTTAGATTCTCCGGCTACCGCTTGGTCAAAGTACTTTTGTGCGGTAAACATTTCGTTCATGGCCTCAGCAGCCTTTGGCTCTGCTATGAATTTGTCATAACCTAAATACCCTAAAACAACTAAAGCAACTACGCCAATAATTACAAAAATGCCTTTTTGGTTATTACCAACCCAATCTTCAGCCTTATTTGCGCTATCATCTAAAGTATTAAATACCTCAGCGGTTGTTGAGTTTTCTTCAATAACCTCGATTTTTTCCTTTTCGTTTTTGGGTTTGTATCCTCTTTTCTTATATGTTGCCATGATTCATTCTTTGTGCGGGCAAAAATAAAGTTTTTATTGGGATATGAAAGGCAATTTATTTGTTATTTTTATGCATTCTTGCCGAGTAAAATCCTAACTACCTATATTTCTATTAAATTTTATGATTTTAAAATCACTGAGCCTAGTAAACTATAAGAATTTTGAAAGTCAGGATTTTGAATTTGATGCTAAAATTAACTGCTTTGTTGGTGCCAACGGTGTAGGAAAAACTAACGCACTGGACGCTATATACTATCTATCCTTCGGGAAAAGCTACTTCAATCCCATTGCCTCCCAAAATATTAAACACGACGAAGATTTTTTTGTGGTGGACGGTATTTTTGCCAAAAACGAAAAAATCGAAAAAGTCGTTGTTTCCTTAAAGCGAGGCCAGAAAAAAATGATTAAGCGCAACGGAAAGGCTTACGATAAATTTAGCGACCATATTGGATTGATTCCGTTGGTCATTATATCCCCCGCCGACCGCGATTTAATTATCGAAGGCAGTGATACGCGGCGCAAATTTATTGATAGCGTTATCAGTCAAAGCGATAAAAACTATCTTACAAATCTGATTAACTATAATAAAATTCTCTCCCAACGTAATGCCCTTCTAAAGTACTTTGCACTCAATAATACGTTTAACGCTCAAACCATCGAAGTTTATAATGAGCAACTCGATGGCTACGGGAGTATTATTTTTGAAATTAGACAACAGTTTTTAAACACATTTATCCCCATTTTTAAGGCACGTTATAAAGCCATTAGCAATAATCATGAAACGGTTAATCTCACCTACAAATCAAATTTATTTGAAGGAGAATTAAAAGATCTTCTAAAACTTAATTTGAATAAGGATAAAGCCATGCAATATACTGGGGTCGGTATTCATAAGGATGACCTGATTTTTGAAATCGGGAGTCATCCTATAAAAAAGTTTGGTAGTCAAGGCCAGCAGAAGTCTTTTTTAATTGCGTTAAAATTGGCACAATTTGATTTCTTGAAACAACAAAGTGGCGTCACTCCTCTCCTATTGTTAGATGACATTTTCGATAAATTAGATGAAAATCGTGTCGCTCAAATCATCGGGCTAGTGGATAATGAAAATTTTGGGCAACTATTTATAAGCGATACCCATGCGAAACGGACTGAAAATGTTGTGAGCCAAGTGCATCAGTCTTATAAGATATTTAAGCTAGATGAAGAGATATGAGCCGTGAGCTAAATGAAGCTATTTTAAAATAATTCCGCTAGCTTTTCGGTTAAGGCTTTTCTGCTATACTTTTCAAGACCAATAGCATTGACTTCTAATTTATCGTTTTTAAAATCTTTGAAATAGGATAACAGCTGCGCTTTTAATTTCGCTTTTTGATTATAGTAGAAATACTTGCCGGTATTAGTTTCCTTTAATATAATTTCCACGTCTGTTGCTGTTGGGCCAATAGCTAAGATTGGTCGTTCTGCAGCCATGTACTCAAATAATTTTCCTGGGATAATGACCTTGGTGTCTTCAGAATCTATTTCGACCAATAAAAGAACACTTGCAGACATTTGGGCCGCGACGGCATCTTGGTGAGACAGATAACCCAAGGTATTTGTATATTTTGATAAGCCGGATTCTTTAAGGGTTTGAATAATATCTTCACTAACAACGCCCACAAGGTTTAATTGAAAACTTTCCTTAAAATCACTATGTTCATCAATAAGTTCAGCTATGGCCTGCCACAACTGTTTCGGATTTCGCTCAGATAGTAGTGAGCCGATGTGCGCCAAAGTAAATTTTTCATTCTTAAGTGACTTCGCGGTTGTTTTAATATCATAGCCGTTGGTAATAACAGTAATTGGCTTTTCGGTCTTAGTGGAAAATTCAGATTTCGTGTTTTGACTGGTCACAATAATATGATCCGCAGATTGTAGAACCTGCTGCTCTAGTTTTCTATGTGTTTCGGCGGAAGTTTTAGTTAACTTTAATTGTTTATGATACCCAATGGTTGTCCAAGGATCTCTAAAATCTGCAAACCATTTTAGGTCGAGCGTTTCCTTCAATTTCAACCCGATAAGATGCAAGCTATGTGGTGGTCCTGTGGTAATTATGGTTTCAATGCCGTTCTCCCTAATATAATTGGAAAGGTAGCTAACCGATGGCCTTACCCAAAACTTTCGAGCATCTGGGATAAAGAAATTGCCACGAATATACAGTAAGGCACGTTGAACAAATGATTGCTTTTTTTTCTTCGGAATAATGCCCGAACTAATGGTCTTTGCCTTATTGCCACTTAATAGGTTTGCAAAACGGTAAGGTTCTTTTATAGGTTGTTTTAGAACCGTCACAGAATTAGAAACTTCATTCAATAGACTTTGATCGACGATAGGATAGCTGGGATTTTCAGGGCAATATACAATAGGCTCAAAACCAAATTCGGGAAGATATTTTACAAACTTTAACCATCGCTGTACGCCGGGTCCTCCCGCAGGTGGCCAATAGTAAGTGATGATAAGTATTTTTTTCATGTACTGCTTTTTATTGCTTTTCAATGAATCCCAAAGCTTCGGGACTGTTCGCAATTAATAATTACCGTAACTGATAAAATGTTGTACACGCTCGTTTCATTTGTATTACCTATGGAAATGAATGTCTAATTTATTACCAATTAAGCAGCTTTTCCTTCTTGTTTTTTTCTGATTATTAAATAGATTCCCCCGAAAATCAAGAGCCCCACTAATATAGAACTTACCAAGGAAATCATACTCCCAGTTTGCACGACGCGTGGTTCAAACTTAAATTCTATGTCGTGCGTTCCGCTAGGAATCGGCATTCCGCGTAAAGCGTAATTTACAAGATAGTGTGGTACTTCCTTCCCGTCGATTAGTGAAATCCAACCGTTCCCGTAATAGATTTCAGAAAAGACGGCGAATCCTTCATTGGTATTATTACTTTTATACTTGAGATAATTAGGTTGGTGTGATACCAAACGTATGGCCGAAGTAGAATCTACTTTAAACCGTTCAGATTTTAATTCGGAAGAGGTTGTGACCGCCTTAATCTTTGTTTGTAAACTATCAAGTGCTAATATTTCAGCATTTGCAGTCTTCAGTTTATTCAATTCTGAAACAAACCAAGCGTTACCATTGGGGTTGGTATAATTAGTACTTGCCGTGATTTTACCGGCTTCATCTTCAACAACAATATATTTTGTGTTGAGCATTTCCAAAACGTTGATATTGTTTTTTGCGATATGAAAATTATAAAGTTCATCGAATCTCTTTAATTTAGCTGCGCTGTAGCCACTCAGGGAGTTATGAAAATATGAAGCTCTTGCTGGCATTCGGCTGGCTTGGGAAACATCAAGGACTCTAAAATTTGTTTGATCCTGCATGATTTGCTTGTCGGCTGCGTTGGCTTGATAAGGTTTATTGACTTGAAGTGCCGAAACAAAATTGTCGGTATTGACGTAACGTCGATTGACGCCCACCAAATCAAAAAGGATAAGAATTGCAAATATCCCAATGACCATATTTCTCGATAATTTTTCCTTGAGGTATCCAAAAATAAGTCCAGCGGAAAGCACTACCAAAATCAGGGTTCGTAGTGTATCTTGAGTGAAAAATGTTTTTCGGTCTTCTCTTAAAGCATCGATAAATCCTTGTCCGTATTCGCCATAGGCTTCCCGATAATAGCCATCATTTGCGCCAACAAAGTCAAACAATGCCGATTTAAACAAAAAGAAAATAAGCGCAAGTCCGCCACAAATTAAGAGCGAGAACTTTAGCGCCTTTAACTTTTCTTCCTCCTTATTAAAATCTTGAAACAATTTAACCAATCCAAAAATGGCCAATACAGGAATACACAATTCCATAATGACCTGAATCGAACTTACCGCCCTGAACTTATTGTAAAGCGGGATATAATCTATAAAAAAATCCGTGATAAACGCAAAAGGCTCAGAATCTCCATAGGATAGAATTAATGCAAACACACTCGCGCCGACCAGCCACCATTTTAAACGACCTTTAACCAAGAATAATCCAAATACAAAAAGAAACAAGACTACCGCCCCAATGTAAGCTGGAGCCTCAACAATGGTTTGCTCACCCCAATAGGTCGGGGTCTGTTTTATTTCTTGAAGCGCTTGAGTTGGGCTGGCGCCAATATTTTTGTAAAATTCATAAGAGGCAGAATCCTTACCAACATCCTCTCCGCTGCCCCCACCCATAAATCTAGGAATATAAAGATTGAAGGTTTCCAGCAAACCGTAACTGTATTCGGTAATATAATCCCTGTCTAAACCAGTAGTGACCTCTTTTGTTGAGCCGTCTGGATTTATGGTCAACTCGCTTTGGCCACGGGTACTTTCCTTAACGTATTCTTGAGTTGCCAAAATATTAGTGGCATTTAGACCCACCGCCAAAATAGCAGCGACCGATAAAATCCCGATTGATTTAAAAAAATGGGGTAACATTTGTTTCTTATAGGCATCTACCAAATAGGCTACCCCGAGAATGAGCACCAAAAACAGAAGATAATAAGTCATCTGAAAATGGTTGGCAACAATTTCTAGTCCAATCGCAATAACCGAAAGTAGGAAACCGAGTATATATTTTTTCCTGAAAGTCAGAACAATTCCGCTCAGCACCAAAGGCATATAAGCAATGGCATGGGCTTTACTATTATGGCCAACACCTAAAATAATAATGAGATAGGTAGAAAAGCCAAAGGCCAGAGCACCCAAAGCAGCTAATTTAAAATCGACCTTTAACGCCAAGAGCAAGATGTAAAACCCAATGAAATAAAGAAACAAATAATCGGCAGGTCGCGGTAAAAAGCGAAGACTAAGGTCTAATTTCTTAATATAATTGTGAGGATAACGCGCTCCTAATTGGTAGGTTGGCATTCCGCCAAAAGCACTATTGGTCCAATAGGTTTCGTTTCCAGTATCGGCCTTAAACTCTTTCTGCTGTTGAGCCATACCAATATAGTGCATGATATCGCTTTGCTGAATTTGTTTACCCTGCAACACCGGACTAAAATAAGCCAAGGCAATGACTATAAAACCGATGAGCACTAAAATGTGTGGAAGAAGCTTTTTAAAAGGAAACGACATAAAAGCGGTTTAGAATTTTAAAGCTGAAAAGTAGTTATAATTTTGGAGATGGGAGATAATCAAAATCTTTAGATAGAATTTATAAGTTAACAATAAGACAACTTGGAAACTTAATCCACTTCCTCATAATCTATATACTCCCCCATTTTATTATCGGAATCTTTATGCGTCTTTGGTACTCTATCTATAACGGTTTCGCCTTCTTTTTGTCGCTGCTGATTTTGTTTTTGCTGCTGTTGAAATTGTCCACCAAAGCGTTCTTGCATTTTTTTGGACATATACCGCAAAACGTAAGGCGCAAACAATCTTGCCAAAATTTTTATACCAAAATACACCAATAAAATAATCAGGATGGTTCTCAAAAAACCCATTAATGATGCGGTTTGTAACATATTTTGAAATTTTTACAAAAATACAATTATCTCATTTTAAAATACATCATAAATACCTAAAAATTGTTTAAAATCTCTATATTTGACCTTCATCGAAACCCTACATCCATGTTCAAAAATCTGCTACCAATACTCTTATTTTGCATTTCCCATACCTTATTTGCACAATATACCGAGGTTATAAATTCCAATAGACCGGGAGTTTCAAAAAGTGCTTTTTCGGTTGGTACCAATGTGTTGCAATTTGAGGTAGGTCCTTATATCCTAAAAGAAGAGCATACCCCATTAAAATATGAAGTTTCTGGTTTTGGTGCCGATTTTACTGCACGCTACGGCCTTTTATTTGAACAACTGGAAGTTAACGTCGAAGGGATTTATCAAAATGATACTTTTACAGATAACCGCTCTATTATTTCTTCGGAAACCAAACGCTCCAACTTCAAAAATTTTACAGTCGGTGCAAAATACCTAGTCTATGATCCCTATAAAAATGCTGGAGAAGACAAACCTAATTTGTATAGCTATCACGCCAACTTTGGGTTTAAGTGGAAATCGCTTATTCCTGCCGTAGCCGTTTATGCCGGTGCCAATTTTGATACGCCAGATAATCCCTATACCGCGCCAGGTATAGAGGGATTTAGCCCCAAAGTGATGATAGCTACCCAGAATAATTTTTCCGGAGGTTGGGTGTTGGTCATGAATTTTTTGAAAGATAGAATAGGTACCGATTTTTCCGATTTTCAATATATTGTTACACTTACACATTCATTCAGTCCTCAATGGGTGGTATTTGCTGAAACGCAAGGTATTCAAAGTGATTTCTATGCCGATAACTTGTTTAGGGTTGGCGGCGGTTATCTTTGGACCAAGGATTTCCAATTAGATACAGCGATCACTTTTAATTCAAAAGATACACCTTCAGTCTTTAGCGTCAATTTTGGTGCGTCTTACCGATTTGATTTTCATAAGGATAAAGAAATAGACAATAACAATTCCCGTGATGATGCCGATAAAAGAAAGCCAAACAAAAAAGGCAAAAAGAAAACCGACGATTTTGATGATGACGGACCTCTATAAGCCAAGCAATATATGATTACAATAAAAGAAATTCATTCTAAAAAGGAATTGGTCCAGTTTGTAAAGTTTCCTTTTAAACTCTACAAGGATTCCAAGTTTTGGGTACCGCCCATTATCAAAAAAGAACTTGAAACCTTTGATAAGGAAAAGAACCCGATCTTTAAGGATGCTGAGGCTCGCTTCTTTATGGCTTATAAGAATGATGAAATCGTTGGTCGTGTTGTTTCTATTATCAATTGGTTGGAAGTCAATGGACAGAACCAAAAGAAAATGCGTTTTGGCTGGTTTGATTTTATAGATGATTTAGAGGTTTCGAAACTGCTGCTTCAAAAGGTTGAAGAAATAGGGAAAGAAAATAATCTCGAGTTTACCGAAGGCCCAGTAGGATTTTCAAATTTAGATAAGGTTGGTGTTATGACCGAGGGCTTCGACTCGATTGCCCCAATGATAACGTGGTATAACCATCCCTATTATGTTGAACATTATAAGGCTCATGGTTATGAGATTGAGAAAAATTATTCAGAAAGTAAATTTCCGTTTGAAAACGTAAAACCAGAATTTTTCAAAAAAGCACAGGAAATAATTAAAAAACGCTACGGTTTAAGGCCATTAAAATTCACAAAGACTGAGGAGGTTATGCCTTACGCCGATAAGATGTTTGACCTTTTTAATGAATCTTATGCTTCGCTTTCATCATTTGTGGCCATTACAGATATTCAGAAAGAATATTTCAAAGAGAAATTTATCAATTTTGTTAATCCAGAATACATCAAATTTGTGGTCGATAAAGACGATCAGCTGGTGGGTTTCGCTATCGTGATGCCCGCTTTTGCAAAGGCACTTCAAAAAGCAAAGGGAAAATTATTTCCTATTGGCTTCAGTTATATACTGAATGCAAAAAAGAACAGCAAGGATGTTATTTTTTACCTTATCGGCATTCATCCCGATTATCAGAACAAAGGGGTGCACGCCATAATTTTCAATGAATACTACGAAACCTTTACCGAAAAAGGGATTCAGACCTGTTACCGTACGCCAGAGTTGGAAGACAATGAGGCCATCCATAAAATTTGGAAACACTTTGACCCCAAAGTTTATAAAAGACGAAAAACCTTTCGGAAAATTTTAGCCTAATTGAATTATTCAAAAAAAACTCCTAAAAAGTAATTGGCTCAACGCATTGGAACTTCTATAATAATAAGCTCAGAATCTTCTTCGGAAGAAATCGTGACCGTATCAATATCATAAATACCTATAGCATCTCTTCTAGCTAAACTCTTGTCGGCAACGTTTACTGAACCCTCGACGTTGAAAATATAGAACCCGTGATTTTCAGTTTTTGGTTTTAATTGTAATTCTTTTCCAGATTCCAAATAACTGCGATAAATATAAGCTTGCTGATGGATTGGCAAGGCATCACCCTCAATCTTGTCTTTAGGTGCGACAATGGTTTGCAACTTATTGTGTCTTTCTTCCGAAGAAAATTGACGTTGCTCATAATTAGGTGTTGCATTTTGAACTTCGGGAATAATCCATAATTGCAGCAGGTTAACTGCATTGGTTTTGCTCGCATTAAATTCAGAATGGGTAAGGCCAGTACCTGCACTCATCACTTGAACTTCATCTACCTCTATGGATTTGGTATTGCCCATACTATCCTTATGCGACAATGCTCCGCTCAACGGTATTGAAATGATTTCCATATCGCGATGCGGGTGTTCTCCAAATCCCATTTTGGGCTGTATCACATCATCGTTGAGTACACGAAGTGCCCCAAAGGACATGCGCTCTGGATTGTGGTAATTTGCGAAACTAAAACTATGGTACGTTTTTAACCAACCGTGATTGGCGTATCCTCTTGTATCTGCTTTATGTAGTATCATAAGCCTCCCTAAATCCCTACAGAGTAGGGACTTTTTTTAGTGTTAATTAAAATTATTTTTAAATTCAAAATTTTCTGAAACCATTAAGTTCAAACATCTTCACATTTTGAAAACGTTACATAAAAAGTATGTTTGACTAACGCGTATAGGGAAAAAATCATTTGGGTAGATTCTTGGAAAATAATCAACCACACTGTTTTACTTTCAATTTTTTCTTAATAGAAATGTTCTTGATTTCAGTTTTTTTATCCTTGATTATAGGTTATTGTGAAACTTTTCAACTTCCTTCAATAATTGATCGTTCAATTCTTGATTGTTAATCTTTCCGTCGGAAAAGTTTTCAGCAAAGGAAGGCAGTGAAAATTTTGCGACAATTTGGGCATCATGTCTAGGAAAGCGATCCATAGCTATCTCTAAGACCGATTGCCCTCCCCGAGCACCGGGCGATGTTGACATTAATAACATTGGTTTGTTTTGGAAGGTTTTCTGCTCCACCCGAGACATCCAATCAAAAAGATTTTTGAACACCGAGGTGTAAGCTCCATTATACTCTGCCAAGGATAAAACAATACCATCGGCCTTTTTAATATGTTCTATAAATTTTTTGGCGTTTTCGGGATGCCCTTTTTCTTCCTCTAATTGTTTACTGTAAATAGGTAGCTTAAAATCATTTAGGTCCAATATATTAACTTTAATATCTTTCAACAAAGTTGAGGCGTAAACTGCCAATTTCTTATTAATGGAATCCAGACTGTTGCTTCCTGCAAATACTAATACGTGCTTCATTTATTTATTTATATTTTTTAGTGTTCTTACTTCAGCTTCTCTCAATACAAACTATTGAATATTGATGATACCCTTGGGTGACAAGCTTTTAAAAAAGCCCTTTTTAGGTTTAATGGGTTCAAATTTGTTGAAATCCATTTTCTAGCCTATTTATTTTTTTTAAAGTTCTAAATTACCGTTAAAGATAAAGTTTACAAAGCAGCCCTGTGACTGAATTTAATTTTTAACAAAACATTCGCTTCCTTAACATCTTTTGGTTTTGTAAATTCGTCTCAAACTCAAAATTCAATGGACTTAAACTTCAACAAGAACGAAGATCACAATAAATTACTCCTTTCAGATTTGAAAAAACGCTTAGCGAAAGTCAAATTGGGCGGTGGTGAAAAACGTATCGAAAAACACCACTCTAAAGGAAAAATGACCGCAAGGGAACGGGTGGATTATTTATTGGACACAAAGAAACCGTGCATTGAAATTGGTGCTTTTGCAGGAGAAGATATGTATGAGGAACACGGCGGCTGCCCTTCAGGAGGCGTGGTGGTGAAAATGGGTTACGTGAGCGGCAAGCAATGTATTGTTGTAGCCAATGATGCTACGGTAAAAGCGGGTGCCTGGTTCCCTATTACAGGGAAAAAGAATTTGCGAGCCCAAGAAATTGCCATAGAAAATCGTTTGCCGATTATTTATTTGGTGGATTCGGCCGGTGTATATCTACCGTTACAAGATGAGATTTTTCCCGATAAGGAACATTTTGGGAGGATATTTAGAAACAATGCCGTGATGAGCAGTATGGGTATTACCCAAATTGCAGCGGTGATGGGCAGTTGTGTTGCCGGTGGTGCTTACCTACCGATTATGAGCGATGAAGCCTTGATCGTAGAAAATACAGGCAGTATTTTTCTGGCCGGAAGTTATTTGGTTAAGGCGGCCATTGGAGAAACTGTTGATAATGAAACTCTGGGAGGCGCAACCACCCACTGCGAGATTTCTGGCGTAACCGATTATAAAGCCAAAGATGATAAAGATGCTCTGGAAACCATACAGCGTTTAATGGACAAAATTGGCGATTACGATAAGGCAGGGTTCAATAGAGTAGCCTCTAAAAAACCAACGGAGACTCCTGATGATATATTTGGGATTTTACCAAGATCAAGGGCTGACCAATATGACATGAAGGAAATTATAAAAAGGTTGGTCGATAAAAGTGAATTCGACGAATATAAAGAAGGCTACGGAAAAACAATCATTACCGCCTATGCCCGCATTGACGGTTGGGCGGTCGGGATAGTTGCCAATCAGCGAAAGTTAGTAAAAACCAAAAAAGGCGAAATGCAGTTTGGCGGCGTTATTTATAACGATAGTGCCGATAAGGCTACCCGTTTTATTGCGAATTGTAACCAGAAAAAAATTCCGTTAGTATTTTTACAAGACGTTACCGGTTTTATGGTAGGCAGCAAATCGGAGCACGGCGGAATCATAAAGGATGGCGCCAAGATGGTAAACGCGGTAAGTAATTCGGTAGTACCAAAATTCACGATTATAATTGGGAACAGTTACGGCGCGGGGAATTATGCCATGTGCGGAAAAGCTTATGACCCACGATTGATAGCAGCATGGCCAAGTGCCGAACTTGCCGTAATGAGCGGAAAAAGTGCCGCAAAGGTTTTGTTACAGATTGAAACGGCCTCTTTAAAAAAGAAAGGAGAAACCATAACGCCCGAAAAGGAAAAAGAGCTATTTGACAAAATTAAGGACAGATATGATAATCAAGTCTCCCCCTACTACGCTGCTGCCCGAATTTGGACCGATGGCGTTATCAATCCTTTAGACACCAGAACTTGGATTAGTATGGGCATAGAGGCCGCAGACCATGCACCTATTGAAAAAAAGTTTAATATGGGAGTTCTACAGGTATAATAAGGGTTAAGTTAAGGGAGTTTATACAAAAAGTATAGACGTAATAGTACGCTTACTGGTCCAAATTGTAGGAAGAGTATATCTTGTATTTTTATTGCTTACTTTAGAAGCTATTAAAAAAATAGCTGTAATCTGTCAAGCTCCCGTTTGATAAATTCGGGGTCATTAACGATGTTACTAGTTAAACTAACTGTATTTTATATCTTAACTTAGCATTAGAGAAAAATGTATTAGGCTGAATCGTAATAATTCAATCTAATGCGAAAAGGATGCGAAGGGTTACAAATGTTGGTCAGTAACTATCCGTTTACTGTCGTTTGTAAATGCTTATAGTCGTTTATAAACGTTTGTAGTCGCATAATATACTTTTATAGTTCTGATTTTCAGTTGTATAAACTAAAAAAACCTAAAATTCATCGATTTTATTTATCTTGCGGGTATAGGGTAAATAAACGTACCATTACGTTTATACAGTTGTTGCCAGCAAGCTAAAAAAAATTATGTGCCAATTCAACTTTTTAGTTACAAAAGAGAAATCTAACAATTCAGAAATCAAGGAAATTGCTTCTGAATTCGGATTGAATTACGCACAATATACTTTGCATATACCAAATTCTAATGAAATTCGGACTTTCTTAACGACAACTAAAGATTGCGATTGTGGTTCTGTTTTAGGAAAAAAATATTCGGACGATTCATCTGAACCTGACTGGAAAAAAGAACAGAAAAAACTCGAAAGAAAACGATTCTCAAAACGTCGAATTGAATTGCTTCTGGAACAAAAACGAAATGAATTTACCGAAAAAAACTCAAGCGAATTAAAAGCGGAAAACAAAGAGGCGAAAAAATGGACTGAATTTCTGACTGACAAACGACTGAAAAGCAAACTAAACGAAATCGGAATTTTTTACCACCAATTTTCTGGCGAATTACAAAACGAACGAATAAAAATAGAAAACGGAAAAACGAATTCAGCGGGAAATATTGACGCTGATTTTTTAAAGAATATTAAGGAAAACGAATTAAATTGGATTAAACTCTGATAAAAGCCAGTTGGTAACACCGTGTATAATTCATTGCTAGTTATAGCCTACTTACAAAAGTCCTCTCGGACTTTCTATCTGTGATTTATTTGCTAAATTTAGTGCTTAAACCACGCAACGAAATCATACACTAGACCGTTGTAGGTAATTTGCCATCGCTAATGACGTTTTGTACAAGGATTTCCTGAGCGGTGTTGTGGATAGGGAAACGGACTCCACTGGAAGTGTAAAAATGGAGCTGGCAACTATTCGACCATTTCTGTCGGATATTGCCCAAGTAGTTTAGCTTTCAGCGTTGAGAGCTCGCTCTCAAAACGTTGGAACGTTAAAAACTACTTGAACAAGGACGGGAAAATTTTTGAGAAAGTCAAATATTTGAGCGTAAATGTTTGCGTTTTTACACTTCCAGTGGGGTTTTTGGTGCGTTTCAGACTGATCATACACAAATGTATGGCTCAATATGAAACGCGGGGCTTGTACAAAAGCGACCCAATTATTGTCTTATGGCAAACTATGAACAGTTTTATTCCTAATTTTAGGAAAAATTAAAATTAAAATAAAACTACCCACAACATGCAATATACGTAATGGCCCAAAAACCTATCAGCATGAAAAGGGGCCACTACGTATATTGCTATCGTTGTGGTGCATTTGAACAGAACGAAACGAAATCGAAAAATCAACTAAAATTGAACTGAATATTTAATGGATTTAGCAAGACATTGTGATTTGTGCGACAATCAAAAGACAAGTTTGAAAATTGGGACAACTTGTGGATTAAACGACAGAAAACCTGAATTTAATAAAACTTGTCCGAAAATTGAATTGAATGAAAAATTTGAAAATAAGCTAAAATCCGTAAATATAGAATACGAAAACTTCAAGCGGAAAAAACTCTTGACTTTTACATATTTTGGAGTTTTTGTGATTATCGGAATTTCTGTAATAGTTGGAGGATATTTATTAGGAAAATATGCTTTAGACAGCGGAGTAATATCAACAGTTCCAATAATAATTATGGCTGTTGGACTTGCGCCTCTTGGAATGGCTTTTGGAACTTTAAACAAACACAGACAAGAAATTGAGATTGCGAAAAATAAAAAAGACAAAATAGACGAAGTTCTAAACGAATACAGAATAGAATATGATATTGATATTTCGTTTGGAAAAGAAATTCACGGAACCCAAGAGGTTTATGCTGAATTAAAAACAAAAGGAATAAGATAAATAAAAAACGACACCACAACACCGTGTATAATTAATGGCTAGTTCTCGTCTACTTACGAAAATCCTCGCGGATTTTCTATCCGTGATTTATTTACTAAATTAGGTGCTCAAACACGCCACTAATCATACACATCAACGTTCTCTACAAGCTAAAAGCCACCGCTAAAACAGCACATTTATTTTTCCAAACGCATCACCCCAAGCTGAAAAAATAAAAGAGCTGTTTCTGCCTTTGCGCTCGAGCAACTTTATTGACAAAAGAATGTGAACAAAAAAGCAAACTAACAGAACAAACTATCTAAAACTTTTTTAACTTGTGAAGTTGAATTTGCAATGGTATGATAAAAGAAAGAATTGATATAGAAAACATTGACGGACAGCTATTTGAAATTAAAGTAGTTGAGCCAGAGAATTCTAAACCAGCTTCTTTTACTCATTATTTACATAATCATAAAAACGGAGTTTCGCAGTTTTACAAAAAAGATGCTCTTGCTTTCGTAAAAGAAAGGTTAGTTAAAGAATATCCAAACGAACAAATCACAAATAAAGTTGCAGAAGAGGCTCTTCAGTATCTAATTTTTGACTTAAATAAATCTGTTCCTTTTCCAGCACCACAAAAACCAAAGTTTAAATTCATTGACCTTTTTGCAGGAATTGGTGGTTTTAGAATGGCATTACAAAATCTTAACGGGAAATGTGTTTTTACAAGCGAATGGGATAAATACTCAAAGCAAACCTATAAAGCTAATTTTGGAGAAATCCCTTTTGGCGACATAACTAAAGATAAAACCAAAAGCTATATTCCAGATAATTTTGATGTGCTTTGCGCTGGATTTCCGTGTCAAGCATTTTCAATAGCTGGAAGACGTGGCGGATTTGAAGATACTCGCGGGACACTATTTTTTGATGTTGCCGAGATTATTAAAAAGAAACAACCAAAGGCGATATTTCTTGAGAATGTAAAAGGATTACGAAATCACGATAAAGGGAAAACATTAGCAACAATTTTAAATGTTTTACGAGAAGATTTAAACTATTATGTTCCAGAACCGCAAATACTAAATGCTAAAGAATTTGGTGTTCCTCAAAATCGTGAAAGAATTTTTATCGTTGGTTTCCGAAAAGATTTAGGGATTACTGATTTCCAATATCCTGAACCAACGAATGAAGATGCAGTTTTAGACGATATTTTAGAACAAGAAGAAGTTTCTGTAAAATATTACTTATCTACAACTTATGTTCAAACTCTAAAAAACCACAGAGCTCGCCACGAAAGTAAAGGAAACGGATTTGGCTATCAGATTATACCAAATGACGGAACTTCTAATGCAGTCGTTTGTGGTGGAATGGGAAGAGAACGAAATTTAGTTTTAGATGATAGGTTAACAAATTTTGTTCCAGTTACTCACATAACTGGCGAAGTTAATAGAGAAGGAATTAGGAAAATGACACCACGAGAATGGGCAAGACTTCAAGGTTTTCCAGAAGATTTTAAAATTGTAGTTTCTGATGCACAAGCCTATAAGCAATTTGGGAATTCAGTTGCGGTTCCTGCTATTCAAGCAACGGCAGAAAAAATAATTGAAAAACTTAACTGCAAATGATTACAGGAAATAAAGGCGAATGGAGTGAGATTTATGCTCTTTTCAAACTATTAGGCGACAAACAGTTATTTCTTGGTGATAAAGACATTGAAAAACTTGAAGGATTAGTTTACCCAATTATCAAAATTCTGCGTTCAGAAAATAATGGTGACTTTGAATATTCTATCAAAGACGAAATCATATTAGTTTCAGGCGATGAACAAGTTTTGAAAATTCCAATAGAGCAATTTAAAATCAAAGCTCTTTTTCTTCTAGATGCAATTAAAGAAAATCGAGAAAGAACATTTTCTGTTCCAGAAATTGAAGAGTTTATGCAATCGATTAATTGTATTTCATTAAAAGCAAGTTCTTCAGCCAAAACAGATATTACAATAGTTGTTCACGACCAAAGAACAAACCAACAACCAACTTTAGGGTTTAGTATCAAATCACAATTAGGAAGTCCTTCTACTCTATTAAACGCTGGAAAAACAACTAATTTCATCTTCAAAATAAATGGAATTGACTTTACTGACAAACAAATTGATGATATAAATTCTATTTCTTCTCGAAGTAAAATAATGGATAGAATTTCAGAAATTCAAGCTAAAAGTGGCTCATTAGAATTTGTAAAAACAGAAAGACAAATATTCTCTAACAATCTTGTTTTAATAGATAGTTTGTTACCACAAATTTTATCTCAAATTGTACTTGACTTTTATTCAAGTGAGTATTCTCATTTAATGGATTTAGTAAATCAATCTTCAGAGAAAAATCCGTTGAACTTTGATATTGAAAACGAGCATAAATTTTACGAATATAAAATTAAGCGTTTCCTAACAGATGTAGCACTCGGAATGATGCCTTCAAAAGTTTGGAGCGGAAAATATGATGCGACTGGTGGATATTTAATTGTAAAAGCGAATGGAGATGTTCTTTGTTACCATATCTACAATAGAAATGAATTTGAAGATTACTTATTGAATAATACAAAACTCGATACTGCAAGTTCATCGAGACACGGATTTGGCGAAATTTATAAAGAGAACAACGAATTATATTTTAATCTAAACTTGCAGATTAGGTTCACGAAATAGCCACCGCTACGAGTCATACACTTTCACAGTCGCGCCATCCAAGCTACACCCAAACTGTAAAAGAGTATGTCTCTGCCAACGCTGAAAACCAATCTGAACGCAGAAAGCCAGTAGAGAACAATGTATATAAAAAATAGGGCGATTTTGGCATAATCGAAAGGTAATTGTGTGTTTACAATTCCACCACATTTTTAATTTTGTATTTTTAAAACTGAAAAGTTAAAAAAGAAAAATTAAAAATATGGCTCGTGGCTCAACCGAATGGAAACAGCTTACTTTCTGCCCTACTTTTCATATACTAAACCGTTGTGCAACATTTGACCAAAAAATGAGAAATCGAATTTTAACAATATTATTTTTAGCTATAAATCTGACTTTATTTGGACAAGATTCAAAAGACTGTTATGAAATAAAGTATCTCGACTTTTTTGGTTTAGACGAAATGGAAATTATAAAATGGCCAGAATCTGAACTTGACGGACTATCGAAAATGGATTTTGACAAAGACAGAGGTCAATCTGAAATTAAAACTAACTTCATTATTCCAATGATTGTATATCAATTAAAGGAATATCATCCGAATTGTAATAAAGAAATTGATACGAGTTATTTTAATAAAATTTCAGAAATCTATCTGAAAATTAGAGAAATTGACTCGACCGAATTTCAACAAAAATCAATCTCTGAAAAAATTGACTTCATAAGAACTGACTTCTATTCTCAAGTAGAAAGCGTAGATTATTTGCCGAAAATGACAGCAACTTTCGATGATGGACCTTTTTATGGAGTCGACTATAATGTGGAATCGGAATTAAAGCCAACTAAAATGCAGGAAACTGAATTTGGAACTTTAACTGTTTCAAAAGCTGATGATAAAACAATACTTGCGAGTAAAGACAAAAACGGAAATATAATTTGGCAAAAGTCAATTACAGGATTGTCGGACAGAAATTTAACCGAATTACATTTCACCGAAAATCCAATGGAATATAATTCGGTTGCAACTGTTGCTCATATGTATTCTGAAGGAGAAAGATTTACACTATATTTAAAAAACGATGGAAGTTTTATGTATTACTTTCATTCGTGGTAAAGAAAATAAAAAACGTTGCACAACAATGGCTATAAGTAATTGCTTGTTCTCGCCACTTCTGAAAATCCTCGCGGATTTTCAGTTTGGTGTGTACTTGCAAAGTTTTGTGCTAAACCACGCAACTACTCATAGCCGAGACCGTTAGCATACATTTACCACTCAAAATCTGAATTAAACAATGGAAGTTATTTTTGGCCTACTATTTTTCTTAATATGTTTAAGTTCACTCGTAACAACCTTCGTGGCTATAATTCAAATCGCATGTAACGATTTCAAAGAATCAAAATTAAAATGGATTATCATTTCAATGATTGGGTTTATTGGACCAATTTTATGGCTAACAAAAGGTCGTAAATTAATAATTAAAAATGGGCAATCCCAAGGGAATGAAAATACCGAAAAAATAAGTTTGTCTGAATATTACACTCAACTAATAAAGAATATTGGAACACCATTAAAAATCTTGACTTTAATAGCTTTAGCTCTTATTCTTTATGGATATTTAGCCAGAGCGTCAAACATTTACTTTTTTTGGGAGAGTAAATCTATCGGATTTGGATTATTACTATTTGTAATCGCCAAATTCATACTTGATGACATAAATGCTAGACGAGAAAATAAAATGCACCGAATTGTTTTCTATATAATATTCGGAGTTTTATGTTTAACCATTTTTATAAAAGGTTTAATCGCGATAGTTATTCCAAATTCCAGAGCATTTAGTTCAGCTACTGAGTTTTTAAAAACCGATACTGAATTAATATTCGAAGTTGGAGAAATTACCTCTTTCTCTTATCTGCCTTCTGGGAGTATGGCAACTCATAAAGACAAATATGGTACAACTGGTAATGCAAATCTAACTTTGATAGTTAAAGGAAAGAAAAAATATATTGAGAAGAATGTAGTATTAGTAAAAGAATTAGAAGAAGATTGGAAAATAATATCTCTGAAATAAAAAACGTATGCTAACACCGTGTATAGCTCATTGCGGCTGAATTCCTAATCGGAATTCATTGCAATTTGCTATCTTTCGGTTACGGCGGAAAATCATAGTTGATTTCCCGCAACGAGCCATACACAAAACCGTTGTAGGTAATTTGCCATCGCTAATGACGTTTTGTACAAGGATTTCCTGAGCGGTGTTGTGGATAGGGAAACGGACTCCACTGGAAGTGTAAAAATGGAGCTGGCAACTATTCGACCATTTCTGTCGGATATTGCCCAAGTAGTTTAGCTTTCAGCGTTGAGAGCTCGCTCTCAAAACGTTGGAACGTTAAAAACTACTTGAACAAGGACGGGAAAATTTTTGGAGAAAGTCAAATATTTGAGCGTAAATGTTTGCGTTTTTACACTTCCAGTGGGGTTTTTGGTGCGTTTCAGACTGATCATACACAAATGTATGGCTCAATATGAAACGCGGGGCTTGTACAAAAGCGACCCAATTATTGTCTTATGGCAAACTATGAACAGTTTTATTCCTAATTTTAGGAAAAATTAAAATTAAAATAAAACTACCCACAACATGCAATATACGTAATGGCCCAAAAACCTATCAGCATGAAAAGGGGCCACTACGTATATCGCTATCGTTAGCCTACATATGAGAAACTGTCTACTTTGCAACGAAAATCCAGCCGATAAAAAAGGCTCTCACATAGTTCCTCATTTTCTTTCAAAGCGAATTGATAACGAAGAAGGGGAAACTGGTAGAGATAAAGAAATGGGTTTTATTATAACACCTAAACAAACAACATCATATTTTGGTAGAGCTGTACTTCCCGAAAAGCTTGAAGAGGTTTATGGAGAAGTAACGGATGAACTTATCGAAAACAATAATATTGACGGAATTGTAGACAACTATTTCTGTACAAGTTGCGAATCAAATTTATCAGTCATCGAATCGGAATATGCAAACACTTTAAATCAAAAACCCAAGTTCGACCAAATTTATGAAGGTTCGACCTCTGGATTTATTGCTTTTCTTTTTTGGACTTCAATTATTTGGAGATTATCGATTCAAGATGATAGCGGATTTAAACTAAAAGTAAAAGAGGAAAAAAGATTAAATAGAATTTTAAAAAAATATCTGAAAGACAATCTGGCTGAAATAAAACTAAATCCTTTAGATTCAGACCTAAAAGATATTGGTTACAAATTACTTCGTTCACCAAACTACTCGGACAAAAACTGGACTTGGCTTCATTGGAGACCAAATTACGAAAGACCATATTCGATAATGATTGACGAATACGTTTTGTTTTTATATTTCAAAAAAGTCATTTAAAGGGTATGGTTATGGACTTTTACGGTTCCGAAAATTTAAAAAATAAGGCTCAATTCAATGTACCAACTGACAATGAATCGATTTTTAGCGTAACACATAAAGAATATTCTCAAATCGTTGATAACATCAAGAATTACGGAGTTAAAACAGTTGACAAAGAGCTTGACACTACTTTGGACAAAATTCATCAACGTTTAGGAAAAAAAGGAGGAATGAATGCTCAATTAAAAGCAGAGATTAAAAAGAAAATAGCAGATTCTAAAGTTGCACTCGGACAAAAATTTACATTAAAAAATCAAGCCGAAATAATAAATGAAGCTTTGTCGATATATGTAAATACGTAGGCTAACAATGTATATAAAACATAGCTAATATAGGCTTTACGAGAGGTTTGTGTATATTTACAAAGACCGCCAAATTTTTAAATTTGGCTTATTGATAAAAAAAGAAAAATTTAAAAATTCGGCTCGTTTATAATCCGAAACGATAGTGTTTTTTTACACGCTACGTTTCATATACGAGACGTTGGCGGTAATGCGAGCCGCCTACGGAAATTGCGGTAAAATAAACGTTATGTAATTCTTAAACCAGTCGGATTAAAAATACCGAAACCCGACTCCCTATCCATCTTAAAAAACTCGCACGCGGACTTCAATGCGCACGCCCAGAACTTCCAATCTTAGCGGAGCAGTATCTAAGTGCAACGCAAAATTTCCGAACCCTATGGCGTTGCGCACCAAAGCGCATCGACGTCGGTCATTCAATCCGCTCAGCCAAAACATCCTTGGTTGGTACGCTTGTCAACCAAAAAAAGTCGGTTTAAAAATGGAGCCTTGCACCGGAAAATGAGCACTACCGCCAACAACATGTAAAAATAATTGCTATTTTAGTACGTAGCAATAATGCTTTTGCAAAAAAGCAACGGCGGATTTTCCTCGCGGAAAATCATGCCGTGCAGCACCGCAACTATTCTTACATAAGCACGTTGGCGTGCATTTAACAAATGAACTTTCCTGAAATAGGTTGACTAATAATTAATCATTTAATTATAGTCACTTATGAAACCACAAAATGAACACTGGCGAAAAAAAAGCTACCAAAAAGTAACTCTGGAGACGAAACTGTTGGTCGTTGACCAAATTCTAAACGGGCAGATATCCACAAACCTTGCCTATAAAAAATATGACGTTCCAAGAACCACCATTACCTATTGGTTAAGAATTTACAGTACCTTAGTGCAACAAAACACAGGTATGAGTAAGGACAAGGAAATCAAAAAACTTAAGGAAAAGATTGAGGAACTGGAGTTCCAAAAAGACTTCCAACAAGATATCATTGCTGATATGGAACTCATTACAGGAGTGGATATGTCAAAAAAGTCATTGCCCAAAACATTAGCAGACGAGATAGAGCTAAAGAAGAAAAACCGTTTAAAAGAAAATGGCTCTATGGATGTTTTGGGATATCTAAACAGGCCTTCTACAAAAGACTCAAAGCCCAACAAAAACAAGAAGTAGACCACCAAAAGCTTAAGGCCATGGTAAAGGACTATCGTAAAAGAGTAGGCTCCAGAACCGGTGGCATTAAACTTCACACCGAACTAAGACAAGACTTCATTGACGCTGATATTAAAATCGGTAGAGATAAGTTCTACAGCTTTCTAAGACTTAGCAAACTACTGGTGCCAAAAACCAAAAACTATATCACCACCACCAACTCCAATCATATGTACAAAAAATATAAAAACCTTGTAAAGGACCAAGTCCCTACTCGACCAGAACAACTATGGGTTAGCGATATCACATATATCAAAACCGAAAACGGACATAACTATCTAGCCTTGGTCACAGACGCCTATTCAAAGCAAATTACGGGCTACAAACTCGATAACCATATGAAGACATCATTGTGCAGGGATGCGCTCGCAATGGCCATTAAAAACAGAAAATATCCTAACGAAAAGCTCATTCATCATTCTGACAGAGGCTTTCAATACTGCAATCCCAAGTACACAGAATTTGCTGAAGACAACAATATCACAATGAGCATGACCGAACAATACGATCCATATGAAAACGCTGTAGCGGAACGAATTAACAGAACTCTTAAATATGAGTATGGATTAAAACAAACCATTAAAAACACAGATCTAGCTCAAAAGATGACCAATCAAGCTGTGTACATTTATAATAATCTGAGAACGCATTTTAGTCTAGATCTAAGAAAACCAGCTGATGTACATCTTAATCCAAATATCAAATACAAGTCGTATCGAAAAAATAAAGTAAATTTACCTGAACTGACGATTTAACAACAGACCTAGTTCAAACTATTTTTTTGCCTTCTAAACGGCTGAAAAAAATCTTTTGAACGTCTAAAAAAGACAAAAAAAAGGTCAACCTATTTCAGTATAATACAAAACCGCAATCTCTGAAAGAATGACAAAACGAATTTTAATAACTTCAATAACTCTTATGAGCATATTCAATTTATTTGGACAAGGGAAAAACGACAAAAGTAAAACTGAATTTAAATTTAGTGATGTTGAAAATAAAGCTGTCTTTACTTGTAATCACGTAACTGATGAAAAAAGTCCGATTTTGTATGCGACACACGACAGTGACGGAGATTGGCAATTCTTATGCGGACAAAATGACCACGCGGAAGAAAACGCAAAAATCATTTCTTTGAAAAATGCGGTTGAATTAGATAATACTCTGAATGAATTATTTGAAATGCCGATTGGAGTTGGAGCGGAACGCAATGGAATTGGAGAAAAATGGAATCCTTTTAAACTCTAATCAGAAAATAGATTTTTATGAGTAAATCGGAAAAGAAAACTAAAATTCGTGGAATAACAACTGCGAAATCGGAGAAAGAAAATAAGCAAAATGCTAATAGAAAATATCGCAGAATAGTAAAACAGAAAGTTAAATCTAATGAGTCTGAATTACCTGAAGTTCGTGAAATATCAAATGTTTGGAGTTTTGATAAAGACGGAAAGAAGTACGATTCTGAAATGACCGATAAAGATTTGCGAAAATAAAAACGACACGCCAACACCGTGTATAATTAATTGCTTGGTCACTGCCGACTTACGAACATTCCTGTGGAATATTCTATCTGTGATTTATTTGCTAAATTAGTTGCTTAACCACGCAACTAACCATACACAAACACGTTAGCCACCATTATAAAAAAAAGCCTGTGAACTTCGACTTTATTTCGGATAAAAACTTTAGAGAACTTTTAATAAGAGATTATCAAGAGCTCAAGAATTGTATTGAAACAAAATCTGTTAAATCTGTTTTAGTACTTTCTGGAAGTATAATCGAGGCTGTTTTGACTGAATATTTTCTTCAATTCCCACCAAACGGAAAGACGGAAAATCAAATTCTGACTTCCACTCTAAATAATTTAATTGAGTGGGCAGTACAAGAAGGTGTAATTTCAGAAAAGGAAAAGAATTTAGCAGGAGTAGTCAAAGATTATCGGAATTTAATTCATCCTGGCAGAGAAATAAGAAAAGGCGAAAAGTTTGATTTTGATTCTGCCAAAATAAGCGAAAGTGTACTTAACATTATCGTTGACTCCGTAAAGACAGTTTATTTAGAAAAATACGGTTATTCAGCTGACGAAGTTTTTGAA
Organism: uncultured Flavobacteriaceae bacterium; assembly: GCA_963803715.1. GTDB lineage: Bacteria > Bacteroidota > Bacteroidia > Flavobacteriales > Flavobacteriaceae > Psychroserpens. Next base: position 67,570 of record CAWDOF010000027.1, read on the forward strand.
AAACTCAAACAAGATTGGCACTTTCAGTCAATTTACGACAAGGTTATTCTCAAACTAAATCAGAATGAACGAACAAAACTACTTGGGTATTTAGTAGATTTTGATAAATGGGAAAAGTCAAAATGGGATTGTTTTATGCAAGAAGGTCCTATAGAGGAATATCCAGTTTACGACCTTGAAGATGTCAAACCTTTTATATTAAAACTTAAACCTCTTGTTTCAAACGATTTGCTTAAGTCAAATTTAGCTAAAATGATTAAGGAAATTGAAACTGGAGAAAGCATAAATGCATATTCATTATTCCATTTATTCCACGAAAATTTAGATTTACTCTCAGATGACGAACAAGAATTAGTAGTGATTTATATGCTAAATATTTACACAACAGTTCTTGATGAAAATAGGAATGTAATATCCGATAAAACTTATTCAACAATTGGAAAATATATCAAAACCGATAACTCGAAAAAAGCTTTAAAAGAATTTGTAGAGTTTTGTGCTGTACATTTCCACCATAAAAAAATCAAATCAGAAATGGATTTGTTGGAGCAAGTTTTCAATAGCTTATCCGCAGATGTGAAGACAGAGGCGGAAACCAATTTGACTGATTTTTTATCACCAGTTGACAATTTGCCTTTTGACATTAAAATATTTTATGACGAGGCATTAGAAAGAAATATCGTGAAAAATAACGGTGGCTAACAATGTATATATCTCATAGCTAGTCAGTTGATTAATCGAAGTTAAGGCATATTTGCTAGTCCGCCAAATTTTTTAATTTGGCTTATTGAGAACAGATAATAAGAAAAATTAAAAAATTCGGCTCATGCTTCATCCGAAAATAATTTCATAATTTGCACGCTACGAGCCATATACAGAGACGTTGTGTGTAATTTGAAAAAAATGAAACCGTCATTATATTTATACAAAGAAACCGAAAACGGAATTGAATTATATTTTGGAGAAATTTCTACGGTTGATGGATTAAAAGCAATTGATAAATCGGATGAAATAAAGCTAACTACAATTGGTGCAACCTTATATAAAAATTATGGATTTGCTACCGAAAAGGAATTCCCTGTATTCAACAAAACTGATGAACTGATTAAATTCCTAAATCAAGCTGGCGAAATTGGATTAATAGATTTTGAGATTGAAATTATCGGAAAAGGGAAAATGTCATCGCACGATGATGGAGAGTGTCATTTTATGCTTGAAAGTAAAAAAGACGTAATTGAAATTTTGAAAAAAATCACGCCTGAATTTCAATCGGATTTAATAATAGCAACTCTGCTAAAAAATAACGGAATTTATGTATCAATCAATTCAAAAAATAAAGTCAGAAAGTTTGCAACATTTGACGAGTATGTGGAAAAAACTACACACAACAATGTATAACCGCAATTACGGCGGATTCAACTGCGTCCAAATCCACGCGTAATTATTACCGTGGGTGCTTATCCGAAAAACATTAAATTTAATCCCGTAACTGCGGTTATACTAAACGTTGGGCGTAATAAGAATAAATGAGTACTACGATAGACATAATACCTGTAAAAACTACTGAAATCTCTTTTGGAGAAGTAATAAATCTATCTGAAAAGCATATTAATTCATTTCTAAATTCAGTCGGAATTGAAAGAGAAATTGAATTACAGGTTAATATCCACGACAACAATGAAAAGTATAAGTTTGATATTGAATTAACCGATAAATTCGAATGGAAAAAGAATGAATATGCTTGGTTCTCAATAAAAGGAATTGCTGGAGGAACTGACGCATATTGTGAATTACTCGCTGACCCAGAAATTGACCCAGATGACCCTTGGTGGAAATTAACTGACCTTAAAGAGTCTAATAAAAGTATAGACAATATTGAGTCTAAACTGGAAAAATCAAAAAAACTAAACCGAATGTGGTATTTCAGACGTTCAGCTGGACAACCTGGGATTATTAATATTAGTTATGGAATTATTGGAGCTTCAGTAGCAGAATTGACTTCCGGAATTCTTTCCTCAACCAATGGAGCTTGGGATTACAGAGAATTTCCTGCCGAAAGTAATGAGTTTTTAAACTTCTACTTTCGACCTGAAAAAGCTATTAGTGATGATAATGCAGAATGGGCAAAACATTGTATTGACGGAATTGAAGAAGAATTACTACGCCCAACAATGGCTATAGTTAATACGGGTTTTTGGCATAAAATCAAAGGTTTGTTTAAATAACAAAGTCCGCCAAATCTTTTGATTTGGCTTTAAAAATGAAAAGTAAAACAAAATAAAAAAATTTGGCTAAGCGCTTAATCGAAAGTTCACTACTTTTAATTCCCGTACTAACCATAGCCGAGACGTTGTGCGTAAGTTAAACTCAACCGTATGGAATAGCAGAAGCTAAATAAGAATGTTGACGAGAGTAACTTGAAACATACTTTTAAGAATATTCTATTACTAGAAAAACTATTTATTTTAGAAATTAAAAAGATTTACGAAATTGAAAGTGGAATATCTGAAATAAACCATTACATAATGTCAATAACAAATAGAGCGATTTCTTTAAATAGAGGTTTTGTTACTCTTGCAGAATCTAATAATTATCAAACAGCAATTTCATTGATGAGATTGCAAATAGATAATTGTTTAAGATTATATGCTTTGAGTTTATACGCTAATTCGAGTGAATTTTATAAAAAAGTTTTAAACGGAGAACACATCAGAAATTTAAAAGACAGAGATGGTAACAAAATGACAGACATTTATTTAGTTACAAAAATTGATAAGATTTTCCCTCAATTTAACTCTTTGTACAAAAAACTTAGTGGACATATTCATTTTTCATCTGAACATTTCCATTTCAATAACAAGGTCGAAAACGAAACGTTATCTGTATCAGTAGGAAATATTGAAAATTTGACAATTCCTGTGAAAGTAGATTATACATTTAATATGTTTTTGCTTGGAAAAGACCTTTTGTCACTAATCGCTGAATATAGAAGGGAAATTACAAACTGAAAAAAAACCTACGCACAACAAAGTATATAGTTTATTGCTGCAATTTACTAAATCAAAGTCAAATACTTATTTAGTTAAATTAGTGATAACTAAATTTTCGGGTATTTAAACACGCAACAAACCATATACAAAACGTTACCCACAAGTTACGCAAACAACAAAGTTCAGTAATAAAGACTAGCAAATTGAATCTTATGAAAGACAATAAAAATTATCCGAAATCATTTTCGCACATCGGAATTACAGTTCCGAATATAAACGAGGCAGTAAAATTCTATTCAGAAGTAATGGGTTGGTACATCATAATGGAGCCTTCTAAAGTTAAAAAAGAAAAAGAAACTGCAATCGGACAAATGTGCATTGATGTTTTCGGCAATGATTGGAATGAATTTAAAATTGCTCATTTAGCCACTTCAGATGGAATTGGAATTGAATTGTTTTGCTTTCCGAACGGAATAAAAGAAGCACCTGAATTTAACCCATTTAATACTGGACTTTTTCATTTTTGTGTACAAGACCCAAATATTGAGGAATTAATTGAAAAGATAGTATCGTATGGCGGAAAACGAAGAATGCCAATAAGAGAATATTATCCGAATGAAAAACCTTTTAAAATGTGCTATGTGGAAGACCCATTTGGAATCGTATTTGAAATTTATACTCACAGTTACGAATTGACATATTCGTCAGGTGCATATACGAAATAAAACCTGTGTACCACCGTATATAATTTATTGCTAGTTCTAGCCTACTTACGAAAATTCTCGCGGATTTTCTATTCGATTTGTATTTGCTAAATTAGGTGCTGACATACGCAACAAACCATATACAACACGTTATGTGCAAGCTAAAAAAAGATGTCTGAATTTAACCTAAACACATCCGAATTATACGATATTTTGGTAAAGAAAGGGATAACCCATCTCTTTCACGCAAATACAGTATCTACTTCTATCACTTTCCTAAATAACAAAAGCCTTCTATCAAGAAAATTCGTAACAGATAATAATCTATTCCAGACAGACCAATATTCTGACGAAAAGGATAAGAAATTTGATATTTATGATGACATTTTTCTTGATTTCGTTGATATTCACGAAGAATGGAAAAAATATAATTTTTATGGGCCTTTTCTTTTTGTTTTTAGCATTGAATTATTAAAATCAAATGAAATAAAAACATTAAGAATAACAAAGAAAAACCCTGTACATTGGAGGGAAACTGAAACAGAAACCGACTGGTATTATTCGAACTTAGAGGACTTTGATGAAAATTACAAGAAAGGAAATAAATTAAAAGACGTTGGTTCAATGATTATTCTAAAGGACATTAATGGAAAATTACCCTTACGTCCTAACATCGAAAAATTTTTTTTTGACAACCCTAATTTATTTGTGAATTACAAAGACGAAAAAAATTATTTAGCCAATTTAATCGGAGTAGAACTTAAAAAAATAGTTAAAAACAATGGTTTTGAAGATATTAAAAGAGATTTGCGACATAAAAGTGGAATTGCAAGATGTGCTTGTTGGTTTCAGTACAATGTTATGCTCTTAAGAGATATTAAGAAATTAAAAAAATTATTTCATCAAAAACCAATTGAAAAATAAAAAAAACATTTGAAAGAAGAGGTAACATATAAACTTGACAGAATAGCTAGCATTTGGAATCACTTCATTTGGGAATATGATTTTTGTAAACGAAAAATAAAATTTACGCCTGAAGTTAGAACAAATTACTTCGGAGATATTTTAGGTTACTTCCAAGATACATTTGATATAATATTTAATGAAAGAAAATCTGAGTCCCACTCTGACCGTTTTTCTAATCAAATAAGTCTATTACAAAGTATTTATGTTCAACAAGACTTTATAGAAGAATTATTAATAATTTTTAAAACCGGAATTGAAAAGGGCGACTTAAAAAAAGATTTGAATTATTCTATAAATAGAGATATCAGGAATGAGTTAGTTGGTCATCCAATTAGAAAATATAAAGGAGAATTCATTTCTTCCTGCTTGTTTGGCTATAATGGAGGGCAAGATAAAGTTGTCTATTTAAGATATCACAAAGACAATAACTACAAGTTTGAATCGATGGAATTTCCCATTTCAGAAATCATTCAAAGACATAAGGACTTTTTAAATAAGTTTTTTGACAAAATACTCAACAAGCTAAAGTTAATACTATTAGATTTTTCGAGAGAAATCGAAAATGTAGAAAGTCTGATAGACAAAAAGAGTTTTGATGAAATTCTTGCTATTTCAAAGGTCTTTTACGAATCTATTTTTGACTATGATTTCGTTTATGACAAAGAGTCTTTACTAGAAATATATGCTAAAAAGATGAACATAGAAGATATCAAAATTTGATTGACAAATTCTATTATGATTTAAAAAGTAGTTTAAAAGAAAAGAAGGAATATGCAACTGAACTTTTTGAACCAAGAAAAGAGTTTAAGAAAACAAACATAGGAATTCCAATTTTTGATATAGAATTTGTTGACGCAACCAAAATAGACTCAACGGAAAAAGAAAGACCTGTAACTTATCATTATGAACTTGGTAAAATTGCAACAAAACGCAATCCAATGGACTTTGAATTTTTTGGAGGTTGTTTAAAAAGAAAATGCGCTGACAATGAATTAGTTCTAAATGAATTGGAACATATGGAATCGAATATGTACAATGACATTGAATACTTTTCAGCATATCGATTAATTTGTACTGAATTGAAAGAAGAATAAAAAGCCAGCACATAACACCGTGTATAAAACATAGCTATTAAAGGCTTTTCGAGAGGTTTGTGTATATTTATAAAGACCGCCAAATTTTTAATTTGGCTTTTAAAATGAAAAGATAAAAACAAAACAAAAAATTCGGCTCTGTGTTAATCCGAAAATTCAGCGTCTTTTTACACGCTACGTTTCATACACAAGACCGTTGTACGCAATATCCTAAAAACACCACGCAGAAATAAATGTTCAGTTTCAGAAAAAATAATTTAGATAAAATAAAGTCATTCATTCGGAATTCTGAAGAAATCGAAATTGAAGAAACCGACAAAGAAAAACTAATCAAAATGATTAGACCTACTGTTGGAATAAACACTAAACCGAGTGACGATAAAACTCTAAAAGTCGGAAAATCTAAAATTGGTGGAAAACCTGATTTACCTAAAAACTTTGAGTGGCCAAAAAAAGATAACAAATCAATGTTATTTTGTGCTCAATATAATTTAGCTGAATTAACTGAATTTGACAAAGAAAACATCTTGCCGAAAAAAGGTTTCTTTTATGTTTTTTTAAGTCTTGATGATGAGTATGAATCTTTTAGTGGAGTAAATCAAGGATTTAAATTTTTGTATAGCGAATCCGAAAATCTCATCAGAACCGAATTCCCAAAAGACCTTGAAGAAAATCAATCTTTTAAAACAGCTTTAATCGAGTATTTTGAATTCTATACAATTCCAGATGACGAAAACTATAAGCTATTTGAATTGGATAAAAAATATGAGGATTTATACTTCTATTTTTATCAACCAACAGAAGAGTATATAATAGAAGAGCTTTATAATTATACAGACAAATTTCATCAGATTTTAGGACACGATAGGTCAATTCAATCAAGTGTTGTTTACGAATTCGCCTCGAAAGAATTAAGTCTTTATGGAGCTGATAGTTCTGAATATAAAAAAAGATGGAATGATATTTTAGAGTTGTCAAAAACTTATGAGTTGTTATTGCAATTAGACTGTTTTGATTCAAATACTGACTTGACAAAGTTTGGTGGAAGTGGAACTTATTATTTTGGACTATCGAAAACTGATTTAGAAAATAAAAACTTTGGCGATATTAAAATGTCGTTTCAAATGACTTAAAATACTGCGTACAACAACGTGTATAATTCATTGCTAGTGCAATGATTACATGGAAAATCCTACGGATTTTCCTCTGGCACGTTTTCTTTTGCTAACTTAGTTACTTAAACACGCAACGAAACCATACACGAACACGTTAGCTACAATTTGACAGAACGTAAACTAAATTAAATAATGAAATCAATGTTTAATAAATCCAAAACAAGTAAGAGTGATTTAATTGACTACGATAAAAATGTCGAATTTTATTTTACTAATTTAATTAATTCAATAATTCTGTTTGCGCTGAATAAAACTGAACTTGAATTACTAATTGCGCCTGCATTTGACCCAATATTTGAACTTGAATCTGAAATAGATTACGCATTTACACCTGTGTGTTTCGAAACAATATTTAGGAATCAGTTAATTGATGTTAAATTTAAACCAGCACTCTTGAATTTTAAACAAATAACCGAGAAAATTCCATCAGAGATATGGGATTGGGAATTTATTGAAACTGAACAGAATTGGATTAATGTAAGAAAAAAAGCGAATGAACTGCTAACTGAAATGGGAATAAAAACTAAGAAATACAATCATGATTTCACGACAATATACGACCAATTTGGAAAAACATTAAAGAAAGGAAAAAACTGTAGCTAACACCGTATATAATTTATTGCTAGTTCTAGGCTACTTACGAAAATCCTCGCGGATTTTCTATTCGGTTTGTATTTGCTAAATTAGGTGCTTAAAACACGTAACAAACCATATACAAACACGTTACCCACAATTTGAAAAAAATCGTACTTAAAATATTATTTATAGCATTTATTGCAGTAGGTTGCCAACAAAAAAAGCAGTCCGAAACAAATATTGAAAAAAATAACGAACCAATAAAATCCAATTTTGACTTGAAATCTGATTATGCGGAATTCAAAACTGAAATGACTGAATTGGATACTTTAAAGATTTGGGTTGACCATTCAGTTTGTACTTTTCAAGGCTTTGAGCGACTTACAATAACCAAAAATTCTGGTTTGATAAAAATTGCGTCTGAATTTAAAGATTACGATGAACACAACCCTAAATGGGAAAAAATATTTGAAAAAAGTATAGCGGAAAATGATACGATTTGGAATTTTGAAAGATTTTTAGAACGAAATAAGAACAGAATAAACTCTGATGAAAATAAGTACGCTAAAATCGAAATTAAGAGCGGTAAGCAAAAATTGAAATTTGTGACGGAAGGGTTAGTCGATTTAAATACCTTTATGGCTGATTACGGAATGACGATGCGGAATTTACACGAACCAAAAGAAAAGTTTATTTACGGAGTTCCTATTCCAACCGAAAATGAATTGATTAATGAAGAATAAAAACGGTGGGTAACAACGTATATAGCTCATAGCTAGTCAGTTGCTTAATCGAAGTTAAGGTATATTTGCGAGTCCGCCAAATTTTTTAATTTGGCTTATTGAGAAAAAAGATAATAAGAAAAATTAAAAAATTCGGCTCGTGCTTAATCCGAAAATAATTTCATAATTTGCACGCTACGAGCCATATACAGAGACGTTGTAGGTAATTAAAAAAACGAACTAATTGAGATGAAAGTTTACAAATATCGAGGAAGCGATGACAGAGAGATATTTGAACTTGATTTAAACTCAATTGAAAGGAACTATTTTTGGGCTTCTGATTTTTCAAATCTAAATGACCCTTGCGAAACGACTATTACTTCTGACCAATTAATAACTCAATCCAAATTTGTACTTCCATTTTTTGGAAAGAATTCAAAGGAAAAATTTAAGCCAGTTTTGGAGGCTGTAGAAAATCTACTTGCATTTACTCGAAAAATTGGAATTTACTCGTTATCAAAAACCTATAATGATGAACTACTTTGGCCTCATTACGCTAACTCTCACAAAGGATTTTGCATTGAGTATGATTTAGATATATTATTACAAACCTATAAATCCAACAACATTTACCAATTTCCGGTCATTTATAAAAAAAAACCGCCAAGTATTGATTTTCAAGATGTAATAAAAAGTTCTGAATCCGATACTATTGTTCGTAAAATGGCTGGACATAAGTCATTGAGGTGGGAATACGAAGAAGAAATAAGAATAGTTATTGATGATTTCGGAATTCATTCATACGATTATCAAGCTCTTAAATCAATTTATTTTGGACTGCGAATGCCTGAAAATGATAAACTTGAAATTATGAAACGCTTAAGCGGTCGTGGAATAAATTACTATCAAATCGAAAGAATTCCTGACACTTATAAATTTAAAAGAGAACCAATTAAAGATAGTTATTATAAAACACCAAACTATTTTACAGAAATACCCATTTCTGACCCTAAAGAGACAACTTGTAAAATAAAGATTACGGAAAAAAACTATTGGAAATACAAGAAAAAAGCTGATATAAGAATAGAGTTGGAAAAACCAATATCTGAATCGGAGTTGAAACGGTTAGCTATTAAAATAAGGGAAGAGATATTTTATCAAGCTGAATTGATTGGAATGTTTTACTATTTAAAAGACGATATCGAAAAAGATATTGCTTGGGCAACCTCTCATTATCAAAATAACGAATACAAAATTAACATTATGAACTGATAAAATAACTACCTACAACAACGTATATAGCTCATAGCTATTGGGTTGCTTAATCGAAATTAAGGTATATTTGCTAATCCGCCAAATTTTATAATTTGCACGCTACGAGCCATATACACAACCGTTGGTAGTAATTTCAGAATAATTGTAACAATGTATTAGTATTTATGTCCTTAGTTAAAAGAGATATAAAATGAATAAAATTCTTCCACTCCTATTCCTAACATTTACATTATTAAATGCTAATGCTCAGAGCAAAAAACAAATCTTAAGTTTTGAATTTGAAGAAGTTAAGTTAAGCGGAATTTTAAATATTCCAAAAGACAATAAACCAAAAGGAATTGTACTAATTGTTCACGGTTCAGGACAAACTGATGCATTAGCCCAAGAATGGTATTTAGATATACGTGAGACAATAGTAAAATCAGGATATGCAACTTATATGTGGGATAAAATGGGATGTGGTAAAAGTGAAGGAGTTTTTAACTACAATCAATCTGTACAAAACAGTGCATCAGAAGTGATAGCTGCTATTAATTATTTAAAGAAAAAAGAAATACCAGGTTCAGACGAAATAGGATTATGGGGAATTAGTAGAGCTGGATGGATAAATCCAATTGTAATAAGTCAATATAAAGATATCAAATTTTGGATTTCAGTCAGTGGTGTTGATGATAAAGAAAATTTTCAATATCTGTTTGAAGAAAATTTAAAAATTAATGGAATATCAAAAGATACTATTTCTATTTTAAGTAATGAATTAAATCAAGGGTATCGAATAACCCATTCTGGTGAAAGCTATGAAACCTATATCAAATCAACTGAAAATTTAAGAAAAAATAAATTTCTAAACCGATTCAACAATGGAAAAATTGTAAATAAAAAAGGTTATTACGAATTTCAAAAATATTTCATGCAGCAGAATTTTGATAAAGAATTGGGATTACAAGTGTATGTCAAGGATTTTGACTCAATTTTATCAAATATAAACTGTCCAGTATTAGCTGTTTTCGGAAAAAAAGATAAAAATAATGATTGGAAAAAAACTAAAAAACTGTATAAAAAAACAATAGGTAAAAATGGCAACTTGTCAGTCAAATCATTGTCAGATTGTAACCACAACTTATTTAAATGCAGAACTGGAGGCTTTTACGAGTTTGAAGATTATGACTTACCTTGGGATAGATGTGAAGGTTTTCTCAATACAATAGAAAATTGGCTAAATGATTTAAAATAAACTACTACCAACAACGTGTATAATTCATTGTTCGTTCCGTGTGTACTCGGAAAACCTACGGATTTTCCTAAGTCATTGTTTTATTTACTAATTTAGTTCCTTATCAACACAACGAAATCATACACAAACACGTTGTGCATAATGCGGAAATGGTGCTAAAATTGAACATTTGAACTAAAAAAGCCAACGCGCAAACAGCACATTTATTTTTTGCCAACGCAAAACGCCAAGGCAAAAAAAATAAAAGAGCTGTTTTTTGCCAACGCTAAACATAATGAAATTGAATGATAGAAAGTTCTAAAATATTAAGTACTCTAAACACTTCACCAAGTGTCGAATTGTTACGCTTAAGAAATAGAGATATGATTGTTGAGTTTTTGGTTGAGCTTTTTTCAAATAAGCAAGTAGTAATTTCTTCCGACAAAATTCATACTCAATTAGCAGACTTTTTGGAGTATAAAAAAATTGAAAACGACGAAGAGAGTGAAATCACTGTCTTTGACACCTATGAAGATAAAGCCAAAAAATATATTCTCAATTGGACTAACAAAGGTTTTTTAACGAATTATCCCGATGAGCAAGGTGATGTCTATTATGAACTCTCGGCTCATTCCAACAAGACCATAGATTGGTTAGCGAATTTAAAAAAAGAAGAATTTGTAGGTACTGAATCAAAATTCAACACTATTTTAAATCAATTAAAAGAACTTGTCGAATTCACGAATGAGGATACTGAAAAAAGGATAGAACTTTTGGAAGAGAAGAAACTGGAAATTGAACAACAAATCCAGAGAATAAAAACAGGTGAAGATGTTAAAGTCTTCGAGGAGTTCGAAATACTTCCACGTTTCAATCAAATCAATCAATCAGCCAAAGAACTACTGTCAGACTTTAAAGAAGTAGAGGATAATTTTAAGGATATTACGAAAGGGATTTACAGAAAACACGCAGATGGTAGTTTAAGTAAAAGTGATATTTTGGAATTTACCTTTGATGCGCTTGAAGGACTTAAAGAAAGTCAACAAGGAAAAAGTTTTTATGCTTTTTGGTCTTTTATTTTAAATCCTGAATTACAGAGCAAATGGGAAAACTTGACCTCGGAGCTTTATAAAACATTAGAAGAAAAATCCATCCCTATTAATGACCCATTCTTAAAAGGAATGAAAAAGTACCTTCACTACTCAGGACAAAAAGTATATAAGGCTAATGATAAAATGGCTGATAAGCTAAGCCGAATTATTCGTGAAAGTGAAAGTTCCAAATCTGAGCTAACTAAAAAAATAATTCAAGATATAAAGAAAAGCCTTGTTCAAATAAACAGTAAAAAACTAAATTCTGATATTTCATTTGAGTTGGAAGATAATCAAGAAATTAATCTCACATTTGAACGAAAACTAACCTTTGAACAAAAGAAAGAAATAATTTATTCAGAAAAACCACAAATTGCTGATGAAGACCTTACATCTTCCATTCATTTAAGTAAATTGTTTTCTCAATCAAACATTGATAAAGAACTATTGAGAAAAAGAATAAAAGATATTCTTAAAGATAATTCCCAAACAACAGTTTTAGATGTTATTGAAAATTATGGTGGTCTTGAAAAAGGTTTACCAGAATTGTTTGGATATATTGGTGTTTCAAAAGAGTTCAAACATATCATAAATACCGATAAAACTCAACGTATAATTTTTGATAAAGAAAACAATAAACAGATAACAATACCTGAAATCATTTTGACTAAATGAGCAACTTAGAACAAAGCGTTAAACCATATAGCAAAGCAATAGTAAAACTTCTTAAAGGAGTTGTAGAAAGAAACTCAAGCGTATGGGAAGATATTATCTATTATCAAGAGCAGATTCAGGAATATGTGGCTCAAATAGGCTTGGAACTCATTGTAAAGAAAGACGATGGGTTTGCATTTGTTAAACAATTTGAAGACAGCGAAGGCAAAACACTTGGATTAATAACAAGACGCCAGATTGGATTTGAAACATCAATAGTTCTTTTAGTATTGAGACAAAGTTTAGAGGATTTTGATAGTAACCCTACACAATTAACAACTGAAAAATTTATAACCGACACCGAAATTAAAGATGAATTAGAACTTTTTTTACAGGAAGGATATAATAAAATGAAATTTCAACAAAAATTAAATAAATATATTTCAAATGTTGTAGAGTTGGGCTTCTTAAAAGAAATTAACAAGAAAGACAACGAAACAAAATACCAAATACACCGAATTATCAAAGAAAAAATAACATTGGATATTTTACAGGATTTTAAAATAAAACTACAGGAATATGTTGAGTCTGTTTAGCACAAGTTCTGATACCTCTGGATTCAGACTTCAATATATGGAAGTTTTTAACTGGGGAACTTTTGACCAAAATGTATTCAGAATAAATCCTCAAGGTCATAACTCACTTTTAACAGGTGCAAATGCCTCTGGGAAAAGTACATATATAGATGCTTTACTAACTTTAATGGTGCCAGCCAAAAGAACTCGATTTTACAATCAATCGTCTGGTGTTGAAAAGAAAGGAGACCGAACTGAAGAAACATATGTACTCGGACATTATGGCAATATTCAAGAAGAAGGAAAAACTACTACGTCCACACAAAAACTACGTGAAACAAACACCTATTCTGTAATCCTTGCTCATTTTCAAAATACAGATGATAAAAAAGTAACGTTATTCCAAGTACGCTGGTTTTCAAATAATGAAATGAAAAGGCAATTCGGTATTGCCCACATCCCACTTGAAATAGGGAAAGATTTCAGTCAGTTTGATTCCAAAGGCAATTGGAAGAAGCGTTTAGACAAAATATACAACGAAAACAGTACAAAGCGTAGAATTGAATTTTTAAATGGACCAACTGATTATGGCGAAAGAATGTTCCATTTATTTGGTATGCGCTCAATCAAAGCATTGAGTTTATTTAATCAAGTGGTTGGAGTCAAAGTTTTGGAAGATTTAGATGAATTTATAAGGACAAATATGCTGGAAGAGCAAGATGCCGAAACTGAATTCATCCAATTAAAAGAAAGCTTTTTGACATTAATGGATGCCAAAACCAATATTGAAAAAGCAAAAGAACAGATTGCACAACTTACACCGATTAATGACATTGCAAACAATCTAAATGAAATTCAAAAAAAAATACAGCAATTAGAAAATTCAAAAGAAACAGCTGTCTTTTGGTTTGCTAAAAAAGGTGTAAAATTAGGCGAAAAAGAATTAGAACGATGCGAGGATAACTTTGTTCAATTGAACGAAGAGTTAACTGAACTCAGAAATAAAGAAAGTGAATTAAAAAATCAAGAGACAGACTTAACGGTTCAAATCAAATCTGATGAAGTCGGGAGTCAAATAGAGAAACTTAAAAGTGAAATATCAAGGTTAGGAAAAAGTAAAGATTTGCGAAGTAAGAAACTTGATGATTATAATAATATTGCTCAAAAGATAAACTTAAAAACAAACCCAAATGATGAAGCATTTACCGAAAATCGTAAAAATGCTAAAAATTTAAAACAAGATATACAACAAAGTATAGATGAAGAAAGTGAAAATCTTCGCTTGCTGAAAAACAAAGCTAATGATTTTGAGACATCCACGGATGATTTAGTAAATACCATTAAGACATTACAAAAAAATAAAAATAATATAGCTGGTCGTGTCGCTGAAATACGGGAAGAATTAGTTGAATATATAGGAGCAACAAAAGAAGAAATTCCCTTTATTGGTGAACTTATTCAGGTAAAACAAGACGAACTGACTTGGGAAGCTTCAATTGAAAAGGTACTTCACAATTTTGCTTTTAGATTGATTGTTCCACCAAAATATTACTCTGAAGTAAACCAGTATGTCAACGGTAATAATTTACGTGGTAGAATCCGTTACGACAAATACGAAGAAGAAGATTATCTCAAAAATTTTCAAAATAAAAAAATCAACGACAAATCTTTGGTTAATAAAATTAATATTAAAACCAAAACACCATATTACGAATGGATTGAAAGCTATTTAGAAGCGCAGTTTGATTTTGTTTGTGTAGATAATCTTTCAGAATTTGAACGCTATTCAAAAATGGCAATCACACAAAACGGATTAATAAAATTCAGAAAAGGAAAACACGAGAAAGACGACCGTAAGCATATTTCAAGAAGAGAAAATTATGTTTTGGGTTGGGATAACACCGAAAAGGTTTCTGCTTTGAGAAAAGAACTTAAAAAGCAACAAGGCCTTCAAATAGAAAATAAAACTGCTATTTCAAATAAAAAAACGGAAATAAAAGATTTAGGAATATACAGAGATGAATGCCATAATCTATTTTCAAAATTTGATAAATATGATGATATAAACTGGCAAACTTATGCGAACCAAATACAGGAAAAAACAGAGCAAAAAGATGATTTAGAAAAAACCAATGACAGAGTAAAAAAGTTGCAAGAGCAATTAAAGAAAGTACAAGATGATTTAAAACAACTATCGGAAGTTGAGATTGAAAATAAAGTAATAGAGAAAGGCAAGAAGCAAACAGAAATTGATTCTGTAATTAAAACTGTAAATAACAACAGAGCTGTTTTTGAACATTTGGGTGAGATTATTGTTTCAGAATTTGAGATAAAAAATCCTGATTTGCAGGATATTGATTACGCAAATTTTGAAATAGCACGTCAAAATTTTCAGAATAAAAACTCAGAAGAAACAACAGAATTAAACAAGCAAAAACAAGGTAAAGAAAGAGAAGTAGTCATTAAAATCAATGCTTTTAAACGTCCAACAGAAATTATTTCTAATAAATTCAAGGATTGGCGCTCTGATGTTAATTCATTGCCCGATTCCACCAACTTAGAATTCATCGGTGAGTACCAAAAGTTTTTAGAAAAGTTAGAAAACGACAACCTTCCAAAATTCGAAAGAAAATTCAACGATTATTTACAAGAGACAATTACCAATAAAGTAGGTGATTTCAGAATGTTCTTTGAAAATTGGTCAGATTCTATCAAAGAAAACATTGAACACCTTAATGATTCATTGAAAGAAATTGATTTTAAAAACAAACCGAAAACATACATTCAACTGGTCGCACCGAACAAAATCAGCGATGAAGTAAAAGAATTCAGAAAATTACTCAATGATGCCATTCCTAATATTAGGGAAGTTGATGCTTCCATTGACGGACGAAAACATCACTTTTATAATCACATAGAACCATTAATTTCAAAGCTTGATGAAGAAGACTGGCGTAAAAAAGTAACTGACGTTCGTTCGTGGTACAATTACAAAGCCGAAGAATTTTATAAAGAAAATGACCAAAAGTTTAAAACTTATGAGAATATGGGTCAACTTTCTGGTGGCGAAAAAGCACAACTTACTTACACCATTTTAGGCTCTGCAATAGCATACCAGTTTGGCTTAACTAAAGAAGGTCTGCAAAGTGATTCATTTCGTTTCATAGCTATTGATGAAGCCTTTAAGGCACGAGACGAAGACAAAGCTCGCTATTTGGTTACGCTGTGCAAACAACTTCATCTGCAATTATTAGTGGTTACACCTAGTGACAATATTCATATTGTAGAAAATGACATTTTTTTTGTACATTTTGTTGAAAGAAAAGAAGAAAGGCATTCTTGGCTTTACGATATGCCGATAGAACAATTCAAAAAAGAAAAAGAGAATTATTTAATCAATCAATGATTACACCACAGGAAATAAGGAAAAAAGCCGAAAGGAAATATATAGATTATCTTAAATCATTGGTAAGCAAAACACCTTTTGATAAACTAATAATTAGAGGAGATAAAAAATATACTAAATCATCATTGCCCGAATTTGAAAAGGAAATACAAGCAATTGTCAGTCAATCCAAAGAAAAGAGTGGCTATGGTTATACGTTAGATTTTCAACAAGTAAAAACAAAGCATTTAGGCACACAGGATTTACCCATTTCCATATATTTTGAAACGGAACAAGATTTTTTAAAATTTTTGGGTAACCAAGAAGAGGTTGATTTATTTAAATTAAACGTAAAAAAAATAACTAATGTCTTCCCAAATATGGAAGAATGGATATTCAATAAACCTATAAAGGTTATTCAGAATGGTAAAAAATGGGATGATATATTAAAAATATGCCTGTATTTTAAATTAAATCCTGTACCAAACTTATATGTTAGGGAATTACCAGTAAAAGTTCATACCAAATTTATAGAGAAGAATCAAGGTGTAATTAAAGAGTTGCTTGAAATAGTAATTTCAGACTATATTCAAAAAGATAAAAATCAATTTGAAAAAAGGTTTAATCTAAAATATGCTGAGCCACAAATTCGTTTTAAAGTACTTGACAAAGAAATAAGCCAAAGATTTTTTTCAGGAATAGATGATATTGCTATTCCAATTAGTCAGTTTGAAAATCTTCATTTACCAATTGAAAAGATAATTGTATTTGAAAATAAAACAAATTTCTACACTGCTCTGACACTTCCGAATATGAGAAAAACCATTGCACTTTTTGGAAGTGGTTTTAGTGTTTCTAATTTAAAAAATGTAGAGTGGTTCAAAAATAAAAAATTACTTTATTGGGGAGATTTAGACGCTCAGGGTTTTGAAATATTATCTCAGTTTAGAGGATATTTCCCCAATGTAAAAAGCATTTTTATGGACGAAGAAACATTTAATAAGTTTTTTGAAAATGATAACGGGACGCTTTCGAAAGTTTTGATAAAACTTAACCTAACTGAAAAAGAACAAATGCTTTACGATATTTTAAAAGAAAATAACTGGCGACTTGAACAGGAAAAAATTCCATTTGGTTACGTGAATTCTTATTTTGAGAAGGAATATGCCAACGCTTGAGCCATACACATTTACAGTCGCTAAAGCCACCGCACCACCCAAACTGTAAAAGAGTATGTCTCGCCAACGCTCAATTCGAATTAAATAACAAACATCGGAAAACCCAGCAGAACGTGAAAAGCACTATGCACAACAATGTATATAAAACATAGCTATTATTGGCTTTCCGAGGGGTTTCTGCTTATTTATTAAGTCCGCCAAATTTTTTATTTTTGTATATTTAGAAATTAAAAGATAAATAGAAAAAATAAAAATTCGGCTCGTGTATAATCCGAAACGATAGTGTCTTTTTACACGCTACGTTTCATATACGGAGCCGTTACCTGCAAGCACCAATCTAACTCAAAAACTGAAATGAATAAATCTGATTTCATAGCTGAATTAACTTTTTTGGAAAATAAAGAAGGAGGAATAAAAGGTTTTGCAAAATCTGGACATAGACCTCAAATCCAATTTGAAAATTATCCAGAATATTCAACTTCTGGACAACAAAATTATATTGGAAATGATTTGGTTTATCCAGGAGAAACTATCAAAGCAAATATTGGAATTTTGAGTACTGATTATTTTTCTAAACGTTTATTTAAAAATATGAAATTTGAATTTTTTGAGGGTTCAAGAAAAATTGGTACAGGAGTTATATTAAAAATTGAAAATTTGAATTTAAGGTCTGACCCAAATGTAAAAGAGGAATTATTAAACTTAAATTTTTATCCAAAAGATATTATTGAAAAAATTAAACTAATATATGGTGCATTTAAAACTGACTTTAAAATAATTAGTGAATTACAGAATTTAATTATTTCTGAAAAATCTTTGAGAAATCCGAGGATTATAAGGTCTATAATTTATTTATTCACAATTGGAAAAATGGAAAGAAAAAAAGTATATGAATTAGCAAAAACCGATTGGAGAGATATTCTATATAATGCAGAATATGACATTAATGAAAGTAAAGTTAGGAATTTTAATAATGAATTTGGAAAAGAAGAAATAAAAGCCAGCAGGTAACACCTTATAAAATTAATTGCTGGTTTTAGCCAGTTTACGAAAGTCCTCGCGGACTTTCTATATGTGTTTTATTTGCTAACTTTAGTGCTTAAAACACGCAACTAATCTTATACAAACACGTTGCCACACATTTAAGAAAATCGAGATATTGAAAGAATATAATTTAGAAAAATGGATTTGGACAAGTGCTGATTTTGATGAAATGGGTTGGCACGATTGCCCAATCTATGCTATTAAATTTGATGATAAAGTAATTATTGATTTAGATTATATTTTGAAATGGAACGAACCAAAAGTTAAAGGAATGTCTTATACGTTTTGGATTTCACCAGCAACTCTGATTTTTGAAAATGTGAGTTTATTCAAAATGAATTTTATGACAGAATTTGTTAACGGAATGGAAATTCACGGAATTACAAAATCGGATGTCAAAAATTCAACGGAATGGATAATTGAAACGCAAGAAGGCGATATAATAATTCATTCAAAATCATTTAAGCAGATTATAAGACGAAAGCCGACACTTGAATTTGGACAAAATATTCCCAAAAACGAACGTGGAAATGAACATTTTTCAGAATTATCAGATAAAAACTATAGACATTCAAAAGAGATTTTAGACGAAAGAAAAACTAAATTCAATCTTTATGAATTAGCTAATGAAAGAGCTACTTTAAAAATTGAACTTGAAAACCTAAATTGTGACAAATACGACACAAAAGAGTTCTTAATTATCAAAAGAAAGATTGATGACAGAATAGAACAACTGAATGAAAAGCTGAACGGAACTTGGTTCGAAAGAACGTAAAAAAACGTGTGGCAACAACGTGTATAATTCATTGCTAGTTCTAGCCTACTTGGAAATTCCTTCGGAATTTCCTCTGGTTCGTTTTAGTTTACTAATTTAGTTGCTGAAACACGCAACGAAATCATACACAAACACGTTGTAGGTAATTTGCCATCGCTAATGACGTTTTGTACAAGGATTTCCTGAGCGGTGTTGTGGATAGGGAAACGGACTCCACTGGAAGTGTAAAAATGGAGCTGGCAACTATTCGACCATTTCTGTCGGATATTGCCCAAGTAGTTTAGCTTTCAGCGTTGAGAGCTCGCTCTCAAAACGTTGGAACGTTAAAAACTACTTGATCAAGGACGGGAAAATTTTTGAGAAAGTCAAATATTTGAGCGTAAATGTTTGCGTTTTTACACTTCCAGTGGGGTTTTTGGTGCGTTTCAGACTGATCATACACAAATGTATGGCTCAATATGAAACGCGGGGCTTGTACAAAAGCGACCCAATTATTGTCTTATGGTAAACTATGAACAGTTTTATTCCTAATTTTAGGAAAAATTAAAATTAAAATAAAACTACCCACAACATGCAATATACGTAATGGCCCAAAAACCTATCAGCATGAAAAGGGGCCACTACGTATATTGCTATCGTTAGCCACAAGCAAAACGAACATCAGAACATAAAACAAACTTTAGAAATTTAATGGAAGCAGGAAAAAGAACAATTAGAGATATATTTAACAGAGGTAGAAATTTAGAAATACCTTTTTTTCAAAGAGCATACGTTTGGGATACGGAACAATGGCAAAGATTTTTAGAAGATATGAGAATGGTTTCAACAACACAAAGACCATATTTTTTAGGCTCTGTAATTTTAAAGCAACAAGAAACTTCGTCAAATAAAGATTCTATTTTAACAGTAATTGACGGACAACAAAGATTAACTACTCTGAATATTTTTCTAAAAGTTTTATGCTTAAAAAATAATTCGGACAATGATTTTACGGAAACTTTCAAAAAACAAAGAGACAAATCAATCATTTTACTTCATAACCATAATGACCAAGAATCATTTAATAAAATTGTAAACCTTGAAAATTCGACAGTATTTAAAGATGTTTCAGAAAATGACAATATACTTTCAGCATACAACTTTTTCAACGAAAATATAACCACAGATGATTTAGAAAACTCAATAGACTTTTTTAACATTCTCGACAATATTTTATTTGTTGGTATTGACCTTGGTTACGAAGAGGACGAACAACAAATTTTTGACACAATTAATTCACTTGGAGTTAGATTAACAACAGCGGAATTATTAAAAAATTACTTTTTCAAACGTGACGAAATTGATAATTACAATAAATATTGGAAACAGATTTTTGAGAAAGACGATGAAACCAAAATTTATTGGGATAGAGAAATTACAACTGGTCGTTTAAAAAGAACTTTCATTGACCTTTTCTTTTATTCTTATCTTCAAATTAAAACACAAGAGCCAGAACTTAAAGTAAAAACAGACGACAAAATTGAATTTTCTAAAGTTGAAAACTTATTTGAGTCTTACAAAAGATTTATAAGAGATTACAAATTAGACAAAACAGAAATTCTTGACGAAATAAAAGAATATGCAGTTCTGTTTAAAGAAAATTTTGATTTTGATATTGTAAATAACGAACTGACTGCCGAAAACGGAATTGAGCGAATAAACGCCATTATTTTTGGACTTGACACTTCTACCCTAATTCCTTACACACTTTTTATTCTCAAAAATGTTAAGGATGAATATAAACGAAATGAACTTTTTGCATTTATAGAAAGTTATGTAATGAGGAGAATGGTAGTTAAAGCAACCACCAAAAATTACAACCAATTATTTACAGACAGACTAATTTCAAATAAAATACTTTCAAAAGAGCAATTTGTACAATATTTGGAAAGTAGAAACGACAAAGTAAATTACTTGCCAAATGACACAGAATTAAAACAAGGTTTTGAAAACTCAATTTTGATTAATAAACAAACTGCTGGAATTATATATTTAATAGAATCTAAAATTAGAAATAGAAATAAACAAGCAACAGGTTTATTAGGTATTAGTAAATATAGTTTAGAACATTTAATGCCAAAAAAATGGGAAAATAAATGGAATAGTGTTTCAACTAAAGAAGATAAAGATTATAGAAATTTTAAACTCAAGACTTTAGGTAATTTAGCAATTATTACACAATCATTAAACGCTTCAATCCGAGATTCAAATTGGCCAACAAAAAAGAGAGGAAGTGGAAAAAAAGAGGGTTTAAAACATTATTCTGGAGGAATAGAAACTCTTTCACCTTATTTGGAATTAAGCGATTGGAATGAAACTGAAATTGAGAAAAGAGCTGAATTTCTACTCAGAAAAGCGAAAGAAATATGGACAGCGGAACAAATGCCAGTGGCTAACAACGTATAAAAATAATAGGGCAATTGTAGCAAAACCGAATGGTTCGGGCGCATTTGCAAGGTCGCCAAATTTTTAAATTTGGCTTATTGAGAAAAAAAGATAATAAGAAAAATTTAAAAATTCGGCTTGTGTTTCATCCGAATGGTTAGCGCACTTTTTCAGCCCTACTATTCTTATACACAACCGTTGGCAACAAGCTGAACTCACTCAAATGGAACGTCGAACGATAATAATAATTGGATTTCTTTTCTGTTTAATCGGAATTTTTATTGGACCATTTTTTTATAAAAATATTCAGTACGGAGAAATTTTCTTTTTGCTTATTATTTATCCAATTCCAGCTCTGATTTTAGCAATGGTTAACGGATATTTACTTTGGTTTACTGAATTGAAAACTCAAAATCTGATTTTAAAAATCGGAATTGGACTTATTCCGATTCTGATTATGATATTACTTGCTATCGGAAAGGAATCGCCAATTCAATTTATAGCGACTTTTGGAATTATTGGAATTGGAATAACTAACCTGATTTGGATTACCAAACTGATTAAAAACCCAATTGAGAGCAAACTTAAAAAGAAACTTGTTGATTAAATTAAAAATTAAGTTTATATGATAAAAAATGAACGGAAATATTTGGAATGGATTGAACGAAATGGAGTTGGAAAAAATGATTATGTTGCTTCTTCGACCAAATCATATATATCATATCTGAATACAGTTTCAAAATTGATTGGAGAAGATATTTCTGAAAAAAACCTTTACGATGAAAACTGTGTTAATGAAATATCTAATAAACTAAATGGATTGAGAAGCCAAAAATCTATTTCGAATTACAAATCTGCTTTGAGACAATATGTAGAAATGGTGCAAAACGGATAAAGAAAAAAGCCAGTTGCCAACACCGTGTATAATTAATTGCTTTGGCAAGTGCTTATTTGGAAAATTCCTTCGGAATTTTCTCTGACAAGTATTTGTTTACTAAATTAGTTGCTGAACCACGCAACTAACCATACACCAAACGTTGTGCTTCATACCCAAAAAATGAACAGATATTTTAAAATAGCATATTTAATCCTATTGTTTTTACCTTTTTTTTCATTTGGTCAGAATGATTTAAAGGGAAAAATAGACAGTTTAAAATATGTTGAGAATATGCCATATATCTGCGAAGGAGTTTCCAAATGTGGAGAAGAAATATTTTGGAATGTTGTGAAACTAAAAGAAAAAGGAATACCATTTCTTATCGAAAAACTGAATGACTCTACAGAAACTAAAGCTGGAGTTGTATTGTTTGGCGGAAATCATACTGTAGCTGATATTGCTTATGTAGCATTAGAAGAAATAATTCACGGAATTCCGACTTTTAAATTACTCGGAACTGAATTTGACAAAGAAGGTTGTGGATATTGTGAATATTGGAATTTTCTGAGAAAAGATTATCAAAACAGGTTGAATTTTAAAATTGCTGTTGAAAACTGCTATAATGAAAACAAAAATTATTTAGTCTGGATTTCAAATAATGAATTTTCAAGTTGCGATTGTAATGGAAAACATCCGAATGAAGGACATTACGAAATAAAAAAGAAATAAAGTACGAAAGCACAACACCGTATAAAATTAATTGCTGGTTTTAGCCTACTTACGAAAGTCCTCGCGGACTTTCTATCTGTGATTTATTTGCTAACTTTAGCGCTTAAAAAACGCAACTAATCTTATACATCAACGTTGTGCGTAATGCAAAAAATGAATTTTCCTGAAATAGGTTGACTAAAAATTAATCAATTAATTATAGTCACTTATGAAAACAAAAGATGAACACTGGCGAAAAAAAAGCTACCAAAAAGTAACTTTAGAGTCCAAACTTTTAGTGGTTGACCAAATTTTAAACGGTCAATTATCCACGAACTTTGCTTCTGAAAAATATGACGTTCCAAGAACAACCATTGCCTATTGGTTGAGAAAATACAGTACCTTGGTACAACAAAACACAGGTATGGGCAAAGACAAGCAAATCAAAAAACTTAAGGAAAAGATCGAGGAACTGGAGTTTCAAAAAGACTTCCAGCAAGACATTATCGCTGATATGGAACTGATCACAGGTGTCGATATGTCAAAAAAGTCCTTGCCCAGAACATTAGCAAAAGAGATAGAGCAAAAGAAGAAAGACCGTTTAAGAGAAAATGGCTCTATGGATGTTTTGGGATTAGTAAACAAGCCTTCTACAAAAGACTCAAAACTAGGCAAAAACAAGAGGTAGACCATCAAAAGCTTAAGATTATGGTAAAGGACCATCGTAAAAAAGTAGGCTCGAAGACCGGTGGGACCAAACTGCATAACGCACTCAAGCAAGAGTTCGACGATGCCGGCATCAAGATAGGCAGGGACAGGTTTTATCGGTTTCTAAGGCTAAACAACCTCTTGGTCCCCAAGACTAAGAATTACATCACAACCACAAACTCAAACCACATGTACAAAAAATATAAAAACCTGGTAAAGGACCAGGTCCCTACTCGTCCCGAACAACTATGGGTAAGCGATATCACTTATATCAAGACCCAGTACGGCCATAATTACCTAGCCCTTGTAACAGACGCTTATTCTAAGCAGATCATGGGCTATAAACTCGCTGACCATATGAGGACTTCACTTTGCACAGATGCGCTCGCTATGGCCATTAAAAACAGGGAATACCCAAACAAAGAACTCATCCATCATTCTGATAGGGGGTTCCAATACTGCAATCCCAAATACACAGACTTTGCCGAGAACAATGGAATCACCATGAGCATGGCAGAGCAATACGACCCCTATGAAAATGCCGTTGCAGAGCGCGTTAACAGGACCCTTAAATACGAATATGGTTTGAAACAGACCATTAAAGACACGGATCTAGCACAAAAAATGACCGATCAAGCCGTGTATATCTACAACAATCTCAGAACGCATTTCTCCCTAAACCTAAGAAAACCGGCAGAGGTGCATCTGAACCCAAATATCAAATACAAATCGTATAGAAAAAATAAGGTAAATTTACCTGAACTAAAGATTTAAGAACAGACCTAGTTCAAACTATTTTTTTGCCTTGTGAACGGCTAAAAAAAAATTGTTTGAACGTCTAAAATAAACCTGAAAAAAGGTCAACCTATATCAGTATAATACATAAACCTCGATTGATTGAAAATAAGTGAACAAATAAGACAACTTTACAAACCAATTCAGCCGACAATTAAGCAGTCGGAGGCAAGTGTAACGTATCAGGAAATTGTTCCAAATAAAAAACTTCAAGAATTTATTTATTGCTATTGGCAACTCAAAACCGAAAAACCACTTTCCGAACAGTTTAATTATAGAGTAGTTGCAGATGGTTGTATTGACATTTTTTTTGAACTAAAGAACCCTAAAGAGAGTTTTGTAATGGGATTTTGTAAGAAATATACAGAATTTCCTTTGCAAAACACATTCAATTATATTGGAATTCGGTTTTTGCCAACAATGTTTCCGCAAATATTCGATTTTAACGCATCCGAATTAAGCAACCGATTTGAAAACCTGAATAAAATTGAACCGAAAACAGCAGAATTTATTGCACAGAAATTTAATGAAAGCCAAAATTTAAACGAGATTAAAGCAATATTTGATGAATATTTTCAAACAAAGATTGCGAACACGAATTTTACTATTGACAAAAGACTTTACAGAGCAATAAGAATAATTCTTGAGAATTTTGGTGTTGTTAATATAAAAACCGACTTGGACACGGGAATTAGTCCAAGATAACTTCAAAGGTTGTTTAAATATTACATTGGCGACACAGCAAAGACTTTTAGCAAAGTAATTCAATTCCAAAATATTTTAAGAGCAAAACCATCAAACCAAAGTTTAAAATCGAACAAACTGTTTTATGATATTGGTTATTATGACCAAGCTCATTTCATTAAAGATTTCAAAAATTTCTATGGTGTAACACCTTCAAAAGCATTTGAAAAATAATTATGTCCAATTTTTACAATACTTGACCATAATTCCGTGATAATTTTGGCTTATAAATCAAAAACCGAGGAGTATGAAAAAATCTATCACATTATTAATTGCAATATGTTTAACGACAAGCATATTTTCACAATCAAGTATTAACGACAAAAAAAATCTAAAAATGAAACTGAACGCAGGAATTACAACAGAAAACATAACCGAAAGCAAAGAGTTCTACACCAAAGTTCTGAATTTTGGAGTAACCTTTGAGAATGAATTTTACCTATTATTACATACACCAGACAAAAGTACCAATTTAGCATTTTTGTTACCAAATCATCCTTCACAACAAGAACTATTTCACGAACCATTTAATGGAAAAGGAATGTTTTTGACAATAGAAGTAGATGACGTAGATAAAATTTTTGAATATCCGTAATTACCCATAATTTATTATATTTGTCTGGATATAAAAAACTTACGTTATGAACTTGTTTACTTTTAGTGCTCATTTTGGTAATGAAGATGCTTGCAGGTTACACTTTAAAGCTGAGCGTGATAAAATAGGTGTTGAATGTCGTCGATGCGGTCGTGACAAGCACTACTGGATCAAAAGTCGCTGGAGTTATGAGTGCAAATCCTGTCGTAGTCGCACTTCGCTGCGTAGCGGAACGGTCATGCAGGGTTCTAATCTATCGTTTTTAGTTTGGTATCGAGCTATGGTCTTGATGAGTGCAACCAAAAAAGGGTTCTCTGCCAAAGAAATGCAACGCCAGTTAGGGTTGAAACGATATGAACCTGTCTGGGCATTAGTCCACAAATTGCGTAAGGCGATGGGAAAGAGAGACGCACGATACACCCTAGAGGGAATGATTGAATTTGATGAAGGTTATTTTACCGTTGAGTCCTCTGAGGTTGAGAAAAATAAGGAAAAGCGTGGTCGTGGAGCTGCTGGAAAGAGAAATGTTGCGGTCATGGCTGAAAGTATACCATTAGAAGATATTGAATCTGGTGAGAAAAGCAGTCAGGTTCGTTACTTCAAAGCAAAAGTCTTAGATACGCATCAGTCCAAAGAGATAAATCAAACCATAAGTCAGGATCTCGACGAGAAAACCATCGTTTTTTCAGACCAAAGCACCTCTTACGTCGATATAGCTGATTATATAGAAATGCATGTAACAGAAAAGTCCAGTAAAGAGTCCACACAGGATACTTTGAAATGGGTTCATATTTTTATTAGCAATGCTAAAAGAAACCTACTGGGAAATTACCACAAGATCAAGGGTAAGTATTTGCAACTCTACTTAGATGAGTTTGTTTACAAGCTAAATCGACGCTATTTTGGCGACAAACTCTTTGAAAGGGTCGTAATAGCTGGAATTACTGGATTATGATACTTAACGGATATACAATAAAATTTATAACGAAATTAAAAAAATGGGAATCGAAATAAAAATCGACATTAGAGACGAACCTTTGGAAGACAGACATTTTGCAATTCAAGACCCAAACGGAATTGGGATTGATATAGTCAAATATACCGAACCAACAAAGGAGTAAGCACTACGCACAACAACGTATATAGCTCATAGCTAGTAAGTTGATTAATCGAAGTTAACGCATATTTGGAAAGTCGCCAAATTTTCAAATTTGACGATTTCCAATAAAAAAGATAAAAAGTAAAATTTAAAAATCTGGCTTGTGCTCAACCGAAAATAATTTTATAATTTGCACGCTACGAGCCATATACAGAGACGTTAGCCACAATTAGAGAAAAAAATGAACGGAATAACATTCATTGAGAATTTTATTGATAATCCAACCGAATTGTTTTACAAACTGAAAAACAATGTTGAATGGGATGAAAGAATGTCTGCTCGAAAAACTGCGAGTTATGGAAAAGCATATAATTATTCTCAAATTAGTTATCCTTTTCAAGAATTTACGACTGAACTAAATGCTATTATAGAATCAATTAATAAAACACTGAATTTTAAACCGAATAACTGCTTGATTAATTATTATCTGGACGGAAAATCTAAAATGGGATTTCATTCTGACCAAACTGACATATTGCAGGAAAACACAGGTGTTGGAATAGCATCAATTGGAGAAACTCGAATTTTAAGGTTTCGAAATATTGAGAACAGAAAATTAATAAAGGACTTTGAACTTCCTTCTGGCTCATTTATCTATATGACAAACGAGATTCAAGACAAATGGCAACACTCAATTCCGAAATCTGATACTGAAAATGGACGAATGAGTTTGACTTTCAGAAAAATGAAATGATGCACGAATCTTACGAGAAAAGACTAAATCATAAAGCTGATTTTAGAGTAAAATATTTGTTCAGAAGTCCAGAAAATGGCGGAAGACAAACCGGAGAACCATATCAAGGAATTCGTTCGGATTTTTCCTTTTTGGGAGAGGACGAAAAAGTATTATATATGATTTGGCCTGAATTTGAAAATCAAGACGGTCAGTTAATATTGGAAAATAATTGTCGCGTTCCTAAATCAGGAACAGCTAGAATGTGGATTATAAATAATGAGATGAGACCATTTCATTACGATAAAATAAAAATTGGAACTAAAGGTTATTTCAGAGAAGGTGGAACGTTTTCAGCAGACTGTGAAGTAATTGAAATATTAGATTTGTACATAAATCCAACGAAAAATAAATAACTGTGGCTAACACCGTATAAAACTAATGGCTAGTTCTCGCCTACTTACGAAAATCCTCGCGGATTTTCTATCTGGTGTTTATTTGCTAAATTAGGTGCTTAAACACGCCACTAATCTTATACATAAACGTTGCAATACATTTGGGAGCTGTTCTTTAGGTCGATTATTTCCGGCTAATTTTCGATAAAAAAGCACCGATTTTTGACTGTTTTCGACCGATTTTAAACGGATCTAGGGATATTTTTAAGTTAGTTTTAATGAAAATGTTTAGGTTTTCCAGCAAAAGCCGGTGACGGACTTTAGCATTACAAACTTCAATTTAGATTTTTACGGTCTGTGGTTTCTCGAAGTAAAAAAGCTACGCGTTATATCGCACTCGTGCGGAAGCAATACTTTTCTTCAACCGCTTTTTTTTAGTTTTCAATCAGGAAAATTTCTGCTTGCGCAAAGTAAAAACGTATTGCAACAAGGTGTATAAAACATTGCGAGGGAAAAGCAGCGCTACGAAAATCCTACGGATTTTCTAAAGTCATTTTGTACTTGCTTGATTTTAGGCTAAATTCGGCAACGTTTCATACACAAAACGTTGTAGTGCATTTTAAAAAATATTTAGTAAAAAATTAAACATGTTAGTTTTCTCTTGTCTTAAAAATCGTTTAGTCATTTAAACTGCATAAAAGCTTAATTTTATGAATGCAAAAAAATCAAAAAGTGTAATTTTATAAATAAAAATATACGAATCAAATTTTTTTTACGAAATAAAAAATTTAATAAATGAAAAATAAAACTACTTTAATCATATTATTTTTACTACTGCCATTCTTCGTTTTGGGTCAATGGACTCAAATTGAAGACGATATTGATGGAGAAGATTCGGATGACCAATTTGGTAGAGGTTTAAGTATCAGTGAAAATGGAAATATAGTTGCGATTGGAGGTTATTTGAATGATGCTAACGGAGAGGATTCTGGACATGTGCGGGTTTATGAAAATATAGATGGAATATGGACTCAAATAGGAGATGACATTGACGGAGAAGCCACAGGTGATTCATCTGGTTTTTCTATCGATGTAAATAATGACGGTAACATTATTGCCATTGGAGCTCGAAATAATATTGGAGAAACTGGTGAAGACACTGGGCATGTTCGTGTTTATGAAAATACAGAAGGGGTTTGGACTCAAATAGGAGATGATATTGATGGAGAAGATGCAAATAACTTTTCAGGTCAATCAATCGATTTATCTGATAATGGGAATGTTTTGGCGATTGGAGCGGTTAGTAATGATGATAATGGATTCGGTTCAGGTCACGCTCGAATTTATGAAAATACAGAAGGGGTTTGGACTCAAATAGGAGATGACATTGATGGAGAAGCAGCAGGTGACTCCTTTGGCGATTCTGTTAGTCTAAATTTTAGTGGAAATATAGTCGCAATTGGCGCTAATAATGCCAACGGAACTGGCCATGTTCGTTTATTTGAAAATATTGAAGGAATTTGGGTTCAAATTGGAGATACAATAAACGGAGAAGCTATAAATGATGGATTTGGCCAATCTGTTAGTCTAAATAATGATGGAAACATAGTTGCAATAGGTGGTTGGTTAAATGATGCCAATGGAGAAAATTCTGGACATGTTCGCATTTATGAAAATATAGAAGGAGTTTGGACTCAAATAGGAGACGATATTAATGGAGAAGCGGCTGGCGATTTTTCTGGACAATCTGTATGTTTAAATAATGATGGAAATATAGTTGCCGTTGGAGCTTTTTTAGGTGATGGAATTAATGGAACTGATTCCGGTTATGTAAAGGTTTATGAAAATATTGTTGGAGAATGGACTCAAATAGGAGATATTATCGAAGGAGAGGCTGCAGAAGATTTATCAGGAATTTCAATCGCATTAAGTGGTAATGGAAGTATTATTGCAATTGGAGCTTCTTATAATGATGGACTAAATGGGAATGATTCTGGTCAAGCTAGAATATATAGTAATGCTTCATTGAGTATTGTGGATAATACTTTTTTAGAAAAAATCAACTTGTACCCTAATCCCGCATTCGGTATTTTTCATATAACATTTAAGAACAATTATCATAATGTAAAAATATTAGTCCATGATTCAACTTGAAAAATTATTAAACAAGAAAATCAAAAAAACACAAATAGAATACAAATAAATATACAGGATTATGATTCTGGAATTTATGTGTTAAGAATAATATCTGATGATAAATATGCCAATTTAAAGCTAATAAAAAGATAAATGTCCCATTAAAAAATATAATTACGAACATTTAGCGAAAACGCACCACAACAACGTGTATAATTAATTGCTGGTTCTGTGTGTACTCGGAAAATCCTATGGATTTTGCTATGGTTCGTTTTTCTTTACTAACTTAGTCCTAGCCAACGCAACTAACCATACACGAACACGTTGTGCATAATATGAGAAAAACGAAATTAATACTTATAACATTAAGCTTAATCGGATTAAATTCTTTTGCTCAAGAATTGACCTGTTCTGACTTTAAAATCGGACAATTTTATATTCCAGAGATTAAAGAAATTGAGAAATACACCATTGTTGAGAATGACAGTATTGCGGAAATGACACCTGAACGGGATTCCTCTATTCAGAAATATGTTGTAATACGGAAAAAAAATGCTCAAATCGAATGGACAAACGGAATCGGAAATGGAAAACCTGAATATGAAATTCTTGAATGGATTGATGACTGTACTTATCGACTGACTTATGATGCTTCGAAATCGGAATTGGATGAGGAAAAAAAATGGATAAATGAAAACAATGGAATTGTAGTAACTAAAAGAAAAATTGAAAACAAGTGTTTATTTTATACTGCTACTATGACAACAAACGAAGGAGATACAATAACACAAGACGGTATAATTTGTAAAGAATAATATACTATGCACAACACCGTGTATAATTAATTGCTAGTTCTCTGTGTACTCGGAAAATCCTACGGATTTCCCTCTGGTTTGTTTTCTTTTACTATTTTAGTTGCTTAACAACGCAACTAACTATACACAATTACGTTGTAGCCAATTAAAAAAAACGACAAATTGAAAATTACGTCCAATATTAAAAGACTTTCCTTGCACGACTCCCACTTCGAAAACAATATTCGAACAGGAAATGATATTGAGCTGACCTTTGATTGGGCAAAACTGGAGAATTTCATTGAAGGCGGAATCGAAGACGGAATTGTCTTGGGTAAAACTAAATTGACCATAAAGGGAATCGAAAATCAAGTATTCAAAGGTTATTATGACGGAGCGAAATGGAAGCCTCTAAAAGAACCAATTGATATAGTCAATTCTTGGCAAGAAGTTGCAAACACAGAAATTGATGAGAATCTGAAAAAAATTCAATTGGACGGAATGTTCAATACAGACACAGAAAACTTTTGGATAGAATGGTCTTTTAACTATAAAAACTGTGAAATAGAATGGAATAATCACGTGACCTTCAACGAATGGAAAGAAGGAAAATTAGCAATGGATTAAAATACAAACTGGCTACAACAATGTATATAAAAAATAGGCGAAATAGCACTAAAATGAAGGTTTTTTGCTCGTATCAAACTTTGTGCTTAACCGAAAGTTTCGTGCTTCGAAATCGCCTACTTTTCATATACTAAACGTTGTGCTTCATTATGAAAACCGAGAAACTATCCGAAATATGGTTATTTGAAAAGCATTCCGAATCGGAAGTAAAAAGCTGGTTGAAAAAACTGAAATATGGGTTTTTTAAAAGAGCTTATGGAGGACACGCAAATGATGGAGATAGTTTTGAAATCTGGCTGAACTATAAAACGGAAAAGGAATTTTTTGAAATATTAGGAAAATTAAAAATTGAACTTAATAGCATTCCATCAAATTCACCAAAAGCCATTCCCGGAAAATCGTACAGTTCGAAAGAGTTTGAGAAATTTAAAAATGAAATAAAAGACTATCCGAATTTTGAGCAACCAATGCATATCGAGATATACGAAATTCCATCTTTCTGTTGGATTGGAAATGGACGAATTACTTTTAGCTTTACAAACCGATATGAAATCACAGAAACCGATTTTAATAATTGCTTAAAATTAGAAAGTATAATTGAAAAGAATGATTTAGGAAAAAATGTAAGTTCTGATTATGAAAATTGGATTACTTGCATTTCGAGAAAAGTCTATCCTGAATTATTTGAATAAAAAAATAACGAAAGCACAACAACGTGTATAATTCATTGCTAGTTATAGCCTACTTACGAAAATACTCGCAGATTTTCTACCTGGTGTTTATTTGCTAAATTAAGTGCTTAAACACGCCACTAATCTTATACATAAACGTTACCTGCAAGCTGAAACCACGAATATGTTCAACATTTTTAGAAAGAAAGAGAAGTCAGTTAATCAAACTGAAAGTAAACCTAAAACGATTCTTTGCATACCAGGAAATTGGAATGACAGAACAAAAATTGTTACTCCCATTGCGGAAAACAATATGAACGATTTCATTTTTGCTGGAATGGTACTTTTGAACCTAAAAACGAACAAAGGATTTGAATTAGAAATTTGCGAAAGAGATGATAGAATGAAAGATTCGTTCAAATTTGCAGGTATGGTAAATCGAGTTTCCGAAGAGTTTATAAACGAGATTGACAAACATAAATACGTTATCTACTTATCAGCCGAAAGTGGAGATTTGGAAAGTGCAAAAGAAATTGCCGAAGCAGGAAATGCAATTTTAAAATCTGGCGGAATTGGAATTAAAGTGGAAACGACAGGAAAAGCCTTTACAAAAGAACATTGGACTGAATTGCTAAATGATTTTGAAGAATCGAATCTATATCAGATGTATGTACTCGATTCAATTAGTGACGGAAAAGGAACGACTTATACTTGTGGAATGCACAACTTGGGACTTAAAGATAGTATCGTCTATAACGAAGAATTTCAAGATTCAGTAAACTTGCTTTCTGTTTTTGGCTATTACCAATTAATTGACAAGCCTGAAATCCATTTAGGACAAACATTTAGTACAGATATGGAATCACCAATTTTCGAAATTATAGAAGAAAAAAATCAGCCGAATATTGGAGACGAACTATTTGAAAACCCATATGGAATGTGGAAATTAGAAAGAAAAGCCAGCAGGTAACACCGTGTATAATTAATTGCTTGGTCACTGCCGACTTACGAACATTCCTGCGGAATATTCTATCTGTGATTTATTTGCTAAATTACGTGCTTAATCACGCAACTAACCATACACAACAACGTTAGGGGCAAGCTAAAAACACCGACAAATTGAAAGCAACATTTTTAGGACATGGACTAGATATTGGAGACCAACCAAACGTTGGAAAACAACTTGTAAAGTCATTTCAAAGTCCTAAATATTCGAGATTTAATGGACTTATTGCTTTTGCTTCAATATCAGGCGTTAATATGTTAAAAGGTTATATTAATGAAACCAAGAACAGATACGACCAATTGAGATTCTTTATTGGAGTTGATAATCGCGGAACTTCAAAAGAAGCATTAGAAGTTTTACTCAACCAAAATATTGAAACCTACATTTATCATGACAGTAGAAACTTTGTAACATACCATCCGAAACTTTTCATTTTTGAAGGAGACACCTACACTCGTGTAATTATCGGTTCTTCTAACTTAACTAGTTCAGGTTTAAAAATGAATCTTGAAGCCTCTGTTCAAATCGACTTTCGAACTAAAACTGATAAACAAGGAAATAACTTCTTAAAAAATTTAAAAGAATATTATTTTGACATTCTCAATCTTGAAACCGACTTACTAAACCCTTGACCAAAGAATATTTAGATGAATTAATATCTAGGAATTTGCTCTTTAATCAGTTTGACCATTCAAGAACACCAAAGGAACCAATAAATACTGACGGAGAAAATCCAGATTCTAAAGGCGAAATAACTGTAACAGATTACGATATAGAATCTGGAGAAGAGCAAAAACACGCAAAATCAAGAAATTACAAGCAAACATTTACTTCAGGAGATTTTGAGCGTTTCGATACTTTACTTCAACGATATATTGAATACAAGGAAAAAGAAAGACCTTCAGGTATTGTTAGTAAACATACAGAAGACAAAGAGTTATTTCGTTGGTATCAAAAAATGAATGCCTTATTTGGCTACAATGATAATTCCTTACCAACTGAAATATTAAGCCACCTATTAGATGTGGAGTTTCCTTTCAATGGTATTGGTAAAGAAAAAAAACGCTTAATAAAGTGGAATAAGGACTTTCAGAAGCTTGTTGATTATAAGAAGAAAATTGACCCAAAAAGCGAATATACTTATGTTCCACAGTTTAAAAACAAAACTAATATTTATTACAAATTAGGCAGATGGTGTGCAGACCAAAAACAAAGAAGAAAAGGTAATAGAAATTATGGTGCAATGTGGACAGATTACGAGGAGAAAAAAATGGAGTCTATAAATTTTCTTTGGGATTCTTCAAGTGCTGGAAGTAGACCTAAAGATGATAGTTGGACAGATAGTTTAGTGCTTTTAGAAGAATATTATAGTAAAAAAAAGAATTATAAAAGTGTACCTGCTCAATCAACTTATATTGGACATTGGTTAAATGACCAAATGACCTCAAAATTGAGACAAGACAGAGAAAACAGAACTGATTTAATAAGTGAAATTAGAGAAGAAATGTTAGGAAATCTTCTTGCTAAAAATGGTGTGGAATGGGAATGGGAAAAACAGAAGCATCGAGAAAGTATTGAAGATAAAATTGATAGTTGGAAACTTGTCGAAGAATTAATAAGTACTAATAAAATCAAAGAATTTAGAGAAAATAATCCAAATATTTTAAAGAAACATAGGGACAACGTTGCTCAATTAAGGAGTCAAAGCAAGAAATGGAATAATGAAAAAAACAGATGGAAATATGAACTTTTAGACAAAGCAAATTTCCCGTATGAAAAACAATAAAAGCCAGCCCCTAACACCGTATAAAATTAATGGCTAGTTCTCGCCTATTTACGAAAATCCTCGAGGATTTTTTCTATCTGGTGTTTATTTGCTAAATTAGGTGCTTAAACACGCCACTAATCTTATACATAAACGTTGGCAACAAGCTAAAAAAAACATCGAGAATGAATGAAAAATGGGAAGAAATTTGCTTTTTACTGTCCGAAAACGTAGGAACAGAAATTAGCGAAAGTGATTTTGAACAAAATGTTATCCAAGCATTGAGAGTTTTGAAATGGAAAGAATTTACGGGCGATATACAAATTCGACCATCTTTTCCATTTGGAGCATCTAATAGAATAATGCCAGATTTTGTGATTAATTCATCTGAAAAGAAAAATCTGTTTGTAATTGAAATCAAACAACCAAATATTCCGTTAACGACTAAATTTCAGCAACAATTGTTTTCTTATATGCGACAATTAAGACTTGAATATGGAGTTTTAATTGGTCAAGCTATACAAATATTCTACGATGGCGATTTAACAAATCACGATGACCCAATTTTACTCGAAACATTCCAAATAGAAAAGGAAGAAACCAAAGGACAAAAATTTGTAGAGTTGTTCACTAAAGAAAATTTCAGTTTTGATTTACTAAAGTCATTTACGGAAAATTCTTTAAAGAAAATAAACCGAAGAGCTGACCGAAAAATTCTTACGAGCAGAATATTATCAGAAGAATATCAATCAAAAGTTTTAGAGCTAATTAAGCAAGATTTCTTAAACGAATATGATGCGGAATTAATTGAAAATGCTTTAAGCGAGATAACAATAAACATTTCGGGATTACAAAATATCGAAACACCAAAACGAATAGTTTACGAACAAACTAACTCGGAAATCGGAAGTTCAAGAGATACAACAAAATATAGGCTAAATGGCAGCAATAAACGACTTGCAAAAAACAGGTTTGTGTTGGAATTTGTAAGACAATATTTAGAAAGAAAACCAACAACATTTAGTAATTTAAAAAATGTGTTTCTCGATGAATTTCAAGGCTCAACAGGAGTTGTTAATAAACTTGAATTCGTAGAAACAAAATACGCCAACAAAACGGACAAGAGGCATTTCCTTGAAAATGATGAGATTTTAGAAAGTTCCGATGGAGTAAAATTTGTCGTATCAACTCAATGGGGAAAACATAACATAACTGAAATTGTCGATTTAGCGAGAAAAGAGGGATTTCAAGTGGAAGAAATCTGAATTGAAAAGCAGAACGCAGAAAAGCCAGTTGCCAACAACGTATATAGCTCATAGCTAAGTAGTTGATTAATCGGAAGTTCAGGCATATTTACGAAGTCCGCCAAATTTTTTAATTTGGCTTATTGAAAAGAAAAGGTAATAAGAAAATTAAAAAATTCGGCTCGTGCTTAACCGAATAATTATCGATAATTTGCACGCTACGAGCCATATACAAGACCGTTGTGCATAATTAAAAACACATATGAGAAAAATTCTACTCTTCATTTTATTAATTCCATTATTTGCAATTTCGCAAAATTCAAATGACTCAATTTTAATACAGCAAAACCAGTTAAAAATTGGAGAGTTGAGCGAAGACCTTAATGACCTTCAAAAAAAATATGAATATCAAATAAAGGTAAATGACCAAACCTTAAATAGCATTTCTAATCAAATCGGTGCAACATCATTTAACTTATCCATTTTTGCTTTCCTTTTTGGGATTTTAGCTATTGGACTTGGCGTTTATGTAACTTGGGTTGAAAGAAAAATAATTCGAATTAGAGAAGAAAATGAATCCCTGTTAAAACAAACTTTACAAACTAAGAATGAGGTAGTTGCCATAAATGAATTAATCCAAAAAGATATTTATGGACTATTTCTTAAAATAAAAAGAGAAGAAACTGAGCATATATTAAAACGTTTAACTAATGTTCCAAAAGATATATGTAATGTTTCAAATGAATTACTCTCAAGAGAATTACTTGAAGACGATTTTGAAATTCTAAAAAAAGCGTACTTAAAATTAGACGACCAAGGAGATTATAAAAGAGATTATAAAATTGTTCTATTTCAGCACTTTTTAGACTTAGTCGTAAAAGACAATGAACTTGGTCCTGAAATGATAGAGTATTATCCAATTGCCATTAGATGTTCTTTTGAGAATGACATCGTAAAGTCAACAGAAGATTTTATGAAATCCATTTTAGACTTAGGATTTCAAAAACGAGATAAAGAAATTAATAGCTTTATAAAGGGATTATCTTCTTCTCAGCATAAGGAATACACAAAAGTTTATGAGATAATTTTTGATACACTAAATAAAAGAGATAATCAGTTCAAATTCTATTCATTAATCGGAGCTGAGAAAGAAAATAGAATTGGAAAAGTTAACTTCGGGAAATTGCTTATCGAGAAATATTCTGAAACTGTACTTTCCGATTCTGAAAAAACGGTTATTGAGGATATAAAACTAATTCAAAAAGAATTAGAAAAAGAAGAAGAGGAAAGAATTGAAGCGGAGGAAAAAAGAAAGGAAGCGGAAATTGAACGTAAAAAAAAGATTGAAGAAAGAAAAAAAGCTCAAGCAAATAAAAAATAACTATGCACAACAATGGCTATAAGTAATTGCTTGTTCTCGCCCACTTCTGAAAATCCTTGAGGATTTTCAGTTTGGTGCGTACTTTTAAAGTTAACCGCTAAACCACGCAACTACTCATAGCCGAGACCGTTCTACGGAATTTGACAAAACCAATAAAAATCTTGACAAAAAAGAAAAAATATACAATTAAGAAAACACTTGGAAAAGGTGGAAATGGAATTGTTTATAAAGTTGTAGATGACAAAGGAAACTTCTTTGCTAAAAAAGTATTGAAAAATATAAAAAGGAAAAAAAATTATGAAAGATTTAAAAGTGAAATAGAAGTTTTAAATAATTTAAAAAACAAAAAAGGAATAATTGAAATAGTTGAACATCATTTTCCTACCAAGATAAGTAATACAGATTTCCCTTACTATATTATGCCAATAGGCATACCTTTTAAGGAATATATAAAAACTGCTACTAGAGAAAGAATATTTGAACTTATATTCGAATTATGCGATGCGTTAGAATATCTGCATTCACAAGGCATTACACATAGAGATATTAAACCAGATAATATATTAGTTGTTAATGACAGTCCGGTTTTTTCTGATTTTGGACTTGCAAATTTCCCTAAAAAGAAGAAAGTTTCTGCATTAAACGAATCTATTGGTCCAAGATGGACAATAGCACCTGAAATGAAAAGAATTTCATCTGTAGCTGAATTTAAAAGAGCAGATATTTATTCTTTCGCAAAAACAGTTTGGATGATGCTCACTCAACAATGGCTAGGTTTTGATGGACAGTATATTCCAAACAGCAACATTTCTATTGACAATTTTGTCAAAATGAACATTAACAAAGGTCATACGATTGGAGATTGGGAATATTTCTCTATTGTACTCTTAAATAGACTTCTAGCTCAATCAACAGATAATGACCCAAAAAAAAGACCAAATGCATCCGAATTTAATAAACAATTTAGATACTGGTATTCGAGTAACGAAGATTATTTTGAAAGGAATCCTTACGAATGGGAAGATGCTTTGAACAGAATTTTTCCAATCTCAATATCAGTTAGTTCGACTTGGCAAAACTTAAAAGATATTTATAATATTCTAAAAATAATTTTCGAGGCTTATGATACTTTAAATCATTGTTTTTATCCCAAAAGTGGAGGAAATGATTTTAACAACATTGAAATAAAAAATGACTTTTTACTTATAGAAAATCATATCCTACTTAAACCAAAAGCTCTTCATTTTGAATCTATCAATGATTTAGACTTCAGCTACTTTATTCTAGAATGTGAGGAAATCGAACCTCTTTTTAATGAAAAGGTTAATGAGTTTGAGGAAATAATTTTTGTGGACGAATACGGAAATTATCATAAGGATAAAGACTATGATGAAAACTACAGAGAAATTAGTAGATTTTTTAAGGGCAAGTTTTTAATTACAAAAAAAACTTCAATCATTAATAAATTACCAGGTGATTTAGATGCTTACGACGGAATTCATAATAAACAGAGTAATGAAGAATATAGAGATTTAATGATAAAAATTAGAGATAAAATAAAAAAGCAAAAAACTGCGTAGAACACCGTGTATAATTCATTGCTAGTACAAGTCTACTTACGAAAATCCTCGCGGATTTTTTATTCGGTTTGTATTTGCTAAATTAGTTGCTGAAACACGCAACGAAATCATACACAAACACGTTGTGGTGCATTTAAGACAAACATTGTGAGTTACGATATATATTTCATAAAAAAGAAAGACCTGAAAGCGGAAAACGCTAATTCAATTCTGGAATCTGCGAAACCAACTGAATCAGACGAACTCTTTGTGTCCAAAGATTTAATGCTGGAAATTAAGACAATCTTAAATGAAAAAGGATTGAGTTTTGAAGTTTTTGAAAGCAAAACTGAGGATTATATTGAACTGAATTTTCCGACTTATCAAATTTCGATGTTTAATAGTCAAATAGCAATTTCTCTACCTTATTGGGATTCGAATAGCAATGACGGAATTAACAAAGAGATAAAAACTATTACAAATGTTCTTATCGAAAACGGATTTACTGGATTTGACCCACAAACTGAACAAATTATAAAAGTAAAATACGAATTTCAAAAGACATTTACGGAAACAAAAGGCATTGTGGACGAACATTTAAACCAAATTCAAAATAAAAATCTGAACGATAATAATGCAATTAAATATATCGGAATAATTTTAGGAATTTTATTAGTCGGATTTATTGTTTGGAAAATAGTTAGAAAATAAAAGCACTTATTACGGAAATTAAAAAATCGGAAACGTAAATTAAGCGCAGGAAAAACGCACCGCAACAACGTATATAGCTCATAGCTAATCAGTTGCTCAAACGAAGTTAAGGCATATTTGGAAAGTCTCCAAATTTTTAAATTTGACGATTTCCAAGAAAAAAAGATAAATAGTAAA
Organism: uncultured Flavobacteriaceae bacterium; assembly: GCA_963803715.1. Taxonomy (GTDB): domain Bacteria; phylum Bacteroidota; class Bacteroidia; order Flavobacteriales; family Flavobacteriaceae; genus Psychroserpens. The sequence continues at coordinate 108,136 of CAWDOF010000027.1, forward strand.
ATTTAAAAATCTGGCTTATGCTTAATCCGAAAATAATTTTCTAATTTGCACGCTACGAGCCATATACACAACCGTTGTGGTGCATTTAAGACGAACTTTCAGAATTCCCAAAATTTCTTTACCTAATCGAAAATTTAGACTATATTTGTATCTAAATGGATACACTCTAAATGATTATCACCGAAAAGACAACTGAATTTGATAAGTGGATTAGAAAGCTCAAAAACATTAGAGCAAAATCTAAAATACTCTTCCGAATTCAGAAACTCGAAACCGATGAACATTTCGGAGATTGTAAACCTGTTGGAGACGGAATTAGCGAAATGCGGATTAATTATGCAAAAGGCTATCGCGTGTATTTTAAAGAAAAAGAAAGCAGAATCGTAATTCTTTTAATTGGCGGAGATAAATCAAGCCAACAAAAGGATATCGAGAAAGCGAAAAAAATCTGGAACAGAATAAAAAACGAATAAAATGGCAACTACAAAATTTGATATTGCGGACTATTTGGATAGCGAAGAAATGATTGCTGAATATCTGAATACTGTTCTCGAAGATGGAGAAAGTTCTGATTTGATTGTGGCAATTGGACATATTGCAAAGGCAATCGGAATGACTAAAATTGCGGAGAAAACTGGAATGAGCAGACCGAGTTTATATAAAGCATTATCTGATGGAGCGAAACCACAATTCGGAACGATAATGAAAGTGCTGAAAGCTATTGGCGGACAAATAAACGTGAAACCAATGTCTGCGTAATAAAAAACGACACCACAACAATGGCTATAAGTAATTGCTTGTTCTCGCTACTTACGAAAGTCCTCGCGGACTTTCTATCTATGATTTATTTGCTAACTTTAGTGCTTAAACCACGTATCTAATCTTATACAATATTGTTAGCAATAATTATGAAGAATCTCTCAGTTTATCTAATGTAGAGAATATCTGAACACGCTTTTTAAAAAAAATAGAGTTTTATGAAACGATTAATTTTATTATTCAATCTAACAATCACTTTTGTCTGTACAGCACAAACATTAGATGATGTAGCACAAAATTTTGGTTCGCACCCTGGATTTATTGGCTATAGTATAAGCGCTATGGCCGTTCAGACAGATGGAAAAGTGGTTTTGGGTGGAGATTTTGATTCTTATAACGGATTAACAGATAAAAATATCACGCGTTTAAATACAGATGGTTCTAAAGATACAAACTTCAATACAGGATGTGGATTTAGTTCTACCGTTAATTCTATTGTAATTCAAACAGATGGAAAGATATTGGTTGGCGGTGTTTTTACTGAATATAACGAAAACTTTAAAAATAGAATCATTCGTTTAAATACAGACGGCTCTAATGATACAAGTTTTAATATAGGATATGGATTTCAAGGAATTGTTAATATTATTGCATTACAAAGTGATGGAAAAATATTGGTTGGAGGTTCTTTTGAATCTTACGAAGGAAATCTTGGAAGAGGATTAGTTCGTTTAAATGCAGATGGTTCAAGAGACACAAGCTTTAATTCAGGCTCTGGTTTCATTAATAATGATTCTCAAGGTAAAATTTATTCTATAAGTGTACAATCAGACGGTAAGATATTGGTTGGAGGAAACTTTAACGAATATAATGGGTCACCTGAAAATAAAATCATTCGTTTAAATGCAGATGGTTCTATAGATACTAGCTTTAATACAGGATCTGGGTTTAATAATATTGTAAGGTCTATTTCTACACAAAACGATGGGAAAATATTGGTTGGAGGGTACTTTACCGAATATAATGGTTTAACCGAAAATAATATCATTCGTTTAGACGCAGATGGTTCTAAAGATGCAACTTTTAATACAGGAGTCGGTTTTAATGATACTGTCAATACCATTTCAGTACAAAACGATGGAAAAATACTGGTTGGAGGAGAATTCACCGAATATAGTGCAATGACCGAAAGCAAGATTATCCGTTTAAACACAGATGGTTCTAAAGATATTAATTTTACAACAGGAACTGGGTTTAATCCTGTTGGTTATGCTTGTGACATTAAATCGGTTGTTTTGAAAAATGATGGAAAAATATTAGCTGGAGGTACTTTTTCTGAATACAATGGATCGCCAAGAAAACATCTCATCCAACTAAATACAGATGGTATAAGAGATACAGGTTTTAATACAGGTAATGGTTTTAATGGTTCAGTTGTGTCGACATTTGAACAATCTGACGGAAAAATATTGGTTGGAGGAAACTTTATCGAATATAGAGGGTTAACCGAAAATGGAATTATTCGGTTGAATGCAGATGGTTCTAAAGACACTAATTTTAATACAGGTACAGGATTTAATGTTAACAACGCCCCAACCGCTTCTAATACCTCTAGTGTTAGGTTTATCACAGTACAAGGAGATGGTAAAATATTGATTGGAGGGAACTTTACCGAATATAATGGGTTGCCTGTGAATAAAATCGTTAGATTAAATGCTGATGGTTCAAAAGACACTAGCTTTGATACAGGATTAGGATTTAATGAGCCCAATTATGTAAAAATTAATACTATCAAGGTTCAGCCAGATGGTAAAATATTAGCTGGAGGAAACTTTAGTGAATTTAACGGAATGAACGAAAATAGAATCATTCGATTAAATGTAGACGGTTCCAAAGATACTAGCTTTATTACAGGATCGGGATTTAATGGTAGTGAAATTAATATTGCTTTACAAAACGATGGAAAAATATTGGTTGGAGGATACTTTACCGAATACAACGGCATAGCGGAAAGTCACATCATTCGTTTAAATGCCGATGGTTCAAAAGATACAAGCTTTAACACAGGAACTGGGTTTAACACTACCGTTCATTCTATTAAAATTCAAAGTGATGGTAAAATATTGGTTGGAGGCTATTTTACACAATATAACGGGGTAACCGAAAATAGAATCATCCGTTTAAATACTGATGGTAGCAAGGACTCAAGCTTTAATACAGGAACTGGATTTAATAGTACAATATATTCTATTACAATCCAAGCTGATGGAAAAATTCTGGTTGTTGGTTCTTTTACTGATTACAATGGTATTCTGGGGCTAATTGACATGATTCGTCTGAATACTGACGGATCAATGGACAATTCCTTTACGGTAGGCACTGGTTTTAGTGGCAGTATTGGTAGTGTTACTGAGCAATCTAACGGGAATATTCTTGTAGGTGGTGGATTTCTTCGTTATTTAGATGGTAATGACTCTTCTCATTTAATTGCTTTAAATGCGACAAGTACTTTATCAAATGATACTTTTAATAGAACTGAGTCTTTTTCTTTTTGGCCAAATCCAACAAACAATGTTATTCATTTGTCTTTTCCAGAGAATAATTACAGCACAGACTACACTTATACACTATTGAATATGAATGGGGAAGTTTTACAACAAGACAAAATAACTGACTTAGAAACAGAAATTTCCTTAGCTAAATTAGCTTGTGGTGTTTATTTAATTAAATTGAAATTAAGTAATACAGATGTAACAAAGCGAATTATAAAACAATAATTTCAATAAAGGATTATTGAAATTTACAAAATTATAAAGCTATAAATAAAAGTGCCTAACAATGGCTATAAGTAATTGCTTGTTCTCGCCCACTTTGGAAATTCCTGAGGAATTTTCAACTTGGTGTGTACTTATAAAGTTAAGTGCTAATCCACGCAACGACCCTTAGCCGAAACCGTTGTATACAATAGCTAAAAAAAACTGTCCAAATTCAACTACTTAAGACATTTTCATTCGTGTATTATTTAAAAAATGTAAGTTAAAACCTGTTGTAAATTTGTTTTATATTAATTCAAAAACTTATAAAATGAAAAAATTTAAAGATGACCCATCACAAGCAGATTTAGACAATCACTCAAACCAATTGAATCCGAATAACGATGAATATTGGCATTCAAGAGAAGAACATTAATAATCTAAAATAAAAACATGAGAAATTCTAAACCAAAACCAAGTAAGCCAAGTCCTAATTGGCCAAGTAAAAGAGAAGGTAACGCTTCAGGTGGTAAAAGAGATAATAATCCACCAAAAATTAAAAAGTAGTTTTTTGTATTTTTGCTAAGTAAGTTTATAGTTTATATGTGGGTTTATAAATTTTCCAAACTAAATAGCAATGTCTTGATAGCATTGCTATTTTTGTTTTATGAAATCTTTGTTCTCAAAAATCAATCAAAAATTAACTATAAATGATACCGCTAAGAATATAGAGTTCATTGAGCGTTATTATATAAAAAAATACGGTAGCCGTGAAAATGCAGATTTAGTTTTTAACCAGTTAAAAGAGAATAGCAAAAATGAACAAGCATTTCAATTAGCTTTACAAGAAAAGTTTAAAACTGACTTTCACTATAAAGAGCTTAGACTAATAATAAAACCTCTTATTAAGGCTAAAAGCATTACAAGTTTAATAGAAAATCTCATTAGCTTTAAAGCTTTTAACAAATCAGGTGTAGTTCAAAAAAATATAACCACAATATCAGAAGATTTTTATGCTTTAATAAAGCCAGCATTTGAAGAGACTTTTAGTGTTTCTGTTTTAAGTAAAAATGATATTATCCATCATATTAACCAGTATGTAACTTTTAATATTAAAAGCACACGTGAAGAATTAGGTTATCCACATCCAAGAACTTTTAATTATTGGCTCAATTATTTTTTCGATTCAAAATTTGAGAAAAAAATAAATGAGAATAAATCAAAAAACTCTGGCCAACTCACGTTATATGAATATATAGAAATTGTATCTGCATTTATTCTTAGTTATGACGAAGAAAAAATAAACATCTCTAAACCTCAAGAAATACTAAAACGTTTTGAACTTCAACAGAAAACACAAAAACAAGTTCTAAAAGAGCTTACAAATAATAATTTTAGTAACTTAAAAGAAAAACTAGAAGACTTACATTTTTCAGAAACATACAAAACTAAATTTGGTAATAAACCTTATGATATTACCAAAAGAAAAATCCCGTATAGTTTAGTTTCAATAATAAAAGAGCATATAACAAATGAGTATTTGAAATGAGAAAATACTTAATGGTAATATTGAATTGAACATAAATATTGTAAAACACATTTGAGTTAAAACCACTGTATACAACACCGCGTATAACTAATTACTTTGAAAAGCTTATTTGGAAAATTCCTTCGGAATTTTCTCTGGTTCGTGTTTGTATACTAAATTTATTGCTTAACCAACGCAGCAAACCATGACCATAAACGTTACCCAAGATTTGAGAAACCCAAAAACTGAGCAAATAAAGCTAATGAAATACTTAATTGCATTTTTACTAATAACAAACTTTTCTTCTAGTCAAGAATGGTCAAAAACTGAATTGACTGACTTTGCTTCAATTGAATTTCCATTTACACCTGAAAAAACTAATTCTAACGGAGTTACCTATTATTCGACTTCGGACGATATTGGAGTTTATATGGTTATGATTAAAGATTTAGGAAACCCAAGAATAACCCAATCTGGATTACCTGAATTTTATGAAGGAGTTATATCTGGAGCGTTAAAATCTGTAAGTGGAGAGTTATTAGAAAAGAATGAATTTCAATTAAACGGAATTAAAGGTATCGAGATATTATATACAGCCAACGCTAACCCTCAACTACCTGATTTTAGACAAAAACGAATTCTTGTTGCAGATAATCACGCTATAAGTTATGAGTTCTGGACATTTAAAGAAAATGAACAATTAGCATCAATCAATAAAGGAAGATTTTTTAATTCAATTTTTATATCAACAGAAAAAGGAATTGAACCGAAAGAAAAAGAAACTAATTCTGCATATGAAAGTGGTTTTATGTTTGGTCAAATAGTTTTTTATTTGCTTTTAATTGGTTTAATAATTGGTGGAATTTTATTAATCCGAAATCGGAATAGGAATAGGAATAGGAATAGGAAAAGAAATAAAAACGTTGAATAATAGCGTTTATAATTAATTGCTTTGGTCGTTGCTTGTTTGGAAATTTCCTTCGGGATTTTATTTAGCAAGTATTTGTTTACTAGACTAGTTGCTTACCCCGCAATTAATCATGCACCAAAAGTTGACAAACATTGCAATAAATCCACCTATGAAAATTTATCTCTTATTAATACTTAAATTTTCACAAGTTGTGCAAGACCATTATATATTAAAGACAAACATTTCAAAACGACTGAAAGGGTTTACAAAGTGGATACTGATTTAAAAGAGTTAGTATACAAATCTTTAGAAAGAGCATTCGTGACCGAAAAGGACATTTCTGATTATAGACTTCTTTGGAAAAAACAGCGAATATATGTTTCCAATGAATATCAAAATCCAAATATTGATTCTGGAAGTACCGACGATTTCAATAAAAAAGTTTCTTATCTACAACCATGCGAAGTGCCCAATTCGATTGAAAATGTATTGTTTTCTCTTAAAGACAAAGAGGAACTCCAAAAAATATCAGACAAAACTTGGGAGGATTTTTTGCACGCCTCATTCAGTTTTATAAAAATAGAGGGAAATGTAGCTACTGTAAAAATTAATAACAGTTGGATTGTAAGTAAACATTCCAAAAACAAGGCTTATTTAAGTGGCGGTGGTTACACTTGCACATATATAAAAGTTAATGGAACTTGGAAATTCCAAAAAATTGTAAGCAGTTGGATTTCGTAAACAAGATAGAATTTGGAACGCAGAAAAACGTTTTATAACACCGTATAAAATTAATAGCTAGTGACATCCAAATTACGAATTACGAAGCTTCTGGATTCACCTCCTGAATTTTAGAAATCCTATTAAGTTTTTATTTGTTAACTTAGTTGCTTAGCTACGAATCATACCCTTTTCAATAATTGGTGGTTAAAAAATATATTAACAAACTATTAAATTATAAAAATGAATATTCAACAAATTTTTGACAACAATAAAGAATGGGTCAAATCAAAATTAAATCTTGATCCAGATTATTTCAGTAACCTTTCTAAAGGTCAAAACCCCGAAATCCTTTATATCGGATGCTCTGACAGTAGAGTTACGGCTGAAGAATTAATGGGTGTTAATCCTGGAGATGCATTTGTACATAGAAACATTGCTAATATGGTACCCAATACAGATTTAAATTCAATGTCTGTAATTGATTATGCCGTTGCTCATCTAAAAGTAAAGCACGTAGTAATATGTGGACATTATTATTGTGGTGGTGTAAAAGCAGCAATGCAATCAGCCGATTTAGGGATTTTAAACCCTTGGCTTAGAAACATTAGAGATGTTTATAGAATTCACAGAAAAGAATTAAACTCGATAGAAAATGAAGAGGAGAAATATAAAAGATTAGTAGAATTGAATGTCCAAGAACAATGCATTAATGTAATTAAAACAGCTGAAGTTCAACAGGCATATAATGAAAGAGATATTACGGTTCATGGGTGGGTTTTTGATATCCATTCTGGGAAAATAATTGATTTAAAAATTGATTTTGAAAGTATACTCAAGGACATTATGGAAATCTATCGTTTATCCTAAAATTAATATTATTAAGAATTTATTAAAATGTCCTGACTGGCATATTAAACAAGCAATAAGAATAAGAAACAGACTACAATAATGCTGATTGTTGAAATAAATTTAGTAGCGACAACTTATCCTATTCAAGGGTTAATTATGTAATATGTCTTGGAGATTTAAGTTTAGACATTAGCGTTTTGATTGTAGATTTATCTGATATTGAACTAAAGCTGAAAAATGAATATTCTGATAATCAAGTAAATAATTATACGATATCGTTACTTATACTAAATTGGAATAATTGCCAATTGTCCTATACGTAAATAAAAAATGGATAGTTCAGTACTCAATGAAAAGTAGTTACGCTTTTCTTGCTTCTCATTTACTTTGATAAAACCCCGGCATACAAAAACTGCAACTTCCAATACAGAATCACCCTAAGCGGTGGCTAAAAAAAAGGTCATGAAAAATTTACTAATTATAATTCTGTCCATGCTGACCCTTTCGGTTTTTGGACAGAACAAATACGACTACGTTCATTTCAACAAATTAACAGAAGTTGAAGGGACAGGCTATGTAATTGCCTCAATTGACAACAGAAGTAAAGTAGCGGAATCCAAAAGCAAATACCTTCTGTTTATTGATACAAAAAATGGCGCAACCACTCAAGTTGATTTTCCAGAAGAAACTCATCTAGGACAAATTGAGCTAGTAAAAATAGATAAGTTTGAAATCAATCAAATTATCCTCACTGCAAAAACGGTTGACTTAGATGGAAAAAGAGGAATTGATTGGTCTGATCCACAACAGATTTTTGTAATCTCGATAGACGGCAAAAACAAAAAACAATTGACCCCAGATAATTTTTTTGCGAGAACATGGATCGTTAATTACCAAACAGGAATGATTGTGATTACAGGACACTATGACTCCAATGAAAATGGAAAATATGACGAGATCGACAAGAACGAAATCCTTATTTTTAATTTGAAAACACTTGAACTCAATAAAAAAATTTAAAAAACACCCTGATAGCTGTCATCACTCGCAGGTTTTTTTTTCGGTTTGCATTTACTAAATTAGATGCTGAAACACGCCTCTAATCGCACACCATACGACCTACGCACTTAAATATATGACAACAAAACTCCGACAAGCTTTCGATAGATTCGTGGTCCTTGAAGATGCCGAATGGCAAAAACTTGAAGAAATCATTTTTATAAGAGAATTTACAAAAGGTCAATATTTTGTAAAAGAGAGTGAGCCCTGTAAATACGTTGGTTTTATTGATAAGGGCTTGTTTCGATACTATTATCAAGTTGATGGACAGCAATATACACGCCAATTCTTTTTTGATAACAATTTTATGGCAAATTACGAAAGCTATATCACCAATGAAAAATCCAATGCCTGGATAGAAACATTAGAAGATGCAACCGTGTTTCTAATTCCGAGAGATAAACTTTTTGAATTATACACTCAGTCTTTGAATTTTCAAAAACTCGGTCGCAAAGTTGCAGAATATTTATTTCTTACTGTTTCAACAAAATATAAGTCGTTCCTTTTAGAAACGGCAGAAGAACGCTATCTCGACCTTATAAAAAATCGCCCTAAAGTTATTCAAAATATTCCTCAGTATATGATTGCATCTTATCTCGCTATTACACCAGAGGGTTTGAGTCGCATAAGAAAGCGGCTTAGTAAAAAATAATAGTAACCTTTTTTCCTTTCTTAACCCTGATCAATTTATAATCAAACAACGCCAAGTAATTTTGTACTGAATAAAAAAAGTACATTATGAAAAAGCAACTATTTCTCTTATTATCTATTGTTTTTATTTCCAATTACCTAAGCGCTCAAAAGGAATCTGAAAAACTGCCGGTGTATGCCAATTTTAGTATGGGCTATGGTAACACATTTTTTAGTGGCCGCTTAAGTGATAAAGAAACCATTAACGACAATCGAGGCTTTGGTAGAAATGACGGATTCACCTTAGCAACATTCTTTTATTATGCACCATCCAAATGGCAAGGCTTTGGCGTTGGAACTGGAGTGAAAGGTTTTTTTGCAACTCCAAACATTGGTGGGCCAAACGATAGCGAAGAATATTTCTTCAATTATTATCACGTAGGCATAAGTGGTAAATATCATTTTTCTAAAGAATTCAATAAAGGACTATTTGTAAAGGCAAATGTAGGTTTTGGTCAAATGACAGAAAAAACCAGATTTGTAAATGAAAATAGATTTGACCATCAATTTGCAGTTGGCACCACACTGTTAGGTGGCATAGGCTATTCTTTCCCCATAAATACCAAAATTTCATTTAACCTAGACCTTGACTATGAATTTTCAAATAGACGAGGTGATGTCACTGGAGAGGGCCAAAATATTGATTTTAGGAACAGTCATGTCAGTCTCAACTTCGGGATAGGTTTCTAAACCATAGCAATTACAAATTTCAAATAATAATTTAATAAAAAAACGATGAAAAAAGCACTCATAAATTCAATTTTAGTTTTGGTCATAACAATAGGTTACGCACAAACAACAAACCAAAATGACAATAAAAAACAGTTTAGATATAGTAATAAATTTACCCTTGGTACCGACTTGGCGCAACCTTTTGTTTTAGGTGGATATAACTTAAACGCCACATATACTACAAACCGATGGATTTTTGACTACTCACATGGTATTGGTTTAGAAATACCAGACTTTATTAAATCAGAAGAACAAGAAGATTTAAATGCTGAAATTAAAATTCCATGGACAACGGGCCCAGGTATTGGATATCGTCTTACTGAAAATTTAGACACTAGAATTGATTTTAAGGCACATAGAACAGAATTAGACCTTTTAAATGGACAAGCAGAGTTAGAATATACCCAATTTACAGCAGGACCAGGTGTTTATTATAGATTTTATCTAGGCAAGACTACAGGCCTCGGACTTGAAGCCTCAGCACGCTACTGGTTTGACTTAGGAAATAACCAAGATGGCCTTGATGGCACTGATTTTAGATTTGTCGATAATGAAGGCAATAACCAAAGTTTTGACACTAATATAAATGCAGGTATTGGCGTAAATATAGCTGTAATTTACACATTTGGAAGAAACAAATAGTAAGCAAAAATCATCACATTGGTTATATTAATTGATTTAGGACACTCGTTACCACATAATTTTTTAATACTAAATTGATTTTTAATGACTGCTTAACTGAGTGTCCTTTCTCAAAAATTCATCAAAATAAAACCATATGGTAACCAAAAAAAAACCCCGATATTTCGGGGCTTTCTTTTCTTTTTCATAACAAATAATTCCCATTTACTTTGGCATCACCACAGTGTTCAATACATGAATTACACCATTACTTGCCATCACATCTGTTGCAACAATCTCACTATAATTACCACTTGCATCCTTCAACCAAATCTTATCATCTTTTTGCTGTACGGTCAATACTTGTCCGTTTAAAGCTTTTAATTCTACCATTCCATCACCTTTCTCTAGAGCAGCTACGACATCACTTGCTGTTAGTTTACCAGATACTACATGGTATGTTAGGATATTGGCTAGTGCTTTTTGATTTTTCTTCTCTAATAGCGAACCTAACGTCTTTGAATCAATTTTTTCGAAGGCAGCATTTGTTGGGGCGAAAACGGTAAATGGTCCATCTGCTTGCAAAGCACCAACTAAATCAGCAGCTTTTAAAGCAGCTACCAATGTAGAAAAATCTTCATTTCCAGCCGCGACATCTACTATTGTTCCTTGTGCATTTGCATTGTGCGATAAACCTACAGTCATCGCAATTGTCAAAATAAGTACTAATTTTTTCATAATTTATTTTTTTAATTGTTTTAATAGAACATAAAGATAACAAACACTTTGTTTTGTTTAACTTATTTAACCTTTTGTTAAACATTATTATCAAATTAATATTGACAACAGAGCTCGCAGATAAAAAAATAGTTTTAATTGAATACAGACCTTTTTTGCAATAAGCACTTACAAACCTTATGAGTTTTCTTATTTATAAAAGGTACTAGCCATTGATGGAAGGTTTTTCAAATAAAAATAGAATATGAAAGTCAAAAACTTTAAAAATGAAGTCCCTATATATACTAGCTATAATTTCACTATTCCGTCAAAGCAAATCCTGGTTGATTCTAGAACCTTAAAGTATAAACCCTTCGAGATTGTTTAATTTCATTATTTTAAACAGAATAAAAAAAAGGAAAACCAAAAGTTATCCCAGCAAAGGCAGTAGGTTCCGGAGACTTACAAATACGCGATACTCAACACTTAAATTAAAATCACAAGTTTCATAACTTACGCACAAATGAACATTTAAATAGGTCAAACTTTAATCATAAAACCAAATGCCATCAAAAATCAATTTAAAAACTATATCAACCATTTCCCTTCTTATCCTTGCAGGTGAAGCTGTTTTTATACTTCCCTTTGTTCTCCAACGTATTTTTAGACCTACCTTTTTAGAAACTTTTAGCATTAACAACATCCAAATAGGAAGTTGCTTTTCGGTATATGGAATCGTGGCGCTATTCTCTTACCTATTCGGTGGGCCATTGGCAGATAGGTTTCGTCCGCATGTATTGATGTCAGTTGCATTGATATTAACAGCTTGCGGCGGATTTTACCTCGCATCCTACCCTTCGCTCTTCAACCTTCATCTCCTTTACGGATTTTGGGGATTTACTACTATTTTCCTTTTTTGGGCAGCGATGATCAAAGCCACCAGAATGTGGGGCGGAGAAAACCGACAGGGCATCGCCTTCGGTTTTTTGGATGGTGGACGTGGATTGGTTGCAGCATTATTTGGGTCGGCAGGTGTTTTTGTTTTTTCACTTTTTATAACCAAAGACATTGAGTTGACCAATTTGCAAGAACGACAAATTGCTTTTAAACAAGTGATTATTTATACCTCAACGGCAATTCTGGTAATTGGTATTCTAGTTTTAATCTTCCTTAGAAATTTAAGCGCAAATGAAACTGAACCTAACATCTCTAATCAAAAAGTAACTGTAACTAAAAACAGATTGACCCTAAACAGTTTCAAAACTGTAGTACAATACAGAGCGGTTTGGCTCTTGATGATTATTATTCTCTGTGCTTACTTTGGTTACAAAATGACCGATGTTTTTAGTTTATATGCCAATAAGGTGATGCTCTACGATGAAATAGAGTCTGCAAAAATTGGTACTTATTTATTGTATATGAGACCTTTTATTGGAGTGATTATTGGGCTGGTTGCTGATCGAACAAGAGCTTCACTCTGGATTGTTATTGGTTTTGTACTCATGGTCTTGACCAGTTTAATATTTGCTTCGGGCGTGGTCAATTCAAATACTACAGCAATCTTTATATATTCAATTGGTGTTATGGCACTTGGAGTTTATTCTGCGAGGGTACTTTATTTTGCAGTTTTGGAGGAGGCTAAAATCCCCTTAACAATTACAGGGACTGCTGTAGGTTTTATTTCTGTAGTAGGCTATACACCAGATATTTTTGCCGGCCCGCTTATTGGTTATTTCTTGGACACAAATGCTGGTATTTTAGGATTTCAGCAGGTTTTCACAACCATGGGTGGTTTTTCATTAGTTGGATTAACGGCATCCTATGCGCTGTGGCGCCATGGTAAATCTGTAAAGTAAACGGTGTATATTTAAAATGAAAGCTTTTACACGTAGTTTCGCTGAATAAAATGAGATACGCTAAGAAAATTTAAGCTAAAATCTCATCAATAACCTGAGCCTGTTTTTCTACGGCTAATATTTGTTGGGCATGGATATGGACCGATAAAAAAAGAGGCTTAAAAATAAGATGCGCATAGGTTTCAAATTTCCTATAAAATTAATAATAATGAAATAAAAAAAGCGGCCTTTGGGAAGCCGCTTGAATTAACAATTACATATTTTAAATATTTTGATAAGACTGAACCAACCTTACGAACTCGGCCCGGTATCCGCCTTTATCTTCTCCCCTGCCTAATTGGGCTAGATTTATAATATCTTCAAATGACGCTTTGTTTAAATATTTGGAATCCCTTAAGGTCATCCCAAATAATGCAACCGATGCAGCGAAGTTCATATCTTCTGATGCAGGTTTGATTTGATCTGGCTGAACGTGAATCATTTCAACACTTTTTGATGCGTTAGGTTGCTTATACCTGAATTTTACCGTGAATAATTCATCCTTGAAATCCTGTGAGACTTTTGAATCAGAATATTTTAAAGCAGAAACATCCTTTAAATAATCTGTCTCTACTCCTATCGGAATAATTTCATAAAGTGCAGTTACGGTATGACCGCTGCCTAATTCGCCTGCGTCCTTGGTGTCATCTACAAAATCCTCATCGGCCAGCAGTCTGTTCTCGTAACCAATCAATCTGTAAGCAGCCACTTTCTTCGGGTTGAATTCCACTTGAATCTTAACATCCTTGGCAATGGTAAACAGAGTTCCACCAAATTCGTCTCCAAAAACCTTTTGAGCCTCTTGCATAGTATCGATGTAGGCGTGATTACCGTTTCCTTTGTCTGCGAGTGTTTCCAATTTTGAATCCTTCAGGTTTCCGTAGCCAAATCCTAAAACCGAAAGAAATACGCCCGATTTTCGTTTTTGCTCTATTAAATCCTTCATGGCACTATCGCTCGAAGCACCTACGTTAAAATCGCCATCTGTTGCCAGTATCACGCGATTATTCCCGTTTTTGTTAAAATTTTTCTGGGCTAATTGATACGCGAGTTCAATACCTTCACCTCCAGCGGTAGAACCACCAGCCTGAAGATTATCCAAAGCCGCTAAAATTTTTTTCTTGTTATCCCCAGAAGTAGGATTGAGGACAACCCCTGCCGCTCCGGCATAAACCACTATCGAGACTCTGTCTTTTTCCCTAAGCTGATTTACTAAAAGTTTAAAAGCCTTTTTAAGCAAATGAAGTTTATTGGTTGAATTCATTGAGCCTGAAACGTCAATCAAAAAGGTCAAATTTGATGCAGGCAATGCTTCATTTTCATAAGTTTTTCCCTGCAACCCTATTCGTACCAGTTTAGTATCTTCGTGCCAAGGTGTTTTTACAACTTCGGTATTGATTGAAAACGGATGCTCGTCTTTTGGTTGTGGATAATCATAGCTAAAGTAATTAACCATTTCCTCAATCTTCACCGCGTCTTTTGGAATATTCTGACCTTTATTTATCATCCTTCTAACGTTACTATAGGCAGCTTTATCAACATCTATTGAAAATGTAGATAATGGAGCGAGTTGGCATCTTTTAAAAGGATTTTCCTCTATCTCATCGTAAGATTCGTTCAGTAAATCGTTAATTTTAGCGAGATCAGGTTTGGTGTTTTCGCCCTTTGTGTCAATCACGATAACGCCGTTAGCGCCTCGATTGCCATACAATAAGTGACTCTTTGCATCTTTCAGTATGTTAAACCCCTTAATACTCTTTGGATTAATCTTCTTAAATTCCGCTCTAGATGTCGGAACACCATCAACAACATAGAGTGGATTGCTGTTTGTTCCCGAACCTACACCTCTAATTAATATAGATTGTGAAGAACCTGATTTCCCAGACGAATTATTTATAGTTATACCGGCGACTTGACCAGATAGTGTTGACGAAACGCTGCTTACCGATGCAGTACTGTTTCTAACCTCTCGAGACCTGCCATATCCAGTGATTACGACCTCTTCTAGTGCCGAGGCATCCTCTTTTAAGGCAATATTTATTTCAGATTGATTTTTGATTTCAATGGATTCTGATAAAAAACCCACGTAGCTAAAAATTAGTTTTTCTCCTGTTTTTGCCTTGATGACGTATTTACCATCAAAGTCGGTTTTTGTTCCGGTTGAAGTTCCTTTGACGATGATGTTTGCTCCAGGCAAAGCTAATCCGTCTGATGCTGAAGTAACTATCCCAGTTATTTCACGTTCTTGTGCTTGGGCAATCATTCCGAAAAAGGCGATGACTGCAATTTGTAGTAAAATTTTCATGATGGTTTATTTTTAAGTTCATACCAAACTTAACTTCATCCTATATTTTAAAAAACCAACAATGAGTAAACGCTACTTTTGAATGAGTAAATTGTAAAAAATCAAGTTCTGAAAACATTTGAGATTTCATTTCTGCAAGATGATTCTAAAATGAAAGCAGAATAATTCAATCTCAAAAATTTAAACATTTTAGAACTAATATAATTGTATAAAAGATTCAACTTATTGATTGAAAGTAAAAACTGAAATAAAACCGCAGCACTATTCCGCCAAATATCCCTAAATTTTAGATATATTGAGGGATTGAATTAAGCTTATTCCTTCCTTTACCGAGGAAGCGTAATTGATAGGCATCTGAATTTTATGACTGAAGCCATTAAGGATTCCTAAAAAACTATTTTCTAAATTTTAAAAACTCTGGGTTCTTGAAACTAGCAAATCGTTACTTAGTTCAAAACAGCCTCAACCGTTTTATGTCTTTGTATTTTCTTGGTTTCTGTTTCTATAAATTTAGGAAGGTTGTAAACTTTCTTAGGAATCTCAAACTTTTCTAGTTCTTCAAAAATCGAATTATCCAAAGTATCACTATCACCTTCTAAAATCAGGATGACCTTTTCGCCCAGTTCGGCATCAGCTTCCGAAGCTATAATAAACCGTTGCTCAATTTTATCCTGAAGCTTTTGTTCAATCAATTCTGGAAATAATTTAATCCCTCCAGAATTTATCATGTTGTCAATTCTTCCGATAATCTCAAAGGAATCTTTAGAAATAAGATTGACAATATCATTAGTAACTACAATATTTTCAGTGAGTTCTGGTGCCTTAATCACCAAACAGTCCCGGTCATCTTGACTGATGGAAACGTCACGAAGTATTTTAAATTGAGACTCGGCTTCCGACGAATTGTTTAATCTCTTAACCGCAATATGACTTAAGGTTTCCGTCATTCCGTAGGTTTCAAAAACCTTAGTGTTAGCTTCTGAAAGTTCTTTTACCACAGTTTCAGAAACCGATGCTCCACCGACAATTAAGGTATCGATATTTTCTAATCGATTAAGGGAATTCTGAAGCTGTAAGGGTATCATGGCGCAAAAATCGTAATGCTTCTGGTCATCATAGGCTGGATTTGAAGATGGTGCTACCATATCCAGCTCGAGCCCTAAAATCATGGCACGAACCAACATCATTTTACCAGCAATGTAGCGACTTGGCAAACAATGCAAAGCTGAATCTCCAGGCTTGAGATTAAAAAAATCACCGGTCATCAAGGAGGAATTTATCATGGACTGCTTTTGGAGCAACACATTTTTGGAAATACCCGTCGAGCCCGACGTCTTGACGTTCAAATACGGTTTGTCATCTAACCAATCCAATAAAAAATCGCCAATAACTTTTTCATAATTTTCACCTTCCTTGACCAAGCTATAACCAACTTCCTTTAAGTCTGAGTGGTCATAACTAATCCCGTTAAGTTTAAATTTTAAATGAATCTTGTCGAATGTTGGTGTCATGGCAATTTGTTTTTTAGATGTGGTCTTGTCCTATAATTTTATAATCCTCACTTGCTGGCTGATGAATTTCACCGAATAGTTTTTCTTTCCAATTTTTCCATTTATAAACTTTAGCAAAAATCAACAATAAAATAGGAAAAATGACAAACACAGGCAAGACTAAATCAATAAAACCGAGCTCTGGCTCAGCAGTATCCTTTAAAATGGAATGGGTTTGAAAAGCCGTCCAATCTGCAGTTACCAAGAGCGCTGTAAATAAGTTGTTAGCAGCATGGAAACCAAGGGCAAGTTCTAAACCTTCGTCCATTAATGTGATGATTCCCAGAAATAGCCCTGTGCCTATATAATAAACCATGATGCTGTAGCCTAGCTTCTCGACTTCTGGATTTAAGATATGTAAGAGACCAAAAATCAATGAGGTCATCAATAATGGAAACCATCGATTTTTTGCTAACATTCCAAACCCCTGCATCAAGTATCCTCTAAATACATATTCCTCCAAACTCGTCTGGATAGGAATCAATGCTATTGCTATAACGCATAAAATTAAAAAGCGCTGTGGCTCAAAATTAAATTCGTAACCTTCTGGGTTGAGATAAAAATAATCCAACAGTACTAAGCCCGATGAAATAACACCCCAAAATATAAATGCGAACCAAATGCGTTTCCAATCCAGTTTTATTCGAGATGTGGCTATCGCCTTCATGGCTTGTTCATGTATATATTTTACTGCCAAAAAGAGACCTACAAAACCAAATGCAAATGAGAGGAGTATTAAAAAAAGAAATAGATTGGAATCTAAAAGCGAGTACATTGTGCTTTCATCAAAGCTTTGCAATCCTTTTCCCTCTTGTACCAACTTAAACATTATTACAACTAGCAATGGCATTTGTCCAACAAACGATGCCGCGAAAATGATTATAGATCCAACCAAGTAACGCCAGAACTCATGTTTTGCCTTGAACGCTTGTGCTATATACATATACTTTATTAATTGAATTAATATTTGAATTTATCAGTATTTACCGACCACTGATTACTTTTATGATAGTGCAATTTACCATTTTTTACCAGTAAAGGTGCATCAAAATTATTGGAAAATAAGCCCCCTGTGCCCAAACCTTGAGGTCGATTATTATGGCGCATAAACGTCCATTGTGCAATGGCATTTAATCCAATATTACTTTCTAGTGCGCTGGTCACCCACCAGCCAATTTGTCGTTTTTGAGCAATCTCTATCCATTCATAACTGCCTTTAAATCCGCCGACTAAAGTTGGTTTTAGAATAATAAATTGGGGATTGATTTGACCTAAAAGCTTCTCTTTATTTTCTTCGGAAAAAACACCGATTAATTCCTCGTCCAATGCGATGGGCAATGGTGTTTGCTCACAAAGACCTGCCATCTGTTCCAATTGCCCTTGTTTTATGGGTTGCTCAATTGAATGTATATCGAAATCTGAAAGTCGTTTCAGCTTTTCTAGAGCATCATCGGGGGAAAACGCACCGTTGGCATCAACTCGTAATTCAATCTCGTTGGCCGAAAATTCATTTCTGATAGACTTGAGTAATCCTATTTCCGTAGAAAAATCAATGGCGCCAATTTTCAATTTGATGCAATTAAAACCAGCCTCGATTTTCTCTTGAATTTGGGATTTCATAAATGCTTCAGTTCCCATCCAAATAAGTCCGTTAATTGGAATAGCCGCTTTTCCATCGGTAAATCCTGAAGGAAACAACTCAAATCCATCTTGACTTTCCAAAGATTTAAAAGCCATTTCCAAACCAAATTGAATACTAGGGAATTCAATCAGCTCTTCAAGCAGTGTCTCCAACCCTAAATTGATATTATCGCAAGTCCACTGTAATTTTGATTCAAAATCTGGTCGGTCATCGATACTCAACCCTTTAAACATACC
Organism: uncultured Flavobacteriaceae bacterium; assembly: GCA_963803715.1. Lineage (GTDB taxonomy): Bacteria > Bacteroidota > Bacteroidia > Flavobacteriales > Flavobacteriaceae > Psychroserpens. Next base: position 127,105 of record CAWDOF010000027.1, read on the forward strand.
ACATTCTCCGATACCTTTATTTTGTTCGTCTCTCAAAATGAGAAACCAAGTATCCTTTGTTTTTAGTATGCCGCGGGATGTACCGCTTGGGTTTTTAAAGCTAAGGGTATAGGGTTGATAGGTTGCGGTCATTACTGATTAAAATATGTAATTATGATTTGCTTCATCTGAAATTTTAGAAATTATGATGGAAACTCAATTGCAGTTGCCCTTTACCAATGGCATTGGTTTTTTGGTTCATCCACCCCAATTGAAATCGCATTCCAGGCTTGAAAACGTAGCCTAAACCTAAATAGGTTCGGTTTCTATCAAAGAACTCTACCGTACGATTATCACCAATATCCTTCTGCCCATTAATAAATAACTCGTTGTAAAGAGCGGCATAGTATGCGCCTTTTTCTAAACTACTTTTATTTATGGGAATATTCATAAACAGATTGTAGCGGTAACGGGTTCTAAAATCTTGGTCTTCTAAAAATCGTTGTTCGTATCGAAACCGATGCGTCAAATACACGCGATTACCTAATTTCTGAGGAAATATGGCTTCTTGATAAATTCTATTTTCTGAAGAAGTGCGATTACCTTCACCAAACTCACCAGATGTAATGTTAGCGTAACCTAAAGTAAATTTGACGTTGACACCTTTTGGTCGATAGGTCAAGCCTGAACGCAACAATAGTTGCTCTAGATCGCCGCCAAGATTCCAATTCCTGTATTGGGCATCTCCTTGAATCCCGAAACGACTGTCCTTAAATTGGTAATCGTAAAAATACATGTACCATGCGCCTGTTTTACCAGACTCGACTTGGGCCACTGATTTTAAAGAAAATAGGAATAAGATAATTAAGGAAAGTTTCAATTTCATAAATCGTAATTTACGGCATTGCAAAATAGCAAGTACTTTTACATCCCGAAAGTTGGTTCTCGCAAATAACAGAGATTTAACACTAAAGCGATATTTAATGAGCTTTAAGAAATTGGATTTTGTGCTTCGAAATTAGACTTTATTGCTCTTAGTTGAAATATGCAACATCAAACCCTTTGCCCCGAAATATTGAGATTGAAAACTAATAAAGATGAAATTTAATAATAAAATAGTCTGGATCACAGGCGCTTCAAGCGGAATTGGAAAACATTTAGCGTTGACACTTTCGAGAATTGATTGTCAGCTCATACTTTCTTCAAGGCGAAAATTAGAGTTAGAACATGTAAAATCACTTTGTAAAGATCCAACTCAGGTTCATGTTTTGCCATTGGATTTAGAAAATATTGATGTGATGAAGACCATTGTAGAGACTGCAGTTTCTTTCTTCGGAAAAATAGATATTTTGGTCAACAACGGCGGTATTAGCCAGCGATCTCTCATTTTAGAAACGGATATTTCGGTAGATCGTAAATTAATGGAAGTTGATTATTTAGGTACCGTGGCACTTTCAAAAGCAATTCTTCCGCATTTTGTGAGCAATAAGGCTGGACACTTTGTAGTGGTATCCAGTGTGATGGGGAAGTTCAGTTCTTCTTATCGCTCTGCCTATTGCGGCGCTAAACATGCCTTGCACGGCTTTTTTGATGCGCTAAGGTTAGAGCATGATAAAGATGATATAAAAGTGACGATGATTTGTCCGGGTTTTGTAAATACCGAAATTGCCAAAAACGCATTGACGGCGGATGGTAGCACACAGAAGCATCAAGACCGAAAAACCGAAGATGGCTTGGAGGTCAATCATTTTATAAAACGAATGATTAAAGCTGTGGAAAAGGAAAAGTTTGAAGCCTACATCGGTAAACGCGAAATTCTTGGCGTTTTTATAAAACGCTTATCTCCAAAATTAGCGCATTGGCTGGTGCTACGAAGCCAAGTGAGGTAGCTACCACTAAGATTTGTTTATTCAATAGATATTATCTTAAACATGTGATTAGAAACTAAATAAATAATTAGACTTTAATACTCTGGCCTATTTTTGGAAGTAATAATTCTTTTCCCTTACTAAGAAACTTGGCTTTGGCAACTTCGGTATCTATCTTGATATAATCGAAGGTATCATAATGCACTCCTAAAACTAAATCACAATCTACAAAATCACTTGCCATAATTGCATCTGTTACACCCATGGTAAAATTATCGCCGATTGGAAGAATTGCCAAATCTAGTTTTATAAATTCAGGTATCAATTTCATATCCATGGTCAGGGCCGTATCCCCAGCGATATAAATATTTTTATGCTCTCCAACAATTACAAAACCACCAGGTTGACCACCATAACTACCATCTGGAAAAGAAGAGGTATGGATTGCATTGACATATTTTACAGTACCAAAATCAAATTTCCAACTTCCGCCATGATTCATAGGATGACTCTTCAATCCCTTTTTATCAAAATAGTTGGCAATTTCAAAGTTTGAGACCACGACGGCTCCCGTTCGTTTTGCAATAGCCTCAACATCGAGAATATGGTCTTGGTGAGCGTGGGTCACTAAAATATAATCGGCTTCAAGCTCCTCTATATTTATTTCTGACGCATTTGGATTGCCAGAAATAAAAGGATCGACAAGAATATTTATGTTTTTTATTGTAATACCTAAGCTGGCATGGCCGTAAAACGTGATTTTCATATTATTAATATTTAATTTTAGGCTATTCTAGAATCATAAATTGATTTTTTTTCCCACCTCTTGAACTGGTCATAATAAATTTATTGTTTTCAAAGGTACCATAATACGGTGTATAACTAGTATTGCCTGAATTATCCTGAATTTTATCATAAGATACTTCTCCATTTTCAGAAAACACCATGTCATAAAGCGCAGAAGATTCTAAAAACCCTTGCGAGACCTTAGTTCTACCATCATTTTTTTCCTTTAAATTCTTACCAGAATTTAATAGAACGTGCAGTTTTCCATTCTTCAAAAATGCATTGTAGGAAGGTTCTTGAGATTTTTTGAAAATACTTCTCCCCCATCCTAAATTACCTGTGTTGTCAAATTTAAAGACCAAAATATCATCATAGTGAAATTCGGTCACCCAATACCCGGCACCATTCATGCCTGTACTCATATAGCGTTGTACGGTGTAAAATTCTTCAGCTAGGATATAAGTGTTATTGTCTTCATCTTTTAAGACATAATCGACGTAAAATCGCTTTAATTCCTTACCTTTTTTTCGTTCTGCACGTTTCTTTCCATACAAATCTTCATAAACCTCAATTGGAAGCTCATAGGTTTTATTGGAGAGCACATCAAGGCTTTCAAAATCGATTATAAAATTACACCCACCTTTTATTTTTCCGGATCTTTCTTCAGAATAGAATCCCAGAACATGAAGCTGATCTTCAATAACAGATAAATTTAAAGACTGGATATGTTGTTCCCCTAATTGAAGGTTTACGTTTTCAATATTTGATTCTGAGATTTTGTTCAAGACAAATTCATAGTTTGCATCACCACCTTTTTTTTGCGATTTGCCATCAATAAACAATCTACCTAAGGCAAAAACCGTGGCACTATTATCAATTAGCAGGTCATTGTGCTCATAAAATCTATTCTCGTCTTCCTGAAAATTCTTAATAAATTTTAAACTTAAATCGTTAGTGTTGAAAACCCTTATTTGATAAGAGTTAGCATTTTTTTTGATATCATCTGTGGTAACAGCAAAATACTCTCCGTTTGGAGAAATGGCAAAACTGGTTTGTCTCTTGTTTTGGCCAGAGAACAAAATCTGTTTTTTCTCTACGGAAGTTTCAAATAACTTTTTCTTTTTAAGACTCCTATCTTTCAGATTAAAGATATGGCAGTAAATAATCCTCTCGGTTTTTTTTGGAGAATAGACCGTAAAGAATTTTATTTCTTCATCGTAAAAAAGTTCTCCTACAAAATGCTCTTTTTTTTCAATTTCAACGACCTCGCTAAATATTTTATTAAGGTCCTTATCGAAAATATCAAATAAAATATCCCTTTTTGCTTCTCTAATCACACCCGTTAGCCCGTTGGCCGTAGTGTGTATTGCATGAATATTCTTTGCTTTAACCTTGTCTTTGTAGGCTTCGCTTTCAGAAACTTTAAGTGTTGTAGTTTGGGCAGTTAAATTTAAAAACCATAGAATGGCAATGGAGGTCAGTACGTATTTCATTATATATTGTAGTTAGGTTAAACGAAAATACAAAATCACTAGGACTACAAAAAATATTTAAGCAATTGGTCTTAAATTCACTTAGCCCATAATATACCCTAGACCTAGAAGCAAAGAGAATACAAAGGTTGTCAAAGCCAAAACTTTTAATTGAGAATCAAAATCTTTGGGCTCACTTGCATTAAAGATGTGTTTTATGTGGATAGCAAGTGGAATGTAAGTTATGAGAAAAATTAGATTCCAGAACGATCTAAAATAAAGTATACCAAAGAGCAAGGCTACAAACATTGCAATCGTAACCAAGGCAATATGATAGATTTTTGCGTTTTTCTTTCCTAATTTGACTGCAAGTGTTCTTTTTTCGGAAATTTTATCAGATTCAATATCTCTCATATTGTTGAGATTGAGTACACCAACGCTGAGAAAGCCTAAAGCTATGGACGGCAGAAAAATTAAATGGTCCAACTGTTTCGTGTAAAGAAAATAACCACCAACACCGCTTAGCATACCAAAAAATAGAAACACGAAAATATCTCCCAAACCACGATAACCGTATGGCGAAGTGCCCACCGTATATTTTATGGCTGCATAGATGGATAGTGCTGATAAAATAAAGAATAAAAAACCATATAGTAGATATTTTTTACCAAAAGCAAACAAGATAAGCATCAAGGTAAGCACCATCACAATTATGACGTTAAGTCTAATAGCCTTTAACATTTCGTCTGAGGTGATAATCCCACTTTGAACCGCTCGCATTGGGCCAACCCTAGTTTCATTATCTATACCATTTACACTATCACCATAATCGTTTGCAAGGTTTGAAAGCACCTGTAAACTTATGGTGACCAAAATGGCGAAAAACATAATTACAGCATCAAATGCGCCATTAAAATAAGCAAAACAAGATCCTATTATTATTCCAGAAACTGAAAGTGGTAATGTACGTAACCTAAAAGCAGATAGCCAAGGTTTTAGCTTTGTGGGCATAACTAGGTTTTATCAATTTAGGGAATCCATTTTTTATCAAAGTTTGGCTTTCTTTTTTCTAAAAAAGCATCGCGGCCTTCTTTGGCCTCGTCCGTCATATAAGCCAGGCGTGTAGCCTCTCCGGCAAATACTTGTTGACCCACCATACCATCGTCGGTAAGATTCATTGCGAACTTTAACATTTTGATTGAGGTTGGTGATTTTGCCAGTATTTCCTGTGCCCAATCGTAAGCAGTATCTTCCAGCTTATCGTGAGTAACTACGGCATTTACCATACCCATATCAAAAGCTTCTTGTGCAGAGTAATCCCTTCCGAGGAAAAAAATCTCACGAGCTCTTTTCTGCCCTACCATTTTCGCCAAATAGGCTGATCCGTAACCCCCATCGAAACTGGTAACATCGGCATCGGTCTGTTTAAAAATAGCGTGTTCCTTACTGGCAATGGTAAGATCGCAAATAACGTGAAGACTATGTCCGCCACCAACGGCCCAGCCCGGTACAACGGCAATTACGGCCTTAGGCATAAATCGAATCAAACGTTGAACTTCCAAAATATTCAAACGGTGATAACCATCATCGCCAACGTAACCTTGGTGCCCCCTGGCCTTTTGATCGCCACCAGAACAAAAACTCCAAATACCGTCTTTAGTAGATGGTCCTTCTGCAGATAATAATATCACACCAATGTTTACATCTTCATTGGCATTGTATAGAGCGTCGTAAAGTTCTGAAGTAGTTTTTGGCCTAAATGCGTTTCTAACATCAGGTCGATTAAAAGCTATTCTAGCAACGCCATTTCGCTTTTTATAAGTGATATCTTCATAGGTTTTTTCAGTAACCCATTCAGTTTTTTTCATAGCAATTTAACTTTCCTGCAAAAATAAGCCTTTTAAGTATATCTTACATTTAAATACGTAGTTTGCTGAAAGTGGACGTGTTTAAAGGTATAAGTCAAAAAATGATTAGGGCTAATTATCGAACCTATTTGAAAACTTAATACTAAAGATGTCCTTCCGAAAAAATTGGGTTAAACCTTAATAATAAATTGAGAACTGAGAACTGAGAACTGAGAACTGAAAATTAAACACCAAAATCCTAATCCACCAATCTAATCCCATCACTTTCTATGGTAATCATGCGTTGTTTGTACAAAGTTCCAATGGCTTTTTTAAAAGTTTTCTTGCTCATTTGAAGTTCCTTCTTAATGGCTTCGGGTGCTGATTTATCATTTAGGGGAAGAAATCCCGTTCTGCTGTCTGACAATTGTTGCATGATGGCATCGGCATTGGGCTCTATTTTCCGGTAACCAATTTTTCCTAGAACGATGTCCATTTTATTATCGGGACGAATTTTCTTTACGTATCCTTTCAAACGGTCTCCCACACTTAAATCCTTAAATATATTATCATTAAAGATGAGTCCGTGATGCTTTTTGTTGACAATAACATTCATACCAATATCTGAAGGATGGGACACAATTAAATCGACTTCATCAAATTCCTGTAAGGTTATATCGTCATTGTCCAAAAAGCTATTGGTCTTGCTTGACGCAACCAACCTGTCGGTTTCCTTATCAAGAAAACAATATACAAGATACCATCCGCCAGCTTTCATTTTAAAGGCTTGCTCTGCAAAAGGACAAAACAGCTCTTTTACCAAACCCCAATCCAAAAATGCACCATGAGCCGTAACTTCATTACAACGCAACATGGCAAAATCATCACGAACTATGAAAGGCCTGTCTGTTACAGCCACTTGACGTTCCTCATTATCAAGGTAAACAAATACCTCAATTTTATCCCAAATTTTAAAATTTTCTGGTACATATCTGTTTGGCAGAAGTACTTCATTCTGTTCTTTATCGGCCAGATATAAGCCTTGCTCTGTTTCCCGAATAATTTCGAGCGTGTTGTAATCTCCAATTCTTATCATGGTGGCAAAGGTATAAAAAACGTTGCGATTTTAGGTGGCTGTATTAGTGATAGACGGTAAGGCGTGATTTGTGCAAAGGGTACAAAAAAAACGCCAACTTTTTCAAAAGCTGACGTTTACTTTTTTTATTTTAGAAATCTAATTGTAAACCGATTCCTTTTTGAAGTGCTTGGTCAGCAAATAATAAACCACTACTCTATATTTGTTTTTATTGGTTTTCCCGTAAACCTCTATGACCTTATCTATTGCCTTATCCAATTCAGCGCTATCTGAAAGGCCTAACTTTTTGATAAGAAAATTATTTTTAACTGTCGCTATTTCCTTGTCATCAGTACCTGAAACTGTTGCTGCATCTGCATTATAAATTGATGGCCCGCAACCTATGGTTACTTTGGTCAATAAATCCATGTCTGCGTTAACGTTGCATTTTTCCTTTAAATCGGTAGCGTATTTTGCTATCAAATCATCTCTTTTACTCATAATATTGATATGGTTTAAAAATTCGGTTTAAAGTTACATATTTATTTGGAGACTGTTATTAAGATTTATTTAACTAACTGACAAAATCAAAGTATTCCAACAATACAGTGTCATTTTTGGTACGTGGTGTAAAGATTTCCAATAATTTTGGGCGTTTTGATTTATTATAAAATTTCAGCAATGCTTGTTCTGTTTGCGTTACATCTTCCGCAGAAAAATAATCTATATGAAACATCTCGCACAATTGTTTTGCGGTGAGTTGGTGCTTGGTCTCAAAAAAACACTCAAAATTAGGAGTGTCCTCATGACCGGGAAGAATCCTAAAAATTCCGCCTCCATTATTATTAACCAAAATTATCCTAAAATTATTGGGGATATAATTATTCCAAAGTGCGTTGCTGTCATAGAAAAAACTTAAATCTCCTGTAATGAATATCGTTTGCCTTGTGTTTGACACCGCAGCACCAATTGCCGTGGAAGTACATCCATCTATACCACTTGTACCACGATTACAAAAAACCTCAATACTGGGGTTGACATTAAACAACTGTACGTACCTCACAGTAGAACTGTTACCCAATTGTAAGAGCGATTTATTTGGCAGGGATTTTACTATGGTACTAAACACCTTGAAATCGCTAAACGGAATTTGCTTTAAATATTCCAAATGTTTTTTATGACGGTGTTTTTTAACAACAGTCCACTCCGGTAAATATTTGCTTTTAGTGGTATGGGTTATTTTTGGTAAGAATTCTGCAAGAAACATGTTGGGCTCAACCTCAATGTGCTTGCTTAAACAAAAAAAAGTGTCGTTGGCTCTCTTGGGGTCAATATGCCAATGGTGTTTTGGCTGAAATTCTCTCAGGAATTTTTTAATTTTTTTAGATACGATCATACCCCCAAAAGTTACCAGAATATCGGGGCGCATTTGCTCAAAATGAATCTCTTGCATTGGCGCTATCATTTTGTCAATGCTCGTGAAAAAATTTGAATGATGGATATTACTAATTGTTTCGGTAAAAACAATAACGCTATTATCTGCAGCAAGCTCATCTAGCCATTGTTGTTCAATTTCGTTGGGTTGCATGGCCCCAACCAAAATCATTTTTTTTGACGCGGCGTACCATTCATCCACACAATCCTTTATTTCGACGTCTTCTATTTTTGGAGCTTTATAATCATTTTTTTTGGGATTCGGGTTGACGGATAAATTTTCCACGGTTTCGTAGAGAGGTTCATCAAAAGGTATATTTACATGAACCGGACCTTGCTTTAGTTGCGCTAAATCCAATGCTATATTGATTTCAGATTCGTTACTGTCCTGAATTTTTTGTTGGATGCCTAAAAAACGTTCTAGCTTATTTTCTACTCTTTTAAACATGGGGAGATCTTCCTTATCTGAAAGTCGATTCTCGTCCTTTAGATCTAATTTTAAATCGGTTGAAAACAGAACGTGATTTTCATATACGTTTTTCTGGTTAATGGTTTGTCCATCTCCAATGTTCAATAAATGCTTTGGTCTATCGGCAGAAAATACAACCAACGGAATATCGCTGTAAAACGCTTCTGAAATTGCAGGATAATAATTAAGTAACGCACTACCAGAAGTACAGACCAAAGCCACAGGTTTTCTGGTCTGTTGTGCAATACCCAAAGCGTAAAATGCCGCACATCTCTCATCTACTATACTGTAGCAGTTAAAAAAGTCATCGTTTGTAAAACCGATGGTAAGCGGCGCATTTCTACTACCTGGGGAAATAACTATGTTTTTTACAGCTTTTAGTTTGCACATTTGAATCACGGTCTGTGCAAGGGGAATTTTGGGATATATCATGGTTGTGCAAAGATATTTAATTTACCTAATCTGTAAAAAAATGTTTTGAATAGCGCTTCTTATGTTTTTAAGATAATTTAAGAGTAAAAAAACATAATTATCTACTAATAAGAAATCGTATTAGTTTAACCATTAAAACCTATTTCTTTTAAATCGCTTGGGACTAGGCCGAAATTTAAGAGGCTAAAAATAGTTAAAAATCACCCGTTTAAAGTTCTTCATTTTCCGAAATCCCTTTAATGGTTGTAACATTTTCTTGGAATACTCGTCTCTATAATATAACATCAAATAAACATCAATCTTAAATCAAAACAATTATGAGGACTTTAAACAACAATCAGTTATCGGGAACATTAGAGCAAACCAAAAGTAATTCTTGGAATGAAAAACGTCGTTACAGAACGCGCATCTAAATCAAAATTCATCAATCAAAAATCAAACAATCATGAAAGCACTATCAAAAATCATAAAAACCTCTCACACCGTAAACGACGATTTGGAGAACTTTAGAAATAAACCAAACTAATTTAAAATTTCTAAGAATTAATTTAAAAACCAACAATTTAAATACTGTTGGTTTTTTCATTTCAAATTTGAAGCCTACTTTAATTATATCAACTAAACTACCAACTTACTCTTAATACGTTGAGATAAGGCGATATATTTTTGGAAGCTTATCAAATCAAGGAACTTTATGATATGTTAAATATTTGTGCTTTTCGTCGTATTTTTTTGTATTTCGTCTAATTTAGACTTACTTTGCCCAAGATTTGAATAAACAGAAGGTGTTAATGCCCCAAGCTATGGCCTTCTGTGGATATAAACTTAACCGCTTAATGATGAAACATTTCTACAAGACCCTCATGGTTGTCTCATGCCTTTTTGGCTATTATGGCAACGCCCAACAAATCAATATCAACAATTCTTATACGGCAGAACAGCTCGTTGAAAACAATCTAGTTGTAGGTTGTGTTGAAATTTCTGATATTGAATCTAGTGTAAACGGTTCAGTCAACGGTTTTAATAGTTTTGCCTATTTTGAAAATGGTAATTCCAATTTCCCCTTTCAAAATGGTATTATGCTATCTACCGGAAATCCCATTTCTGGCGGAAATATCCAAAACAACGAAATTCTGAATGAAGGTAATGATGAATGGCTTACGGATACTGATTTAGAGGAAGCCTTGGGAATTACCGGAACTCTTAATGCCACTTCCATCGAGTTTGATTTTATATCAATCACTAATACCTTGGAATTCAATTATATTTTGGCCTCTGAAGAATACTTCGGAAACTTTCCGTGTGAATACTCAGATGGTTTTGCATTTCTCATAAAGGAAACGGGCACATCGGATCCCTACCAAAATATTGCTCTAATTCCAGGTACAGAAATACCCGTAAACACCAATACAGTCCATGATGAAATTATAGGGTACTGCCCTGCTGCAAACGCTGATTATTTTGAAGGTTTTAATGTTGGCGATACCAATTATAACGGTCGTACAACTATAATGACAGCCACGGCAAATATTACGCCTTATGTAAAGTACAGCATTAAATTGGTTATTGCAGACCAGACCGATCAGAATTATGATTCTGCAGTTTTTATTGAGGGCAATAGTTTTAACGCCGAGGTCAACCTGGGCCAAGATGTTCAGACTTGCGCAAGTGAAGTCGAATTACAAGGGAATATATCAAATGACCAAGCCGTCTATTCTTGGTATTTTAACGATGTTCTAATTGCCGGTGCCAACACATCGGATTTAACGGTTACAGAAACGGGAATATATAAATTGCAAATTGATATTCCGCTTGCAGGATCCAACTGTACTATTGAAGATTCGATTGAGGTCACTTTGAGCTCCACCCAATCTGCAGAAGCAATATCAGATTATCAAATCTGTGATGACAATGCCGATGGTCTTGAAATTTTTGACCTATCCACAAAAACAAATGAAGCCATAAATGCCGTACCTGGCACTAATTATCAAATTTCATATCATGAATCTTTAAGTCAGGCAGAGAGTAACATCAGTGCAATTACGGCACCCATACAAAATACTTCCAATCCACAAACTATTTTTGTTAGAATTGAAGATGAAACAACTGGATGTTTGGCTTATTCAGCGTTTAATTTAATTGTAAACGAATTGCCAACAGCTATACCGCCAACAATTTTAATTGCCTGCGCTGATGTTGCAGATGATGGTGCAACGATTATTGACCTTTCAGAAAAAAACGATGAAATCACTGGCGGCAATCCCGATTTGAGCGTCACCTATTATCTTGATTTAGACGATGCAGAAGCTGGACAAAATGCCATTGCCCTACCTTATGTAAACACTAACGCTAATGAGCAGGTCTTCGTGAGAGTAACCAATACCATTACTGGGTGCTCAACCACAACGTATTTAAATATTGATGTACTTTATAAACCTGTGATAAATACGGGCAGACACCTTATTGATGCCTGCGATGCCGACCTTGATGGTTTTGCCAACTTTGATCTTACTCAAATTATTGATGAAGTATTGGAAGGTTTGACCGGAGTAACTGCAACATTTCACGAAACACCAGAAGATGCTGAAAACGGTACTAACCCGATTGCAAATGATACCGCTTACTTAAACGCTGAAGCAAACCAAAGCGTGGTCTATATAAGAATTACCGATAACGAAACAGGTTGTTCTTCATATACAGCTATTGAAATACACACCAATTTATTATTGACGGGAACAGATATTAAGGAATTTTCGGTTTGTGATCAAGATAACGACGGAGGTGATACTTTTGATTTAGAAGATATTGCCATTGATATTATTAATAATTTAGAAGATATCACTATTGATTTTTATGTGTCTGAAAATGACAGAACGAATAATCTAAACGCTCTAGACCAAGACCTACCGTTTTTGCCTAATTCAAATCCACAGACACTCTATATCACACTTACCAGCCCCACCTGCTCTGAAGTTGCAGAAATAGAGTTGGTCACCTACCCAGTTATCGTCGCAGATTCTATTGGTGCACAAACAGTTTGTGATGAGGATCAAGATGGATTTACTGAAATGATCTTAAACCAATATACGCCACTTATTACAGATGGCGAACCTGGCTTTAATGTTAAATACTTTCTTTCAGAAGAAGATGCAGAAAATAATCATGGAGCGGTAAACTCAAATTATGTAAACGTTACCAATCCCCAAACTTTTTATTATAGAACTAGATTCAATCAGACGGGTTGTTCTAGCTATCATTCGTTTGTAGTAACCGTATTACCAGCGCCTATTTCTGAAACTCCAGAAGAAATTATTATTTGTGATGCTGACTCAGATGGTATTTCAGTGATTGATTTAAACGATAAAATTTCTGAAGTTGTAAGTGATACTGATAATAGAAACATTACATTTCATACAAGTGTAAATGATGCCGAATCCGGAAGTAATGCCATATCCAACCCTGCCTTTTTTAGCGCAGTTACTCAAGTAATAACCGTTAGGGTAGAAAACACAGAAACAGGATGTTATAGTCTTGAGCCGCTTAATATTATTGTAAATTCTCTTCCGGTAATTGATACCATAGACCTGTTTAAATTTTGTGAAATAGGCAATGAAGGTGTTGGTGAATTTATCTTTCAATCCCAAGATGCAGAAATTCTCAACGGACAAACGGGAATGCGAGTACTCTATTACGAAACAGCTGCAGATGCCCAAATTAATAATGAACCTATAGATAAAAATGAGATTTACGTCAACCAAAGTAATCCTCAGACTATTTACGTAAGAGTTGAGAATATTTCAGACCAAGCTTGTTTCTCAACGTCTTCATTTCCCATACAAGTAGGAACTAGTCCTGCATTTAATGAGGCAACCGATATTTTTGTTTGCGACGACATTTCTAATGATGGTAGCGTAATTTTTGACCTCAGTATTCAACTTGCAGAAATCACTAATGGTATACCTGAAATCGATGAAGTTACCTTTCACACTTCAGAACTGGATGCCATAAACAAGGAAAATGCAATAAGTCTCGATTTTGAGAATACCGTAAACCCCCAACAAATTTATGCTCGAATAAACAACGGTTCAATTTGCGAATCCTACACCTCATTTGTTCTAAATGTAATTGCAGCACCAGATGTCAATGTACCCAGTGGCTTAACCCAATGTGACGAGGATTATGACGGTATAACCACATTTGACTTAACCGTCTCAGAGTTGCAAATTTTGGATGTTAGACAAGACAACATAGAAATTGCTTACTATAACAGCGAGCAAGATGCAGATTTAGAGCAAAATGAAATTACTAACACAACAGAATACACAAACCTATCTAACCCCCAAACAATATTTGTTAGAGTGGCAAATTCAATTTCAAACTGTGCCGTTGTACTGCCATTGGAACTTACTGTAAATCTTCCACCAGCAATAAATTATATAAGCAATTATGAAATTTGCGATAATGAAGACAGTTTTGTAAACCTTAACGATATCAATGAATTTATTTCGATTCAGTCCACTAATGTTGCTGTTGAATATTATAGTAATCTCGATGATGCAACATCTCAGGAAAATGAGTTGGATAGCAACTATAATTATCAATCCATAAATGATACGCTTGTAGCTCGTGTGTATTATACAACTACTGGGTGTTTTGTAATCCACCAATTTAATCTTAAAGTCAATCCATTACCCGTGGCCAACCAACCAGAAAACCTGACAGCTTGCGATGATGATTTTGACGGGTTCTTAACTTTTGACCTTTTACAGCAAAATGTCGATATTTTAGCTGGACAAGACCCTAATGATTATAGCGTTACTTATTACGCTGATATTATTGACGCGCAAGAAGATACTTTTAGGTTAAATCCTGATTATGATGCAATGGATGGCGATATAATTTTTGCCAGGGTCGAAAACGATAGAACCGGCTGTTTTGAAATTACCCAATTTAACATATTTGTTAATCCAAGACCAGTTGTAGATATTGAAGACCAAGTTATTTGTCTTGACAACTTGCCACTGATTGTGAGCGCCAATACCAACTTTGAAGGAGACACCTATTTATGGTCCACTAATGAGACCACTCCAGAAATTGAGATTACTGAAGTTGGTACATATTCAGTCACAGTAAAATCATCTTATGGTTGTGAGACCACTCGTGTATTCCCTGTTATAGAATCTGAGTCTGCAAGTATAGAATTTACAGAAGTTATAGATTTTTCAGACCCAAACAATATAACGGTTACCATTAGCGGTATCGGTAATTATCTTTACCAAATCGACGACAATGAACCTCAAGAATCTAATGTATTCTATACTGTACCCCTAGGCTATCACATGATAACCGTAATAGACCTTAATGGTTGCTCAGAAGTTTCCAAGGAAATAGTAGTGATAGATGCGCCAAAATTCATGACGCCTAATGGAGACGGCTATTTTGACACATGGCACATCACTGGTGTAGAAACCTTAACTGGCACTACCATTGATATTTTTGACAGATACGGTAAACTATTAAAACAAATTTCGTCTTCAACAGCGGGCTGGAATGGAACATTTAATGGTCAAGAATTACCTGCTGCGGATTATTGGTACATAGCCAACGTAAAAAAGGGCAACATTGAGTTTGAAGTTAAGGGACATTTTGCCATAAGGCACTAATCAAAATTCATAGAATCTGGATTATAACCTCTTAAATATTCTATTCGGCTTATAGTTAACGATAACTAAGGTTTTTTATATATTTTTGGATTTTTTAGAAATCAATAAGAATACTTTTTCAAATCCCTTATATCATTAATAAATTCGCCCTGAAATATAAATGTCTTTGGTTGCCTTGTTTACTGTTGTTGAGTTCAATGATTTATTCGCAACAATTAGAAACCACAGCAAATATTCCATTAGAAAATTTGATAGCCAACAATTTTGGGCAGGGTTGCGTTGAAATTTCAAACGTAGTCTCAACCATAAATGGAAGCATCAACAATATTGACAGCTATGGTTCATTTGCACAAGGAGCATCTGATTTTCCCTTTGAGGAAGGCATCATCCTATCTACTGGAAGCATTCAGTCTGCTGGAAATACACAAATATCAGAAACCTTAGACGAAGGTGAAGATAATTGGCTAACAGATTCAGATTTGGAAAACGCTTTGGTTGTTTCTGAAACGCTCAACGCTACCTCGATTCAATTCGAATTTTTGTCCTTTAGTAATAGTATTTCATTTGATTATATATTGGCCTCGGAAGAGTACTTTGGCATAAACCCTTGTGATTTTTCAGACAGTTTTGCCATTTTAATCAAAAAAACCGGTACAATTGACGATTTTATAAATATAGCAATGGTACCCGGTACATCTCTAGCCGTAAGTACAAGTAATATTCGCGATGAAATATTTGGGTTCTGCCCTGCTTCTAATGAACAATTTTTTGAAGGGTATAGTGTAAGTGACACCAATTTTAATGGACGTACAACTGTTCTTACCGCAAGCACGCCTATTCAACCAAATGTTTCTTACACCATAAAGTTTGCAATTGCTGATAATGAGGATGAGTTTTACGATTCGGCAGTTTTTATAAAAGCGAATAGCCCTGACTCTTACGTGAACTTAGGTGAGGATATCACAACTTGCGCAGATTCGATAATTTTAGACGGGGACATTGGGAACGGGACAGCCATATATTCTTGGTATTTAAATGACTCACTTCTTGTTAGCGGAACAAACCCCGAGTTTACCGCTACTGTTTCTGGAACTTATAGAGTAGATGTTTCTGTTAATTTTGGGAGTAGCACTTGTATTATAAGTGATGAAGTAATTGTTAACTTGGCCACTGAACAATCAGCTGAACCACTTGAAGATTTTGAACTATGCGATGATCAGCTACAGGACGGAAAAACGGAGTTTGATTTCACTTCTAAAGATACCGAAGTGCTTTCAACTCTTCCAGCTTCAAATTACAATATATCTTATCACAACTCATTAGCTGCGGCTCAAGCAGGAACAGGAGTATTACCTGATATTTATGAGAATACTACCAATCCCCAAATAATATACGTTCGTATTGAAGATATTGATAATGGTTGTTTATCCTTCTCTAATTTCAATCTTATCGTAAAACCATTGCCAACGGTTGGCGCTATAACAGATATTGTGGTTTGCGATAAAGGGGAAGCCGATGGGATTGTTACAATTGACCTTGAACCCACCACCCTTGAAGCAAAAGCCGGAGATGATACTTTAATGGTGAGCTATCACCTGACTTTGAGCGATGCACTTGACGGTACAGACCAAGTTAATCAACCCTATACCAATACCTTACCCAATGAGACTCTGTTTTTGAATGTTCGTGACCCAGATTCAAGGTGTTCTAGCATAACACAATTAAATATTACGGTATTAGAAAAGCCGGACATCGACCTTACAACCATTCACTATTTAAACGCGTGTGAGGCATTAAGCGTTGAGTACTCTACATTTGATTTAAATTCCATTATACCAGATGTGTTGCAGGGGCTTACTGGTGTTGATGTAAGTTTTCATAATAATCTATCTGATGCCGAAGACGGTTTAAATGAAATTACCAATACATCTAATTATCAAAATTCAACAGCAAGTTTCGAGACCATCTTCTTAAGAGTAGTAGATAATGCCATCGGATGCCCGTCTATTGCACCTATACAACTGCATACCAACCTTGCAAATACCGGACTTAATTTAGATAGCAATTCTGTTTGTGATGATGCATCCCAAGATGGTATTGCCATTTTTGATTTAGAAATTGTTAGGGACGAAATTCTAAATGGTTTTAACGAATTTAATCTGACGTTTTTTGAGACAGAAAATGATAGGGACACCAATACCAACGCCCTCGATATAACAATTGATTATGAAATATCTAATAACCCTCAAAAACTTTTTTTAACGACTGAAATCAACGGCTGCATAACAAATGTGGAAGTTGATTTAACAATCAACCCACCAATCGAGATCCCTGTATTTGGAGAATTTGATTTTTGCGATACAGATAGCGATGGTTTTACTCAAATTGCATTAAATACCTTTAACAGTATAGTTAGTGATGGGGTTGACAATCCCAATGTGAGATATTTTATAAACGAGGTAAAGGCTCTTGATAACCAAGATAGAATAAATCCCAATAATTACGTCAATACCAGTAACCCCCAGTTGCTTTACGTGAGAGTAACAAATACAGTAACTGAATGTTTTGACGTAGCACCCTTAATCATCAACGTTTTGCCCGCACCAGAAGCAAACGCACCTAGTGAAATTATAATTTGTGATGATGATGAAGATGGCTTCACGTTTATAGACCTATCTGCTAAAATTCCTGAAATTGTAAGCTCTACAAGTAATTTAGATGTAACCTTTCATAGTAATAGTTCTGATGCTGAAGCCGATGAGAATGCCATTCTCTTACCAGAATCCTACAATGCAAATACACAAATTATATTTGTTAGGGTTGAAAATGCTACTACCGGATGCTTTAGTACTGTTGAATTACCAATTACCGTAAACACCTTACCCGTTTTTGGGGATATCGCTAACTTTGAGAATTGCGAAACGGACGGTACGGTGGTTTCTGAATTTTTCTTTTTCCAAAAAGATGATGACATCCTCAATGGCCAAACAAATAAAGATGTCCTGTATTTTGAAACGGCGCAAGACGCCATTGACCGCACCAATATCATAGATAAGTTTGATGCCTACACCAACATTTCCATACCACAGACAATTTATGTGAGAGTTGAAGCAGCTAATGATCCTTTATGTTTCGGTGTTTCAGAGTTTCAATTGGCTATAGATTTTCTTCCTATTTTTAATGGACCAGTTGACGAGTTTTTATGTGACGATGCCAGTAATGACGGGGTAGTAACAATTAATCTTGATGATAAACTTAACGAAATAACAGAAGGAACAGACTCAAATCTCGATATTGCATTCTATGATAACCATGAAAATGCTGTAAATCAAATTAATCCAATTTCTGGAAATTATTCTAATGTCAATAATCCACAAGTGATTTTTGCAAGAATAAACAATAACACCAACTGCTTTTCTATAGTAGATTTTATTATAAATGTAATTCCCGCACCAGATGTCAGCCCTTTTTCAGATATAGTGGTTTGTGATGAGGATTATGATGAAACGGTAAATTTCGACATTACAGTTGCCGAAATTGAAATTACCGAAGTTAGACTTGAAGATGTGGAAATCACCTACCATCTTTCTGAAACTGGAGCAATAACAGATACAGATATAATTACAACCCCAGAAAATTTCACAAACGCTTTCAACCCTCAAACGGTCTATATTAAAGTAAATAATATTTTATCTAATTGTAATGTCGTACTTCCAGTTGAACTTATTGTCAATACACCTCCAGTAATTAATAACCTATCCGTATTTAACGGTTGCGATATTGAAGGAGGATTCATCAATTTATCAGAAATAAACGCATCACTCAACGATGCGTCAGACAATATCGAATTTTCATATTATTTTACTGAAAGTGATGCCATTGCAAAAATAAACGCATTAGATACAACTTACTTTTATTCAAGTTTGAGTTTTATCTTGTACGCTAGGTTGGAAAATGAAACCACGGGATGTTTTGCGACAGACGCTTTTGAACTTATTCTTAATCCGCTCCCAGAGGTTACGATGCCTGATGACCTTAAAACCTGTGATGATGCTTCCAATGATAACATTGCAGAGTTCGATTTTACCACCCAAGATGATATAATTTTAGGGTCTCAAAATCCTAACGAATTTTCTATCACTTATCACGAATCTGAAACGGATGCAGAGACAGGCTCTAACCCTTTAGACCTAATCTATACAGGGCAAGACATGCAGACCATATTTGTAAGAATAGAGAATAACCTCACGAGTTGTTTCAACAGCACCCAGTTCAATCTTCAAATTAGTGAGCATCCAAATACCCCTTCAACAATAACTCTTTGCGATGAAGATTATGATGGCATTATCTCTACAGATTTGACCCAAATTGAAAATCAATTATTTGCCGCTCCCAATCCTGTAAACACCATAACTTATTTTGAAAGTTTAGAAGATTTAAATTCGGACATCAATGCTATTGTAGCCCCAAATAATTATACTAACCAAACAAATCCACAACCTATTTTTGTCAAGATATTTAACACCGATTTTGATTGCTTTACTTACGTTGATTTTATGGTTGATGTAAATTTACCACCTTCCATAAATTTCTTGAACACTTTCAACGTTTGTGAAAATGAGGATTCTATTGCTAATCTTTTAGATTTCGAACAACAATTATTGATTCAGACTGCAAACGTGCAGGTTAGCTATTACGCTTCGGAAATTGAAGCAATTGGTCAAATTAACAGTTTAAATACTACATACACTTACTCTAGCAGTCTTGAAACTTTATACGCTAGGATTTCCTTTTCTACAACCCAATGTTTTTTTATACATGAATTTGATCTTCTTATAAATCCGTTACCGATAGCAAACCAGCCGCCAAACATGGAATCATGCGATGATGATTTTGATGGATTATTCAATTTTGATTTTACCGCGCAGGATATTTTTATTTTAGGCTCTCAAAATCCTAATGATTTTTCAATCACCTATCACAATACCGAAGCTAATGCTTCGGAAGGCATAAACCCCTTGCCCCTTGATTATCTATCGGGCAATCTTGAAATTATAAATGTTCGCATAGAAAACAAAATGACGGGTTGTTTTGAATTAACCAATTTCACTACGATTATCAATCCCAGACCTCAGGTGGATATACCAGACCAATTGGTCTGCTTAAATGACTTACCGATTTTAGTAAACGCTAATACCAATATCCCAACAGACACCTACTTATGGTCAACAGGAGAAACTACTCCAGAAATTGAATTGACAGAAATGGGAACATATTCAGTTACCGTAACCAACCAATTTAATTGTTTTACCCTAAGCACTTTTGAAGTCCTTGAATCTGAGGCTGCGAGTATAGATATTACAGAAACTATTAATTTTTCAGACCCAAATAACGTTACCGTTACAATAAGCGGTATCGGCAATTATCTTTTTCAGCTAAATGATCTTTCACCACAAGTCTCCAATCTGTTTCAAAACGTACCACTTGGCTACAATACAATAACCGTTTATGACTTAAATGGTTGTGGCTCTGTAAGTAAAACAATCTTGGTAATGGATGCCCCAAAGTTTATGACTCCAAATGGAGATAATAGATTTGATACTTGGCATATAAGTGGCGTGGAAAATTTACCCGGAACGGTAATATACATTTTTAATAGAAACGGGAAACTGATTAAAACGCTTTCATCATCCACACCCGGTTGGGATGGGACTTTCAACGGAAGTACTATGCCTGCTGCAGATTATTGGTACGTTGCTCATGTAAAAGATGGGGAAAGGTCATTTGAAATAAAAGGACACTTTGCACTAAAGCTTTAATTTACTGACAATAAAATCTAAAATGCATTTCGTCCCGTATATAAAGCTTTTAGAATAGTTTCATCCTTGAAGATGATACATTCAACTAACTATTTTGAAAAAAAACCAAAAATTCGAGATTTTATAGTATCTTGAAATCTTGCAAGTTAGCCAATCCCAAATACATAGTATCGACTTAGCCTCGTTATTAGTCTTGCTTAATTAATGAGAAATAATTACTACTTAATACTAACCCTATTCTTGGGCTGTTTTTCTATTGCTTTTGGGCAAATGATTACTACAGATGATACCCTACCCCTAAACGCTCTTGTACAAGAGAACTTGGGCCAAGGCTGCGTTGAAATTAGTAATATTTCTTCGGAGGTAAATGGGTTTTCAAGCGGTATTAGTAGTTACGGCTCTTTTGACGCAGCATCTTCAAATTTCCCATTTCAAAATGGCATCATGCTTACAACGGGCAGTATTGCTTCTGCTGGAAACACCCTAAACACAGAACCCTTAAATGAAGGTAATTCTACTTGGGGTTCAGATGACGATTTAGAAAACGCCCTTGACATCACAAATACGGTCAACGCCACTTCAATTGAATTTGATTTTACATCTGTTGCCAATAATATTCAGTTTAATTATCTCTTGGCTTCAGAAGAGTATTTAGATACCAACCCCTGCTCCTACTCAGATGGATTTGCCTTCTTAATAAGGCCTGCTGGCACTACTGAGCCCTACACCAACATAGCGTTAATACCTGGTACAACAATTCCTGTTAACACAAATACGATTCATGATGAAATTGCTGGTTTCTGTGCCGCTTCCAACGAAGCTTTTTTTGAAGGATTTAATGTAGGTGATACTAATTACAATGGTCGCACTACAGTGCTGACGGCAGTTGCCAGTATTCAACCCAATACGACTTACCAAATTAAACTTGTTATTGCTGATCAGGGAGACGAGTTCTATGATTCCGCAGTTTTTATAGAAAGCAACAGTTTTAATGCCGCTGTAGATTTAGGGCCTGATGTGGTAACCTGTGCCAATTCTTATGTTATAGATGGCGATATTCAGAACAACCTAGCAACTTACGAGTGGTTTCAAAATGGAGTTCCTATTTCTGGCGAAACCGAAAGCACTTTAAACACAATAGCCTCTGGAGTATATAGCGTTAGAATAAGAATTCAACTCAGTGATGGGGAATGTATTATTGAGGATGAAGTTGAAATAACCTTAAATTCTGAAATATCGGTTGATGTTTTAAGTGATTATCAACTTTGCGATGACCCTTCAAATAACGGTGTTGAAAACTTTAATCTTACTTCCAAAGAGAATGAGTTCTTGAGTTTTTTGCCGCCGTCAACCTATAATGTGACGTATCATCTATCCTCTGAGGATGCCGAGAACGGCGAGAATGCGCTTCCAAATATATATCAAAATACGAGTTCGCCACAAACCATATTTGTAAGAGGGGAAGACACCTTGAATGGTTGCGTTAGCTATACAAGTTTTAACCTCATTGTAAGTTCGCCTCCTGTAGCTGTTCCGCCAACTGAAATCGTTACTTGTGATATGGGATCTTCAGATGGAATTACATCTATTGACCTCAGCGCTACTTCTGATGAGGTTACCAATGGCAATCCCAACCTATTCGTTACTTATCATTATTCGCAAGAAGATGCTAATTCTGGTGATAATCCTATTTTTTCTCCATACAATAATTTAAACCCAGAAGAAACACTTTTCATAAGGGTCTATGATGCCTCAACAGGATGTTTTAGTACAACCTCTGTAGAAATAACGGTTTTGCAAAGCCCAAATATAAATAATGAAGATGATTTGTGGATTAATGCATGTGAGCAGGGCAGTGATGGTTTTAGCCAATTTGACCTAACGTCAGTGATTGACGATTTGTTGGCAGGAATTACTGGGGTCACAATAACCTTTCACGAAAATAATGATGACGCCCAAACAGGAGACAATCCTATAGCAGATGCTACCAATTATGAAAATATCTTCCCCTATCAACAGGTTGTATTTATTAGAATTGTAGATGATGAAACAGGATGTTTTGTCGTTGTGCCTTTGGAACTACTTTCGAGTCTGGTTGATGCAGATGTTATAATTACAGTTCACTATGCTTGTGATGATGTGCCTGGTGATGGCAACGCGGAGTTTGACCTTGAAGACGTTGCCTCAGATTTATTAGGGATATACAATGAATATTTGGTCACGTTTTATCTTACGCAAGATGATGCGAATAATGAGGAAAACCCTATTGATAAGACTGTCCCTTTTGTAGCTAATGGTGTACAAGAGATTTTTGCAACAATAACAGGTAATGATTGCTTAGAGTTGGCGGTTGTAACATTAATCGTTACGCCTCCAATAGATATTCAAGGTTTGGACGAAGTTGATTATTGTGACGAAGATACCGATGGTTTTACATCAATAAATCTAAGCAGTTTCAATTCTTACGTTTCAACAGGAGTTCCTGCACCAAGCGTGAGTTATTATTTGAATGAGCTAGATGCCATCAATCAAGAAAATATTCTACCGCCCTATTATTATAACCTTGTCAACCCACAAGTGGTTTGGGTAAGAGTAGAGAGCGGAGATACTGGTTGTTACGATATTGCCCCAATGACGGTAAACGTTCTCTCTGCACCCCCTGTAAATACACCTACAGATATTTTTATTTGTGATGATAATTCAGATGGTATCTTCAATATCGATTTAGAAGCAAAAATTCCAGAAATGGTAACTGATACTGCAAATCTAGA
Organism: uncultured Flavobacteriaceae bacterium; assembly: GCA_963803715.1. Lineage (GTDB taxonomy): Bacteria > Bacteroidota > Bacteroidia > Flavobacteriales > Flavobacteriaceae > Psychroserpens. The sequence goes on from CAWDOF010000027.1 coordinate 150,720, forward strand.
ATTCACGTTTTATACAGACTATTCCAACGCTTTTGAAAAAATAAATGCCATTGAGACTCCTGAAAATTTTAATGCAGTAACACAACATATTTATGCACGTGTAGAAAATCTAACCTCAAGCTGTTTTACCATTGTTGGATTTTTGGTCAATATTAGCGCAATACCAGATTCACTCAATATTTCAGATTTTGACAATTGCGAGGTGCCGGGCAGTACCATCGCAGATTTCTATTTTTATTTAAAAGATGCCGAGATACTCAACGGTGCAACCGGTCAGGATGTACTATATTTTGAAAGCGAGCAGGATGCAATTGACCGTGTTAATATCATCAATAAATTTGAACCTTATCAAAACCTTTCGAGCCCACAAACCATACATATTAGAATCGAGAGTCTTTTTGACCCAAGCTGCTTTGGCGTTTTCTCTTTTAATCTGGAGGTTGGTGTGCTTCCACTTTTCAATCCGCCAAGTAGCCTTTTTGTTTGTGATGATATCAGCAATGATGGTATTGAAACCATAGACCTTAACACCAAAATTGCCGAAATTACCGAAGAAATCCCACAAGATCTTGATATTTCATTTCATAATAGCCAGTTTGAGGCAGAAAATAATTTAAATCCGTTACCACTAACCTATACTAATATTTCCAACCCGCAAGCTATATTTGCGCGCATCAACAACGGAACTTTCTGTAATGCCGTGGCGTCATTTGAAATTGGTGTAATCCAAGTCCCTACAGTTGGCTTACCATCAGACCTGGTTGAGTGTGATACTGATAATGATGGCTTTGTGGAGTTTGATATTGCACAGGTTGAGGTCGAAATATTGGATGTAAGGCAAGACAATATCGATGTCACATATCACGAATCTTTTGATGGTGCAGAGACCGATACCGAAATCATAGATAACCCCTCTAATTATACAAATACATCAAATCCCCAAACCGTTTATATTAAAATAAATAATAATCTTTCAAATTGCTACGTTTCGTTACCAATCAATTTGGTAGTCAATCTTCCACCAGCTGTAAATGACTTTCAAACTTACAGTATATGCGATAATATTGATAGTAGTTTCGATTTGAGCGTCATTGATAATGTAGTTAGCAATAATGCTTCAGGAACGCTCATTAGCTACCACAATTCGTTGAGTGATGCTGAACTAAATATAAATCCGTTGACAACTAACTATACTTATCAGACGGGTGATGATACTATACACATAAGGCTCGAAAATGAAGTTACAGGCTGTTGGACCACGTATGCTTTTGATTTAATCGTGAATAATTTACCTATCGCAAATATGCCAGATAACGTAATATTTTGCGATGATGCCAGCAACAATGGTACCGAAACCATTAACCTTTCTGCCATCGATGTTGAAGTTCTTGGTGACCAAAACAGCGCCAGTTTTACCATAAGCTATCATCCAGATGAAGATTCCGCAAGTAACAATAGTAATTTTTTTGCTGAAAACATAGAGGTTACAGACGGTCAAATTATTTACGTAAGGATAGAAAACAATCTTTCAGGATGCTACGCGTTAACCCAGTTTGATGTAGTAATTAACAGTCATCCAAATACACCAAATCCTATAGTAAATTGCGATGAGGATTATGATGAAATCACATCTTTTGATTTAACTTTAGTTGAACCTGAACTTTTCGAAACGTCCAATCCCGATAATATAATTAGTTATTTTGAATCCATAGAAGATTTGGAGGCAGATATAGATGCCATCCCAAATCCTACCACTTATCACAATTTAAGTAACCCACAGACCATTTATGTTGGAGTTTATAATAGTTTGGGAGACTGTTATCAATCAGTCAGTTTTGATATTGAGGTCAACCTTCCTCCAGAAATTAATTTTATAAACACTCACGAGGTTTGCGAGAACGACACAGGAAGTGTTTTACTTTCAGATTTCAACCCACAACTTTTAGTGCAGACCTTTAATGTGGTTGTAGAATATTATACTTCGGAAACAGATGCCATGAATCAAAACAACCAGTTGGACGATAATTATGTGTATCCATCCAATTTGAATACTCTTTTTGCGCGTATCCAATTCTCAACGACACAATGTTATTACATTCATCAATTTGATTTGAGAATAAATCCTTTACCAATCGCAAATCAACCACCGCCTTTGGAAGATTGTGATGACGATTTTGATGGGTTTTTAAATTTTAATTTAACCGAACAGAACACAATAGTCCTTAATGGTCAAAATCCAAACGATTTTACAGTAAGCTATTACCTATCGTCTGAAGATGCCGAGCTCGCCCAGAATATTCTCCCAGATAATTTTGATGCAATACACAATGATTTTGTCTACGTGCGGGTTGAAAACAATAGTACAGGTTGCTACTCTCTAACAGAGTTCCCTATTTTTGTTAGACCAAAACCAAACGTAGCAATCCCAAATCAAGTGATTTGTTTGGGTAATTTACCGCTCAACGTGAGTGCAGACACTTTTAATCCAACCGACTCATATTCTTGGTCAACCGGTGCCACTACTACAAATATTGACATTACCGAAATCGGTACATATTCGGTCACGGTTACAACAGAATTTGGTTGCCAAACCGTTAGTGAGTTTGATGTATCAGAATCTGAGTCTGCCACAATCGATGTTACAGAAACAATCGATTTTTCCGACCCAAACAATATTACAATTACCGTTAGCGGCATCGGGAATTACCTTTACCAATTGGGTGATTTACCACCACAGGTGTCTAACATTTTTACCAATGTCCCTTTGGGTTATCATTTAATTACAATCATTGACCTCAACGGTTGCGGAGAAACCACCAAAGAAGTCGTGGTTATTGACACACCAAAATTTATGACACCAAATGGCGATGGTTATTTTGATACCTGGCATATCACAGGCGTCGAAACACTTCCAGGAACTATCGTTTATATTTTTGACCGTTACGGTAAACTACTCAAAACGCTACGCCATAATTCAAAAGGTTGGAACGGTCGCTATAACGGCCACCAAATGCCAGCTTCAGATTACTGGTTTCTTGCCGAAGTTAGAAAAGGAGATATCAAATTTGAAGTCAAGGGTCATTTCTCATTAAGATTGTAGCTAAAACCTTAACGTTTTAATAGTTTTTTAAATGAGTTTGCTTCTTATCTTTGCAGTCCGAAAAATTGCGAATGAGATTTAGTTTCAAGATGCTGTTCTTAATCATAACCACAGCTTCGTTTGGTCAAAATATTCAGGTCGATAGTCAGACCTATTCACCCCAACAACTTATTCAAGACGTTTTAATTGATAGCAACTGCATCGAGAATGTCATTGTAAATAATGTGGTAGGTGGCGATTTTGGAACCACAGATAAAAGTTTCGGTTATTTTGAGGCTGCAGGTTCTTCATTTCCATTTGAAAGTGGTATCGTTTTAAGTACTGGAAGGCTTTCAAACGTGCCTGGGCCAAATGATAATCTTAGTGATGATAATGCACCTAATTGGGGTGGCGATAGTGATCTGGAAACAATTCTGGACGAAACCAATACGATTAATGCTACCATACTAGAGTTTGAATTTTCTACAGTCGCCTCGCGAGTAAGTTTTAGATATATATTTGCTTCCGAAGAATATCAAGAAGGCGACCCCAATACCTGTAATTTCTCAGACCTTTTTGGGTTTTTGATAAAACCTATTGGCGCATCGCAATTTACAAATATTGCCATAGTACCAGATACCCAAACCCCAGTTAAAGTCACAACAGTACACCCAGAAATTCCAGGGGGTTGTGAAGCGCAAAATGAGGCGTATTTTGAAAGTTTCAACACCGAGATTTCGCCGATAAATTTTAACGGACAAACAAAAATACTTACCGCAACCGCAGACATTCAGCCTAACCAAACTTATCAAGTTAAGTTGGTTATTGCCGATGAGCAAAACTTCAGATTTGATTCCGCGGTATTTTTGGAAGCTGGCAGTTTTCAGCTATCTACAGATATTGGATTCAATAGATTACAAGCTGCCGGAAATCCGGTTTGCGAAAACGATACCATAGTTCTTGACGCTACTGAAAATAATGCAAACAGCTATAAATGGTTCAGAGATGGTATTGAATTGACCACAGAGACCAACGCTGAATTGATAGTGTCTTCTTCAGGGGTTTATCAAGTTGAAGTTACCTTAGATAACAATTGCATCTCTTATGGTGAAGTTACCTTAGAATATGTTGCAAATCCAGAAGCGTTCAACGCCATAATTGTAGAGTGTGACCAAGATCAGGACGGACTCACATTTTACAACTTGTTCGATGCTACAGCAACGGTTACAAACGATAATCAAAACTTTTTCATTACAGGTTTTTTTACTTCGGAATTGGATGCCATTACTCAAGACGATGCTATTTCAGAACCTAACTTTTACGAAAACACCGCACCAGCGGAAATTGTTTACGCTCGGGTTGAAAATGATTTTGGGTGTTTCGATATAGCGGAAATAGAATTACAGACATCAAACAACAGTCTTGTTATTCCAGTTTTTGAAATTTGTGAAGTGGGAACTATTGATGGTTTTGCCGAATTCAATTTATCTGAAATTAGCACTGGTATTGAAAGTCAAATTCCTGCAGATGCATCGATATCTTATTTTGAAACTGAGATGGATGCTTTTCAAGACACCAATAATCTAGGTAATTTATTTGAAAATACAATCGCTTATACTCAGACCATATTCATCAAAGTGGAGAGTGACAACCAATGCTATGCCATCTCTGAAGTCAATCTTGAAGTTTTATACACCCCATTGCTTGCTCCTGATGAAACCGTTGTCTATTGCCAAAATAATTTTCCTGAAACTATAACTTTGTTCGGTGGCGTACAAAACGACTTACCGAATAATTATTATTACCAATGGCTCTTTGACGGTCAAGCAACAGGCGTCACGACTACATTTTTCGAAACAAACCAAGTAGGAACTTATAGCGTAATAGTGACCGACCCAAATGGTTGCTCCAATACGAGGTTGATTGAAGTAACCGCATCTGAAACCGCAATAATATCAGAACTTCTAATTTCTCAAGCTTCAGATAATAATTCAATCACAGTTATTTTGGAAACTGAAGGTGATTTTGAATTTGCTCTTGATAATTCCAATGGTCCGTTTCAAAGTAGTAATATTTTTACCTCTGTTAGGCCAGGCTTTCATACAGTTTATGTTAGAAATAGCGATGGCTGCGGTATTGTTGAGCGTGAACTATCGGTAATTGGGTTTCCAAAATTTTTCACTCCAAACGGCGACAACTTCAATGATTTTTGGCAGGTTTACGGAGTTAGCCCAGATAATATTAGCGACCTGAACGTTCAAATCTTTGACCGCTACGGGACACTGCTATCGCAATTTGACCAGAATGACATCGGGTGGGACGGGACATTTAATAGCAAGCCCCTACCAAGTAGCGATTATTGGTTTGTGGCCAAATTTTCTAACGGTAAATTATACAAAGGGCATTTTACCTTAAAACGTTAAATAAAGTAACATTGAAATAACATATAATTCGTGAAATTTAGTTTATTTTACGCGCTATAATTTTTACAATGGGACGCTTTTCAGTACATCTAATATTTTTTACTTTATTTTTTAGTTTATTTTCAGTTTCTGCCAAATCAGTGTTGGACAAAACATTAGAGGATAATTCAGTTTTTAATGCCTGCCCCGCTCCTACTATTTCCTCCTTTTTTCCTAGTAACGGCCCCACCAATACATTGGTATTTATCAGCGGTTCGGACTTTACAGATGTTACTAGCGTTCAGTTTGATGGTGTTTTGGCTAATTATACAGTTATTAACGATAATGAAATTGAAGTATTTGTACCCGATGGTTTATCTGGAAATAGTACAATTAGTATGATAACCTCTGGAGGGTGTTCTACATTTTCAACTAATGATTTTACGGTGTTTTCATCTTTTTGCGTATCTGGGGAAATTTATATTTCTGAAGTTTATGATTCACAATCTGGAAGTTTTGGGGTGATTGAACTCTATAATCCAACCACGACAGCAATAGATTTACAAACTGTTTATGAAATTGAACGCTACGGTGATATAGGCGATGCGACACCTAGTGTTACAATTCCCCTTGCTGGGACTATTGACCCGATGGATACCTTTATTATTGAATTGGGTAGCACAGGTAATGTCTGTACTGGTCTTAGCCCAAACATCACATTGGCTGCCGGTATAAATGCGAATGATGAGCTAAGGCTATTAAAAAATAGTACCGTAATCGATGTGATTTATACAAATGATGAAACGGGATATACCTTTATTAGAGAAGCAGATGCCGTTGCACCATCCCCAACTTTTGTTTTGAGTGAATGGAATTTAATGGTACCTGAAGACTGTTCAGATTTAAGAGCTCATACCGCCAATCCAGGTACCTCTGAAACTCCAGACATCACTCAGCCATTATCGCAAACGGTCTGCGAAAATGATTCAGCTATTTTTACAGTTTCAGTAATTTCAGGAACTTATAATTATCAATGGTTTTATTTAAACAGCATAGACACTTGGGAAATTCTTAATAATGATAGCAACTATTCTGGTACAAATACAAGTACACTTACGATTACAAATATTCCGAGCGGGTTCAATAGAGAACAATATTATTGTCAAATTACCTCGAGTAGCTGTGATTTAGTAAGTGACGCTGTCCTTTTGACGGTATTAAGTCCACTTGTCGATATAATTTCAGACCAAACTGTCTGTACAGATTACACCCTACCGAATCTTACCGATGGCGATTATTTTACACAGACCAATGGCGGCGGGGTTCCACTGAACGCCGGTGACATTATTTCAACCACGCAGACCATCTTTATCTATAACGAGATCGGAACACCGCCCAATAACTGTTCCAACGAGAGTAGCTTTACCGTTACGGTCAACGGGACCCCTAACGTCGATGTACTTTCTGACCAGACTGTCTGTACGGATTACACCCTACCGAATCTTACCGATGGCAGCTATTTTACACAGACCAATGGCGGCGGGGTTCCACTGAACGCCGGTGACATTATTTCAACCACGCAGACCATCTTTATCTATAACGAGATCGGAACACCGCCCAATAACTGTTCCAACGAGAGTAGCTTTACCGTTACGGTCAACGGGACCCCTAACGTCGATATGCTTTCTGACCAGACTGTCTGTACCGATTATACCCTACCGAATCTTACCGATGGCGATTATTTTACACAGACCAATGGCGGCGGGGTTCCACTGAACGCCGGTGACATTATTTCAACCACACAGACCATCTTTATCTATAACGAGATCGGAACACCGCCCAACAACTGTTCCAACGAGAGTAGCTTTACCGTTACGGTCAACGGGACCCCTAACGTCGATGTGCTTTCTGACCAGACTGTCTGTACCGATTATACACTTCCGAACCTTACCGATGGCGATTATTTTACCCAGACCAATGGCGGCGGGGTTCCACTTAACGCCGGTGACATTATTTCAACCACGCAGACCATCTTTATCTATAACGAGATCGGAACACCGCCCAATAACTGTTCCAACGAGAGTAGCTTTACCGTTACGGTCAACGGGACCCCTAACGTCGATGTGCTTTCTGACCAGACTGTCTGTACCGATTATACACTTCCGAATCTTACCGATGGCGATTATTTTACACAGACCAATGGCGGCGGGGTTCCACTGAACGCCGGTGACATTATTTCAACCACGCAGACCATCTTTATCTATAACGAGATCGGAACACCGCCCAATAACTGTTCCAACGAGAGTAGCTTTACCGTTACGGTCAACGGGACCCCTAACGTCGATGTGCTTTCTGACCAGACTGTCTGTACGGATTACACCCTACCGAATCTTACCGATGGCGATTATTTTACCCAGACCAATGGCGGCGGGGTTCCACTGAACGCCGGTGACATTATTTCAACCACACAGACCATCTTTATCTATAACGAGATCGGAACACCGCCCAACAACTGTTCCAACGAGAGTAGCTTTACCGTTACGGTCAACGGGACCCCTAACGTCGATGTGCTTTCTGACCAGACTGTCTGTACGGATTATACACTTCCGAATCTTACCGATGGCGATTATTTTACCCAGACCAATGGCGGCGGGGTTCCACTGAACGCCGGTGACATTATTTCAACCACGCAGACCATCTTTATCTATAACGAGATCGGAACACCGCCCAATAACTGTTCCAACGAGAGTAGCTTTACTATAACGATTGGAACTTCCACAGATTTTGAACTTAGTACTGATAACTTGATAATAGTGAATGATATGCTGACTGTCCAAATGACCGATACTTCAATTTTTTATGAATATGCTGTTGATTTTTCTGGGTTTCAAACTAGCCCAATTTTTTCAAATTTATCAGACGGAGAGCATACTTTATATGTTCGGGAAATTGATGGATGTTTTGTAAAGTCTGTAATGTTTAATACCGACAGAGGTTTATTCATTCCTAAATTTTTGACCCCAAACGGTGATGGGTTTAAAGATTTTTGGAAAATAAAAGACCCGAATAATATTGTGAGCAGCATCTTTATTTTTGACCGTTTTGGAAAATTATTAAAACAACTATCACCAAACTCAATAGGTTGGGACGGTAACTATAATGGTAATGCTTTAGAGAGCACAGATTATTGGTATGTAATTGAGCTTAAAAATTCAGAGCAATTAAAAGGACACTTTACCTTAAAACGCTGATTTATAGCGAATAATCAATTTTGAAAGAATTCAATAGTATTACTCGAAACTACTAAAAATTGCTGCAATTGTCCGAAGCAAAGGTCTTTATTCAGTTTCGGCCATTCCAAAGCTAAATACAGTCCAAAAGCTTTCCCAATCTGTGTCATTTTGGTCTGGAGACGCAATCATGTGTGTGGCATGAAAAAACCAATCGCCCTCGCGTTCGAGCTTAAATGAGCAGTTACCTTCAACATCTGTTCTAGAGTATTGAAAAATAGCGGATTCATTTCCTAGTCTATTTCTGGCAGTAATGACTTTATCTTTAAGCGGCTTGCCCATAAATAGTATTTTGGCATTAATCCAATCGCCTTTGCTCATTTCGTAAGGATTTTGCAGAAGAATAATCTCAAAATTGTGACCAACCACTGTTTTATAGATGTCGTCATCAGATTTTGGATTGCTCTGTACGAGCGTTTTTATATAACGTGTATATCGTTCAGATTGTTCGGTTTTTGTACTATCGTCTATTTTTATGTTCTCGATGTTATCAACCTCAAGATAACTCTTAAACCGGTCGTTGGGAAGGGTAATTCTGGCATAATCCCTTGTCATGTGGATTAATCCCAAACCCTTAAAATCGACCTCCATTTCTAATACAGGAAATGCACCATCCTTCGATTTTGAGATTAAATCGGTTTTTCCATTTTCATTTATAAGTTCGAATGTCTTGATTATTGATTTCTGGAAAGGTCTTTCTACTTCAATATTAAATCCGTCGGCTACAAAAAGATGAAGCTCCAGTTTTTCGCCTTCTTTAACAATGAAATTGTAGGCTATTAAAACATATTCATGGGCAAAAACGGTTGTTGCTAAACAGATGGCAAGTAAAATGATAAACGTTTTCTTCATAAGGATTTCAAAATTGATGTGTTCATTTATAGCTCAATCAAACAAACTCTTCTGCCCTTCTTCGCCATTATTATCTTCATCAGGCTTATCATTCTTATCTGAACTTGATTTTTCATTCTTACTTGACACCTCTGTTTCATCTACAACTTCAACATCTTCGGCGTGGACTTCCTCTGGAGCTTCGTAAGGTAAGGACTCTAATAAATTAATCTGATTGACCTTATCCTTGGTGAGTTGATTGCCCAATGCAGTGATGCCCTTAATCGAAATAAACTCCTCGAGGTTTACCGTTTCGTTTTCCTTACGTTCTTTACCTCGTTCTTTAGTAAATTCAAGTTCGGCAATTGGACGCCAATCTGTTGAAATTATTTCTAAGTTAGATTTTGGATGCTCAGAAATAAAGGTCTCTTCCCGTCCTTCATTTTCAATTAAAAAACGTTTAGCGTAATAAATTTCCTTTTCGCCATTAAAATAAATTGCTGAAATAGGTTTTTTAGGATTCCATTTTTCCAAAGCAATCATATCCTCTTCAAAACGAGCGGTTATTTCTGGTAGAATGGTTTTGACAGTGCCAGATTGTGTGATAATAAGTAAACGATCTTCTCCCCTAAATTCACCTAGTAGCTCCCCTCGCCCATCAACATTTAATCTTTGAACAATATCATCAAACCAAATTTTGCGTGGTTTTAAAGTTGAAACTCCTTTTTCTTTAAGTTCAATTTTTTTAACCGCGTACTTAGTGACTAAATTCCCTTTAGAGGATCGTCCTTTTATAAGTATTTCTGCAAAATCCAAATCCCATTTTAATTTTTTAATACTACCAACCTGACGTAAATAAACGGTAATCACTTCTGCCTCTCCGTTTGGATTTGCTGAAAAATACCACATCAAGGAACCCTTATTACTTTTTGTTAAATCGTATTCTCTATCTCGGGTTACAGCGGTTATCGCAAAACGCTTAACGTAAGTAGGTCCTTTTTTGCCATCACGATAGACCATGTTGTAAATAGTACGCTTGTCTTTCTTTTTGAAAACTGCCACGTGTACAATATCCTTACCAATAAAAGTCTTGCTATCCACTTTGGTAACCATCATTTTACCCTCTTTAGTGAAACAGATAATATCATCAATATCACTACAATCACAGACATACTCGTCTTTTTTAAGCGAAGTACCAATAAAGCCTTCGGCACGGTTAACGTAAAGTTTGGTGTTTCTTATTACAACTTTAGTAGCGTCAACATCTTCAAAAATGCGGATTTCAGTTTTACGCTCTCGTCCTTCGCTATATTCCCTTTTTAAGCGCTGAAAATAGGCAATGGCGTAGTCAATTAAATTTGCCAGATGGTGTTTGACCTCTGCAATCTGGTCTTCTAGGGCTTCAATTTTTTGCTGCGCCTTATCGATGTCAAATTTAGAAATTCTTTTAATTCTAATTTCAGTTAATCTTACGATATCCTCTTCAGTTACAGCACGTTTTAAATGTTTAATAAATGGCTTTAATCCTTTGTCGATTGCAGCTATAACGCCTTCCCAAGTTTCTTCCTCTTCGATATCGCGATAGATTCTATTTTCTATAAAAATACGTTCTAACGATGCAAAGTGCCATTGTTCTTCAAACTCACTAAGTTTAATTTCAAGCTCGCTTTTGAGCAATTCGACGGTTCGTTCAGTTGAGCGTCGCAACATTTCAGAAACCCCGATAAACAACGGTTTATTGTCTTCGATAATGCATCCCAGAGGTGAGATGGATGATTCGCAATTGGTAAACGCATAGAGTGCATCTATGGTTTTATCTGGAGAGATACCGGGCGGTAAATGCACCAAAATCTCAACATTTGCGGCCGTGTTATCCTCGATTTTTTTTATCTTAATCTTTCCCTTATCATTCGCCTTTAATATAGAATCAATTAGCGAAGATGTGTTTGTTCCATAAGGAATTTCAGAAATGACTAAGGTGTTTCGATCGTATTGGGAAATTTTTGCTCTAACGCGAATTTTTCCGCCTCGCAGACCGTCCTTATAGTCTGAAACATCAATGATTCCCGAGGTTGGAAAATCTGGATAGATCGTAAAACGTTTTCCTTTGAGATGCTTAATTGAAGCATCAATAAGTTCAATAAAATTATGTGGTAAAATCTTGGTAGATAGTCCAACCGCAATACCCTCTCCGCCTTGAGCCAATAGCAGTGGAAACATAACGGGAAGATTGACGGGCTCTTTTCTACGCCCATCATAACTAGATTGCCACTCTGTAATTTTTGGATTGTAAACAACATCCAATGCAAATTTGGACAAACGCGCCTCAATGTATCTCGAAGCTGCAGCACTATCTCCCGTAAGTATATTTCCCCAGTTTCCTTGGGTATCGATTAATATATCCTTTTGGCCAATCTGCACCATTGCATCGGCAATACTGGCATCTCCATGGGGATGGTACTGCATGGTATGTCCTACAATGTTTGCAACTTTATTGTAACGCCCATCGTCCAAATCCTTCATACTATGCATGATTCGACGCTGTACGGGTTTAAAACCATCTTCAATAGCAGGAACGGCACGCTCTAAAATAACATAAGAGGCATAGTCTAAAAACCAATCTTTGTACATCCCAGTAACTCTGGTTATACTTTCTTGGGGCAATTCTTCTGCATCTTGGTTTAGGTCTTCGGTATCTTCACTCATCAATCGTGGCTCCTGATTTATTTAATTTTATGGTCTTACTAAGCGATTGCCTGATATATCGGCGTTTTTTAGTCCCCAACAAGGTTATATTAAAGACGTCTCTACTTGTTTTTTCTCTTGAATTTTTCGTAAATACAATTAGGGTTCTGTAAAAGAAAAAATTATTGAATTTATAGGCGGTTAATTGATCTTTGTCAATTTCCAATCGTTTCTCTCGGTAGTTAAATCGGTCAGACAATAACAAGCCTTTATTAACGATTATGATTTTATCACCATCGCTATCGTATTCAAAATATCTTGAAATATTATGTACCAAAAAGAATATCCCAATAAATACAACAACGACCCCTCCCAATATAAATGCGGTATCGGTTGTAAAATCGGTAAACACCCTTGACAATGTAGCAAATACTATAATCAAAACAATGACTATAAAATAAACTGAGACTATGGTGTTTTTTACTTTTCCGTTGTTGGTCCTCATACTATTACTCTACAATATCAAGTTCTACTTTAAGATTGTCTATGATAAACTCTTGCCGAGTTGGTGTGTTTTTTCCCATATAAAAGGACAAAAGTTCCTCGATAGACATGTCCTTATCCAACATCACCGGATCTAAACGAATGTCTTCCCCAATAAAATGTACAAATTCGTCTGGCGAAATTTCTCCAAGCCCCTTAAATCTAGTGATTTCAGGTTTGGGTTTTAGTTTCTCCATGGCGTTTCTTCGTTCTTCTTCGGAATAACAGTAAATGGTCTCCTTTTTATTTCTAACCCTGAACAATGGCGTCTGTAAAATATAAAGGTGTCCTTCTTTTATAACTTCAGGAAAAAACTGAAGGAAAAACGTAATCAACAACAACCTTATGTGCATTCCATCGACATCGGCATCTGTTGCTATAACTACGTTGTTATATCTTAAGTCTTCTAAGTGATTCTTCAATATTAAGCGCGGCTTGCAGCAAGTTGAATTCTTCATTTTCATAAACAATTTTCTTGCTCAGGCCATAGCTGTTCAAAGGTTTTCCCTTTAGGCTGAAAACTGCTTGGGTATTTACATCGCGAGATTTTGTGATACTCCCAGATGCCGAGTCTCCCTCGGTTATAAATAATGTAGATTCTAGGTTTCGTTCGTTTTTGGTGTCTCCAAAGTGGACTCTACAATCCCTTAATTTTTTGTTGTGAAGGTTGGCTTTCTTTGCCCTATCCTTCGCCAGTTTTCTAATACCCGAAAGTTCTTTGCGCTCCCGTTCTGCCTGAAGAATTTTCTTTTGGATTTTATCTGCAACCTCAGGATTTTTATGAAGGAAGTTATCCAGATATTTTTTTAGGAAATCGTTAATGTATGTCCGCACTGTTGGTAAATCGCCTCCCATATCGGTAGATCCCAATTTGGTTTTGGTCTGGCTTTCAAAAACAGGCTCCATGACCTTGATGGAGATAGCGCTTACCACAGATTTTCTTATATCGGAAGATTCGTAATTTTTCCCGTAGAAATCCCTTAATGTCTTAACTAATGCCTCCCGAAATGCTAAAAGATGGGTTCCACCCTGAGTAGTGTTCTGACCATTTACAAAACTTTTGTATTCTTCGCTATATTGCGTTTTACTATGGGTAAGGGCAACTTCTATATCTTCGCCTTTGAGATGTATTATGGGATAAATACGATCAGATTCGCTAATGTTTTCTGACAACAAGTCCTTAAGACCGTTTTCACTGTAAAATTTTTCGCCATTGAAAACGATGGTGAGTCCTATGTTGAGATAGACGTAATTTTTAAGCATCTTCTCCACGTACTCATTTCTATACTTATAGTTTTTGAAGATAATTTCATCGGGAACAAAAGTGACTTTTGTTCCTTTACGTCTAGAGGTGTCATCGAGCAGCTCTTGGTCTTTGAGCTCACCTTGACTAAATTCCGCAGCGGCAGATTTTCCATCACGATTAGATTCTACCCTAAAATATTCCGAAAGCGCATTAACCGCTTTTGTACCGACACCATTTAACCCAACCGATTTTTTAAAGGCTCGGGAATCATATTTTCCGCCCGTGTTCATTTTAGACACCACATCAACCACTTTCCCCAGAGGAATACCACGACCGTAATCGCGAACAATAACCTTACTGCCGTGAATGGAGATCTCGATGGTTTTACCGGCACCCATAACATACTCGTCAATAGAATTATCAAGCACCTCCTTAAGCAGAATATAAATGCCATCATCGGGGGAAGATCCGTCACCCAATTTACCAATGTACATGCCAGGACGCATGCGGATGTGTTCTTTCCAATCGAGTGAGCGTATGTTATCTTCGGTATATTTGGTTTCTTGAGACATATTTAGGTAGCGGGTTTTCACATGCAATATAAGGTAACGCCACTAAAAATGAAATACGGCCAGCGCAAAGTAATTAACAATACCTTTTGATAACTGCGCAGCAACTGCTATTATAAGCTCATATAGAACCTAATCCTTGTTTGCCAAATACGCAAAGTAAATAAATGGGGCAATTATGATAATCGCAGCTATAATCAATGATGTTATCAATACAAATTTGAGCACGTAGAAAAGCACAACAAAAACCACTATGGCCGCTACTATAAAAATCAATAATTTTTTAAGCATAACTTTGGGGATTTATAAATTAATGTATTCAATTCATTTTTATTTTAAACTCGAAAAAAATTAGAGTTTTTAGTGAAATCAAAAAATCTGGAATGAAGGTAATTTATTTTTGCTACACTACCCTACCTTACAATCAGATAGGTTCTCAAAAGCTACAATAGGTATACTTTTTTCTAAATCAAACATTGAACAAAAAATGCATCACATCACCATCCTTCACAATATAATTTTTCCCTTCTACCCGCATTTTACCAGCTTCCTTAACTTTGGCTTCACTGCCAAAACTTACAAAATCATCATAAGCAATAACCTCGGCACGAATAAATCCTTTTTCAAAATCGGTATGGATTACACCGGCAGCTTGTGGGCCAGTAGCGCCAATATCAACCGTCCAAGCTCGGACTTCCTTGACCCCAGCGGTAAAATAGGTTTGTTGATTGAGTAACTTGTAAGCCGAGCGTATCAATTTTGCTGAGCCTGCTTCTTCCAGTCCAATATCTTGTAAGAACATTTGACGCTCTTCGTAATCGTCCAACTCGTTAATATCTGCTTCGGTGCCAACTGCCAAGACCAAAACCTCAGCATTTTCATCGGTTACCGCAGCTTTTACTTTTTCAACGTAAGCATTTCCAGTTGTGGCGCTCTTTTCATCTACGTTACAAACGTACATAACTGGTTTATCTGTGATGAGTTGGGAAGGTTTCACGAAGTCGTTGTACTCGTCCTCGCTAAATTCTAAGGCCCTAACCGATATCCCAGCATCGAGACCCGCTTTTAATTTTAATAAAACAGCCTCTTCCTTTTGGGCGTCCTTATTACCTGTTTTTGCGGCACGTTTTACTTTATCAAGTTTTTTCTCTACCGTATCCAAATCCTTTAGTTGAAGCTCCATATCAATGGTCTCCTTATCCCTAATCGGGTTCACATTGCCATCTACGTGTACAATGTTATCATCGTCAAAACAGCGCAACACGTGCAAAATCGCGTCTGTCTCCCTAATATTGGCCAAAAATTGATTGCCCAAACCTTCACCTTTACTAGCTCCTTTTACCAAACCTGCGATGTCCACAATTTCAACCGTTGCAGGAACAACTCTTTCGGGATTAACCAAAGTTTCGAGCTTTTCCAACCTTGGGTCTGGCACATTGACCACTCCAATATTGGGTTCGATAGTACAGAACGGAAAATTTGCGCTCTGAGCTTTTGCGTTTGACAAACAATTAAAAAGGGTCGATTTCCCTACGTTTGGTAATCCTACTATACCTGCTTTCATATCCTATCCCTAACCCTTTCCAAAGGAAAGGGAACTCTTACGGGTCAGTTTAAATACTACTATTTTATAAATTATAATCTAAAAATCAATTTAAGGATTGCAAATGTAATCGAAAGCTAATATAGGTTAAAGACAAAAGTCAATTATTTTATTTGGTAACATTTCAGTTTATAAATCGTCTCAACGATAGCACACTTAATCAAAATAAGTTTTAATTTTAAATTACATTTATTTAACCATCCTTATGAAATTTAACTACTACATCTATCTCTTTTTTTTATTCGCTTTAAATCAATTTTATGCCCAAGAAATCACAGCCAAAATCATTGATTCTAAGTCACAAGAACCTGTTGCTTTTGCTACGATAAAAACGGGCGAGAACAAAGGCGTTATTTCCAACGACGAGGGATTGTTTGTTATTTTGAAAAAAAATGTCGAAAATAATAACATCCAGATATCATGCATGGGCTATACTACAGTAGTTGTACCGTTAGAAACTATAAGCGAGAATACAGTAATAAAACTAGAGCCAGCCCTGAACCAACTGGGTACGGTGTTTTTGAGCAGCTCTACTCCCAATGTAGATGCCATTATTGCAAAGGTTAACCAAAATTATAGCAGAAATTACCGCAGTGACTCGTTGACTTATAGGTTTTTTAAACGGTTTACTACATACGGCGACTTTGAAAATATTGATCTTGAAATTGATAAATCGAGTGAGTTTAGTAAAGCACAAGTTAAAAACAGCAACGAAGAACTGAGCGCCATATCTAACGAGATTAAAAATAGCAATTCCATAAGTTTTGATGAATCTCGGGGCGAATTACTAAAACTTGATAGCTCAGCAAGTAAACTTAAGATTGATAGGGCAACGAAAATCTTTAACAGCAGGGAACAATTTTCTGTAGAAGCCATTGAAGCCAAAAGCATTGGTGTTGTATTAAAATATTTGGATACTACCCAAACCTATAAACTTAAAACAGGCTGGTTTACCATTGAAGACGAGCTATCACTCAATAATAAAAAAAAGGAGGATAAAAAGACTAAAGATAGTCTTACGGTCAAAGGTTCAAAATCTGAATTGATCTCAATTTTGAATGATGATTACCTAGATTCAGATTCTACGCTCAAATCAATTCTGGATAGCGACATTTACGAGTATGAGCTCAAAAATGCCTCGATGTACAATGAAGAGCTGATTTATGAAATTAGCTTTTCCCCCAGACGTTCACGGGCTAAATATGAAGGTACAATTTACGTTTCAGACGATTCCTTTGCAGTACTCAAGATGAATTATGGTTTTGCTAAAGGAAAAAGGGGAGATAAATTGAATCTAAAATTAATTCTGGGTATAAAATATATTGAAAATCTCAATGAGGGCACAATGATATTTAGCAAATCTTCGGAAGAATTTTATGTGCCGAAATATTTGGGCAGTACCACCGGAAGCTATTTCTACGCGAAACGACCCTTTAAATTTATCGAAAATAGCGCTGCAAAAAACAAAACAGCAATGACCTTTAAACTTGAAGGCCAAATCAATCTAAAGAGCGAATTACTCTTTGAAGCTGTTGAACCTTTGGATACTGATACTTTTAAAAACACTAACGAGTTAAAACAAGTGCTGGTTGAATCCCTTAGAAAATACGATGCCGAGAAATGGACGGGTAGCGAAACGCTAGCTCCCACTGAAGATCTTCGGAAATTTGAGGCTAATAAGTAAATGATGAATTGTTCATCATCAATACACAAAATAAAAATATTATTTATCCATAGTGAAACAATTCATCGACGCTATCATTGTTAAGCCCGCCAAACAACAAATTAAATTAATCGTTATCTAAACGGGTGGTACAATTTGTTTATTTAAATCCAATAGTATTCTCTGCTCAATGTATTTCACCAACTTTTCATATTTGATCCGTTTGAAGGATGATCTATTTTAAAAATGAAATACTCAAAACAAAAAAGCCCTAATGACGATTAGGGCTTTTGAAGTTTTAATGTTGTGAATGTTAGTCCTCAGGATGCATAAACTTCTGCTTACTGAGTAATACTTCTTCAGATTCTACGTGGTCATCATCGGGAACGCAACAATCTACCGGACATACTGCCGCACATTGAGGCTCCTCATGAAAACCTACACATTCGGTGCATTTATCTGGAACAATGTAATAAATTTCATCACTAACAGGCTCTTGGGATTCTTCGGCGTCAACGGCATTCCCGTTGGGAAGCACAACATTTCCCTCTAAACTCGTGCCGTCCTTATAACGCCAATCATCTGCTCCTTCGTAAATTGCAGTATTAGGACACTCAGGTTCGCAAGCACCGCAGTTAATACATTCATCTGTTATAATAATAGCCATAGCTAGTTTTCTTTTTTGTTTGCTAAATTTGCATTGTAATTAAGATTGCAAAAATAAAGGCTACACACCGTTTAACCAAACCTAAATGCATTTACAACAAAGAATTAACGCTTTTGCGAAACTGGGCGATTTTCTTGGTCAATTCACTTCAAGAGGAATTACCATGAAGGAAGACCTACCTGAAAACGACTTATTTTTTGAGGGGTTTAAGCACCAAATTAAATTGGCGCACCAACATAATGCTTGGTTTACTAAAGAAAACATCCTTTTTTCTCTGGAAGGTTGGTCTCAACAATTAACTCAAAGTAACATTGAAAAGTGGTTGAAGCCCTATAATTTTGAAACTGTAAATCCCAAAACCATAGCTATCATTATGGCGGGAAATATTCCGTTAGTTGGATTTCATGACTTTCTCTCGGTATTGATTTCAGGACATGACGTTCTGGTGAAACAATCTTCCAACGATAAGCACCTCCTGCCCTATTTGGCTAAATATTTAGAACATGTAGAACCTGATTTCCGCTTAAAAATAGAATTCACAGAAGGAAAATTAGAACATTTTGATGCCGTTATTGCCACAGGAAGCAACAATACCGCTCGCTATTTTGAATATTATTTCAAGAATAAACCCTCCATTATCCGGAAGAACAGAAACTCCATCGCGGTTTTAAATGGAAATGAAACTAGCGATCAGTTGTCGGCGCTTTCCGAAGATATTTTTAGATATTATGGTCTTGGCTGTCGTAATGTTTCAAAATTTTATGTTCCAAAAGATTATAATTTTGAACTTTTTTTTAATGCGATGTTCCAATGGCGAGATATCATTCATCAAAACAAATACGCCAATAACTACGATTATAACAAAGCCGTGTATTTAATGAGCGAATTTGAACTATTGGATAACGGATTTTTAATGCTTAAAAATGATGCAAGTTTCTCTTCCCCAATCGCTACACTATTTTACGAATATTATAACTCTGAAGCCAAACTCAAAGCGGAGCTCGAAGCCCAACAAGACAACATTCAATGTGTTGTTTCGAATAATTTTAAATCAGATGAAATCAAGTTCGGTCAAACCCAATCGCCAAAATTGTGGGACTACGCCGATAACGTCGACACTATTTCGTTTGCGTTGACAATCTGTTAATAAGTTATCATTTTCTTAACCCTATATTTTTCAGAATTTAGCACCTTTGTTGACGTTTAAAAGAGGTTTGGCATTCTCTAAGCCTTAAAATACAATTTTGATGAAAAAACACAATTTTAGCGCCGGACCCTGTATCTTACCGCAAGAAGTATTTGAAAAAGCATCTGAAGCCGTTTTGGATTTTAATAACGACGGACTTTCAATTCTAGAGATTTCCCACCGAAGTAAAGCTTTTGTGGACGTAATGGAAAATGCCCGCGCCCTAGCTTTAGAATTATTGGGATTAGAGGGAAAAGGATATAAGGCATTATTTCTCCAGGGTGGTGCAAGTTTACAGTTTTTAATGGCTGCCATGAACCTAATGGAAAAAAAAGCGGCCTACCTTAATACTGGAACTTGGAGTGATAAGGCCATAAAAGAGGCTCGTCTCTTCGGAGAGGTTACCGAAGTTGGGTCGTCAAAAGAGGCTAATTTCAATTATATCCCTAAAGATTATACTGTGCCAGCAGACCATGATTATTTTCATTGCACTTCCAACAATACCATTTTTGGAACTCAGATAAAGGAATTTCCTGATTCTCCAATACCTATGGTCTGTGATATGAGCAGTGATATTTTTTCTAGGGAACTGGATTTTTCAAAATTTGGATTGATTTACGCAGGGGCTCAAAAAAACATGGGACCAGCGGGAGCGACATTAGTAGTGGTAAAGGAAGATATTTTAGGAAAAATCTCCCGTAAAATACCGTCTATGTTGGATTATCAAGTACATATAGGTAAAGGTAGTATGTTCAATACACCACCGGTTTTTGCGGTATATGTATCTATGTTAACTTTACAATGGCTCAAAAGCATAGGCGGAATACCTGCCATCGCCAAAGAGAATGCTAAAAAAGCGCAGCTCATTTATTCTGAAATAGATTTAAATCCATTGTTTAAAGGTTTTACAGCAAAAGCAGATCGTTCAACAATGAATGCAACATTTACTTTGGAAAATGAAAATTTAAAGGAAACCTTCGAAACCATGGCCAAAGAGGCAAACATTAACGGCATAAACGGCCATAGAAGTGTTGGCGGATATAGGGCATCCATGTATAACGCTCTTTCCCTAGAAAGTGTTGGGACTTTGGTAGATGTGATGAGCGAATTGGAACGGAAAGGGTAAATTAGTGCCAATCTCAATTCAGTTGTCCCTAGAAATAATTGAAAAAATAAATTAATAATATAAATATATCCCGCAAAATTTCGCTCTCCTTTGGAGAGGTTAAGGGAAAGGCTTATGAAAGTATTAGCAAACGATGGTGTATCACAAAGCGGAATTGACGCTTTACAGAACGCAGGTTTTGAAGTAGAAACCACAACAGTTGCCCAAGAGCAATTAACAGATTATATAAACAATAAAAATATTGATGTTCTATTGGTGCGCAGCGCGACAAAAGTCCGCAAGGATTTAATCGATGCCTGCGATGGTTTAAAAATCATTGGCCGTGGTGGCGTTGGTATGGATAATATTGATGTGGATTACGCTAGAAGTCAGGGTAAGCACGTAATCAACACCCCAGCGGCATCCTCGCAATCTGTGGCAGAATTGGTGTTTGCACATTTATTTGGTGGAGTTCGTTTTCTCTACGACTCTAATAGACACATGCCGTTGGATGGTGATACTAAATTTAAAGCTCTAAAGAAAAATTATGCCAATGGCGTTGAACTTAGAGGAAAGACATTGGGTATTATCGGGTTTGGACGTATTGGTCGTGAAGTGGCAAAAATCGCATTAGGTGTTGGTATGAAAGTTATTGCCAGTGATAAGTTTGTAGGAAAGGCAGACATCAAGGTTGAATTTTATAACGGACAATACATCAACGTAGAGATTGAAACACAACCGATGGAAGAAATCCTAAAGCAATCTGATTTTGTAACCTTGCACGTTCCCGCACAGAAAGATTACATAATAGGTAAAAAAGAATTTGACATAATGAAGCAAGGTGTTGGTATCATTAACGCGGCCCGGGGCGGTGTCATAAATGAAGTCGATCTGGTAAAAGCCTTGGAATCTGGAAAAGTAGCCTTTGCAGGACTCGATACCTTTGAGAGCGAACCAACTCCCGCCGTTCAAGTTTTAATGAACGGAAGAATTTCATTGACTCCACACATCGGTGCAGCAACAAATGAAGCACAAGATAGAATTGGGGTTGAACTAGCCGAGCAGATTATCGGAATTTTGAAATCTCAATAGGCATCACCTCATATTTAATAAGGCATTAGACCCATAATCTCAGTTTTGATTATGGGTTTTTTTTGTATTTTGCATATCATTTCACAAATAAAAAACATTATGTCAGGAATTTTAGATTTATTAAATAGTGATATGGGAAGGACTCTTATAAGCGGAGTTTCAAACCAGACCAACGAACCTCAAGATAAGACCCAAACCGTATTGACCATGGCGCTTCCTGTACTTATGGCAGCAATGAAAAGAAATGCCGCAACACCTGAAGGCGCAGAGGGACTTCTTGGGGCATTAAATTCATCAAAACACGATGGTAGTATTCTCAATAACCTTGGAGGACTTTTTAGTGGCGGTGTTGATGATACTGTTTTGAATGACGGCAGTAAGATTTTAGGTCACGTTTTGGGTAACAAACAAAGTAACGTTGAAAACGTCCTGAGTGCAAAATCTGGAATGAGCAGTAGCTCGGTGGCTCAGATTTTAAAGGTAGCAGCACCTATTTTAATGGGAATGTTAGCTAAAAAGAAAAACGAAACTAATGTAAATACAACTAGCGGACTCGAAGGTATGTTAGGAGGTCTGCTCGGCGGAAGTTCTGCAAGACAAGAACAAAGTTTCCTTGAAGCTATTCTAGATAGTAATAACGATGGTAGCGTGATTGATGACGTTGCCGGAATGGTTTTGGGTGGTAATAAAAAATCAGCCGAAGGCGGTCTTGGCGGAATGTTAGGCGGACTCTTTGGAAAGTAAATATTTTACAATTTATTTTAAAAAGCCAGACGTAATGTTTGGCTTTTTTGTTGCCACTTTTAATTTCACTCATTCAAACCTATAGTTTACTCAATAGCTCTAGCTAGAGTATATTTTCTCATCTACATTTGTTTTAACATTGAGATAAGATGTAAATATTAACATACCAATGTTTCAAACCTAATTTGTAACTTTAAATAAAATTATGATGAGAAAATTATTCGTGTTACTTACTATTTCTATTTTAATGAGCTGTGGTTCATCTAGTTCGGTTTCTGATACTCCAGATTTAAAAAATATTCCAGAGGAGGATGTAGTCCGAATTTCGAACGATGATATTGAATATGAAATCATCATCATTGAGCCTGGATTTAATGCGTGGTTAAATGGCACCGCCAGACCAGAAGGCTATTACTCCCAAAATTATATGGAGTCTAGAAATATTCAATGGGTAATCAATTGGAATCTAAGGGTTTCACAACCTTTCCAGTATGACCCCAATTTATACCAGCTTCAAATTGACTACCAACGAAATATCGACTATGGTTATGAAGTCAATTATAAATTATTTAACTACTTTATTTATTTCCAGCTTACCTATGACCAACGATTAGGCTCATTTTTACCCAGAATTTAAATTGGAGTTCAATACCTTTGCAAAGCAAAATTCGCTATGCTCAAAAACTTTAAAAATCGCTGGGAAATTCAGCACAATTGGCAATTACTATTTCCTTTACTTGGTATTATAGGGTTGGGATATTCATCTTTTAAACTCGCCAAGGTAATTACCCAGTCCTATGCGCTTATCGTAACTATAATTTTAGCTATAGGATTGTTTTTTTTACTGCTGAAAATAACACTTTTCATTTTTAAGAAACTGGAAAACAAATGGGTGGTTGAAAATCGTTGGGAAATAATCCGCATATTTATCGTTTTTGCTATCACAGGATCATCATCTTTATTCATTGGACGGCCAATTATAGAATTTATCGGAATCACTAAAGAAAACTTAAACCCTTTTCTCTATTGGGTTTTATTTAGTATCATTGGCCTTATTTTTTACCAGATACTATTGGTTTCTTATGGTTGGCTATTTGGCCAGTTTAAATTCTTTTGGGAGTTTGAAAAAAAGATGCTAAGACGATTTGGTCTAGGAAAATTTCTTGATTAATGCGTGAAAATAAACCACATATAACTTTTAGATTAGCCATTGTCATTTTGACCTTGGCTTTGCTATTGCCTAGCGTGGTCAAATTTTCGCATGTTTTTGAAGACCATAAGCACGAGGTCTGTAAAGGCGAATTTCAATCGCACCTTCATGAAGTAGATTTGGACTGTGAATTCTATATGTTCAAGTTAAATACTACTGTACTTTTCGATATTGCAAACTATAATTACATCAAGGTTGAAAGCAATCAAGAATTTATATCTAAAAATTATACATTTCTAAAAGGTCATCAGCAACGTACCGCTTATCTTCGGGGACCACCAGTTTTAGTGCACTTCGGTTAAATTCATCTTTTGCACTAATTCGTTTTGAATGAAATATATTTTATTAGGCATTGCCATGACCCTAACTGGTTTTGGTTTTGCTCAAAATTGCACCTATACTTTTAAGGGACAACTTACCGATTTTCACGATGGGACTTCCATTGCGGTTGCCGCTATTTATATTGAGGAGCTTAAAAGCTACGAAACCTCAGATATCAACGGAAACTTTACAATCGAAAATCTCTGTGAAGGAAAACTAACGTTGAATATTTCACACATCGCCTGTGAGGATAAAACGATAACGTTTGACATAAATGGCAATCGCTCAGAATCCATTTATATGGAGCATCATACAGAAGAATTGAATGAGGTTTCGGTCATCAGCAACCAATTACGCACGGAGACCACAACCGCACAAGAAACTGTTTTAAAAGCTGAAACCTTACAAAAATATAGTGCTCTGAGTCTCGGTGATGCACTTCGTGAAGTCTCGGGAGTATCCTCTATAAATACAGGAAATACGATTGTAAAACCGATGATAAACGGGATGCACAGTAGCAGGTTATTAATTTTGAATAACGGTGTTAGGCTCCAAGATCAAGAATGGGGTATTGAGCATGCCCCAAATATTGATATCAATTCCGCAAATCAGATTTCGGTCATTAAAGGTTCGGGTGCCTTGGCATATGGCGGAGATGCTATTGGTGGAGTGATTGTAGTAAATCCGAATCGAATTATACTGAAAGATTCCCTTTTTGGAAAAACCATTGTAAGCGGCCAAACCAATGGAAGAGGCTATTCTCTCTCATCAAGTTTAAACAAAACTTACCAAAACGGCTGGTTTGCTACGATACAAGGAAGTTACAAGCAAAATGGTGATTTTGAGGCTCCAGATTATTTGTTGACAAATACCGGACTAAATTCCAAAGGCGTCACTCTGAGGGCTGGAAAAAAGCAATTTGAGTCTGGCTTTGAATTGTTCTACAGCTTTCTGAACACTGAAATAGGAATTTTAAGAGCCTCGCATATTGGTAATATTTCAGATTTAGAGCGCGCTATCAATTCGGGACAGCCTTTAGTGATTAGGGATTTTAGTTACAATATTAATTCCCCAAAGCAGGATGTAACCCATCACCTCATCAAGGGTTTGTACTACAAGAGATTTAAATCCTTTGGGAAATTAAACCTTCAATACGATTACCAAAATAACAGGCGTCTTGAATTTGATGTTCGTCGGGGCGAAAGAAGCGATAGAGCTGCATTGGATTTGGAATTGCAAACCCACACTTTACAGGCTGATATCGCCTTAGATGCCAATTTAAAATTCAAGCATCATTTTGGAGTTATGGGACGTTATCAAAATAATTTTCCTAATCCTGAAACTGGAGTTAGACGTTTGATACCCGATTATGATAAATATGATTTTGGAGCTTTTTTTACGACCGAATATAGACTGAACGACAATTTACTACTCGATGGCGGTTTACGTTACGATTTTGTAAATATCAATGCCGAGAAATTTTATCGTACCAGCCGTTGGGAAGAACGCGGTTACGACGAGGATTTTCAGGATGTCGTAATTGAAGACCTAGGTTCTCAACTTTTGGTTAATCCTGTGTTTGATTACCATAGTTTTTCAGCTTCGGCAGGATTAAAATATACGCTGAATCAAAACAGTTACCTATTAGGAAATTATAGTTTATCTACTAGGCCCCCAAATCCTGCGGAACTATTTAGCGATGGTCTGCACCATTCCGCAGCGCGATTTGAACTTGGTGATTTACGTTTTGAACAGGAAATTTCCAATAGAGTTTCGGCTACTTATAATTTAAGTACCTCTGACTTTGATATGACTTTTGAAACGTTTTACAATCTTATTGGCGACTATATTTATATAGAACCCTCAGGTATAGAACAAGGTAGCATCCGCGGACCTTTTCCAGTGTGGGAATACCGGCAATCCGATGTTCGTTTTACGGGTTTTGACCTTACCGCGACTTATAGGTTTTCAGAACATTGGAGTGTTCAGGACAAATCATCTTTGGTAAAGGCTTGGGATTTGGATAATGACCGTGCGGTTATTGATATTCCTGCTTTCAATACCGTTAACGAAGTACAATATTCAAACAAATCCTGGAACGACTTTTCGGCAAGTCTAAGAAGTGAGTGGGTCTTTGAGCAAAATGAGTTTCCAGATAATAATTTTGAGACCTTTATTGCGGTTAGAGATGAAAATGTACTCATTGATATAAGCACGCCACCACCGGCCTATCACTTGATTCATTTTTATAGCGATATGAATTTTGAACTTTCTGAAACAACACATTTAAATTTGGCGCTTAGCGTAAATAATGTGTTCAATACTAACTATAGAAATTACCTTAACCAACTGCGTTATTTTGCTGATGACCTTGGTAGAAATGTGATGTTGCAATTACAATTAAATTATTAACCATTTTTATTAACAATTAAACACTATTTATTATGAAAACGATTAAATTAATTTACCTATCAATTATATGCTTGACGCTCTTTGCTTCATGTTCTGACGATGATGACACGCCCCAACCTGTAAATGAAGAGGAGGTCATAACAACTTTAATACTCACATTAACTCCGCAAGGTGGAGGCGCTGATGTCGTGTTTAAAACTCAGGATTTAGATGGAGATGGCCCTTTAAATCCCGAAGTTACCGTAGGGGATTTAATGGCTAACACAACTTATAATGGTAGCGTGCAAATATTGAACGAATTGGAAAGTCCCGCCGATAATATCACAACAGAAGTACTGGCCGAAGACGAAGATCACCAATTTTTTTATACCTTTTCTGGTGGCGCAGTTGCCAATGTGGTTTACGATGATATGGATGAGAATGGCAATCCTGTCGGTTTATCTATCACCCTCGAAACTAACGATCCGTCAAGCGGAACTCTTACGGTAACCTTGAGACATTTACCAAATAAGCCGAATAATGGATTTTTATCTGATGCTGGAGGTGAGACCGATATATCCGCTACATTCATCTACAATGCTATTTGAGTATAACTAGTGCTAAAAGTAAAGCCCTTCGGAAATTAATCTCTGAAGGGCTTTTTTTGTGTTTCATTTTGAACCTATTCTGTATCCCGCTTTTTCTCCGAAGCAAACGTATAAGTATAAAGCCACATCAGCGTAAAGGTCGGAATCACGTCTGTAAAGGGTAAGGCCTCCTCCACAAATGAAATGACCCCAGCAATTCTTGATGGTTTTCCCTTAAATAGTTTAATCATTAAATAAGCAGATACTGGCGCCCATATTACATCGCCAAACTCACCAACTCCTGGTATAAAAAAAGTGGTAAATCCTAATAGGTCGAATATCAAACATAAAATGAGTTTCTTGTATTTTGGTGTTTGTTCTAAGTTCATTGAGTATTTTAATTTATGTGATACTTCAAAATCTGTTCCGAATAAAAACTTGTCATGCTTTCATTTTTTGAATCCAATTTTAAATTTTCATAACAATAGTACAAACAGTAATCGTATGCATTTCAATAGTTTGATTTAACCGATAATAAACTGCTTTTTTTTAACGTTTACTTATGAGAAAAGCCAATCTTAGCTAATAGTTTTGCATTCCTAACTTATTTTCGATTTTGCGTATTTCCTTTATTAAAAGATTCAGTATTAAAAATCGCCAAGTTCTTACAATTTTTGTTTGCTTACTTACGATTTTAGGAAACAATTATTCAACATCTGCCCAGGATAAGAAGCAATTGAATATTGAACGAACCGAAAATCCACCAAAAATCGATGGCATTTTAAATGACAGCGTTTGGATAAACGCAGACATAGCTCAGGACTTTATTCAGTTTGAACCCAACGCGGGCATCAGGGACTCTTTATTTAATCGCACTGAGGTGAAAATGAGCTACGATGATGATGCCATTTATGTTTCAGCATTTTTGTACGATGACCCAACTAAAATCATGAGCCAAATTACCGCCCGTGATGATTTTGGACAGACCGATTATTTCACCCTCATTCTTAATCCTAATAACGATGCCCAAAACGACACAAAATTTTACGTGTTTAGTTCTGGGGTTCAAGCAGATGCTACCGAAACCCCGAGTAACGGCGAGGATTTTGGTTGGAATGCCGTTTGGGAAAGTGCCGTAAAAATCACAGAGAACGGCTGGACTGTTGAAATAAAAATTCCGTATCGAGCACTACGTTTTTCAAATAGGGATGTACAGACATGGGGCATTCAATTTAATCGCTGGTTTAGACGGTACCGCTCGCAATATTCTTGGAACCCAATTGATGTGACCAAAGGAAATTCTAGCCTTTACCACGGCCAACTGCTAGGTTTAAAAAATATTGAACCACCAACGAGATTGGCTTTTTATCCTTTTTCTACGGGACTTATTAACAGTTTCGATGGCACCACAGATACCGATTTAAAATTAGGATTGGATGTTAAATACGGCATTACCGAGAATTTCACTTTGGACATGACACTCATACCCGATTTTAGTCAGGCGGGTTTCGATAATGTCGAATTAAATTTAGGCCCATTTGAACAGACCTTTGCAGAGCAACGCCAATTTTTTACTGAAGGGGTTGACCTATTTAACAAAGGAGATTTATTCTTTTCTCGTCGTGTTGGTGGCCCACCGACTGGTCGTGTCAATTTAGAGGCCAATGAGGTACTAACCAACTATCCCAATAGCGTAAAAGTAATCAACGCTGCTAAAATTTCGGGGAGAACCAAAAAGGGACTTGGTGTCGGTTTTTTCAACGCGGTTACCGAAAAAACTTATGCGAGCATAAGAGATACCATAAATCAAACTTCGAGAGCGGCTTTAGTAGAGCCTCTTTCAAATTATAATATTTTGGTGCTCGACCAACAGTTTAATCAAAACTCTTCGATTGGTTTAATTAACACCAATGTGACTAGAAATGGGAATTTCAGGGATGGCAATGTAACAGCGTTGGTTGCCGATATTACAAATAAAAGAAACACCTATAATCTGTTTGGTCGGGCTAGAATGAGTAATGTTAATTTAGAAAACGGCACTTCCACTGGATATAGTTCATTCTTTAAGGCGCAGAAAATCCATGGAAACTATAGATATAGCTTTGAACACTCCTATGCTGATACTAAATTTGACAATAATGATCTCGGGCTGATTTTTAGAAATAACTTTAATAATTTTGGAGTCGATTTTAGCTACCGAACTTTCAAACCAACTAAAAAACTCAATAACTATAGCTGGAATACGTATATTGATTATACCAGATTAGCCAATCCTAATACTTATACCGGCAAAGTTTTGGGTGGAAGTTACAACGCACAAACCAAAGAAACGTTACATAATTACGGTGGTGAAATCAATTTTGAAATGGGAAAACAGTACGATTATTTTGAGCCTCGTACTCAAGGTCGTTTCTTTATTTACGAAAACGTGTTGAACTCACGTATCTACTTGTCATCAAATTACAATACTACCTTCGCCATTGACGCTAACATTGAAGCAACTGCCGTACTTGAAGATAATCGCAACACCACAGCCTATAGCTTTGAGCTTAGACCCAGAGTTCGTTTCAACGATAAGTTTTTCATGGTCTATGGTTTCGAATATGAGGAAATCTTTAAAGATCGTGGCTACGCAAACAATTCTAATTCTTTAGAAAATCAAATTATTTTTGGACAACGCGACCAATTGACCATGACCAATAGTTTACGTTCTAATTATGTCTTTAACCCATTTCACTCATTAGGTTTAACCTTCAGAAATTATTGGAGCACCGTAGCTTACGAGGATAATGTATATTTTTTGCAAGAAAATGGCCGGTTGTTGAAATCACCCGATAGTTTTGAGGATTTAGATCTTAAAAGTTCAGATGTTAATTTTGGTACTTGGAATCTCGACCTCAATTATACTTGGCAATTTGCGCCAGGTAGTTTTTTGACGGCACTTTATCGAAATCAATTATTCAATAATGATAGGGAGGCTATGAGAGGTTTCAGTCAAAGTTTAACTACATTGTACGAACAGCCAACCTTACATTTTTTCTCCTTGCGTTTGCAGTATTTTATAGATTATAATGAAATTAAAAAAATCTTCAGACCTTCAGAAAAATCAAATTCTTAAATTTATGAAATTGAGGATTAGGGATTAGGGATTAGGGATTAGGGATTAACAAAAATTGAACTTTGAATAATGAACTTACTATATTTAGCACTTTAAGAACAGATGATACAGGCAAAAAACATCCATAAATATTACGGCGACCTTGAAGTTCTTAAGGGCGTTGACCTTCATATTAAAAAAGGTGAAATTGTGTCGATAGTTGGTGCCTCGGGTGCTGGTAAAACCACACTTCTACAAATTTTAGGAACCTTAGACCAGATTGATGTCAAAAGTGATAGCAGTTTAAACATCAATAATGTTTCCATCCCTGAATTGGGTGATACGGCTTTGGCTAAATTCAGAAATAAAAATATTGGATTTATTTTTCAATTTCATCAATTACTACCAGAATTTTCTGCTTTGGAAAATGTCTGCATCCCAGCTTTTATATTTGGGAAATCAAAAGCTCAAGCCGAAAAAAGAGCTAAAGAGCTTTTAGATTTTTTAGGACTTTCTCATCGGTATCATCATAAACCGAGCGAACTTTCTGGAGGGGAGCAACAACGTGTGGCTGTTGCCAGAGCATTGGTCAATAATCCTGAACTGATTTTTGCCGATGAGCCTTCGGGAAACCTCGATAGTGAGTCTGCTGAAAACTTACACAATTTATTCTTTAAATTACGAGATGAATTTGGACAAACCTTTGTTATAGTAACCCACAACCAAGAATTGGCCGATATGGCCGATAGAAAACTAACCATGGTTGATGGTCGGGTTGTTGCGTAGCATTTTATATTTTTTGAACAAAAATCAAAAACAAAATAGTTCAATTTCACGCAACCTATTTATACTTTCATCATCTTTTAAGCAACTTGCTTTTCCATAAGATGAAAAATTTTTTCGTTGCCCTTACCACTTTTATTTTACTCAATAGCTGCGCCTCAATACTAAATTCTGACACCGCTAAGGTAAAAATCTTTGCTCCAGAAGGCAGTAATGTCATTTTTAAAAATGATACTTTGAATGTTGGTGAGGATTATACGAAATTTTACCCTCTACGCTCAAGGGACTCCTTAAAATTTGAAATGGTTAACGATTCCATCAAAACCGATTTCGCCTTTAGAAGAAAAATTTCCGGCCTACTTTATTTGAATATCATCTACAATTACGGATTGGGAATTTTGGTGGACATGACCAACCCAAGGCGATTTACCTATAAACGCAGTATCAATTTGAAAATAGATTCAGTAAACAATGAATTTTATGTATCCAAAGAGAAAATCGCCCCTTTCAATCGTCATACCTTTTTAATATACACCTCGCCATTAAGAGCTATGGATGTTTTTTCTAGACCAACGGTTACTCTAGGTACAGAATATTTTTATCTAAACAATTTAAGTGTTAGTGCCGAATATGGCCATCAATTTACAAATTTAAGCAGGAATAGAAGTAATCTGGATTTAGTTGAAGACCGAGGACATTCACTCAGATTTGAATTAAAGTTTTATAACCTTATCAATTTATCAGACAATCCAAGAATTCAAAGTTATATTGGTGTTGAAACCCGGTTTTTAAGAAGCCAATTCACAGATGATATTAGTTATTCCATTTCTAATGAAGATATAAGCTATTCAAAAACCGAAGATTATATTGTTCAGAGAAAAGTGGATATCCGTAATTTAAAATTGGGTATGAATTTCCCGGTCGGGAAACGTTTTTATTTTGATGTTTACAGCGGCTTTGGTGTTCGTAAAATACGAGTTGAGAACCCTAATCGGTTTTATGACCCTGAAATTCATAGTTCATTTGATGATGATGGTTTTTTTCTCTTTCGCCGCAGGAGTACTTTGGAAGAAGATGGCAATCGCAATTACTTTAATTTTTCCTTAGGCTTTAAATTTGGAATCAGAATTTAATACTACTTAAATTTTAAGTGGATTGGCAATTTTACAAATAAACCGGAATGTCTCAAGGATTGATTAATTTTGAGGTACTATGGAAGCACTTACACTAACAACACCTGCCCTTTTATTTTCAGCAATATCCTTAATCATGTTAGCCTATACCAATCGGTTTTTGGCCTATGCTTCTGTCATCAGGAATCTTCACGGGGTGTATTTGGAAAGTAAGGACAAAAGCCTATTGCGTCAAATTAAGAATCTGAAGTTGCGTTTAAATTTAACCCGTTATATGCAGATTTTTGGAATTTCAAGTTTGTTGCTCTGCGTCCTTACCATGTTTCTCATCTATATCCAACAAAAACTAATTGCGGTTTACGTATTTGGAGTGGCGCTTATCTTACTGATTATATCTCTTGCACTTCTTATAAAAGAAATTCAGATTTCAGCAAAAGCCTTGCAACTTCATATTAGTGATATTGAAGAACATCTCTCAGCAAAATAGTCGTGTCGTATTATCTATTTAGCTTTTTTGAGAGAAAGACACTTATCTTTGCAGTAATAAAACCACTTTATATTGAATAAAAAAGACCTAAAGGAATTTCTAGATACTAAGGCAGATTTTTATAACGATCCTAAATTTATTGAAAGTGACCCTATTCAAATACCTCATCAATTTTCAAGAAAAGAGGATATTGAGATTTCGGCATTTTTGACCGCCACCATTTCTTGGGGGAATAGAAAGAGCATTATCAACAATGCTAACAGAATGATGCAGTTGTTAGGCGATAGCCCTTATGATTTTGTCATTAATCATACTGAAACCCAACTTGAGCCGCTTTTGGCCTTTGTGCATCGCACGTTTAACGGTTATGATTTTATTCAGTTTATAAAAAGTCTGAAGCACATTTATAAAGTTCATGGTGGTTTGGAACATGCCTTTTCAAATAATCTACAAAATCTTGATCTTCAGCAATCGATACACCAGTTTAAACAAAAATTTTTTGAGATCGATCACTTAGAGCGTACCAAAAAGCACGTGAGCGATCCCTTAAAAAATTCCGCAGCAAAACGCATCAACATGTATTTACGCTGGATGGTAAGAGAAGATAATAACGGAGTGGATTTCGGGATTTGGAAAACCATCTCCCCGAGTCAATTATCTTGCCCGCTTGATGTACATTCCGGAAATGTTGCCAGAAAATTGGGACTTTTAAAGCGAAAACAAAATGATGGCAAGGCACTTACCGAATTAGATAAATCATTGAGAATCTTTAATTCAGAAGACCCTGTTCAATATGACTTTGCACTCTTTGGATTGGGTGTTTTTGAAAATTTTTAACAAATAAAAAACGCTCTAAGTTATTTTACGTGCGTACCTTGTAAACTGGAATTTTTCTTACAACAATGATAGTGGCTAAACTCAAAAACAATGAAGAGGAACGTTTAAAAGTGCTCAACACTTATCAAGTTCTTGATTCTGAACCGGAGGCCGATTATGACAATATCAATAAATTAGTGGCCATGATTTGCGATGTGCCTGTTTCATTGATTTCCATAATGGCAGAAGATCGCTTTTTCTTTAAATCTAATTTAGGTGCTCCTTTTTCTGAAAGCTCAAGAGAAATATCATTTTGTAATGTTGCCGTTTTAAATTCTGACGTTACGGTGGTGCCCGATGCTCGAAAAGATGCACGCTTTAAGGATAGCTATTTAGTTGAAAACAACAAGGTTATTTTTTACGCTGGCATCCCACTAATAAATAGTGAAGGCTACATACTTGGTACAATTTGCGTTTACGATTATAAGGTAAGGGATTTTGACGATCAGCAAAAAGAGTCGCTGAGAATTCTCAGTGCCCAGGTAGTTCATCTTTTGGAATTACGTAAAAAGAACTTAATGCACCAACATGTTGAGAAAACACTACAAGAGAGAAATGAACATCTAAAGGATTTTGCAAGTCACGTGTCCCATGACCTTAAATCGCCTTTGGCAAATATTACCTCGTTAACAGAGTTATTAAGAGATGATGATTCAAATTCCCTATCAGAAGAATCCAAAGAATATTTGAATTATATAGAGGAATCTACTACGGTATTAAAAAAATATATTGATGGTATTCTGATTTATTATAGATCTGAGGAATTATTGAAAAATCAAAAAGAAGATGTTGAATTAGGAGATCTCGCTAAAGACATAGAGCATATTTTAATTACCAAGCGCGACCAACTCAATTATCCTAAAAGCATACTAATTAAAAATATTAATGTTGCAGCCGTCTATCAAATACTTATTAATTTGGTTGATAATGCACTAAAATATAACAAGAGTAAAAAAAGAATAGTTGATATTCAATATAGCTCAGATTTGTTTTTCCATAAATTCTCTGTTAGTGATAATGGTGTTGGTATTCCGAAGGACAAACAGCATCTCATA
Organism: uncultured Flavobacteriaceae bacterium; assembly: GCA_963803715.1. Taxonomy (GTDB): domain Bacteria; phylum Bacteroidota; class Bacteroidia; order Flavobacteriales; family Flavobacteriaceae; genus Psychroserpens. The sequence continues at coordinate 185,365 of CAWDOF010000027.1, forward strand.
TTCAAAATTTTCAAAACCTTAAAAAATTCCAATGGTAAATCCAGTACTGGTATTGGGCTTAGTACCGTAAAAAGTTTGGTTGAAAAATTAGGAGGAAGTATCAAGCTTAAATCTGAAAAAGGAAAAGGCAGCACGTTCACTTTTACAATTGCGAAATAAAATCAAACATCCTCCAACTCCAATATAAGATTAGGATCTAAACAATTTTTTCGGTAAAATTCTAAATCCTTTTTGCAACAAACGCCAGGATAATCACCAACATAATCGCCAATATCCCTAATTATCTGAAAGTGTAAGTGCGGTGGATAATCTCCATTTACTTCGCTACCTCCCAATTGGGCTATTTGATTCCCTCGTTGAAAAGCTTGACCAATACTTAGATTCTTAATAGACCCCAAGCTCAAATGGCCATAAAGTGTGTAAAAACTAAAATCGCCAATTTGATGTTTCAAAAGTATCGTGGGCCCGTAATCGCCATGATTCTGATTATTGTTAAAACTATGCACCACAGCATCCAATGGAGTGAAAATGGTTGAACCTTCTTTGAGCCATAAATCCATTCCTAAATGGATATTTCTATCTGAAGCGTCGCTGTTTGCCGTAAAGTATAAACTACGTTGGTATATGCCTCGAGTTTCTAAATAACCCCCGTAAGCAACTTTTGAACTATTTTTCTTTTTATAGTTATCGATATGATTGCCCAACAATTCGGAAGACGAAACATTGACAGTATCTAAGTCTGAATTATAAATGGAAAGATCAATTGCGGTATAATCCTTTTTTAAAATGGAGGTATCTAAAACTGGATTTTTTGGTAATTCAGCAATAATTTGCTCTAAGGTGTTTTTCATTCAACTCTATTAATTTTGAGACAAAGCCTTTTAAAGTTCAGTTTCAATAAAATATAATCTTTAGCACAAAAAAGTTTTAAGCCTGAAATTTAACCGATTATTATGACACTTTGATAGATTGGAAAAAAAATAAAAATAGGAATGTCTGATGAAGTCTTTCGTCAAAATTTGAAGATGTCTATCTCTCTTAAATATGCAAAAGTGAAGCGAGCTGCGCAACGTTGAGAAACAAATTTTCAGGATTTATTATTAAGATTTACCTTAGATATAGTTTTTAAACAGACTGAGACTGAAAAAACTATTCTTTCAAAACCACATCACTGTACTTTGCATTTAATACAATTGAACGGTTAGATGTGTTTCCATTCAAAGGGCTTTCAATAGTTTTTTGGGTGGTATTCTTATTGTTGAGTTTAGAGCGGTTGCCTTTAAAATAAACACTGTAATTTGATTTAGGAAGCGTTATATAAGCATCACTATTTTCAAGAACAATATTCAAATTCGAAAATTCATCTGAAATTTCAGAAATTATTAAGTCTCCAAAACTGCCATCAATAATAGCATTCCCTGAAAGCTTGTCTAAAATGATATTGGATGAGTTACTGTTAAGCATCAACCGTTTAGCATTTGAAATATGAGCATCTTTAACGTATTTAAGATTTAACTCCCCTTGGCTCCATAAATCTACCTGAACCGGGGAATAAGAAACATTGATGGAAGTTGAACTTCCATCAATGTGATTAGCAATTAAAGAGGTATGTGCCAAATTAGCTTTAAGATTCTCAATAAGTGAGCTTAACTTAAGTTCACCGTGCCTAACGTTCATTTTGAGTTTTGCTTTTTTTGGCATTTTGATTTTTATAATCTTTTTGACATTATCATTAGTGTAGCCGTTAAGAAGTATTACTTCGTTAGCCCTTTGGTTAGCATTGGATTTATATTGGCTGTTATAGCCATTAGCTTTCGTTTTCGCACGTTCCTGTATTACTTTTACACGTTCTTGAAGTACTTTAGCACGTTCCTCTTGAGCTTTGGTGCGTTCTTCTAAAACCTTTTGATTACTTTCCATTTTAGCACCATATTTTTGGCCCCAAGCTTCCATCTTCCCGGCCCATTCATCGTCAAAACGCTCTGAAAATTCCTTGCCCCAGACTTCCATTTTCTTGGCATAATCATCACCAAATCGTTTTCCGAATTTTTCTCCCCACTCTTTCATCTGCTTCTCATAGCTCTTAAAATCTACCTTTGCCATTTCCCTGGCCCATGCTTTCATTTCCTCTTTGTATTGTTTTCCAAATTTAGCCTCGTATTCCTTACTCCATCTTTCAAGATAAGCCTCTCCACCTTTTTCGTACTTTTCGGTGTCAAAGGCTACATTGGTGACTCCTTCAGGGAGCTCTGGTAATTCGGGCAGCTGAGGGACTTTGGGCATTTCAATATTAGCCAATTCAGGAACCTCGGGCATCTCTGGCAACTCCGGAATTTCTGGAATTTCCCCAAGATTTAAATCAATATCTGCCAATACGTCAAGCGATTCGAGAATTACGGGATAATCACTTAAATTTTCCCATGAAGAATATGAACCCTCCGATTTTATACTAACATAATCTCCAGAGCCTTCAATCTCCAATTTCCAATTCGATAGGGCTTTCTTTAATTCTTCCCCAGACAATTTCTGGTCATCAATGTAAGCCTCTACCTCTATTTCATTGCGGTTCCAGGTATCTATTTCCAATTGGACGTAATTTGTATTTAAATCAACAGTGACGTCCTTATCTACTTTAATTGACTTAGATAGTTTTTTATTGTTCTGTGCTGTTGCTCCTAAGTTGATGCATATTATACAACATAGTATTTTTAGATAATTCATTTTCATTGTGTCTATATTTTGTTGTTAATGTGATGTCTTGATAAGTTTGACATAACACTTTTATTAATTCAAAAATTTGATTTTATACATTTATTAAAGAATCCTCCTCCTGATTGATTTCGCTCAATTTCTCCTTTAGGCGATACAATAAATTCAATCTTAATTTTAGGTTATCAATTAGGGCGCTAACAGTGAGTTCGTTTGGACCATTTTCAGTTAGCTCAATGGATAATTTTTTATATTCTTGATTAAGTTCGGTCAAACGTTCAACGTAACTATCAAACAATTCCTTATTGTTCTCATCAAGACTTACATTGGATAGTTCTAAATTAATGTTTGCCAAATAATAGTCCTCGATTTTCTTTAAACTGGGTGAAATATCACCCAATGATTTTAATTGTTCGTTTTTTGATGCGTCTTCTTGGTTTGTTATTTCAGTAGCACTAATTGCTGGCTCGTCAAAATGTTTAAAAGTTGCAAACCCCAACCCTATCAACACCACAATACTTGCGGCAATGCGCCACCAGCCCGAATACAAGTTATTCCTAACTCCAGACTCTGGATTTTCTTCAAGTTTTTTTAGAAATCTCGCTTCGTGCCCACTTGGCATGGATTCTTTTCTAATTTCTTTTTCCTCTTTAAATAATTCCCTAAGATCTTGTGCCATGGTGAATTGGTTTTAAAAGTTCTTTTAATTTTGATTTTCCCCTTGATAATTGCGTTCTGGATGCAGTTTCAGAAACATTCAATATCTCTGAAATCTCCTGATGGTCATAACCTTCAACCAAATAGAGATTTACTACAATTTTGTATTTATGTGGTAATTGCTCGATGCACGCCTTTACCTCTTCAATACTTACCGAATCATCTACTAACCATTTGTCTTCAGTATTTGAATCAACAACCTTTAAGTGCACTTCCTCTAATTCGAGTGTTTGATTTTTTTTTGATTTTAGGCTGTCAATACATTTATTGATCACAATCCGTTTTAACCAAGCTCCAAAAGTAACTTCCGCCTTAAATTGATGCAGTTTTGTAAATGCCTTTATGAAAGATTCCTGTACAATATCTTCTGCTTCCATAGAATCATTAACAAAGCGTAGCGCAACTATGTACATGCCATCGCAATACTGACGGTACAGCTGCAGCTGTGCCTGCCGGTCATTCCGTTTACATTTCTCAATAATTTCAACTTGAAACAAATTCAAATCTCTTTTGGTTTGATAGTTCATCTTAAAGACGGTGCAAAAAACAGAGTGTTGCAAAAACTAGCTTTTTTTTTTAATAATTATATAAAACAATGGTTATGCATTAGCCAAAAAAACAAATTCATTTATATTTACAATTACAAAAAATAACCCCTTATACATGAACACGTTTTTGAAACGCTTATTGATATTTCTTACTATTATTGCCGTTGCATTATTCTGTTATTCCTACTTTGTGGAAAATATTTTCTCGCCACGATTGAGTCCTAAAGACACGGTTGAATTTAAACTGAACGATTTAAAATTGGAGGTGTTCTACAATCGCCCATCCAAAAAAGGGCGTGATGTTTTTGGTGCTTTGGTCCCCTACGGAAAAGTATGGCGTACAGGCGCCAATGAAGCCACGACCTTTGAGACTAATAAAGACCTTATGGTACAGGGCATTTACCTTCCTACAGGCAAATATACTTTGTGGACGGTACCAAACGATTCTACTTGGAACGTTATTTTTAACACCAAACAATACCGTTGGGGCGTTGACGAAGAAATGCAACCCTTATGGGATCCTAATTATGATATCCTCGAAATTGACGTTCCCGTTGAAACATTGGACAAAACAGTTGAGCAATTTACAATAGCTTTCGACAATAGCACCGATGACCTAGAGCTTACCATGGCGTGGGATAATACAAAAGTAGCTGTACCTATGAAGGTCATTAACCAAGATGTAAAATAAATACCTTTGGCAGAACAGGGTGAAAAATCAGCGTTGGAAGAAACAGATGGCGTCTCAAACCAAGACCTATCAAACTCGACTGCGATTAAAAACATCAAAAAAAACCGTAGGTCACAGCCCAATTCAAAAACACTTATCTCTAAAATTCTCGAGGGAAACATTACAGCACTAAGCCAAGCCATAACTTTGGTTGAAAGTAATAATCCCTCACATTTAGATCAAGCCAACACGATTATAAAAGCCTGTTTACCATATGCTAATAAATCCTTAAGAATAGGAATCACAGGCGTTCCGGGTGTTGGTAAAAGTACATTTATTGAAGCCTTAGGAACACATTTAATCGCTTTAGAAAAAAAACTAGCCATACTTGCGGTTGACCCTAGTAGCAGCATAAGTAAGGGCAGTATACTTGGGGATAAGACCCGGATGGAAGAGTTGGTAAAAAACGAAAATGCCTTTATAAGACCCTCGCCAACGGGAACTTCACTTGGCGGGGTAGCTCGTAAAACCCGAGAAACAATCATTCTTTGCGAAGCCGCTGGTTACGATACTATAATTATCGAGACCGTTGGCGTTGGCCAAAGCGAGACAGCCGTCCATAGTATGGTCGATTTCTTCTTACTGCTCAAATTGGCAGGAGCGGGCGACGAACTTCAAGGAATTAAAAGGGGCATAATCGAAATGGCAGATGCCATTGCTATCAACAAAGCAGATGGCGAAAATCTTAAAGCTGCTAAAATGGCGAAAGTAGAATTTAATCGCGCCCTACACCTATATCCTGAAAAGGAATCTCAATGGCAGCCCCAGGTCACGCTTTGCAGTGCCTTAAACCAAGAAGGCATTGAAGATGTTTGGAGCATTATTGAAGATTATTTTTCAAAAACCTCTATTAACGGATTTTTTGAAGCTAATAGAAAATCCCAAAACAAGTTCTGGCTACTACAAACTATTGAAGATCGTTTAAAATCTGATTTTTTCAATACCCAAAAAATCAAAAAAGAACTCACGGCTCAGTTAACCAAAATTGAAAATGGAGAAACTACACCTTTTGCAGCCGCAGACTATTTGTTGAAACTTCAGAAATAACTACCAGTTCATTTTTAAAGTATTAACTTCTTATCTGAGTTTACCCTCATCTTGTAATCCAATTTATTTTCATCTCAACCTAAATTTCATTAAATTGAAAAGCAATTCCTAACCCAAAAATTATGCGTTTATTTCATAAAATAAAAAAAGTCATCCACCTTATGAAAGAGGTAGATTTTGACCAGTTGAATGATATTTCAGAAAAAATAGATGTGCCACTCATCATGAAAACAGTGGGTGAGCTCGACGACAAGCAACTCAGCGGACTTATGAAAATGCTTACCGAAAAGGGAAAAAAAGGTCAGCACCAGCTACCTCCTATTGATGGTGATTTTTACGATATGGACTTGAAGTTACCACAAGAACATCGAGAAATCCAAATGCGTGTACGTAATTTTATGGAAGACGAAGTGAACCCCATAGCTAATAAATATTGGAAAAAAGCCGAGTTTCCTCGTGAACTCATCCCTAAAATGGCAAAACTCAATATCTGTGGTGTTGCCTATAAAGGCTACGGTTGTCCAAATCTTCCCTTTATTATGGAAGGTATTATCGCTGAGGAATTAGCAAGAGTCGATGTTTCAATCTCCACGTTTTTTGGGGTTCATAGCGGGCTTGCAATGGGCTCTATTTACCTATGCGGAAGCGAGGAACAAAAACAGGAGTGGTTACCAAAAATGCAAAAAATGGAGCTCATAGGCGCTTTCGGACTAACTGAACCAAATGTGGGCAGTGGCGTCGCTGGAGGGATGGAAACCACCTGCCGCATCGAGGATGATGAATGGATAATAAACGGACAGAAAAAATGGATTGGTAACGCCACCTTTGCCGATGTCATAATTATTTGGGCCAGAGAAGAGACCACAGATAAAGTAAAAGGATTTTTAGTAAGAAAAGACACACCAGGTTTAACCGTCGAAAAAATGAAGGACAAAATGGCCTTGCGTACCGTTGAAAATGCCATTATCACTTTAGACGATTGTCGTGTCAAAGAATCAGATCGTTTAAAAAAAGCGAACTCCTTTAGGGATACGGCAAAAGTATTGAGAATGACTAGAGCAGGCGTAGCTTGGCAAGCTGTGGGTTGTGCTAGGGGCGCTTATGAAAATGCCCTAAAATACTCTAAAAAACGGGAGCAATTTGGCAAACCAATAGCTTCCTTTCAACTGGTTCAAAATCATTTAGTGGAAATGTTATCCAATTTGGTGGCGATGAAAACCATGGTCTATCGTTTATCAGAATTACAAGATCAGGGTTTATTGACAGATGAACATGCCTCATTGGCAAAAGTGTTCTGCTCAATGAGAACGCGAGACGTAGTAAGTCAAGCCAGAGAAGTAATGGGCGGTAACGGTATATTGTTAGAATATAACGTTGCTCGTTTTGTGGCAGATGCTGAAGCCATTTATAGTTATGAAGGTACTAAGGAAATTAATACTCTAATTGTTGGAAGGGCAATTACAGGGTATAGTGCGTTTGTTTGAAAATAAGAAGTCTTACAAAAAATGCTCCCTATACCACGCCACCTGTTTTTCAACGGCTTCAAATAAAGTAGTGGTGGGATTGTAATCAAGTAGTTTCCTTGCCTTATCAATATTAGCTTTAGTACGTAATTGGTCTCCAGGGCGTTTGGCAATGGTATTTATATGGATTTTTTTACCCAAGATTTTTTCTACGGCCTCAATACCTTCTTTGGTGGTATGTTCCTTTTCAGAACCAAGATTAATGATTTCGCCATTGATTTTTTCTTCCTTTCCAATAACACTTACTACGCCATCAACAATATCGCCCACATAGGTAAAACTGCGTAAATGTTTATCACTCCCTTCAAATAATGGAAATTTTCCACCCTTAAGACCCAATTCAATAAGCTTCGTGTACATTTTTTCAGGACGCTCCCTAGGGCCAATAACAGAATACAAGCGTAAAGAACAAGAGTTAAATAGTTGTTCGCGACTTTTTTGCAGTACCATCTGTTCCGCAGCTAATTTTGAGACCCCATAATGCGAGGCGGGTTTGGGCACTTCGGTTTCGGGATGGGTTGCTTCCAAACCGTAAATAGAAGAGGTGGCTATGTTTACGAACATTTTAAGATTTGTACATTGAACCGCGTAATCAATCAAGTTTTTAGTTGCAAGAACATTATTCTCTAAATAATCCTCAAAAGTGGACTTTTGGGAAATACCTGGCTGCCCAGCGAAATGAAAAATATAATCGATATCCTGGGGTAAGGTTTTAGATAAATCAACAGCGTTTAAGTCTTTTCTTACTATGGCGATTCCTTTATTAGTAAGGGATTTGGCATTAAGCTTTTTAAGCTCAACACTATAATAATCATCAAAATTATCAAGACCAATAACCTCATGGCCTAATTCGTGCAAACGTTCTGCTGCGTGTGAGCCTATAAATCCCGCCGCTCCAGTAACCAATATTTTCATTTGAAACAATTATGATACAAAATAACGATAATTAAATTTGAAGTAAGTGCAGTTCGATAAAAAAAGCTTCTTCCTAAACTCCTAGAGGGGAGGAATGATTACTTTTGAAGAATTATAAAAGAATAAAATGGAGTACAATTTTACAATCATAGTGCCTGTTTATAATGAAGAGGACAATTTGGAACGGGTTGAAAAAGAACTTTTAGCCTACACTAAAATTGCGACCCAGCCCACAAAAATTTTATTTGTCAATGATGGCTCAAAGGATAAAAGTCAAGACATTATTGATGCTATTTGCGAACGCCAAAATAATTTCAGCTTCATTCTTTTTGCTGAAAACCGGGGACTGAGCGCTGCCATAAAAGCAGGCTTTGACCACGCAAAAACCGAACTTGTTGGCTATATCGATTCTGATTTGCAGACGGCTCCCGAAGATTTCAATAAACTTTTAGAATATATTGGCGAGTATGACTTAGTTACCGGTGTTCGAGCCGACCGAAAGGATAGCTTTGTAAAAAATATGTCATCTTCAATTGCAAATAGCATTCGTCGTGCCTTTACCAATGACGGTATGGACGATACAGGATGCCCGCTAAAAGTCATTAAAACATCTTATGCCCAACGCATCCCCATGTTTAAAGGTCTTCATCGTTTTTTACCTGCCATGATTTTATTGCAAAAGGGAAAAATTATACAAATCCCTGTACGGCATTTTCCAAGGGTAGCAGGAACGGCCAAATTTGGACTTTGGAACCGTTTAATCGGTCCGTTGATGGATTGCTTCGCCTACCTCTGGATGAAGAAAAAATACATTAACTACACTATTTTGAAACAGAGCAAATGAGCAATTGGCTTATATACACCATAGGGTTTTTAGCTCAACTTCTCTTTTCGTCTCGGCTGATTATTCAATGGATTACTTCAGAAAAAAACAAAAAGGTTATCACGCCTACCTTATTTTGGACCCTTAGTTTATTGGCTTCCGTTTTGCTTTTTATGTACGGATACCTACGCAACGATTTTGCAATTATGCTCGGGCAATCCTTAACCTATTATATCTATATTCGAAATCTTCAACTTCAAAAACAATGGCATCGTTTTCCAAAGATCATGAGGTGGTTCTTGATTATTTTCCCCGTTTTAATTGTGATTTACCATTTCAACAATAACAAGATTGACGTTGACCTATTATTTAAAAACGAAGCTATTCCCTTTTGGCTTCTAGGTCTGGGTATTATCTCACAAGTAATTTTTACGCTCCGTTTTGTTTATCAGTGGTTCTATTCTGAAATGAGAAAGACCTCTACCCTGCCGTTCGGGTTTTGGTTATTGAGCTTAGTCGGTTCTATCTTGATTTTGATTTATGCTTTTATTAGAAATGATTATGTCTTAATTCTTGGCCACGGACTTGGTTTTATTATCTATGTTAGAAACATCTATTTAATTCAAAAGGCTAATGTTGCACAAACTCAAAAATAACCCAATACTCAGTATCAGCATTATCATCCTTTTGATGCTCGGTTTAAATTTGGATGTTATCCCCGTGAGCATTATGGAGGCTCGTAATTTTATCACAGCGAGAGAAATGATAACCGATGGCAATTGGTTTTTGACGACCATGAATGGTGAACCGAGATACCAAAAACCACCCCTTCCTAGTTGGATTTGCGCATTTTTTGGATTAGCATTCGGGCTCAAAAGCCTCTTTGCTTTACGTTTACCCGCAATAATCTTTATCGCAATTACTGCAAATTATACCTTTCTAATTTCAAAAGAAATTACTAAAAACGTCTCGCAGAGCTTTAACAATGCATTAATCTTATTGACCTCATTTTATGTCATTGCCATTACTTTTGAAGCGCCCTCAGATATTTTTACCCACGGATTTATGGTCATTGGGATTTACCATTTACTGCGTCTTTTTAGAACTAAATCTTCATTTTTAAAGCGAAGTCTATTTGCTGGATTTTTTATTGGCTGCTCCATTTTAAGCAAAGGACCAGTCTCGTTCTACGTGCTATTACTCCCATTTTTACTGGCTTACGGATGTTCTTATCACTACCGATTCTCAAAAAAAATGGTCTTTGCCTTCTTAGGCAGTATTATTTTAGCTCTCCTTGTTGGTGGGAGCTGGTATCTATATGTGCGTTTAGAAGATGCCGAAACATTTACTAGAATTGCCGAAAGCGAAACGGGTAATTGGTCAAGCTATAATATTAGGCCATTTTATTACTACTGGAGCTTTTTTGTGCAAAGCGGTATCTGGACCATTCCCGCATTTGTAGGTTTACTCTATCCTTATATGAAACCGAGAGTTTCAGATTTAAAAGCCTATAAGTTCAGTTTATTTTGGACGCTATTTGCCGTAGTGTTATTGTCCATTATTCCAGAAAAAAAATCCCGATATCTTATGCCTGTCCTTATTCCTCTGGCCGTAAACACAGGTTTCTATATTCAATACGTATTAAAAACATTTAAAATACTAAAAAACAAGAAAGAGCTGATTCCTATTTATTTCCATTTTGGATTGATTGCTATTATTGCCTTGGCAGTTCCGTTGCTATTGTATTTTATTTTGGCGGAAAATTTAAGTGAAGTAATTTGGAGCTACCTGATTCTAAGCGCTGTCTCTTTATTAATTGGTGTTCTACTCATCTTTCAGCTAAAAAGAAAAAATGCTCAAAAAGCGTTTTATCTGAATGTTTTATTCTTTGTAAGTCTTTTAGTGTTTGGATTACCCCTATTGAATGGCTTTAAAGGTGAAAACTATCGTCCTATTTCAGCCTTGAGTGAAACAGAAGCGTTTAAAAATCTTGACGTTTATAGCTTGGATTATATTGCGCCTGAAATGATTTGGAACTATGGTGATAAAATTCCCCAGCTTCGTACTGAAAAAGGGATTCAATTTCCGAAGAAAGAAAAATTCGGACTACTTACTCAAGATCTTAATACCGAAGATTGGGACACTATTAAACAAAATTATTCCGTGGAAAAACTGAGGACTTATGATTTAAATATTCCGACAGAAAATTCACCTGGGTATAATAACAGACTTCAGACCGACTTTTTTCTATTGACCAAAAAAAACTAATCGGCAATTTTAAAACGGCTCTGTAAATATCTATCCAGACGGTAGAACATATACCCTGAAAGTGCCCCAAAAATTTGACCGCAGACCACATCTAATGGGTAATGGGCTCCTACATAAATTCTGCTGTAGCCCATTGCAAGTGCCCATATAATCATAATAAAAATAAGATATTTATACTTATTTTTCAATGCTAAGCCAACAAAGATAGCAAGCCCCATGGAGTTGCTAGAATGTCCTGAAAAAAATCCGTAGCGGCCACCACAAGTATCCCGAACCAAACGCATTATTTCTTGGACTCCAGGCTCATGGCAAGGTCTAAAGCGTTGAATGCCGTGTTTAAATACATTGGTGATTTGATCTGTAAATGAAATCAATAAAGCAATAACCACCAAGGTTAATACAAACATCTTGGTATTCAATTTTTTGTACATCAAATACCCTAATAATCCATAAAAGGGGATCCAGTGTATTTTTGCAGTATAGGTTAACCAAAAGGCGTCCCAAAATGGCGTGCCTAAACCATTGAGATATAAAAAAAATTCTTTATCTAATTCTACAAGTTGTTCTAACATCTACTCATCATATCGTTCTACTTCCCTATCGTAAAATTCGGTGGCTTCTTGTATGAGGTTTTCCATTTCACTCTCGATTTCCTTTTCATCGTGTTGGTCAAACTCTTCTAAAAACTCAACCTCATCATCTTCCAAGTTGATAACAAATCGGGGGAATTCGGTGTGGATTATATAAATAGCGTTGGGATAGTCAGTATTATCTCCCAATATATATTTTGGTAATAGCATGATTTCTGTTTTAGCTTTGCAAAGGTAAACTTTTTAAAAGGTTGGGGCATATTTAGCCTAATTTATAGCTCATTTAAAGTTGATATGGTCTAGATTCCTTGAAAGGCTATTTTCAATATTAATCCACTTTAGTTTTTGTTAAACACCTCAAAAAGAAACCATAAGTAAATAATTAAATAAGAGAAAACAAGTTATTAACAATAATTTCTTGAAAACTTATTGGGCAATTAGCTTGGAAGAACACTATCCTTTTACATTTGTAATAACCATAAAAACCCTACTACTATGATTAAACCTTTATTATGTTACGCCCTTTTACTAGTATCATCCATTTCCTATTCCCAAGGAAATAATTTCGAAAAATTATTAGACTCTGTACAATCGGAAACCGATGCCCAAAATTTTATTGAAACTAATAAATCTGCCAAGGGTAAAGTGCTTGTTTTTAATAAAGAGAAACATCACACTAAGCTTGCCAATGAACTTTTTGGCTTAAGTGTAGGTTCAAAAAAATATAATGATAATAAAGCACAGCCAACCTATTACAAGGTTTTAGAGAAAATTGAAACGCCCTATGCCAAAGCGAGCTGTATTTATTTAGACGGAAAAATAAAAACCATAGCTGAAATCAATAAAACCAGAAATTACATCATCAATAGATATAAAAATGGATACAAGTTTTCAGATTTGGCTCGAATGCATTCCATGGATAAAACCGCAAAACAAGGTGGTGATCTAGGTTGGTTTACCAAAGGAGAAATGCCCGCCAATATCGAAAATGCTGTTTTTTCTGGCACTCATGATATTAATGATATCTTCATGGTAAATATTCCTGAAGAAAAGGCGTACTACGTGGTTTTGATCACTGAAAAGCAAAAATTAATCGAAGAAATAAAAGTGCTCAAAGTAACTGAACCTAATAGATAATGCAGTTATTCTACAACGCTCATATCAGCGAAACCAATAAAACCATTCAATTTTCTAAGGATGAAAGTCGGCACATTTCAAAAGTTCTAAGAAAATCTGTTGGTGATGTCCTGAACATTACCAATGGCCGTGGTTGGCTTTTTTCGGCGGAATTGATTGCTGCCGATATCAAACAATGCGAAGCGAAAATCATAGACGCAAAATTACAGCCCAAGCGTCCTTACAAATTACACTTAGCGGTCGCTCCCACAAAAATGAACGACCGCTACGAGTGGTTTCTAGAAAAAGCGACTGAAATTGGCATAGACACTATTACGCCAATAATTTGCGATAACAGTGAAAGGCGCATCATTAAAAAAGAGCGGTTTGAAAGAATTATCCAATCGGCATTAAAACAATCATTGAGTTGTTATTTTCCTGTTTTGAACGATGCCATCTCCTATTCAGAGTTTATAGAACAAGATTTTGAAGGCCAAAAATATATTGCCCATTGCGAGGAAACCGATAAAAAATCCTTAAAAGATTTACTTCAAATTAAAAATGATGTTACTATATTAATTGGACCTGAAGGAGATTTTTCTACTTCAGAAATTGGAAACGCCATTTCTAAAGGGTTTCTGCCTGTGACTCTTGGAGATTCTCGACTAAGAACAGAAACAGCTGCGATTGTTGCTTGCCACTCAGTGGCTTTTATTAATGAGGAGTGATTTAGTTTTGATTTTTTAAAAGTTCTATTTCGGCTTTCTGCTCGTTTTATTTTTGTGATACGTTCTTCAATGACCAAAACCAATCTGATTTTCTATTTTTTAAAACGCTTTTGATCCCAAACTTGAAACTGATATTATTTTTAAGTTTTTAGTCTTCAGAAAGTTTTAGATGATTTTTCCCTTAGAAAACAAGAAAAGAAAAACAAATAACGTTAAAAGAAAAGGTTTCAATGCCTGAAAGTTTTACTTTTGGATTATGACACTTAATAGGCATTTATTGAAACAACCTACGCTAATATTGGCTCTATTACTGAGTATAATAGGCATTAACGCTAATTCACAAGATTTGGCAGTTGTCAAATATAAAGGCGGGGGCGATTGGTACGGAAATCCGACCGCTTTGCCTAATTTAATTGCTTATTGTAATGCCAATATCAAAACTAAGATGAAGCCTAAACCAGAGGTGGTTGAACTTGGTAGTATTGATATTTATCAATATCCCCTATTGCATTTAACTGGCCATGGAAACGTCTTTTTCAGTGACGATGATGCTGAAAATCTGAGAAAATATTTACTTTCAGGTGGATTTCTTCATATCGATGATAATTATGGAATGGAACCTTATATTAAAAAAGAATTGAAAAAAGTATTCCCCAACCAAGAGCTTATAGAACTCCCAAAAACACATCCTCTTTTTAGTACTGCTTTTGATTTTCCTGAAGGTTTGCCTAAAATTCACGAGCACGATGGCAAACGCGCCCAAGCCTTTGGAATTTTCGATGAAAGTAGATTAGTGCTATTATTTACTTTTGAGAGCGATCTTGGAGATGGCTGGGAAGATCCCGAAGTTCATAATGACCCAGAAGATGTTAGAGAAAAAGCCCTAAAAATGGGTGCCAATATTGTAAAATATGCCTTTGAGAATTAATGCTTTAAAACAAATTTAAAAAGCAAAATACAACTTGCAACTCAACCACTACTCCAACAAATTCAAGAAACAAAAATTTCCTATAACCTTGGTCTGCGATAATGTCAATAGTTCGGCTAATGTGGGCAGCCTATTTAGAACTGCTGATGCTTTTGGTATAGAAAAAATAATTTTCTGCGGAAAACACAGTACCCAAAGGCCGCAAAATGACCAAAACTTCAAGAGCCACAGAGAAAACGGTCGATTTTGAGGAAACTGCCAAAATCAGTCAGACGATAAAACAATTAAAATCCGTAGGCTATTATTGCATTGCGCTAGAAATCACTTCAGAAAGTAGTGATTTGACTGTATTCCAGTTTCCGAAACAAACAGCAATAGCGCTTTTCATCGGTGCGGAAAATTTTGGAGTCTCCGATACTGTTTTAAATCAAGTTGACGCTATAATCCATATCGAGATGTTTGGTCAAAACAGCAGCATGAATGTAGTACAAGCTACCAATATCGCTTTGTATGAAATGACCAAACAACTTCGCTAAAGTTGTTTATATTTACTCCCAAAACTAAAGATTACAGATGCCCTTTTCTTGATTAGGATAAAAATGCAATACCATAGCTAACAAAATCTCAGGATAAACCAAACCAAAATGACCTCCAGAACTATTGCCAACGGGATTTTAAGAGCAACGGGCACTTTAATATTTATAGCGCTATTACTTTATTTTCTATACGAAATCCAATCTGTTATTCTCTATATTCTGATTGCTGCGGTGTTATCGCTAATTGGCAAACCAATTGTTCTATTTTTGAGAAATCGCCTAAAATTCAACAATCTCATTGCCGTAATTACCACAATGCTATTATTTTTAGGCGTATTTGCTGGCATCGTAAGTCTATTGGTACCTCTGCTGATTGAACAAGGTCAAAATCTTTCCCTTTTGGATATCGAAGCACTTAAAACTAATATTGAAGGGTTGTACCTTCAGTCTATTGAATTTTTACAACTAAACCAAATCAATGCCGAAGAGGCCATCACAGATTCTAAAATTCTTTCTGATTTAGACTACGGTATCATTCCTAATTTTTTGAATAGTTTGGTTTCCGGTCTTGGAAGCTTTAGTATTGGGCTATTATCTGTTTTATTCATCGCCTTTTTCTTTCTGAAGGATTCTGGATTATTACAAAATGGAATTTTAGCATTGGTAGCAAAAAAAAATGAGCTCAAGACCAAACGTTCATTCTTAAAAATATCAAGTTTACTCTCAAGGTATTTTGTGGGGCTATTTTTTCAGCTATTTATCTTGTTTGTAATTTATACGATTGGTTTATTGATTGTTGGCGTAGAAAATGCCGTTGTTATCGCTTTTTTATGTGCGCTCATTAATATCATCCCTTATTTAGGTCCTTTGATTGGTGGCATACTTATGATGTTTTTGGTAATGACGAATAATTTAGGCGAAGGCTTTAACTCCGTAATTCTACCAAAACTTTTTTACACGTTAATAGTAATTGGGGTTGGGCAAATCATAGATAACTTTTTTAGCCAACCCTATATATTTTCAAAAAGTGTAAAATCACATCCTTTGGAAATATTTTTGATAATCATTATTGCTGGTTTATTATTTGGTGTTTTAGGAATGATTGTCGCTGTTCCTGCTTATACGGCAATCAAAGTTATTCTAAAGGAATTTCTTTCTGATTATAAAATTGTTAAACAATTAACTCAAGGACTCTAGCTTTGAACGAGCACATTTTAAATACAGACGTCCAAAAATTTATAACCGAAAACCTAAATGCAGATATTTCTAAATTACTTCTAAAAGGGGTTTCTTTTAAAAACGTTTCTACTCTAGAACTCATAGAGCAGATTGAGGCAAAGCGTAAGTGCAAATCTAAACTACCTACTTGGTTTGCATCAGAAAACATCTACTACCCAAACAAACTGAATATTGAGCAAACCTCATCTGAACGTGCCGCATTTTACAAAACAGAAATTTTAAAAGGCGAATCAATTATTGATTTGACCGGTGGCTTTGGTGTAGATACGTTCTTTTTTTCCAAATGCTTTGATACCATTTTGCATTGTGAAATAAATAAGGAACTCTCTAAAATAGCCAATCATAACTTTACGCAACTCGGCAAATCTCACATTCAGACGATTGCTGAAGATGGCATTGAGGTTTTAAAAAAACTGGACAAACATTTTGATTGGATTTACGTAGATCCATCCAGACGTCACGATAGTAAGGGTAAAGTTTTCTTTTTAAACGATTGCACGCCAAATATCCCACTGCATTTAGATGAAATTTTCAACTATACCAAAAGTATTGCGATTAAAACCTCGCCGCTCTTAGATTTGACCGTTGGTATAAATGAGCTGAAATTTGTAAAAACAATACACATTATTGCTATCAATAATGAGGTCAAGGAATTACTTTGGATTTTAGAAAAAAATTACGCTGCCGAAATAAAAATAAACACAGTAAATCTTCTATCTAAAAGTGTTGAAGAATTTGATTTTATTTTGAATGAAGAAGCAAACACCTCAGTAAAATACAGCAAACCTCTAAAATATCTATACGAACCAAATTCAGCAATACTAAAATCTGGTGCTTACAAAACGGTTGCTAAAAAAATGGGAATTACCAAACTTCATCAACATTCACATTTATACACGAGCGATGTTGTTATAAACTTTCCTGGCCGACAGTTCAAAATCGAAAACGTAATTACCTACAATAAAAAATCATTGAAACGCTTAGGAATAGTGAAGGCAAATATAACCACTCGAAATTTTCCTGAAAGCGTCGAACAACTCAGGAAAAAAACAAATATAAAAGACGGTGGAACTGTTTACTTATTTTTTACTACAGATTTGGACAATACTAAAATTGTGATTATTTGTCAAAAAATCATGGATTAAGCACAATATTTGACTAGTTCTGAGTCATCAGGACCTGAAGATAATTGCTGGTATTAAGGTATTCATTTCTCATAGCCTCCAAATAATCCACAACTCTTTGTTTATTTGGATAATTATCTAAAAGACAATTTTTAATGTTATCGTCGTAAACGTTCAATACCAAGTACCAATTGCCTTTTCGGCTTACATAGTCACCTTCAAATAATGGGTCGTTTCCATTACTCGAGCGCTTGGCATCTATAAGTACTAAAGGTAGATTGAGTGTCTTATTTGGTATTTCAGCTTCGTTATAAGATAAATAATAAGTCTTACCCTCAATTTTAAAAGGTACGTTGTAGCCTACATCTATATCTTCTAGCTGAAATTTAATATTTATATAATCGTAAAACTCATAGGCATCTTTTGGGTCTTCAAAAATAAAGGAGGTCTCTCGTGGTAATTTGCGCTTAAACTTTTTTGCGACCATGATTTCATGGGTTTCTATTTTTGGGGCAATTCTAACGGGAATGCAGGAGGAGAAACAAATGATAAGAAACAGCGCAGTTAATCTTTTCATACGGGTTGGCTTTATTTTTAGTCCTCAAAGACTATACCATTTGAAAATCAATTAGTTCACTTTTTCTTACGATAGTAAGCATTCAATACCGATTTTCGTCCTACCGTTTTTGTAATAATATCGTTCTCTAAATCCCACCCACGTGCTGGTGAAAATTGGCGGCCGTACCAAATAATCTGCAAGTGCAAATCATTCCACAGTTCTTTAGGGAAAAGGCGTTTAGCATCTTTTTCGGTCTGGGTCACATTTTTCCCATTGGTTAAATTCCAGCGATACATCAATCTATGAATATGGGTGTCCACAGGAAATGCGGGAATTCCGAATGCTTGGGACATTACAACAGCTGCGGTTTTATGCCCTACGGCTGGCAGGGATTCGAGTGCTTCGTAGGTTTTAGGGACTTGCCCATCATAGGATTCAATTAAAATTTCCGAAAGGCCTCGAATCCCCTTACTCTTCATTGGAGACAATCCAACTGGTTTAATGATTTCCCGAATCTCTTCCACCGAAAGTTTCACCATATCGTAAGGATTGTCTGCCCTTGCAAACAATAGTGGTGTTATTTTATTTACCCGCACATCGGTACTTTGGGCAGACATCAATACCGCAATCAACAACGTGTAAGGATCTTTATGGTCTAACGGAATAGGAATAACTGGATATTTCGCTTTTAACGTATTAATAACAAAATCTACCTTTTCCTGCTTGGTCATAAATCGTATTTTTAAGAAATCAACTTTCAAACAAAAATAATCAATATGACAGAATTAAAACCTGGGGATAAAGCTCCAAATTTTTCAGCAAAAGACGAACAAGGTCAAACCCGTTCACTTTCCGATTATAAAGGAAAAAAATTAGTGGTGTTTTTTTATCCTAAAGCAAACACGCCAGGATGCACAGCAGAAGCCTGTAACCTAAATGAAAATTACGCAAAATTCCAATCTCAAGGTTACGAAATTTTAGGTGTTAGTGCCGATACTGAAAAAAAGCAGTCCAATTTTAAAAACAAGTACGATTTTCAATATCCGCTACTGGCCGATGAAGACAAAAAAGTAATAGAAGCTTTCGGGGTTTGGGGACCGAAAAAATTTATGGGCAAGGAATACGACGGTATCCATAGAACCACTTTTGTAATTGATGAAAAAGGAATTATTGAAAATGTCATTACCAAAGTGAAGACCAAAGATCATACTGCACAAATTTTGGCGGAATAATTCTTTATTACTTTCGCTCTAAAATTCTTATGAATCGACTAACCCAACACTATGTCCATCCTTAT
Source organism: uncultured Flavobacteriaceae bacterium (assembly GCA_963803715.1). Classification (GTDB taxonomy): domain Bacteria; phylum Bacteroidota; class Bacteroidia; order Flavobacteriales; family Flavobacteriaceae; genus Psychroserpens. The sequence goes on from CAWDOF010000027.1 coordinate 204,762, forward strand.
TATAAATATCAAGCAGCTCATTCAAGTTCGTCATACTAATGTAACCATCGTAAAAGGTGAGGACATGAAAAGGCTTCCTATCTTAGAAAATGCCTATCTACTGATTGATCACGATACAATTGTAGAGTTTGGTAGCATGGATGAATATTCTGAAATGGAAGCCGATGAAGTTATTGATGCTACTGGAAAAATTGTATTGCCCACTTGGTGCGATTCGCATACGCATATTGTTTATGCGGGCAATAGAAGTTTAGAATTTGTGGATAGAATCAATGGATTGAGTTACGAAGATATTGCCAACCGTGGTGGTGGTATTTTAAATTCAGCTAAAGCCTTAGAAAACACCTCAGAGGGTGAACTTTATAAACAAGCTTCAGAGCGACTCATTAAAGTCATAAAAATGGGTACCGGCGCCATCGAAATTAAATCGGGTTACGGGTTAACGGTTGAAGCAGAACTAAAAATGCTTAAGGTCATCAAACGGCTTAAAAAGAATTTTCCGGTAAATATTAGAGCGACCTTATTAGCTGCACATGCAGTCCCTGAAGCATTTAAAAACAATAAAAACGGATTTATCGATTTGATAATTAACGAGATGATTCCACAAGTCAGCGAAGCTAAATTAGCAGATTATATTGATGTGTTTTGCGAAAAAGGCTATTTTGATTTGGAAGATACTGCTCGAATATTGAAAGCTGCAGAAGCGCATCGGCTGGTCCCTAAAATACATGTCAACCAATTTAATGCTTTTGGCGGTGTTGCCCTTGGGGTTGAGCATAATGCATTATCTGTTGACCATTTAGAAATTTTGAACGATGAGGATGTTTCAGCGTTAGAAAACTCAGAAACTATGCCCGTTGCGCTACCCTCTTGTTCCTTTTTCCTGGGAATCCCCTATACACCCGCTAGAAAACTCATTGATTCTGGGCTACCTTTAGCACTCGCTACCGATTATAATCCTGGCTCATCACCTAATGGAAATATGAATTTTGTAGTTAGTACAGCCTGCATAAAAATGAAAATGACTCCAGAGGAAGCCATAAATGCCGCTACTATTAATGGTGCTTACGCCATGGGTGTATCCAATCAATACGGAAGTATTTGTAGAGGGAAAAAAGCTAACTTAATTATTACCAAAGCCATTCCCAACTATCAATATCTTCCTTATTCTTTTGGAGAAAACAATATTGAGACCGTAATCATAAATGGCCAGAAATTTGAATAGCATCTTAATTAGTTTGGTTCATATTTAGCTCGAACTAATTCTGGTTAAAACTCATGAGGTTAACGTTCCAAAAAATTTAAATTGTAAAAAAAAACCCCAAGAACTTAAGATCTTGGGGTTTTTAAATAACTATAATTTATCGATGTTTATTTCAAGGTAAACTCAGAAGAGGATATCATTTCGTTTTTGTTAAAAACGTTTACGATGTAACGTCCTTTCTCAAACTCATCATTAGGAGCTACAAACTCGCAAATATTCAAATTTTTGTTTTCGTAATTAAATTTACTAACTACGCTGTAATTCAACACCTGATCCGCAAATTGAATTTGCTCATTGGCACCTAACACATTATTTTTTGGGTCTAATACTTGAATGTAAAGTTCCTTGTCACCTGCACCGACCAATGTATTTTTGGCAATGGTGAAACAAACCCTGATTTTATCGCTTCGTCCAGCGCGTTCTGTTGGTATCAATTTACCAGAATTACGTTCTATAACTCCGAAACCTTTCAAATCAACGGTCTGCAATACAGCGGCGTTTGTAACAACTTCAGATAATTGGGTATTTTGTACCAACAAAGAATCTGTAAACATATTACGCTCTGCCAATTGAACGTTTGTACTATCTAATGAAGTCGCCAGAAGGGAATTTTCAATTTTCAACTTTTCATTTTCAGTAAGTAAATCATCCATTTCCTTTTGTAGCGAAAGAAATTTCTTTTTGTAATTCCACAAATTATTTACGCTGGTTTGAGAAACTTTAAGGGAGTCCATTAAACTTCCTATTCGATTTCTAGCTTCTACTAAGTCTTGATTGGCTTGTTCATTTTCTCCAATGGCAACATCATATTGTTTTGCCATCGTACTCAAATCTGCCATTACTTGTTGCTTTTCATTTTCTAAGGCAATCTCATTTTCTTTCTTCTCATTGTATAATGAAAAGGTGTAAAACGCTGTACCCAAAAATAGCACCAATAAAATACCAAGTGCAATTTTGAGACCTGTCCCTTTTTTACTGTCTGAATTTTCCATTAATTAATCGTTTTCTAGTTATTGTTAAACTTAATCTTTAATTTTATTTTGAATTTGCAATATGATAAAGTAACATAATTTTCAACAGATGACCTATTTTAAACCGTTTACATCGACAAAATGCAATCTAATTGTAAGTAAACGCTCTAAAGAAAAAAAATTTGGCGAATCTGTTTCCGTACTTACCAATCACAACTCTATATACGAGCAACTGTTAACATTAGACGTTGACTATGTAATATTTGGTATAAAGGAAGATGTAGGCGTTTTTGCGAATATGGGAAAAATTGGCACTTCAGTTACTTGGGAAGCCACCTTAAATATTTTATTGAACATTCAAGATAATTCTAAAACTTTTGCTAGCAGAGTACTCGTTCTTGGAAACTTTCAATTTGAAGATTTTCAAAATCAGCTATCATCTCTCAATCAATCGAATACAAAAGATTTAAAAAAAGTACGTAAGTGGGTTGAGATTATTGATGCCGAGGTCAGTTATTTAGTCTCACAAATTGTTAGTGCAGGGAAAATCCCGATTGTTATTGGTGGCGGGCATAATAACGCCTACGGAAACATCAAAGGCACAGCTCTTGCGCTTAAACAAAATATAGGAGTTGTAAACTTTGATGCTCATCATGATTTTAGAGCGAAAGAAGGCCGTCACAGCGGCAACGGATTTTCATACGCTCATGCTGAAGGCTTTTTAAAACGCTACTATATTTTTGGGCTTCATGAAAATTATACCTCAGAAAAAATTTTGAAAAACTTGAAGCACTAGAAGACATCGCTTATACTTCTTTTGAGGATTTAACACTTAGAAATAAACTACAATTTCCAGAAGAACTAGAAAAAGCCTTAGACCATTTGAATGATGCAGCCCTTCGGAATTGAATTGGATTGCGATGCTATTGAAAATATCGCGAGTAGTGCCATGACACCGAGCGGATTTTCTACCGACTCAGGCAAGACAGTTTGTACATTTCTTCGGCTCTCAAACCAAATCCCAATACTTACATATTTGTGAGGCCATAGCCAACAATCAAAACCAATCTCAAATTGGAAAATTAATGACTTATTTAATTACTGATTTTATCCGAGCGAAGACGAACAAGTCTATTTAAAATAAATTCTGCTGTCTAAAGTTATCGGAATTTTTAATTGAAAAAGAGACGCTGCTATGAATATTTTGCGCCATCCGTTCTTTAACACTTGACCTTGACAGAGTATATTTTTGAAAAAGGTTAAAAATGGTAAAAATGGTAAAATATGTAGTCTTTTTTTTAAATTTTTCAGGTGAATACTATTTTATACTTTACTCATTAATTCATCTAAGTCAGAACAATATTCATTTTCTTCTTTGCAAAGCACGATTAAGGTTTCAATCATAATTTGACGTAAATCCTCATCCTCTTTTTTGATTTTATATGCAAGTTTAAATTCAGAATAGGCCGCATGGTAATCTTCTTTCTTTAACATATTGATTTCCGGAATCCAATAAAAAATTAAATGCAGTTTCATTTCTTTCTTTGGCGTTTTGATCTTTATAAATCTTACGAATTACATGAATAGTCAACGAATTGGGGAATTTTGATTATCGCAAAAGCTGTTACTAAACCAATTAAAAAGAAACTGATAATTACATTGGTAAATCTTGAATTTTTTGTCGGTTTTATTTCGAAGTCTCGGCTATAATTAGGTAATGTACTACAAGTGGAACTTGGTGCTCTTTTGTGCAAACACCTTTCTAGGACTTTCTTTATAAATCCATCTCGCAATGCCAAAATCCATATGGCCCATAATATTTCCATTTATTATAGGTAGTAATATGATTTAAAATGTTACTAGGTTTTGAATAATACTTGTTGGATTTCCCCTGTCTTCTAAATGACAGACTCAATTATCGTTTGTAGATTTCAAAGAGTCCAACTGCCTTTGCAGTCTTTCAATTTCTTTAGATTTTTGAGTTTCGGGTGGTATTGCGGTAATTGAATCTATGGCTTGTTGTAAATCTTCATCTTTCAGCTCTTCCTCGTAGTAGTAACCAATACCTTCACTCGCTCGCCAAGCCTCGGCCAGTTGGTCATAGACTTCTCTATCCCAAGAACTGGGGTGCTTGACATCTATCCAAATCACATCGCGGTACTCGCTATCTATCAACGCTAGATCTGGAGTTGCCGAACCATCAAATTGTCCTGCAGCATTTTCACGAATCGCAGAAACGGTTCCCAGAAAAAATAGGCGCTTTCTACCTGCAATATCTTTAATATAAGGTCTAAATTCTACAGGCTTATTAACTGACCAATCAAATTCTTTTCGGGATTCAATAACTTTTAAAGGCATTGCCGAAACTCCTGCATAACCCTGTTTTTTAGAACCGTGATCGTAATAATAAAATTTATCGGTACCATCTGCAGGTATAAAAATACTGTAGCTCAAACTTGTACGCTCGTCACCAACGGGCTCAAGCCCAAACCAATGATAAAGACCACTAAATGCATTACTTTCTGAACCAGCAAAATCAAAATCTGTTACAAAAGGTTGTTGGTTTTGATCATCTGGCAGATTTGGGATTTTAACGGCAGTTTCCATATTCCACGGTAGAGGATCACTAAAACCACCAAGAAATTTCAAAGATTCTGCCTGTAACCTTGAGATTTTTTCAGCTAAGGTATTTTGTTTGGTGAGATAAGAATAGTCTTGCATTTCTTCAGGAGAAATATAGGTTCCCATTCCAATGGTAATTCGCTCCAAATAATCGTTGAAATCGTGTTCACCGTTTTCAATTACCATTACGCCGCCAAAGCTAGGATAAGGAAAGAAAAAACCCTTCCACTTTATTAAACTTACCACTTGCACCCATTGCCCGTTGTCATTTTTCATGTAATAGGTGTCACTAGGTTCGTAATTAATAAGCATCCACGGATTAAAACGCTGAACCACTGCATTATAAGTATTACGACTAAATTTTAAGGATTCTCCAATTGAAAAGGTTACGGGTATTCTGTTTTCCGCAGAAAACCTTGGAAAAGGTGTAGTACTGGATACCGAAAAAACTTCTTCGGTGTTATCGCTTATTTGCTGTATGGTATATTTCTCTGACGGCTGTATGGCCATGGTCCATTTATTCTCATCATCCACACGTACCAAATGTGGTAGTGACACATCCTTGGTTTCGCCAACACTCTCATTGGCCATTGAGTATATATTTCGCAAAGGTTGAATGCGCTCATTTTGAGTTAAAGGTAATTCTTGAAGCTCAACTCGGTTAAGCTGATTGAATACATTATACGTTTTCATATAATCGTATAATTTTAGATGCCAACCGATGACATAGAGAAACGCAAAAAAGCCTATTAGTAAAGCCAGAATACCCAACCTTTTCCCGGTGCTGGGCGACTTTCTGAAACTCCTTAGACCTAATATAAGTACTATAAGACTCAGTAAAATTATAAAAATATATTTTCGGAAAAATAATAGAACAGGCTGGTAGTCATCGCGTAAAATGAACAAAAGAATTACTAATACAATTATAGTAATTATGGTTATTACTCTTTGTTTACGGCCTTTTCGCCAATATTGTTTTAGCATGATAAACTAAATTACAGATGTTCAATTAGAATGAATATATACTCAAAAACACTAACTTTTATGCAATCTTTTTTTCTGCTGTTTCATTAGCTTTTTTCTAGTCCTGTATCTTTTACTTCGTATAGAAAAGAAAATCAAAACTAAAATTATCAAGGTAAGTATCGAAACTGGTGCGACGTTATCAAATTTCCAAAAGTTAGGAAAGTCGGTAAAGACCAATTGAAGCGCTAATAGTAGAATGGCGATTACCAGTAAAAAATATCTAAAATAACGCCTGAATTTCTTCTTCTTAAATTTTCTTTTTGGTTTTATTTTTTTAGACATGAGTTGTGTAATTGGTTGGTTTGGTCATGGTTGTTTGGTCATGGTTGTTTGGCTACATAAGCCCTTTATCTTTTAGACGATCGCGAGCTGATTTTTTATTAGGTTCTGGTTCTTTCTCTATTTCGTCCTTGGCCACTTCTACGGCCTTGTTATCCTTATTTTTCAAATCTTCAAAAAAGTCCTTCCCTTTCTCAAGCGCGCCGTCAAATTTTTCTTCAAACGAATCACTCTGGGTCTCAATAACCGCAGAAGATTTTAAAATAAAATTAGCCAGATAAGTACCAATTAAAGTACCGAAAATAGCCATGCAAAATGCTGAAAGTCCTTGATAATTTACAAGCACTTGTAGCGGTGTAAGAAACTCTACGACCACAGCGATAACTAAAAAAAGACTGACTATGAATAAAAGTCGTGGTAAAAAAGAACGCTGATAGATAAATCCTTTTTTGCTATTGGGATTCATCTGTAATTCTTTGCTATTAACAATCTTGTTTAACACACGATAAGCACCATTACCGTTCGATTCTCTCCAATAAAGAAAAATTCCGAATAAAATGGCAGCAATAAATATTACGATTTCTAGTCCCATTACGATATAAATTTATTACGCAAGTGTTTAGGTTTAAAACGCTCAACAATGTATTATATTACTCTAAAATTGAATATGAGATTCCAGTTATTACCAGCAATTAGGTAAGTTCACGAAAAAACACTTTTTAAAATCTCAAAATTTAAAAAATCCTGTCTAAATCCCTAGATTTAGCAACAAATAGTAATTAATGTCTAAATATATAAAAGTAGATTTCTACTCATTCTTTTTTACTAAAGAATTTACCAATAATGTTAAACTTTCTTCAAAATTAGAAAAGAAGTCATAGCCGTTAACCAAGATATTTTCAATCATTTTTTCTGAATCAAATATTCTTACCTATTTCCTCAATGACCCAGTCTTTTAAACTATCCTCCCATTTTTCAAACTGCTTATAAAAAAGTAGCTTATCATACCAATATAAATACAACACGTCTTTAGCTGAAATATTGACCAACAGTTTCCAAATCAAATCTTGATGCTTTGGATGCAAACTGGAGTGTGGCTCATGCATGGCATCAAAAAGCTCATCATCCACAATATCAGAAATTTTATATTGATTGCTAGTTTCCAATTTTTCCAGATAACGCTCCACGCTCATAACGCGCTTTCTACTGTCTATATCTAATTTATTGAGATAGCTCTTAAATAAAAGTTTATCATTTAAAATATTCTTGATGGGGTGTTGGGTGTCTTTTAAATAACTAGCGAACGCAAATTTCTTGATGCGTTGATATCGCTTTGAAAGCACCATCTCTTCCAAATTATAGGAAACTATAATATGGTCTCGTAATTTATCCATGAGTTCAGGTTGCGATATATGAAAAATAATCACATCATGAACGGTATCTTTAATGGCTTCCTTGTACCATTTTAAGTCTTCAAAGACTACAATTTGTGCTATAAAATCTCGCAGTACATAAACACCACCAAAAGCTTTTGTGTAAAATGAATCGGTCTCAAATTCAATATCGTCCAGACTGAGGTCGCGCATTCTTAAATCGCCATATCTTTGGGCAGACTCCAATAACTGAGAATGGAGGTCTTCATCAATAAAATTATTTCCGTATTTAAATTTTTCAATGAGCTGCAGTTGATGCTCCCTCACTTTATTGAGATTGTCAATAAGATGAAAACGGATTGTTATCGTTTTGTATTTGAGAACATCCAATGGTTCGTAAAAAGCATCTATATCTTGGTCAAAATCCAAGCAAATTGCAGAATCCCTTGTAATATCATTAATCTTGCTGCCGTGGGTTTTAAAAACGAGATTCATCAAACCCCTATCAAATGTGTGAATCGGCATATAAACCGGCTTTTTATGTTGTAACGGACTAATAATAATCCCATGGGGGTTGGACTCACCGTTGCACAAATAATAAGGTTCTTTTTTTTCTTCTGAAATTTCCGGGCTCCACCCCATTCCATCAATAGAGAAGCTACTGAGTTTAGTTTCCTTAAACCCCAATTTTTTTAGGCACTTATTGTAGCGCTCAACCAATTTTCCTGAAATTGGAATCAGTTCACTTTGATATAGATTAGCTGCTTTTAGTTTTTCCATTTTTAATTTCCGTCGAAGCGGGAATCTAAATTTATATTCTATTTAAATGATAAAAGCCCAATATTCTCTGCATGTTGTAGCAACATAATGGTTTTTGCATCGATGATATCTTTATCCTTTATCATTTGTAATGCCTTCGAAAACGTAATTTCCAGCACTTCAATTTCTTCATTTTCAACTTCAAGCCCGCCACCTTCATTTAATTTCATTTCTTCGGAAATCTGCGCTGTAAAAAGATATAATTTTTCAGTCATTGCGCCGGGTGACATATAGGCTTCCAATACCAATTTGGCATCATTTATTTTATAACCCGTCTCCTCCTCTACTTCTCTGATAATACACGTTTTTGGATCTTCATTTTTATCTAAAGCACCTGCACAAACCTCAACACTCATGCCTTCGCTCTTAGTATTTTGATATATTGGCATTCTGAACTGTCGGGTTAAAATTACGGTAGATTTCTCAGGATTGTATAGCAAGATTCCCGCACCGTCACCTCGATTGTAACATTCTCTTGATAAATGCCTCCAGTCCCCATTTTTAAATTGGTAGTCATACTCAATATTATACAGTGTTGCCCATGCCTTTGAAAGCAAATGATGGGTTATGTTTTTTAAATTCATTAAATTGATTTTCAAACACTTAGTTACAGACTCCATTTGTTGCGCAAAAGTTTTTCTTTGGTAAAATTAAAACGCTTTCAATAAGGCTCGTTGATAATTTATCAGCTTGTTCCCCCAATCATACTTAACGTTTAATTATAAGCAAATTGCCTCTTTACTTCTCTTACGTCATCATTGATTACTGAACTGTTTCTTAGCTTCCAACTCTACATTTAATTGGTTGACTCTTGATTCTACTTTGCGTTTAAAGTCGGTATCGGCTATGGTTGCCACGTTGTCCAAGTAACGCACTACTTCTTGTCTTCTAATTTCAGAAAAATTAAGGCCTTTCATATTGGCTCGCATCAATTCTTGAAGCATTCCAAATTTTGTATCGTAATCCTGTTTAAAATAAATTTCAGGATTTTTAAACCAGTCATCATCCAAATCAAAATCGGTCAATCTTAAAGAGATAGCGCTTTGAATATTACGCACATCACGAGATGAGAAAAAAGGAAACACCTTCTGCACATCCTTATATAGATTGGCATAAAACAAATGCTCTGTAGCCTTAAAGTTTTTTTCGACAGTATCATAAACCGCCAACATGCGTTCTTCGGTAGGTTTACCAGAAATTTTTAATATTTCGCCCATATTTTTTGCCAAGCCCTGATCTTGTAAAAATGTATAATTTGCTGGCGACTGCATATTCACAAAGTTCGGCATGGTATCTTCAAATTTTCGCCACCACAGATGGTCTTGATCTAAAAAATCATTCTCGGTTCTGGCTCCATCAATTTTAAAACGACCCTGAACCCTTGAGATCACGGCCTTATCCAACATTTCGGGAAGATTGGTAAAAAGCCCAATGGAACTATTACCATAATTGACAGCGTAAGCACCTTCGGTATAGCGCAAAAACACGCCAATAACTTCCTTAACACCTGCTGAAACACCTTGTGCGGTTCGTTCCTGCAAATTGTTCTCGGCATCATCAATCGGGGCGAATATTAATTTTGAAGGGTCTTGCATGGGTTTCATCCAATCGACCATTTTCTCAGCTGAACCGCCCTGAAAAGTAGAAATTAAGGTATCGGGCATAGGATGAAACAAAAATGGAATATCCATATTATCACAATGCTCCTTGAGTCGCGTCGCAATAGCGGCAATAAGCATACTCTTGCCAGTTCCAGGTATTCCGTAACCCATAAATACCGGCATAAAACCACCCAACTCCTGAAACGGATTTTTCTTTGCCTCAAAATCATAACTTAACATTCGTTCGGTCAACCTTCGTGCAAAATGCTTGGCATCTCGATTTCCTACAATTTGCTCAAATTTAATTTTATTGAATTCCACGCTCTTGGCCGCACCTTGAAAAAGATTGTCCCAACCAGAAACTGTAAAATCGCTTCCCACGCCTCGAGACTCCAGTTTATAAGTTCTATCAAGAATAGTTTCAGTATATTCCAAACTACTTTTCCGCATTTGAATTTCAGCGATTAAGGCTTCAAAATAAACCACCGTAAAATTCACAACATCCTGATCGGTCTTGATGATTTCCGGATGTCCTAAATATTTGTCATAATAAAATAAAGCACAGGAAATCCCTTTTAAGGGCGACATAAAAGATACCTCAGGAATTCCCGCAAATTTATTTTTCATCACGCTCAAATCATCAGAGGCCACTGGTTTTAAATCGTGAAGAATTTTATAAGATGTAGCAAACAACATGAATGCCGTAGCCGTCTGCATCTTGCTCTCGTATTCGCGCTTCCCTGAATTATCTAGAGCTGATTTGTTTTCAATTAAACTAGACAGACCCGAAGAATCATAATAACTATCTTTTATCCATGCGCCTAACGTAATGCCTTCCTGAACTGCATACAAAGTTTCATTAAGATGCAGCGGGATTGCAATTGATTCTGGTAATAATCGCTTTTTTAATTCTAAAATTGTTTTGGATACCGAAGTAATTTCAGCACTTCCGTTGCCTTTTGCTCTTGAGAGGTATAACAAGATAGATTCATCTTTGGCGTCCTTATCTTTGTTTTTTGCGCGTTGGCCTTGCTCCCACTGTATGCTTTTGATATATGACGTAGCTTCATCACGGAGCATATCCAGCTCGTTTTGTTTTATTGGAAAAGTAGAATTATGTTGCATTTTTTTAAATCTTCAGTCTTCAGTCTCCAGTCTACAGTTAGCAGTCTGGAAATTGGTTTATATTTAACTTTTATAATCCAAATTTGTTTGGATTCTTCATCATGTAATTTATTAATCTGCCTATCTCTTTACTCTTTTCAGTTAAATCATCAGAAACATCCTTAGATATATAATTACAAGCCAGTGCAAAATCCAGCCAGAGTTGAGTTTCTGAATTTTCTCCATCCGCATCTGACATTTTGCTTTTAAAATGCTTTATGTATTGCCTCTTTCTATAGCCTTCAGCAATATTGGAACAAACCGACCGACTCGATCTAATCATTTGAGATGTTAAACTAAACATTTCAGACTTCGGAAATGTTTTGGTCAAATGGAAGATTTCCATAGCTAAGCCAAATCCCTTTTGATATGCTAACAATGTTTTAAAGAATCCCATAATTTTAATTTAATCTTAATTTATTACTACAGACTGAAGGCTGAAGACTGAAGACTGCAGACTTAAAAACCACTCACTTCAAACGGCGGTTTTGCCAACCTATTCATGATTTCAGGAGTTTTACTGTATAACAGTTGTATGATTCTATGTGGGGCAAAAACATACTTGTTTTTTTCAACAGTACCCCATTTCTGTAAAGTTTGCTTACTAAAATAACCACCTTCTGTAAATTCGCTACCCGATTGCACTTCATCAATCTTCAATGATAAGGCGTAGGATTCCAGCGGGATTTCCTTTTTCGCAATGCTTTTTAAAATAGCGTGGGTTATTTCATTTTCGTCTTTGGCAAACACATTATGGAATGGCCCCAAATCAATTCGCTTAATGTATCTAGGTTTTAAGTTTGGTAGTTTTCGGTCTATTCCATATGCCATGGTGTCTAAATCCATATCACGGTCTGCGGTATTTTTTAATACGTCGTAGATTTCGGCTTTATCATCCTCTATGTTTTTACCTTCATAATCAAAATACATAAAGCAGATAAATGGTCGGTTGTTGGATACATCGTAAAAGCTCCAACTGGTCATGTATTGCTGTGTAAACCCTTTTGGTTTTTCTATAATCTTTCCTTGAACAAAACGGTTGAAAATATATTTTTGTTCAACGGAAGTATAATACACGATTGATGCCGCCTGAAACAGTTTGTCTTTTTTAACGGGCTCTTTCTTCCGAAGTAATTGATCTAAAAATTCTTCTTGAATTTGTTCGACCGATTTTAGTTTGTGCAAATAATTATCCCTTAAGGCCAAATCATTAAACAAGTATCTGAACTCTAAATAATTGGGGAAACCAGAATCGGTCAAATCAACCTTCATGCTCGACTCCTCGTCATACATGTATTTTACCCGCATTGCTTCGATGGAATACAATAGCAAATCACAGTATTGCTTAAAGAAGATGAGCTCCTGTTGCGTACAAAGCTGATTTTTTTGAACGCTCACAATCAACTCCTTCAATACGAAATCTACCTTTTTATGATAAAAGACATATTGTTCTTTGGAGTCGAGTATGGCAGAATCTAATGGGGTAACAATCATCTTTAATAGTTGATATTTCAGATATAAAAAAAATTATGGAGTTATTTTGACAAGTCCTTTTTTTTCTATCGGGTTGCTCATTACTATAATGTAATTGTTTTTTAGAACAGTAAAATTATAAGGTCTAAAAGAAACAAATTTATGTTTAACATAAGAAAATTCTAAATTTGAATCATAAATAAATTCATTTGTTCTAACTTCATCATTGTTAGATAAGAAAACTTTTTCTCCCTCAAACTCTCTTGAAGACGCATTAAAAATAATATGCAATTTTCCTTCCTTGAACATTGAAAGTGTTGGACTTACCGCAGGCAGATAAGTACTTAGTCCATTTGAAATTCTACGATTAATCGATTTAAAAGTAGATAATTCACCTGACCTAGTAATTTTTGCTACTAAGATATTTGCGAAAACATGTGAGTGGATGTTAAAATTACTAGCTGTTTGATTAGAAGATAACTGGTCAGAAAAGTCGCTCTCGCTAACAATAATAAATGAATCATCTAATTTAATAAAGCTACTAGTTTGTAATTTTATATTTTGTTTAAATCTTTTTTTTCCTGGGCTATTTTCAATCGCTTGATTGTATTCATCAGTAAACGGAATAATATAGGAGAAGGATTGTTTAAATTCTGAGAAACTTAAGTTTCCTAAAAAAAATCCAGTTAGCACTTCTGGTTTGTTCAATTCCGATATGTATCCAACAAAATAAATACCTCCACTTTCACTAAACATTTTCAAGTCTCTCAATGACCTGTTTTTAGTGTCCAAATTTATTTGCTCTTGAAAATTATTAGAAACTTTGTTCATGTTAAAACTGTAGGTTTCTTGATCCTCTAGAAACGTTCTATTTAAATAATAGACAAAATTGTTTTCATCAAATACTAAGTCTATTAAATATCCTTGCTCAAATACTTCAATTTCAGAAACTAAATCAAAATTTGAATTAAAAATTAGAGTTCGATTCTGTAAAGTTTTATTGTTTTCTTCAGAAAATACAATTGCAAAAAAACCATTGTGTTCAGAAAAATTTGAAATAAAGCGCCCAGTCCCTTTATCGGTATAAAAAAGTATACTTTTTTGCAATTCAAAATTGGAAACGCTACAAGAATACCTGTTTAAGCTGAACTTCTCTCCAGAGCGTTTTCTGTTGTCTTTTGTAATAATATTAATGGTATCATTCAAAATATTAAAGTTGATTACTTCACCATCTATTTCCTTAGTTATCTCTACTTCCTTCTGTAAATTCAAATTTTTATCATAGTGGCTTAAAGTCAAATACTCCTTAAAGGAAAGATTGCTCAACTTCCTTCCCACACTCAAACTAATTATATCATCAGAATCAGTTATATCTGTAAAATGTAAATAATTAATTTTTCTTTCGGCGTCAGTGTTCTTACCCTCTAAAAATTGAGTTTGGCTATTTCCAGACATGTAAACAAAATACAAAATCCCTAAGAGTGTCTTTAAACTTATAAAAAGATTATTTTTAATTATAATCATCTTTTACTATTATTAATAAATTCTATTATTTTATTTAACTTAACAAATCCTCACTATCCGTATCCTTTTTCGGAGTCGCTGCAGGTGCCCCATCTCCGGAAGGTGCAGTGGCATCTGCTTTGTAGTAGTCTTCAAAAATCTCTTTCATGTCAATACCATAACGGTCAGCGAAGTTCTTTTGAATATCGATATCCTTAGCTCTAATTTCTTGTAAGGCTTCAGCATAGCTACCGTAAACTCCTTGCATCACTTTTTCGTGGACTGGGATATTATCCATCATTTCTTGACGGGCTTTCGCACTTGCCGTATGCATTGAAGCTAAGGTTTCGCCGATATGCTCATCTGTTTTTACGCCCAAATGTTCTAGAATAGCAGCAAATTCTTGGTCGGTTCTGGCCTTTAAAGCAACTACATAACCATCGTAATATTTCAATCGCTCTTCAGTATCACTTTTTAACTTGGCGCGGTGTGTTTGGAGATTACTTCGTAGTGAGGTTAAAACTTTAATGGTCAAATTATGCTTGTGTACAAAACTATCCTTGGATGCTGCCAAAGTGGTGTAAGCATTTTTCAAACCTTCCAGCTCTTCTACTTCTTGTTCTATTCCTGTAACCTTGCCAATGGCTTGAGCGTATTCTGCGGTCTGTTTGTCAACAATTTCCTCCAAGGCTTGGCGGGCTTGTTTTAATGCGGCGTATTTTTCTTCGAGCTTGCTCTCAACTTCTTTTTTCTTTTCTAAGGCTTTTGTATGGTTTTTTGTAGCCTCAACAATTGCGACCTGAAGTTTATCCTCTACCTCCTTGATTTCGACTTCCCGGTTTTTGAGACGGGTAACCGCTGCCTGGGATTTGAAACTCAACTCATTTAGAAGCGTTTGAACATCTGCAGTCTCAATACGCTGTTGAAACATAGCTTTAGCCTTATTGTCTGCTGCATCACGTTCTTTCTGAGCATCCTTTAATTCTTGCTCAGCCTCTTTTATTTTACTTTTTCTGCCCCAAAGATTATTCCACCAAGTGTCTGGCTTATTCAGGGCATCCTCCATTTCTACCTTCTCACGCTCCAATTTTTTGATGGCATCGTCAATGACCTTTTGCTCATCAGCATTTAGAGATGAAAAATTCTCGAAGATTATGCCCACCTCATCCTGATAATCGGTCAAATCCTTAATTGCGTCCAACAATGTAGATCTGTCTTTCTCTGCCATGTGTACCACATCGTCCAAGGTGGCGTTTAAAATTTTCTGACGGCTCTCGGGGTCATCCTCTTGGGAGAGCTTGGATTTCATAGTGTCAATGGCTTTTCCCCAATTAACATCTACTTTTTCGTTTTTTTCGTTGGTATTGGTTTCGAGTAAATCAAAATCGTCAGACATGGTAAGTTTGGTTTTTAAATTTAAGAATATTATGGACAAGCAATTTCGATAAAAAAAATCGTAATTAAAATAATTGTGGTCCCAAATTATTTGTAGCGAAATATAAAATTTTGTTACATACTTTATGATAAACTAAATAGTTGGTATCTTTCAAAATGAATCACAACCCTTTTTTTAAAATGAAAAATTATATACTATTAATTACATTTTGTCTTGCTGTTTTATGGTCTTGCAAAAGCGAAAAATCTGACAGTAAACAAGATATGGCAACTGATGTTTCTAAAATTTCCGCCAGTGACAAGAATCCCGAATTAAAAATCAATCCCATTTCGCACGCGACAATGGTGATGAATTACGGCGATACCGATATTTATATTGATCCTACGGGAGGAAAAGCAGCATTTGAAACATTTTCAACGCCAGAATTAGTCCTCATTACAGATATCCACGGCGATCATTTTAATATCGAAACCCTAGCGGCTTTAGATTTAGAAAAAACTACGATTATCGCACCACAAGCCGTCGCAGACAAATTTCCTGAAGATTTTAAATACGGGGAATTAATAATAATGAACAATGGGGAAACTAAAACCGTTAACAATTTAAATATTGAAGCCATACCGATGTATAATTTTGGCGAGAAAGCCGAAAAATATCACAGTAAAGGACGTGGTAATGGCTATATTTTAACCTTGGGCGAAGACAGAATTTACATTTCTGGTGATACTGAAGATATTCCTGAAATGCGAAATCTCAAAGATATCAACATTGCATTTGTTTGTATGAATCTCCCTTATACCATGAATGTTGAAAGTGCAGTAAGTGCGGTTTTAGAATTTAAACCAGAGAAAGTTTATCCTTATCATTACAGGGGTACAGACGGCTTGAGTGATGTTGAAAAATTTAAAACCTTAGTAAATCAAGGTGACGAAAGTATCGAGGTTGTTCAATTAAATTGGTATAAATAAAACCATAGGTAGGTGAATTTGGCACCTTTAACAGTAGATAACATTTTTATACAGAAGCAGTTGACCTTTAAAATAAAACTGTATATTTGACTCCCCAATATTAATTATTAATAATATGCCTGCATTTAATTCACTAAGCTTTTTATTTGTGAGTACCACTCAACTTACTATAGTACTTATAATTACCACAATTGTATTTGCTTTTTTCATTGGGATTGCAATCATAAAAATGTTTAAACTGAAAGCAGAAAACAAAAGACTTTTAGATAAGAGTGCCTTTAAAAAGGAAAAAGACGAAACCTATAAAGACTTTACCGAAAGTCATCTATATGAGAATAATAGTTAAAGAAAAAACCTGCAAATGCAGGTTTTTTTTTGATGATTTTCTAGTTGACTCTTTTTTCAACTATCACGCTATTTTCAAAATGCTAAATTATTTTGGCTGATACTAATTTTTATATTAATCGATGCCACAATGCAAATCATCAAATTTCAAATCATTATCTTAAAAAAGTGAAATTTAAAATCCCACCAATTATCTCACCAATTTTTTATACTTAATACGTTTAGGCATTAAGTCTCCTCCCAATCGTTTTTTCTTGTTTTCTTCGTAGTCTGAAAAACTGCCTTCAAAAAAGTAAACCTGACTATTACCTTCAAATGCTAGGATATGGGTACAGATTCTATCTAAAAACCACCTATCGTGAGAAATAACAACGGCACATCCCGCAAAATTTTCAAGACCTTCCTCTAAAGCTCTTAATGTGTTTACATCCAAATCATTAGTTGGCTCATCTAAAAGTAAAACATTACCTTCTTCCTTTAAGGTCATTGCCAAATGCAAGCGGTTACGTTCTCCACCAGATAATAATTTCACCGCTTTATTCTGCTCACTACCCGAAAAATTAAAACGACTCAAATAAGCTCGAGAATTGACTTGTTTACCACCCATCATAATTAGCTCCTGCTCGTCGCTAAAGTTCTGCCAGATTGATTTTTCTTGGTCAATGTTTGAATGTGCTTGATCCACGTAAGCGATTTTTGCAGTTTCACCAACTACAAATTCGCCTTTATCCGCATTTTGCTCATCCATAATCATTTTGAAAATTGTAGTCTTACCAGCCCCATTAGGTCCGATAACGCCAACAATTCCCGCTTGAGGTAGTTTAAAATTCAAATCTTCATATAGTAATTTGTCTCCAAAAGCTTTGCTTACACCGTTTGCTTCAATTACATTGGTGCCCAAACGCGGCCCATTAGGAATATAGATTTCAAGCTTTTCATCCAATTGCTTTTGGTCTTGGCTCATCAGCTTATCGTAATTTTTCAAACGTGCCTTTTGCTTAGTTTGACGTCCTTTTGCACCTTGGCGAACCCACTCCAACTCTCGCTCCAAAGTTTTTTGGCGTTTGGAGGCGGTTTTGCTTTCTTGTGCCATTCGCTTGGATTTCTGATCTAGCCAAGATGAGTAATTTCCTTTCCATGGGATACCTTCACCTCGGTCTAGTTCTAAAATCCAACCTGCCACATTATCAAGAAAATAACGATCATGAGTTACGGCAATCACTGTTCCTTTATATTGCGCCAAATGATGCTCCAACCAATGTACAGATTCAGCATCCAGGTGGTTGGTAGGCTCGTCCAATAATAAAACGTCCGGTTCTTGCAGTAATAATCGGCATAGTGCCACACGGCGGCGCTCACCACCAGAAAGTACCGCTATTTTTTTATCGCTATCTGGAGTTCGTAAAGCATCCATCGCTATTTCAAGCTTGGTATCTAGCTCCCAAGCATCGGCAGCATCAATTTGGTCCTGAAGAACGGCCTGACGGTTCATCAACTTTTCCATCTTATCTGGATCGCTATAAACTTCTTCCAAACCGAATTGGTCATTAATACTATTGTATTCATCTAAAATAGCAACGGTTTCCGCAGCACCTTCACGAACAATTTCCATAACGGTTTTATCATCGTCTAACTGTGGCTCTTGCTCAAGATAGCCAACAGTGTAACCAGGTGAGAACACAACATCCCCTTGGTAATTTTTATCGACACCGGCAATAATTCTTAATAGCGTGGATTTCCCTGAGCCGTTGAGACCCAGAATCCCAATTTTAGCACCATAGAAGAAACTTAGGTATATATTTTTTAAAACAGGTGTATTGGCAGTCTTGAAGGTTTTAGTCAATCCAGACATGGAAAAAATGACTTTTTTATCGTCGCTCATATTTTCAAATTAAAGTTAAAAGGTATGGGGTAAAGATAAAAAACCTGAGTAAGAAACAAGATAGAAAATTAGAATCTACAACCTAAACCGAAGAATAGCCCATTTGGGGAAATAATCTGGAAGCCCAGCGTATATTTTAAATGAAAATCAAACGTTGGTGAGAGATTATAAGACGCACAAATATCTCCCCTTACCTTGAATTTATTTGAAAAGAAATCGAAAAAATAATTAAGACTCGGCCCAACCATAAGGCTAAAATCTTCTGCCACTTTGTACTTAGCGTAAATGGGCGCATTAATAAATCTAAAATCGCTCAAACCAATATATAACACTTCGGGCTGAATGGATAGAAATTCATCTATTTTAAAATCGACAAAAGCACCGCCGTAGTAACCAGTTTCAGATCGCACATCAGGGCCAAAATCACCCTGTTCTACTTTGAAAAATGTGAGATTGAGTCCGCCTTTTATTCCAAAATCAACAGACCTTCCCTCAGTCTGTGACCAAGAGGCAGTTACTAAACTGATTAAAATAACGAGTAATGTTAGATTCTTATTCATTTTAATATCAAAGATTGAACCGTTGGACCTGATAGATTTAACTTATTTTAGAGAAAGCTTTGTATGGCAAGCTCGTAACTCTGCAGGCCAAACCCTAAAATCACACCCTTCGCATTTGGAGACACAAAGGATTGGTGCCTAAACTCTTCCCGAGAAAACGTGTTTGAAATATGGACCTCAACCACAGGTGTTTCAATAGCCTTTACCGCATCTCCAATTCCTATAGAAGTGTGGGTATAAGCCGCTGCATTAAGTATAATACCATCATATTCAAAACCAACTTCCTGAATCTTATCGATTAACTCGCCTTCTATATTGGATTGATAATGGCTAAGTGCGACGTTTGGATATTTCGGCACAATAGTTTCAAAGAAATCTGTAAATGATAAATTACCATAGATATTAGTTTCACGCTTTCCTAAGAGGTTTAGGTTTGGACCATTAATGATTATTATATTCTTCATCAAGTAAAGATATATAAAAATGGCAAAAATAATGTAGCGATTAGCGTAGGTTATGTAAACTGGTAAGAAACGTTTTTTGAATTACCCTATTTTATTGATAATGCCTATATTTATTGAAAATTCAATAACCACCATATTTTATTCTTCTCAAACTACACCTTTTATAATGAAATTTGTAAAATTCCTTATTGCGCTTATTTTGACTTTCGCACTTATACTATGCACTTAGTACAAAATTTGGGTCTGTACCTCCTATCGGAAAATTTTTAAATCCCACCACAGGAATTTGGCAAAACGATGTGCCCGAAACTATTAATGGAGACATAAAAATTGACGGTCTTTCTGATGAAGTTACCGTACATTATGATGACTTGCTCATACCCCATGTTTTTGCGCAAAACGAATCTGACCTTTATAAAGCCCAGGGCTACATAACCGCCAAACATCGTTTGTGGCAAATGGAATTTCAGACTTATGCAGCAGCGGGACGTATATCAGAAATTATAGGCAATGGTGCATTAAATTATGATAAGCAACAACGCCGCCGAGGCATGGGTTTTGGAGCGGAACAAGCGCTTCAAAAAATGAAAGAACATCCCGAAACCTACAAATTCGTTGAGGCCTATCGTGATGGTGTCAATAATTATATTCAGCAATTGGACGATGCCACTTTGCCCGTAGAATATAAACTTTTGGATTACAAGCCAGAACCTTGGACTACCAAAAAAACGGCACTCTTACTTATGTACATGACCAAAATGTTGGCTGGTTCAGACAGTGATTTAGAATACACCAACGCGCTCAGGCTTTTCGGAAGAGAAAAATTCGACTTGCTATATCCTGATTTTTTTGAGGTAAATGACCCCGTAATACCGAAAGAGACTGACTGGAGTTTTATTGATGTCGAAATGACCGCAACACCAGAAAACGTAAAACCTCTAGATACAATTGCTGAAACTTTAGATAAACCCCATCCCGATAATGGTAGCAATAACTGGGCAATATCAGGCAGTAAATCTGCATCTGGGCATCCCATTTTGGCAAACGACCCGCATCTTGGATTGAACTTACCTTCTATTTGGTTTGTAATGCAATTACAAACACCTCATCAAAATGTGATGGGTGCAACCTTGCCTGGAGCTTTGGGAGTAATTTCAGGGTTTACCAATGATATTTCTTGGGGTGTAACCAATGCCACTAGAGATGTTTTGGATTGGTATAAAATAGAATTTAAGGATGAGTCCCGCAAAGAATATAAATTTAACGGAAACTGGAAAACAACCGAATTACGTGAAGAAAAAATAAAAATCCGTGATGGCGAAACAGTTTTAGATAGCGTAATCTATACTCATCATGGCCCGGTGAGTTATGATAATAATTTTATGGGAGATAATGGACGGGCAGGATACGCTATGAAGTGGACAGGTCACATTGGCGGTAATAATCAGCGCACATTTTTAGAGCTCAACAAGGCCAAAAATTACCAAGAATACACAAAAGCGATTTCACATTTTGTGGCACCGGCCCAGAATTTTGTATTTGCCTCCACCGATGGAGATATCGCTTTATGGGTACAAGGTAAATTTCCAAATAAATGGAAAGGACAAGGTAAATTTTTAATGGATGGCAGTAACCCCGATAATGATTGGCAAAGTTTTATTCCGACGGAATTTAATGCCCACGTTAAAAATCCTGAACGAGGTTTTGTGAGCTCGGCAAATCAACACCCTGTTGATGAGAGTTATCCTTTTTACGTATTTAATGATGGCTATGAAACTTACAGAAATCGGGTTATCAATACATTTCTTTCGGAAAACAATAAAATGACTGCGGAAGATTTCAAGGTGTTACACAACAATAATTACAACTTGAAAGCAGCTGAATTACTCCCCAATATATTTGATAAGATGGAAACCTCAGAATTAAATTCTGAAGAATCTGAAGTTTATAATCAAATAAAATCTTGGGATTTTAATAACGATATTGATAAAATCGGACCGAGTATTTGGGATTTGTGGTGGGATAAACTCTACGACCTTACTTGGGATGAGTTTGATGTCGAGGACGTAGCGCTTGATGGTCCCTTTGCCTACCAAACCATTTATCTCTTGAAAAACCAGCCAGAAAACGAATTTATGGATATCGTAGAAACTCCCGAAACAGAAACTGCTAAAGACCTTTATTTGAAAACCTTTAAGGAAACAGCCAAAGAATTATTAGAGTGGAAAGAAAAAAACGGAGACTATAATTGGCTAGCTTACAAAGCGACCTATGTTGGTCATTTGCTACAAGGTCTGCCCGCATTTTCAAGATTTGATCTTCCTATTGGTGGTGGCTCAAGTATTGTAAATGCTACTTCAAAAAATCACGGTCCGTCTTGGCGCATGATTGTTGAAATGAGTTCTCCACCAAAGGCCTACGGAATTTATCCCGGCGGACAATCGGGTAATCCCGGCAGTAAATATTACGATAACTTTATTGACGATTGGGCGGTTGGTAATTATCACGAATTAACTTTTTTACAAAATTCTGAGGCGAACGATGCTATCATTGAAACGCAAACATTGATTCCAAATCTTGAAACAAAAACTCCAAATAACAATAACTGAATCCTAATTGTTGAATACCTACACTTTCGTCTGGCCCGAACTTTTGCGAAAGCATCAATACTGAAAAAATTCAATCTCGAAATCTAACTCATGAAACGTAATAGCATCAATTTTATAGTCACCTTAATTTTAGCCTTCCTCCTATCTTTATTTTTACCTTGGTGGTCAGTTATGGTTGCAGGGTTTATAACGGGTTTATTGATTAGTTTAAAAAAGGTATCCGTATTTCTAGTGCCATTTTTTGCGATTCTCTTATTTTGGTCAATCTCTGCGTTTATACTTAGTAACGGCAACGATTTTATTTTAGCAAAAAAAATAGCAGTGCTGCTGCCTTTAGGTGGTAATCCTTATCTATTGATAGTCTTAACTGGGATTATTGGTGGTTTGGCCGCAGGAGTAGCTGCCATTTTGGGAAAACAGACCCGGATGTTATTCAATAGTTGATATTTCAAATTTTTTACTGAAGTGAAATTTAATAGTGAAAACTTACTTCTTCAACAATTTAAAAGTTGTTTCAGAAATACCGCTATGAACTTTCAAAAAGTAAATGCCTGAACTTACTTGTATCATTTCTATTTGGAAATCTTTAGTGTTGTCAGATACATCCAATCTCTGAATCAATCTTCCGTTGATATCAAAAATTTCAGCTTTATCAATATTAGTTTCATCTGTAGTTCTAAGTCTGAATATGCCATTTGATGGGTTCGGATAAATTTGAATACGGTCTTTCAAGTTCAAATCAGTAATTGCTAAAGTTTCCGCAGTACAATTATATACTGTGATATTGTCAACAAACCAGCCTAATCTCCCGTTGCAACCATCGGTTCCTAACTCCCATCTAAATTGAATATCATCATTTGCCAATGCATCCAAAAGTGATAAATCAATAACACTTGTACCCCAACTTCCTAAAACCGAACCATCATCTGTTCCTGTAAAAGCTGCCTCTCCACTCATCGGGTTATTGTTACCTTGATTCTCTGCATTTAAATCATCATTATATGCATTTGTTGAAAATGCCTCAGCAGGTACAAGAAGCCATTCCGTAGCATTCAGGTTATATTTGAGATTACCCCCGTCCCATCTATTTTCAGTAGCGACATAATGATCAAAGCTCATATCAAAATGCCCGGTATCGATATTGGGTAAAGTGATTATAGGACTTTCCAAACGCATAATCCCATTTTCTAAATCATTAACACAATCACCAATTATAGGGTTTGTAGCAAAAATGGCATTTCCTAAAATATTATCTGGTAAATTATTTTCTATAGTCCATAAACGTGAAGTCCATGTATCCTCGTTTGTAGGCAATTCTTCAAAAGACCATCCATCACTACCGGTTTCCCAATCTTCAAAAAATACTCGACCCGTTGTGGCCGCTTCGCAAAGTGGGTCGGTTTCAGCTAGGATGGGCATAAAATTGCAGGCGTCGGGATTTATTCTCAATTCTACAGCAAATATTACATTAATGACTTGTTGTACATCATCTATTGTAATAATTTCTCCTGATGGCCCAAAAGGGAATTCAGTAGTTGAAAGGCCTTCTAAATTTATACCCAATAAATCATTGGCCGAGGCTTCAAGCGCATCTGCAAAATTTGAGAAATCGCTAGTAGCGGTCAAATAAACATTTTGAGCCTGCCAGAAAATATGTGCTGCCTTCGTAAAACCGATGGGATTAATTGTATAACCATTATAAAATCCGCCATCAACCAATAAAGCGTAAGCGTGATTAGGAATTCCTGAATTAGAATGTACGCCTCCAGAGTCTTCCTCCCCGCAACGATATTGTGCGTCGGTTACTTTGCCTGGGTCATTATTGCAAGGCGGGTTCCATAAATCGCGAATTGGTGCTGAAAATGCCGTTGCATCCTCCCCGATACGCCATCGGTCTGAACTGTTGCAACCATCCCTTAAGGATAAATCTTCATCATCATCTTCATAATTATTTAGAATATCTACAGTCTCGCCCCAAATATCAGAATACGCCTCATTGATAGCACCAGGTTGATAAGCATAAATTAGGTTGCTTGTAAATTGGGTATAGGCATGACCCCACTCGTGTGCAATTACGTCATCTGATGCGGTACCCGAACAGTAATTCGCCGCTACACCGTTCCAATTCGCATTGGGGCAATTAATATTTGGATTATTATTTACGGTGCGCATCGTAATACCATTACCATCGTAAGAATCATAAGCAAAGGCATTATAAAAAAAATGGTACACATGGCCAGAGGCAGTTACTTCATTTTTTTGCCAAACATCTAGCTCACCCGGAAATGCATCACCTTCCTGCCAGACTAAATCGTCAAAATTGCCCTCATAAACTTCTCTTTCCAAAGCGTGGGCTATTCCTGTGAATTGTTCTATTAATTCCCCCGTTAAGGCATCTATGTATAAAAATTCCCTGACATCTATCCCGTTTCTTATCTCGATGGCATAAGCCAAATGATTGGAGCTAACCTGACCTTGGGCCAATCCCTTGGGGAAAATCAAAAGTTGGTTTTCAAAAATATCGAGCGGTTCGCTAGAAAGGTTTATTTTTTGATTCTCTATAAAAGTAAAGGCTTTTGACTCTGCCTCAGTATCACTTAAAACTGGAGTTGTGTTTAATTTAATATTCGGAATCACAGTGCCATTTATGGCAGTGAGCTCTAATTGTCGGTTAAAATGAAAACGTAACTGACCATCATAAACCGGTATGCCTTTATGGACTTGGTTTAAGATTACGTGGGCGAAACCATAATTATCTACAGTGGATTTTTCAAACTGAAAATTACCGTCCTGTAGAGTTAATTCCAAATATGCCAATGTAGTTCTCTAAAAACGAATCTACTTTTTGCCGTGCTGTTTGACCATTTAATGCTAATGCTTTTTCTGCAGGAAATTTTACAAATTCGGCAATACCAGTAAAATCATTTAGTGTTACGTTTGCTTTTGAAGTTGATTTAAGGCGTTCAATGCTCTGATTAATATTTTGGGAGTAGGTCAATTGGGAAGCATAAATTATGCTCAGAAGATAAAGGACAATTTTTTTCATTTACAGTTTTTTTCAAAATTAGTGATATATTGACAAATAAGGCAAATTAAAGAATTTCTTAAGTCGTTAAAAGCCTATATAAATTTCAAACTAACTCAAAATCATAAAACAAAAAGCCCGTGAAACTAAGTTTCACGGGCTTTTTTTTGTAATATTTTATTTTGTTTAGAACACCTCTCGTCCAGAAAAGTGAAATGCACTTTCAATTGCAGCGTTTTCATCGCTATCGCTTCCGTGCACAGCGTTTTCTCCGATAGATGCTGCATATAATTTTCTGATGGTTCCTTCTGCAGCGTCTTCAGGATTGGTAGCTCCGATAAGCGTTCTAAAATCTTCTACCGCATTTTCCTTTTCCAAAATGGCCGCCACGATTGGGCCCCTGGTCATATACTCTACAAGCTCTCCAAAAAATGGACGCTCGTTATGGATGTCGTAAAACTGCTGAGCATCAGCAGTGGTCATTTGAGTCAACTTCAAGGCTACGATTCTAAAACCCGAAGCTGTTATTTTTTCTAGTATTGCACCAATATTCCCTTTTTCAACAGAATCTGGCTTAAGCATTGTAAACGTTCTATTTGTTGCCATGTTATTTAAATTTTGCGCAAAATTAAGCCATTTCTAAGAAATTGCAACTTTAATACCGTTGAATTAATTCTTGTTGCAATTTGTTATTATCTCCACGCATTTGCATCTTGACGCTTTTTGCTTCAAAATCAAAATGTAATACCCCAAAACTCCGTTGGCTTATTACCGCTCCTGAACGATAGGGATTAGGCTCGCCATCAAATTTTGTGTAAGTATGCGTCATCCCACTTGAGGTAAAATCAACCAGCGGATAGGACAATCCTGAGACTTCAGTTTTTGAAAATTCTGAAATATGGCGATCACCCGAAAGAAATATAACTTTTTCCAATGGTGCTTTTTTTAGCAAATCTTTCATTCTTTCTACCTCGTGTGGAAAATTACCCCAAGTTTCAAAGCCGTGTTGGTAAGACAATAATTGGATACTACTCACAATTATCGTAAAATCAGATCTGTTATTTTCCAATTCATTTTGCAGCCACTTCCATTGTTCTTCCCCTAAAATTGTTCCTTCACCAAAGTCATTGTGCTGATAGCGATTCCCCTTTATATCTGAAGCCTTCAAGGCCGTTCTAAAATAACGGGTGTCTAATAGAATAACCTTAACGCTACCTTTTTTAGAAGCTATAATTTCAGAATGGTAAACGCCCTTTTGTTTTCGTCTAGGGCTTGTTTTTGGCACATTCATAAAATCAAGAAATAATTGCTGACTTTCTTCCTTTTGGGGATACTCCTCGCCGGCATCGTTCATACCGTAATCATGGTCATCCCAAGTTCCTAATATTTTTACTTCGGAAACAAAAGACTTATAATCTTTTTGTTCTGCTTGCACGAGATAATTGGTCTTCAAAACGGTCATGTCGTAAGTGTCTGAATAAATATTATCTCCGCCCCAAATCCACAAATCGGGATTATTTTTGAGCACATCGTCCCAAAGTTTATTTTCTGAGTTCTGTTTATTACAGGAGCCAAAAGCTATAGTCAAATCAGATTTTTCGGTGTTGAAACTCTCTTTTTCTAGACTTTGTGATTTAGTTTTACAAGAGGTGCCTAAAATTAAAATCACAAAGAAATAATGGTATCTTTTCATAATCATTTGACGTTAATCTTTTATCAAAAGTACAACCCTATTTGTAAACTTTTTGTTATTAAATTGTATCTTCGCCGCCTATGGATAAAGAAGAAATTCAACAACTAAAGTCACTCCTAGACTCACCTAAAAAAATTATCATTATTCCTCATAAAAATCCCGATGGTGATGCTATTGGCTCCTGTTTAGGTTTATATCATTATTTGAATAAGCTCAATCACAAAGTACATGTTATTGCGCCAAACGACTATCCGGATTTTTTGAAATGGGTGCCAGGAGAATCTTCCATTATAAAGTATGATTCCCAAAAAGAAGACGCTGAGAACAAAATCAAAAATGCCGATCTGGTTTTCACTTTAGACTTTAATGCTTTAGGCCGCATCGGCAGTATGGAAGAAGTCGTAACGACCACTGATGCCATAAAAATCATGATTGACCATCATCAACAACCTGATGATTATGCCCGCTTTACCTACAGCGATGTGAGCATGTCCTCAACTTGCGAAATGGTCTTTAATTTCATTGAGATGCTCGATGATTTAGAAAAACTAGATAAAGACATTGCCACTTGTCTGTATATGGGAATTATGACAGATACTGGGTCGTTTAGATTTGGATCCACTTCAAGCGCAACGCACAAAACTATTAGCGTCCTAATTGAAAAAGGAGCGGATAATTCTGAAATTCATAATAATATTTTTGACACCAATAGTTATAACCGTTTGCAACTTTTGGGCTGTGCCTTAAGTAATTTGAAAGTTATTCCAGAATATAGAACGGCCTATATTACCTTAACCCAAGAGGAACTTAATACGTTCAATTTCAAAAAAGGCGATACCGAAGGATTTGTAAATTACGGGCTATCGCTTAAGGGTATTATTTTTGCCGTGATTTTCATTGAAAGCCATCAAGATCAAATCATTAAAATCTCATTGAGAAGCAAAGGGGGCTTTTCGGTCAATGAGGTTTCAAGAGCCCATTTTAGCGGTGGTGGACACATCAATGCTGCTGGAGGAAAAAGCGACTTAAACCTACAAGATACCGTTGATTATTTTATTAGTATCTTGCCCGACTACAAAAATGACCTCCAAATATCATAAAACGAACATGCTAAAAAGCCTATCGCCCAAGGGAATGATTAATGGCAAACTGCATGTAAAAACAATGAAACTATAAATATAAACACATGAAATTCAGCATCTACAGTTTGATATTTTTGCTATTTATGGTGGGCTGTAAAACTCCAGAAGCAAGACGCCCAGAATCCGTAAAATCCGGTTCTTTCATTAAAGAGTCGGCGGAGCGCAATAAAAAATTGAATAAGAAAGAATACACTCTTATTGAAAATTTGATTTCAAAAGATACTGCCAATACTTACATCTCTTCAAACAGTGGATTTTGGTATAGATATGATGTAAAGGTTGAGCAAGACACAATTGCCGCCGAATTTGGTGATATGGTCAATTTCGATTATAATATTAAAGACCTTAATAACAATACGATATATACTTCGGAAGAATTAGGAAATCAAAATTATAATATGGACAAAGAAGAACTGTTCACAGGACTTCGTGAAGGGCTGAAACTCATGAAACCAGGAGAAACAGTGACCTTTATGTTTCCGTCGCAAAAAGCCTATGGCTATTATGGTGATAAAAAAAGAATTGGCACCAATATTCCTATCAAGGCACAGGTCACAGTAAATTCTATCTCCAAAAACGAAAATTAAGTCTTAATATATTATTTTTGCCATCAAAATTTTCTAAATAAAAATTTAAAATACCCATAATGAAATCAATAAATAAATTTCTACAACTCGCTGCAATTTGCTTTTTAGTATCTCTTACCTCTTGTAAAGAGGAATATCCAGACCTTGAAGATGGACTTTACGCAGAGTTTGTGACCAATAAAGATACCATGATTGCCAAGTTGTTCTTCGAAAAAGTTCCTGTAACCGTTGCCAATTTTGTCGCTTTGGCAGAAGGTAACCATCCTATGGCAGAAGAAAAATATAAAGGCAAACGATTTTATGACAGCCTAACCTTTCATAGAGTCATGAACAATTTTATGATACAAGGAGGTGATCCAACCGGAACTGGCAGCGGAAGTGCTGGCTTTAAATTCAACGCCGATTTTGATCCAGAACTCAGACACGATAAACCAGGTATTTTGTCTATGGCCAACTCTGGCGGACTCTCAACCAACGGTACACAGTTTTTTATTACCGAAGTGCCTTACCCAAGTTTGGATGCTTATGATGCTGATGGTAATTTTAAACCATGCGACCAGCCAAGAGTGAGCTGCCACAGTGTTTTTGGAGAGTTAGTCAAAGGACTTGATGTCCAGGATTCAATCTCTAACGTAAAGGTTGGCCCAGGAAATAAACCAGTGGAAGATGTTATAATGACCAAGGTCAATATCATCAGAAAAGGGTCTGCGGCCAAATCTTTCAACGCCCCTAAAGTTTTTGAGGAAGAAATGCCAAAATTGGAGAAAGAACAACAAGGTAAATTAGAATTGGCGCAACTAAAAGCTGAAGAAGAAAGAGCTAAAATTGAAGAAAAGATGGCCTCTGCCGCAAAGGCAAATAAACCGATGATTGACGATTATACGGCGAAGGCAAAAACTCTAGATTCAGGGTTGAAAATTTTTATGATTGAAGAAGGCGATGGCCCAAAACCAAAACAAGGCCAAAGCGTAATGGTGCTTTATGAAGGCTATTTTGTTGACGGAAAAATCTTTGACTCAAATAACCCTGAAGTTGCAGAGAAAAATGGTGTATTTAACCAACAACGTGCAGATGCAAATGCTTACGGACCAATGAAAATGAAAGTTAGTCCAGATGCCCAAATGATACAGGGATTTAAGGAAGCACTTGCCCAATTGAAAGTTGGCGATAAAGCATTTATCTATTTACCATCACATTTAGCCTATGGCGAAAGAGGAAATAGAGGTATCGCTCCAAATACCGATTTAACTTTTATTCTTGAAATAACTGAGATTGCGGAATAAATTTTCTTCGGAAAAATAATTTATAGAACAAAAAGGGAGTGGCTATTTTCTTTAGAAAATAGCCACTCCCTTTTTATTTCAATGTATAAACCGCAAATCAGTTTTTATTTTGTCAGGACAAGTCCTCACCTGTCTTTTCTAAATTATTTTTTAGGAATATGTTTTAATATTTCCACCAAAAATTCCCAATACTTCTGCGCCGAAGAAATTTGCGCTCGCTCATCTGGACTGTGCGCTCCTTTAATATTTGGTCCAAAACTTATCATATCCATATCGGGATAATTTTGACCAAGGATTCCGCATTCTAATCCGGCATGACAAGCTGCAACATGAGGAGACTCTCCATTATTCAGTTTTTTATAGATGGGCACCATGACCTTTAAAATAGCAGAATCCATATTTGGTGTCCAACCCGGGTAATCACCACCGTATTCTACCTCACAGCCAATAAGCTCAAAAGTTGCTCTAAGCCCGTTTGCCAAATCCCACTTAGAACTTTCTACTGAACTTCTGGTTAGGCAACTCACTTTCAAATTTCCGTTCTTCACTAAAACTTTAGCGATATTGTTTGAGGTTTCCACCAAATCTGGAATATCGGCACTCATACGATAAACTCCATTATGGGCGGCGTAAATAGCTTTAATCAATCCTTCTTGCACACCGAGGTCCATAACCCGCTTTGGTGTTTCGATACTTTTGATATCAACTACCAAGTTAGGTTCCATCGTAATTAATTCGGCTTTGATGTCATTAATAATGTGGTTTATTTCAGAAATAAAAACCTCCTCATGGATTGTGTCAATAGAAATTGTGGCGTTACTTTCTCTGGGTATAGCGTTACGGAGACTGCCGCCATCGATTTCAGAAACCCGAAGTCCAAAATTTTCAAAACCATCAAACAACAATCTATTCATGATTTTATTGGCATTGCCAAGACCTTCATGGATTTGCATCCCAGAATGTCCGCCTTGTAACCCTTTAACTTTTATTTGAAAACCGCTAGAACCTTCTGGAGTTTCCTCTTGATTATAAGTTCTGGATGCTGTAACATCAACTCCACCAGCGCAACCCACGCCAATTTCATCATCTTCCTCAGTATCCAGATTTAATAGAATGTCACCTTTAAGAAACCCACCTTTTAAGCCCATTGCGCCTGTCATTCCCGTTTCTTCATCTACGGTAAACAACGCCTCAATCGCAGGATGCGCAATATCCGTACTCTCCAAAACAGCCATGATGGTAGCAACTCCCAAACCATTATCGGCTCCAAGAGTTGTACCTCTTGCACGAACCCAATCACCATCAACGTACATGTCAATGCCTTGTTTATCGAAATCGAAGGTAGTATCGTTATTTTTTTGATGCACCATGTCTAGATGCGATTGCATGACAATTGGTTTCCGGTTTTCCATACCTTTTGTGGCAGGTTTTTTTATAATAACGTTACCCACCTCATCCTGAATAGTCTCAAGGTCTAATCGGATTCCGAAATCTTTCATGAATTGGATAACCCGTTCTTCTTTTTTTGAGGGTCGTGGTACCGCATTAAGGTCTGCAAATTTATTCCAAAGTGGTTTTGGGTCTAATTCTCTTATGTCTTGATTCATTTATTACCTTTAATTTTTTTATTTGAAATACAGCTAAATTCGTTTTTCGCGAAGTTACGAATATTTATAGCCTATGTCGAGTATCTAAAAACATAGAAATAAGTTTGAGACTAGATTTCTAAAAACCTTTAAAAGAGGACATATTAATATTAACCACCGTACAAGAAAAGTAAAGGTTGCTAGGTCTATAAATTTTATAAAAAAAACTTTCAATAGAACAAACCCTATTGATTATCAATAAATGATACAAAAGCAATATAACTCTTAAATCCCTTGCCAAATCGCTATTGCCAAATTGAGATTCTAATTTTCTAAATATGTAGCGAATGAAAAATAGAATAAAAAATATTGATAGATCTAATAAAAAATTAAGAGGAATTTGGAAAACGACCTCGCCAAATCTGTAGCAAAATTGGATTCAAAAAATAGTATTTTTACGCATGCATAACTATAAAAAAGTAATTATTGCGTTCTCAATAATTCCGCAGATACTCTTTATAAAAATATTAGCGCACTATCCAGAATTTGTAGAATCTGTTTATAGTCATGGACTTTATATCTACATCTCAAAACTGATGCGCTATGCTTTTGGATGGATACCATTTTCGGCTGGAGACTTACTATACACTATAGCCGTTATTTATATTTTGCGTTGGTTGATAATACATAGAAAACGAATTATAAAGGATACAAAAAACTGGACTCTGGACCTACTTTCTGCAGTTTCGGTGGCGTATTTTGCGTTTCATATACTTTGGGCATTTAATTATTACCGCCTACCTCTCCATCAATCTCTAAACATAAACCACGATTACACTACGGTGCAATTGATTGATTTCATAAACATACTTACGGAAAAAACCAATGCGCTACATTTGAAAATCACCAAGGACGATTCGGTTAAAGTGACGATGCCGTATTCTAAAACAGAATTATTAGAGATGGTTCCCGCTGGGTACGATAATTTGTCAAAGGAATTTTCTTATCTGGCCTACAGTCCGCGAAGTTTAAAACGCTCTTTATTTAGTATTCCGTTGACCTACATGGGCTTTAGCGGTTATTTGAATCCGTTTACAAATGAGGCGCAAATTGACGGATTAATTCCCACCTATAAATATCCCACCACAGGAAGTCACGAAGTGGCGCACCAACTTGGTTATGCCGCCGAAAATGAAGCTAACTTTATCGGGAGTATGGCAGCAATGAAACATCCGGATGTCTATTTTCAATATTCAGGACATGCTTTTGCTTTAAGACATTGTTTGGGCGAACTTTACAGGAGAAATCCTGAAACCTATTCCCTCATGGTTGAAAATTTGAACATCGGCGTCCTAAAAAACTATAAAGAAGTTCGTGATTTTTGGGATAATTACAAGAACCCGACCGAACCCATATTCAAATCCACTTACAATAACTTCCTGAAGGCCAACAACCAAGCTGGCGGCATGGAAAGCTACAGTTATATCGTTGCCCTACTTGTTAACTATTATGAAAAAAATACTCTAGAGTAAAACGTTAAAACTGTAGAATTAGGAAATTTTTATAATCATAATTTTTATATTTCCAGTTCATTTAATTAACGCTTAATCTCCCCCCGAAGTATATAAATTAAACCAGGTAGTTTTTCTTTGAAAAACAATTCTTCAGAATACCATTAAGCCCTCAAAACCCTTTTTCAATTTACAACTAAATCAAGTATGACTAAATTTCAATTTTCATTGGTATTCTGCCTTTGTACATTTTCCTTATTCGGACAGCATTACTTTCCCAAAAACGACGGTGTTAAAACCAAAAACACAAATTACAGGGCGCTTACCGGCGCTAAAATCTACGTTACGCCAACACAAGTTATCGAAAACGCAACGATTTTAATAAAAGATGGTAAGGTAGTTTCAACAGGAACTTCAGTAAAAATCCCAGAGAATACCAACGTTTTAAACGTTGAAGGCAAAACGATTTACCCTTCGTTTATAGATATATTTACCTCGTTCGGCATCGAAAAGCCCAAAAGTGAAAGCTCAGGACGTCGGAGTCCACAGTATGATCCTTCAAGAACTGGATATTATTGGAACGACCATATCATGCCAGAGCAAGATGCGATTTCAAAATTTAATTATGACACTAAAGACGCCAATGATTTTATAGAAGCCGGTTTTGGCGTCGTAAACACCCACGTTGAGGACGGCATTATGCGAGGCACAGGAAGCTTAATTGCTCTTAATAATGATGCTAGCAATGCTGAAAGAATTCTAGAGCAAAACTCTGCAGAATACCTTTCCTTTGAGAACAGTAAGGCTTCCGATCAAACTTATCCAAGTTCTATCATGGGTGCAATGGCATTGTTACGACAAGTATATTATGACGCTGAATGGTACGCCAAAGGTAATGTCGAAACTACAGATTTATCTTTAGAGGCTGTAAACTCTAATAAAAAATTAGTTAAGATTTTTGATGCCGGCAGTAGAGCCGATGGTTTACGGGCGGATAAAGTGGGTGATCTTTTTGGGATACAATATATTATTTTGGGAGGTGGTGATGAATATGAACGCATCAATGATGTCAAAGCCACAAACGCCACCTATATATTACCTATTAACTTCAGGGATGCCTATGATGTTGAAAATTCATTTTTGAGTTCCTCGCTGTCTTTGAGTGACATGAAAGCTTGGAACCAAGAGCCTAACAATCCCAAGATATTAGCCGAACATAATATCAAGTTCGCTTTGACCACGCACGATTTAAAATCTCCCAAAGAGTTTTTGACGCACCTAAAAGAAGCAATCAAATATGGGCTTCCAAAAGAAGAAGCGTTAAAGGCCTTAACAACAGTTCCTGCGATGCTTTTAAATAAATCTGCAGAAATTGGGTCTTTACAAAATGGTGCTTACGCCAACTTTTTAATCACCTCTGGTGATATATTTGATAAAGAAACAACGCTTTTTGAAAACTGGGTACAAGGGCAACGCACCATTTTAAAAGATATGTCCCCCAAAGATATTCAAGGCGATTATGAGTTTAGCTTGGCCGGTGAAGCTTATAAAATTAAATTAAAAGGACAACCTAGTGAACTCAAAGCTGAAATTACAAGCGACGGTAAAAAACGGGGTGCAAAAATTTCTTATGTGGATGATTGGGTCTATATCGTCATGACCACAAAAGATTCTACCGAGCAAAAATTCATTAGGCTTAATGCCAATATTACCAAAAGCGATGATTTAAATGGAAAAGCATTGTTTCCAAATGGTGACGAAATGAGCTTTTACGCCAAAAAAGTGGATGCTCCTGCAAGCCCCACCAAAAAGGAGAAGTCTTCTGATAATGATGGAAAGGGAGATATTGAAGATAAGAATGAGAATGAGAGTGATGAATATGATAAAGCATCCAAAGAAAAAGATAGCCAAAGTGAGGCGGCTGTTTTTAAAATGTCACCTATCACCTATCCTAATGTCGCTTACGGATTTACCGAAATGCCAAAACAAGAAACCCTACTTTTTAAAAATGCCACCGTTTGGACTGGTGAAAAAGAGGGCGTCCTTGAAAATACCGATATCCTTTTGAAGGATGGGAAGATTTCTAAAATCGGTAAGAATATTTCTAATGGAAACGCCAAAATCGTAGATGCTACTGGCAAACACATAACCGCTGGAATTATTGACGAACATTCGCATATTGCCGCTGCGTCAATTAATGAAGGTGGACAGAATTCTTCAGCGGAAGTTTCAATTGAAGACGTTATCGATGAAGAAGATATTGACATCTACCGAAACTTGGCTGGTGGTGTTACTAGCATTCAAATTCTTCACGGCTCAGCAAATCCCATTGGTGGTCAGTCAGCCATTATAAAACTAAAATGGGGAGAATCGCCACAAAATTTGATTTATAAAGACAGTCCAAAATTTATAAAATTTGCGTTGGGTGAAAACGTCAAACAGTCCAATTGGGGCTCAAATTATAGAAATCGTTTTCCGCAAACAAGAATGGGGGTTGAGCAGGTGTATATGGATTATTTTACAAGAGCAAAAGCCTATGAAGCCCTTAAAAAAAGCGGACAACCCTACCGAAAAGATGTCGAAATGGATGTTATTGCTCAAATTTTAAATAGGGAACGATTTATTTCTTGTCATTCCTATATTCAAAGTGAAATCAATATGTTGATGAAAGTTGCAGAACGTTTTGACTTCAACATCAACACCTTTACCCATATTTTAGAAGGGTATAAAGTTGCTGATAAAATGGTAAAACATGGTGTAGGTGGTTCGACCTTTAGCGATTGGTGGGCTTATAAATTTGAAGTCAATGATGCCATTCCTTACAATGCTGCGATTATGCATAACGCGGGTGTGGTTGTTGCTATAAATAGTGATGATGGCGAAATGGCCCGACGACTGAATCAAGAGGCAGCAAAATCTGTCAAATATGGTGCTATTCCAGAACAAGAGGCTTGGAAATTCGTAACCTTAAACCCTGCAAAACTGCTTCATATTGAGGACCGTGTCGGCAGCTTAAAAGTGGGTAAAGATGCCGATGTCGTGCTCTGGAGCGACCACCCAATGTCGATTTATGCTAAAGCGGAAAAGACGATTATTGAAGGTGTCACTTATTTTGACATAGAGCGTGACAAGACCATGAGAACCCAACTAAGAAAAGAAAAAAGCGAAATTATTAATCAAATGCTGGTTGCCAAAAACAAAGGTCTTAAAACACAACCCATCAAGAAAACAGAAAAAGTACAGATGCATTGTGATTATATTGATGGGGAGCATTAAGAAATTGAAGCCGAATAATTGAATAAATCATTAAACAAACCAGTAATATGAATTACAGTAAACATATAATAGCATTGTTAATAACGCTTGGTTTTTCCTTGGGAAATGCACAACAAACACCCGCTTTCAAACAATCTAAACCAATAGCCATTATGGGAGCAACCGCTCATATTGGCAATGGCGAAGTCATTGAAAATAGCATCATCGTTTTTAAAGACGGAAAACTCGTAACCGTTGAAAGTATGGCCAACTCAAAGACCGATACAAACAGTATGGACATTATAGAAGGAGCTGGAAAACATGCCTATCCAGGTTTTATTATTCCTAATTCAACCTTGGGCTTGGTGGAAATCGATGCCGTAAGGGCTACTGAAGATGATGCTGAAATGGGGAGTTGGAATCCGCATATTAGAAGTCTTATTGCCTATAACGCAGAATCTAAAATAGTAGAATCCATGCGCCCAAATGGAGTATTGATTGGGCAAATCACACCTCGTAGCGGACGAATTTCAGGCACCTCATCTGTGGTTCAATTTGATGCTTGGAATTGGGAAGACGCTGCCTTGAAAACCGACGATGGCATTCATATCAATTGGCCAAACAACTTTACCCGCGGTCGTTGGTGGCTGGGCGAAGACCCTGCCATGAAAATGAACGAAGATTATGATAAAGAGGTATTGGAGATTCAAGATTATTTCAATGCTGCAAAGACCTACCAAAAAGGAAAACAAGAAATCGTAAACTTGCCTTACGATGCTATGGCTGGATTATTTAACGGTAAAAAACACCTTTATATCAATGTCGATGACGAGAAGGGGATTACCGATGCCATTAATTTTGCAAAAGCCCAAGATATAGAGCAAACCACTTTAGTTGGCGCTTACGAAGCATTTAAAGTTGCCGATTTTATAGCTGAAAATAAAATTTCAGTATTATTAAGACGAGTTCACACCAGACCAGAAGCTACCGATGATGATTATGACCAACCTTTCAAATTAGCAAAACAATTGACAGATAAAGGTGTTTTAGTTGCACTCCAAGCCGATGGAAATATGGAACGTATGAATTCTAGAAACTTACCCTTTTATGCCGGAACAACGGTCGCTTATGGACTATCAAAGGAGCAAGCACTTCAACTTATAACCCTCAACGCTGCAAAAATTCTAGGCATCGATACCAACTATGGGTCGTTGGAAGTTGGGAAAAGTGCCACCCTTTTTATTAGTGAAGGTGATGCACTCGATATGAGAACCAATATACTCACAAAAGCGTTTATTGATGGTCGGGATATTAGTTTAGAAACCCACCAAACCGAATTATGGAAGCGATATTCTGAGAAATATGACCGACAGAAATAAGTTGGATAGGTTAAGAACTAGGGATTAGAGAATAGAAATATTAAAAAAACTTCAGGACATGAAAGTGTTCTGAAGTTTTTTTCGTTTAAATAAAGTATTTATTTCTCATACCCATGTCAGTTTAGAATTTTACTCCACAACTTGGGCTTGTTCGGGTTTCTCAAAAAATTCTGGATTCATTTTATCTTCTGAAAGCACCACGTCCATAAACTTTACGTCCCTCTGTTTTTCGGTTGGTAGGTTATTTTTATAGCCATACCAAGTTAAAGTTTCAGGTAGAAGAAGTCCGTTAATATCTTGCCATTCACTGTATTTTATGAAATGGAATTCCTTTTCTTTTTTCTTTGAGAAATAGGTTACCGTATAACCTAACCAGACCATTTGGTCAGTGGATTCGTCGTAATATAAAATGTACTCATCTTCTGGAGATTCTCCTACGCCGCTTTCATAGGAAATTTTAATTCCTGGGTAATTCTT
The DNA here is from genome assembly GCA_963803715.1 of uncultured Flavobacteriaceae bacterium. GTDB lineage: Bacteria > Bacteroidota > Bacteroidia > Flavobacteriales > Flavobacteriaceae > Psychroserpens. The sequence continues at coordinate 243,019 of CAWDOF010000027.1, forward strand.
TCCTTCAAATTCCAATGGTTTTATGTCTTCGTAAATAATACCGTCGTCTGCTAAAACAAAAGGCATGGCGTAAAAATAAAACATCAGGTTATAGTAAAATTTGGGGTTACCTTCATAGTTAGTATCCTCTTTTTTATTTAGCCACACCTTTGTACCATCAAACCCGATAGTATGGTTTGGCATATCGATTAGGGACTTTCTATTTTTTAAATCGGTGGTGGTGACTTCTGCCCCATTTTCCTTTTGCATAGTAAATTTTAGTGTTTTCATTTTGTTCCATTGGTCAAGGTTGCCGTGGGCTTTGAGCACTTTTGAAATGCTTTCAGGATAATCAGTTGTGCTGACCTCCATATTTTCTTCCATCTCGGTGGATTTTTCGTAATCATTCGTGTTTTCGACAGTTTTAGCCGAATTAACATTTTTACAGGATGTAGAAATTAAGAGAAGCGTGAGAATTATTATTAAATTGAGTTTCATTTGGTTTTGATTTTTGGTTTTTGGTTTGTTGCTTTGACGATACTTATCGTCTATGTTTACAAAAAAAGCCCCAGAAAAAATTCTGAGGCTTAAATTAATTCTTAGGTTGTCATTATTTTATGATGAGTTTTTTTACTGCCTCAAATTGACCAGAATTGATTTTTACAAAATATAATCCGCTCTTTAATTCTGAAACATCTAAATCGGTTGGGTTTTCTTCGGAAATTGTAGCTTTCAAAATTTGTTTTCCTTGGACATCAAAAATGTTAACGTTAGCTCTTCCGAAGTTGTTATTTTTCATCTTTATGGCAACAATATCTTTTGCAGGGTTTGGACTTAAGCTAAAAGCGTTGAACGCAAACTGCTCCGCGGAAAGGGTTTCAACAAATTCGCTTTGGAACGTATTTGTGATAATCGGATCATTGAAATCAAAAAAGATTGAAGCGGTATTAGGAATAACATCGCCAATACTGTAACCAGCTTTTGGCTTTATCTTGAAATAAACGTAACCATTACTGCCTTCCTCGTCATCTTGGGCTGCGGGTAATTGGATGTCTTGAAAAAACCACTCTAAATCATTGCCAGTTCTGGTAACCACATAATCATGACTTGAGCGTAACATTTGGAAGGTACTCTCATCTAATTGCGCATCCAGCTCATCTTCAATTCTAATAAAATCTGCAGCGAAAGTTCCCAGATTTTGAAAGCGGATGGTGTAGTAAAAATATTCGTCTGAGCTCACGAAATCATCATAAATAATTTGTGGCCCGTGGGATTCCATTTTGTCGTTGGGGTCGAACGATCCTACTACTTCTTCTGATAACGAAGAGATATTATTAGAATCATCAATGTCGTCTTCATCGGTAAAATACGACACTGAACTGGTTACAATATCGCCGAGTTCAGCACCTGCTGGGCAGTTTAAGGAAATATTAATAATTTCAATTTCTCCCGGTGCTAAATCAACAAAGTCTATCGACAGACCATTAGCCGTTGTACTGAATGAATAATTCGGATTCATTTCCAATATTCCATTCAGGGTTAATAATTCATCATGAACAAACTCGACCGTACCAGAAGAAACGCTCGTGGATGCCAGGTTTTCAAGAATTATTTGGTTTTCATAATCAAAGCCGGGTCTTGGTGGTTCTTGGGAATTGATTAAATAAACTGCAATATCCTCACAAACCATATTGTCAGTTATTGGGAAATTAACGGAAGTCACTTCTCCATTTGCAACACTCAAATTCTCGAAACTAGAGACTTACGACTGAATAGCAATCTGAAAGCTCATCATATACACTATAAGATATGTTGTACTGATCAGATTCGTTTTCGCTTACGATTGAAAAGTTTCCGATTGACGTATTCACTTCGTTTATTATACCGTCATTATTTTTTTCATAGGTAAAGCTTCCGTTGGTAAAATCTACTTCGTCCGCATCAAGTAATTCGTTTGAATTGGAGTCTATAAAAGCCTTAACGTTGATTAAACCAATATCATCACAAAGCTCTCCAACATCTAAACTACTCGATTTAAGAAAAACTCCGCTATCAAATGCTTGATCGTTATCATCGGCAATGACCATTTTAATGTGATAAGATTCTCCAATACTAACTTCTGCGCTTGCTGTAAAGGATACGGTTCTACCATCATAAGCAATCGGTGGCGCATTTTCATCGATATAACCTCCAAAAAATTCTTCGTTAATTGCAATACAACCATCGTTTTCAGGATGTATATTGGTTACTAAAATTGGGGTGGTGGTTCCCGGTAAGACTGCTAAATTAGTAGTTATGCCCTGAGCATCGGTTAATAAAAATGCAAACGCATCAGAATACTCACATTCAAAGGTTCCTGCGTTATATTCCTCCGAAGCCATCAAAAAATCAAAGCTAATTTCATTAACCAAGGGTATAAAATCAAATTCTATAATTGTGGCATTGCTAGAATTAATATCTAGCAGGGCATCTAAGTCAGAATCGCCTGGCCAAGCCTGGCCTCCACTTGATGAACTCGTGGAATTTGGACCTGATGCGCCTAAAGCACTACCAGTAGATAAAAGTATGCCCTCGCTAAATGGAAATAAACTAGATGCACTTTGAAAGTAGCCGATAGATTGTACATCATTAAAATCCGCTCCAGAAGTTGAAGTAATATTAAAAACCTGACTGCATTGACCTCCTAAAAGGACTTCTTCAACTAAATACTCAACCGAGCTGTAATCTTCGGTTACCACAACATTCTCACCAAGAACTTGAATGTTAATTGATTCAGATACCTCTGTACAAAATCCATTACTATCAGTCACACTAAGCGTGACGTCATAACTTCCCGGATTGGAATATTCATAGGTAACATTTAATTCTGAAGAATTACTTCCGTCTCCAAAATCCCATAAATAAGAAACATTTTCGTCAGATTCTGAAAATGTAATATCGGCCGTGAAATCTATACTTTCTTCTGGTAAAATAGTAATAATGTCATTTTCACCAGGTTCGGGAGTTGTAATAACGGTGATGGTAATATCTTGACATGATATATCGCATATACTGTCATTTATATTATAATTTACATACATCGTTGAAACGTAAGAACAGCCATTTGAAAAATCTTCTACACGCGCAAAGATTTGCTGCACAAAGTTGTGTTGAAAATTCTCTGGATTTGTAATCGCATTGGTATCAAAAATAGCCTCATTCTCCGTTAAATGGAACGAGATGTTTAAACCCTCTATTTCAAAACCTGGTAAGTGCGATGTTAAATCAACAAATTCCTCAATTTCACAAAACACCACCTCATTAACGCTTGGTATTGGACTTACATGGACAATCAAATCAAAATTTGTAATCTCAGAAGTTCCATCATTTAAATCCTCAACCCTAACGAAAATGGTTTGGGGATTGCTCACGTTTGTATAAAAAACAGGGATAGCATTAGTACCATTATCTGCATCTGGAATTGTCTCATGGTAGGAAATAGCATAACCCGACGGGTTCAAGCCATTTAGAATCTCTGGGTCCTTAAAAGATAAATCAAATGAAGCAAATCCATCATTATCATCATCACAAACCTCAAAATCCGTTGGTTGGCTAATATTCTGGGCAAATGTTAATATTGAAAAGAAAATGGCAAATAACGAAAAGCGTAATTTTAGTAGCATAAATGAAGTGTTTTAGAAAGATGGAAACTGGTGGTTTAATTGTCGGAAAATTAAAGGTTTTCGTAAATAATACAAATTTAATCCTGAAGTAAATATTGATTATTTTCAGGTCCTTATTAAAGAGCGTTTTGTAGCATGACCTACCATAGCTTACATTTGTGGTTTCAGGATATAATCTATGTCAGATAAAACCATTAGCAGCATCCAAAACACGTACGTCAAACAGCTCGTTGTTCTCAAGGAAAAATCACGCGAACGCAGAAAAAGCGGATTGTTTTTAATAGAAGGTCAGCGCGAATTATCACTAGCAATAAAAGCTGGATATCTCGTGGAGACGTTTTTGTATTACCGAGAATTAATTTCAGAAAACGAGCTGGCCTTATTTAGAACATCTGTTGCAGAATGTATTGAAATCAGCAAAGCAGTTTTTCAGAAATTAGCTTATCGCAGTACCACGGAAGGAATTATTGCCGTAGCAAAATCAAAACCACATGAACTAAAAGATTTGAAACTTACCTCAAAAAATCCGCTAATTCTCGTAGCAGAAGCCCCCGAAAAACCCGGTAATATCGGTGCTTTATTGCGAACTGCAGATGCTGCAAATCTGGATGCCGTGATAATTGCGAACCCCAAAAGTGACCTTTATAACCCTAATATTATCCGGTCTAGCGTAGGCTGTGTGTTTACAAATAAAATAGTCACAGGTACAACCGAGGCTATAATCAGTTTCCTAAAAGAAAAAAACATCAACATATACTGTGCTACGTTACAGGATTCTTCCAATTATCATGATCAAGATTTTACAAAACCGACTGCCATAGTTGTTGGAACGGAGGCTGTTGGACTTTCAGAAACTTGGCGAAAAGCGGCAACCCAAAATATCATTATCCCAATGCAGGGCGAAATTGACAGTATGAACGTTTCGGTTTCGGCTGGAATACTGATTTTTGAGGCGAAACGGCAAAGGAAGTTTCAGTGATCTTTTCAAAATCCTGTCTTACTGAGCATTTTGAATTCTCTTTATAGGGGTTTAAATCAAGATATAGATCTAAAGTTAAAATGTGCCACGAACCAACCCGATATGAAGCCAAGTTTTACGGTTTCATGTCACTGCCAATCTTTAAGGTAAATCAGTAAGATTTATTTTTTATTATTCTTCAAATTACAATCCTTAGCTTTGCAAAAATTTTAAGATGACAGCAGAAACGCTTTTTTATATTATCATTGGTATTATCGTCGTCAATTTCATTATCGATAAAATTCTCGATACCCTGAACGCGAAGAAATATAATGACCCGATTCCTTCAGAATTAGATGATGTTTATGATGCGTCAGAATACACAAAATCGCAGGATTACAAAAAAACTAATTATAGGTTTGGAGTTATAAGCTCGGCGTTTTCATTAATCTTAATCTTGGGCTTTCTATTTTTGGACGGTTTTGAATATGTAGATAATATCGCCAGAAGTTTTAGTGATAACCTCATTATTATTTCCCTTATTTTCTTCGGAATTATTATGATTGGGAGTGATTTAATCTCTATGCCATTTTCAGTATATAAGACCTTTGTGATTGAGGAACGTTTTGGCTTCAATAAAACCACGATCAAAACTTTTATTCTCGATAAAATCAAAGGGCTACTTATGACCGTGATTATTGGTGGTGCAATTTTGGCTTTGATTGTTTGGTTTTACCAATTAACCCAAGAAAATTTTTGGCTTTATACTTGGGGTCTAGTGACAGTTTTTACGGTATTTATGAATATGTTTTACGCCAAATTGATTGTGCCTTTATTCAATAAACAAAGCCCTCTGGAAGACGGTAATTTACGTGAGAAAATTTCAGATTATGCAAAATCAGTAGGTTTCAATCTCAATAAGATTTTTATCATCGATGGCTCTAAACGAAGTACAAAGGCCAATGCTTATTTTTCGGGGTTTGGTTCAGAAAAAAGGGTCACATTATACGATACTTTAGTAAATGATTTGAATGACGAAGAAATTGTTGCCGTACTCGCCCATGAAGTTGGACATTACAAAAAGAAGCATATCATTTTCAATCTTGTAAGCTCTATTCTTTTAACCGGGTTGACCCTTTATATTCTATCAATATTTGTTTCAAACCCCTTACTTTCAAATGCATTAGGCGTTGATACACCAAGTTTTCACGTGGGCTTGATTGCTTTTGGACTGCTCTATTCGCCAATTTCAGAAGTTACGGGTTTATTAATGAATTATCTCTCTCGGGTTTTTGAATATCAAGCCGATGATTATGCCAAAAACACCTATTCGGCAGCACCGCTAATCAGTTCCTTAAAAAAACTATCAAAAAGCAGCCTTAGCAATTTGACACCGCATCCCGCTTATGTATTTATGCATTATTCGCATCCAACGCTTTTGGAACGGGTTCGGAATTTGAAGACCTGAAAAACGGCCTTTCTTTATTGAAGTTAAATGATTAATTGCAAAAAACCCATTGCACAATAAGTATCTTATGCTTAATTTAGTTCTATGACAGAGGTAGCCATAGAAAAAGAAAACGCAGATATTGCCAAGGCCTATAAACGGCTTTTGAAAATAAGCTATCAAACCTTAACGGTTGAGGATAAAAAATTAATTCGTCATGCTTTTGAGGTTGCTCTTGACGCTCATAAGGACCAACGCCGCAAATCTGGGGAGGCTTATATTTTTCATCCCATTGCTGTGGCAAGTATTGTTGCCAGTGAGATTGGTCTCGATGCTACCTGTATTGCCGCTGCACTTCTCCACGATGTAGTTGAGGACAATCCCGATTACACCATTGATGATATGGAGCGCCTTTTTGGCGAAACCGTGGCACGCATCGTTGACGGGCTTACCAAAATTTCTTCTTTAAGTAAAGAAACCAACGTTTCTACTCAAGCAGAAAATTTCAGAAAAATGTTGCTGACTTTAAATGATGATGTTCGGGTCATTATTATAAAAATTGCAGACCGTCTCCACAATATGCAGACCATGGATTCCATGCGACGTGATAAACAGGAAAAAATAGCTTCTGAAACTTTATATATCTACGCACCATTAGCTCACCGAATTGGACTTTACAACATCAAGACCGAACTTGAAGATCTCGGATTAAAATATACCGAGCCCGATGTTTATGATGACATTATGGGTAAAATTCAGGAAAGCAAGGAAGATCAAGATGCCTATATCAAAGCGTTCTCAAAAATAATTGAAGACTCCCTCGAGAATGAAGGTTTGAACTATGAAATTAAGGGCCGTCCAAAATCCATATATTCTATCAGACGAAAAATCGTAAAGCAGGGAGTCGATTTTGATGAAGTCTATGATAAGTTTGCCGTTCGAATAATCTATAAATCAGATTTTGCAAACGAAAAATTTCTGGCGTGGAAAATCTATTCCATAGTTACCGATCATTTTACGCCCAACCCTACTCGATTGCGCGATTGGATTTCTTCTCCTAAATCTACGGGTTACGAGGCGCTTCACATTACGGTCATGGGGCCAAAAGGACGATGGGTCGAAGTACAAATACGTAGTGAACGTATGAACGAGATTGCTGAAAAAGGTTATGCCGCACACTATAAATATAAAGAAGGCAACGCCGAGGATGCTCTTGATACTTGGATTGACAAACTTCAAGAAGCCTTAGAAAGCAATGAGACCAATGCCGTTGATTTTGTGGAGCAATTTAAACTCAACCTTTACTCTAAGGAAATATATGTGTTCTCACCAAAAGGAGATTTAAAATCCCTGCCCAAGGGATCAACGCCATTGGATTTTTCATTCAGTATCCATACCGAAATCGGAATGAAAACCAAAGGTGCAAAGGTAAATGGCAAACTGGTACCACTAAGTCATGAGCTTCAAAGTGGCGACCAAGTGGAGATTCTCACATCAGATAATATAAAACCCAACCGCAATTGGTTGGACTATGCAACCACAGCAAGGGCTCGAAGTAAAATCAAATCGGCACTTAAGGAGGAAAAGAAAGACGTTGCAGAAGATGGCAAGGAAATTTTAAGACGAAAGCTAAAGCAACTTAAAATTCCGCTAGATGAAAAGTCCATTAATGAGATGGTCACGTTTTTTAAGTTAAAGACCAGTCTCGATTTATTCTACCGTGTAGGCATTGGCACCATTGACAATCCAAAGCTCAAGGATTATGCTTCGTCTCGTAGCAATATGTTCATGAGCTACATCAAGAATAAAATCCGGAAACCTTCCGTAATTCCAGATATTGATAAAGATGAGATTACCGCTAAATACGATTTACTTGTTTTTGGGAAGGACGAACAAAAGTTAGATTATAAACTGGCAGAATGTTGCAACCCCATCCCTGGCGATCAGGTTTTTGGATTCTTAACGATTAACGATGGTATAAAAATTCACAAAAAGAATTGTCCCAATGCGTTAAGCTTGCAATCCAATTATGCCTATAGAATTATGTTGGCCAAATGGGTTGACTCTTCACAAGAAGATTTTGCCGCCCAAGTTAAATTATCTGGTATTGATAAACTTGGCTTGGTAAACAATATTACCCAAGTGATTTCAGCAAATATGCACGTCAACATGAAAAGCATCAGTTTTGAAACAGACGATGGTGTTTTCAGCGGAAAAATAAACGTCGTAGTCAACAATATCACGATGCTAAAAAAATTGATGGACAATCTCAAGAAAATTAATGGAATCGATAAGGTAACAAGAGTGTAAATTTTATGTAAATTTACCCACAGATTATGAGTGATAAAACCGAACAGACAAATCAAGAAATCGTTAAGAACGTGTTCACGAAGTTCCTAGAAAGTAAGGGGCATCGCAAAACACCTGAACGTTACGCAATACTTCAAGAAATTTACGATAGCGAAGAACATTTTGACATAGAATCTCTTTACATCAAAATGAAAAACAAAAACTATCGTGTAAGTCGTGCAACACTTTACAATACTATAGAAATTTTAATGGAATGCGCATTGGTTAGAAAACACCAATTTGGCCAAAACCAAGCCCATTACGAAAAATCCTATTTTGATAAACAGCACGATCACGTTATTTTGACAGACACTGGAGAGGTGATCGAGTTCTGTGATCCTCGGATTCAATCCATCAAAAAGACTATTGAAGAGGTTTTTGACATTACGATTAACAACCACTCACTCTATCTCTACGGAACAAAAAACAAACCAGAAAAATAAACGAATACCATGGCAGTAGATTTACTCCTAGGATTACAATGGGGCGACGAAGGCAAAGGAAAGATTGTTGATGTGTTGACCTCCAAATATAATATTATTGCACGATTTCAAGGCGGGCCTAATGCTGGACATACTTTGGAGTTTGATGGCATTAAACACGTACTTCGTACTATTCCTTCAGGAATTTTTCATGAGGATTCAATAAATGTTATCGGTAACGGCGTAGTAATTGACCCCGTTGTTTTTGTACAAGAGTTGGACGGCTTGGACAAATTTAATCTAGATTATAAATCGAAGCTTATTATTTCCAGAAAAGCCCATGTTATTTTACCTACGCATCGTTTGCTGGACGCCGCTTCGGAAACTTCAAAAGGAAAAGCCAAGATTGGTTCTACACTAAAAGGTATAGGTCCAACCTACATGGATAAGACGGGTAGAAACGGCATAAGAATTGGTGATCTGGAACTTCCGAATTGGAAAGAAAAATACAGAGCGTTAGCCAACAAGCACGAAGCCATGATAGGCTTTTATGATGTGGATATCCAATACGACCTCGCTGAAATGGAAGCGGAATTTTTTGCTTCGGTAGAACGTTTAAAAGAATTACAATTTATTGACAGTGAAGAATACCTCAACCAAGCTCTAAAAAATGGTAAAACCATATTAGCCGAAGGCGCTCAAGGTTCATTACTAGATATAGATTTTGGCACCTATCCTTTTGTAACCTCATCAAACACAACGGCTTCAGGAGCCTGTACTGGTTTAGGAATACCGCCAAATAAAATTGGCGAAGTATTCGGGATTTTTAAAGCCTATACTACCCGTGTTGGCTCAGGACCATTCCCAACCGAACTATTTAATAAAGTTGGCGAGGATATGGCTAGAATTGGACACGAATTTGGTGCTGTAACCGGCAGACCTAGACGTTGTGGCTGGCTAGATTTAGTTGCGTTAAAATATGCTTGTCAAGTTAACGGTGTTACCCAATTGAGTATGATGAAGGGCGATGTGCTTTCAGGTTTTAAAACCTTAAAAGTTTGTACAGCTTACAATTATAAAGGAGAAGTCATCAAACATTTACCTTATAATATTGAAGCCGAGAATGTCACGCCTATCTACACCGATTTCAAAGGCTGGTCAGCCGATTTAACCAAGATGAACAGCGTTGAACAATTTCCGAAAGAACTTAATACTTACATTGCCTTTTTAGAAGACGAACTGGAAATCCCTATCACTATTGTTTCTGTTGGACCAGACCGAACGCAGACGATACATAGAGGGAAGAATTAAATCCCTCTTAACCGTTCCCAAAGAGCATTAATACTATAACCCATATCGTTCATTTCTGGCTCAAAGGGTTTCATATCTAAACGAGTACCAGATTTATAAAGTTTCATATTAAAAACCGATTGCTCGCCCTGCCTTGTTTTAATCATTGGATATCTCAAATCTTTATAGAGAAAAGTCTCGTCATCCAGCTTTTCTACAATATAATAATCCTTTGAAAAACTCGCCAAATCAGCAATATCTTGATATTCATTTATAGTTATCGCTCGTTTCTTTGTAATAATTTTCCATTCTGAAAATCTATTTTTGGAGTCAAATAAAGAATAATTCGCCAAATGATAGGCATCCTCAGTTTCGGCAATCCCATACCAAAGTATATTATTCAAGATGGTGGGCTGTGTACTGAAACGTTCTTGGGTCAAGCCTTTTTCCGCTAAGGAACTTTGAAAAATACTATCCACATAATATTTATTACACAGGGTGAAAATCATATAAAGTGAGCTAATTCCCAATCCTATTTTTAGCCAAAAACTTCGTTTGGAATGTTTTCTATGATAAAACATTAATATAATTATACAAACCAAAAACGGTAATGTATAAAGTGGATCTACAACCGAAATGTTATTGAAAGCCACCCGATAATCACTAAACGGTGCAAATAGCCGTGTGCCGTAGGGCGTAAAACAATCGAGAATGGGATGCGTAAACAACGACCAAAAAAAGAGTTTGATCCAATCGGATTGGTTGGTTGTATTTAAACGACTTCCGCTATTATAAAATTTATGAACCAACCAGCCCAATAAAAAAGCACCAAACACTGAAAACAATACCGAATGCATAATCCCACGATGGAACAACATCGCATCAATCTCGTTTTCAAATAGCAAACTCCCAATAAACACGTCCAAATCAGGAATCGTGCCGCCAATCGCTCCGAAAAGCAAAGCCTTATTTCCGATTTTTCTTCCTAAAACAGCTTCGCCGCAAGCCGCACCCAAAACTATTTGTGTGAATGAATCCATTGTTCTAATTGCTAATTAAAAGGCTAAAGTACGCAACATTTAGCATTTGCAGATTAGGTAACATTATTGTAACATTACAAACCAAACCACAATGTTTATATGGAAAGTAAAGACATCAAGCCTACAAAACCTCAGAATGAACATATAGTAGAAAACAAAGAACTTAACCTCTTGGAAGCTCTGATACCTGTATTCGCTTTGGTTATTATGTTATTTTACAACGTTTTTTTTGTTTATGGTGATGATGCACTAAGTGGAAGTAATCAGTTTATTTTATTGCTCGGTGCCGCTGTTGCTGCAATCGTTGGTTTTCTTAATAAAGTATCCTACGAGCAAATGATGGACGAAGTTGCCGAAAACGTCAAATCCACCTCTGGAGCTCTCTTAATCTTACTTATGGTCGGCGCACTTGCAGGTACTTGGCTTATCAGTGGAATTATCCCCACCATGATTTATTATGGACTCCAAATTTTAAATCCCACAATATTTTTAGCGGCATCCGTCGTTATTTGTGCCATAATCTCGATTGCTACAGGAAGCTCATGGACAACTTCGGCTACTGTTGGTATTGCATTGATAGGTATTGGCGAAACACTTGGGATTTCTTTAGGCATGACCGCTGGAGCAGTGCTCTCTGGCGCCTATTTTGGAGATAAGTTATCGCCCTTGAGCGATACCACCAATCTCGCACCAGCTATGGCCGGTGGGGAATTATTTACCCACATTAAATATATGACGTTGACGACCATACCTACAATATCAATAACGCTAATCGTTTTCATTATTATTGGTTTAAATATTGACACCACTGGTACACCCGATATTTCAGACAAATTAACCGCAATTGGTCGTGCGTTTAATATTACGCCCTGGTTATTTTTAGTTCCTGCTCTCGTCATTTTTATGATTGTTAAAAAAACACCCCCATTAATTGCACTTTTAATGGGAACGCTACTTGGAGCCGTTGCTGCCATAATCGCTCAGCCTGATATTGTTACAACTATTGCTGGTGCCGATAGTTTAACTTTTGAATCGGCTTACAAGGGCGTAATGAACGCGATGACCGTTGATGTCTCTGTAGAAACAACAAGTGCAGAGCTTAACGACCTATTTTCGGCAGGTGGAATGTCTGGGATGTTAGGCACGATTTGGTTAATTATTTGCGCCATGGTTTTTGGTGGTATAATGGATGCCATTGGTGCATTATCAAGAATTAGTAAAGCACTTTTAAATTTAGCTTCAACAACTTTCGGATTATTTGCAAGCACCGTTGCCAGTTGTTTAGCGCTCAATGTTACGGCTTCTGACCAGTACTTGGCAATTGTTGTTCCTGGTAAAATGTTTAAAAAAGCTTATGAAGATAAAGGCCTCGCCCCCGAAAACTTAAGTAGAACGCTTGAAGATTCTGGTACAGTGACCTCTGTCCTTGTCCCTTGGAATACTTGCGGTGCTTATCAATCTGGCGTATTGGGCGTACCAGTGGCAGACTACTTCTTTTTTGCTATTTTTAATTGGCTTAGTCCGTTTATGACTTTACTATTTGCTGCTTTTTCGATTAAAATCAAAGAATTGGCAAAATCTTAAAACAGAATATTTCATTCGTATTGAGTCCGTATTATCAACCCTGTAATTTCAGTAGGTCCTATTTACGGATATGACAATTTCGCCGGCTCTTTTTTAAGCCCATACCCTCTTGCTATTACTCTATTTTCTATTATAATCAATAGCTATACACTTAACGTCATTTAACCATTAACTTCGTGTAGAAATTAATAAGAACTATAAAATTTATAAAATATGACTTTAGTAGGAAAAAAATTCCCGAATTTAAATGTTAACGCCATGAACGAGATGGGCGATACTTTTAAACTCAATGTGCTAGAAGAAGCACAAAAAAACAACAAGAAAGTATTACTGTTTTGGTATCCAAAAGATTTCACTTTTGTTTGCCCTACTGAGCTACACGCTTTTCAAGCAGCATTAGGCGAATTTGAAAAACGAAATACTGTGGTAATTGGTGCATCATGTGATACAGCTGAAGTTCATTTTGCTTGGTTAAACACTAAAAAAGATGATGGCGGCATTGAAGGTGTTACTTATCCAATCTTAGCAGATTCAAACAGAAATTTAGCTTCTGCGCTAGGTATTTTAGATACGACAGATGAACATTATGATGAAGAAACAGGATTAGTAACTGTAGAAGGTGATAATGTATCTTACCGCGCTACTTATATCATCGATGAAGAAGGTACTGTAGTTCATGAAAGTGTAAACCACATGCCATTAGGTAGAAACGTGAAAGAATTTATGCGCTTAATTGATGCCTATACCCACGTGCAAGAAAAAGGTGAAGTTTGCCCGGCGAATTGGGAAGAAGGCGAAACGGCCATGAATGCCAATCGTGATGGTGTGAAAGAATATCTTTCAGCTCAACTTAACTAAAAAGTAAACATTTAAATTCCGAAGACTAAATTCTAAAAGTTGATTTGACATTAACTACCAGAATTTGGTCTTTGGTATTTTTAAAAAAAAATAAAAATGGTAGAAGAATTAGAAAAAGATAATCTAGAAGAATTAATAGCGAACAACGATACAGTTATTGTTCAGTATTCAGCAACTTGGTGTGGAAACTGTAGAATCATGAAACCAAAGTTCAAGAAATTGGCTTCGGAAAATGAAACTGCAAAATTCATTATGGCTGATGCCGAAAAATTTCCTGAATCTAGAAAATTAGCAACCGTTGACAATTTACCAACGTTTGCGACATTTAAAAATGGAAAATTTGTGAAGCAGGAACAAACCAACAAGTTTGACGTCTTGAAGGATTTGGTAGCCGAAGTTGTTTAAATATTCAAAAATATTAAGTAATGAAATTACCTGTAATAAAGCATTTGACAAATTTTATCGATGCAAACGATGAAGACTATTTGGTTGAAACCATAGAGACTTTAGAAGATTTAACCGAAGTCTCGTCTTTAAAAGATGAAGAACTCGATGTGATTGGAGAACTTATTTCTAACATGTACGGTGCTTTGGAAGTTCATAAAATGATTAAAGATGGAACTCCCAAAAAAGAAGCGCTCAACGGGTTCATGAAACGAGTAACCGGTTCTATTGATACTTAATCTTTTGTATTATCTGAAAAAGTAAAACCGCTTTCGTCATTTTGGCTGAAAGCGGTTTTTTTTTAATTAGTAATTCACGGGTTGAAATGAATTATAGAGAACTCTAATCAAAGTGCTATACTTACAGAATTTCAATAAGCTTATCAAAACCTTTTTCGGTAGCGTGCATTAGAGCGGTTTTTTTGTCGTTGTCCTTAATGTTTTTATCTGCGGAATGTTTAAGCAGTAATTCCACCATTTCTTTTTGATTATAAGACGCGGCGAAAATGAGCGGTGTTGTTCCGTTGTTATTTGTGACGTTAATATTTGCCCCATGGTCAATTAAATAGTTAGCAAGCTCAATGTTTCCTTTAAAACTCACACCTAATAATGCTGTGTTTCCTGAGCTATCTCTTCCATCAACGTCTGCTCCTGCTTCAATTAATGCTTCAGTAGCATCTTTATTATCAAAGTAAGTTGCAAATATCAATGGTGTAAATCCTCTGGCATCTTTTGAATGCTTGAGTTCTGGATGTGTTTTTAAAAGCGATTTTAAAGTTTCAATATCGCCGTTTTGAATACTTAAAAATAATTGTTGGGTTGAATTCATTTTTAAAACTGTGGATTAAAAAAAGGAACAGATGCTTTACCATCTATTCCTTCATTAGTGCTACTTCAATATTTTATTTTAAATCAAATCTATCTAAATTCATCACTTTGGCCCAAGCGGCAACAAAATCAGTAACAAATTTTTCTTTAGCATCGTCAGTCGCATAAACCTCTGCAACGGCTCTCAATTCAGAATTTGAGCCAAAAATAAGATCGGCACGAGTTCCCGTAAATTTTACTATCCCGGTTTTTCTGTCTCGTCCTTCAAACTCTGTTTCATCTTCTGAGGTTTCTTTCCATGTGATACCCATATCCAACAAATTCACAAAGAAATCATTGGTCAAAGTTCCTACATTATCTGTAAACACCCCATGTTTTGAATCATCATAGTTAGCACCCAAAACTCTTAGACCACCAACTAGAACCGTCATTTCTGGAATGGATAGGGTTAATAATTGAGCTCTATCGATTAAAGCAGATTCTGCGGGGACATTTTGATTACCCTTTCTAAAGTTTCTAAAACCATCCAATTGAGGTTCTAAATACACAAAAGAATCTACATCTGTTTTTTCCTGAAGCGCATCTCCCCTTCCGCCGGTAAAAGGAACATCGACATGATGACCCGATTTTCGAACACCTTCAGCAACACCTACTGCGCCACCAAGAACAATTAAATCTGCCATAGAAATTGTTCCACTAAATTGATTTTGAATTTCTTGATAAACTTTAAGTACGTGATTTAATTCTGCGGGATTGTTGACTTCCCAACTACGCTGTGGTTCTAAACGAATACGTGCACCATTAGCACCTCCACGCTTATCTGACCCTCTAAAGGTTGAGGCAGATGCCCAAGCGGTTTTTACTAATTGAGATACGGTAAGACCAGAGGATAAAATCATTTTTTTAAGAGATTCCACATCAGATTCGCTCAACAAGTAATCAACTTTTGGTACTGGGTCTTGCCATAATAATTCTTCCTGTGGAACTTCTGGTCCTAAATAACGATCAATAGGTCCCATGTCACGATGGGTCAATTTATACCATGCTCTAGCAAATGCATCCTCAAAAGCTTTATGATTTTCGTGAAAATGTTTGGATATTTTTAAATATTCAGGGTCAACTTTTAAGGCAATATCTGCAGTGGTCATCATCAAGCGTTGTTTTTTTGATGCATCTCCAGCTGTTGGTGCCATTCTAGCTTTTGAAGCTTCGGTAGGCGTCCATTGATGTGCGCCTGCAGGACTTTTGGTTCTTTCCCATTCGTAATTCAATAAAACCTCAAAGTAATCATGATCCCACTGCGTAGGATTAGGCGTCCATGCGCCTTCTAAACCACTCGTAATCGCGTGATCTAAAACACCTGTTTCATAAGAATTTTTCCAGCCCATACTCATTTCTTGAATAGAGGCACCATGAGGTTCAACCCCGACATATTCATTTGGATCTGCCGCACCGTGCGCTTTTCCAAAGGTATGTCCGCCGGCTACTAAAGCTACTGTTTCCTCATCATTCATGGCCATACGCCCAAATGTTTCTCTTACATTATGGGCAGAACCCTACTGGGTCAGGGTTTCCATTTGGTCCTTCTGGATTCACATAAATCCAACCCATCATTACTGCACCGAGGGGTGCCTCAAGTTTGCCATCATCATATCTTGCTTCATTTGCTCCCCATTCTGTTTCGCTACCCCAATAAATATCTTGTTCTGGTTCCCAAACATCTTCCCGGCCTCCAGCAAACCCAAAAGTTTTAAATCCCATTGATTCTAAAGCACAGTTACCTGCTAAAATCATCAAATCTGCCCAAGAGACATTCTTGCCATATTTCTTTTTAATTGGCCAAAGCAATAATCTTGCTTTGTCTAAATTACCATTGTCTGGCCAACTATTGATAGGTGCAAAACGCTGGGTTCCTGAAGAGGCGCCACCTCTTCCATCTCCAATTCTGTAAGTACCAGCACTATGCCAAGCCATACGAATCATAAAACCACCATAATGTCCATAATCTGCGGGCCACCATTCTTGAGAGTCGGTCATTAAATCAAGGACATCTTGTTTTAATTCTGAAAAGTTTACGCTATTAAAGGCTTCGGCATAATTAAAATCTTTACCCATTGGGTCAGATTTAGAAGCATTCTGTCGTAAAACGTTTAGCTTCAATTCATTTGGCCACCAATCTCTATTGGTTGTGCCTCCTCCCGCTACTTTGTTATGTGGTTCGCCCATGAAGGGACATTTAGCTGAACTTTCATTAATATCGAAATTTACACCTTGTGTAGATCCATTAGAATGTGGATTATTAGTCATTTGAATATGTTTTTTAGTTATTATCTTTAAATGTAGCTAAATTTTGATAATCTAATACGGACAAGTACATTTTAATAAATTATATCTAAATTGACAGGGGTTATAAGAATTGATTTCAGTATTAATAAATCATATTGCTGAAGAATTATCTTTCTAGGATGTCTTATTGAACTATTATAAATTAAAAATCCCATCACTTTCATGATGGGATTTCTCAAATTTGAATGATAACCTTATCACTCAATTATATATTATAATCTAGTATTACGATTTAGGCAATACAACTGCATCAACTACATGAATCACTCCATTTGATTGATTAACATCAGCGATCGTTACTTGAGCAGAATTTCCATTCTCATCAGTAATAAATACTTTATCACCTTTAGCACTTGCAATTAAAGTTCCACCAGCAACAGTTTCCAATTTTGCTTCTCCACCATTCTTTTCAATCAATTCGGCAATATCGGCAGCTTTATAATCTCCTGCAACAACGTGATAGGTTAAAATAGTTTGTAATTGTTTCTTGTTTTCTGATTTCAACAAGGTTTCTACAGTCCCTTCAGGTAATGCTTCAAAAGCTTTATTAGTTGGGGCGAATACTGTAAAAGGACCTTCACTAGATAAAGTTTCCACTAAATCAGCAGCTTTTACCGCAGCAACCAATGTAGTATGGTCTTTTGACTGAATTGCATTTTCAACAATTGTTCTTGACGGGTACATCTTAGCACCTCCAACCATTACAGCCTTTCCTTCTGGTTGCATAGTTCTTTCGACCTTCATTTTGTCTTTTTTAGCCTTTTCCACTTTATTGGCCATTTCTTTTTTGGTCTCTTTTTTCTCTTGTGCAATACCATTAAATCCGACAAACATTGTTGCGGTTAAAATTGCAATTCCTAATAAATTTTTTGAAGTCTTCATATTTTGTTTATTGAATTAATTAATGATTATTTGATATAGATACGGCAGTAAGATGCCTTTGGTTTATCATTCTAGATCGTTTAACACATAATTAACCAATATTGTAAATACTTAACAGAATAGTTCTAGCATTTTTAATTGATAAATATCCACACTTTATGTTTACCTTTTTCTTAATGGCATAAGCTAAAAGTTACTGAACATAAAAAATACCTGATCAGATAAACTAATACTCAAAAGATCTCGCCATTTTTTGTATCTTGATTGTCAATTTAAAAATGAATATTATGTCTGACAGTAATTATAAAAAAATATTTTCAGGAAGTTTTATTATTGTTCAATTGGCACTAGACCGCTTGGAAAGTGCTGGAATTCGTGCGATTGTAAAAGATGAATCTGAATCGGGACGTCTCGCTGGTTTTGGACCGTCTATACAGAACTACCAAGAACTTTATGTGCATAACGATGAAATGAGTCACGCCATACCTATAATTAATAGTGTAAAGGAAGAAATGGAAGCAAATAATAAAGACTAATAATTTGGATAACACGATTTAAAAAAACCTTGGGGTTTTGAAATTTTATTAAAGAATAAATTATACGTCATTATAGATTATAGGGGTTAAATAAAAAGGGCTAGATTGATATCTAGCCCTTTTTATTTAACCTCTTTTATTTAATCTTCTACAGAGTTTACACCGTAACGGCATACATTTTTTCGCGTTGCTCCTTTATTGCCTTATCATCCATATATTCATCAAATGTCATATACCTGTCTATAACGCCTCCAGGTGTAAGTTCAATAACTCGATTGGCAACAGTCTGGGCAAATTCATGATCGTGTGTGGTAAACAATACCGTACCTTTGAAATTTTTTAATGAGTTATTAAAAGCCGTAATACTTTCTAAATCCAAATGATTTGTTGGCTCATCAAGCATGAGAACATTCGCTCTTACCATCATCATTCGGCTAAGCATACAACGCACTTTTTCGCCTCCAGATAACACATTTGACGTTTTAAGTGCTTCTTCGCCACTAAAAATCATTTTACCCAAAAAGCCGCGAATAAAAACTTCCTCCCTTTCTTCTTCAGTTATTGCCCATTGTCTCAACCAATCAACGAGCGTCAATTTATTTTCAAAATACTCACTATTATCTAATGGTAAATAGGATTGTGATGTGGTTATTCCCCAGGAATATTTGCCGGTATCTGGTTTTTCCTTACCGTTAATAATTTGATAGAATGCTGTCGTAGCTCGGGAATCTTTAGAGTAAACCACAACTTTTTCTCCTTTGTTCAAATTAATATTTATGTTTTGAAATAAAACTTCACCATCCAACGAAGCGGCCAATCCCTCTACATTTAATATTTGATCTCCTGCCTCACGATCACGTTCAAAGATAATTGCAGGATACCGACGGCTTGAAGGTTTTATGTCTGAAATATTTAGCTTGTCTATCATTTTCTTTCTACTGGTAGCCTGTTTCGACTTGGCGACGTTAGCAGAAAAGCGTCTGATGAACTCCTCTAGTTCTTTCTTTTTTTCCTCAGCTTTTTTATTTTGTTGAGAACGCTGTCTTGCTGCCAGTTGAGAAGATTCGTACCAAAAAGAATAATTTCCTGAGTATTGGTTTATTTTTCCGAAGTCAATATCAGAGATATGCGTACAAACAGAATCTAGAAAATGCCTGTCGTGAGATACCACAATCACACAATTATCATAATTTGCCAAAAATTGCTCGAGCCATGATATGGTTTCATAGTCCAAATCATTGGTAGGCTCATCCATTATCAATACATCGGGATTTCCAAAAAGTGCCTGTGCCAATAGGACTCTTACTTTTTGCTTACCGTCCAAATCTCTCATCAATGTGTAGTGTACATCTTCTTTTATGCCGAGGTTTGATAACATTGCGGCTGCATCACTTTCTGCATTCCAGCCATTCATTTCTTCAAATTGAACTTGAAGTTCTCCAATCTTTTCGGCGTTCTCATCGGTATAATCTGCATAGAGCGCATCAATTTCAGATTTCAATTTAAACAAAGGCTTATTACCCATCATTACCGTCTCTAAAACCGTATGCTCATCATAAACGTTATGTTCTTGCTCTAGAACGGACATTCGCTTTCCGGGCTCTAAATGCACATGTCCTGATGTGGCATCTTGCTTGCCTGCGATAATTTTTAGAAATGTGGACTTCCCTGCGCCATTTGCTCCGATAATACCGTAACAATTGCCGTTATTAAACGTAACATTAACGTCATCAAATAGAACTCGTTTGCCAAATTGGACCGATAAATTAGAAACTGATAACATAATAAGATTGCTTTATATTGACTTTAAACTGAGATGTTTTCCGAAGTAAACCTTCCTTAAAGTTTGAATTTGCAAAAGTAAATATTTTTGTTGATTTGAGACGTTTAAAACAAATAATTTTCGAGCTGTATTTTACTTATAACATCAGTAAAATCAACATTTAACAGCGCATTAACAAGACTTACTCCGTGCAACGTCTATTTTTGTACGACTTAATTTTTTGAAGATAAAATTTACTATGAGGTTTGACATTATTACATGTTTTACATTTTTGTTCATCTTGGGCTGTAATGGGAAAAAAACAAATAATAATGAAGCATTTTTAGGCGGGCAGATTATTAACCCCAATAATAATTACATTACCATAAACAGTTCCGTAGGTAAAAAAGACACGGTATATCTCGATTCTGACAATAGGTTTTCTTACAATATTGAAAATTTAGATGCAGGTCTTTTCACATTCACCCACGGCGGCGAAAGGCAGATTGTTCTTATTGAGCCCAAAGACAGCTTATTATTAAGGTTGAATACCAATGATTTTGACGAATCTCTAGTTTATACTGGACGAGGTTCTAAGAAAAATAATTACTTGATTAAATCATTTTTGGGAGATGAAATCGAAAACAAGACATTCAATGTAAATCATAATTTAGAGCCAGAGGAATTCAAGTTAAAAATTAAAAGTCTGAAAAAGAGAAAACTTGAAATGCTAGATGAATTCATTTCGAAAAATAGTACATCGCCACTTTTTGAGAAAATTGCAGAGGCAACTATCAACTATAACTATTATCATTATTTGGAAAAGTATCCTTTTGGGCACTTTGGTAATAACAAGTTGATACACGTCAAAGATCTACCTGAAGATTTTTACGATTATAGAAATCAAATCGATTTTAATGATATTAATTTAAGCGGTGTCTATTCGTACAATAATTTTATTAACTGGTATTTTCATAATACCGCACTTAAAAAATATTACCACGACGGGAACCATCATACTTTTGACCGCCAAGCCTTAGATTATAATCTTGAAAAATTAAGATTAATCGATAGCGTTGTTGAAAATGAAACTATAAAAAATTACATACTTAAACATGCTACCAAAGTCTTTATATTCAATAGTAAAAGCGCTGCGCAATCTAAAAGTATGTTAGCCTCATATTTGGAGAAAAGTACTGATGAGGTAGATAAAGTTGATCTTAAAAATTTAGTCTCCTCAACTATAAAGCTTTATCCAGGAAATCTGATACCTAATATTAGAGTGGTTGATTTTAGCGATAACACCCACAACCTAAGAACTATCATAAATAAGCCTACGGTAGTTTATTGTTGGTCATCAAATTTTAAGATGCATTATAGAAATAGTCATTACATGATGCGTAGTTTGAAAGCGAGATATCCAGAGGTCGATTTTATTGCCATAAATATAAATGATATGGACAGTAATTCTTGGAAAAAAACCCTAAACCTTTTGAAGTATCCAACACAAAATGAATACATGTTCAAAAACCCGAATGAAGCTGTTCAAACCTTTGCCATCGCAGTTGCACATAAAGTTATCCTAACCGATGCCAATGGAATTATCTACAATTCCAACGCAAATTTATTGAGCGATAATATAGATGATGAGATTGAAAAATTACTCTCCAACTCTAAAGATTTAGAAATCGTTTCTAGCCAATAAAGTTTGTGTGAAAATTAGATTTTAATTTCCCTTATTATAATCTGCGAGAAACTTTTCTAGTCCAATATCGGTCAATGGGTGTTTGAGTAATCCAGTTATTGAACTTAATGGACCCGTCATAACATCTGCACCTAATTTGGCGCAATCTATTATATGCATAGTATGACGAATCGATGCAGCCAATATTTCAGTCTCGAAACCATAATTATCATAGATCATTCGTATTTCAGCGATAAGGTTAAGACCATCTGTTGAAATATCATCTAAACGGCCAATAAATGGAGATACATAGGTTGCGCCTGCCTTTGCTGCCAATAAGGCTTGCCCTGGAGAGAATACCAAAGTCACGTTTGTTTTAATGCCCTTATCTGAAAAGTATTTGCAAGCTTTTATTCCATCTTTTATCATTGGTAGCTTAACAACAATCTGATCATGCAAATCTGCCAGTGCTTCACCCTCGCGAACCATACCATCAAAATCTGTTGATATAACTTCCGCAGAAACATCGCCATCCACTATATTACAGATATTTACGTAATGCTTCATGATATTGTCATGACCGGTAATCCCCTCTTTTGACATTAACGACGGGTTAGTGGTTACGCCGTCCAAAATACCCATGTCTTGAGCCTCTTTTATTTGTTCTAAATTTGCAGTATCAATAAAAAATTTCATTTGCTATCCTTTTATTAGTTTGCCAAAATTAAACATTTGATAAAGTTTCTGAAGAAAATGATATAAAATGATATTAACAATGTCATAAGTTGAAATAAGAATTCGAAAGTGGTTTTTAAGTTGTTGGTTATAGAGATTTACATATCAAAATGTTTCATCAACATCCGCTCATAAATCTTATCGGGTAATGTCCGTTTGAGCACGATCGAGAATTTCTGCATAAACATTCCGATTTTGTAATGAATTTTTGGTTTCTGGGTATTAATGATATTATAGATTGCTTTGGCCATTAACTCTGGATCTTGACCATCATTTACATGGTTATCCATTAGCTGCAATGTATTTGAGTAGCTAGCTTTATAAGGCGAATCTTCTTTTAATGGAGCATGATAACGGCCAGCGGCAATATTAGTGGCAAAATCTCCTGGGGCTATATTTGTCATTTCAATTCCGAAGATTTTTGTTTCCATTCTAAAGGCTTCTGTAATTAATTCCAAAGCGCCTTTACTTGCGCTATAAACTCCGCGATACGGCAAACCCATATATCCAGCAATAGAAGTAACGTTGATGATAAGACCCTTATTTTGTTGACGCATTTGTGGCAAAACCGCCTTTATCATATTAATAGGCCCAAATAAATTAGTTTCGAAGTTGCGCCTAATTTCATTATCAGGTATTTCCTCTATGGGGCCTGTAATTCCTGCACCTGCATTGTTAATTAAAATGTCTAGTCGATTTTCTAAAGTAATAATCTGGTCAACGGCATTTTTTATGGAATCGCTATCTGTTACTTCCAAAGCTATAAGTTTAAAACCTGTATTTGGATAACGTTCTGGGTTCCGGCTTGTGCCATAGACAACAAAACCTTTCGAACTTAAAAAATCCCCGACCGATTTACCAATTCCTGAACTGCCACCGGTAATCAAAACAACTTTAGACATAAACTCAATTAACTATTGATGAATTCAAAAATACAATTTAATGGAAAGAAAAATAAGTGGAATTTACCTGAAAAAATTCAATTTGGATAGTCTAAAAAAATCTGGGTATTGGGTACAAAAAAAGGCAAGCTACCTACATCACACCGCTACGACCATCTACCCTTGCTGCGTTCCCGCCCTGGGGGATTCAACAGGAGCTGGTTGTGTAGGACTTGCCAGTAGCAAAGATACAATCTTTTAATACTTTGGCAATGATTTTTTAAACTGAATTATAATAAATAACTTGCATCAAAATACGACTAATAATGACATCTATTAAAACTTTCATTCTCATATGCTTAAGCATTTTTTTTATTAACTGTGGTAATTCCGAAGGTAAAACAAAGGGGCTTTCCATACAGATAAATGCCGCTAACCACATTTTATCGGTCGACGATACCCTGAGACTTTCAATCAATAATAGCAAGGGAATAGAAATAACTTCGATTTCATATGAACTAGATGGTAAACCTTTAAGTGAGAATCAAATATTAAGGGATGAAAAACTGGGAACGAGAACTGTAACCGCAGTTATTAAAACAGTTGATTCCGAAGAAATAATCAAAACCGACATTACAATCTTAAACGATATTCAACCCAAAATATACGGTTATAAAATCATCAATGAATATCCTCACGATATTACCTCCTATACCCAAGGCCTAGAGTTTTATAATGGCGAGCTTTACGAGAGTACTGGACAATATAAAGAATCAAAACTGAGAAAAGTAAATTACCAAACCGGTGAGATTTTGAAGAGTATAAATTTAGCCGATCAATATTTTGCTGAAGGTATTACCGTACTAAACGATAATATTTACCAATTGACCTGGCAGGAAAACACAGGTTTTGTTTATGATGTTGATTCCTTTAAAAAAATCAGCAGTTTCAACTACGGAAAAAGTAAAGAAGGCTGGGGGCTTTGCAATGATGGAAAGACGATTTACAAATCTGATGGTACCGAGCAAATCTGGTATCTCAACCCTGAAACACTTTCAGAAACATCCAAAATTCAAGTTTATACGAACAAGGGAAAAATTGTCGGTATCAACGAAATGGAATGGATTAACGGTAAAATATACGCAAACCGCTATCAAAAAAATGGTGTGGCCATAATAAACCCAAAAAATGGTGCGGTAGAAGGCGTCATTGATTTTTCTCCATTACGTAAATTGGTAACACAGCATGATAAGTTGGATGTTTTAAACGGTATAGCTTATAATCCAAATACCAAAACTGTAATCGTTACAGGTAAGCGCTGGGACAAATTGTTTGAAGTAGAAATATTTGAAAAATAATTATGCAATCCTACGAAAAACATATAGTCGTTAGCCAAGATGATATTGATATCCGTAATCATGTTAATAATGTACGTTACGTAGAATGGGTTCAAGACATAGCCCAAGAGCACTGGGAGTCAAAAATTGATGAAAAAATTAAGACTTCCTTTTACTGGATCATGTTGAGCCATCATATTAAATACAAAGCCGAGGCCATTGTAGGAGATGTACTTAAATTAAAAACCTACGTCACAAAATCTGAAGGTTTACGTTCTACTAGGCAAGTAGAAATCTATAATAAAAACACTAACAAACTACTTACAACTTCTGAGACAATTTGGTGTTTTATGTCTCATAAAACTAATAAGCCAGCGCGAATTACTTCAGATATTCAAGCGCTTTTTAAATAAGTAAATCTCTAATATCAATAATTATTTGGTGTAGCAACCTGTTAAAAAAGATATAATCCATGAGCGTTTATCACCTACATTTTATTTATTTACAAGCATTAAACCAATACTACTTGCTGTGTTAAAGCAATTTTTGTTTTTAACTTTTTTAGTTCCTGTAGCAATACTTGCGCAACAAACCCTTAATGGAAAAGTTTATGACGACCAAACGACCGTCAAGGGAGCTAGAATCTATAACGAAACCCAAAACACTATCCAATTTAGCAACGATAATGGCGAATTTTCAATTGAAGCGGAAATAGGTGATAACCTAGTTATACATTCATTATTTCACGATAAAATCTATATAACGCTAACTGCATCTCATTTCGAAAATATTGCTGTTTTTGAGCTTAAGAAGTTTACTAATGAGTTAAGCGAGGTTGAAATTATAAGACGTAAGGACAAAAAATTTGATAGCATCGCATCTAATGAAGACATGAGCATTCAAATAGCAAATGATGTCAAGAATAGACCATATCTATATAACGGGGCACCAAGCGGTAATATGGATTTTATGGCGATTGGTAGGTTGATTGGAAATCTTTTCAAAAAGAAAAATAAAATACCCGATATAATTTATTTGTCTTCAAAGGATATTGAAAACATCTTTAAAAAAAATTCATTTTTTACGCAAAAATTACTCATGGATGATCTCAATATAAAACCAACCCATAACTATCTTTTCTTTGAATATTGCAGTGCTCAAAATATAGACTCTAAACTTATTGACGAAGGCAGAACCTTGGAACTTTTAGAGCAGTTTCTAATTTATAGTAGAGAATTCAACCAATTTACATCAGAAAAAGAATAGTGCTTTAAATTTTAGAATACTATACTAAAAGTTGACATCAAAAGTTATATTTTTAAACCAACTTATTTTCCAAGAAATGAAACGTTTCCTTTACTTTATTATTCTGACATTTGTATTAGTATTTTGGAGCTCCTGTAGAAATGATTTTGACTTTTCCCCAAGCACAGGCGGACTAGAATTCTCGAAAGATACCGTATACCTCGATACCGTATTTACTGACATTGGATCAAGTACCTATAATTTAAAAGTCTATAATCGCAGCGATGATGATATTTCAATTCCCACTGTAAGATTAGGTTTGGGAGAAACTTCAAATTACCGGCTCAATGTTGATGGAGTTGCAGGAAAGGAATTCAATAATGTTGAACTCTTGGCCAATGACAGCCTATTTATATTCGTAGAAACCACCATAGATATTCAGGACGCTGCCCTAAACAGTTTGCAGTTTTTATATACGGATGCCATAGAATTTGATAGCGGCGATAAATTTCAAAAGGTTGAACTCGTAACTTTGGTAAAAGATGCCGTCTTTATTTTCCCCGAGCAAACTGATACAGGTCAAATTCAAACGCTAACGTTTGATGCCGATGGAGACGGGGTTGCAGATGAAACGAATCTTCAAGGTAGATTTTTGGAAGATGAAGAACTTATTTTTACAAATCAGAAACCCTATGTGATTTATGGATTTGCGGC
>CAWDOF010000027.1:275000-328328 GCA_963803715.1 uncultured Flavobacteriaceae bacterium
GCGTGCAAGGCAGGCGCTCTAGCCAGCTGAGCTAATCCCCCATTTCCGTCTCAGTTGTCGGCTATCAGTTAACAGTTATCAGTTAATTGATGACCTATACGTCAACTCGGGATACCCAACTCCTAAAATTTCCTTTCAATCTGTAATGAACGTCTCAAAGTTCCCGATACGATATCGGGACCTTGAACCACAAGACAAGCTTGCTCTGTAGTCTCAGGCAGACTCGAACTGCCGACCTCTACATTATCAGTGTAGCGCTCTAACCAGCTGAGCTATGAGACTCTTTATTTCAAAAATTAAATCGACAGCGGGAGAACGACCCATCCCTTTCACTCTTTTTCCGTTCGCCGCCCCTTCTCTAGAAAGGAGGTGTTCCAGCCGCACCTTCCGGTACGGCTACCTTGTTACGACTTAGCCCTAGTTACCGATTTTACCCTAGGCCGCTCCTTGCGGTGACGGACTTCAGGCACTCCCAGCTTCCATGGCTTGACGGGCGGTGTGTACAAGGCCCGGGAACGTATTCACCGCATCATGGCTGATATGCGATTACTAGCGATTCCAGCTTCACGGAGTCGAGTTGCAGACTCCGATCCGAACTGTGATATGGTTTGTAGATTCGCTCCTGGTCGCCCAGTGGCTGCTCTCTGTCCATACCATTGTAGCACGTGTGTAGCCCAGGACGTAAGGGCCGTGATGATTTGACGTCATCCCCACCTTCCTCGCGGTTTGCACCGGCAGTCTTGCTAGAGTTCCCGACATTACTCGCTGGCAACTAACAACAGGGGTTGCGCTCGTTATAGGACTTAACCTGACACCTCACGGCACGAGCTGACGA
The DNA here is from genome assembly GCA_963803715.1 of uncultured Flavobacteriaceae bacterium. Lineage (GTDB taxonomy): Bacteria > Bacteroidota > Bacteroidia > Flavobacteriales > Flavobacteriaceae > Psychroserpens. Next base: position 275,836 of record CAWDOF010000027.1, read on the forward strand.
CAACCATGCAGCACCTTGTGATCTGCCCGAAGGAGACTCTATCTCTAAAGCTGTCAGACCACATTTAAGCCCTGGTAAGGTTCCTCGCGTATCATCGAATTAAACCACATGCTCCACCGCTTGTGCGGGCCCCCGTCAATTCCTTTGAGTTTCATTCTTGCGAACGTACTCCCCAGGTGGGATACTTATCACTTTCGCTTGGCCACCCAGACCGAGGTCCGGACAGCTAGTATCCATCGTTTACGGCGTGGACTACCAGGGTATCTAATCCTGTTCGCTACCCACGCTTTCGTCCATCAGTGTCAGTACACCGTTAGTAACCTGCCTTCGCAATCGGTATTCTATGTGATATCTATGCATTTCACCGCTACACCACATATTCTAGTTACTTCACAATGACTCAAGGCCGCCAGTATCAAGGGCAATTCTACGGTTGAGCCGCAGACTTTCACCCCTGACTTAACAGCCCACCTACGGACCCTTTAAACCCAATGATTCCGGATAACGCTCGGATCCTCCGTATTACCGCGGCTGCTGGCACGGAGTTAGCCGATCCTTATTCTTACGGTACCGTCAGCCACCTACACGTAGGTGGGTTTCTTCCCGTACAAAAGCAGTTTACAACCCATAGGGCAGTCTTCCTGCACGCGGCATGGCTGGATCAGGCTCTCGCCCATTGTCCAATATTCCTCACTGCTGCCTCCCGTAGGAGTCTGGTCCGTGTCTCAGTACCAGTGTGGGGGGTCCCCCTCTCAGGGCCCCTATCTATCGTCGCCATGGTGCGCCGTTACCGCACCATCTAGCTAATAGAACGCATGCCCATCTCTTACCGATGAATCTTTAGACCCTAGAGCAATCGCTCTAGGGTCACCATGGGGCATTAATCCAAATTTCTCTGGGCTATTCCCCTGTAAGAGGTAGGTTGCATACGCGTTACGCACCCGTGCGCCGGTCGTCAGCGGGAGCAAGCTCCCCTGTTACCCCTCGACTTGCATGTGTTAGGCCTGCCGCTAGCGTTCATCCTGAGCCAGGATCAAACTCTTCATCGTCTAATCTTATATAACTTGATAGGACGGACGAACGGAATTATCAAAAAGGTACTCAAAATGGCTCGTTCTCTTTATTCTCGGCGGGACCCTCGCGGGACCCGCCGTACGCTGTCAATTCAATATGTCAATCAACTTTTTCCTATTCGCCTCCGCGACTTTGTCGCTTAGCGGGGTGCAAATATAAAACCCTTTTTCGTTACCGCCAAAACTTTTTGCAAAGTTTTTTTCGGTTTTCTTCCCAAGGACGCGATTACGCATATCCCCAAAAAAAAACGCCTTGGCAATACTGCTTTTAGCGGGTGCAAATATACCCACCAAAAACCCTTAAATCCAAACTTTATATGAGGTTTTTTTGAAATTATTTCGAAGCCATTTAATGCCAGTTATTTGCAATAACAATTTAACATTAATTAAAGGAATACATCCTCAATTCGAAGGTGTCTTAGGTTGCCCATCTAGACCAAAACAAAATATAAAGTTATTGTATTTCCTGTTTTCATTGATTCTTTTAAAATTACATCAATACCATATATATAATTGTATTCCATTTTTAATCCTACTATCTTTGTGCCTCTAAAAAAATGATACTATATAATGATTGATATTACCCTACCTAATGGTGATGTAAAAGAATTTAAAAATGGTACTACCCCTATGGAGGTAGCCAAAAGCATAAGCGAAGGATTTGCTCGCAACGTTATATCTGCCAGTTTCAACAAAATGACAATTGAGACCACAACTCCTCTAGAGCAAGATGGCTCCTTAATATTATACACATGGAATGATGATGATGGTAAGAAAGCATTCTGGCATTCTTCAGCACATATTTTAGCACAAGCTTTAGAAGAACTCTATCCCGGTATCAAACTTTCCATAGGTCCTGCTATAGAAAATGGTTTTTATTATGATGTGGATTCTGGAGACAATAATATCTCAGAAAAGGACCTTAAGACCATTGAAGATAAAATGATTGAAATTGCTCGTGGGAAGCATGAGTTCAGTATGAGAGCTGTTTCTAAAGCAGAGGCCCTAAGCTTTTATAATAAGCAAAACAATGAATATAAAGTAGAGCTTATAGAAAACCTAGACGATGGGACGATTACATTCTGCGACCATTCAACTTTTACAGACCTTTGTAGAGGTGGTCATATTCCTAATACGGGAATTGTAAAGGCCGTAAAATTACTATCGGTCGCAGGTGCTTATTGGAGAGGTGACGAAAACAATAAACAATTGACCAGAATTTATGGCATCTCTTTTCCGAAGCAAAAAGAATTAACTGAATACCTTCATCTTTTGGAAGAGGCTAAAAAACGAGACCATAGAAAACTAGGTAAGGAACTAGAGTTATTTACTTTCTCTCAAAAAGTTGGTCAAGGCTTACCATTATGGTTACCCAAAGGTGCTGCACTACGAGAAAGATTAGAGAATTTTTTAAAGCAAGCTCAAAAAAAAGCAGGTTACGAGATGGTCGTGACACCACATATTGCTCAAAAGGAGCTTTACGTCACCTCCGGACATTACGAGAAGTATGGAGCTGATAGTTTTCAACCAATCCACACGCCTGCAGAGGGAGAGGAATTCTTGTTAAAGCCTATGAATTGCCCCCATCATTGTGAGATTTTCAATACGCGCCCCTACTCCTACAAGGAATTACCAAAACGTTATGCAGAGTTTGGTACCGTATATAGGTATGAGCAAAGCGGTGAATTGCACGGGCTTACAAGAGTTAGAGGTTTTACGCAAGATGACGCCCATATTTTCTGTATGCCAGACCAGCTTGATAAGGAATTTAAAGATGTTATAGATTTAGTTTTATACGTATTTGGCTCACTTGGATTTGAAAACTTTAAGGCCCAAGTCTCGTTAAGAGATCCAGATAAACCTGAAAAGTATATAGGCAGTGATGAGAATTGGAAAAAAGCTGAAGATGCTATTCTTAACGCAGCAATAGATAAAGGATTAGATTACGTAGTTGAAATTGGTGAAGCGGCATTTTACGGACCAAAATTGGATTTTATGGTAAAGGATGCTTTGGGTAGAAATTGGCAATTGGGTACAATCCAAGTAGATTATAATTTACCGGAACGTTTCGATTTAACCTATAAAGGTAGTGATAACGAACTCCACAGACCGGTCATGATTCACCGTGCACCATTTGGAAGTATGGAGCGTTTTATAGCCATTTTATTAGAGCACACAGGGGGTAATTTTCCTTTATGGCTCATGCCTACGCAAGCTATTGTGTTATCAATTAGCGAGAAATATGAAAAATACGCGGAAAAAGTTTTAAGTTCGCTAGAAAATCACGAAATTCGCGCCCTCGCAGATAATAGAAATGAGACTATTGGGAAAAAAATTCGGGAAGCCGAAATGAATAAAATCCCATTTATGATTATTATTGGTGAGAATGAGGAAAATGAAAACATGATTTCCGTAAGACAGCATGGTGGTGAAGATTTAGGAATGATAACCCTGAAAGCTTTTTCGGAGATTGTTGAAAGCGAAATAAAAAAAACGTTGAAAACCTTTAAGTAAAATAATTTAGTTTAACTATAAATTCATAAGTCATAGCAATACGTAGAAGAAATTACTCTAAGCGAGTAGTAAAAGAAGATCAACATAAAATCAATTCTAAAATTAGAGCCGAAAAAGTACGACTTGTTGGCGATAATGTAGAAATTGGCATATATGCAATTAAAGAGGCCTTGAGCATCGCTGATGAAAAAGGCTTGGATTTAGTTGAAATATCACCAAAAGCTGATCCTCCGGTATGTAAAGTGATGGACTATAAAAAGTTTCTTTACGAACAGAAGAAACGAGAAAAAGCACTTAAGGCCAAAGCTAGTAAAGTAACCGTAAAGGAGATTCGATTCGGTCCTCAAACTGACGACCATGATTACGAATTTAAAAAGAAACATGCTGAAAAATTTCTGAAAGACGGTGCGAAATTAAAGGCTTTTGTATTTTTTAAAGGACGGTCAATTGTTTTTAAAGAACAAGGTCAAATACTATTGCTTAGATTAGCACAAGATCTTGAAGAACTTGGAAAAGTTGAGCAAATGCCTAAATTAGAAGGTAAACGTATGATTATGTTTATCGCGCCGAAGAAAACTAAGTAATTGCTTCTTCGTACAGCAACTGATAACTAGGCTTTACAGAATTCAACAAAGTTTATTTTACTTAAACGGGAAAGATTCAAATTAGTAAAGAATCTGATATTAATGATTTTAAAATAATAAGCTGGATAATAATTATTCAGTAATAAGAAAGCGAAACGAAAAATAAAACTAGGAAAAATGCCTAAAATGAAAACCAAATCTAGTGCCAAGAAGAGATTCAAATTAACTGGTACTGGTAAGATTAAAAGAAAGCATGCTTTTAAAAGCCATATTTTGACCAAAAAGTCAAAAAAGCGTAAGCTTGCTTTAACTCATGATACTTTGGTACACAAAGCAGATGAGCCCAATGTTAAGTTAATGCTTCGTTTGAAGTAATTATCTTAACTGGTTAAAACAATTTATAAACCATGGAGTAAGGCTAATTGTTTTATAATTGTAAATATTTGATTTGCAATATAAAAAATTAGAAAGTGTCGGTAATCGTCCGCCTACTACAAAAACAATTTAAAGAAAATGCCAAGATCAGTAAATTCAGTAGCAAAAAGAGCCAGAAGAAAAAAGGTTCTAAAACAAGCAAAAGGTTACTTCGGAAGACGTAAAAATGTCTGGACAGTAGCAAAAAATGCGGTTGACAAAGCGATGCAATATTCGTATAGAGATCGCAGAACCAAAAAGAGAAATTTCCGTTCGTTATGGATTATGCGTATTAATGCAGGTGCAAGACAGCACGGGATGAGCTATTCAAAGTTTATGGGGAAACTTAAAGCCAATAATATAAGTTTGAACCGTAAGGTTCTTGCAGATTTGGCAATGAACAACCCAGTCGCTTTTGAAGCTATAGTAAATAAAGTAAAATAGGCATACGCCTTAATCATAACATCGTTTCGCCTAAAATCCGGTTCTTAATTGAATCGGATTTTTTTTGGATTAAAGATTCCTAAGTTTCGCTTTAATTTCTTCGTATTGCGAATAATTTCAGTTCTTTAGTTTTACCTTCTAAAAGTTCATTGCCTAATTCGATAACCTTGTATTTATCCTTCAATGTTAACTGAGATAATAGTGCTTCAGAAACTATTAATTGCTCCTTATATTCATTACATAATTCTTGAATTCGAGATGTGGTATTAATTACATCCCCATGATACGCCAGTTCTTTTTTAATGGTCCCTACTTCTGCTATAATTATTTTTCCTGCATGTACTCCAGCCTTAAATTTAGGTACAGCACCATATTTTTTGATATAATACGAAGCGTGTTTATTGAGCTTATTTTCAAATTCAAAAAAAAGGTCTATACAATTTGACTTTCTTATTCCCTTTTTTAAGCTCCAAGTTAAAACAGCTTCATCCCCGACATACTGGTAAATTTCGGCATCATATTTTTTTATAATCCTGTTTAGGTAATAAAAACAATCTTGGATAAAACGACTGTAGTTAAGGTGGCCTAACTCTTCGGCAATGGATGTAGAAGATTTTAAATCTATAAACATTAGAACTCGCTCGACTTCTCTTGGGTTTCGAAATCTACCTATAATCATTTTAAAAATTACACCCTTGCCAAATTTGTCATTGGCCAAACGAATAAATGAAAATAGTAACGAACATATAATAAAATACAACGTAACCATCCAAAAAACTTTATTCTGAATCCACCACCCACTTTCGTTTGGAAAATCAACCTTTATGTAGGCTTCTGCCAAATGTGCTATAAACGTTAAGGAAAAAATTAAAAATATAAAATAGATGAGTGATTTTAGAAGCATTATAAAACCAAGGTGTAGTACTTTGGATAAAAACTTATCGAACAAAAACTCGATAATTGTATAAACTATAGCTACCATAATGCCCAATAGTACTCCAAAAATCAAGTATTTGGAGGCTGTAACTTTATCAATCAAACCAGCGGTATCCACTTGTTCTTGATTTCTGCCGTAATATCTAATGAGAATGAAAAAACAAAATGCAAAAGACCAAAAGAAAATTGCATTAAATAAAAGTTTGAAAAATTGTTTAAAAACGTAAACCAAGATTTTAAATAGTTTTGATGTTAGAGTTTCGTATAATTTAAATATATGGTTTTATTATTCTGCATTGGTATCAAGTTCATATACTGCTGAGCCTAAGAATCAATGCCGTAATTTGTATAGTTGAAACCGATTACTATCTAACTAAAAAATTATAGAACGCTTATACTAAATTTTCAGTGGGATTATCGATAATCGACTAACATTAAATATATAACAAATGAATTAATGATTACGTCTTTTGCTTTTTCTTTTTCGCTGCGGGAAATAGAACATTGTTCAGAATCAGTCTGTAACCTGGAGACGTAGGGTGTAAATCTAATTCTGTCTTGGGATCTCCCACTTTGTGAGTGTAATCTTCGGGATCGTGACCACCGTAAAATGTAAAGAAACCTTTCCCTTTAATACCGTGGATGTATTTTGCTTCATCATTGGTTTTATTTTCCCCCAATACTAAAACATTTGATTTGATTTCTTCTCTCGTAAAAGAGGTGGTTTGCCCCATAAAACCTTTGACCAACGCGGTATGGTTTTGAGTGAGCATGGTAGGTATAGGATCCCATTTAGCTGAAAAATCCATTAAGGTAAAATAATCGGTAGTTTTTGGTATTTTTCGCTTCCTTGTCATATCTATTGAGGAAAATTCATAAACGTCAGGATTACGCTCTAATAGATAATCCTTAAAAGCAAGAGTTCTGGAATAATCAATTTTACTTTGATAATCAGGATCACTTCCATCGCCATCAAACATGGGTTCACAGATGTCAACTCCATCGGCAGATAGCGCAATATCAAAACTATCTGTTGCGCTGCACATGGCAAACATAAAACCTCCCCCAATTACATAATCCCGTATTTTATTTGCTACCGCCAGTTTTTCTTCTGAAACCTTTGCATATCCTAATTTTTCAGCTAAAGCCTCTGCCTCCTTTTTGTCTTGAATATACCAAGCTGCAGATCGGTAAGCCCTGTAAAATTTGCCATATTGACCTGTAAAATCCTCATGGTGCAGATGCAACCAATCGTAAAGCAACAGCGCATCATTAAGGACTTCCTCATCATAAATAGTTTCGTAGGGAATTTCGGCGTAAGTCAAAACCATGGTTACAGCATCATCCCAAGGTTTTAACCCTTTTGGGGTATAAACTGCTATTCTTGGCGCCTTTTCAAGCACAATAGCTTCCATGTTTTCTGATGGGCTGCTTATTAGATTCAGGATTTCCTCCGTTTTGGCATTGGAAATAACCTCAAAACTAACGCCCCTAATTTGGCATTCGCGCTTTATCTCATCTGTATCAGGAAGTAAAAACGAGCCTCCTTTATAATTAAGCAACCACTTCACCTTAGTTTGCTTTTCTAAAGTCCAATAGGTCATACCATAGGCTTTTAAGTGATTTTGCTGACTTTCGGCATCCATAGGAATAAGGATGTATGAAGCTTTCGCACTAAACGTTAAAAGCAAAAATAGTGTTGCTGACAGAATATATTTCATAGAGATTTCTCTTTTGGTTTGAATATAATCAAAATTAATCTTTAGTGATAATTCTTTAATACAGATTTATATATTGAAAATAACCTTACTATCGAATTGCTAGCTTTTGTAAACGTCTATAATACGGTTGACATTGCCTCAATAGCGGCTTTAAATGCTCTGGAAAAGATTTTATTTTGTTCGTCTGTAATTTAAAGGTGGTTGAATTGTGAACACCATCGTACCAATATTTAGCCCAAATTCCATCTTCAAGAATTGGTCCAACCTCCCAATTAAGCATATTTTCAGAAAATGGGATATCTATTTTTTGGCACAACTGCTTTAAAACACTTTCGGGGTTCATTAGAAGATATTTAGCATCCAGTACAATATAATTGATGTCATTTCTTTCAAATTCATCCAATAAATCTACGTGCGCTTTATAACCAACATCATCCATATTGGGGTTTTTAATGACCTTATTAAATGAAGGTAACATTTCTAAAGGATCTCTTGTAAGGATTATGTTTATCATATCTTTCATAAAAATCAAATCGAGGTCTAAAAGATGGTGGGTCATATTTTTGAAAAAAAGCACAGGCTTTGCTGAGCAAGACGCCATCATCTCGACAACTTTATGGCCATCTTTCTCCATCGTTTTCAAAATATCCTCTGCTCCAGGGTGATAATTTTTAGCACTGCTGTTATTGAGATAAAAGCCATATAAGGGCTCATCAAAAACCTTAGTATCGGGACGATTTGCAAAACTGTACATTAGGGCTGTAGAGATATTTCTAGGTCCAGACCAAAGTGAAATACGTTTTATTGCATTATTCTCCATTGCTTACTGCTTCTTCGATAAGACCATTATAAAGATGGGATAACACTTTTGTCATTTCGTTTTTATTTTTATCTCCAATCCATCTACCATCGATTTTAGTCACAGAAGTTAGACCACCAAAAGATCCGGTTACAAAAGCCTCATCAGCCGCATAAACATCAAATAAAGAAAAGTTCTTTTCTCGACATATAATGTCATTACGAAAACAAGCTTCAATGACTTTCGCTCTTGTTATTCCGTTCATACAATATTGTCCAGTTGAAGTCCACACCTCAGAATTCTTGACTATAAAAAAATTAGTGGCATTACATGTGGAAACAAATCCATTGGTATCCAACATCAATGCCTCATCCGCGCCAGCCTCGATTGCCTGAATCAAAGCTTGGACTTCATGAAGTTTACTATGGCAGTTAAGTCTTGGGTCAAGGTAATCTGGCGAACCCCGTCTAATAGTACTGGTAAATAATGTTATTCCTTTAGTTTTACTTTCTTCGGAAGCTTTTTTGTATTCTGGGATGATAACAATATTTGGTCCTGAAACGGTAAGTCTTGGATCTTGAGAAGGCGTTTTTTTTATACCACGTGTAATCATGATCCTAACGTGGACATTATCCTTCATATTATTTTCGTTTATAACTTTCCAAATAATTTCTGTAAGTTCTTTTTTTGAAAATGGAAAAACCATCCCAACCGATGCGGCCGATGCCCATAGTCGCTCTAAGTGATCTTTCAAAAACACCAAAACACCTTTATGTAATCTTAACGCTTCCCAAATACCATCACCCACTAAATAACCGCTATCAAATACTGAAATTTTAGCATCCTCGCGATTGAAAAATTCACCATTTATATAAATTTTGATACTGTTATTTCTCTCGTCAGAAAGAGCATTGTGAGTGCCATGGACCATAATAAAGGTGTTTTATATATTTATGAAAGATAATTATTTACAATACATCTACTATAAATATTCTGTTAAGAGAAGCTAATCCTATAAAAGCTAAGTTCTTTTTGAACAGTCTCAAAACTAGTTTTAGAATTGTTATGACCAGGTTTCCGTTTTTTATTTTATAAGATATATAATCATTAGTCAAGAATTTGACAACTATCATAAGATATACAACTGAAAAATATAAACACCAAGTTTTACCTGTTGGAATACAGATGATAGTATTTACTTCATTTTTTTGATAGACGTAATTTTATGTTCAGCACCAGAAAGTAAGGAAGCAGCAACCTGAGTTCCCGGAAATTGTTCTAAAATAATTTTTACAAAAACCGTAACCGGAATAGCAAGAATGAGCCCAGGAATACCCCATACAAACCCCCAAAGCATCAGCATAATAAGGACTGCTATAACATTAATTGAAAAGGATTTTCCCATAAAAACTGGTTCTAAAATGGCACCGAATAATACTTGTACGCCAGTGATAGATAAAAAGAAAAAGAACAGTACACTTGAAGTCTCTAATTCTACAAAAGCAAAAATTGTTAGTAAAATCACAGAAATAAAAGAGCCTACCATTTGTACAAAATTAATCAAGAAAGCAAAAAGACCCCAAAAAATCGGAAAACTAACATCAAAGAAAACACAGGCCAAACCAGTAAATAACCCTGTTAATGCACTTACTGCGAATTTAACCTTTATAAATGTGATTAAATCATTTTCAATTCGCATAAAAGCCTTGATTGAAGTATGTTTTCTTTTTAGTATTGTATCATTTAAAACTTTCGCCATATTGATAGATTCTGCCAACCATAATACAGTGAAAAATACAATCATAAGTATATTGGTTAAAAATTTACGAAGAAAGTCTACTGTTGAGCCTATATTCTCTCGTTGGAAAAACTGTGCCAGTAAATTACCATCAGGATCGTAAGCCAAACCAAACTTATCTTGTAGATAAAGCATTAAATCATTTATCTTCAATTCTGCCTTGCTGAAAAAGCCGGAGTCATTGGCTAAAATCTGTTTACTGGATAAGTTAACTAATTCAACCCCAATAAATATCAGAAACACAATGATTGTTAAAACAATGATTATACTTAATACTTTTGGCACCCTGCGTTTTCTCAACCATCTCATCAATGGTAAAAACAATAAGGCGATAAACATCGAACTTATTAATGGAATAAATATAAACGAGAGTATATGGAGTAGATAGAATACAAAGGGAATAACGATAAATAAAAGTAAAATATTTGTGGTACGTCTTTCTTCTAGCATGGGGCATCTTTTCTTTAAATAGCAGGAGCAAATTTAACTTAAAATGTAATGATTGTTTAAATATTATGAAAAAAACAAAGTTTAATTACATAAAAAATCCGCAGTTTCACTGCGGATTTAAAATTTTAAACTGTGAAGAGATTACTATTGAATCATTAAAACGGAACATCATTTTCGTCCTCTTCGGGAGCGCCAAAAGCATCTGAAGCTGATGGAAAATTATCTGGCTTGAGCGTATTGTCATTGGCTGCTGCATTCATCTTAGAATGAAATTCTCCAAATGGGGTGTCAAAATCGTCTAAATTATCAAACTTACCGAGATGTCCAATAAACTTCAACCTAATATTATCCAAACCACCATTTCTATGTTTGGCAACAATAAATTCTCCTTGCCCTTCAGTTGGTGAGCGCTCATCATCATCCCACTCCTCTATTTTGTAATATTCTGGTCTGTAAATAAAACTTACAATATCTGCATCTTGTTCAATGGCTCCAGATTCACGAAGGTCTGAAAGTAAAGGTCTTTTACTACCTCCACGGGTTTCAACCGCACGAGACAATTGGGAAAGTGCTATAACCGGCAGACTGAGTTCCTTTGCAAGTGCCTTTAAGTTTCTTGATATTGTAGATATTTCCTGTTCTCTGTTCCCTCCTTTTTGACTTCCGCCAGCGGTCATTAATTGCAGATAATCTATTACGATCATTTTAATACCATATTGGGATGCGAGGCGCCTTGCTTTTGCACGCAAATCGAAAATGGACAAGGATGGTGTATCGTCAATAAATAAGGGGGCTTTTTCTAAAGTTTTTACCTTAACGTTGAGCTGCTCCCATTCGTGTTTTTCTAATTTTCCTGTTCGTAATTTTTCCGAAGACAATCCAGTTTCCGAAGAAATCAAACGTGTTATCAATTGAACAGAAGACATTTCCAAGGAGAAAAAAGCTACTGGAATATTGCTATTTACCGCAATATTTCTAGCCATTGTTAGTGTTAATGCCGTTTTACCCATACCTGGCCGGGCTGCAACGATAATGAGATCACTAGGTTGCCAACCAGATGTGAGCTTATCTAACTTTGTAAAGCCTGACGGAATACCACTCAAGCCTTCTTTATTAGAAATTTCCTCAATTTTCTTTTTTGCCTGAATTACAAGACTTTGAGCGGTCTCAGTTGACTTTTTGACGTTGCCTTGAGTCACCTCATATAATTTGGCCTCTGCATTGTCCAGAAGGTCAAAAACATCTTTTGTCTCGTCATACGCTTCCTCTATAATTTCGTTGGAAATTTTAATGAGACTTCTTTGAATATATTTCTGAAGGATTATTCGTGCATGGAACTCAATGTGAGCCGATGAAGATACGCGTTGGGTTAATGAAATGAGATAAAAGTCCCCTCCAATAATATCCAGTTTTGCATCTTTTTTCAATTGGCTGGAAACTGTTAATAAATCTACCGGTTCGCTATTTTCAAATAATTTGAAAATAGCTTCAAAAATATGTTTGTGGGCATCTTTATAAAAAGCATCTGCACTTAGGATATCAATAACCTCATCTACTCCTTTTTTGTCAATCATCATTGCCCCCAAAACAACTTCCTCTAAATCAATTGCTTGGGGTGGTATCTTTCCTTTTTCTAAGCTTATAAGCGTACTTTTATCGACTTTATAACCTTGTAGCGTGCTTGGCTGTTTCATAGCTGCGAATGTAAAGAAATTGTTAAGTAAAAAAGGGTGCGGCGAAATATGAATCTTAACAGTCCATCAACAATTTAACTGTTGATAACTTAAAATTATTGTTAATAGCCACAAAAAAACCAGAACGAAATTTCTGGCTATTTTTGAATTTACGGTACTGTCATGACTTAGCCCTTAAAAACGCCCATGGCTAAATATTTTTCCATACGCTTTTCTACTAAATCTTCTTTTGATAAGTTTTTGAGTTCTTCGTAATTTATTTCAATTGCTTCCTTCACCGCATTGAAGGTTGCTTCTCTATCTGAATGTGCACCTCCTAGAGGTTCCTTAATAATAGTATCTACTAGTTTAAGGCGTTTCATATCTGGTGCGGTAAGTTTTAACGCCTCGGCGGCTATCTCTTTATATTCCCAGCTTCTCCATAAAATGGATGAGCAGGATTCTGGTGAAATAACAGAGTACCAGGTATTTTCTAACATCAACACCCGATCTCCAACACCAATACCTAAGGCACCACCGGAAGCTCCTTCACCAATAATTATTGTAATTATTGGCACTTTTAATCGAGTCATTTCTAAAATATTCCTTGCAATGGCCTCTCCTTGACCACGCTCTTCAGCCTCAAGGCCTGGATATGCACCAGGTGTGTCAATTAGTGTAACCACTGGAATCCCGAATTTTTCGGCAGATTTCATAAGCCTAAGTGCCTTACGATAGCCTTCTGGATTTGACATTCCAAAATTTCTATATTGTCTGGTTTTGGTATTAAATCCTTTTTGTTGCCCTATAAACATGTAGGATTGATCTCCTATTTTACCCAAGCCTCCAATCATGGCCTTATCATCCTTAACGTTTCTATCGCCGTGGAGTTCTAAAAAAGTTTCGCCACAAAGTGCCTTGATGTGGTCTAAAGTGTAGGGTCTATTGGGGTGTCTTGACATTTGTACACGTTGCCATGCCGTGAGGTTTTTGTAAATTTCTTTTTTTGTACTTAAAAGTTTCTTTTCTATCTTTTTACAGGTCTGGGTGACATCAACGTCACTTTCCTCGCCTATAATCTGGCATTTTTCTAGTTGTTCCTCAAGTTCTTTTATAGGGAGTTCAAAATCTAAATATTCCATTGAAATCTTGATTTAATTAGTCTTATTATTGGTTAGTTTAGCAAGCAAAAATATGAAAATTTTAGTTGGCTTTTCGGTTTAACGTCATTGCCTTTTTATTCCCTTTGAAGTTTTTGAGTACGGCATCTGCAATTACTGTTGCTAATATCAGAAATGCGCCATAATAAAATTGGGAACTCATAATTTCGGTTTCGGGGAAAAGTAGTATGGCTAAAAATATGCCGTAAAGAGGTTCTAGATTGTAAGTCAATATTACTGTATATGGGCTTATGTACCTCATAACCATGACCGAGCCGATAAACGCATACGCCGTACACACAGATGCCAAAATTATAAGATAGAGCCAATCACTATTTGATAATTGGAAGTATTCAGCCGAAAATCCGTTTTGGAACACTAGGATAAAAATGGTAATAAAAGCAACACCACTCACAAACTCATAAAACGATATAACGGTGGCATCATATTTTTTTATGAACTGCCCATTGATAACGGCAAAAAGCGTAGAAAGTAAGGCCGAAATAATTCCTAAAATAATACCATTTATATATTTAATTTCACTCTGGGTTATGAGATAGACACCAATAATAACGATGATTCCAAATACAATTTCATACCAAATTAATCGCCTTCTAAAGACCAAAGGCTCGATAAGCGAAGCAAAAAAAGCACCCGTTGAAAACATGGCCAAGGTAATGGACACGTTAGATTGCCTTATGGCCTCGAAAAAAGTTATCCAATGCAAGGCGATAATTATTCCAGCAGCAAAAAATTGAAATTTTGTTTTTGCAGAAACCTTTAATTTTATGCCCCGAAATTTGATGTATATAAACATTAAAAATCCCGCAATGAGCATTCGATACCAAACTAGAGCTACGGCATTGATTGAAATCAATTCGCCTAATATTGCAGTAAAGCCTGCAATGAACACTAAAAAATGAAGATGGAGATAATTTTTGGCCTTAGCGTTTGGCATTGTTTAGCAGATATATGGCTAAGATACCAAAAATGATGTTTGGAAACCACACAGCTATTATCGGATTAAAACTCGACTGCTCTGCCATAACTCCAAATACCTTATCAAAAAAAACATAGACCATGGCAATGGTTATACCAAATGCTAGATTAACACCCATACCACCGCGTCTTTTAATTGAGGATACTGCCACTGCAATTATCGTTAAAATAAAAATGGAAACGGGCAAGCTCCATTTTTTATATTTTACAACCAAATAACGCCCAATATTTGAAGATCCCCGTTTTTTTTCCTTTTCGATAAAATCAATAAGTTCAGGATATGGCAATGTTTCAGCTATATATTCTTCTGGAGTTAAATCTTCTACATCAAATGGGAAGACCGTATCTTTCTTTCGGGCGGTTTCTAAAATTTCCTTGTTATCAAAAAACTTCCGCTTGCTGTAAGATGACAAAATATAAAGTGAATCCTCTTCATCGTATCTGATATTGCTTGCCGATATTTTATATTTGAGTGTGTTACCCTCAACGTGCTCTAGACTAAAATTTCTTCCAACGTTAGTATCTGGATTAAAACTACTTACGTAGATATAATCATTATCATTAACCTGCCTGTAGATGTCTGTAGTTTTTACCGCCTGTTTACTTCCTTTTAAATATTCATACTTAAACTGATTGAATCCCTTACTCGCCTTTGGAGCTAAATACAATCCCATTAAAATAGAAAATGCTGCAACAATGGTGGCACCAATCATATATGGTCTTAGAAAACGCCAATAGGAAACTCCCGAACTTAGAAAAGCAACAATCTCGGTATTATTGGCCAACTTTGAGGTAAACCAAATTACAGATAGAAACAAAAATATTGGAAACAATAAATGCGCAAAATAAATCGTAAAGTCCAAATAATATTGAGCTACAGCTGGAAAGGGTACTTCCCGCTCTAGAATTTTCCCAATTTTCTCAGCAAGATTAACCGTAATCCCAATGGGAATAAACAGTAGCAACATCATCAGAAATGTGAACAGATAACGTTTTAATATGTACCAATCGAGTATTTTCATAAGCCTCCCCCAACCCCTCCAGAGGAGGGGATTTTCAGACCGAAAATGGGGTTACGATTTCATTTGTTTTTACAATTTTACTATTTTTCAATTCCTCCCTTCTGGGAGGTTAGGTGGGGCAACTCTTAAAGTCTCTTATCCATTTGTTTTACCATTTTGTCCTTCCATGTTCTAAAATCTCCTGCAATGATGCGCCGTCTGGCCTCACGGGTTAACCACAGGTAGAACCCTAAATTGTGAATGGTCGCTATCTGCTTGCCAAGAAGTTCGTTTACCGTAAATAAATGTCTTAGATATGCTTTGGAATACTCTGTATCTACAAAAGTGATTCCCATATCATCCACAGGGGAAAAATCTTCTGCCCATTTTAGATTTTTGATATTAATGGTGCCGTGCGCTGTAAACAACATTCCGTTTCTCGCGTTTCTGGTTGGCATCACACAATCGAACATATCAACACCCAGTGCAATATTTTCTAGAATATTAATAGGTGTGCCAACGCCCATGAGGTAACGGGGCTTATCCTCTGGAAGAATATCACAGACAATTTCAGACATACCGTACATTTCTTCCGCCGGTTCCCCTACTGAAAGCCCACCAATGGCATTACCCTCAGCTCCTGCATTTGCAATATATTCTGCGGACTGTTTTCGCAGATCCTTATAAGTACTTCCTTGAACAATTGGGAAAAAAGTTTGGTTATAGTCGTATTTTAAAGGTGTTTTTTTTAAATGTTCTATACAACGCTCCAGCCATCTGTGGGTCATGTGCATAGAGCGTTTGGCGTAATTATAGTCACAGGGATATGGGGTACATTCGTCAAAAGCCATAATAATATCAGCACCGATGATGCGTTGCACTTCCATGACATTTTCTGGCGTAAACACATGAGAACTCCCATCAATGTGAGATTTGAACTTTACGCCTTCTTCCTTGATTTTTCTATTATCTGAAAGCGAATAAACTTGGTAGCCCCCAGAATCTGTCAGTATATTTCGGTCCCAATTCATGAATTTATGAAGTCCGCCAGCCTTTTCTAAAATGGGTGTCTGTGGTCTTAAAAATAAATGATATGTGTTACCAAGAATAATATCCGGATTGATATCCTCTTTAAGCTCACGCTGATGCACACCTTTTACTGAAGCCACAGTGCCAACGGGCATGAAAATTGGTGTTTCAATCTTACCGTGGTCTGTAGTTATAACTCCTGCCCTAGCTTTACTTTGGGCATCTTTGGCCTTTAATTCAAAATTCATATATGGTGAAGGTCTTGCCGCAAATATAATTAACTCTATTCTTTATGCTCTTAAACAATTGGTAAAATTAAACTGCGTAAAGTTGACTAATACTATAGTTTCGCTAAAATAAAAAAGGACTATGATTAGTAAATTTTGGCAGCAGTATTTATTCCCTGAAAATCATTTTAGACGAAAGAAATATTTTTCATTTGGCAGCGTTTTTGATAACAGACACATTAATATTAAAATCTTAAAAATAGAAACTATGAAACAATCTAATAAAAAAACAAAAAACAAATTTAGCCTAATTGGCAATAGAAAATTAGCATTAGGCTTTGTGCTAACGCTATTATACTGCATGAATCTTCAAGCTCAAGAAGGTAGTTCCTTTGGCTTAAAAGGCGGATTGAACTATAATGCAAACGGCGATTATTTTGAATCCATTAATAGTAATGCTCAAAATCCTGACCGCAACATTGGTTACCATATTGGTGTTTTTGGTAAAATAGGCAATGACATTTATTTTAGACCAGAGTTTATTTATACCAGCACAAAAAGTGATTACGACAGTGATGATTTCACCATGCAAAAACTTGATGCTCCACTTCTATTAGGAGTAAAAATCATAGGACCATTGACCGTTTTTGGTGGGCCTTCGTTACAATATATATTGGATACTGAGTTTGATGGTATCCAAATTGATAACGTTGAAAATGACTTTTCGGTAGGCCTTAATTTCGGAATTGGACTCAATCTAGGCAAGTTAGGTATCGATTTGAGATACGAAAGGGGCTTTAGCGAAAACGAGGCAACTTTTATTGGTAACAACCTAGATGGTGACATTCTTAGTAGAATTGACACTAGGCCTGATCAATTAATTTTAAGTCTATCGGTTGCACTGTAAATCTATTTAAAACCCATAAAAAAAGCTGCTATATCCTAAAATATAGCAGCTTTTTTTATTTGAAAATGTTAATCTAACTTTGGGTTGACTCGGTAGAACTTGGATCTAGATAGTTTGGTATGCCATTGCCATTGGTATCATCATTGCTTGGGTCGCCATCACCATCAATATCCTCAAAGATGCTAAATATACCATCACCATCATCGTCAGTATCAGCAAAATTAGGAATGGTATCTCCATCGGTATCATCATCAAAAACACTCATATTCTCATTCAAATCTTCTAAATGAGAAAAAACACCGTCATCATCATGGTCAATAAATTCAGATTTATATAATTCAAACTTGAAAATTAAATTTGAGTAAATATCAATACCAAGCGGTGGATTGTTGAAATAGGCTAAACCAGATGGTATAAACATGACTCCAAACCCATAGTTATTATAGCTCAACGTACCATCTTCATTTAAGAGAGGCCCACTTTCAGCCGTTCGAAATCTTGGAATAACCTCTCGCCATGCTTGAATAAGGTTTACTAAATCTAAAGCACGATCGGCATTTACAGTACTATCAAAAACCTCTCCATCTAAAGTGTTACCGCTGTAGTTTATTTTGATATTATCGGTAAAAGTTGGTTGAACACCACCACCCTCATTAATTTGAAGAATATAATAGTCGTATTGCGTGTCCTGAAAAGTTGTTGAAAAAGTATCCACCGCATCAATCAAAAGTGTGTTTTGGTCTGGGTTTGGTATATCTAGGTAGTTACCATTTGCATCTTGAGGCAGTTCAGAAATTATAATGTCTCCAGTGCTATAGTTTCCTGGCGTCGCAAACGTTGATGAGTTATAGTAATGAGTTTCGAGGTATCCTATTAAGGAGTCCTTATCAGTCATTTGTTGCTCGGTTCTATCTCTTGGAGGTACTGGTATAAAGGTGTCGTCATCATCATTTTTACAAGAGCTAAGTGAGGATAAAATTAATAGAGCAAAAATGCAGAGTGTATTAAGTTTCATAGATTTTGTTTTCATAGCTACTAATTCGGCATTATTAAAATTTCCGAAGTCGTAGGTATTGCTTAATTTTGTCGCGCAAGGTACAATAATTTAATATTTCGCCTTTAGATTGTTAACGCCAATTTCACACTAAATGTTATGCGGATAGATAAATTTTTGTGGTGCGTAAGATATTTCAAAACACGAAGTATTGCTACAACAGCCTGCAAAAAAGGGCACATTAAGGTAAACGGAAGTGTCGTTAAGCCAAGTCGTGATGTTTATGCATTGGATAAAATTGAAGTTAGAAAGAACCAAATAAACTATCAGTTGACCGTTAATGATTTACCAACCAGTCGCGTAGGTGCAAAACTTGTGGATATCTACAGAATCGACACGACACCAAAAGAAGCCTACGAGGCACAAGATTTGCTTAAATACTCCAAAGACTATTACAGAAAAAGAGGTGCGGGACGTCCTACCAAAAAAGATCGTCGCGATATTGACGATTTTTATAATGATCCAACTGATAAAGACGATAGCTAAATAAACTATACAGAAAATTACCTTTTTAAATGCTAAACATAAATGAAAAACATTATTCTCAACCACAAAGAAATTCATAATAAAATACGGCGGATTGCTTATCAAATTTACGAGAGCAATGTTGAGGAAACCAATGTAGTACTAGCTGGGATTGAAAACAACGGCTATTTATTAGCGAAAAAAATCAAAAGCCAACTTGATAAAATTTCAGATATAAATACGACGCTGTGTAAAGTGGTTGTTAATAAGAAAAACCCTTTGGATAAAGTAACAACCTCCATGGATTCTTCAGCTTATGAAAATAAATCGATTATATTGGTTGATGATGTTTTAAATTCTGGAAGTACACTTATTTATGGTGTTAAACATTTTCTAGATGTTCCGCTTAAACAGTTTAAAACAGCAGTTCTTGTAAATAGAAATCATAAAAAATATCCTATCAAGGCAGATTTTAAAGGTATTTCGCTATCGACTTCATTAAATGAACACGTTGAAGTTGTATTAGAAGGAAAGATCCATGAGGCGTATCTAAAATAAAAGCGTCTTTATTTCTGCGGAAATCTGAAAAGGTGTTTTACCGTCTGCAGTGATTGTTATTTCAGATTTTAAATAAACATTTGATCTCTCAAATAAATGTTTGCCAATAAATTCCTGTAAGTCTTCGTAACTATCAAGATGTGCTATCAAGGGACGTTTGGATTTCTCTGGATACAGTCTTTCCGCTAGAATCGGGATCGCTGTTTTGAGATATATGCTTCGGGTGTTTATTGAATTTAGAATTCGCTCCATATTATTGCCATAGCAAGGTGTACCGCCTCCCATTGCGATTACGGTTTTTTTCAGCTCAAGAACTTCAGCGAGATATTTGGCCTCTAATTTTCTAAAATGGATTTCTCCTCTCAATTTGAAGATTTCAGCTACGGTACATTTCTCTTTATTTTCTATAAATTCGTCAAAATCTATAAATTTATAAGACATTTGGTCAGCCAAAATTCTCCCTATCAAAGATTTTCCCGAACCCATATATCCTACTAAAACGATGGTCATAAAGCAATTATATTTTTAGTTTTAAAGCCGTAAATCTTACAGCTACAAAAAAACGAAAATTTATCTAAAATTCGGTTTGATAGTTTAATTAAACCTATTATATTTGCACCCTCGTTAGAGAAACTTATTGACTAGTTAGCTCAGTTGGTAGAGCATCTCCCTTTTAAGGAGAGGGTCCTGGGTTCGAGCCCCAGACTGGTCACTGGAACCACTTCAAGATTATTTAAAAAGCCTGTAAATTAACGATTTACAGGCTTTTCTATTTTTTTTAATCTCAATTGATATCATTTAAAACCATCTAAAAAGTGCGCTATTCGGTGCGTTGTTTTAAATTTCAAAAAGAACGCACCGAATGAGGGTTATAATATTGATTTTTAACATGTTATAATTTGAATTTTCATAACTAATTTGTACATTAATCTTAAATATCTGGGTGTGCTATGAGTGATACATTTTCAAAATTATTTTTTCTAAAAGGAGATAGCTTAGATAAAAACGGCAAAGTTGCCATTTATCTTAGAATAACAGTTAACGGTAAACGCTGTGAATTAAGCATTAAGCGTAAAATAGACCCAACGAAATGGAATTCTATGGCTGGACGAATTAAGGGAAAAGATATTTATGCGCAAGAACTTAATAGATATATTAATGCTATTAGCACTAAGCTATATAAAATTCATGAGAAATTTACTGTAGAGGGTAAACCATTCACTTCCAAAACGATACTTAATAATTACTTAAATGCAGATGATAATAGAAAAACCTTGATCGGAATTTTTAATGAACATAATAGGCAAATAGAAAAATTGGTCGGAAATAGTTATTCAAGAGGATGTTATTTACGCTATGTTCGAACAAGCAAACATTTGGAAAGTTATATTCGAAAAGAATATAGAATGGATGATATTTTTGTTCAAGAGGTTGACTTAAAATTTATTAATGGATTTGAGTACTTTTTAAAAGTAAAAAATATTGGTAACCAAAACACAATCACTAAGTACATCACTAATATGAAAAAAATCATTCGAATCGCTTATGCAAATGATTGGATAACTAAGAATCCTTTTTTTCATTGGAAAGCAAAATGGAAAGTTGTTGAACGTGATTTTTTAACAGAAGTGGATATTCAAAAATTAATTAAAAAAGAGTTCGAAATTAAGCGGTTGGAACAAGTTCGTGACATTTTTATTTTTTGTTGTTATACTGGTTTGGCATATGTGGATGTGCAAAAGCTTTCTAAAAATGACATTATTATTGGCATTGATGGTGAACGTTGGATTAATACTAGAAGAGCAAAGACAGACACTAGAAGTCATATTCCTATTCTGCCAATACCACAATCAATTCTTACAAAATACAAAGTACATCCTGAGGTTGTTAATCATCGTAAAGTTCTTCCAGTAATAAGTAATCAAAAAATGAATGCATATTTAAAGGAGATTGCCGACGTCTGTGGCATAACCAAAATTTTGACTTTTCATTTAGCCCGCCATACATTCGCAACAACAGTCACACTAACTAATGGGGTTCCCATTGAGTCTGTTAGTAAAATGCTTGGACACAAATCATTAAAGACAACACAACATTATGCTAAAATATTAGATAGAAAAGTAAGTCATGACATGAAAGCTTTAAGACACAAACTGAATGTAAATGATAGTATAGACAGCCCGATGTGTAATATCTGAAATCTCTTATATCTACACCTCGCTTAACGGTTATAAAGTCTCTTAAACTAATATAAAACCGTTCCAAAAATCGTAAATCTTTCGTAATGATATCAGCTTCACCTTTCGTTTCTTGTTTAAATTCGACGATAAATGCACCACGTTTAATATTATCTAAATTGAAATTTCCTTTAGTCGTAGCAAAATTGACTTGATACTTTCTATCCCCATTTTGCAAGCTTTCTGTTTTATGCAAAAAAACATATAGTCCTATATTAATTAGCATTAGAGGACACACCAGATAAAGCAATATTGATACTAATTCGTTCTGTTCGGCTAAATAGATAACCAAGCACGAAAGCATTGTGAAATTCAAGAAAAGCGCATACTTGCTCACTCGAAACATCGCATAGAAAACGATACTGGCCACACCAATAATTGAAAGTATTGTTATGAGATTGTCTATTTCCATACCCTAAATTCCTATTGAACTTGATTTGATGGCCACTTCAGCACCACGTCTTAACCTTTTGAAAATCCGAAGTGCGATTTGAGTTTGACTTAGCGGAATACTTGGCACTATCGGCAATCCCGTTTTTGTAATCATTTTGAAAGCCAATGCCTTTTCATTTGCTGGTAATTTCATCAAGGCAGCGAAATATAGATTGAGATTTTTTACAAAATCCTTTCGTCCTTTGTAGGTCTCGGCAAAATTGCGTTTGTAGCCAAAAGTCTTGTCAAACGTCTTTTCAGCTTTCTCAAAAAACTTGTCTCTGTCAAAACCTCGTTTTACGGTTTCCCCATTCAACTTCACATCGGATGCTTTGTATTTGCTTCCAGGTGACAAACTAAATCTGTTTGATGCATCCTTTCGGCTAACAATGATATGGATATGACTTTGGTTTCCCGCTTTGGGCATTCCCTGGACTATTCGTTTTCCGTTTTGTTGATGTGGCGCTTGGCGTTCCAGTTTGGCAATTTCCTTTTCCATTTTTTTGATATTCCCTTCGGCTCGTCCTTCTTGAATATTTCGGATATCCGTTTTGAGCTGAAGGATTTTTGAAGCGTAAGGTTGGTTCTCTCTAATCTGAAAATCTGTGCCCTTGAATGTTCTCTGATGTTCAATTTTAGCATAGTACTTTATGTCATCGATTGATATAGGTCGTCCATTTATTTCCCGATTGAAACTGGCAACATAATCCTTCATCAGCTCACGAGTGTAAGTTTTTAAATCTTGACTATTGTTCTGAAGTTTTCGTAATTCATACTTTGATGGGCTGACTGTAATCGAATAAAACTTGGGCTCTTTCTTTTTCAATTTTGCCGTGTTTCCATCGATTTCCTTTACCACTTCTTCAGCGGAAATCTCGTCGCCAAATTGATTGAAAAAGTGTTCCATATCTCGTTGTTCTAAACCTTCATTTTCTTTCTCTAAATAGCCTACAAAATCCGCTGAGCTTTGGCTATAATTACCACCCATTTTTTGAGCTGTGATTGTGATATACATAGTTCAAATATTTATAGCTGATTATTCGGATTTTGCTTTTCGCGAAAGCGGACTTCCTTCTTTTCTTCGGCATATTTCTTTTCAACAATCAAAGGTTTTTTTACAGGTTCTTCCATTTCAAAAAGGGATTGAATTATCGCCACCGTGGGTTTGGTTTGTGTCTTTTCAATATCTCGCATTATTGCAATAACTGAATTGATTCTTTTTAAAAGTTTTGCTTCGATGGTTCGCCCTGTTGGTCCTAATTTTTCCTTTGGCGATATTTCGTTGTAGAAGAAAAAATCGAGCATCGTAGCCATCGCCTCGGTGTGCGTTTTGAAGTACGTGCGTGATAATGTTTGGAAACGTTTTGCAGTTTCCTTTTTAAATCTAATTCCAATAAATGAGTCCATATTTCGCCGATTTGTCGCAAAATCTTCCCTAAAAATGGGCGTTTCCAGCCCGTTTGTCGCAAATCGCTGATTGTCAGAAAATTAAAATATATTCAAATCGCTGATAATCAGCTATTTGAAAACGAAAAGGAATCCGAAACATCGCGCAGCGTGTTACCCTCTTGCTATTCCTTTTCGTCCAGCTCGCTGGACAAAAAACAAGTACCATTACATCCAAAAATGTAATGGCTTTTGCTGTAATACGAATTAAAATTAGATTTTTTAAGAGTGTTTAAATTGAAGTTTAAAAGTATCTTTAGTAAACCGCTCTTTTTGTTGCAGAATATAAAATGAGAGTATAAAAAAAGACCTCACAAATAAGAGGTCTTAGGTTATAGATTTCCATTCAAATATTAAAAACATAATCGTAAGAATAGAGGTTTCGCATTGCTTCTTCTTCCAAAAGTGTATCATATTCAATATGATGTTCTTCGGCGTATCGCTTCAAATAATTTCCAAATTTCTGTTCAACATCTTTTTTGGAAACCGAAACCAAACGTTGTTGAGTTTCGTTATCGAGGTTTGTGTAATTGAGATATACCATGACCAAAAAAATTAGTATTCGCTTGGAAGCATCAGCGTATTATTTACAAAAAATAATCGCAATTCGTCCAAAGGAAAATCGGTTACGTTATATCTATGCATTTCAAAAATTTTATTATTTCCATCGCTATAATTAATGATAGCTTCGCATTGCTTTTCAAACTGCTCCTTTTCAGAAAGTCGTTTAAAATCAATGGTAATAAAATGACTTCTATTTGATAAACTTTTCGCAATTACCGATGCATCAGTAATCAACCAAAAGCATTCCGCTTCGTTGGCTAAATATTTTAATCCATCCGTAAAGCGAGTTCCAATCAGCGGAATTTTAAAGAACATTTCTGTACCACAAAAATGTTGCAATTCGGCTTTTATTTTGTTAACTTTATCTTTCATTGTTTTTACTTTTTTGAAGTTAATAATGAAAAAGAGAGCGCAACTTTTCGACAGGAACGCTCTCTTTTAATTTTCAAATTATTCCGTAGCGTTATCGCCTTTAATTCCTAAAAGCAGAATTTCATCTACGACCACTTCGGTAACGTATCTTTTTTCTCCCTCTTTGGTTTCATAAGAGCGTGAGGTTAATTTTCCCTCTAGTGCTACTTCTTTTCCTTTGCCAACATATTTTTCAACGATTTCGGCAATTTTTCCCCATGCTACAATATTGTGCCATTAGGTATTCTGAACTTTTTCTCCCTGTGCATTTTTATAGCTATTGAAAATTTCGCAACTTTCTTTCCGCTTTCAAGGTTTGTGATTTCTGGCTCGTTTCCTACGTTGCCAATTAACTGTACTTTGTTTCTTAGAGTACTCATAATTAAAAATTTAAAGATTAATATTGACCTTAATGAACCATTCAGAAAGGCTTTGTTATTGATTTACTTATTATATCCCGAGCGTTTTCCTTTTTTTGTTTTTTTAACTTTTGTTCCGCTTCCTTTTTATTGATTTTGTAAGATTTCATAAGTTTCATTTTAGATTTACTTCCCATAGAGCCACCGCTGTTACCTTCTTTTTGTTGCTTGGTGCTGTTCAATATTCAGGTTTGTTTAGACATATAAAAAGTGCGAGGCACGAGCCTGGTTATGCTGTCGCTCAAAGCTGAATGTTGTTATTTTGCTGACAAAAAAAGGTAAGACAGTTGTGGCTTGGGATGCGAGTCTAAACGCTTTGTGAAATACAGAATCATAGGAAGTGGAACAAAATGCAAATACATTTTTCCTATTTGGGAAGCGGACTTGATTCGCACTTTTTACTCGGAATGTAGTGTTCCTTTCCAGAGCATCGGAAAGGGTTAATGGAATGGAAAGTCAAAAGTGCGGATTAGGTCCAAGACGTTTACGCACCTTTTCTGGATTCAGACATGTCTTTCTCATTAAGCTTAACCAAAAATTTCATTTGGGCAATTTTCTTTCTGAAATTTCTCTTGTCAATATCTTCATTTAGTATAACTTCATACAGTGCCTGAAGCTGTGGCAAGGTAAACTTCTGTGGTAGCAAATAGAAAGCTATAGGCGTACTTCTAATTCGACGTCTTAATCTGTTTATTGCTGAATTGACCATTTCCTTATGGTCAAAAATGAGTTCAGGAACTTGATCTATAGGAAACCACTTCGCATCATACTCTTCTACTTTATCTTCATTATAATCTGATTTTAATATCATTGCGCTATATGTAGTTGAAACTACACGTTCAAAAGGATCCCTATTAGATTTACCAAAAGTTTTCACCTGTTCTAAATAAATATTTTCTAAACCAGATAGATTAAATAAAATACGATTAGCAGCTTCATCTAAATCCTCATTGTTTTGAACAAAACCACCAATTAATGACCATTTACCTCTCTCAGGCTGAAAGCCCCTATGGATTAATAGTAGTTCTAACTTGTAGTCGTTGAAGCAAAAAATTATGCAATCTACCGCTAAAGTAATTTGCTGAATTTCCTTATATATTCTGTTCGCTTTATTCACCTGACTACAAACTTAAATTATAATTTCCAGATTATTGATTTCCATTTTTATAATCTGCCAAAAATTTTGCTAATCCAATATCAGTTAATGGATGCTTAAGTAAACCAGTTATAGAGGATAGTGGTCCCGTAATCACATCGCTTCCAGTTTTTGCGCAATCCACAACATGCATTGTATGACGAATCGAGGCTGCTAATATTTGAGTTTCAAAACTATAATTATCATAAATCAACCTTATTTCAGATATAAGGTGAATGCCATCTGTAGAGACATCGTCTAACCGTCCTAAAAATGGTGACACATAGGTAGCACCTGCCTTTGCAGCTAATAATGCTTGGCCAGCAGAAAACACCAAAGTTACATTAGTCTTTATACCTTTATCCGTGAAATATTTACAGGCTTTAATACCAGCAGCAATCATTGGAAGCTTGACAACTATTTGAGGATTTAAAGCCGCCAAAGTTTCGCCTTCCTTTACCATTCCTTCAAAATCTGTTGAAATAACCTCAGCACTTACATCTCCATCAACAATTTTGCAGATTTTTTGATAGTGGTCAAGAATATTTGCTTGTCCCACTATACCTTCCTTGTTCATTAGTGATGGGTTAGTTGTAACGCCATCTAAAATACCAAGAGCTTGTGCTTCTTTAATATCGTCAAGGTTCGCTGTATCAATAAAAAATTTCATAATTATTTATGTTTATATTGTTTCAAATATTCTAAAATTTGTCTACTTACTTTTTCACCTGTAAAACCAAATTTTTCATCAAGAACATTGGCAGGTGCTGAATAGCCAAAATGATCTAATCCGAACACCATACCATTTTCACCAACAAGACCTTCCAAGTTTACTGGCAAACCCGCTGTCAAACCAAATAATGGTTTGTTTTTAGGAATTACACTGGTTTGGTATTCTTTTGATTGTAATTTGAAAAGACCCTCTGAAATAATGGATGCAATACTTAGTTTCAAACCATTTCTTGATTCAAGTATATTGGCAGCATCCACTAGAGTTGAAACCTCAGACCCATTTCCAATTAATATCACATCGGGGTTTTCAACTTCTCTCACAAGGTAACCCCCTTTTTTGGCAGCTAAGGCATCTGTATATCTCGATTTCCCCTTTGCTGGCAGATCTTTAATACCTTGTCTGGATAATATTAATCCTGTTGGCATAAATTTGTTTTCTAAAGCTATCTTCCAGGCAACACTTGTTTCTGCTGAATCGGCGGGACGCAATGCTAAAAAACTAGGATTACCACTATGATTTTTCAGTTTTTCCATTAAACGAATTTGTGCTTCTTGTTCAATCGGTTGATGCGTTGGGCCATCCTCACCAACTCTAAAGGCATCATGCGTCCATAGATATTTTACTCCGAGCTCTTGAATAGCACTTAAACGAATCGCTGGTTTCATATAATCTGAAAACACAAAGAATGTTGCGACAACTGGAATAATACCACCATGTAAAGCTATACCGTTTGCAATACAGGCCATGGTCAATTCTGCTACACCAGCCTGTAAAAATGATCCAGTGAAATTCCCTTTTTTAAGTGCTTGTGTTTTTTTCAAAAAACCATCGGTTTTGTCGCTGTTAGACAGATCAGCCGAGGAAACTATTAAGTTTTCTACCTTATCAGCTAAATACCCCAAAACTACAGAAGATGCAGCTCTAGTGGCTAAGTCTTCTTTGTGTATAATAGATGAAAAATCTAGTTTTGGTAATTTACCTGACAAAAAGAAATCCAGCTTTTCCGCCAGTTCTCGATTGCTTTCTTTCCATACGGCAATCTCTACTTTTTTAACCGAAGCAAATGTCTTTTTTACTTTTAGAATTTTATTGTAGTGTGCCGATACATCGGTAAATTGATCAAAAGGATTCTTTGGGTCTGCTCCTAAGTTTATTAGTGTTTTTTCATAATCTGCACCTGTATGACTTAAGGGCTGACCATGCAACTCACAATATCCTTCAAAAGGGATCCCTTCTTTAGTAACACAGCCTTTGCCCATTATGGTTTTACCAATAATTAAGGTGGGCTTTTCAACTTCTTTATTAGCATCGGTAAGAGCTAATCTTATTTGTTCATGATTATGTCCATCAATTGTCACAACATTCCATCCCCACGATTTATATTTCATAGCGGTATCTTCAGTTGTAACTTCGTCAGTTGGTGTTGACAATTGGATATCATTTGAATCATAAAACATAATGAGATTATTTAGTCCTAAATGACCTGCTATTCTTCCTGCTCCTTGAGAAACTTCCTCCTGAATACCACCGTCTGATATGAAAGCGTATATTTTGTGGCTCATCCAACTTCCAAATCGCGCTTGCAAATACTTTGCTGCAATGGCCGCTCCTACACCCATAGCATGACCTTGTCCTAAAGGACCTGATGTGTTTTCAATACCTCTCTTAACATCGACTTCTGGATGACCTGGCGTAATTGAACCCC
The DNA here is from genome assembly GCA_963803715.1 of uncultured Flavobacteriaceae bacterium. GTDB lineage: Bacteria > Bacteroidota > Bacteroidia > Flavobacteriales > Flavobacteriaceae > Psychroserpens. Next base: position 304,724 of record CAWDOF010000027.1, read on the forward strand.
ATTGACGGAAATTGGTAATATCTTCTTTAGTATAATTTCCTAAAAGATAATACTGAGCATAAAGCAATGTGGATAAATGTCCAGCATCCATAAAAAAGCGATCTCTAAAAGACCAATCCATATCGGATGGATCAAAGTTGAAAAATTCAGAATACAAGATGTGCATATAGTCTGCACCTCCCATAGGTCCTCCTGGATGACCTGAACATGCTTTTTCTACCATGGCTGCCGCCAAAGCTCTTATATTGTCTGCCGATTTTTGATCTATTTGCTTATTCATTTCAACTTACTTTATATTTCTAATTTTAATTAGTATAGTTATTTTGGCATAAATATAATGACAAATTTATAAGTGTATTAGATACACTTATAAATTTTAATTTTAATTATTCTTTGTAGTCTATTGATTTTCAATTATACTTTATCGCTATTGTTTACTTAAACAATCTTTATGTGTTTTTTTAATGAACTGATTTAAAACTTTAGGCTTTTCTGAAGTCAATTCTTTCATAAAGTCAAAAAACGACTTACCATACTCCTTTCTCTGAACTCGTGCCTCTTCTTTAGTTATATTGTCATTCTTTAGTTTTATATTAACGTCAGCATAAAATAATTCTCTAGCAATTCTAGCTTCGTACAATTCTTTTTTTTGAGTTTCGTTTAGTTGGAAAACCTTTGCACTCGCTTCAGTAAAACAATTGGCTCTATCTATTTGCTTTTCATTCTGGCTATATGCCGAAGAACCAATCGTTAGAGCTGCTATTAAATAAATTAATCTTTTCATGTTTATTTGTTATTAAATTAATGGTTACTGAAATGTAATATTTCTTACATGTTCGTTAATTCTGAATTCCCAATCATCAAAATTTTTAATTTTTTTTCCTAAAAACTCCAAATTGTTAAGATTTATGTCATGTATACCACCTTTTCCGGGAAAACCATGAAATATAATAGGTTGTGGTTTTCCATCTAGATATTTGATATTTGAAAAAGTAATGTCCTTAATTGTTCCTAAATCTTCATTAACTGTCCAGGGAGTAATTTTTTGGTCTAATTTTATGATGGGTTTTAAAGCTCTTTCTATGGTAATATTTTCAAATTTTATATTTGAAACGACATCTGAATCAGCCACCAATATCCCAATAACACCTTGTTCTTCATTTGCATGCGTCGCATGTATTATATCACAATCCCTAAATTCTATATCCTTAACTGGCATTCGTGTCTCGTAAGTTACTCCTAATGCATAACCCCAATCGCTCCAAATAATACAATTTTCTACCAAAACGTTAGAGGTTGAAGTACGTTCTTGTGGAACTTCAACAATGAAAGCATCCATATTTCCGGTGTCCATAGACTTCATAACAATTCCATCGTCTCTTTGTCTTAAGAAACAATTCTTTATGTGTACATCTTGGCTCAAAACAATATTTATACCATCACTATTGTAACCCGCAGCAATTTCTTTTAAGTTATCGATAACAATATTTTTAGATCTATATATTGTGGCATGCCAACAGTTAGCTCCTCTTATAATGACACCTTCAATTTCTACATTCTCACAATTGTTTATATGGATTGGATTTTTCCTTCCCATTTTTTCTAAGACCCGGTTAAAATCAAGAATCCCTCTACCTTTAATTTTAATATTTTTTGCATTAATTGCTTCTATGCCATGATCGTAACGATTTAAAACAGTTTTCTTGCGATTTCTAAATTCTTCTCTATAAATTGAATCCCCTTCAAAAACATCAAAATAAACCACCGCACCCCCAGCAATATAAAGTGTCTGATTACTTTTTAGGTTTATTGTGTTCACTACGTGTTCACCCGGACCATAATAAATAACACTTTCGTCTTCAACATTAGGAATGTTATCTTCTTTAGGGTTTACCATTAAATGAAGAACTCGCTTTTCATTCCCATCAGGTTCTATTGTAAGCGTACCAGGTTTATCTACATAAAATTCTATAGTATTATTTATAACTGTAGCCTGAATATTTCTTGACAATGGTCTTATTGTAGCCGATGAAATTTCCCTGTTAACTTTTACAGATACTTTTACCTTGCCCGAAATATCAAAATAGCCAAAACCTATAGTAGAATATTGTATCTCACTCTCACCCATTAAAGTACCTTCAGTAAATCTGGTGTCATAAACCTTACCACCATAACAAAACACGTCCATGTCATTAACTTCAATTTCATAATCTTCAAACGGTGTTTCGCTTTTTGGGGCTGGATATGTTTTAAGTATTTCATTATTTACAACTTTATCCTGTTGCCTTGTTTCAGACTTGCAGCTAAAACATAGAGCTATAGATGCTATTGCTATTAGACTTTTGCGGTATATCTTTACTTTCATTTTTATTTCTTTAAATCTGAATTTTGTTCTTTTCTAAAATCTGAATCTTTAACCCAATGTAATTCAGGCATTTCTTCACCATTCATATACCTTTGATGATAGTCCATAAACTTCTTTGGGAAAATTTTATAGTTATCAAAAATATCACCTTCCCTTACGATTCTCGGATCATTCTGCTCAATAAGTTCTGTTGTCATTTGTGTGAAAAGTTCTTCCTTTTTAATCTTGTAATTTTCATCATATGCCAAATTGCTCATACATAGCGGATCGAGTTTTATGTTATACAATTCTTCCTCGACTCTTTTACCAAAACTCATTTGCCAATATTGATGATTATCTGTTCCATAAGAATCCAAAACAGCAGTTTTTGTCGGCCCACCGTCACAATTTAAATAACCTGTTTCTGGGTTACCACCTGGCCATCTATCTGTTTTGAAATTTTTGAGATATAGGTAATCCCCTTTAAAAATTCCTCTTATCGGATAACCCTCATTATTCGGGCGCCCTATATCATGCCTTTCTTTCCCGATTAGAATGTGATCATTACTTGAATCAACAATTCCTGATTTATTACCAGTTAGTATTTTTGCTAAGGATTTACCTTGGATTGGTGCCATACCTGAATCTTCATTTGATATACCTACAAATTCAAGTATTGTTGGAGCTAAATCAATAAAATTGACAAAATCTTCTATTTTTCTATCCTTATGTTTAATTCCTTTTGGCCACATAATTGCCAGTGGTAAATGATTTGAAAGTTCGTATTCCTGTCCCTTAATCCTAGGAAATGGCATGCCATTATCAGAGGTAACTATAATGATGGTGTTGTCCAATTCATTATTAAGCTCTAATTGCTTAATCAATTTACCAAGCTGCGTGTCAAAATATTCCAATTCCAAAGCGTAGTCTAAAATATCTTTTCTAACCTCTTCGGTATCAGGCCAGAATTTGAACACTTCATCAATTTCGGATAGTTTTTTACCGCTTCTCAAACCCGATTCATATTCATATTGTCTATGAGGTTCCCAACTACCAAACCAGAAGAAAAAAGGTTTATCAGATTCATTTTCATTTAGAAATGCATTGAAATTGGCAGCATAATCATTATTTGATATTTCAGTTGTTGGTGCATCTAGTTCTATATTGCTATAATTTTTTATCAGTAAATCTCTTTTAGTACCATCTTCATTGAAGGCAACTCCTGGCAGCCAACCTTTGCCTGTATAGCCTACATGATATCCGTTCTCATCCAATACTTCAGGAAACGTTTTGAATTTAGATGGAAAATATGACATATGGTTTCCACCTGCCTCCAATTGCCATGAGTTTCTTCCTGTAAGCATACTTGCCCTAGAAGGTGCACATTTTGCATTTGGAGTGTAAGCCTTATTAAAAAGAACACCATTTTTTGCCACTCTATCAAAAGCCGGTGTTTTTATAAATTTACTCCCATAGGCTCCCATATGTCTGACCGTAGCGTCATCCGCAACCACCAATAAAATATTCGGTTTTTCTATAACTTTTTGTTTCTGGCCGGATTGACAACCAGATATCAAAATGGTCAAGATTCCTAAAAAATGTATGTTACTAATTATAGTCATGAAATTTTAAATTTATTATTAATTGAATTGATTTATTCCTTTAATATTATTTCTGATTGATTGAAACCGCTACCAATCATTTGAAAAATATAAGCACCACTTTGAAATGCATTGATATCTAACCTAAAATCAGCAGTATTTTCCTTAATTTCTTCTAAAACAATTCTACCATTGATATCAAAAATCTTAATTATAACAACCTCCTTAATACATGCTCCGCATTTAACATTCAGATTGTTTTTTACTGGGTTGGGATAGATTGTAAATTTATTAACTGTGTTATGCGACTCATTATTCAAAGTTCCCGAAATGGACAAGAATAAACCGTCTAGAGGAGGTACTACAACACTGCTGCCAACTTCAGTACCGTTATTGACGGAACTATCTTGACCGTTTATTCTTGTCAATTGTAAATTTGGAAATAATTGTCCTAAATTGAAAGTAGTATCGTGGGTTGACGGATTTGCCAATACAACTCCATTCTCAAATTCCCTTACAAGTGCTTGAGGTGCGGTATTCATTTTGAAATTGGATAAATCCACATTTCCATCGCCTTCTATCGTAATTTTAATATCCACAGTAGTTGACCCCAAATTTCTTACATAGTAAGAACATTCATATGCTTTGTCAGACTCAATAAATGCTAAAATACTGGCTGCATCATTAGAATAGTCTAATCCTCCAATAATCTCAATTTTAATAATTCTGGGAATCGCTGATGAAAAATTTTGTAATCCTGCTAAAGCCTGTGCATCAAACCTAAAGGTAAAATCTCCTGATGGGATATTGACGTTTTTAAAGGTCAATACACCTTCTCTTGCATCGTTGTTTATTGTAACATTCAATGCATCACCGTTTTGAACATAGTTACAAGATGAAGTTTGAACAACGGTCGTAAGTATATTTATACCATTACCTGACCAATAATCTTGACCTTCTAAAGAAAGATCGAGATAAGTATTAACTGGTTGTCCCAGCCAATTCCTTTCATTCAAGTCACCTTTTACAAGTTCATCTTGAATAGCAATGGAAAAACCTTGCTCTGGTGTGTAAGCTTGTATAAAACTATTAAAACCTGCACCAAGGCACTGGCTCGCAGCCAAAACCAACCGCTCTCTCTTTCTAAATTCATCAGTGGTTATACTTTCTCCATCTTTATGAGTTACATAGTTCAATTTTGGAAATGTTGTTTCTCTATCATTCCAAAAATTGAATGCATTAATTGTTTTTGAAAACGCTTTGTAAGTGTCATCAAAGTCACCAAAACCTTCAGTTTCTACTCCATTTAGAGCTGTTGTTACTCTTTGAGATGTATATTTTGTTCCATCAGCTATGATAATCTTTTCATCTCCCATTTGAGCGCGTAAACCTTCATAAAACTCTATAATTCCCTGCTCATAATTATTTTGTAGTGACTCTGAATTATTATCTGCAATACCGTTATTATCTTGGTCAACTTGCCTTCCGTTTAAAGCATTGATATATCGCGGTGCTATATCGAATTGAATGCCATTAATTGCAAATAATTGTCCATTAGGTTCAAACCACCCTGAAATTTCATCGGTCAAAATATCCAAGCATCTTTTGTTATTTGAATCTCTTGGGGTGTCTATAGAATAATTATAGGTCCATATTAAATTATTATTGCCCCAAGGTCCTTCTACAACATGCGGTGCTAGATAGACACCTGCATCAAAATTGTGAGCTGTAGTGCCGTATCTACCTCTAATTATTTTGATTTCATTATTATTTTTGGCCACCAATGTTACCTGTTCCGCTTGATTCCACAATTTGTTTCCGGAATTATCTAATGGTACGATAACTATATCATCATTTTTTTGGGCACCGCCCAAGCCAAAACCTATTCTAAAAACGGAAGCATCTGCAACTTGAAGAATAGAGTCTGTGGTAGAAATTGCGTTTGATAAAATCGTTCCAGGATAATACATCCAGTGTCCTGCAAAAAAAGCATTGTTTTCCCATCGTGGATCGCGAGACCTACCATTAAAATGTAGAAATGTTATTTTCTCCGGATGATCTATCGCATATTTATTGAGCCAGTAGATATTCTTTTGACTATTTACAGTTGTAATTTCCTCGTTCATGGTCTTAGAGGCAATACCGTCCAATAATAAATTATCAGGCAGCCAACTTTCGTAAGTTTCATTATCATTGGTCTGTTCTGCACTTCTTCTAAAAATAAATGCTTTAGGGTATGTGTTCGAAAAAATGGTTTTATTGCTTAAATCCCTTATACCAATGGCTACGTTTGTGTTTTCGTCATTGACAATGTTCTGAATTGCCTCTTGGTTATTGGCTAACACTGTTTCAATAGGGTTTGACTCATCCACAATAAAACTATTCTCTATCAGTAATTTATATTTGCTTAAAAACCCATTGACAACATTGGAAAATCCTTGATTGTTTAGCATCTCTATCGTAAGTAAGGAAGCATCACTTGGCTGACTGTAGTTTGTATTGTTAGGAAAAACATCTGGATTGTAAGTCGTATCTTCCCAATTAGCCTCGGCTAACTCTTCATTGTATATGTCCATAATTTGACTATCAGAAAGAGCCGCATTGTAAATCCTGAAACTACTGGCATCATTGTTAAAAGATAAAAAGTAGTTATAAGAATTGTAATTGGAATTGGCAGTAGAGGTTTCTGTAATTGTATTAATACCATTTACAAATAATGATAAATCAGTACCATCATAAACCACCCCATAATGATTCCATTCATTAAGATTGAATGCTATTGGTGATAATGCTGCGATAGAACTGCCGAAGTAAACTCGTAAGAAACCGTTAGCTATTTGAATGGAAAATCGTTCATTGTTTGCAACGTTACCATTTGTATTCAGAATCCATTTGAAGCTTGAATCGGATAATTTTACCCAACCTGTAAACGTTCTTGGCGAACTACCTATTACAGATCCAACATTACTAACTATAACACGTGCTCTGTTACCAGTGTTATCTCCAATAGATGTTATTACTTGATTTCTAATATTGTCCGAAGCTCCAATAATTATTGTTCCCGTTCCTGAAACATCTGTATTTATTGCCGCAGCATTTTCTGACCCATAATTAATAATAGAAGTGGCTTGAGGTTCTTCGTCAAATTTTAGCCAAACACTAGGATTTTGTGCCGCAAGTAAATTACAATTTATTATAGCTGTCGTAATCAGTACCCAATTTTTTAAGTTAAAACAGCTGCTACAATTACTACATATTATATTTTTAAAATATCCTGTCATTTTTATTTTATTCTCATAACCTAGTTAGAGATTAGTTTTTAATAAACTTAGTTGATTGTGAAAATTCTTTATTCGATACCTTAATTATATAAATACCATTGGCATAGTTTGAAAAATCAATTGGTATACTTTTTTCATGTTTAGTTTGTTTGGAAAAAATTCTTCTACCTTCAATAGTATATACAGTTGTAGTTACTGTTTGATTTTCGCACTCATCACAAATTATACTTGTTAAACCTTTTGAAGGATTTGGATACATCCTAAAACTATTTTTTTCTTTTTTATCATTTATATTCAATCTATTAGAATTAGTTCCGGTTTTTACTAAAAACAAACCATCTAGAGGTGGTACAGTGACTAAACTATCAACATCATTACCATTATTGACAAAACTGTCCTGTCCTGAAGATGCCGTAAGTCGCTTAAATGTTTTGTTTGGAAAAAGAGCAGAGAGGTTAAATTCAAAATCATTAATAGATGGATTTACTAGAATTACTCCATTATCATATTCCCTAGCTAATGCTTGAGCAGACTGACTCAATTTAAAATCCGTGAAATCACCACCATTACCAGACTCATATGTGATTTTGATATCAACAAGATTAGATCCCAAATCACGCACATAGTAAGTGCATTCTTTAAAACTTTCTGAATTTATAAAACCTAAAATCTCTTCTGCATCATTAGCATAACTACTTCCTCCAAGTATTTCAATTTTTACAATTCTTGGAATAGCTGAAGAAAATCCAGATAAAGAATCGTTAGCTTTCACTTTGAATCTAAATGTGAAATCACCAGAAGGAATACTAACATCCTTAAACGTAATTATTGTCTCCTTAATATTGGATACTGCACTTAATTGCAGTGTATCACCACTAATTTGATAACTACCACCAGTAACCTGAACATTGGCCGTATTACTTGTTAAAGTATTTAATCCATTACCAGACCAATAATCTGAAGCATTATTAGACAAGTCAATGTAATTACCAATTGGACTACCTAACCAGTTTTTTATATTTTCGTCCCCTTTTTTAAGCTCATCTTGGATACCTATAGAAAAGCCAGGTTCAGATGGGTAATTTTCTATGAAACTATTAAATCCTGCATCCAAAATTTGTGAAGCGGCTAATACAAAGCGTTCTCTTTCGATATATTCTGGTGCATCACAACTTTCAACATCTTTATGTACCACATAATTTAATTTGGGCAATATAAACGAAGGACGATCATTCCAATAGTTGAATGCATTTAGTGTTTTGGAAAATGCTTTATAAACATCATCAACATCTCCAAACCCCTCGCTTTCTATACCATTCAAGACTGAAGCCGTTCTTTGAGATTTTTCCAGTGTACCATCAGCCATTATTAATTTATTATCGCCTAATTTTGTGCGAAGCATCCCGTAGAATTCAACAACACCTAATTCATAATTTTTTTTGTTAGTAAGGTTTCCCCCATCCTGTACTCCATCCATATCATAATCAATCGTTCTTCCTAGAATCCCTGGTAAAGTCCTAGGTGCTATATCAAATTGTATCCCATTTACTTCTGATAATATGCCACCGTCTGTGAGCCATCCAGCTATTTCGTCTGAAAGCACATCTATACACCTTTTACCATTTGCATCTGTAGGCCCATTTTCAGAATAGTTATATGACCAAATTAAATTACTTCCTCCCCAAGGCCCTTCGACTGCATGAGGTGCTAAATATATACCCGAATTAAAAGTTCTTGCATTTGTACCAAAACGCCCCCTTTTAACTTTTATTTGGTTTCCGTTAATTGCCACTAAAGTTACTTGTTCAGCTCTATCCCAATTTTTCTCTCCGTTAGCGAAAACAGGGACCATCAGTATATCATCATTTCTACCTCCCTCTTGGATACCAAAATTTAATTTAAACTTAGAGGCATCAGCAACTGTAATTATGGAGTCTGCTATCGAGATGTTATTTATTGAATAAGTACCTGGATAATATAACCAATGACCTGGAAAAAATTTCTCGGTTTCGAACCTTGGATCTCTTCCCCGCCCATTAAAATGTAAAAAAGCTAATTTTTCAGGATTTTCTAAGGCATATCTATTTAACCATTCGGTCGCTTTCTTACTATCTACAGCGGCAATTTCTTCATTGAACGCCTTTAATGCTATTCCATCGAGCAGAAGATTATTATTTTCCCATTCTTGGTAAGTTGCAACTGGCCTTACGCGCTCTGCAATGCGTCTGAAAACGAATGCCTTTGGATAAGTTTCTTGAAATATTGTTTTATTGGCTAAATCATAATTTCCAGCGGTAGATGCTGCGTTTTGATTATTTATCAAAATTTGGATATCAGTCTTATTCTGAATTAATACGGTTTCAATATTATTGGAATTGACAACATAATTCGCTTCTATAACAATCCTATATTTAGATAAATTAATCTGATTTATATTTGTGTAACCATTGTCTGTAAGTAACTGTGTGGTCAATGAGGATGCGTCGCTGTTTGGATTATAATCCATTACTGGAAAAACGTCTGCATCATATTGAGTATCTTCCCAATTCTGAGGTTCGATAACACCTCCACTAAGAGAAAAAATTTCTTCGCTCGATAGTTCTCTATCGTAAATTCTGAAATCGCTCGCACTAGAATTAAATGCTAAAAAAAATGTGTAGGTATCATATAATGAATCAACCGTTGTTGTAAACTCATCTGAATAGTTACCATTAATATAATATATGAGCTTTGCCCCGTCATAAACTACGGCGAAATGGTTCCACTCGTTAATAACAAATTGCGCGGTAGCTGTGCCAACCACATCACTTCCAAATCTGGTTGTCAAATAATTATTTGATGTAATCTGAACAGCAAACCTCTCTGAATTAGACACAGAACCATTTGTGTTTAGAATCCACTTAAAATCATTATCAACAATTTTAACCCAACCAGTAAAAGTTCTAACTGCTGAGCCTGTAACTAAACTATCCTGAACTACGAGTCGTGCTTTGTTGTTTGCATTGTCACCGTTTATCCCTATAACTTTTCCAAATTGAGAATCGCTCTCACCAATGTTTATAACACCATTTCCTGTTATAACCTGTTGAATATTTAAATCTGACAATCCTGAAGTAATTACTTCACCACACTGCACTTTGTCCTTAAACTTCATCCATATTCTTGGATCTTGCGCTTGAGCCGTTATACTAATTAAAAATGAAAATGTTATAATAACAGTCATTTTGTTTTTAAATTTTTCTAGATTTTTCATATCTAATTTTTATTTAATTTTATTAGAAATAAACCACTTAAACCTGGAAGCGTAACTTTATTACTCGTAAACTCTCCGTTGTTGATTATTTGATTTTGTAAAGAAGTGCCTTGAAGTCTTTTAAATTTTGAGTCTTTGAATAATTCAGATAAGTTAAAAGTGAAATTTTCAGTTGAAGGATTTACTAATACAATTCCATTTTTAAACTCCCTGGCTAGAGCTAATTGACTGCTAATTATCTCAATATTCTTTAAAATCACTTCTCCGCCGCCTTCAATACTTATCTCTATATCTGCTTTTGTTTCTTTTACATTTCTGAAATAAAATCTGCAGGTCAAAAAATCTAAAGAATTGATATAATTTAAAACTGAAGAAGCTGTATTAGCTTCATCTTTTAGTACATCTGTTTTTACGACAATGTGTCTAGGAATGACGGGTTTGAATCCAATAAGAGAATCTTTGGTTTTTGCATTTAAAGTTACTATTAAATCTCCCTCCGCAATTTCAACATCCCTAAATGTTACTTTCATTTCTGAATTGGCGTTAGACTCTTTAGAAATAACTATAAGATCATTATTCTGAACATTAATTGTAGAATTATCAGATTGAATATTTAGAGTTTTTAGCTCAATAGTATTATGGAATTTCTTATCTGACACATGTATTAAATCCCCAACAGGTTCCCCTAACCAATAAAGCTCATTTTCCACACCTTTTTTTAGTTCATCTAAAATGCCATATCTAAATTTTTTGGCTGAGGGGGTTTTTATAAATGAATTGAAAGAAATACCTAAACAAGTAGCCGTTGCTAAAACCATGCGTTCACGTTTTTTTCGGTCTTCTATTGTTCCATCAGGATCTTTATTGGTGACATAGGAAAAAGATTTATCTATACCATAGGTATTCCAATAATTGAATATGCTTAAAGGTTTAGCAAATTCTTTGTAAGAATCGCTCCAGTCACACAAACCTTCGGACTCCATACCACTTGCAACATCTACCGCTCTCATACCGTAATCTACACCTCCATCACCTACAATAATTTTATTTTCCCCAAGTTCTTCTCGTAGTAATTTATAGAAATTATAGGTGCCTTCACCAAAAACATTTCGACCGTGTACGTAGCCTTTATCCGGGATTCCGTCAACATTAACATCGACAAATCTTTTCCCTAATGTAAATTTTGACAACGTCCAAGAAGCAATATCAAATTGAATACCATCAAAAGCAAAAGTCATTCCATCTTTTTTAAACCAAATACCAATTTCTTTACTTAACACATTACTACATTGATCCCCATTTTCATCCCTTGGACATGCTGTAGAAAGATTATAATACCACATCAAATTGTGCTTATCCTTATCTCCCCAAGGACCTTCAGAAGCGTGGGGTGCCAAATAAGTAGATTGGGGTTTAAAACTTCTTGGTTTAGATCCATATCTTCCTCTTATTACTTTAATCGCTCCATTTGTTTTTGCCACTAAAGTAACTTGTTCTGCTTCGCTCCAGATTTTATTTCCATTGGAATCTATTGGCACAATTACAATATCATCATTTTTATTATTGGCATTTCTTATACCAAGTCCGATTCTAAAAACATCACTATTATCGACCTTTATAATCGTATCGTGACTATTGATACTTTCTGTAAGATTTGTACCTAGATTATATAACCAATGACCAGCTGAAAATTTAGAACTGTTATTCCATCTTGGATCACGAGATCTTCCATTAAAGTGTAATACGGTCATTTGTTCAGGGTATTCTATGGCAAATCGATTTGCAAAGTTCAAGATTTTATCCTGCTCTCTAGAGATCAATTCTTCCCCAAGCGCTTTTATGTAAATACCGCCCAATCTGCTAAATTCTTTCTTCCAGGCTTCATATCCCTTATTGACATTATCAGGAGTCCTAAAAAAGAATCCTTTAGGGAAATTATTTGCCATTAAATCCTTCGATCCAATTTTAAAGTCAGCATGAATATTAACTTGGTCAATTATGCCCTGAACTTTTTTTCTATTATTAATATAAACGCTTTTTAAATCATTTTTTGAACTAAAATTAAAAGCCGAGGCCAACATCAAAACATATGCCTTCATTTGCTTCTCTCTCACATGTTTAAAATTACTTTGCTGTAATTCTCTATATGTAATTAAGTTGTGATATTTATTTTCATCAAATTTTAGCAGAGTAAATATACCATCTGGATGATATGTAGCATTCAAAAATTCTTTTGAATATTGACCATAACATAGAATGGGCAAACAAAGAATAAAAACATAACATAGACATTTTCTACTCATAAAAATCAATGTTAATATTAAAGTCGAGTATTGAATTTTCAAACAAGCTTATTTTAAGTCCTTATCTTAATAAGAAAGATAACAGTTAAAATATGCTCATCTAAAATTAAAAACCAGGATTATTAGGTAATAAATTAGGATTAATAAGTGTTTGATCTAAAGGTATTGGAAACCAAATTCTATTTGCCGACCAATTAGATTGTAATTGAGGAACCACACTGTTCCATCTTCCAGTATCAGGACCTAAGCTATTAATAGCTTCTGTAAATTTATTGAATCGCATTAAATCGAAACGTCTTTGACATTCAAAAGCCAATTCTCTTGAGCGTTCATCCAATAATTCTTCAACAAAATCAGTTTTAAAATAAGCACTATTCAAATCCTCAACTGATATTCCGGGCTCTAGAGCTCTCGTTCTAATTATTGACAACATATTCCTTGCGGAAACTTCATCACCAGTAAAATACTTTGCCTCTGCATTTAATAGTAATATATCCGCAAATCGTAATAATGGAAAATCTCCACCAGTCGCCCAAAAAGGCAAAGCTTTTTGCGATGGGTCTTGATACCTAAATTTGCCTTGGCAATAATTACCCTGATTTGGACCACTTAAAGGCCTTGTAATAAAATATCTTGTTCCATCTATTTCTTCAAAATCTGCATCACTTGCTAAAGATCCTGTTAGATTATGAGTGCGTCTAAAATCACCATCTGCATATTTAAAGTATAGCTCTCCTGTAGCTCTCATCCATCCATTTCCTCCACCAACAACACTAGGATTTCCTTGTGGCAACAATAAGTTTACCCAAATGTTTACGTTATTTCGTGAGATATCATTACTTGCCTCCGCCATAAAAAGACATTCTTGCCTTTGATAGGAATCGGTAGTAGCTCTAAACAAATTATCATATTCATCTATTAGAATATAACCGCTACTATTAACTACATCATTGGATATAGTAAGAGCATTATTATACATTTCACTAGCATCAACCCAATTAAAACTATTAATTGGAAAACCTAACTCTTCCCCTACGTTGAATGTTTTACAACTACCGAGGTAGGCATAAACTTGTGACAAATAGCCAGCCGCTGTCCATTTGTTGGCTCTTCCTGTTACACTATTTCGATCATTGAGGTTTTGGTACGCAAAATTAAGGTCATCAATAATAAGTTCATAAACTTCATTTAATGGCTGTCGAGCCTTAAGGGGATCTGCAAGAGAAGTTGTATATGTCGGAACACCCCCAAACATTTTAGCTAGATACATATGGTATAGACCTCTCAAAAATCTAGCTTCTCCTTCAATTTCATTTTTTCTATTCTCAGGCATATCAATTCCTTGTATATTCTCTAATAAAGTATTGACTCTATTAATTCCAGAATACCAGTACAACCAATTAAATCCTAAAAACTTATTAGTACTTGTAAATGATGCCAAACCCCAAGGAGCATAATCAATATTGCCAAAACCCTCTCTAGTGACCATTTCATCAGTACCTGCATTCAACATGAATAATAAACCTCTTCCAAAAGTATCGTAGTTTCCATCTCCATGTATATCTCTATCATTAATTACAGAATAGCATCCATTAATTGCGAGTTCAGCATCATCAACTGATTCATAAAAATTTTCTGGTGAAGTGAAGGAAAACGGAGCAGTCTCTAAAATGTCTTCATTGCATGTAAGCAGGGTTATAGACATAAATATTACAAATGCTATCTTTACTATTAAATTTTTCATACTATTTTTTTATTAAAATGTCATATTAAATCCTACAATAATCGATGTGGCTCTCGGATAAGTTATTCTATCAAATCCGGTTAGGAGGGGATTATTAAAGCTAATATCAGGATCATAACCTGAATAGTTTGTCCATGTCTTTAAATTAGTACCTGTCGCATAAATCCTAAAACTTTTAAAACCGATTGATTCTGAAATCTCAAATGGTAAATTATAACCAATCGTTATGTTCGCCAATCGAATGTAAGAGCCATCTTCGACATAATAACTAGATGCTAGTCTAGCAGTTGAATTTTGATCTGAACGAGATCCATGAGTATTAGATGGATTAGTTGGTGTCCATCTATTGTCATAATAATCTTGTGTGACGTTATTTAAATTGAAACCTTCTTGTCGAAATCTGGCTTCATTGAAAATCTCATTACCGTATTGCCATTCTAAGAAAAAATCAAAATCAAAATTTCCCATTTTAAAAGAATTATTTATTCCTCCAAAAAAATCAGGATTGCTATTACCAATAACTTTTCTGTCATTTTCAGCATCAACAACACCATCACCATTTAAGTCTTTAAATTTTAATGAGCCAGGAGCTACAGCAGCAGACTGATTTGAAACAACATCATCTCTTAAAGTAAAAACCCGATCATCAAAATCTATATTTGGATCACTGTTATTTTGCCATGTAAAGTCATCTGTTTGGTAAACTCCATCCCATTCATAACCGTACATGCTCCCCAGAGGTGATCCCACTTGAACAATTCCCACATCTCTTATAAAGCCACCATTTATAACTACAGGAATACTCTCACTAGAACCTAAACTCGTAACTTCATTTTGATTGTAGGCACCGTTTATACTAGTACTCCAAGAAAATTTAGCTTTTTGAATATTGTAAGTGTTGATTCCTATTTCAATTCCTTTATTTTCAATTCCACCAATATTTGTGAATTGTGAAAAGAAACCCGTCTGAGAAGAAAGGGGGGTCAATAACAACATATCGGAAGTTTCTTTCTTGTAAGCATCAATAGTTATATTGATGTGGCTTTTGAATAATCCAATATCAAAACCAACATTGTATTGAGCTGTTGTTTCCCATTTTAAATCTGGATTTGCTCTAGTTGCAGGTGCTAACCCTAAATCTAATTGACCATTATTGCTATACCAAGTATTACCTAAACTAGCAAAGTATGAATATGGTGGGATTCTTTCATTACCTGTTACACCAAATCCTAATCTTAATTTTAAATTACTCAATATTTCATTATCCTTCAAAAAATCTTCTTGACTCATTTTCCAAGCAAAGGCACCCGATGGGAAAATCGCGAATCTATTTCCTGACCCAAATTTATCAGATCCATCACGGCGAACACTTGCAGTAAACAAATAACGATCCTTCAAATTATAATTAAGCCTACTTAAAAGAGATATTCTATTTGTTTCAAAGCGATATGAGCTTAGCTCTCTGAAGTTTCCAGCTACACTTATATCATTAATTCCAGTACTCTCATTAGCAAAGTCTGCAGCATCAATCATAAATCCTTCTTGATTATAATAATTGCGCTCTGCGGCTACCATAAAATCAAAATCATGAATTTTATTAATTCTCAATCGGTAATTTAATTGGGCAATCGCAAAATATGAATCTGATTTTCTATCTTGTAATACACCACGACCGTTGTCTTGTTGTCCCCATAAGGTGTTTTTACTATAAAATTCCTTACCCTTAGAGGTAGAGGTATTACCACCAATATTTAGTCTTACGCTCAATTTTTTATTAAACTTATACTGAAGCCTCACATTTCCGATGGTTTGCGCGAGTGATATTTCTTTCTCTGCAGTATCTATCATAGAAAGCGGTGATATATATCGACCAAATCCAGCATCATCTGCATCATTTTCGTTAAAAAATTCAATTGGCTTAGATATAATTAGCGATTGTAGAACTCCATTAAAATTTGTTCCACCACCAGAATTAGTTGCACCAGATTGTACCGAATACGCAGTTAGCAAATTAAAACCAGCCGAAAATTTATCAGAAAATTCATGATCTAGTTTAATTCTACCGTTTATCCTCGTATAATTGTTATTTCGTAGAATCGCGTCTTGATCTAGATACCCTAAACTAGCAGAGAAATTGGTGTATTCGTTACCTCCAGAAGCATTGATATTATGGGATTGTGCAAAGGCTGTTCTTAACGCTTCGTCCTGCCAGTTACGTAATGGAATTGATGATAAATCTCTTTCCGAGTCCAATACACCATCATTATCAGTATCCTCGAATAATAAAATATCATTATTATTTACATCAATTTCTCTTCTATAATCTAAATATTGCTCACCACTAAGTACATCGATTTGTTTAGATGCACTTGAGAAACTAGAAAATGTCTCATAAGAGAAAGTAGCTTTTCTATTTTTACCGCCTTTTGTTGTTACAATTACAACACCGTTAGCACCCCTAGATCCATAAATAGCTGTAGCTGACGCATCCTTTAAGACTTCTATAGATTCTATGTCATTAGGGTTTATAGTGGCTAAAGGATTTAATGATGATGAATTACCAACATTCGAACTTGCTACTTCGCCTTCCTGTATATCAATTTGAACCCCATCGATAACATAAAGAGGATTTGAGCTAGCATTAACCGAGTTCGCACCTCTAATCCTTATATTAACAGCTGCACCTGGCTGACCAGATTGTTGCTTTACTTGAACACCTGCCATTCTACCTTGCATGGCCTCTAAAAAAGAAGTTGGTCTTGACTTTGTGAGTTCTTCAGATTTAATTGAGGCTACTGAACCAGTCAAATCAGATTTTTTTACCGAACCATAACCGATTACAACAACCGCTTCTAGCTCATTTAAATCTTCTACCAGATTAACGTTAATTATCGTTTTGCCTCCAACAACAATTTCTTGTGTCACAAATCCAACATAACTAAACACAAGGATAGAAGATGAAAGAACGTCAATGCCGTACTTCCCGTCAAAATCAGATACAACACCATTTTGAGTCCCTTTTTCCAAAATATTAACACCTGGAATAGGCAAGCCATCTTTTGCTGATATTACAGTACCATATACTTGTTGTCTATTAGTTTGCGAATGTAATAAGCTAGTGCTTAAACCAATAATAAATAACAACAAGAAAAATTGAAATAACCATTTACACTCAAGATGAGCTCTATATTCCTTCTTTTTTAGATTCATAAATATATATTTGATATTAATTCAATCAGTATCGCTTTTATTTATCCAAGAAGCACCGATTAAAAATTGATGTATATTACTATTTCTTTATAATTCTCTCAACGTGTTTATTGTCATACTTTATTACATATATTCCAGCTGTTAAAAATGATAAGTCTAAAGACTCTACCTCTGATGCCTTATTAGTTAAAACAATCTTTCCTGTAATATCAAAAATTTGAACATTGCTTTGTCCTGATGTAAAGTTAATTATGTCATCAACTGTTGTTGGATAAGAGATCCTTGTTTTTTTATTGAGTATTTCATCATTTAAACCCAAAGAGGATGCAAGCACTAGATATCCGTTTGGATCTAAAGCAACTTCCATACCAGTCGCAACACCATCTGCAGTGATGTTTGAGAGTTGAGTCGATGTTAAACCGGCATTATCCGTCCCAAAACGAATTTCACCTGGCTCAAAACCTATAATATTAATGTTTGCAATGTCAAAACTAGAAGAATCATCAAATGAAACTTCGGTTACTGAGGTTGCTATATTAAGATTTAATACTCCCGTACTAGCAGCATTTGAGAAACGAATTGAACCTATATTTGGCTGATTTTCATTAATATTGAGTGTAAAACTATAATTTTCCATATCACCACCTATATTAATATAACCTTGAAAAATATCACTGCCATTTAAAGTTAATGTACTTCCATCACCATTCACTTGAAATTTTGAAGCACCACTGTTATCACCCAAGAACCCTCCAGCTGTTGTAGAGTTTGACACAACATTACAACCGTCTGCAACTTGTAAGCCAGCAATTAAATTAGAATTATCTGATGTTGCACTAAACTCACCACCTGAATTCGACGTAAATCTTAAAACTTCAGAACCAGATTGCACACCGTTAAACTGGACAAATCGAGATGGATTTGCCGCTACAACAGAAGTCACACTATTGCAGGTAACTGATGAGTTAAAAATAATTTCCCTATTATTTCCACCAAGAAAAATATTCTTTATGCCATCAGAATCAAAAATTACAGGCACATTAATATTAAAACTAGTGCTATTGCCTTGCATTCCACCAGAAATATCAGTATTTGAATCTGAAATTGTTATTGAACCAGATCCTGATATTGTTACAGTACCATTTCCACCTCTAATCCATTTATGTGTTACTGGAATGTTAAGAATTACATTTTGATTTATTTGAAGATAACCCACGGTTGCATCTGGAACCACATTAGTATTCCAATTATTAGCTGTGGTCCACATCGAATCACCTGTCTGGTCTTCATCGTTGTTAAAAATAGATTGAGAAAAACCGCTAAAACTTAGCGTTACAAAAAATAAAATAAGGTAATGTTTTTTCATGATAGTCGTTTTATATTAGTTAATTAAAACAAAGCTATCCTTATCTGATTATATAATGTCTCTTTGAGTAAATCAGATGTCTGTTACAGTACATATTTCGGCTTTAGATGAGGCTAAAGCCTTAATTTGCTTCTACTATATTTGCTTGCAGACACTCCATATTTTTCCTTAAATATTTTAGCGAAATGCGTTCTGCTTTTAAAACCAACCAATATATAAACTTCATTTACTGAAAGTTCTTTTTGAATCAAGTATTCAGCTGCCTTTTTGAGTCTATAGTTTCTTAATATTTCTAAAGGGGTTTGATTGGTAAGCATTTTTACTTTTTGAAAAAAATGCGTTCTATTAAGGTACATTTCTTTGGCTATACTATCTAAATCAAAATTTTGATTGTCTAAATTCTCTTCAATTAAACTATATAATTTATCCAGAAACGCATTATCATTTCTGTTATTTTTATTTTCTTTAGTTAGTGGAATACCGACCTGATAACGTTCGCGTAGTTGTTTTCTATTAATTAATAAGGACTCAGTAGTGGCGAAAAGTTGTTTAACATCAAATGGCTTTTTGATGTATGCATCCGCTCCATCCCTAATCCCTTTTAAATGATCTTCAATATTTGATAACGCAGTTAAAAGAACCACAGGAATGTGACTTGTTTTCAAATCTGACTTAATTTTAACACATAAATCGAGACCGCTTAACTCTGGCATTTGTATATCGCTAATCACAATATCTGGCCATTCTAAATCTAAAGCATCCAAACATTCTTGACCATTTCTAAAACTCTTGACTTTGAAAAATTTAGAAAGCAATCGTGTAACATAATTTCTCATTTCTATATTGTCTTCGGCGTAAAAAATTAGCGATTCTGAAAACTCACCTGAAACTTTAACATCATTGGGGATTATTTTAGAGCTGGAATCAATTTTAAAGCTCACCTCTTCTTCTTTTGGTAATTTGATATGCGCATTGATTAGCATATTACCTTCTTCTTGTTGCTTAACAATAGGAAGTTTCACTATAATCTTAGTACCCACATTTAATTCACTTTCTGCAAAAATAAATCCATAATGCATTTCAACCAGCCTTTTGGTAAAAGCTAAACCTATACCAGATCCACTTAAATGTACATTTTTCTGCTTATGGGATTGATAAAAACGCTCAAAAATATGCACTAAGTCTATTTCGTCTATTCCTCTACCTGTGTCAGAAACTGCTACAATTAAATCTTTACCATCGCTGTTATATTCTATTTTTATCTTGTCGGAAGTTTCGGTATACTTAAATGCATTGTTTAATAAATTGTTAAAAATTTTCTCTAGCTTATCTTTATCGGCTGACACAATGATTGATGATTCCTCACCAATAATTTCTAAAAACTTATTGTCATTCTTAGCAAAAAAGATAAAATCTACTGCCAATTCCTCAATAAATAAGTTAAAGTTAAAACGAGAATAGTGCATGCTCAAAAGATTAGCATCTGCTCGTCTAAAATCCTGAACTTGTTCAATGAGTTGAAGTATTTTTTTAGATTGCCGTTGAATTAAAGCTAGTTTCCCACCAATTTCTGGATTTTTATTAAATCGCTCTAATAAGTTATTTGTAGGGCCTGATATCAACGAAGGGAGTCTTAATTTCGTGAGATATATTTGAAAAAAAACGCAATTTAGCTTCATTTAACTCCTTAACATTATTTATTTCTAGTTGTTCAATTTCTACATTGTGCTTTAATCCTTGCATCTTTAAAGCATTCTTCCTGATGAAATAGATAACCAATCCAGTTAATAAAAAATAAATTATATATGCTACATTAGTTTTCCAAAAGGGTGGCGAAATTACAAATCTTATAGACTTCGGTTTAGTCCAATCGTTTAATGAATTTGAAGCCATTACTTCTAACTCATAATCACCTGGGGCTGAAGTCCATTATAATCTATTGTATTTTTGTTAGACGAAACGGTTATCCAATCTTCATTAAGAGGTTGCATCCTGTATCTTATCTTGTGATTCTCTGGATTTAAAAAATGCAAACTTATGATATCTAGCGAAAATACATTTTGATTTATAATTGTAGATTTATTTGCTCTAAATCTGATACTCTCTTTTCTTAATATAACACGCTTACCGATGGTATCGCCTGGCTTGACTTCTTGATTAAAAATTTTAAAATTTTCTATTTCAAAATTAGGTAAAACTCTTTCAGTTTTTAGAATTTCCTTTGGATTAAAATAACAGAATCCATCAAGTCCAGATAGCATCATAATTCCATTATCCATTTTTTTTGCCTCAAACCAGAAATCGTCAAAAGGCAATCCGTCAAATTCATTGAATTTTCTAACATTTAAATTATGAATATCTATTTTATTTAAACCTATATTGGTGGAAATCCACATGTTGCCTTCAGTATCATATAAAATATTTTTTACGACATTGTTAGAAAGTCCGTTTTTTTCAGTAATTGGCTTAAATATTGGTTTAGAAATGCTATTTAAAACTTTACAAACACCACCTCCTTCGGTACCAATCCATAGCTCCTTATTTGGCAACCTAACAATAGATGTGACGAAATTGCTCGATAAAGAAGATTTATCATTTTCATCTCTAATAAATTGACTTACTGATAGTTTTTTAATGGGTAGATTGTTTTGATTTTTAACTCTAAACAATCCATCAGAGTCACTCCCTATCCAAATAAAATCATAGAGCGGATCCGAGTAAACATATCTTATCTGAGATAGCTCTCTATTGAAAAAAAAGGAATGCTTATTAAGTGCTTCTACTTTCAAGAGATTATCAATACTTGAAATTCTATAGACATTACTATTAGTACCAATCCATATATTACCAAATCTATCTTCGGTAAACGAGCGAATTAATTTGGACTTTCAGTAAGTTCAGAATTATCGTTTAAATTTATTACCTCAAAATTTGAACTTTTATATTTAATTCTTAAAATATCATTCGATCCATATAACCTCAACCATTTATTTTTTTTTGAATCTATAAATATGGCAGTGATTTTTTCTGATATTTTAGACAAAGGCTTTTTTATAGGCTCAAAATTATTCAGTTTGGTATTAAACAATGTCAGTCCTCCTGATGGTGTGGTTAAGTAAGCTCTATTGGAATCCAAAGCAACAATATGATTTGTATGATTTGAAGAATCTGCCAATCTAAATTCATTTTAGAACTGTAACTTTTAAATGGGTTATTTGCGATACTAAATTCATAAGCGCCCTCATTGTAAGTGCCTAACCAACATTTGTTCTTTGAAGTTTTTAAGATTGTACTTGTTCTCAAACCCTTTAGACCATCATTAAACGTCTCTGTTTTAATAATAGGATTATTTAATAAATCTACATAATCAATCTTAATGACACCCTTGTCCAGAGTGCTCTAACCATATATTACCGAAATCATCTACTATCAAAGATTTAAACTGAGTATTTTCTAAAAAAACTTCCATTTGTGGAAAACTATAATTTCCTTTTGCCTTATGGAAATCTAAAATGGTAAACCCGTTCAAAAGTGTGATAACAAGTCTATCATTACTTATTTTAGATACAGAGTTGCAATAATTTATTTTCTCATTTAAAATCTTTCAAAATCTTGGTTTCAATATTAAAAAGGAACAATCCCACAGAGGTGGTACACAAATAGTTTGTTTTATCCAATTGAATTCCATTAAAAAAATAATCTTTTTATCCCGACGAAATCTCTTTTGGATAAAATTGACCTAAGCATTCATAATCTTCATTAAAAATAAATAAGCCATCTCTTTCCGACACACATAAAACTAATCTTAAGTCCTTATTTGATAGCGCTTGTCGAATAATTGGTGCATTAGACGTTCTATTCTTAAAATCATCAGCACCAATTTTTATGAATTTTTCGTATGCATATTTAAAAATTGTTATTCCAGCTTCAGTTCCAATCCATAAATCCCCATTAAAGTCTTCATCTAGAGACCTGATCTATTATTAGTCATAATAATATTGTCTATAGTATTCTTATATGTCTTTAATTTATAACCATCATATCTGTTTAATCCATCAAAAGTTCCAAACCACAAATAACCTTTAGAGTCTTCTAAAATGGATGTAACGCCGTTATGTGCCAAACCTTCTGATATGGTAAGCTTTGTTGAATTTTCAAGATTGCTTACTTGTCCAACTAGACAAGAAATTGGTATTAAGAAACTAATTAAGAGTAAGAATATTTTCTTCGGCATTATTTATTTAATATTGGAAACTGCATGTCTAAACAAACTGAAAAATAATTGAATTAGATAATCAATAACTATTTAGTGTTTTAATCCGATAGCTTAATCGTAATTTACTCTAATTTTCACGAATTATTATTACAATCATATGCAAAAGGCCTAAAATCGAAATAAATAAGATTCAATTAAGCGAAGTTAAAAAATGAGTTTAAATTTTATGAAATTCATATATAAATGACTAGAATTTATAAATTATAATTCTTAAAATTAAGCTTCAA
>CAWDOF010000028.1:0-580749 GCA_963803715.1 uncultured Flavobacteriaceae bacterium
GCGTCTACCAATTCCGCCACTTGAGCAATTCAATTTGGTATAAATTTCGAAAAAACTAAATCCAACAAATGTTGCCTTCAGCAAATCGGACTGCAAAATTATAATATTTTTTAATACAAACAATCAATATTAAAGGCTTTTTAGTTTTTGCGTTGAAAAAAATTCATAAATTTGCACCTCGTTTTAAGAAACGCTATTAAATCTTTAATTAGCAAATCGTTATATATGCCAGATGGAGCAACAGAAGCAAAGATATTTGCTTGTAACCAAAGTAAAGAACTCGCCACTAAAATAGCGACTACTTACGGTGCGTCTTTGGGTAATGTAATTACTTCAACGTATAGCGATGGCGAATTTCAACCCTCTTACGAAGAATCCATCAGAGGTACGCGTATTTTCATTATTGGTTCTACACATCCCGGACCAGAAAACTTAATGGAAATGCTTTTGATGATTGACGCTGCAAAACGCGCCTCAGCAAGACATATTACTGCGGTTTTACCGTATTTCGGTTGGGCAAGACAAGATAGAAAGGATAAGCCAAGAGTACCAATTGCTGCAAAATTAGTGGCGAAAATGTTAGAAGTGGCAGGCGCAACTCGTATTATTACAATGGATTTGCACGCAGACCAGATTCAGGGCTTTTTCGAGAAACCGGTTGATCATCTCTTTGCCTCCACGATATTCCTGCCCTATCTTAAAAGCTTAGGTTTGGATAATTTGACCATAGCTTCTCCAGATATGGGGGGATCAAAGCGTGCTTATGCGTATTCAAAAGCATTAGGGAGTGATGTGGTTATTTGTTACAAGCAAAGGGCAAAAGCCAATGTAATCTCTCACATGGAACTTATTGGAGACGTAACGGGGAAAAACGTTGTATTAGTAGATGATATGGTCGATACCGCAGGCACCTTAACAAAAGCCGCCGACCTAATGATGGAAAAAGGAGCACTAAGCGTGAGAGCAATTTGTACCCACCCCATATTATCTGGCAATGCATATAAAAAACTGGAGAATTCCAAATTAGAGGAATTGATTGTAACCGATTCTATTCCCCTAAAACAATATAGTGAAAAAATAAATGTACTGAGCTGTGCCAATCTCTTTGCGGAGGTTATGTATAATGTGCATCACAATAAATCAATTAGCTCAAAGTTTCTAATGTAAGCCCACCCCTGCCGATAGTTATCGGGATTACGAAAGGGAAGGAGTTCATTTAGGGCAAAAACAATTAATAATAACTATAAATTTTTAAAATGAAATCAATTACAATCAATGGATCGAAAAGAGAAGGCGTAGGCAAAAAAGCTGTAAGAGCTCTACGTAATGCTGATATGGTTCCTTGCGTATTATACGGAGGAGAAGGTAAAAGCACCATGCATTTTGCAGCACCAGAATTAGCGTTCTCCAAATTGGTATATACGCCAAACGCGCATACCGTGGAGATTGCTATTGAAGGCGGTGAAACTTATGACGCCGTATTACAGGACATCCAATTTCACCCAGTAACCGACAGAATTCTTCACGTGGATTTCTATCAATTGTTCGAGGGCAAGGAGATTTCCATGAATATTCCCGTACACATCATCGGTACATCTAAGGGTGTTCTTAATGGTGGAATTCTGAGAAGAAACAAACGTAAATTAAGGGTTAGAGCCTTACCAAAAAATCTACCTGATTTCTTGGAAGCAGATATTACACCACTTAAAATTGGTGACAAATTATTTGTTACAGAACTTGCGGCCGAAGGCTTTGAAATACTTCATACCGATAACACTGTAGTTTGCCAAATTAAAACGGCAAGAGCTGCAATTGTTGTTGATGAAGATGAAGATGAAGATGAACTTGAAGAAGGAGCAGAAGGAGCGGAAGCAACTGCTGAAGGGGAAGATACTCCAACGACTGAAGGAGCAGAATCTAAAGAGTAACCAGATTTTTATTCCTATAAACAAAAGCATCCTATCCCAATATTTTGGGTTTCAGGATGCTTTTTTATTTATAGATTTTTAAGATAGATTTTCTATAAACGAACAAAATATTTAGATTTAATACATGAAGAAGTTTTTGATTGTAGGTTTAGGAAACATTGGTGCAGAGTATGCCAATACCAGGCATAATATCGGTTTTAAAATTCTTGATGCCTTGGTGGAAGCTGAAGACCTCAGTTTTGAGACCCAACGCCTCGGCGATATTGCCACCTACAAATTAAAAGGACGAACTTTTATACTGCTAAAGCCCAATACTTATATGAACCTTAGCGGAAAAGCGGTACAATATTGGCTTACAAAAGAAAATATTCCACTAGAAAATTTAATGGTCGTAACCGATGACCTTAATTTACCCTTCGGAAGCATTCGCTTAAAAACCAAAGGAAGCGATGGTGGGCATAATGGGCTCAAGGATATTCAGCTAAAATTACAGACCACCAATTACAACCGATTTAGATTTGGAATAAGCGATGAATTTTCAAAAGGCCGACAAGTAGACTATGTACTTGGCGAATGGAGTGATACAGAAAATGATGCCCTTAAAGAACGGCTTCAAAAATCAATTGAGCTTATAAAAAGTTTTGGTACGGCGGGTGTTAATAACACTATGAATGCGTTTAATGGAAAATAAAAAAGGTAGCAGCTAATATGCTTCTATTTATAAATTTTTATGTTTTTCTGTTCTATGTCAATTATTAATTGAAAGGTTTAAAGTTAGAATTTAAATAAACCTGCTCTTGATTCTAATTCTTCATTATACTAGTTTATTTTGTGTCCAGAAATTAATCATGATTAATTGAAATAATCCAACCTCTAATCCGACAGATTTTCATACAAACAAAGAAAACTTGATGTTGTCTATCTTAATTAATTGATTTTCTTGATAATTTGACAGCGTACTTTATTTTATTTAAAATTATTCTTAACTTGGAAAAAAATTAATTTTTCCTCCATAATATTACTCAATATGAATAAAATTACCTCTATTTTAATTGCTTTACTTCTAAGTCTAAGCTCAATATTTTTGACTGCGCAACAAAAATCTGACTTTTTAAAAAATCTTCCTGTACCTGAAAATGGCTACATAAGATGTGCCGCAGACGAATACAATGCGCAATTACTAGAGCAATACCCTAATATGATGGGGAGCGCGGCTTATGAAAAACAGATTCAGCAAAAACTCCAAACACTATCTCAGTCTAACCAGAGAAGGATTGTATTACGATTACCAATAGTAGTTCATGTGGTTCATCAAGGCGAGGCTGTAGGTGTAGGTAGAAATATCTCCGACGCTCAAGTGCTATCGCAAATTCAAGTTTTAAATGAAGATTACCGCAGGTTGGCTGGTACAAATGGATTCAATACTGATCCCAACGGAGCAGATATAGAGTTAGAATTTTTTCTAGCCCAAGAGGATCCAGATTGTAATCCTACCAACGGGATAAACCGTATTTTAAGGAGTTCACTACCTAATAATGGAGTAAATATTAATACTGATATCAAACCAGCAACTGTTTGGGATTCCTCAAGATACATAAACATTTGGGCTTTACAAATAGGTGGTGGCACACTTGGATTTGCTCAGTTCCCGGGAGGGAACCCTATGACAGATGGTGTTGTAACGGATTATCGATATTTTGGATCTGACGACGCACCGGGTGTAAATTTAGGTGGTGTATATAATTTAGGAAGAACAACAACTCATGAACTTGGCCACTATTTTGGTTTATTTCATACTTTTCAAGGCGGTTGCGTTGGTTCAGGTGATAGCATTGACGATACTCCAGCAGAAGCATTACCTAATTACGGATGCCCGGCAACACCGCCAGACACTTGTACAAGTCCTGGATTAGACCCTATTGAAAATTACATGGACTATTCTGATGATATTTGCATGAATATTTTTACAAATGATCAAAAATCCAGAATTCAATCAACATTGCTAGGACTTAGAGCCTCTTTGCTCGCTAGCGATGTTCCAGAAGCACCTTTGCCAGATGTTAACTATGATGCCAGTATTGAAATTGCAGGTTTTGATAGTGCATGTGGGGCAATGATTCCAATAATACAACTCACCAATTATGGAACCACAACTTTAACTACGGCAACATTATCTTACGACCTAAATGGAGGCTCAAGTAGTACAGTCAACTACACAGGTTCTTTAGAACAAGGAGAGTCTGACTTAATTTCCTTCCCAGAATTGAATTCTCCACTGGGCACCAACACCATTACAGTATCTGTAAGTCAACCAAATCCAGATGAGCGCACTTGTAATGATAGTGATAGTGAAGAGTTTGAAATAGCAGAGGCGATGGGAGTTGAAGCGAATGATCTTTATTTCTCAATTACTACAGATACCTATTCAAATGAGACGATATGGGAATTTACCGATTCTACTGGCGCAATTTTAGCAACAGGCGGTCCGTACAATGGCTCCTCTGAGGATAGCACTACATTTACAACAACTTTTTCATTGACAGATTCTGAATGTTATAATTTTACTATACTCGACTCAGCAGGTGATGGTATATGTTGTGGTTTTGGTAATGGTTCTTATGAGCTTAGAGAAAATGACATTGATGGCGACATTATTATTGAGGGAGGAGAATTTGATAGTGTTGAAAGTTTTAATTTTACTGCAAATACTCTTGGAGTTGCCGATTATTTTTCAACAAACGGTGTTTATGTTTATCCTAACCCAGCAAATAACAATTTAAATATCAAACTAAACAACACTAATGATTTACCGGACGATTTTGAGATTATAAACATGTTGGGACAATCAATAATGAAAACCGAAATTTTGAACGATACGGATTTAAATATCAATACTTCAGGATTAAGTAATGGTGTTTATTTTATCAAACTCAATAAGCAACAATCTTCAAAAGTGTTACAATTCGTCAAAAAATAATACTGAGATAAAAAAATTGAATTAAAGAGGGCTAAATTTTATAGCCCTCTTTTTTGTTTATATGCTTTAATGGCTACTTTTACAAAAAATTGAAAGCTAAGCGTGTTAAGTAATAATAGAGCGGATAAATCGGAATTTGCGGTCGTGACCATTGGCACCTTTGACGGTGTGCATATTGGGCATCAAAAAATAATTAAACGGCTTATTTCAGCAGGAAAACAAAAAAACCTCAAATCTGTTATACTTACGTTTTTCCCGCATCCTAGAATGGTGCTACAACCTGACTATGATCTAAAATTACTTCACACCATTAAAGAACGGGAACTTATGCTTAAAAGCTTCGGTCTCGGTCAACTGGTTATTAAACCTTTTACTGAAGAATTTTCTAACCTTTCGGCACATCAATATGTAGAACAAATTTTGGTGGAAGAACTTCAGACCAAACACGTCATCATTGGCTATGACCATCATTTTGGTAAAGATAGAAGTGCCAATATCGAAGATTTAAAACGCTTCGGCAGTGAGTTCAGTTTTGTTGTTGAAGAAATTTCTGCACAAGATATCGAAGAAGTTTCTGTAAGCTCCACCAAAATTAGGCAGGCACTTTTAGATGGTGATCTTCAAATTGCCAATACCTATTTAGGCTATTCTTATTTTCTTACAGGCGTCGTAATTAAAGGAAAAGGACTGGGCAAAACATTAAAATTCCCGACGGCCAATATACATGTTAAAGAATCCTATAAACTCATCCCAAAATCTGGAGTGTATGTTGTGTCTTCTAAAATTGATAATAAAACCGTTCATGGTATGATGAACATAGGTACCAATCCCACGGTTAATACTGATAAAAATCAATCTATCGAAGTTCATTTTTTTGAGTTTGACCAAAATCTTTACGACCAAAAATTAGTTATAAAAATACACCATAGACTTAGGGACGAACAAAAATTCAGTTCTCTGGACGCCCTTACCGATCAATTGAGAATCGACAAGGTGGATGCCAAAACTTTTATTTCGGCAAATGCATAATTTTCTATTTAAACATATAGATAACAGTGCCCTCGTCATCTTCAGAATTATTTTTGGCTTCTTAATTTTTCTTGAAAGTGTTGGTGCTATTTTCACGGGCTGGATCAAAAGAACACTCATTGAACCTGATTTTACCTTCAACTTCATCGGTTTCGATTTTTTACAACCACTCCCCGGAAATTGGATGTACGTTTATTATGCCTTAATGGGCGTATTCGGGCTGCTCGTTATGGTGGGCTATAAATATAGGTGGAGCATGTTCGCATTCACTATTATGTGGGCCTGTGTGTACTTGATGCAAAAATCATCTTATAATAATCACTATTATTTGTTGATGTTGTTAAACGCCATAATGGTTATTCTTCCAGCACATCGGTATTTATCCATTGATGCAAAACTTAATCCCAAAATTAGAAGTATATCGATGCCAAATTGGTGCCGCTGGATTTTCATTTTACAAATGCTAATTGTTTACACATACGCGGCAAAAGCAAAGATGTATCCAGACTGGTTAGACCTTTCTGTGCCAGAATTATTGATGAAAAGTAAAGCAGATTATATATTAGTGGGCGATCTTTTACAAAACCGATGGATGCACTATTTGGTAGCCTACGGCGGACTCCTATTCGACGGGCTTTTTATCCCCTTACTGCTTTGGAAACCGACCCGAAAATTTGCGTTTTTTGTCTCAATTTTTTTCCATCTCTTCAATTCGTTTATTTTTCAGGTCGGAATTTTTCCCTATTTGTCCTTAGCATTTGCGCTGTTCTTTTTTGAGCCGAAAACCATTCAGCAGTTATTTTTAAAGCGGAAACCGTTTTATTCCGAAGGAAACATTAAAGCCCCAAAACATGCAACGGTGTTCATCACATTGTTCACCTTATATTTTATTGTGCAAATTTTGCTGCCGCTTCGGCAACACATCATATCCAGTGATGTTTTATGGACGGAAGAAGGCCACCGACTCTCTTGGCGCATGATGTTACGTTCAAAAAGTGGGAGTACGAGCTACCGAGTGGTTGATAAGGCAACAGGGAAAGTGACTTTTATCAAATTGAGCGACTATCTTAGTAGGAAACAAATACGCTCTGCCAGCTCAAAACCAGATGTGATGTGGCAATTTGCGCAACGCCTAGAATCTATATATGCCGAAAAAGGGATGGATATTGAAGTTTATGTGAGATCTTATGTTAGCGTAAACGGAAAAAAAAGTCAACGACTGATTGACCCTGATGTGGATTTAGCGTCCGTTGAATGGAATTATTTTAAACACAGTGATTGGATTTTGCCCAGGGATGAAAATCAGGATAAATAATAAATTATTGAATTGACCACTTTCAAAATTCATCTTATTAATTTTGTCGTATCATTGAGAAAGGTTTAAAAAGGAAACACCAACTGATTATTTATAATCAGATAAAATAAAAATAAATTTATGTTACAAGTTGCAGATATAAAAGCTCATAAAGAAGCCGTCATAAAAGGATTGGCTAAACGAAATATTGATGCTTCGGCTTTGATTGAAGATGCTATTACCTTAGACGAAAAACGTAAAAACACGCAAACACAATTGGATGCAACTTTGGCAGAGTCGAATAGCATCTCCAAGGAAATTGGAAATCTCTACCAATCTGGAAAAGCTGCAGAAGCCAATCTTCTAAAAGAAAAAACAGGTAAATTAAAAGAAGATTCCAAAATTCTTTCTGAAGATTTACAGACCATAACAGGACAACTTTTTGAGCTGCTTTATAAAATCCCTAACGTTCCGCATCAAAGCGTCCCAATTGGAAATTCCGAAGCGCACAACGAAGAGGTTTTTCGTAAAGGCGAAATCCCAAAACTGCACGAGAACGCACAACCACATTGGGAATTGGCAAAAACCTACGATCTTATCGATTTTGAACTGGGCAACAAGATTACCGGAGCAGGGTTTCCGGTATATAAAGGAAAGGGTGCAAGATTACAACGTGCGCTCATCGCCTACTTTTTAGATAAAAATACCGAAGCGGGCTACACAGAATATCAATTACCGCTACTCGTAAATGAAGCTTCTGGATTTGGTACAGGTCAGTTACCCGATAAGGAAGGGCAAATGTACCACGTTGGTTTAGATGACCTTTACCTTATCCCTACCGCAGAAGTGCCCGCCACTAATATGTTTCGTGATGAAATTTTAGCTGAAGCCGATTTACCTGTAAAAGTTACGGGCTATACCCCGTGTTTTAGACGTGAAGCGGGAAGTTATGGCGCTCACGTTAGAGGCCTTAACCGCTTACACCAATTTGATAAAGTAGAAATTTTGCGAGTGGAACATCCCGCAAAATCTTATGAGGCGTTGGATAGCATGGTAGAACACGTTAAAGGTATTTTAGACGAACTAAAATTACCCTACCGAATATTGAGATTATGTGGTGGCGATTTAGGCTTTACGGCAGCATTAACCTATGATTTTGAATTGTTCTCGACCGCTCAAGATCGTTGGTTGGAAATTTCAAGTGTTTCTAACTTTGAGACCTTTCAAGCCAACAGATTAAAACTACGCTTTAAAAACCAAGAGGGAAAAATCGAACTTTGCCACACTTTAAACGGTAGTTCTTTGGCTTTACCGAGGGTTCTTGCGGGTATTTTGGAAAATTATCAAACCGAAGACGGAATTAATATTCCAGAGGTTTTGATTCCCTATACCGGATTTTCAAAAATATGATTAGTATGGTCAAAGTATTTCTATTATTTACAAAACATAGTTTTGTTTAGTTATAGAATATGCTTATTTCTAATTTGAATTTTATGAGTTTGGTCTAACCCAATCCTCTTTTTTTCCATAGCGTCAAATTTTCGTTCTTCGTTCTTCGTTCTTCGTTCTTCGTTCTTCGTTCTTCGTTCTTATCTTAAATTGTAAGTTTTTTCTCTTATTTATCGACTAAATGCTAAAATTTAACGTTGTTCAACGATTTTTTGAGATTTTCTTTTGGAAATAGATTAATATTTCAGAAGTTAGTATCCCAAACCAATACCTACTTATCATGAAAAACATTAAACGCATTGTTTTACTTGTAGTTCTTTTAGTCATGGCTAGCAAGGTGTTTTTTTAATACCTTAATAAAAATTTCATCATTTAAGTGCTGGACGCCTCTAAAAAATTTATGCTATACCCAAATACATAACAAATGACAAGATAAATAATCAGTTTATAAATCGATTAATAGCACTTTATTTTGTTGATAATGCCTAGACGTAAGTTTGGGCATTTTTGTTATTTATAAAAACATTCACAATAAGAATCTTTGGTGTTTGTTATATTTACCTAAAATATTTGCAATGAGATGCCTCGCTACCCTGACCTTGATTTTAATAAGTGCATTTGGCTTTTCCCAAGAAGAAGATTTGGCAAACGATTATTTTAAGCGAGGAGAGTTCAACAAAGCACTGGTTACTTATCAATCGCTTTACAAACAAAAAAACGAATCAAAATATTTCGATAAGATTATAGAATCGCTCCAACAGTTGGAGCGATATCAAGAATCTGACAGTTTGCTCAAACAGCGGCTCCTAAAATTTAACTACCCTACTGTTTTGGTAGAACTCGGTTATAACTATCAATTACAAGACAGCATCGAGCAGGCTCAAGACTATTACAAAAATGCTATAGATAAGGTATCTGAAAACCCTAGCTTTTCATACGGAATTGCAATTAAATTTGAAGATTATTCACTATTGGATGAAGCGCTTTCCGTTTATAAAAAGGGGATGGCCCTTAATCCAGACTACGATTTTAGCCGGCAAATGGCACGCATTTATGGTGAGCAAGGAAATATAGAGCTCCTTTTTTCAAGCTATATAGATTATGTGGAGTCCAAGCCAAGTTATTTGAATAATGTAAAACGGGCGTTTAGCGATTTTGTATCAGAAAATAGCGAAACCGAAAACAATCAAATCCTGAGAAAACTTTTGCTCAAAAAATTGCAGAAACAACCTGACGAATATTGGTACGATTTGTTGAGTTGGTTGTATGTGCAGCAAAAAGACTACGGGCAAGCTTTTACCCAAGAAAAAGCCCTCTACAAAAGAAACAGGGAAAGCTTGAGCAGAATCATGGATTTGGCGCTTTCCGCTGTTAAAGCCAAAGACTTTGATATCGCTGAGGATATTTTCAATTTTGTGCTCGAAAACTCCCAAGATATTGATACAGTTTTGACCGCGCAGCAGTACCTTTTAGATATGCGCATCGATAAAGCTGATGCTACTGAATACAACAACATAAACACAACCTATCTCGACTTATTTGAACAATATGGCAAATACGAACAGACGTTGTTACTTCAAATTTCCTACGGAAACTTTTTAGCTTTTTATAATAATGAACCCAAACAAGCCAGTGAATTTCTAAAAAACACTTTAGAATTACCGTTATCAAAATATCAAGAAGCCATCGTTAAATTAAAATTGGCTGATATTCTAGTATATCAAGAGCGTTTTAACGAAGCCTTGATTTACTATTCGCAAATTCAGGTCAACTTAAAAAACAGCACCATATCACAAGAAGCAAGATTTAAGGTCGCAAAAACAAGTTATTACAAAGGCGATTTTGAATGGGCAGAATCACAGCTCAAAATATTAAAGGCCTCTACATCGCAACTTATTGCAAACGATGCCTTGGATTTAAAACTACTTATTTCAGATAATAAAGATGAAGACTCCCTGCAAACTGCACTAAAATTATACGCTAAGGCTGATTTGATGTCTTTTCAAAATAAAAGTCAGGAAGCCATATTAGCTTTAGATAAAATACTAACAGAACATAAAGGGGAGACCATTGAAGATCAGGCGTTATTTATGCAAGCTCAACTTTACGAAAAGACAGAACAACCAGAAAAGGCTGCTTCCAATTATGAGTATATTATTGCAAACTATAGAGATGAAATATTAGCCGACGACGCCTATTTTCATTTAGCCGAACTCTATGAAAACCAGTTGGCCCAACCTGAAAAAGCAAAAAACTTATATGAAAGTATTCTTTTTAACCATCAAGATAGTATTTACTTTATTGAGTCACGAAAGCGATTTAGAATGCTTCGCGGTGATGCGATAAACTGACTATCTTTCAACTATTTGTATTTTACTTGATGTTTTATTTATTCAAATTTGAAAATTTATTTAAAGCTTTTGGATTTTGCTTAGAAATTTTCATGTTGTAATTTGGCTTTCTAAACACTATTTATGATTATTTACAATATCACAATCAACGTAGATGACAGCGTACATGACGAATGGCTTAATTGGATGAAGACAGAACACATCCCAAAAGTTTTAGCCACAGGAAAGTTTGAAAAAGCAACATTCTCACAAGTCTTAATCGAAGAAGAAATGGGTGGAAAAACCTATTCAGTTCAATATCGTTGCTATTCCCGTGAAGCTTTGGACGCCTACTATCGCGATGATGCCGAAAAGCTTAGAGACGAAGGACTCAAAAAATTTGCCGACAAAATGCTCGCCTTTAGAACCGAACTTCAGGTCATTGATGAATATACTGTCAGCCTTGGCTAATAATCCTGATTGATACTGTTCAGAATTCAAACCAAAGCAAGTCAATGCGTGCAGTCCTTATCTTAAACTCTTGAGACTAGCGAAAAAAATAATTTCATATTAAACGAAAAAAAACCACCAAATCGCTTTGGTGGTTTTTTCATTCTATTGATTATATTAAAAACCTAGAAAGGCAAATCATCGTGCTCTTCCTCATTTAAGTTTGTTGCAGGCTCAAATGCTTCTTTTGGTGCCACGGGCGGCTTGTTGCCACCATTACTAGCCTGAAGGTTTTCTATTCTCCAACCTTGGACCGAATTGAAATATTTGGTCTCTCCTTGTGGATTCACCCACTCACGGCCTCTTAGATTAATACTTACTTTTACAGATTGACCCACTTGATAATTGTTCAACAAATCAGATTTATCCTGAACAAACTCAATCATGATATGTTGCGGATACTGCTCTTCGGTAGTAACTACCAATTCTCTTTTTCTAAACCCATTGCTTCCAAACGTTTGGGTCTCTCCTATCATTTTGACTTTTCCTTCTACTTCCATAATTGTATTTCTTAAAATTAATTTTCAGTTTTTATTCTATGACAACAACAATTTCCATGCAGTGTCCACATCGCCATAACTTAAATGATTTCTTGCGATTTTATGTTTTTCACGTTGTGATTTTTCCTTGATGTTTGGATAGCGCTCACTTACACTTTCTATATAATCATCAATATCCGCTTGATTTGGCAGGGATTCAACGTTACCTAATATTCCCAAATCGTTTCCAGTGAGCACCATACTGTTTTTTACTGATTCTGGCATAGCATCGACACCGATACCTAAAGTTGATAGTGGTTTAGGGATTTCAAAAAATCCTTTCCTTGCCCGGCTGTAATAATTACCTCCTGCACGAGCCACCAAATCCATCTTTTTTTGATCAATGTTTCCGTTGTCATCCAAAACCTCTTCATCTATATGAAACTTGACCACCTCGCAAATAATAAGATTACCTGCACCACCTTCTTTACCCAACGAAATAATATCATTGACCTTACATTCAAACTGTGCTGGAGATTCAGCAACTCTAAAGGGTTTAACATTATCTGAAGCCAACATTGTTAGACCGGCTTTCTCAAACTCGTTAACCCCATCGCCGTATTCAGTGCTGCTAAGGGACATTTGTTGCACAATATCATAACTAACAACATTGATTACAACTTCTTTAATGGCCTGAACATTTTCCAAAGTATGCTTGACCGTATTATTTCTAACGCGACGCGCTGGTGAAAATACCAAAATTGGCGGGTTAGAACTAAACACATTAAAATAGCTAAACGGCGATAAATTTGGCCTGCCTTCAGCATCTATCGTACTGGCAAAAGCGATGGGTCGTGGCGAAACTGCGCTCAATAAGTGACCGTGCAGTTTACCGGTAGAAATTGTTTTTGGATCAAATGATACCATAAAAAACGCTGATTTTTAAGCTATTGAATTGTTTCTTCCTGCACTGATTGCAAATGTAACAATAATGATGACTTTATAAAAATGATTTGCCAATGAGCCAACACAATATTATCAACATAATTACTTTATATTTAAACGCTTTGTTTAATAAAAACAACAATTAATGGCATTGCACTATAACAGAAATATTGTACGATGGAGTATTATCGTAGCCTCTTTTATCGTTGTCTCACTCATACTTTGGAACACTTATATGTTCTTCCAAAACTTTAAGGCTGAAGAACGTATTAAGATGCAAAATTGGTCTTCGGCTCAGAAAGAAATAAGAAAACTCAATAATCTAGATGATGATATTGGCGACCTTCCTTTAGAAATCCTTTCTAGCAACGCTACTACACCAATGATAATTGTTGGCTCAGGAGGTGAGATAAGTTTTAATAACATCGACGAGGAAAAGGCAAAAGATTCCTTATACATAAAGCAACTTATTATTAAGTTCAAAAAAGAAAACAACCCTATTGAGATTACTTATGAAGGTCAATTATTGTCAACACTTTACTACGGAAACTCGCCTCTACTGAACAAACTCAAATATTACCCGCTCGCACTTTTAGTCATTATTGTCCTGTTTGCAGCCGTTGCTTATTTCTTTTACAAAAGCACTAAAACCGCTGATCAAAACAAACTTTGGACAGGTATGGCGAAGGAAACCGCACACCAAATCGGCACACCCTTATCGTCCCTGGTGGGTTGGACCGAAATTTTAAGGTCAGAAAATGTAAGTAAGGATTACCTGATTGAAATCGAAAAAGATATTACCCGGTTACAGACCATAACCGACCGCTTTAGCAAAATAGGTTCTGTGCCAACTTTAAAAAAAGCTGATATAGTTACCGAAACTATTGATAGTTATGACTATCTAAAAGCACGATCTTCAAAACTCATCAATTTTGAAATTGATACACCAAATAACCCTATCTATGTTAAACTTAACACGCAACTTTTCAGTTGGACTATTGAGAACCTTGTTAAAAACGCTATTGATGCCATGAAAGGTAGAGGCGACTTAAAATTGACGATTTCTGAAGATGAAAAGTACGTGAAAGTGCAAGTGAAGGATACGGGCAAAGGAATTTCAAAATCGTATTTCAACACTATTTTTAGACCAGGATACACCAGTAAAAAAAGGGGTTGGGGCTTAGGACTCTCACTAGCCAAACGTATTATTGAAGACTACCATAAAGGCAAGATTAAAGTGCTTACTTCAGAAATTGGAAAAGGCACAACAATGCAGATTTCAATAAAAAAACTATCTTAGCCCATTGATAAATCCTTTTTGCTTTGGTAGAAACTGCAAAATATTTTAGGAAAATACAATTGAGATGAACCCAAAATATTTCACCTTAAAGGAAGTTAGGCTTAGTAATAATTGCCCTGAATGTTATTCAAACCAAGGGCTTAAATTAACTTTTAAACAGCGATTTGTCGAGAACCGATTTTACAAATCCATCACAGACCAAATTATAAATCAGCTGTATTGTATGACCTGCGACTCACCTATTTTCTCAGGACGATGGACACGTGAAATTGAACAGGTTATCGATTATCAAAAGCGTGCTGTAAAGCCAAGGGGGAAATCCACAAAACTGAAAACGTTTACTTGGGTATTAGTTGTGTTTGGACTCGTATTTCTAGTAATTGGAATTTTGTTTGGAATAGAAATTCTTCGCTTTTAAAACTTACAAATAAGACGCAATTTCAGCTGCCACAGCCTCAAACTCCTCCTTATTCATTTCATGTTTACTAGTAAAACGGGCGTCTTCCATATAGTTCAAAGGGATGAGATGTACGTGGCAATGTGGTACTTCCAAACCAATCACACTCATGCCAATACGCTTACAAGGAATTGCTTTTCGCATTGCCAAAGCCACTTGCCTTGAAAATTCCATAAGACCATGATAGGTTTTTTCGTCCAAGTCAAAAAGTTTATCGACCTCTTTTTTTGGAACGCATAAGGTGTGACCTTTTGTATTTGGATTAATATCCAAAAAAGCTAAGTAATCCTCAGTTTCCGCAACCTTATAGGAGGGGACGTCGCCATTAATAATTTTCGTGAAAAGTGATGCCATGGTTTGGGTTTATGTCTTGTTTAAAAGTTTCCGTTATTGCTTAAGATTTGAAACGTATTGGCAACTAAAAAATTTATTTAAAAGCTTTCAAACAATTCAAAAAGGCTTACTGTAAATATAAAAAGATTCCCGTTTTTACAGGAATCCTTTCTGCTAATTTAAAATATTTTAAATCTGGATGTTCTCGCTTTAACGGCTAATTTCCAAAATATCAAATTTTATGGCTCCATTTGGGACTATAACTTCAGCAACATCACCAACGGTTTTTCCCAGTAATCCCTTTCCTATGGGCGAGTTCACTGATATTTTGCCAGTAGCTAAATCTGCTTCACCATCTGCGACTAAGGTATAGTTCATTTCCGCTCCATTACTTTGGTTTTTTATTTTCACTTTAGATAGCACTAGAATTTTGGACGTATCCATTTGGGATTCGTCAATAACCCTTGCACCAGCAAGTTGCTCGTCCAGTTTTGATATCTTCATTTCCAACATCCCTTGGGCTTCCTTGGCTGCATCGTATTCAGCATTTTCACTAAGATCACCCTTATCTCTAGCTTCAGCAATGGCTTGGGATGCTCTTGGACGTTCCACATCCTTTAGTTGTTTCAATTCTAGTCTTAATTTTTTTAATCCTTCCGCAGTATAATATGATACTTTACTCATAATTTTATCGTTTAAATGCTGTAATCCTTGACCGTTAGATTCAAAATATCCCGAACGTACTTTGATTAAGGTAAGTACATGGATTCGGGACTAACGCAAAAATCCCGCACACACGAGATTCTCATTTCAAAGATACAAAATATTTATATCATCACTTTAATAATTGTAAATTGCCAACTAAATTTTTACTCGCTATGAGAACTACTATAATCGTTTTATCACTCTTATTTCTAACTAATTGCAAAGATGATGATACTATTAATAACTGCAATTTTTTACTGAATGTTGGCGTCAATGTTACCCTAAATCTTAATCTTCCAGAATATAGCTCGCTCAATTTTACGGGCAATGTTGTGTATATTAATGCTAATCAAGGCAATAAGGGAATTTATGTCATCAATGCCGGTACAACTTACAG
The DNA here is from genome assembly GCA_963803715.1 of uncultured Flavobacteriaceae bacterium. GTDB lineage: Bacteria > Bacteroidota > Bacteroidia > Flavobacteriales > Flavobacteriaceae > Psychroserpens. The sequence continues at coordinate 16,134 of CAWDOF010000028.1, forward strand.
AGCATGGGATGCCGCAGACCCGAATCACGTACAAAGCTCCTGCTCATTTTTGGAACGGGAAGGTGTCAACGTAACCTGTGGCTGTGCCGATGAAAATGAATACGATTTGTTTACAGGTAACGCTGTAGGGCAGCAATTGCCTTGTCAACTAAAGGAATATCGTGTTACGGTTTCAGGAAATAATTTAGTGATTAGTAATTGAAATGTACCAGACTATTTAGAAACGTTCGTTAAACAATTCTTCGTTTAAAACTTCCAACCTGTGCCCAACCGCAACATAGGCGATGCATCAATAGTTGGCACCGTTGGATAAAAGCCTTTATTTTTAATTACGGGATTGGAATAACGCAATTCTAGCATCATATTACTGTTGACGTCATACTGTATTCCAGTCTCCAAAGATGCTCCATAGTCTATAGGTGGATTACTTTGTGGTAATAGCGAAAATGCAGGATTTTGAACCCTATTCAACTTTCCACCGAAAAATACGGTAAAGTCATTTTCTACTTTCTTTTTGAACAAAATGGGCATTTCATTTACTAAAAGGTCAAGTGTTCTGGTCTGTAAGTTTCCCGTTTGAAGGTACACAGACCTACCTAGCCCAATAGAAATAAGCTGCCCATCGTAAAATTGATATCCCAACAGACCGATGTCCTTACTAACGCTTGAAGAATCTGTCTCCACTTGACAGAAACCAATTGAACAGACCGCAAAGAAACCGAGAAACCATTTCATTGATATAGAATACTTAAGAGTTGTAAATTAAATATTTTATACCATAACCAGTTTGTTAATTAACATAACTCTATGCTTTGGCTTCGCTCATTGAACGAGCAGGAGTCCATTAGAACTTCATCGTCACACCTAATAGAAAATTAGTAGTCGCCTGCGGGTAAAACCCCGCAAAATACCCAGTTGAAATTCCTGTTGGGCTTGTGGTATCCTCAAAATCGAAAGACCCAAAATAGCCGTTTGCCACATACTTTTCTCCAAAGATATTATTAACCAAACCTGAGAATAGAACGGATCTAAAAATTGATTTCGGTTTCCATTCATAAGTGATGTTAAAATCGTTTACAAAGTAACTCTCCAATTTAGAATCTGGGTTTTCGGTATTGCTCATAAACTGCTCGCCCACATATTTACTCAATAAAGACAACTGAATTCCTTCTTTTGGCTGAAACACAAAAGCATTGGCTGCAATAATCTCAGGAGAAAATGAAATATCGGTTTTGCCGAGGTCCAGAACTTCGCCATTGACCGATTCAAACGTTTCTTGATTTTTGTTAGAACTTACAGTAAAATTAGGCTGGATGCTAAATTTGTTACTCAATGCAATGGCAGCATCAACCTCGAGACCCAAACGATAACTATCGCCGCTGTTAGTTCTTATGGGATTACCCACATCATCAATTTGACCTGTTAAAATCAACTGTTCATTGTACAACATATAATAGCCGTTGACATATAACCTAAAACTATCGGTATCATGCCGCCATCCCAATTCAAAATCATTGAGTTGTTCGGGTTTAACAATTGCATTGTTTTCAAAATCATCACGGTTAGGTTCCCTATTGGCTCTGGCATAAGAAAAATACAAATTGTTGGATTCGTTCAATCGATAGGTCAAACCCGCTTTCGGATTAAAAAACGAATAACTTTCATCCACGTTAAACGGTATTCTATCAGATGATATACCTGTAGTTTCATAATCCACTAAACGTAATTGTAAATCGCCGTAAAGGCTCAACTTATCGTTTAACCTAAAGGTGGCTTTAGCGAAGGTATTGAAATCGGTTTTTCTTCCGTTTCCTTCGTAATAGCGGTCACGTATTTCTGAATCGCTCGCAAATTCTGCCCAAATAATTTCGCCATAATGATCACCGTCGTAGTAACTATAAGAACTCCCAAAAGACACGTTTAGATTGTCCTGTTTGTAGTTTGCGTTCGCATTAAGCACATAAAAATCATTATCCAACCAGCGTCGTCTAATTAAATCGGTAGTTTCTACAGTTTCTTCACCAAATTCCAAAGGGGTTAAATCGTAATCGGAGAAATCTTCATCTTCACGGTATTGCTCAAAAAAACCCCTACCGTAGGTGTAATTCAAACCAACCGTAGATGACCATTGATTGCTATAACGCTGGTTCCAATGCAATTGGTAATGGTCTTGCTTATAGTCGTCCACCTCGTTATCATAAAAACGAACGTTTCCATCATCATCTGTATATTGACCTGATGGATTAAACGTTCTATTTGTACGCAAAGAATCTGCATTTATACCATTATAGGCTTGGTAAGTAAGTTCGCTTCCGCCAAAGGTAATTGCCTTTATCAAGGTGTTGTCATCCTTATAGGATCCTTGTAAAAAATAAGCCTTCAAATCTGAAGTGGCTCTATCGATGTAACCATCAGACTGGATGTTTGAGAGGCGACCAGAAATTTCTATACTTTGGCTAGGGTCGGAAGCCGATTTTAAAGCTCCGGTTCCAAATTTCACGGTATGCTTCCGAGTATTGAAGCTTCCGAAGGAATTTGAGATTTCGCCAAATGCTTCTTCGGAAACATTATCGGTCAACACATTGATACTTGCACCAAAAGCGCCTGCACCGTTTGTGGAAGTTCCTACACCGCGCTGTAATTGTAAGCTTTCAACCGATGACGCAAAATCGCCTAAATTGACCCAGAACGTGCCGAGTGATTCTGCATCATTATAGGGAATTCCGTTAATCGTCACGTTGGTGCTCTGTGCGTTGATGCCACGTACTCTAATACCGGTATAACCCACTCCTGCTCCGGCATCTGAAGTGGTGACCACCGAGGGTAAATAATTGAGAAGTATTGGTAAATCTTGACCCAAATTACGTTTCTCTAGTTCTTCCTTGTCAACATTGGTATGGGTAATTGGCGAGGTGGCATCGACCCGAATGGCATTGATCAAAATTTCATCAAGTGATTCTGGTGATTCATTTAAAGTGATATTAAGTACTAAATCTTGATTTAAATCAAATGTTTTCTCGAGGGTTTCTGAACCGATATAGCTAAAAAAAAGCGTATAATTCCCTTCGCTCAATTGTAATCTGTACTTCCCATCCAAATCGGTTTGTGTGCCCGATTTTGTGCCTTTGATAATCACGTTAACACCCGGCAAAGGATTATCCCCCATATTAACAGTTCCCGAAACGGTAAACTGTTGTTGGGCAAAACCAATACAGTTGGCTGCAAAAAGAAGTAAAAGTGCTAAATGATTACGGAATACCTGCGATAGCAGTCCCCAGAATTTGGGATTGTGAAATAAATTTTTCATTGCGATTATTAATTTATAATCGAATAAAAAGAGGTCCTTATTCTTGTTTAAAATGGATTAAGGTTTAATAACCATTTCATTACATCATACTTATCGATGCTTAGCCTTTAAATAAGACAACCAATCGTTGTAAGCTTTCAATGTAATAAAAGTGGAAATTATAATTTCCTAAACAGCATTACCTGTTCTAGGTTCAATGGGTATGATCTCAGCCCTTGGGATTTTTAATTGTTAATTTTTGACGTTTGATTTTTTGAACTTTTAGTTCTGAAAATCTTCAGTCGCAAATCTCCAATCGTAAATCTTGAAGCACCCCTTTATTGAGAACGGTGCAAAAATAAGGCAGAAATGTCATACATCGAAACGTATTAATATAAAATTTTCATACCTCTCAATATTTTTGATTTCTTAATATCAAAAGGTCTAAAACGGTACAGTTTGGAATTTAATAAAAAATCTAATCAATTTCAGGCGGTTTCCGTTTCGCCTTTTTTTCGGCACGTATGCGTTTATTTTTTAAACGTATTCTTTTAACCTTCCTTGGTACTTTGGTGGGAATCCGTTTTTTATCTTCAATGAGATTTCCCTTGATTATATTCAAAAATCTTTGGATGATGATTTTCTTGTTTTTATGCTGACTTCTGCTTTCACCACATTGAAGTATGAGCACAAATTCTTTAGTAAGTCGCGATTGGAGTTTGTGCTTAAGTTTTTCCTTTTGCAATTCTGAAAGCAATTGTGAGTTTTCCAGATCAAAGGTCAGCTCCACTTTTGAAGCGGTTTTATTAACATGTTGCCCGCCGGCGCCAGAACTTCTAATGCCTTTAAAAGTCAACTCATTCAATATGGCAACCTCATCAAACATATTATTTGAGTTGATGCGTTGCTTTGAGCAAATCATTCACATTTTTTACAGGGTTGAATGTGATTAAAGGCACCTCAACAAAAATAGTATTCCAGTTCGCCATACTTCCGTTCCAAAGTCCAGGTAATTCTAATGCTTTTAAATCTTTTCCTGCTTTGGTTTTCGCAGTAATAAAGGCCGCGTTTTCATCAAGGTAATGACTCAAATCAAATTTTTTACCTCTATAATCTACGATGCCACAAACAATATCCACAGGATTGAAGTGTGTAGAATTCTTCAATATTTTTTTCTGCGTTTTATTCTTTTTGTTGATTTGAGCACTTTCCACAATTTGAAGGGATACGTTTCCATCTTCGTTTTTTACCCAAAACGGTCCGCCGCCTGGCTCGCCTTCGTTTTTGACCATCCCGCAAACACGAATAGGACGGTTTAACTTTTCGACCAAATATTCAATCTGAAATTTCTTGGCATATTTTTTAAATTCTGAACTGAATTTTACGTTCATCTCACTGGTAAGAAACTCAGCGATTTCTAGTAGTTTTTCCTCAGCCTTATCTGCCGGCAAGTCTAAAATCTTATCATTTTCCAATACCTTCAAATACTCAAACGCTTGCTTCTGCACTTCCAACAAAATACCCGCCAGGACTTTTTTATACTTAGCCACCTCATCTTTATATTTGTAAACCACCACATTATCAATATTCTTGATAAAAATAAGGTCGGCTTTCAAATCGTTTAGATTTTCAATGAGTGCGCCATGTCCCGAAGGCCTGAAGAGCAAAGAACCGTCTTCATTTCTAAACGGTTTATTTTTTGGTGTTACCGCAATCGTATCTGTAGATTGTTTTTGAAAAGAGAAGGAAATATCGAATTTCGAGCCTGTTTTCTTTCGTACTTTTTCTTCAATTCTCTTAAATTCTTCATCAAATTTATCGGCATGTGCTTCCGATATGGTGAAATGAAGCTCTGTGGGTTTACCTTCGGAAGAATATAATGCCGACTCAAACAAATGTTCTTCAAAAGCCGTAGAAATGACTTGGTTTTTATACTCGTGAAACGGAAGCAACCCTTTTGGATAGTTACCATAATCCAATTGATCTTGGTCTAACATGGTCTTGACAAATTTTAAACGTTTCTCGCCAGTAGACAATTCATCATAATTAGGATACTCTGCCTTTAGTTTATCTATAACACGGTAGTAAAACGGAAACTTTTCCAATCCTACGAAGAACATCGACAAACTATTGTCTTTATGGTTATTGATGTAAGAATTAATGCTTTCTTTTTTAGGGTCATAATCATCTAAAAAGGCGAATAAAAATTTGAACATTCGAGTTGCAGCTCCAGAAGCCGGAACAAATTTTAATATTGATACATTATTTTTATCGTTTTCAAATACATCAATATAGTGTTTCTCACTTTTTGGATTAAGCTGAAGAATCCCATCTTTTGGCGTTGCCGCGGCCATCAGATTTGAAAATGGCAAACCATTTTTAAAAAGCTCTATCTGCCTATTTACCTTTTGAGGTGTTAGTCCTTTTTTATCTATTTGTTGCTTGTCTTTTTCTGAAAAATTCACGTGTCTTTTTTTAAAAGTTTATCAATATAAGTAATGCAAATTTGTAATTTCTGTTCAAAATCGCCTTTAAGTATTACATAGGATTTATTGTTCAATTTCAAAGCGTCTTCAAACTTATAGAACATTTTCTCCCGTTTATCAGGTTGGTCCCTAATACCATCTGCCTCCCACTTTGTATCAATATAAGTTAAAAAATATAAATCGTATGTGTTTTGCTTGGCGTACTTCGCTAATAATTCTGGGCAAAATCCATCGTAATAATATTCCGAATATACTTTTGTTTCCAATAAATCGGTATCACAAACCAGTAATTTATTGGCTTTTTTGAGTTGCTGATTTTCGTTTTTCATTTGTCCAACAGCTATGGGGAGCACATCGTTTTTAGTGAGGCTTAGGTTTTCTTGTGCTTTGGCTTCGGCGTAAAGACGTGAAAATTCAGGTACGAAAACGGTATTATAATGAGCAGCAAGTTTTTTAGAAAGTATAGATTTTCCTGTAGATTCTGGCCCAAATAAAACCACTTTTACGCAATTTGAGTTCTCGTGCTGTCTAAGCTTTTTTTCCATGCAATGTAACCTTGAATTGCTAATACCGTAAAAATAAGATATTGAAGCGATAATATTCCCAGACCCCTATAGGCGTAAAGCGGCACAGTTATTAAATCGCCAATAATCCAGAGTGTCCAGTTTTCTAACTTTTTGGTTGCCATGTACCACATTGCTGTAAAGAACAATCCTGACGTAAAAATATCAATATAATTAGGGATTTGAAGTTCATAGCCGTACAATCTGTAAACTGAGTATGTAACGACCATTGTTATTGCAAATAAAATAAAGCCAATCCATTTTTGCTTGGTGGTGGTTCTAGAAATGGGAACAACATAAGTGTCTTTATGCTTTCGTGACCAGTTCCACCATCCGTAAATACTCATTACGGAATAATAAAAATTCATCATCATATCACCTAAATATCCCGCCTTAAATAAGAGATAAACCGTAATAACGGTTGCTACCAAACCTGTAGGATACACTAAAATATTTTCTTTTTTAGCAAACAAAACGCTCGCAATACCAAAAATGAAAACCAGGATTTCTAAGGTAATATCTAGCGTGGAAGCGTTTTTGTAGGGTTCTAAGAAAAACTCAAAAATGGGGCTCATAATCGTGGCGGTCTGATTTTACGATTTTGATGTGCAATACCCCGCGCTCAATCAATTCAAAGGCTTCTTTGATTTCTGTGGTCAAGACCTTCATAACGGTATCATAATCGCCGTAAACCTGAGTGCTTAATGGGTTTTCGAGAACTTTTAATTTTGAAGCGCGAAGCTTTTTAATAAAATGAATGATTGCCGGCTCGTAATCGTCGTGCAAAGGTGTTAATGTCAATTCTACTGATATGTTCATAAGCCCATCTTAATCTTCCAGCCCCCTTTGTCCTGCGGACATTTCCCCCAGAGGGGAAAAAGTAGAAACTATATGTTAAACTTTTATTTTATATAAGAAAAGAGACCTCTAAAAACTCAACTTCCTTGTTTTATTCCTAACACTCTATTCTCTTTATTCTATTTTCTTTTCTTTATTTTTCTCTTTCATTTTTATTTTCGCCCGTTTCGGGAAATGCTCTTGAGGCAAGGGGCTTTTTCAGTTCTTCAAAAAAACTTTCATCCTCCTCAAATGCAGTCCCAATTACCACCAAGTCTGCTCCAGAATCATAAGCGGCTCTTAATTGCTGATTTGTTCTAATTCCGCCACCAACAATTAAAGGAATGTGCAATTCTCTTTTTACAAATTTAATGATTTCTGATGGCACCGGTTGCATGGCTCCGCTGCCGGCTTCTAAATAGATGAGTTTCATGCCTAAAAGTTCGCCTGCTTTGGCGGTATCGATAACTTCTTGAATATGTTCTCTGGATAAAGGTTGGGTCTGCGTTACTTTTTCCACGGAAGTCATCTTGCCATTTTCAATTAAAATGTAGCCTGTTGGAATTACCTCTAATTTTGATTCCCTCAATTTCGAAACTGCCTTTACTTGCTTTCCTATCAGGTACTCAGGATTTCGACCAGAAATCAATGACAAAAACAACAAGGCATCTGCCGTATCAGAGATTTGCGTGACATCTCCTGGAAATAAAACTATTGGTAGTTTGGACTGTTTTTTTATCTGAATAATTAAATTTTCAGTGGCCATGTCTTCAACCACGCTTCCACCTACAAAAATATAGGTTGCAAATGATTGATTGACCTTTTTGATAAACGCTGGTAAATTTTCTAATGGCATCTTATCAGGGTCTATCAAAACCGCTAAGGACTTTTCGCCGTTGGCTGATAATTTTTTTAAGTCTTGATATATCGTATTGGTTTTAATCAATTTTCCGTTTACCTATTTTATTATAATCGTATTTGATTTCAACTTTCACCTGTCTTGGGTATATCTTTTCATCTTAATTCTTGGTTCTTGACTTTTCTTTCTATTCTGAAATAGCGTAGGCACATGTAAAACCTTCAAACTCCAAAAACCAAGTATTGTAACGATACTTTCTGTCCTCATAAATTATCCAAGCTACCGTTTCCCCATCTTCCAACATAAAAGGAATAACCAAAAAATGTTCACGAAACAACATGCCCGGTGTGGCGAATAATTTATATAGTGATTCCTTAATACCCCAAATTACCGTGAGTTTTCTAACGTATTCGGCATCTTTTTCAGTAAGGTAGTTAAATTCATATTCTACAAACTTCTTGGCGATGATGGCGATTTTTTCCCGCTGCATCTCAATATCGATTCCTACTTTCGAATTGCTTACAATCACTCCCGAAAATGTAAAGGAGTGGGTTATGGATATATGTTTTCCGTCCTTTAAATGAGGTTTGCCATAATCGTCATAATATAAATCTTGGTCGGTATAACCAAATTCACGTAATAAATGGCGTACGCTAAGAAATCCGCGTTGGTGAAGTTCACTCTTCATGCCCAGAACGCGTTTGGTACTTTCGGTTTTTAAATCTAATGGGGCGATTAAATCTGCGTAAGATTCTTCAATCTTCCAGATTTTAACAGTAGTTTGTGAATTGGGTTGGATTGTTTTATAAAGTGGCATTTAATAATCTGAATCGTAATGATTAACTTTGCAACAGCTTCTGTAGAAGCGGAATTAAAAAATATAGACACAAATATATAATTATGGATACAAAAACAACCACTTACGTCCCTTATAAAGTTAAAGACATGTCTTTGGCAGACTGGGGAAGAAAAGAAATTGAATTGGCTGAAGCCGAAATGCCAGGACTCATGAGTCTTCGTGAAGAGTATGGCGAATCCCAACCCCTTAAAGGTGCACGTATTGCGGGCTGTTTGCACATGACTATTCAAACAGCGGTTTTGATTGAAACTCTTAAAGCATTAGGAGCAGAGGTCACTTGGAGCTCCTGTAATATTTTTTCTACCCAAGATCAAGCTGCAGCCGCTATTGCCGATGCTGGAATCCCAGTTTACGCTTGGAAAGGTATGAATGAAGAAGAGTTTAACTGGTGCATCGAACAAACTTTGTTTTTTGGAGAAGAGCGTAAGCCATTAAACATGATTTTGGATGATGGTGGCGATTTAACCAATATGGTCTTTGACGAATATCCTGAGTTGATGGAAGGTATCAACGGGCTTTCGGAAGAAACCACAACAGGAGTTCATCGTTTGTACGAGCGTATGAAAAAAGGAACTTTGTCAATGCCGGCAATTAATATTAATGACTCGGTTACAAAATCGAAATTTGATAATAAATACGGCTGTCGTGAAAGTGCGGTTGATGCCATTAGACGTGCAACCGATATTATGCTCGCTGGAAAGCGTGTTGTAGTTTGCGGTTACGGTGATGTTGGTAAGGGTACTGCCGCCTCTTTCAAGGGTGCTGGAAGTATTATTACGGTCACTGAAATTGATCCAATCTGCGCACTACAGGCTGCTATGGATGGGTTTGAAGTTAAAAAACTCGAAACCGTTCTCGGTAAAGCCGATATTATTATTACCACAACAGGAAACAAGGATATTGTTCAAGGGCATCATTTTGAAGGCATGAAGGACAAGACAATTGTTTGTAACATTGGGCATTTTGATAATGAAATCGATATGGCCTGGTTGAAGAAAAACCATGGTTCTACTCATGTTGAAATCAAACCACAGGTTGATAAATATACCATAAATGGTAATGACGTGATTATTCTTGCTGAAGGCCGATTGGTCAACTTAGGTTGCGCAACAGGTCACCCGAGTTTTGTAATGAGCAACTCATTTACAAATCAAGTTTTGGCGCAGATTGAATTATGGACCAACAGGGATGCTTACGAGAATAAAGTGTATATGTTGCCAAAAATATTAGATGAAAAAGTAGCAAAATTACACTTGGAGAAAATCGGGGTTGAATTGACCGAACTTCGTAATGATCAAGCTGAATATATTGGTGTAGAGGTTGAAGGACCGTTTAAGCCTGAGTACTACAGATACTAAGTCTAAATAAAATTTAAATATTTTAAATTCTAAATCCCAAGCAAAACTGTTTGGGATTTTTTTGTGTTTAACTTACTTCGGAAAAGTACCATTAATGTTGATGAAAACTTTTCACCACACAAGTTGGCTGAATTTTCTTTAAATCCTTTTTTCTTTAAGCATACAGCAAAATTTAATCAATTAGAATTTTGTTAGTCCAGTAAAAATAATTCTGTGATTAAATGTGATAATCTAAATAGGCATTGCATTTAGAATTTCATTTTAGAATCCTTATTTTCATCTAGATGGTTTACTCCGAAGAAAAAATAAAAGTTCCTAGATTCAATGAGGAATCAGGATTCTATACCACCAAGAAACGCTCAAAAATAATGAGCAAGATTCGTGGTAAAAACACAAAGCCCGAGATGTTGTTCAGAAAAGCATTGTGGGCTAAAGGTGTTCGCTATCGGGTAGATAACAGAAAGCTACCTGGCCGGCCAGATGTTTCAATAAAAAAGTACAAGCTCGCCATTTTTATTGATGGCGAATTTTGGCACGGCTACAATTGGGAGGAGCGGAAACCAAAATTGAAAAGCAACCGAGAATTTTGGATTCCAAAGATAGAACGTAATCTACAACGCGACCGAGAAGTGAATTTGCAACTGGAAGATTTAGGTTTTACCGTATTTAGGTTCTGGGAGTCTGAAATCAAAAAAAACTTAGATACCTGTATCAATGATGTGATGGTCTACTTACAGACTGGTGGATTTAATTGATTTTTTAGACACTAAATAGTTAAATCTATGGTAAGCTACCCTATTATATTCTATAAATTCAGTTTATTAATCTAAAATATAAAAACACCATGAAAATTTCAAGATATTTATTTGCAGCAGTTGTGCTTTCAATGTTAAGTGCATGTGGAGGCACCGACCGTGTTATCACCGCCGACGGGTCTGTTTACGAGATAGACGGTAATGTCATAAACAATAAGGGTGAAGATGTAAGCGAGACGCTTTCTGAAGAAGAAAAACGTCACCTCGCAGATTTGGTCGAAAAGCAACAAGACGCAAAAAAAGAGGCCGAGCGTTTGCAAGACGAACTAGAAGACAAGCAAAGAGAATTAGAAAAAGCCCAAAAAGAAGCTGAAAAGGAAAGGGACGCACTTGTCAAAGAACAGGAGGCGATGCAGCGTGAGCTTGATGATAAGGCTGAGGCTCGTGAAGATTATTTAAAAGCGAAAGACAAATTTAGAGATCAGACCGAAAAATACGAGCGTCTCAAAAAAAAGGGGAAGTTATCGCCAAATGACGAAGAAAAATGGGTAGAGCGCTTTGCTGATCTCAACAAGGATATTGAAAAGACCAAGAAAAAAATGGACGAGCTCAATAAAAACTGAAAACGCATTATTATGGCCGAAAAATTGAACATAGCACTAATTCAAGCTGACCTAGTCTGGGAAAATTCAGAACAGAACCGAATCAATTTTACAAATAAGATTACTGAGGTTTTAGAGGATGTTGATCTTATTGTGCTGCCAGAAATGTTTACAACTGGCTTTACTATGAATGCTGCGTCTGTTTCTGAAAATATGGAAGGGTCTTCTGTAGTATGGATGAGAAAAATGGCCCAGATAAAAAATGCCGCTATCGCAGGGAGTTTAATTATTGAAGAGAAAGGTAATTATTATAACCGAATGTTATTTGTGCATCCAGATGGTGGGATTGAGCAATATGATAAAAAGCACACGTTCACTTTAGCTGGAGAACATAAGGTTTATAAACCGGGTACAAAGCGTTTAATAGTTAATTACAAGGGTTGGAAAATCTGCCCTTTAGTTTGTTACGATTTACGCTTCCCGGTCTGGGCGAGAAATACCGATGCTTACGATGTAATATTTTATGTAGCCAATTGGCCAAAAATGCGTGTTGCTGCGTGGGACACTTTACTAAAAGCACGCGCCATCGAAAACATGAGCTATTGTATTGGAGTAAATCGGGTTGGATTGGATGGCAATGGTCATGAATACCCCGGTCACTCGGCAGCTTATGATGTTTTAGGCAATCGGGTTGATGATATGCCAGATGAAAAAGAAGGCGTTGCAATTGTAACTTTAGAGAAATCAAATATTAAAACGAATAGAAGTAAACTGGGATTCCTAAAAGATGCCGATAGATTTACTTTAGAATAAATTCTTCAACACGATCCCAACCCGCTCGGGCATCAATTGGGTCTGGGCGGTAACTTATTCTTTCGGGCTGTGTATTATTTAAATAGCTACCTGTATCCCATTTTTTGTTTCCATTAGTATCAAAAATTGCTCTGAGATAATAACTGCCTGGTTGTAAATTTTGAAAATCAATCAATCCTGGTTCTTCAACGTAGCGTTCGTATTTTACCACGGTTTTATCTGTTACCAATTGAACTATCATAGGATAAACTGCATTTTGTAAAGTAACTCTCATGTTAGAATAATCAGCAGATGTTTTTGTACTCACATTATAATTAAGTGTATCGTTAACGTTTCCGAAAAAATCGGTAACCGCATTTGGCAGCATCGTAATGTTATATTTTTGGGATTCGGTCTTGTCGAAAGATAGATTGTAGCTATTATCTGTTTCGGAATAGGTATAGCTAAAGGGAACTTGAAGCGAATCCTTATCCAGAATGGTCACTTGTTTCTCATCAAAACTCACAAAAGGGATTGTACCCGTAAATTCAAAATCTTCCTTGAATCCTAGCGTGCTAGTTGAAATGGTATTGATAACTAGAGAGTCTTTTTCTATCTCTCTAAAGCGATGGTTTAAGGTGTCAATAAACGTTTTGTTTCTTACCACAAAAAGCGTTGAGTCTAATTCAATCTTTGGTTTATACCAATAGTATAACGTATCTGCCTTTGAATCTTTGGTTATACGTGTTTCTATATCTTGAACAGAATCGCTGAGAATGTCAATTTCAATTCCCTCGTAATCGCCCTCATAGCCAAAAGCTATTTTTTGACCTGCAACCTGCCTTGGTCTATTGATGTTGAAATCTAACACTTCCTGAAACATTGTAATCGTGTAAAATGAATCGGTAGGTACGGTTACAACCCCTTCATAAAATCCTATTTTATCTGTTTTGGGTTGGTAGGTATAATTTGGACTTTTTTCTTTCAAGGCAACCATTTTGTATTTACCAGCTTTAATATTATCGATGCTGAATAAAGTAAGGCTATCCAAAGTGTTGGTTATATATTTTGGCTTTTGTTTAAAAACAGTGCTATCGGTATAGGTCGAATCAATCTCATAAAGCATGACGGAAACAAAAGTATCGGCCTGGCGATTTTCTGCATCTAAAATGGTTCCGGTTACTCGAAGGGAATCAATATAATCGCCGGTTGAGAAAACGTATCGATAATAATCATAAGGATTTTCCTCATTATTGTCAACAATACTCTGCCCAAAATTAAAGGCATAAGTCGTGTTTTCATCTAAGGTATCATTGATAATAATCTGAATGTATTTACTGGCGTTACCTAATGGTGTAACAGATAGGTCGGTATCCATTGGAGGAGATACGATTAATTGTTTCTGAAGATTTTTTACCTTGATGTATTCATCAAAATAAATGCGAATCTCATTTCCCGAAAAATTTGTAGTATAATTTGCAGGTATTTCCCTTAAAATAATCGGAGCTTCCAAGTCTCTTGGTCCGCCATCGGGTGTACCACGACTTGCGCAGTTTATCGCAATTGCCCCAATAACCAACAAAACAAAAATCTGAAAAAAAGGACGTCGCATTAAATAATAAATTTTTCTCACAATTGGCTCTTGGCTCTTGGCTCTTGGCTCTTGGCTCTTGGCTCTTGGCAAATAAACAATTAAATTGTAGCAATCCCCAAACAATTAACGTGGTTTTGACAATGCCTTTTTATTTCAGTCGGTTATTGCCATGAGCGCAAGACTCAGTTTTATTTTATTGATATCAATCAGAGCATTTGCACAAGCTTCGATGGTTGCGCCCGTAGTAATTATATCGTCTGCCAATAATATATGTTTTCCTTCCAAACTTTGAAAATCGACCACTGTAAATTTTGAGTTCATTGCATTACTTCGACGTAATCGGTCTTTAAACACCTGGGTTTTTGTATTCTTACCCTTAATTAAAGTGGTATTATCAAATTTTGCTCCAAGTGCTAGAGCAAGAGCATTCCCAAATTTATCGACTTGGTTATAGCCTCGTTTTCTTCGTTTGGATTTATGTAAGGGTACAGGCATTACGACGTCGATATTTTGATAATTCTCTAGACTTTTAAGCTCCTCACCCAGCCATTCACCTAAAAATAGACCAATATTTTCATGACCTCTATATTTGAGGTTATGCATTAATTGCTGTACGATTCCTTTTTTTGAGAAGTGCAATAAAGCCGTTGCATTCTGTAACTTTACTCTTCCATAAAGAGTTTTATGTACTGCATTTTCTAAATCATCGTGAAAATTGGTCAACGGTAATTGATGGCGGCAATCAGTACAAAGATTAGCCTCATTATCAGCTAAAAGATGGCTGCATCCATAACAAACCTCCGGAAAAAATAGGTTTATCAAATTTTTTATCATTTCAACGATTATAATTAATTAGGACGCACATATTCTCTAGTTTCGCACCTTACTTAAAATTAAAATGATAGTTAACCCTCAATTTTTTAACTACAGATTAATTATTGGTTCATTAGTTGTTGCTGTAACCCTCTTATCGGTGTTTGGTTTTACGAGTTATCAATCCATTGCAACTCAGCAACAATTTCTAGAACAGGAAAAACATTTAGTCGAGCGAGAATTATCCCAAATGATTGAACGCTACGATGAGGTCTTTCTAACAAATAATTTAATCGTCTCCCAAATAAAAAACGCTAATAGCGAGACCCAATCGACCTTGGATTCTCTAAAAGTTCTTAAAACGAATCTTGCCATTTTGCCTCGCCTAAAGCAACAGCTTAATGATCTTAAAGTTAAGAATAAACTTCTATTTGTTGCCATTGACTCGTTAGATTCTGTTAATCAGAGCCTAAAAGCAGATAGACAATTGGCTTACAATGAACTGCGTAAGGAGAAATCTGAAAACAACGGTCTGAAAAAGCGCAATGAAAATTTAAATACGGATTTAGAAAAGGCAGCCCTAATTACGGTTAATTCTTTTAAAGCGATTGGTTACAAACACGATTTAGGATTTAAAAGTTCTACCCCTAAGGCAAAACATGCCAATAGCATTGAAGTCTGTTTTTCTATTGCTGAAAACATCTTGACCAAAAGCGGCCCAAAAACTATTTATATCCAGATTTTAGACCCACAAAATAATGTGATTTCCGATAAGGGCGCTGTGAATTTTGGCAATCAAAGCCTTATTTATAGCCAAAAAGAAATTATAGATTACACAAACAAAACAATGGATGTTTGTTTCGATATTAAGGCCGATGTCAACGAGCAACCATTATCTAAAGGCATTTATTTTATTTCAATATTTGAAGGTGCTCGCAGATTGGGCGGTACTCAAATGACCTTGCGCTAATTTTTATAAAAGATTAATTCATCAAAACCGCTCATTTAATTGATGCGGTTTTTTACTTTTGTGCCATGGCAAACGATGATCAATTTAAAAAAGTAATCTCTCATGCAAAAGAGTATGGTTACGTGTTTCAAAGCAGCGAAATCTATGACGGATTAAGCGCAGTTTACGACTATGCCCAAAACGGTGCAGAGCTTAAAAAAAATATTCGTGACTATTGGTGGCAAGCCATGGTGCAACTCAACGATAATATTGTGGGTATTGATGCCGCTATTTTTATGCACCCCACAACTTGGAAGGCTTCAGGACACGTGGATGCATTTAGCGATCCATTAATCGATAACAAAGACTCCAAAAAACGCTATCGTGCTGATGTCTTGGTGGAGGATTATTGCGCAAAAATCGAGAACAAGATGGACAAGGAAATCGCCAAGGCCGAAAAACGTTTTGGTGCCGATTTCAATAAAGCCGAATTTGTAAGTACCAATCCACGTGTGCTTCGTTACGCTGAAACGATTGAAAACATCCAAAAAAGATTAGGTAAATCTTTGGCAGAAGAAAATCTCGCCGATGTAAAAGCCCTAATCGAAGAATTGGAAATCGCTGATCCCATCTCAGGTTCCAGAAATTGGACTGATGTCAAGCAATTCAATTTGATGTTTGGTACAAAACTTGGAGCTTCCGCCGAACACGCCATGGATTTATATCTACGTCCAGAAACCGCTCAAGGTATTTTCGTGAATTTCTTGAACGTACAAAAAACAGGACGTATGAAGATTCCCTTCGGAATCGCACAGACCGGAAAAGCCTTTAGAAACGAAATCGTAGCCCGGCAATTTATTTTTAGGATGCGTGAGTTTGAGCAAATGGAAATGCAATTTTTCATCAAGCCCGGTACTCAAAAAGAATGGTTTGAGCATTGGAAGGAAGCTAGAATGAAATGGCATTTATCCTTAGGTTTAGGCCAAGATAATTATCGTTTTCACGACCATGAAAAATTAGCACATTACGCTGATGCGGCAACAGATATTGAGTTTAAATTTCCTTTTGGGTTTAAGGAATTGGAAGGTATTCACTCCCGTACTGATTTCGACTTGAAACAGCACGAAGAATTTTCAGGCAAGAAACTTCAATATTTTGATCACGAAGATAATTCTAGTTATACGCCATTTGTTTTAGAAACCTCGATTGGTTTAGACCGTATGTTTTTAGCTATTTTTTCAAATGCCCTAGAAGATGAAACCTTAGAAGATGGCAGCGTAAGAACAGTTTTAAAATTACCAGCGGTTTTAGCCCCAACAAAAGCAGCCATTTTACCCTTAATCAAAAAAGACGGATTGCCAGAAATAGCACAAAAAATTGTAGAAGACCTCAAGTGGGATTTTAACGTAGACTATGACGAAAAGGATGCCGTAGGACGTCGTTATAGAAGACAGGACGCTAATGGAACACCATTCTGCATCACGGTTGACCATGACACTTTAGAAGACAATATGGTGACCATTCGTCATCGTGATACTATGGATCAACAGCGGGTTAAGATTGAAGATATAAGGGACATTATCAAAAAGGAAGTGGATATGAAGCATTGGTTACAGAAAATGTAGGCTAATTAGGCTAAAAAGAAAACGCCCAATCTTATATTGATATTGGGCGTTTTTTTTATTTACGTATTTAATTTTCCTTAATGAATGCCAGAATACAACTTGGTGCAATTTCGATTTCTTAAAATCGATATCCCAAAATCACACCAAAACGCAGCTCGACATTGCTAAGATAATCAGTATCAATATTTCCTAAATTACGAGCAATATCACCGCTTACGTTTAACGTAAACTTGTTGTTGAACAACCATTTGTGGCCCAGTCCAAAACCCGCTCCAACTCCTCCAACATCATAGGTAAATTCCTCTTCGACAAAATTGTCACTAATATCATCGTAATACCCAAAATAATCTGTTGTTACTTCTCCAGTTCTTAACCTTATTTGAGGATAAAAAAAGAATCCAGCATGTTTCTTTACTTTAGAGAAATAGATAAGATAGCCAGCTTTTAAGCTTACTGCCGTCGTTTTTTCTAAATAACCAGCGTCGTAATACCCATAGGTGTCAAAAAAAGTTACGCCTACAAATAAAGATTGGTTTTTATCGAACATACGTTCATAATTGACATTTAAAGAACCGGCGACTACCAAATCCAATAAATTTGAGGAAATTTCATTTTTTTTGAGTAAATTTTCATCCGTGTCTTGTGAAAATGAAAAAAGGGAAACAAAGAAGATTGCTGCAATAATAAATTGTTTCATATTAAATTTAGTTTAGTTTGTTTTGGAGATTATTCCAAATTAAAGATGCAATAGTAGTAAAAAGGTTGCTTCAAAAAAAAAGATTTTCTCAACTAAAATCGCTTCATTACTTCAAGAAATTAGTTCTCGCTTTCAACCTTAGCAACTAAATTTCTTAGATAAAAATTCAGTTTAAAAATAAGCCCTTAACTGCACTGTTCCTGTATGGATGGTTTTACTGGTTTCTGTCTTTCTTCCGAAGTAATTCAGGTTCAAATCTAAAAATTTGGTCAATTTTTTTTGAGCCAACAGGCTCCAGGTAAAGTTATTTCCAGGTTGCAGACCTTCCAGAATTTGATACGAAACAGGCGTGTTGGCATTGCCAGTAAATTCATTCTTGAAAAAATTAACCTCGCCAGTTAGCGCGACTTGGTTGGTGTTGTTGTAAGTAAATGAAAGTCCGTAATTGTTTTGTAGTAGTTCTTCCTGCTGCCCAATGGCATTATTTTTTATGGTGTACTGATAAAAGATATCGAAACGGGCATTTTCATTAAAGATGTAGGATAATTTTGGTTGCAGACGCAGTTCATCCAACTCAAAATTTCTGGAGGCGAAGTTTTCGTTCTCACTTTCATTCTTGTCTAGACTAGATTCTAGATTAATAAGCCAACTTTTATCCACCAAATGATTAAACTGTAATTGGTGACTGCTCAATCTGCTCTCTTGAAAACCTATAGAAAGCACGGTTCGATTAGTATTATTTAAGTAGGTATAAGATGTGGTATAGCGTTGCTTCCCTCGGTTATAGAACAAAACATTTCTAATACTGTTGTTCAATGCCAATTGATTGTCTGCATCTGTATTAAAAGGATTCAGATTGAAAGTATTACCCTCGCGCCTAGTTTTTCTATCTACCAGATAAGAGGTCTGGTTATAAAAATGTGAAAGGAATTTCTCTGATTTTTTCTCGGAAGTGGTCCACTGCTGAAAATTAAAGGTCAAGGTTTGGCTCAATCTATTTTGATGTGTTTTTACAAATACCCGATTGGGCAATAGCACTCTTATAAAACTACCTTGGTCTGAAAACTGGGCAATCTCAAACTCGTCTAGCTCTTGTATCCCGTTATTATTATAATCAATCCAGGTATAAGCACCTTGGCCTGGCTCAACCCCGACGTAAGTAAAATCCTGTTGTGGCAATGATCCACTATTGGTTTCAAAAACTGTATTTGAAATAACGAGATTATTAAATAATTTCTGGTTAAAGTTTAGTCTAGAATTTAACGAGCGCTCATCCTCAATACTATCGTCCTTACTGTTTAGTTGTCTCAGATTTGCATAAATACCGAGGCTAGTATTTTTATTTTGAATGATTTGAGATTTCACATAATAGGTATTCGAGCTATTAACGCGTTTTACTCTATTCTCTCTTAAACTATCGTTTACCCGAAATTTGTAGCCTACCTCTACAAATACACCTGTACTATCCCCATAACCTGTAAACGCTTCGTAAGAATTGAACCGTTGGCTCAGATTGGTCAATAAATCGGTGTCTTTTTCGCGTTGTTCATTATCTTCAAAAGCAATTCTGGTACCCACCCATTGTTTTTTGAAACTGTAGGTCACACGATTGAAAGACCTAGAAAATGTAGAGCTCGATAAGCTACTATTGTTGCTTAGAAAACTGGAAACTGAAAAGATGTTCCAACGTTTTAAACTTAGGTTGGCGAAAAGATTGTGGCGGTTTCCATTAAAATTTTCCGAATAGTTTAAATGCTCAAACTTATAACTCGCCGTTCCTTTTTCGGGATGAATCAACTCCACACCAGAAGACAGTAAATTCTGGTCACCCAATGGATTCTCTAAATTCCAATCCCTGTTAAATTCAGCTCGGTACAAGCGTTGGATGGGGTTATAATTATCTTGGATTATATCGGCGTCAGCATAAAAATTCAAGTTCCATAAGCTATCGGTTTTTATCACGTTCTGTTTCAGGCTTAATCTACCTGCGAAGCCATCGTTCTCGCCATCATCCAAATCTGAAAATAAATTAAGATCATTCTTACTGCCCGCTAATTCAAAATATACATCGGTACTTTCGGTAGGTTTGTAATAGCCGTTTACCACCGCAACCTGTAATTTTTCTGGTGCCACCAATTGCACTACAGGCGCATAATTTCCCTGCGAAACACCATTATCTGGGGCAACGTATTGGTAAATATTCTCAACCGCATTACTATTGACGATGATATAATCGCCTTGATTATCACCTAATAAAGTAAAACGAACACTGAATAATTGATCTTCTTCATTATTGGAGAACACGAAAATCTCCTCACCATCAATAAATTCTTTTCTATAAAGAATCCGGTTTTCATTAAAGGCCTCTTCAACATCAGAAGGTGCCACCATTTGAGACCGATCATCACCAGCATTTGCAAGAATAGCTACTTGTTCTGAAGATAAGTTTTGCTGCAAAGGTTGGTTTTTAGCATCCGCTTCAGAATAGACCGAGACCCCAAGTTTGAATTTTTCAGTAGTATAACTCCCACCGCCAAAAACTGTAAACCTAGAATAGTTTCGTTCGCTAAATTGATAATCAACCGTGATTCGCATTTCTGAGGTTATTGGAAACGTGGAGTTAAAAATGATTTCGCCCGCATTATAATCGATGATATAATCTTCATTTTCGCCACGTACCAGAGGCACTCCATTCACATAGACCGTCTCACTCCCCGAAACAATCAATACAAAAAGTTCGTTATTAGGCCCGCGGAGTTTGTAAGGTCCTTGGTTGCCTTCTTGAGCCGTAAATTGACTTGTAGTAAATTGCCCGCGCACCAATGCTCCCGATGCGAATAGATTGGTTTTGGCGTCCTCATCCCCCAAATTAACATTGACCAGCAAACCTTGAACACGTTTTGTAAATTGAGCAAAATAACTATCATTATTGATCAGGTCGATGTCACCGGCCCTGATGTTCCAATCGTCGCTAAAAAGTTCGATGAACACTTGATCAAATTCATCCAAACGTTGGGAGTAACCACTTTCCTGCAAAGGGATATTCGCATCTTGAATGGATGCCCGCAAGGACACTTTATCACTGATTTTTCCTGAAAGCTGAAGGTCCAACTCACTATTTAAAACTGAATTTTGGTTGTTTCCAATGGTAACTCCCCTAGAAATACTGCCCGAAGTACTTAGACCATCAAAAGGCGTAAATGTGTTTTGTAGATTAGAACGATTGAGCTTGTAAAGCCGCTGAAGATTATCTGTGTTTTGAACCACCACCTTATCATCCAACTGAAAATAGCGGCGGGTAATAAATTCTGGATATTGTAAATAATCAATAATTATGGAATCGGTCTCAACGGTTTTCTTAAAAGTTAGAAGCGCTTTAGAAAAGTCCATACTGTAAAAAGATGTGTCTATTGAGGTTTTATCCATTCGTTTTAAAAAAAACCACGACGGATTTATACTCACCGAATCTACCTGCACACTATCCTGCACTTTCAATATTTTTGTTTTATAATTTGTGGTTGGCTCTTGCGCATATACGGAGCAACCTATTATAAAACAGATAAGGAAAGTAGCAATTTTCATATTCATTTCTCATCCCGAAACTTCGGAAGGAATTTTTTCAATAATTTATCTAGCGCGAATCTGTCTTGACTCGCATAAGGAATTAGGTTAGATAACTTTTAAAAACGTAATATATTTTATGCTTAAAGTCGTGCTAAATTTTCGGGTAAAAGTACAGTATTATTTATTTTAGCGGAAAGTAATGAAAAGTAAAGAGTACTAAGTATTAAGTACAAAAAAGCAGTGCTTAATAACCCTATCTAGCTTGATTGAAATTGAATATTTAAAATAATTTAAAAACTTCAAGTAATCATGCACCCTATCTTAATACATTGTACTAAATACTTAATTCTATTTTATGAAAATCCTATCCTATAACGTTAACGGCATAAGGGCCGCAATGAAAAAAGACCTAATTGAATGGCTCAAAGCTGCTAACCCAGATGTGGTCTGCCTTCAAGAAATCAAGGCCATGAAAGAACAGGTAAATATAGAAGCTATTGAAAAGGCTGGTTATATTTATAATTATTGGTTTAGTGCTCAAAAAAAGGGGTATAGTGGCGTTGCCATCCTAAGTAAGATTGAGCCCAATCATGTTGAATATGGCACTGGAATAGAATCCATGGATTTTGAAGGCAGAAATCTTAGAGCAGATTTTGAAGGTATCTCCGTGATGAGCATGTACTTACCTTCTGGTACAAACGATGCTAGACTGTCTCATAAATTTGAATATATGAACATGATTCATGAATATTTAAACGAATTAAGGCTACAGCATCCCAATCTTCTCGTTTGTGGTGATTTTAATATTTGCCACGAAGAAATTGACATTCACAATCCAAAAATGAAAGGTGTCTCTGGTTTTTTACCCGAAGAACGGGAGTGGCTTGGCGAATTCATTGAAAGTGGTTTTATTGATTCATTCAGGCATTTACATCCTGAAAGACAAGAATTTAGTTGGTGGAGCTACCGCGCTAATGCCAGAGCAAACAATAAAGGTTGGCGATTGGATTATGGAATGATTACAGAACCTCTACAAGAAAAACTAAAACGTAGCGTTATCCTTACCGAAGCCGTACATAGCGATCATTGCCCTATACTAGTGGAAATTGAATAACTCCAACTAACCTTCCCCAGTGGAAGCAACTTTAAATATAACCTAAGAAAAAACCATGCTAAAAAAACTGTCCCTTATTGCCATTATCTTTACGCTAATAACCTCATGCGTATCTAAAAAAGTTTATACAGATCTGGAAGATAAATACGCTGATTTAAAACGTGAAAATCGTTCATTGGCCGCTAAGAACTCTGATTTGTCAGATTCTCAAAATAATCTTGAAAATGAATTGTCAAAACTTCAAAAGGAATATGAAGAAACTTTGGCAAAACGTAATGCTTTTGAAAGAGATTATAACACTAGCAAAACAAATCTTGAAAACTTAAAGGCATCCTATGAAGCTTTAGAAAAAAACAGCTCTGCAGCCATTGCTAAAAACGCAGATAAAAATCGTGAGCTTTTGGCACAACTTGAAGCCAAAGAACAAGCCTTAGCATTAGAAAATACCAGACTTGATAAACTAAAAAGCGAATTAGAATCACGTTCTAAACGCGTGGCAGAACTTGAAAGCGTAATTTCTGCCAAGGATGCAGAAATGTCAAAACTGAAAGATGCCGTTTCAAAAGCATTAACAAATTTTGAAGGCAAGGGCCTAACTGTAGAACAAAGGAATGGGAAGGTTTATGTCTCAATGGAAAATAAATTATTATTTCAAAGCGGAAGTTGGGCAGTTGGATCACAAGGAAAAAAAGCCGTCAATCAATTAGGAGAGGTTTTGGCTGAAAACCCTGATATCGCCATTCTCATTGAAGGTCACACCGATGATGTACCCTATCAAGGCAACGCACAACTTAGCGGCAATTGGGATTTATCGACTAAACGCGCCACGGCTATCGTAACTATTTTAAGGGAAAATCCTTCTATCCATCCCGAAAATCTAACCGCTGCAGGACGTGGGGAATACGCGCCTATTTCAACAAATGATACGGCGGAAGGCAAAGCAAAAAACCGACGCATTGAGGTTATCTTGACTCCTAAATTAGATGAGATTTCTAAGCTATTGAATGACATTTAGTTTTTAGAACCTTAAACATTTCAGGACGAATAATTATCGGGAATGAAAAATTATGTCTCGAAAGAATTTTAAGTTTAAAGAACAAAATGTTTCCCGCCTTACGGTGAGGAGAATAAGGTTTTCATACCTTTATTAACTAATTATCACCAATCAAACTCACTAAATACTAAACAGCTCTACTCGCCCTTTAGCGATTAGATTAAGAATGGCTTATGAAATATACAACACTACCAACAACTAACATCAAGATCAGTAAAATATGCCTTGGCACGATGACCTGGGGCAACCAAAACACGCAAGACGAAGGCTTTGCTCAAATGGATATGGCGCTTGATAAAGGCGTCAACTTTTTTGATACTGCAGAATTGTACCCTGTTCCCGCAGAACAAAAAACCTATGCCGAAACTGAACGTATTATTGGCAACTGGTTCACAAAATCAGGAAACAGGGATAAAGTTGTTCTCGCTTCAAAAATTGCAGGAACCGGCGACTATACCGCACACATTAGAACCAACGGATTTAGTAAAGAAGCTTTAAATGACGCAGTAAACCAAAGTTTAAAGCGATTAAAAACCGACTATATAGATTTATACCAACTGCATTGGCCAGAGCGCGAAACGAACACATTTGGAACTCGCGATTATGCACATAATGAAGCGGATCAGTGGGAGGATAATTTTAAGGAGGTCTTAAACAGTTTAGATGAAATTGTTAAATCTGGAAAAATTCGTCAGGTTGGTATTTCCAACGAGAAGGCTTGGGGAATGATGCGTTATTTAGAAGAGTCGAAAACCCATGATTTACCCAGAATGGTCACAATTCAAAATGCGTATTCTTTACTCAACCGTGGTTTTGAAGGTGATATGGCTGAAGTTTCGCTTAGAGAAGATATGGGCTTATTAGCTTACTCACCGATGGCTTTTGGCGTGTTATCTGGCAAATATGTAAACGGTAGCGCTAAAGATAATGCACGGTTAAAATTATTTCCTCGTTTTGCAAGATACAGCAGTGATAACTGTACAAAAGCCACAAAACGGTATTTAAAAATAGCCAAAGAACATGATATGACATTAGCCCAAATGTCTCTCGCCTTTGTGACCAATAGGCCTTTTATGACCAGCAATATTATTGGCGCCACAAATTTGAAGCAGTTAGAAGAGAATATTGACAGTTATAAAATTACTTTGAGCGATGAAATCTTGAAAGCAATTGATGAAGTACATGCAGAGATTCCCAATCCTGCGTCTTGATTTATATTTTAAGCTAAAAGTTCAAAAAACCCTTACCAAATCTTGGAGCAAGACACCAAAATTTTGCAGGTATTTAGCCTTCCTTCTTATTGTTTTTTGACCAATCGGTCCATAATATTAAAAAACAAAAAAAACCCCTTAACTATTGAAGCTAAGGGGTTTTAGATATTATATGATTTCCTTACCATTTTTATCATTAAAATGGTATTCAAGATATGTGTAAGCATCTCGGGGTAAAACTTTTACCCATTTTTTGTGTTCCATAAACCATTTGGATCGTACTGATGGAAACCCTTTGGTTATAAAGGCCGCTATAAAAGGATGCGCATTTAGCGTTATTTTTTTATAGTCTTTTTTGAACAATCGCTCCAGGTCTTGGGTTATGGATTGAATTACCTTTATAGGTGCTTCAATCTCACTGCCCACAACGCCATTAGGATTTTCTTCTTTGGTTTTAATGTTGCGTTCTGGTCTCACACGTTGCCTTGTAATTTGAATAAGACCAAATTTACTTGGTGGCAAAATTTTGTGCTTAGCCTTGTCGTCGCTCATCTCATTGCGAAGGTGATTGTATAGTTTCTTTCGATTCTCTGCCGCTCTCATGTCAATGAAATCTATCACGATTATGCCACCCATATCACGCAAGCGTAATTGTCTGGCAATCTCTGTTGCAGAAATCATATTGACCTCAAGTGCAGTGTCCTCTTGATTTCTAGATTTGTTAGAACGGTTTCCACTATTTACGTCTATAACGTGCATAGCTTCGGTATGTTCAATAACTAAATAAGCGCCACGTGCCATGGACACCGTTCGACCAAAAGAAGTCTTGATTTGACGCTCTATACCAAACTTTTCGTATAATGGTACGCCATTTTTGTATAGCTTCACAATAGATTCTTTGTTTGGTGCAATTTCTTGAACATAATCCTTAATTTGTGTGTAAAGCGCTTCATCATCTACTGTAATTGCTGAGAAAGAATCATCAAAAATATCCCTTAAAATTGAGGAAGCTTTGTTCATCTCGCTCAACACCTTACTTGGGTGGTGCGCTTTATTTAATTTTTTACACATTGCTGTCCATCTATCCAGCAAATTTTGTAAATCTTTGTCGAGTTCGGCAACTTTCTTGCCTTCTGCGACTGTACGTATTATAACGCCAAAACCTTTAGGTGTTATGCTTTTTACCAAACGCTTTAAACGTTCTTTCTCTTCTTTGGATTCAATTTTTTGAGAAATTGAAATACGGTCAGAAAATGGTACTAAGACAATATATCGACCTGCTATTGAGAGCTCGCTACTAATACGAGGTCCTTTGGTTGAAATTGGCTCTTTTACAATCTGTACTAAAAGAGATTGATTTGATTTTAAAACGTTGGCAATGCTTCCGTTTTTATCAATATCTTTCTCAAACTGAAAATTTTTCAGTAAAAAATCGGTATGTCTACCTGAGCTTACACGCTTAACGAATTTTACAAGAGAAGGCAGCTTTGGCCCTAAATCATGATAATGCAAAAATGCATCTTTCTCATAGCCAACATTTACAAATGCGGCATTTAGACCAGGAATAGCTTTACGGATCTTGGCAATAAAAACATCGCCGACAGCAAAGTTATTCGCTTCTTCCTCTTTGTGTAATTCGATTAGTCTTCCATCTTTCAATAAGGCAAAATCAACAATATCAGAACTAGATCTAATAATCAATTCTTTTTCCATGTTGTTAATTTTAATCCGTTTTGATTCGTTTCAAAACAGATGGATTTAATTTAATTTTGACACAGGATTAACCAATCCCGATAATTGATCGGGACAGAAATTTTTCCGGTAAATTCATGTATCGCGAAGGTAAAACGCAATGATACCATGAATTTTATATCAAAGAACATTTACTAAAAATTGAAAAAGTAGTTAAAAAACTACTTTTTCAATTTACTTTTTCTTGTGACGGTTAGCACGTCTTCTTTTTTTACGCTTATGCGTAGCTACCTTGTGCCTTTTTCTTTTTTTACCACTTGGCATAAATTTTACTTTTTTTGATTAATATTAGTTTTAGCACGAAACGGTAAAAACAGTTTCAGTACGTTTTTTTAGTTGACCTCAACATTGGTCTTAACGCCTTCAACAAAAACTTTTGCAGGCTTAAATGCAGGAATATTGTGTGCAGGTATTTTGATTGTGGTGTTTTTTGAAATGTTTCGTCCGGTTTTTTCGGCTCTCATTTTTACTATAAAACTACCAAATCCACGAAGGTAAACATTGTCACCTCCTTCTAATGAAGACTTTACTTCTTCCATGAAAGTTTCTACGGTTGCCTGAACATCTCCTTTTTCCATTCCTAATCGGTCAGAAATTTTCGCTACTATATCAGCTTTAGTCATTGCTATTAATTTTTAAGGTTAATCTATTAATTATAAGGGATGCAAATATATGTATTTTAATTTCAATACTTCAAGTGCAATTAATTTAAATTTACGCTCATAAAGATTTATTTTTGTGGCACTTACAGAAAATCACATGGCTTTTAAGACGATTTTAACTAATTGGTATTCAAGAAATAAGCGAAGTCTGCCGTGGAGGGCGACCAAAAATCCATATTTTATTTGGCTATCGGAAATCATAATGCAACAGACACAAGTTAAGCAAGGTTTGCCTTATTATAATGATTTTGTAGAAACCTTCCCAACGGTTTTTGACCTTGCGAAAGCCGATGAGCAAACTGTTTTGAAACTTTGGCAAGGTTTGGGCTATTATTCTAGAGCAAGAAATCTTCATGCCTCTGCTAAATACATAGTCCAAGAACTTGATGGCGTTTTTCCAAACACCTATTTAGAAATTATAAAACTTAAAGGTGTCGGCGATTACACAGCAAGTGCTATTGCGTCCATTTGTTTTAACGAACCAACTGCGGTAGTTGATGGCAACGTTTATAGAGTACTTGCGAGATATTTTGGAATTGAAACTCCCATAAATAGTACCAAAGGTATCAAGGAGTTTAAGCAATTGGCGACCACTTTAATAGATACAGATATTCCAGGTGATTATAACCAAGCACTTATGGAATTTGGTGCCATACAATGTAAGCCGAAAAATCCCTATTGTACGATTTGCCCATTTGCGAATGGTTGTGTTGCATTGCAAAAAGGTAAAATTACCGAACTGCCAGTTAAATTAAATAAAACAAAAGTTTCAAAAAAACATTTCAACTTTTTGGTCATTCTTTCTGATGACGGTAAAACAGTTTTTGAAAAACGAGAACACAAGGGTATTTGGAAAAACCTTTATCAATTTCCGTTAATAGAAACCGATGCTGAGTTAACTGCGGAAAAATTCCGTGAGCACTCTAAAATCAAATCTTATTTTAAGGATACTAGCTATCAGTTTAGCTTATATAATACAAATTCATTGGTGCATAAATTGTCCCACCAGCACTTACATACCAAATTTTGGATTATTGAAATGGAACGCCTGCAACAACCAGGCATTAAAGTTTCCGAAGTTAAAACTTATCCAGCCCCTGTATTGATAAGCAATTTTGTAGAAGAGTTCAATTTTAACTATTAAAATGGTTTGGACCACTTCTTAAAAGAACTCACAATTTTTTATTACTTTTAGATAGCGGGTTTTTTATTAACTAAGTTTGCAAATTAAACGAAGAACTATGTCTGGAACGTTAAATAAAGTGATGCTTATTGGGCATTTGGGTGATGAAGTAAAAATGCATTATTTTGAAGGAGGCAACTGCATCGGCAGATTCCCCATCGCCACTAATGAGACCTATACAAGCAAGCAGACCAACGAAAAGGTCACTAACACAGAGTGGCACAATATCGTGGTGCGAAATAAGGCGGCGGAAATTTGCGAGAAATATTTAAAAAAGGGTGATAAAGTTTATATTGAAGGTCGCATCAAAACCAAAAAATGGCAGGACGACAAGGGTATGGACCGTTACTCAACCGACATTCAATGCACAGATTTTACGTTTTTGAGCCCTAAACCAGAAAGTGGGGAGGGTTTTTCACCAAACCAAAACGTACAACAGAATCAGCAAAACCATTCTAATAAGTCAAAGGTCTCAGAACCTGAGAACGAAGCGGATGATCTTCCCTTTTAATAATTATATTTACAAGAAAAACTGTGGATCCAGAACCCCCGAGTATATTTTTAGCTGTATTAATGACGTTGGACTTTTCTTTCGTTTTTGGAATTACCTTGCTTTTTTTCCTACTGTTTTGTTCGGCATTGGTATCTGGAGCAGAAGTAGCCTTCTTCTCTTTAGTAAAATCTGATTTGGAAACGGGCCTCGAAGAACAAAAAAAGGCCTTTGACATAATTGTCAAATTATTGGAACGACCAAAAAAACTCTTGGCGACAATTTTAGTGGCTAACAATTTTATCAATATAGGTGTTGTAATTCTGTTTGCTTATTTAGGCGAAACTTTGTTTGCCAATATCGAAATTGTTTGGGCCCGATTTTTATTGGAAGTTGTTGTAATTACGTTTTTAATTTTACTCTTCGGCGAGATTGTCCCAAAAATTTATGCCAGTAGAAACAGAACCAAGTTTTCTGTTTTTATGGCCATCCCATTGCGGGTTCTTGATGTATTATTTTCGCCCATTAGTTTACCAATGCGATTTTTAACGTTGTCCATTCATAACAAATTAGGCAAACAGAAATCCAATCTTAGTGTTGACCAACTATCCCAAGCCTTGGAGTTAACCAATGATTCTGACACTTCCTTTGAGGAGCATAAGATTTTGCAGGGCATTGTGTCTTTTGGAAACACAGATACAAAACAGGTCATGCGCCCTCGGGTGGATATTTTTGCTATAAATGAAGATCAAAAATATACCGAGATTCTTCCTGAAATTATTAAAAATGGCTATTCCCGGATTCCCGTGTATAAAGATAGTATAGATAAGGTTACAGGTATTCTATACGTTAAGGATTTGCTGCCTTATATTGATAGGAAGCAATTCGATTGGACCACATTATTGCGTGCGCCATTTTTTGTACCAGAAAACAAGAAACTGGACGACCTTATGGCCGAGTTTCAAGAGAAAAAAGTGCATCTCGCGGTTGTGGTTAATGAGTATGGAGGCACTTCTGGACTTGTTTCTCTTGAAGATGTTATTGAGGAAATTGTTGGTGATATCAGTGATGAGTTTGATGATGAGGATGTTAATTTTGTTAAGATAGATGATAATAATTATTCCTTTGATGGTAAAACAACATTAAAGCAATTCTACAAAATCATAAACCTTGAAGTTGAAGATGAATTTGAAGGGCACAAAGGTGAGGCAGAAACCATTGCTGGTTTTGTTTTGGAAGTTTCAGGAATTTTCCCAAAACGGCACAGTAAAATAAATTTTAAAAATTACGTTTTTACTATTGAAGCTCTTGACAAAAAACGAATCAAACAGATAAAATTTACCATACTGAAATAAAGGATAGGTTGCCATAATAAAAGAATATAGAGAATAGCTGTGACTGAATACTAAATAAAAATGAATATTAAAAACCTACTTATTCCATTATCTGCTGTAATCTGCTTTTCCTGCGGAAACGACCCCTTACCAAAACCGAAAGCAATGCTAAGGTTAGAATATCCTGAAGCCAATTATAAAAGAGTGGACGTACCACTGCCGTTTACTTTTGAAAAAAATACGTTGGCAAATCCAATTTCCAATATTAAATTAGATGGCGTCAATAATACTACTGGCGTAGATATTATTTACCCTACAATGAAGGGCACCATTTATCTCACCTATAAAAAGATTGAAGACGATAATTTGATGCGTCTGCTTATCGACGCTCAAAATCTTACCCAAAAGCACACCATTAAGGCCGATGAGATTGAGGGTGATCTTTATGAAGACGCCAAAAACAGGGTTTTTGGAATGTTCTATGAAGTGGGAGGTAATGCTGCATCACAGTCACAATTTTATGTGACCGATAGTATCAACCACTTTTTAAGCGGCTCACTATATTTTTATGCCAAGCCTAACTATGACTCTATTTATCCTGCTGCAGTATATTTAAAAAACGACATTAAGCATTTGATGGAGAGCGTAAAATGGAGGAAAAATTAAATTAAACTTACGTAATAAAAATGCCCATCAATATTGATGGGCATTTTAGTTTTATACAATAGGTGGTTGTTTTAGAAACTATATCTTAAACCAACTTGCATTTGCCATCTTGAAGAAGATAGGCCACCATCATCAATGTTATTTGCGGTTTCTGTAACTGCAGGATCAAAGGTAAATGTTGGAGTGGTACCATCTGCTTCAAAACCTCTAAACCTTAACAGTTGAACTTGATTGAAGTTCGAAAAAGTTCTTACACCCCATTCTTTATTCAATAAATTTGTAAAGTTGAAAATGTCGGCAGTAAATTCTAAACGATGAACTTTCTCTCCGAATTTTATTCCAAATTCTTGGGCGAATTTCAAATCGACAATGTGCGTCCAATCTGAACGGTCTGCATTACGCTCTGCAAATTGACCTCTTCTAGTGCTTAAATAATCATCTCCTTCAATATATGCATTTAGTGCTTGATACTGTTCCGCAGCAGTTAAGTCGCCAGAATCTACGAGTTGAGCTTCAGCCTGGTTTGCAGGTACGTAGATTAAAGCTGAGCTAGAACCTGTATCATCCAATATATCACCGAAATCATTATAAACATAACTAAAAGGAGCACCTTCAGCACCTTCATAAAAAATACCGATTCTAGTCTTTATGGTTTCAGTCCACTTAAACTCAAATGTCGAATTGGCCAAGATACGATGACCTGGTGAGAAGTCAGACGTTGAAACTACTGGTCGGTTAGACCCATTAACCGTTTCTAAGTTATTCCATTGAGAACTGTTCTGAGAACTAGTACCATCTAAGATACCATCAGAATCACCGTATGAATAGGTCAACGCTCCTCTAATATCCAGTTTGTCTGAAATATAATTTTTTGAAAGCGTTGCGCTTGCGTTGTATGAACTTCCTTCACCTGTGTTAGATCCTAAAAAGATGCCACCCGTGTAGGTATCATCAATTCTTTCATTTCCATAATTAGGTCTTGAGCCAGCACCAGTAGTTCTAAACTGAGGGCCTTCAAGGTTTAGGTTTTCGTAGGTCAACGCTGTAATATTATCGTTCCAAATAAAATCGGCCGATAAAACAAAACCTGCTCCAAGTTTTTGATCAACAGCAATGTTCGTTTTAAATACTTGTGGTAATTTAAAATCTTTTGCAAACAAATCTATTTGACCGCCTACAGCTCCACTCCCTGGCTCAGGGTCTGCAAGTTGCGTATTTGGATTTGGGTTAAACAATGGTGCATCGCTACCAAATAACTCAGTAAATCCAGCGGTAAGTCCGTTATTGTTATACGTGCCCCCAGGCCATACCAATGGCACTCTTGAGGTAAATATACCTACGCCACCACGTACTTGTGTTTGGCTTTTATCATTTACATCCCAATTAAAGCCTAATCGTGGTGATACATGCACAGATGCATCTATACCTTGGCCTACTCTAGCTCCTTGTAAATCTTTACCAGCAGCTTCTAATAATGGTATGGTTCTATTATTAAAATCTTCATTTGCAAGACCATCTTCCCAATAAGGGATATCTACTCTTACACCTGCTGTCATTTTCAAACTATTGGAAATATTTACCTCATCCTGAACATAGAGTCCAAGTTGAAACAAACTGAACTCCGCAGCACCAGCCGAATCATCACCATTACCTCCTAAAAGAGAGTAGCCGTAGCGATATCTGTTTGGAGATTCATTGTTAAGGAAATCACTTAGACTATTAAATCTATAGTCTCCAAAGTTTTGTCTAAAAAAGACGTTTTTAGAATTTGAATATTCATTATTGGTACCAATTGTGATGGTATGTTTTCCAGAATATATTTCAAAATTATTAGTAAATGTAAAGACACGTTGCTCTAATAAATTTGCGGTAGAAAACGGCTCAGAACCAAAGAATATGCTACCATCTCCATCTCTAATCTGTACTGATGGAAATGGGCTTCCATTTGGATCTCTATTATCGTCAACAGAGGTATAACCAATAACCATGTTATTAGCAAACTTGTTTCCAAAAGTTGAGCTTAATTCTAATGCTGTAGAATTTGTAATTGATTCAAAATTTATAGCTCTATTCAAAAAATTAATACTGCCATTACTAGACCTAGGAGCATCAAGTTGTGTAGCTTTTACATAACTATGCTTGAGAGACAACTTATTGTTTTGATTAATGTTCCAGTCAATTTTAGCAATTAATTTATCACTTTCTAATGAAGAGGTGTTGCTGGTATAACCCCCTGGATTGTAACCAAGGTCATTAGTTAAATAATTTGATAGTGTGGCTAAATCAGCTTCAGTTGAGTTACCGATATAATTATCGATACTAAAAGGTTGTGGCGTTTCATTATCCTGTCTTTCATAATTTACAAAAAAGAATAATTTATCTTCAATAATTGGACCACCCAATCTCACACCATAAGTCAATGCTGTAAATTCATCTAACTTTTCACGATCACCATCTCCGGCAAGATCAACAGGTGTTTTACCTGCTAAGCTCTCATCTCTATAAAATGAATATGCAGATCCTGTAAAGGTGTTAGTTCCAGATTTTGTAATCGCATTAATAGAACCACCTGCAAAACCTGATTGTCTCACATCAAAAGGCGCAACATTAATTTGAAAAGACTCGATAGCGTCTAATGATATTGGACTAACTCCTGTTTGACCACCATTTGTGCCACTTCCCGCTAAACCAAAAACATCATTGTTTACGGCCCCATCAATGTAAATCGCATTGTATCTATTGTTTTGACCAGCTATCGAAATAACATCATCACCAGAAACTTTTGCTTGTGGCGTTAGCCTTGCAAAATCAGCTATTCCCCTAGATATTGTAGGAAGCGTTGTTACCTGTCTATTACTAACTGAGGTTTCAGCACCAGTTTTCCCAGAATCGAATATGCTTCCTGATTGAGCGTTTATAATCACTTCGTCTAACGCACTGGCATCTTCGCTTAATGAAACGGAAATTTGCTTTGAATCTCCCAGTTGAAGGTTTACATTTTCATCTAAATACTCTTGATAACCAACATAAGTAATGGTTATTTTATAAGGACCACCAACTCTCATGTTTGAGATTCGGTAAAAACCGTCAAAATCTGTCGCAACTCCATAAGTTGAACCAGAAGGCGTGTGAATAGCCACAACGTTTGCGCCAGGTAGAGGCTCATTATTAGCGTCTGTTACTTGACCATTAATGGAAGCAGTTGTTACGCCTTGTGCAAAGGATACTGCCGAGAACAACATCAAGACAGCAACGCAAAAAATTTGTTTAAATCTTTTCATTAGTAAAATGGTTTAATTTGGCGCAAAAGTAAACCTGTTTTGAATGGTTAACATTAACTAAATGTTAAGAATTCTTAATTTTTGAAGAAATGCAGAATTATTAAATTATTATAAAAAAGATTTCAAATACATCTGTTTCAATTAACCCTTATCTGAGATATTCTTATAAAATTTAAGAAGATTTTGAGTGGAAGAATCATGTGAGCTTTTTGCTCCGTTATCTGTAATTTCGGCTAAGATTTTAGTAGCCAACTGCTTGCCCAATTCTACCCCAAATTGATCGTAACTAAAGATGTTCCAAACAATGCCCTGAACAAAAATTTTATGCTCGTACATGGCAATAAGTTTACCCAGACTTTCGGGTGTTAATTTATCAATGAGTATGGTTGTGGTTGGCTTATTGCCGTCAAAGACCTTAAAGGGCGTCAACTGTTCAATTTGTTCTTCGGAAACTCCCTGCTCCTGAAATTCCTTAATTACCGTTTCTTTTGATTTGCCATTCATTAACGCTTCGGTCTGGGCGAAAAAGTTGGACATCAGCTTATCTTGATGATCTTGGTTTCCGTGAAGTGATTTAGCAAAACCGATAAATTCCGCAGGGATTAACTTTGTACCTTGATGAATTAACTGAAAAAACGCATGTTGTGCGTTTGTTCCAGGTTCTCCCCAAATGATAGAGCCCGTCTGGTAGTTGACTTTATCTCCGTTTCTATCAACGCTTTTACCATTGCTTTCCATGATACCTTGCTGAAGGTACGTTGCAAACTGATTAAGATATTGAGAATAGGGTATTACGGCTTCACTTTCCGCCTTGAAGAAATTATTATACCAAACGCTTATAAGTGCAGTAATGACGGGAATGTTCTTGTCAAAATCCTCATTTCTGAAGTGTTCATCCATTTTATGGGCACCCGATAAAAGCTTATCGAAATTTTCAAACCCTACGGCTAAACTAATAGTTAGACCAACCGAACTCCAAAGAGAGAAACGGCCCCCTACCCAATTCCACATTGGGAAAATATTATCCTCGTCAATTCCGAAGGCCTTTACTTTTTCAATATTTGTAGAAACCGCCACAAAATGTTTTGATACTGCCTCTTGACTTGCCGATTTCAAAAACCAATCTCTAAGGGTATTTGCATTAGACAAGGTTTCCTGCGTAGTAAAGGTTTTAGATACAATTACAAAGAGGGTTGTTTCAGGATTCAGTTTTTTGATGACTTCATTAACGTGATCGCCATCCACATTGCTTACAAAATGGGTGGTGAGTTGGTTTTTGTAAAATCCTAAAGACTCAACAACCATTGCTGGTCCCAAATCTGAACCGCCAATACCAATATTTACGACATCGGTTATGGCTTTATTGGTACAACCTTTAAGATTTCCATTGATGACTTTTTCAGAGAATAATTTCATTTTCTCCTTTACCTTATATATTGCTGGGGTCACATTTTCACCATCAACAATAACTTCTGCTGACTCAGGATTTCTTAAAGCCGTATGTAAAACTTCTCGACCTTCGGTAGTGTTAATAACTTCACCTTCAAAATATTGGGTCATGGCCTCTTTAAGCCCCACCTCATCTGCCAGTTCCAACAACAGTTCAATAGTTTTTTCATTAATGCGATGTTTGGAGTAGTCAACGTAGAAATCATCCCATTTTATGGTCATCTCATTGGCTCTATTCTTATTGCTAACAAAGAGCGACGCTATATGTTGGTCTTTTATCTCTTCAAAATGAGATTCTAATTTTTTCCAAGCTTTAGTGGTAGTTGGGTTGATTGCTGGTAATGCCATTATTCGACTTTTGAGGTTAGGGATTTTCCTTCGGTCATGTCTGGAAGGATTTCTGTTTCATTGTCATCAAATTGGATAGCATCCAATTGCGACCGTAGCGGCTTTATAAATTCTACGTATTTTGACTTTAATGAATCTGGAATGGATTCTGCAGCCGGTAATTTTTCTCGAAAAGGATCTACTTGCTTGCCGTTTTTCCAAAAACGATAACATACGTGTGGTCCGCCCGTATTTCCGGTCATGCCGACCCAACCAATAACATCACCCTGTTTTACAAATTGGCCTTTTTTTACTTTCTGGGCTTTCATATGCAGATATTGGGTGCTGTAAGTACTGTTGTGTTTTATCTTAACGTACTTGCCGTTACCACCCCGTCTCGTTGACTCTTCAACGGTGCCGTTTGCAGTTGCTAGAATTTCTGTTCCTATGGGAGCGGCAAAGTCGGTGCCTTTATGTGGGCGTAACTTATAACCATAATAAGCAATACGACGGTTGAGATTATATCTTGACGAAATACGACTAAATTGAACCGGTGCTTTTAAAAACGTACGGCGCAGACTTTTAGTTTCTTCATCAAAATAATCTGAAATACCTTTGGTGCTATCCACCTCGAAATTGAAGGCATAAAAAGGTTCACTTTTATGTTCAAAATAAGCGGCGTCTATACTTTCAATCCCAGCATAAATGGAATCATCTATAAACCGTTGCTTGTAAACAATCTTGAATCGGTCGCCTTTTTGTAATCTGAAAAAATCAATAGTCCAGGCGTAAATGTCACTCATGTCATTAATCAAAGTATAAGGCAAACCTTGATCTTCCATTGTTTTTGAAAGATTTTCCATAACAATGCCCGATGCTTCCTTTTCTACAATAGTTATCGGTTTTTTATCGGTGTAAGCAGAAATAGTGTCCTTAAAATTAATGACTACATAATCGATACTGTTTTTTTGATAGACAAAGGATTCTGGTTTTGAGATGGAATCCGTATTATTTTTATCAAACAGAAGCATATAAGGCCGGCCAGCTTTCAGCAGTCGAATATCAAATGTATCTTTAGTCATTTCGACAATATTATAAATTTCAGAAAACCCGATATTGTTTTTAGCAAGAATTTCGCCGAAACTGTCACCGTTTCTAATGGTATCATATTTAAACTCGTAATCATCT
Source organism: uncultured Flavobacteriaceae bacterium (assembly GCA_963803715.1). Lineage (GTDB taxonomy): Bacteria > Bacteroidota > Bacteroidia > Flavobacteriales > Flavobacteriaceae > Psychroserpens. Next base: position 53,484 of record CAWDOF010000028.1, read on the forward strand.
AGGGAAAACCCGAATTCTCGGGCTGGTTCAATTTCGACAATTGGTTCAGGATTCGCAACTTGAACTGCTTTTTCCTCATCGTCTTTACAGGACAGGATACTTACAAAAAATAACAGCGTTATAAAATTGTATTTCAATGGTTTAAATTTAGTTGTCATCATATATCAGTTCCCCAATTTTCAATTTCATTTTCGCTCCAAAGTTGCGGAAAAAATATGCGTTTTTGATATTTTGGATGCATATATTTTTTCCAATCGCTGCCACCTGTAGCTTCTCCGTCTCCTGTGCCACTATCGATGTAGTGTTTTGCGGCGTTGTAATGTGCAATAACCCAAGTGACATTTACAGTATAATCATAATGGCGCATCGCTTTAATCAAATCTTTATCTTCTTGATCATTTTTGGGAAGTTCCTTAAAACGAGACCAGAGATTTTTAGTATTGTAGGTTTGCATAAACCTTATGAAATCGCCTTTATAACGCTTTTCAAAATTAACTAGGAGCGTCGATTTTTTTCCCGTTTCGAAATCCTTTCCAGCGGCTTGCCAATACAGATGTTCAAAAGCGTGCTCAAACGGCGTGTTTCGATCTATGGTTTTTCTAAATCTAAAATCAATTAGATTTATTAATTCGGTTGAAGCGAACTCTATCATTCGGTATTGGGCGCTTTGAAATCCACTGGCTGGCGTCAACGTATAACGAAACTTCATATACTGTTCAATCTCCATACCTTCTCTCATGATGTTAAAAGAGGTCGTCAACATATCAAAATAACGACTGATACGCATGATTTTACCTTCAAAAAATTCCACATCAAGCTTCTCCCTTTGAGCAACTTGGTCAATCTCCCAAAGTATCATTTTAAAAAGCAATTCATTGATTTGATGATAGGCTATAAAAACCATTTCATCGGGTAGTGTTGTTCTCTGTATTTGAAGATTTAAAAGGGCATCGGTTTGAATGTAATCCCAATAGGTAATTGGCTTACTATACAACAATCCGTGGAGATGGTCATCTGTATCTTGATCAATTTTAATGTACTTCTCTTGAAGTTGTTTAACGATATCGTCAAACTTATGTAAATCATGCATGCCGTTTATCTTAATAATGTCCCAAGAGGGTATTTTCAAAATAACCTCCACTTAGGGAGGTCTGATCTGAAATTATCAATTCTGAATGGGACTTTAGTCAAATTGAATTTGGAACGAGTGTTTCAAGCCTTTAAAAGCCTCAAGATTTGCCTGTAGCGAACCTACCGCTAAATCTGCTTTTATTTTCAGCGGAATTTTATTCTCATCGGCACTTACCCAAAGCGTCAAACTCTCTTCCTCTTTAAATACTCGACCTGCCATTACGTAAGGTCTAAACTTTAAAGTTTTTACGCGTCCAAATTCTGTGTCAATGGTTTCACGGCCGAGATATTTCAATTTAAAATTATAATTTTCCTCGTCAAAAAACATGTTGAGCTTTACAACATCACCATCTTTAATGCTCTCGGTATCATAATTATTACGAAGATAATAAAATGCAGATACCATATCCTGCACATCTTTTTCCGTAGCAACGGTCTTTTTGGTCTTGTGCTTTTTATTTTCTACCAAAGCCTCTTGCTTTGCATGGTCAAAATCAATCTCTATATCTTTTGTGTGGCCGCCCTCATCGATTTGTCTAATGAATTTATAAGGGACGCCCGTTTCCTTGTCAATGTAACTTTCATAGCGATCCTTAACTTTGAAAAACCATTTTATGGCACCTGTAGTCCAGCCCTTCCCTACTACATGATACACAGGTTTTCCGTTGATATTGGATTCGTTGACCTCGAGAGTAGCGTTACCGGCCTTAAGAAAATTGCTATAGCTCATTTCAAATTTGAACCATTCGCCATCTTGGTAGGCGCTCTTATCTTGGGCAGTGGATAATTGAAATGCCAAGTTAGCAATTAGAATAAGTAGAATTTTCCTCATCATAGTAATCATTACAAACGTAACTTTCTTAGATTACGTTTAATTGTTCAGTAGGTCATTTTACAATTACTATTCCAAAAATAGAAATTAATTTGAAACGGCTATATTTAAAGGTGTTATAGTTGTGTTAGATTTTTTTGATTACTGAGGAAAAAGATTCAGCAGATAAGCATAGTCTCTTTTGTTTGGAATTAAATCAAACACTAACCCTATTGCCAATATTAGCGTTTTGCTTTAAGATTTTAGTTCTTGAGAAGCAATTTTGAAAAGTCACATTTATGCATCTTCAAATCAATTAGGCGAAAACATTTATTATACATTAAACTCATATCATTGAGACTTAAAAAGCAGAAGGTTTCCCTATTTCGTGAATGCCTAAGTGAATAAGCAATTATTTTTTGAGACTAAGAATTATAATGTTCCCCGCTTCGCCTGTTCTCTTTCAATCGATTCAAAAAGCGCTTTGAAGTTACCGGCTCCAAAACCTTTAGCGCCCATTCGTTGAATGATTTCAAAAAATAAAGTTGGGCGATCTTCAACTGGTTTTGTAAAAATTTGAAGTAGGTATCCTTCTTCATCGGCATCCACTAAAATGGATAGTTCCTGAAGTTTGGAAATATCTTCTTTCATCATGTCCCGATGTTCGCCCAGACGCTCTGGAATCATATCATAATAACTTTGCGGTGGTGGTGGTAAAAATTCTACACCACGAGACTTTAATTGTGCCACAGTTTTTATAATATCATCGGTAGCAACTGCAATATGCTGTACGCCTGAGTCTTCGTAAAAATCTAGATATTCCTCAATCTGGGATTTCTTAGCTGCTTTTGCCGGTTCATTAATGGGAAATTTTATACGCCCATTACCGTTGCTCATTACCTTACTCATGAGTGCTGAGTATTCGGTATGTATTTGTTTGTCATCAAAAGATAAAAAATTGACAAACCCCATCACCTCCTCGTACCATTTGACCCAAGTATTCATCTGTCCCCAACCTACATTTCCTACCATGTGATCAATGTATTTAAGACCAACCGGTTCCGGATTATAATCGGATTCCCAAGGGATAAACCCTGGCATAAACGCGCCATCATAATTTTTACGTTCAACAAACATATGAACGGTTTCGCCATAAGTGTAAATCCCTGAACGTACTACCTCGCCAAATTCATCTTTTTCAAGGGTTGGTTCCATAAAAGGTTTAGCGCCTCTCTTGGTGGTTTCCTCGAAAGATTTACGAGCATCTTCTACCCAAAGGGCAACCACTTTAACGCCGTCACCATGTTTAACAATATGATCGTTTATTGGTGACTTACTGCTCAAAGGGGTTGTAAGTACCAGACGTATTTTATCTTGTTTGAGCACATAGCTTACCGAATCTTTTGCGCCAGTTTCTAATCCACGATAGGCGTGAGATTGAAACCCGAAGGCTGTTTTATAAAAATGTGCGGATTGCTTTGCATTGCCTACATAAAATTCCACATAATCGGTACCTAACAATGGTAAAAAATCTTGAGCTTTGTCAAAGATTTTTTCCAATCCGTAATCAACGCTTTTTACTTCTTTTGCCATAATTAATAAGTTGTCCGATTTAAACTCTGTTTTATAGAGCTTCCAAACTTGGACATTGCATGGAATTTATTCTTGTTATTAGTTATTTTACGTGTTTCTTTAAGGCTAAAATTTCCGAATAGAATCTATTGTAAGAAACCTTTATTTAAAATATCATTTAATTGTCAAGATATTTTAATGGTCTAACCATGATTTAAAATAATCTTCGTCAGCAATTTTCATAGCCTCCTCAGTTAACTTTAAAGGTTTGAAGGTATCTACCATTACAGCCAATTCTTCAGTTTTTGTTTTACCAATACTTCGTTCTGTAGCTCCAGGGTGAGGTCCGTGGGGAATACCAGCAGGATGCAAGGAAATGTGGCCCACTTCAATATCGTTTCGGCTCATAAAATCACCATCCACATAATACAACACCTCATCACTATCTATATTACTGTGATTGTAGGGTGCTGGAATACTATCCGGATGATAGTCATATAATCGAGGCACGAAACTACATACCACAAAGGCATCAGTCTCAAAAGTTTGATGTACAGGTGGCGGTTGATGGATGCGACCAGTTATAGGCTCAAAATCATGGATGGAAAACGCATACGGATAATTATATCCGTCATAACCCACCACATCAAAAGGATGAGACCCATAAACCATTTCAAAAATATCGCCCTGCTTTTTGATTTTCATTAAAAAGTCTCCCGATTCGTTATTGGTTTCCAACTCGTATGGTCGTCGTAAATCGCGTTCACAATATGGGGAATGTTCCAAGAGCTGGCCAAACCAGTTTCGGTAGCGTTTTGGCGTGTAAATGGGACGTCGGGACTCTACGATAAACAGTCTATTGTCTTCAGTATCAAAATCCATTTTATAGATGATACCTCTTGGAATAACCAAATAATCACCGTATTTAAAATCGAGATTTCCCAGATGGGTTCGAAGTTTTCCTGAGCCTTTGTGAACAAAAATCAACTCGTCAGCATCTGAATTTTTATAGAAATAATCTCTAGTGGATTCTTTTGGTGCCGCTAATATAATGGTACAATCGGAGTTTGTCAAAATCGCTTTTCGGCTGTCTAAATAATCTGCTTCTGGTTTGACCTGAAAGCCTCTAAATCGATAGGATTGGATATGATTGGCCTTGGCAATTTTCGGTTCTACGTTATATTGCTTTTTAATAGCCTTAACCTGGGTTGGACGTTGCTCGTGATAACTGTTGGTGGACATCCCATCAAAACCAATAGTCCCAAACAATTGCTCACTATACAAACTGCCGTCTTCCTTACGGAATTGCGTATGGCGCTTTGGTGGAATCTTTCCTAATTTATGGTAAAAGGGCATTTGGAATTTATGATTTTAGATTGCTAATTGCTGATTTTAGAATCAAAACAGCAAAAATTTTTAAGTCGAAATAAAGGTACAAATAAATGCTGTATCATAAAAAGTTGTCTTACCCAAATTAAAAGTCAATTGATAAAACAAAAAACCATCTACTGTGATATTTGTACTTTAGACCCATTTAACTGACGCTTTATCTAAAAAAAGCGAAAAATAGATAAAATTTTGAGTTTGTTTTTTGCCTATAAATCAAAAAAAGAAATTTTTGGTTCAAAAAAGTTATCCAATTTAACAATCTCTGTTAAAGTTTTGGCGTAAATAAGCTCCAAATTACGGTTTTTCCGTAGTCTTTAGAATTGGCGGGGTCTGATAGACAACATTTTAGCCGTGTTAAAAATTTGGTAAATACCCCCCCCATTATATCTTTGAGGTGTTGAAGATGAGCAAATTTGGGTATTTAGAAGTCCCTAGATTTGTGATTTGAAAACGCACTATTGCAATGGGAGCAGGTGCCTGTTTTTTTATTTTTGACTTCTAAAATTTTGGCTTCTAAAATTGACTTCTTGTTTTTTGACTTCTTGACTTCTTATTTAAAATTGTTTAATCCCTCATAATGTTTGAGGACAAAATTTTAAAATCATGAAACTCTTAAATTATGTATTTTTATTTATGCTATTTAATTCTATTACGTCATGTAGTGAGGAAAAAGTTAACTTTTCCGAAGATTTGTCATTTAATGACGTGGAGCGTATATTAGAGATGAAATCTTCATTTTCAGAAAATTCAAAATCAGCAATTTTAGAAAGATATGGCGGTGTAAAGAATTATTATAATTTCGTTGTCAATCGAAAAGATCAGTTAACATCTTCAAAAGATAAGTTTATTGAAACATCGAACAGACGTGCAACCTATAAAGTCACGCTTTATAATGCTCCAAATGACTTATTAGAAACAATAGATTGTTGGAACAATAGATATATTTTAGATGCAGCCGAGTTGGCTGGTTTAGATCTTCCTTATTCTGACAGAGCTGGAGCTTCGTCAGTATGTGCAGGCAAATTAGATAGTGGATCAGTCGATCAAAGTGAACAGAGCTATTTAGACGATGATCAAATCAATGCAGGTTTTGTGCTTTTATGCGTAGCATATCCCAATTCCGACTGCATAATACAAACACATATGGAAGATGAGTTATATTAATAAAAAATATTTATTGCTATTTTTTTTAATATTTTATAAGCTGTCAAGTTCCCAAAACTTAGGTGAACTTGACAGTATTTTGAAAATTTCAGATAATAGGGAAAAAGAAATTGATAGCTTTGTTAAAATGGATTTTTTTAAAAAGAATTTTAAGTATTTAGATTCTGATTTTAAGATAAATATAGACAGTATTACATTTAATGCAGCCGTTAGAAAATATAAATTTTATACTGAGCGAATTAAAAATTACGAAGATTCACTAACCATTGTACTAACGTACGAATTGAGAAGTAATCATGGCTCAAGAATAGCAGCAAATAGGATAACATACAAGTGGAAAAAAATTGGTTATTACTTATGGTTATCTGAAAATGAGGCTAAAGAGTTAGGGCTCTCATTCGGCTTTGAGAAGCCGTATTTATTTTATGAATTTTTGATTGACGAGGATAAACGAACGGTAGAGAAAAGTATCGTTTTTAAAAAATTAGAAGAAAAACTAATCGAAAATAATATTGATATTCAATCAATCGATACCTATAAGAAGCTTATTCATATAGCCTTTAAGCATAATCCCGATAGAATTAGCGACATGAATGCCTATTTTAAAAAAAAAAGCACTCACAAGCACTAGAATTTCGGTGTTAAATTAAGTTGATTAAGAAAATATGCTTGTGACTAGAACTTTCAAAACCAATACCCCAACGCAAAATACCAAACACTCTCGTCCTGCTCGGGAGAAAAACTATACTTCACTTGTACTGGCCCTAAAAACGTCTCAATGCCATAACCTAGAGCATAGCCGCGATAATCTGGTAAGCTAAACCACTCGCCCGTATCAAAAATATTATTATCAATATTGGCCCAATTACCTTCAAGCGTAATATGATTTTTTTTAAACAGCTCATAATCTAGAGATGCATAAGCCTTAACAAAGCTGTTTCCTGTGAGTGAAATAAATTCGTATCCCAAAAACGGCTCAAAATTATTAATAAAGTTATTGCCAAAACCACCTAGTGCAAATCCCAGTGCTTGGCTGTCTTCTCCTCCTAATGAAAACCCTCCTGAGGTTTCTAAATTAACCGCTAATTTGTTTGACAAACAAAAAGCATAACCCATATGGGCCTTGGCTATTGAAAACTCTTCAAAATCATCGTTAAAATCTGAAGCCAACAAATACGCATGAAAATCGCCACTAAAATAAAGTCCCCTTGATGGATAATATTTGTCATTATAGGTGTCTAATTTTAGGGTGCTGAAAACGCTAAAATAATCGGTGTTCTCAAATTGAAATGCGTTGGTCAGATCGTCTAATGTAATTGTTTCAGACTTTATGTTTAAGCGTTTATGCTCTGCTCCCAAGCTCAAGGCAAAATCTTTTCTAAACAAGGTCTGAATATAGAATTGATTGGTCTGGTCACGTAGCTTTACGTCTAATTTATTGATGCCCGAGTTTGCTATTTGTTCGTCACTTAGCAACAATTCAGGATTAATACTTTTTTCGAATTGATTGTACCGTGATTTAATTCCGATACTCCAATAAAACCCTTTATCGATTAAATATTCAAAATTATACCTAACGTTATCTCCCAAAATCAAATCCAAAGACGCAAAATCGTTATTAAAAAGCAAGCGTTTTTTGGTTAGGTTGAATAAGGCCGCACTTTTATATATATCATCGTAATGCAACCCCAGTTTAAAAAAAGTAGTGATTTTACTTTCCTTTATTTGAGTAACCATTTGGTAGCCCTCTCTTTTATCGTCCTCTTTCAAGGTATAAGTAAAACTGTCAAAATTGTTAGTGGCTATCAAGTTGTTAACGCCCGTGTTAAAATCCTCATAGCTTATGGTCTCATCGCCTTTGATTTTTAGTTTTCCCATGATGTAAGACCGCGTATAGCGTTCGTTACCTATAATCTCAAAAGATGTTAAACGAAGGCTGTCTTTTGTTCTTAAATCGGCTTTTGTGGTGATGTTATCTGTAGCATATTTAGGCAATAATTTTAAATCTTCAATTTTTTCTAAAGCGGCATTTTCGCCGTTTTTTATAATTTGTTTGCCCTCGTTGAAATCGATTACCGAAAAATTCTTAATGTCTGGCTTAATATAAATATCGGTTTTTTTAGATTTTACAGTCATGTCATTAATGGTTCTGAAATTATTAATCTGCAAAAGCACATCCAAGGCAGAAGTCATGTCTTCTCGTTTTGCCAAACCATCTTGAACATCAACCCCAATAATAACATCCATTCCTTTTGCTATAAGTTCATCTACAGGATAATTGTTAACCACGCCCCCATCAATTAATAATTTCCCATCAATTTCGACAGGCTGGAACAAAGAGGGCAATGCACCACTCGCTGTCACGCTCCTTGCCAAACTCCCCGAATCTAAAATGACCCCTTTTCCGTTTTCTACATTAGTTGCCACGCAGAAAAAAGGAATTGGTAATTTATCAAAATCCTTTATCTCGCTAACATGCAAAGTGAGTTTAGACATTAATCCAAATACATTTTGGCCACGCGATAATGCAGAAGGTAACTTTAATTGAAAATTTTCAAAAGGAAGAATGATTGCGTATTTCTCATTGTTTTCGCGCTCATAGAGGGTGCGTGCAGAACGGGGTAGAATATCATTAATTACATTATCAAAATCCAACCCTCTAAAAATGGAATCCAATTGCTGCCCAGAATATCCCGATGCATACAAGGACCCAACAATTGCACCCATACTCGTGCCTGCCACATAATCTACCTTGATATTCAAACTGTCAATCACTTTTAAAACACCAATATGTGCAAATCCCTTGGCACCACCACCACTTAAAACCAAACCGATTTTCTTGTTTTGGAGCTGTTCTAAATCTTGTGCTTGCGTTGAAACACAGAATAGAATAACAATTATGATAATGATATGTTTCATTATTTACTGTAAAAGGATTTTATTTTTTTGGCTCTTGACAAACCAACAACTGCTTCCAACTCCTTTTCTTCTGCTTCTTTTATTCGTTTTAAAGACTTGAATTTCTTCATTAAGGAGATTACTGTCTGCTCCCCAATTCCAGAAATGGTTTCAAGCTCAGTGGTCAATGCGCCCTTGCTCCTTCGGTTTCGGTGATGCTCAATCCCAAAACGGTGCGCTTCATTTCTTAAATGCTGAATGACTTTTAGAGTTTCGCTCTTTTTATCTAAATATAACGGAATTGGATCGTCTGGATAAAATAATTCTTCCAAACGTTTGGCAATACCTATGGTTACAATTTCATTTCTAAGCCCCAAAACATCCAAGCTTTTTAAAGCTGAAGATAGTTGCCCTTTACCACCATCAATAATTATAACTTGTGGTAGTGGCTGTTCCTCCTCTAGTAAACGCTTGTAACGACGATAAACTACTTCTTCCATAGAGGCGAAATCATCTGGGCCTACCACAGTTTTTATGTTAAAATGACGGTAATCCTTTTTACTTGGTTTTCCATCCTTAAACACCACACAAGCCGCCACAGGATTGGTGCCTTGAATATTGGAGTTATCGAAACATTCGATATGGCGAGGCTCTTCTTCGAGGCGTAGGTCAGCTTTCATTTGTGCCATAATACGATTGGCATGACGGTCTGGGTCCACAATCTTGACTTGCTTAAAACGCTCCATTCTGTAATACTTTGCATTGCGAAGGGATAGATCCAAAATTTTCTTTTTATCACCCAATTTTGGAACCGTCACTTTTAATTCTTCGCCCAAATCCACTTTAAACGGCACGTAGATTTCCTTGGAATTAGAATTGAAACGTTGGCGCAACTCAGTTATTGCAAGCTCCAAAAGCTCTAAATCGGTTTCGTCCAATTTCTTTTTGATTTCTAAAGTGTGGGACCTGATAATGCTTCCGTAGGAAAGCTGAAGAAAATTAACGTAACCATAACCCTCATCGCTCATTATACTAAAAACGTCCACATTACTGATCTTGGGATTCACTACCGTTGACTTGGACTGGTATTTTTCGAGCACATCGATTTTTTCCTTAATGCGTTGGGCATCTTCAAATTGCATTTCGGCAGCAAGGGATCTCATTTGATTTTTAAACTTTGAGAGCGAATCCTTAAAATTTCCCTTTATGATTTCCCGGATGGCTTTAATATTCGCATTATAATCTTCTTCAGTCTGTAAATCCTCGCAAGGGCCTTCGCAGTTGCCCAAATGATATTCAAGGCACACTTTATATTTGCCCGCCTCGATTTTTTCTTCGGAAAGATTAAACTTACAAGTTCGCAAATGGTACAACCCTTTAATCAAATCCAAAAGTGTCCAAACGGTTTTCATGCTGGTGTACGGGCCATAATATTCCGATCCGTCCTTGAAAATTCTACGTGTGGGAAAGACTCTCGGAAAACGCTCGTTCTTTATACAAATCCATGGATAGGATTTATCATCCTTAAGTAAAACATTATAGCGCGGTTTATGCTTTTTGATAAGATTATTCTCCAATAGGAGCGCATCGGTTTCGGTCTCGACCACGATGTGCTTTATTTTCACAATCTTTTTTACAAGGACTCTAGTTCTACCATTGTCGTGCTTTTTTGTGAAATAAGAACTGACACGCTTTTTGATATTCTTGGCCTTGCCAACGTAAATAAGCCTATCCTCTTTATCAAAATATTGATAGACTCCTGGCTGATTGGGCAAGGTTTTAATTTGTAGATCGAGTGTTGGGTTTTGCATGCACGTAAAGGTACTATTTCAATTTTATTTGCTTTGCCTTCCGCTGAAAAAATAGTACAGAATGCCTTTAGTCGTATTGAGTTTTCCTTAACTTGCAAGCTTATTAAAATTAAAGCATGCCAAAAAAAACCATTGGAAGAATAGACAAAGCCGATTTTCCCACGCTTGATTTAAACGATATCGACATCAAAATAGATACCGGTGCTTACACCTCTTCCATACATTGCCATAAATATTACGAGGAAGATGAGATGCTTAAATGCCTTTTTTATGATAAGGAGCATCCCAATTATAATGGTAAAAAAATAGTATTTAAAAACTTTACCACCACCAAAGTTAAAAGCAGTAATGGCATTGTACAACAACGATATAAAGTGAAAACCTCGATTATCCTGTTTGGTAAAAAGTATAAAATCTACTTGACCTTAAGCGATAGGGATGATATGAAATATCCTATATTAATTGGGCGTAAATTTTTATCTAAAAAATTCATTGTTGATGTTAATGTAAAAAACCTATCTTTTCAAAAGAAAAACAATAACGGAACTACAACGCCCAAAATCACTATCTAAAAACACCATTATGAACATTGTTATATTATCAAGAAACCCTAATCTATACTCCACTAAAAGACTGGTAGAAGCTGCTAAAGCCCGAAAACACACCGTTGAAATTATTGATCCGCTGAAATGTGATATCATTATAGAAAAGAAAAACCCCGCCGTTTTATACAAAGGAAAATTCTTGGAACATGTGGATGCTATAATTCCCAGAATTGGGGCATCGGTTACTTTTTATGGTACAGCTGTGGTTAGACAATTTGAGATGATGAAGATTTTTTCTACCGTAGAATCTCAAGCCTTGGTAAGATCGCGTGATAAATTACGTAGCCTACAAGTGCTCTCAAGAGCAGGATTAGGAATGCCAAAAACCGTGTTTTCCAATTACGCAAAAGATGTTTCTGAAGTTATAGAATATGTTGGCGGCGCTCCTCTGGTCATCAAATTATTGGAAGGGACCCAAGGTTTAGGTGTTGTTTTGGCCGAAACCAATAATGCGGCCGAATCTGTAATTGAGGCCTTCAACGGCTTACAGGCTAGAGTGATTGTTCAGGAATTTATTAAGGAATCCAAAGGAGCGGATATTCGGGCTTTTGTTGTAGATGGCAATATTGTTGGCGCTATGAAACGTCAAGGTAAGGAGGGCGAGTTTAGGTCAAACCTACACCGTGGAGGCAGTGCCAACGTTATACAATTGACCGATGAAGAAGAAAACGCCGCCTTAAAAGCAGCAAAATCCTTGGGTCTTGGTATTTGTGGGGTTGACATGTTACAATCGGCCCGTGGCCCTTTGATTTTAGAAGTAAACTCTTCTCCAGGATTGGAAGGCATTGAAACAGCGACCAAAAAAGATATTGCAAAAACTATTATTAGGTATATCGAGCGGAACGTTTAAACAAGATTCTAGCACACAGAGAATAGACTGAAAACTGAAAACCTAAGACTTCCAACTAAAAAGCATGAGTAAAAAAAAGGATAAAGAAGAACAGGTACTAGAAATCTTGGGCACTAAAATCCGAAGGGGAGAAAGTGCGACAGTCAGTTTCAACGTAGCGAAATTGCATACCCAGAATAGTATTGATGTTCCTTTAATTATCTCACGTTCCAAAAAACCTGGCCCTACGGTTTTAATCACCGCGGGTATTCATGGTGACGAAATTAATGGTGTGGAAATTGTAAGGCAGGTAATAGCCAGGGGCATCAACCAACCTAAAAGAGGTACCATTATCTGTATCCCTGTTATTAATGTATTCGGTTTTATAAATCTTAATCGTCAATTTCCCGATGGCCGCGATTTGAATAGGGTGTTTCCTGGTATTCAAGGAGGCTCATTGGCCAGCCGAGTGGCCTTTAAATTAGTGACTGAAGTATTGCCGCATGCCGATTTTATTATGGACTTCCATACCGGTGGTGCCGACCGTTTTAATGCGGCGCAGATTAGAATAATTGAGGACGAGCCGCTATTGGATGATTACGCCAAAATCTTTGGTGCGCCCTTTATTTTATACTCCAAAAATATAAGTAAGTCCTTCAGAAACACGTGTCATAAACTGGGTATTCCCATACTACTTTTCGAAGGTGGGAAATCTTTTAATATCTCAAATTCAATCTCGAGTATTGGGGTTAATGGCGTAAAGCGGGTATTGAGTCACATGGATATGCTCAATAGAAAGTTTAAAGTTTCAAAGCCTAAGGCAAATTCAATAATTATAAAAGAAAGCAAGTGGGTTCGTGCTAAATTTTCGGGGATGTTTAAATCTGCCGTTGCCATTAATGCCTACATCAAGAAAGGAGATGTTCTTGGAAACATTACCGATCCTTATGGTAGTTTTAACCATCCGGTAAAAGCACCAAATTCTGGCTATATTTTTAATATTAATGACTCTCCCATTATTTATCAAGGAGATGCCATTTTTCACATTTCAATAGGTTTGAAACATGACGAAACTAGAATTGAGGAAAACCTATAAATTACTTCGAAAAGCCCTTTCACCCGAAGATGTGGAAGAACTTAGTCTGAAGATTGCAAATCAATTGCTCACTTTAAATATTTGGGACCAAAACTTTTACCACATCTTCTTGAGTATTGTGGAATTCAACGAAGTTAATACTGATTATATTCTGAACATCCTTTCGGGCAAGGATAAAAATATAGTGATTTCCAAAAGCGATTTTGAGACCAAAGCATTGACCCATTATTTATTGACCGATAGTACCCGCATCAAAAAAAACGAATACAATATCCCAGAACCCATTGACGGTATTGAAATCCAAACCTCAAAAATTGAAGTCGTATTTATTCCCTTATTGGCATTTGATAAAACGGGCAACAGGATTGGTTATGGCAAAGGCATTTACGACCATTTTTTAAGCCAATGCCAACCTGAAACACTTAAGATTGGACTTTCATTTTTTAAAGCTGAAGAACAGATTACCGATGTGACAGGTTTTGATGTGAGTTTGGATTATTGCGTAACGCCGAATGAAGTTTACAATTTTTCTCCTGAAAGCACCTCTTCTTGATTTTGTTCGGTGTCCGAATCCTTGAATGCCCGCTTATTGAAGAAAATCAAAATGCCGATACCGGTGCTAATGGCCATATCGGCCACGTTAAAAACCGGTTCAAAAAAGGTGAAGTATTTACCGCCTAAAAACGGGATCCAATCTGGCAGAACACCACTCCAAATTGGGAAATGGAGCATGTCTACAACTTTACCATGAAAGATAGTATCATAACCCTGCTCTGGTAAAAAGGTGGCAACCTGACCTTGGCTCGACTCAAAAATAATTCCGTAAAACACCGAATCAATGATATTGCCCAAAGCACCAGCAAAAATAAGCGCGACAGCAAAAATCAATAACCGAGAACTTTTTGTGCCTATGGATTTAATCAACCAATATCCAATACCAAATACTGCAAAAATGCGAAAAACCGTTAAACAGACCTTAGCTGTTCTATCGGAAATAAAAGAAACAAAATCACTCAATTTTGTGCCCCAAGCCATACCTTCATTCTCAACAAACACAATTTGAAACCAACTAAAAACAACCGTTTTTTCGTGGAGCGCAAAATGGGTCTTGATGTAAACCTTACTTATTTGGTCAATAAGTAAAATTATTACAATAAAGATTGTGGCTTTTTTTAGAGTCATAACGGGCTAAAAAACAATCGCTTTAATTTGACTTAAAGCGATTGTTCTGTGTATGATTATTTAAATCTGAGTAGTCTATCGACCGTCAACTGTTTATTAAATTGTCTTTTCGATCAAAACATGGCTTAATGTTAAAAGCAAACCTCGTTAAATATGCTTTGAATCACATACTTCTATTGAATACCTTGGGGTTTAAAACCAAAGGTTACACAATAATTAGTGCGTCTATTGCATGTTTTTTGCCTCAATACTCAAGGTGGCGTGAGGTACTAATTTTAAACGCTCTTTATTTATCAGTTTACCGGTAACACGGCAAATCCCAAACGTTTTATTTTCAATTCTAATCAATGCGTTTTTCAAATCGCGGATAAATTTCTCTTGGCGTATCGCTAATTGCGAATTAGACTCTTTGCTATTTACAGAGCTACCTTCGTCAAAAGCTTTAAAGGTTGGCGACGTATCGTCGGTGCCGTTATCGCCATCATTCATATAGGCGCTTTTTATCAACTCAAGATCGTGTTTTGACTTTTCGATTTTTTCATTTATCAATGTTTTGAACTCAGCTAAATCCTTATCAGAATAGCGTTCTGTGGTATCATTTGCCATAATATTTAAATTTTTTCTATGAACAACTTGGTTTCTACATCATCAAAAGAAATGATTATTCCACCTTCAAGTTGATCAACAATTACTAATTTATCTGTTAAAGTTTCAGTTTTAATATATTCCCGATTAGTTTCAATTGCTTCGGTAATTTTTTCGTTTTTTTCTAGCTTTACTGCTATTCTATCGGTAAGTTCAAAACCAGAATCCTTTCTTAAATTTTGGATTCGGTTGACCAGTTCTCTGGCAATGCCTTCTTTTTTAAGTGCCTCAGAAATTGTTACATCTAATGCAACTGTCACATTTCCTGAGCTTGCTACAAGCCAACCTTCAATATCCTTTGACGTTATCTCAACATCTGAAAGTTCCAAAGTAATACTTTTTCCATTAACCACGATGGCTAAACTACCGTTTTGCTCTATACTTTTAATATCGTCTTCCGTAAACTTATTAACCGAATTGGCAACAGCTTTCATATCTGGACCAAATCTTGGCCCCAAGACCTTGAAATTCGGTTTAATCTGTTTCACTAATATATCTGAAGCGTCTTCCATGACTTCCACTTCTTTCACATTGACTTCAGATTTAATTAAATCGGCAACGGCTAAAATTTCAGCCTTTTGCTTTTCACTACTAATCGGAATCATGATTTTTTGCAACGGTTGTCTAACCTTGATTTTTTCTTTGGCGCGTAATGATAGTACCAATGAGGAAATCGTCTGTGCGTTCTCCATTTTACGCTCTAATTCCTTATCAATAAACTGTATTTCAAACTTTGGGAAATCTGCCAAATGTACACTCTCTTCTGCTTCTTTTTGAGTAACCTTTGTTAAATCTAGGTAAAGGCGGTCCATAAAAAACGGTGCAATTGGTGCTGCTAATTTTGCGATGGTCAACATACAAGTGTAAAGCGTTTGATAGGCCGAAATTTTATCGGTTTGATAATCGCCCTTCCAAAAACGTCTTCTGCTCAAACGCACGTACCAATTACTCAAATAATCCTGCGTAAAGTCTGAAATGACTCGCGCCGCCTTCGTTGGTTCATAATCTGCATAATAATCATCAACTTTTTGAATTAAGGTATGTAATTCAGATAAAATCCAACGGTCTAATTCTGGTCGGTCTTCTAAAGAAATATCATTCTCTTTATAGCTAAAACCGTCCAGATTGGTGTACAGTGTAAAGAAGGAGTAGGTGTTATAAAGTGTGCCGAAAAACTTACGTTTCACTTCTTCTATACCTTCTAAGTCGAATTTAAGATTGTCCCATGGGTTGGCGTTGCTAATCATGTACCAACGCGTCGCATCAGCACCATAGGTACTTAAAGTGGTAAATGGGTCAGCAGCATTGCCCAAACGTTTGGACATCTTTTGTCCGTTTTTGTCTAAGACTAAACCGTTTGACACGACATTTTTATAGGCGACATCATCAAAAATCATGGTGGCAATGGCGTGAAGGGTGTAAAACCAACCTCTTGTTTGGTCAACACCTTCAGCGATGAAATCGGCCGGAAAAGCCCCTTTTAATTTCCCCAAAGGGGAAAAACTCATACGCAACTCGTACTCGATTTTTTCTAGGACATTTTCAATATCTCCTATAACTTCTTCGTTTTTGAACCTTATAACCCTAAAACCTAAATGCTCTAAATTTTTAGTTCTAAAATTATCAGCTTTCTGCATTTCTGCGGTATCATTATATCTGCCGTCAACCTCAACAACCAGGTTTTTGGCAAGGCAAACAAAATCAACGATATATTCATCAATGATATGTTCTCTTCTAAATTTATAACCGCCTAATTTTTTCGTCTTTAAATTTTCCCAAAGGATTTTTTCCGCTTCAGTGGGATTTTTAACTCTCTCTTGCTTAAGTCTATTTATAAGATGATAAGACGATTTTCGCGCTGTTTGGTACGCAGGAGTGTTTACAAGTCCTCCTTCGGAAGATTTAGGAGGCATTTCAAACGGATAATGCCATTGTGCGTAGGGCATAGAGCCAGAGTCAAACCAAACATCAATCAAATCGGCTTCGCGGTGCATGGGTTTTCCACTTTCTGAAACGAGCACAATCTCATCTACGATGTTTTTATGTAAATCGACTTTGGCGTAATTATCTTCGGAATAATCGCCTACTACAAAATCCTCAAATATATCAGACGGGATGAATCCTTTCTCTACAGATTTTTGCATCTCTGCCTTCAATTCCTCAATAGAACCGATGCATATTTCCTCCTTGCCATCTTCGGTGCGCCATATTGGTAATGGGATACCCCAGTAACGAGAACGGGATAAGTTCCAATCGTTCGCATTGGCAAGCCAGTTACCAAAACGACCTTCGCCCGTACTTTTTGGCTTCCAGTTTATGGTGGTGTTTAACTCGTGCATCCGGTCTTTAACATCGGTTACCTTGATAAACCAAGAATCTAACGGATAATATAGAATCGGTTTATCGGTACGCCAGCAGTTGGGATAACTGTGCTTATATTTTTCTACTTTAAAAGCTCTGTTCTCATTTTTCAATTTGAGCGCCAAGCGTTCGTCAACACTTAAATAATTTTTTAAATCGGGAATGATGGGTTTTAGCTCAACCTGTTGCTTTTCTAATTCTGAAACTAATTCTTTCTCGTTTAGATATTCTGCTTTGACGTACTCACCTGCAAAACCATAAATTTCGTCTTTGACCTCTTTTCTAAAACGACCTTGTAAATCTACCAATGGCACAAGATTTCCATTGTCATCCTTAACGAGCATGGGCGGGATTTCTGGACTTGCCTGTTTGGCAACCAACGCATCATCAGCACCAAAAGTTGGGGCGGTGTGCACAATTCCTGTACCGTCTTCGGTGGTTACAAAATCGCCTGCAATAACACGAAACGCATCCTTCGGATTGTCATTTGGTAGGGCGTAGGTTAATAATTGCTGGTAAGATATGCCTACCAAATCCTTACCGAGACATTCTGAAATGATTCGATACGGGATTTTTTTCGTTTTACCGTTGGCGAGGGTATCGCTAGCTTTATACTGAGAAATTTCAGCTTCGGTTTCAACCTGCTTAAATTTTCCATCAAACTGATTAGACACCAAATTCTTAGCTAAAACGACTGTTATTGGCTCAAACGTATATTGATTGTAAGTCTCAACCAAAACATACTCAATCTTAGGCCCCACCGTTAAGGCCGTATTACTTGGAAGCGTCCACGGCGTAGTAGTCCAGGCGAGGAAAAAAGCCCCACCCCGACCCTCCCCCGAGGGGAGGGAGTCAGTCCGAAAGCTTTTGCAATAGAGTTCTAGTTCCTCCTTTCGGGGCCAGGGGGATTTCGAACTGCGCCACAACCGTGGTATCCGTTACATCTTGATAAGTGCCAGGCTGATTAAGCTCATGCGAACTCAAACCGGTACCTGCTTTTGGAGAATAAGGTTGAACCGTGTAACCTTTATATATTAAGTTTTTGTTATAAATTTCCTTGAGAAGCCACCATACGGTTTCCATGTATTTGGGCTCGTAGGTAATATAGGGATCATCCATATCTACCCAATAGCCCATTTTTTGGGTCAGGTCGTTCCAAACATCGGTGTAGCGCATCACGGCCTTACGGCAAGCGGTGTTATAATCTTCTACCGAAATTGTTTTCCCGATATCCTCTTTAGTAATCCCCAGTTCCTTTTCAACACCAAGTTCTATAGGTAAACCGTGGGTGTCCCAACCTGCTTTGCGTTTAACCTGAAAGCCTTTCATGGTTTTATACCTTGGAAAAATATCCTTTATGGCACGCGCCAAAACATGGTGAACGCCTGGAAGTCCGTTTGCTGAAGGTGGTCCTTCAAAAAACACAAAGGGTTCTTTACCTTCTCTAGTAGAAATACTCTTTTCAAAAATATCGTTGTCTTGCCAATAGGCGAGAATCTCTTCCGCTACTTTTGGCAAGTCAAGTCCTTTATATTCAGGAAATTTAACGCTCATGATACTGCTATTCTAGTCAAGTCGCGAAATTAAGGAATTTTGGGAAAACGCTGTGCGGTTATCAGGAAAAAGAAACCTCTGCCGGCGGTCTAGTTTCTATGCCGAATTCTCGGTAGGGTGAGACATAAGTCGCAGGAATTAAGACATAATAATTTAGGGACAGTATTCTATTTCTTGCTTTTCTTAAACGCCTTTTTAAATCGTTTCGCTTTGTTCAAATACAAGGTTTTCTCAACGGCACTGACTCCGGGAGCCGTACGTATTTTATTACCGTTGGTGTAAATAAATTTATTGGTTTGATTTGTTTCAGATATTTTTATGAGTACCAACACGTCATCATTGAAATAGTAGTTTTCAGTAGTGGTTGCATCTATGGTCTCTACATTTTTTATTCTAACCAATTGTCCGGTGTTTTCGTCGGTATAAGTCGTGTACGTAAAATACCCAATATCCTTAAAGCCTTCTTTATCGGTTAATGCGCCTTTTTTGGTTTCTTTTAATAACTGATTATCGCTTTCAACTTCTGAAACATAAGTGTTTGTGGTTTCAAGGGCTATGGGTTCTGAAGCCGTGGTTTTTGGTCCACAGGCCATCAAAACTGAAATTAATGCGAGGCAAAATATTGTTTTTTTCATAATTGACTTTCTAAATATTAACTAATCTGCAACCCGTTCTTAACCGTGGTATCTGGTTTTACGAACACTAATTTTCCTTCCAAGTTTTCAGTCATTAAAATCATGCCTTGACTTTCGACCCCTCTTAGCTTTCTTGGTGCTAAATTGACCAAAACCGTCACTTGCTTACCTACCACTTCTTCTGGAGTAAAACTTTCGGCGATACCAGAAACAATAGTTCTTACATCAATACCCGTATCTACTTTTAAGACCAACAATTTCTTGGTTTTTGGCATTTTTTCAGCTTCGATAATAGTTCCAACGCGTAGATCCAGCTTAGTGAAGTCTTCAAAACTTATGGTTTCTTTTTGAGGTTCTGCTTGCTTTTTCGCGGCTTCATTCGCCCTTTTATTGGCTTCCAATTTTTCTAGTTGTGTTTGAATGGTCTCATCTTCTATTTTGCTGAACAGTAATTCGCCTTGACCTATTTCATGCCCTGACGGAATTAGGGTTTCTTTTGCTGAAACGACTTTCCAATTCATTGCTCCGTTTTCCGAATTCATCTGAAGGATATGTTTCAATTTTTCTGAAGTAAACGGTAAAAACGGTTCGCATAAAATAGCCAATGCCGAAGAAATCTGTAATGCCACGAACATAATGGTCTTAGTTCTCGTCTCATCGGTTTTAATGAGTTTCCACGGTTCTTCATCGGCGAGATATTTGTTTCCCAAACGCGCCAAATTCATCAGTTCTTGACTGGCTTCCCTAAAACGGTAGCGCTCAATAGAACTTTCAATAACCGCTGGATAGGCTTTTATGGCCGCCAATGTTTCGTTATCTACTTTTGAAAATGTCCCGGCTTTAGGAACAATCCCTTGATAGTATTTATGGGTAAGTACGACGACTCTATTTATAAAGTTTCCAAAGATGGCCACCAACTCACTATTGTTTCTCGCTTGAAAATCCTTCCACGTAAAATCATTATCCTTGGATTCTGGTGCATTTGCCGTTAAGGCATACCGCAACACATCCTGCTGATTTGGAAAATCCTCTAAATAATCTGGTAACCAAACCGCCCAATTTTTTGAAGTGGATAATTTTTGACCTTCCAAATTTAAAAACTCGTTTGCCGGAACATTGTCTGGTAAAATATAAGAGCCTTCGGCTTTCAACATGCTCGGGAAAATAATGCAATGGAACACAATATTATCCTTACCAATAAAATGGACGAGTTTGGTGTTGTCGTCTTTCCAATAATCTTCCCAATTTTTGCCTTCGCGTGCGGCCCATTCCTTAGTGGATGAAATATAACCAATCGGTGCATCAAACCATACGTACAATACTTTACCCTCGCCTCCAGGAACCGGAACGGGAATACCCCAATCTAAATCTCGCGTTACGGCTCTTGGGCGTAAGCCATCATCAATCCATGATTTTACTTGTCCGTAAACATTGGGTTTCCAATCTTTCTTATGACCTTTTAGAATCCAGTCTTTTAAAAATTGTTCATGTTTGTTTAAGGGTAAAAACCAATGTTTGGTCTTCTTTAAAGTTGGTACATTTCCCGTAATTGCTGATTTCGGATTGATTAAATCCGTGGCGTTTAAACTGGAACCGCAATTTTCACATTGATCGCCATAGGCTTCTTCATTGCCACATTTTGGGCAAGTTCCAACTACAAAGCGGTCTGCCAAAAACTGATTGGCTTCTTCATCATATAACTGTTCTGTAACTTCCTCTACAAATTCTTTTTTGTCGTAAAGGGTTTTGAAAAATTCTTGAGCGGTATCGTGATGGATTTTCGCTGTGGTACGGGAATAATTATCAAATGTAATACCAAAATCCACAAAGGATTTCTTAATAACTGCATGGTATTTATCAACAATATCTTGAGGCGATACGCCTTCATTTTTTGCTTTTATGGTAATGGGAACACCGTGTTCATCGCTCCCGCAGATAAATGCCACATCGTTTCCCTTCAATCTTTGATAGCGTGCGTATATATCTGCTGGCACATAAACCCCTGCCAAATGACCAATATGAATGGGTCCATTGGTATAAGGAAGTGCTGCGGTAATGGTGTATCGTTTAATTTCTTGAGACATCAATATTAACTATTTGAAGCAAAAATAACTATTCTGATCTTCTCTTATAAGTTTCTTTCTTTTAGATTTGGGAAAAAACTATGAAATTAATTCTACTGGGAATTATTTTTTTAAGCAATTTTTTATTTTGCTATTCGCAACAAGAACGTGATACAATTCCAGGTAAAACAAATCCTATTATTTATTCAGAATTATTTACTGGATTAGCTGGAGGAAATGGGATTGGATTTATAATTGGTGGCGAACTCAATCATCAACTTAAAAATGATTTATTCACGCTAAAATATGGTTATCAAACTTTTGCAAAAATTGGAGGCACATCTTTTGGTTTTATTGGATTTCCAACCTTTAAAGAAACGCTAAAAAACCATGAAATCGCTGTGCTTTATGGTAAACGCTATGTGAAGGGCGGGCATTCATGGAGTTTTTCAGGAGGGATTTCTAAGAATTACTCAGATGTGAATCAAATTGAGAATGATATGCCAACACTAGAATCACAACAGTATTTCGGTTTTCCATTTGAAATTAACATCAAATGGTTTAAAAAAGAAAAGAAACGTTTTAGAGCTTATTATGGAATAATTCCTATCGGAAAACCCACATCATTTGGCAGAAGCGTTGGTTTTAAGCTTTACGGCAATATTGGTAAATATAGTTATTTAGGTATCGGATTGAATTATGGTTTTGGTTGGCATAAAAGTTATTAACGTATAATCAACGACCTACTAAACTTTTGACCGCCCGCAGAAATTTTATAGATATACTGCCCTACATTCAAATTTTTATCAACTACTTCTTTCACACTTATACTGTGCTCACCCGCTAGAAGCATACTGTTTTTCAAAGTGGCAATTTCCCTGCCCATAATATCAAATAGTTTGACGACCGTATGCTGGGTATAAGGATTCTTGATTTTTATAACGGAGTCATTACCCGTGTAAACCACAAAATGCTTGAACCGTTCTTGATTAAATTCAGCAATATTTAAAGCACTACAATTAAACCCTAGGTCAACCGTTGCGTAATTTTGATTAAGCAGCGCTTCATTGACCAGATTGCTGTCAATACACAGCCACTCTTGCATAATCGTGGCGTAGATTTCCCTAAAATCTTGGGTGTAATTCAAATTATCATTAGTAAGATTGTTCAAATCTGGGTGTTGACTTATAAAGCCATTACCTTCTATTGCAGGACCGAATAAAAACATCGGAGCTGCTGTACCGTGGTCTGTGCCATTAGAGCCATTTTCAGTAGCACGGCGACCAAATTCACTTATAGTCATGGATAAAACTCTATCATCGAATCCGGCAGTTTCCAAATCCTCATAGAAATTTTTAACTGAATTTGACAAATCAGATAAAATTTCTTGGTGCTCTTCGGGCTGATTGGCATGCGTATCAAAACCTCCAAGCGTAACCATATATACCTTAGTACCCAAATTGCCCTTAATCAATCTCGCTACTATAGCTAATTGTTGCCCTAGTTCTGATGTTTCATAATTTGCATTATTAGTGCCTTCACTATAAGCATCATGAATGGTTCCTGCATACTGATAAGTCGTATTGGTTGTACCTCTCATAAACTCTAATTGATCGCCATAAATACATTCTGGGAAATTGGACATATCATGCACCACACCGCTTTGGGCAATAGCTTCCAATTGGTTTGGGTTGGCAACTGAAAACGCATAGTTACTTGACGCACCATCAAAAATTAAGTTACCAATACTTCCAATTTGAACTGCAGCTGGAACGGCTGGAGGGTTAGCTAGGTAATCAGGGTAAATTTCCTCAAAATATCTGCCCATCCAACCTGAAGGTGTTCCGTTATCAGGATTGGTTGAAGCCCAAATATCAGACCCGGCAAAGTGCGATTGACTTGAATCTTCGTAGCCAACACCGTGAACAATCTTCATTGCGCCATTATCCCAAAGGTTGAGCAAATCATCCATGTAATTGGGCATGGCGAAATCATTACCCAAATTAGTAAGCTGATTGGGATTGTGTTTTATGGTTGGCCTATAAGCGGCATAGGTATCATAATCATAAATAGGGACGATGGTGTTGAGTCCGTCGTTACCTCCTTTTAATCTAATGATCACTAATATGCGGTCGGTTTCTGAAGAACTTATTGCCGCTGCTAATTTAGAATTGTTGGATGCCGAAACCGGCATTCCACCAATCATCATACTGCCAGCTCCCGCTAAACCCAAGGCTTGTAAAAAAGAACGTCTGTTCCAATTTTCGTGGTCTTGGGCGTGAGCCTTATCGCTTAATTTTATAGGTCTCTTTGAGTTGTCTTTACACATGGTGGTAGGTTATTTAAGTTGGTATTCGGGCAGTTTGGCCAAATGGATGAGTAAGAGCACGACTTGATAAGGTACTGGCTCCCATTGAAGATTCCAAATACCGTCATCATAGTAATTTTGTGGAACGTTAAACTTAAATACATCGGTTGCGGTTTGATAGTCTGCAGTTGTAAATAATGCCAACGGCACAAAACGGTCTATGATACTTTTTGTCACAAAATAAGGGTCGTTGCTATTATTTGAAGCTTCAACCGCAAAGTCGCGAAGTTGGTCGTTGAAGTTATTCCAGGTGTGCCAAATGGTCCATTGGGTAATTTCCCATCTTCCGGCCAGTGTGCTAGAATTTATCCAATCTCTATCGCCTTGCCAACCTGCCACGTCAACTGGGTCAAACAAGTCTTGACCAATAATTCCATTAAACCACATCATCGCCTCAAAATAATCGTCCTGTAAGCTAAATCCCGTAATTTTAAGATAAGACATGGTCATATCATACGGACTCTTTATCTGGGTGCCTATAGTTTTAGAATCTAAAAAATGTTCGCTTTTAAAAAGCGTTCTGAGGAGGTTGGCGATATTGAAATCCTGAACAAAAAAAGCAGCCATTTCAGTTACCACATCTTCGTTTACGGTTGCACTTACAAAATAGCCATAGAGTTTTCGGCATAAATGTTCTGCTATTAGAGGTGCTCTTTCTTGAAAAAGCAGTGTGATAACTCCATCATAATCGTATGGACCCGTTTCGCCAAAAATGGTTTTTTCCGAAGCATTAAATGTACTTTCATCAAAGTAAATTGGAGCCGTCCAATGTTGCCTATGATTGTAACCTGTTAATGCTTTTGAAGTTTCAACAATATCATTTTGGGTATATCCATTATCTACACCTAAGGTAAAAAGCTCGTAAAGTTCGCGAGCATAATTCTCATTTGGAGCACCGCTGGTATTTTCGAATCCATTAAGATAAACCAACATAGCACTGGTCTTTCCGATGGCGTTTACAAAATCCTCAAAATTACCGAGTGCATGCGTTTCTATAGTTTTATAATATTCATAAAGATGGTTACTCACATAATATTCCTCCAACCGGGTTACAAAATGATTACTCCAAAACATGATTAATCTTCCCTTAAGACCATTGGCCTGCATTTGGTTCATTACCTCTCGTTTCAGTTCTCTATGATTGGCCTGAGTGGCATCATCAAAATCCAATCCTAGATTATTATAATCCTGAATTGTGAAATTAGCCCAAGCAGGTTCTGGATAAGCTGGCTCGTTGAGTGCAGCGTCAATCAAACTATCGATGAGTTGGCTTGGTGTTTGGGTAAGTGCATTTGCAATCATGGTCGGATTAGCGTCATAGCCAATTCGTCTAAAAACGTGTCGTACTCGAGACTTATCCCAAGGATTATCTGCAGAAGGAGTAAAAGGCTGTAAGGTGCTGGAAATACAAGATGTAAGAACACTCATAAATTATGGTTTTTAAGATTCTAACGATAAATATCGGTTGAAACGCATATTATTTACGTTAAAACACTCTTTTTGGACGTTTTCTGTTAAACAAATATTAATTTAATAGTTTTTAAGAACAACATTATAGTCTTTATCTTTACGCCAATCCATTAAGTATCTCTATGAAAAGTTTTACATCTGTTATTCTATTTATTCTTATTTCGATACTTTACACTAAGACCTATTCTCAGGATAATCGTTTAATGCCTTCGGAAATGAAAACCACCAACCAACAGCCTCCATATCTTAAAGCCGGCGATACCGTTGCCATTGTAGCGCCTTCAGGAATTCTAAATA
The DNA here is from genome assembly GCA_963803715.1 of uncultured Flavobacteriaceae bacterium. Lineage (GTDB taxonomy): Bacteria > Bacteroidota > Bacteroidia > Flavobacteriales > Flavobacteriaceae > Psychroserpens. The sequence continues at coordinate 79,365 of CAWDOF010000028.1, forward strand.
ATAGAGCTGAAGAAGTTGATAGAGCCGTTTCGCTTTTAAAGAGTTGGGGATTAAACGCTGTGGTTGGCAAACATGTGTTCAGTCAAGCCGACCATTTCGCAGGAACTGATGCCGAACGTTGTGAAGATTTTCAAAATGCGATGGACGACCCAAAAATAAGTGCAATTTGGTGCGCAAGGGGAGGCTACGGAACGGTTCGTATTTTAGACAAATTGGATTACTCCTCATTTAAAAAACGTCCAAAATGGATTATTGGCTATAGCGATATTACTGCGCTTCACAACCAAGCCCATAATCAAGGATTTCAAACCATTCACGCATTGATGTGTGTGAGCTTAACCAAGGATTTGGACGATATTAAAGAAACCGTTTCAACCTTTAAATCTACCATTTTCGGAAATCCCGTGGATTACACCTTAGATGGTTCTGAATATAACCGAGTTGGGAGCGCAACGGGTGCTTTGATTGGCGGAAACCTCACCATTCTGCACACGATGTTAGGTTCAAAAACCAGCATCGATACTAGCGGAAAAATTCTATTTATCGAAGAGATTGGCGAATACAAATATCATATAGACCGCATGCTACAAAGTTTAAAACGGGCGGGATATTTTGATAATTGTGCTGGCGTAATCGTAGGCGATATGAGCCGATTACGAAAAAATACAACGCTCTGGGGTACATCGGTTGAGCAATTGATATTGGATGCTCTGGCCGAATACGAATTCCCCATTGCATTTAATATGCCCGCAGGTCATGAGAAAGATAATCGCGCAATGATTTTTGGGAAAAGTATAGACCTTAATGTAGGTAAAGAGAAATCAACGCTTCAATATTCAGAATAATTTTTTCTGAAAGCTAAAAAACAAAAATGCCCCGAAAAAATAAAGACCAATATCCACAGGGTCAAATGAATATCGTTTATTAAACATAGGCATAAACCATTCAAAAAATAGAGCAAAGTAAACCGTCAGCGCTAAAACTATTATCAGCGGGACATAAATGTTTTCAGTTTTCTTTAAAATACGGAGGGTAATTAAACAGATGCTCAAAACAATTGGCATACACAAAAAGTCATTGACGTAAAAAAATAGCCACTTTGGGAATGGAAGTTGCAAAAGATTGGCACTATAAAGGATAGAGGCAATAATAATCGATAGATAAAAAAGGGGATGTTTTAAAATCCTCATGCTGCAATTGCTGCTATTATCCACGCCAATAAAATCCCAACGGCCAAAAAGCCCAACCAAATAGAACGTGATGTTTTAGCCAAAAGCCTTACAATCAAATAACGGTGGTCCTTATACTTATCATAGAAGGAAGGGAATTTTTCTTCACTAATACGCTCGCGCTCTTCACGTTCTTTTTCCTCTTCCGCATATTCCAATTCGCGTATTTTCTCGTAAGACAGAAGTGTATTGCAATTTTTACAATAATCTCTATCTGTGTTATAGATTCCGCAATTTGGACATTTAATATGTTTCGTCATGTTTCTATTTACCCGGGAAATCTGCTTTTCGCTTTTCTAAAAATGCGGTTGTTCCTTCAGTAAAATCTTCGGTACCAAAACATTTTCCAAATTGTTTTATTTCGGTTTTAAAACCATCAACCCCATCCTTATAATTTGCATTGATTGCCTTGATTGCTCCTTTTATAGCTACGGAAGAATTGCGCATAATTTTTCCCGCAATTTTTTCGGCCAATGCAATAAGTTCATTTTCTGAGGTAACGTGGTTTACTAAACCGTATTCAAGTGCTTGACTGGCATCAATCATTCCCGCAGTCATAACCATTTCCATAGCCCGACCTTTGCCTACTAATTGGGGCAAACGTTGCGTACCGCCATATCCGGGAATCACACCCAAGGATACTTCGGGCAATCCCATTTTTGCATTGGTACTTGCCAACCTGAAGTGGCATGCCATTGCCAATTCCAAACCGCCACCTAATGCAAATCCATTAACTGCAGCAATTACTGGTTTGGATAAATTTTCAATAAAGTCGAAAAGAATCTCTTGACCTTTTGCTGCCAACTTACCGCCATTTTTTTCATCAAAATCGGCAAACTCACTAATATCGGCTCCTGCTACAAAAGCCTTTTCACCACTTCCGGTAATGATTATTACTTTAGTGTTTTTATCTTTTTCAGCTGTTTTGAAAGCCTCGTGAAGCTCTTGAATAGTCTCCCTATTTAAAGCGTTGAGTTTTTTTGGACGGTTAATGGTTATGGTTGTTATTCCGTTTTCAAAATTTGAAAGGATGTTGTTGTATGACATGTTTTAGTTTTTTGCGATTGTTGTTTTTTAGTTACCAATTTCTATTCAAACTGAGAAATATTATAGACCGTTTTGATTTTTCTGCACTCTGTCTTTTTTGTCAAACGACTCTTATTTCTTCGGAAACTTTACGATAAAAACCGTGCCTTTTCCTAGCTCAGAGTCAAAGGTAATATTTCCATTATAGGTTTCCACAATATTTTTGACCATGGCCAGACCGAGACCCATTCCGCTAGATTTTGTGGTAAATTTTGGTTCGAAAATTTTTACTTTATTTCTTTCTGAAATCCCAACTCCATTATCCTGAACGCTAATCTTTACCAATCCCTCTTCAGTACTAACACGAACATCAATTTGTGGGTGTTCTTGATTTTCGGGGATGGCCTGAATACCGTTTTTTACTAAGTTGGTTACCACCCTAATTAATTGGGTGCGGTCAAAATTGGCTAAAATCTCATCTTCTTCCGAAGAAAAAACAATATGGTTCTCGCTGAAAATATCAAGTGCCAATTTTACTGTGGCAACTACATTGAGCGTTTCGTTTTGCTGTGCTGGCATTTTGGCAAAGTTTGAAAACGCTGAGGCAATTGAGCTCATAGTATCAATTTGCTGAATAAGTGTTTTACTGTACTCATCCACTTTTTTATAGATGCTTTCATCTTGCGGATCAAACTTGCGTTGAAAACTTTGAACAGTCAAACGCATTGGAGTTAGCGGATTCTTAATTTCGTGGGCTACCTGTTTCGCCATTTCGCGCCAAGCTTGCTCGCGCTCACTGGTTGCTAATTGTACCGCACTTTGTTCCAGCTCATCAATCATACTATTATAAGAGTTGATTAAAGTGGTAATCTCTTCGCTTGATGATGAAACCTCAATTTTTTTATTTCGCTTTTCGAGACGTGTTTCCTTTATCTTGTCGCTTATGGTTTTTAAGGTCTTTGTGATATAACTGGAAAGTAAGAATGCCAAAATCACGGCAATGAGTAGCATAAAAAGATAGGCATAGCCTAAGCGTTCTAAAAATTCCCTAAGCTCACGGTTGAGAAAATCGTCATTTTCAAGATAAGGTAGGTTTAGGATCGCCAAGGACTTAAACTTACTATCGGTAATATAGATATATGAAGATTGAAAAGTCTCTCCGTTTTTATCATTTTTCTGAACGTACCGGTGGCCCGCAGAATTAGAGATAGAATTTAATATTTCGGTAGGAATACAGCGAGCTGTGCTATCATTTGTAATGCTTGCCTTTGAGGAAATCAATAACGTGCCATCCAAATCATAGAGGTTGATTTGTAAACTATGTATATCTGAAATTGTATAAATTTCATCCTTGAAAATCATTGGAACCTTATCGGTAACAACTTCCCAAGTTGTTTTTTCAATAACTTTATTTAGATGACTAATTATGGCCGTTTCCTTGCGCTGTAAACGCTCAAGATGGTAATCTCTAGCCTCTTCGTTGTATTGGTAAATGGTAACTCCAGCAATTAAAATCGACGCAATTAGCACCAGCAGAATCATGGCGATAAATATACGAACGCGAAGGGATAGTTTGTTTAGTTTCATTTATATGCCCGTGAAAGCGGGTAACTTTTCTTGTGCAAACGGATACTCTATTATTGATGGTATTTTAAATCCTTAGGTTATCAAAAATCAGTCCAAAGACAATGTAGACTTTTTACCTTAAACTAGTCTTGAATCTTTTGGGATTTTACAATTTATCATGCGTTTTCATTTTTTTCCCGAAACCGCTTATAAATTTTAAAACCTAACATTAATAAAATGCCTAAAACCAAAATCGCAACAACTCCAAAAATCCAATTAATGGCATTTTTTAATATGGCCAAAAACACAACTGCAAATAAAATAAATGTTGCACCTTCATTCCAAAGGCGCATAAAGTTTGATGTTTTTTTGACGGCATCGCGTTGTAATTGTTTGTAATACTGGTGGGTTTTTAAATGATAAATAATAAGCAATAGCACGAAAGTGAGTTTCACATGCATCCAAGATTGCTGTAGCCAAGCAGGTTGTAGAATTATCAACCAAACTGCAAATAATGTTGCTAAAATTGCTGAAGGCCAAGTGATAATAAACCACAATCGCTTTGACATCAACTTGAGCTGTTTGCCTAAAATCTCTTTTTCTGGAGAGGGTTTGTGAAAGGCCTCAATTTGATAAACAAATAATCTGGGAATATAAAATAGTCCTGCAAACCATGTGATGACGAATATGAGATGAAGCGATTTTATATAGTTGTAGTATTCCATTTAATCTTCTACAAATAAGTAATTCAACTGCATGCGATTAAACGCGTCATTAAACGTGGTAATCTCCTCGCTTAATAAATTATCAAAGGCGTCCAATTGTATTTTAATTTTAGCACTTAACTCCTCCTTAACTGCGATATCTTGTTCTGTTGGTGCAAAGTCACCCATCCCGACCAGAGTATTTAAATGCCCCAGCTTATTGGTCAATCTTATAGGAAAATTCAACGGGTCCTGACCACTTTTGTTTTGGGTTTGGTAAAGAGCTTCCTCAATTTTAGTAAAGGATTCTCTCAGCGATTTTGATTTTTCAAGAAGTTCTTTTACATCGGCTTGTCCTTTATATTGTTTCTCAAATGCAGTTAATTGCGAATTAATATTCCTGATTTTCTTGATAGATTTATGAGCCTTGTCCATAGTTGCATTGACCTCTGTGATAAACTTAAACTGTTTTTGCATATTAGCTTTGGTACTTTCTGCTCTTGGGTGTGATAAGATTTCAAATGAATTGGTCAGCTTAATACCTTTGTTTTTTTCTTCCTCGGTTGCTGTTGTATCTTTTTCCCTAATATTAAGATGTACTTTGTAACTCCCAGGGATTGCCTTTGGCCCATCTAAACTGGCCCACCACAAGATCATACCGTCTAGTTTTTCGGCACCTTCATAAGTGGTGTCCCAGATAAATTGGTTTAGGCCTTTTTTGACTTCTAATTTGTCTTCTTTTTTATTTTCAGTTGAAAAACTTTTTATTGTATCACCTTTGCTATCCAAATATGATAGTAACACTTCATCTTTTTTCTCATCAAAATCTTTCAGATTAAAATAGGTCATTACCCCATTGGGATGGTTGGTACCAGCAGTCTTACTTTCCTTGGTATAGCCTCCATCCATGCGATAGGTGTCTTTTGGCTTAAAGAGTTTGTTTTCTTCGGAAGTGAAACCGTTAAGTTGATGCACTACGGTTAAATCGTCCAAAATCCATAAACTTCTGCCTTGGGTGGCGACAATCAAATTATTATCCTTGATGGCCAAATCAGTAATAGGAACAATGGGAAGATTTAACTGAAAGGGCTTCCAGCTGCTCCCGTCATTAAAGGAAATGTATATTCCCGTTTCTGTCCCAGCATAAAGCAATCCTTTTTGTTTTGGGTCTTCCCGAAGCACCCGTGTAAAATGTTCAGAATTGATGCCTTCTGTAATTTTTTTCCAAGTTTTGCCGTAGTCTGTTGTTTTGTATAAATAGGGTTGAAAATCACCAGTTTTATATTTTGTGCCTGCGACGTAGCATGTACCTGCATCAAAAGCACTCGGTTCAATACTATTGATCATCATCCAATCTGGCATTCCTTTTGGCGTGACGTTGTCCCAATTTTTACCGCCATCTTTAGTAATATGAATCAAACCATCATCACTGCCCACCCAAAGTAAACCTTCTGTAATCGAGGATTCCTGAGCCGCAAAAATGGTACAATAATATTCTACGGAAGTATTATCTTGGGTTATCGGCCCTCCGGAGGATTTCAATTTTTCTGGGTCGTTTCTGGTTAAATCGGGACTGATGATGTCCCAAGACTGACCTTCATTTTCGGTCACGTGAACGTGTTGTGAAAACGTATATAGTCGGTCTGGATTGTGTTTTGAAAAAATAATGGGAAAGTTCCATTGAAAACGATATTTCATGCCTTCTGCGCCATGACCCATCGGATTATCTGGCCAAACATTAATGGCTCTTACCGTACCGGTTTCGTGATTAACCCGCGTTAAATAGCCGTCATAACTTCCGCCGTAAACTATCTCGTCATTTTCTGGATCTACAGCAATATGGGCAGATTCTCCACCAGCCGTACTTTCCCAATCTTCGTCAGTAATACTATTACCATCGGTGCGATGTGGAATTCTAATCGTGCTATTATCCTGCTGCGCCGCATAAATGCGATACGGAAAATGATTATCGGTAGTTACGCGATAAAACTGCGATGTTGGCTGATTGTAATAGGTGCTCCAAGTTTCACCGCCATCATAGGTAACCTGTGCGCCACCATCATCGCCAATGATCATTCGGTTTGGATCGTTGGGTGCAATCCATAAATCGTGGTGGTCGCCATGTGGAGCGTTATAGGTGTCAAATGTTTTTCCGCCATCGGTACTTTTATGGTAGCGCACATTCAAAACATATACTTTATCAACGTCTTTAGTATCGGCGTAAACTCTGGTATAATACCAAGCACGCTGTCTCAGTTTGCGTTCGCTATTAACCAAATTCCATGTGTGGCCACCGTCATCGCTTCGGTACAGACCTCCATCTTCCTTGTTTTCTACCATGGCCCAAACCCGTTGATTATTTAAAGGAGAAACGGTGACACCCATTATGCCCAATGTGCCTTTGGGAAATCCCTTATTTGTGGATATTTCGGTCCATGTTTCGCCCTTATCGGTACTTTTCCACAGCGCAGAACCTTCTCCACCAGAACTTAAACTATACGGTGTTCTTTGCACACGCCAAGTAGAGGCATATAAAATTCTAGAATTGGTAGGGTCTATCAATAAATCAACGACGCCCGCGTTGGCATTGGCGAACAACTTTTTTTTCCATGTTTTACCGCCATCTGTACTTTTGTAAATGCCACGCTCTTCGGTGGGTTTATAGATATTTCCAAGAACTCCGGCATAAACGATATCATGGTCGTTTGGGTCAATCGCTATTCTAGGGATGTGTCGAGAGCTTTTTAATCCTGATGATGTCCATGTTTTTCCAGCATCGACGCTTTTCCAAATGCCATAACCCGAGGATACATTTCCTCGTACGGTTTTTTCTCCACCACCAACATAAATCACATTCGGGTCACTTTTAGAGACTGAAATAGCCCCAATACTTCCGCCGAAAAATCCGTCAGAAGTATTTTCCCAAGTGCGACCGCCATCCAAGGTTTTCCAAATACCCCCGCCAGTTGCGCCAAAATAATAAAGGTTGGGATTGTTGGGTACTCCTGTTACGGCTGCACTTCTACCACCACGAAAAGGGCCGAGGAGGCGATATTCTAAAGCTTCTAAGTTTTGCTGATTAAAGTTTTGGGCGTTTATGTCATTACTGTTTCCGAAGAGAAAAAGACAGAACATCATTATTACAAATCGCATATTGTATTGTTAATGGTTAGTCTAAAATTAAACATAAAAAACTATTCCGCCAGTTCAGGTACTAACTTTAGCTTGACCTCTCTGTATAAAAATATTCCTGTTACAATTGTTGAAAGTACATCTGCTATGGGAAAAGATATCCAAACGCCAATTTCGCCAAAATAATTGGGGAGGATTAGTATCAGCGGAATAAAGAATAAAGCCTGCCGAGTCAAAGTTAATAATAGCGCAGGTATAGCTTTACCAACCGCTTGGAAGTAGGCCGCGCCTATTAACTGAATCGCAATAATTGGGGTCGCGGCAAATACCCAACGCATGGCGGGAGGTGTTTCCCTAACCACATCCACGTCTTGGGTGAATAATTTTGTAATGCCTTCGGGGAAAATCATGAGCATGATAAATACCAAAGTCGCTAAGCCCATCGCATATTTAAGAGCGGTATAAATGGTTTCCTTAACGCGATCATATTTAAAGGCGCCATAGTTATAGCCGGCAATTGGCAGAAACCCTTGAGTAATTCCATAAATTGGAAACAAGGCAAACATCAACATTCTACCAACAATGGCGTAGGAAGTGACCGAAGTCTCTCCGCCCAAATCATACAATATATTATTCATAAACAGGTAAGTAACACTAACTGCGGCCTGACGAGCCAAGGTAACGAAACCGAGTGACCCAATTTCTTTTACAATGGGAATATCGAGTCCAAAATGCGAAATGTTAATTTTTAATTCGGAATGTTTTGAAATAAAAAACCAAAGAATAAATACAAAACAGACCAAATAGGAACCTGTGGTTGCCCAAGCCGCGCCTTCCATCCCAAAATCGAGAAGGTTGATAAACACATAATCCAAAATTAAATTTCCTACGGAAGGAAACAACATGGCGTACATGGCGAATTTTGGTTTGCCTTCAGCACGAATAACGGTATTTCCCATCATGCAAAGTGCCAAAAACGGGACACCGTACAATACAATTTTGTAGTAAATTTTTGCAGGCTCAAAAATGCTGCCTTTTCCCCCAAAGGCCAAAATGATATCATCAATAAACCAAAGCCCAAAAAAGACCATGGTCACCGTAAGTAAAAGGGTTAGGGTAATTTGGTTGCCAAAGGTTTTGAGGGCTTTGCTATCATTATCTGCGCCCAAAGCTCTAGAAATAATGGAAGACCCACCAATCCCAATACTCATTCCCAATGCAGCAATAAAAAAGGAAACCGGCAGCACCACGTTGATGGCAGCGATAGCGGTTGCGCCAATCCAATTACCAACAAAAATAGTATCTACAAGAATGTTGAGGGACATGACCAAAATACCTATAGATGCTGGTACGGCCTGCTTTATCAATAATTGACCAATGGGCTTAATCCCTAAATCCTTGGATGCGTTTTTTGCCATTAGGCGGTTACGGTTTTAGCGGTTGCCCACTCATAAATCCATACCGAAAGTAATTTTACAAAAGACTCATCATCGTTCAAACAAGGAATCGTGGTAAACTCCTTACCTCCCATTTCGTGGAAAATTTCCTCGCCTTCCATCGCAATTTCCTCTAAGGTTTCCAAACAATCGCTAACAAAAGCAGGTGTAACAATGGCCATTTTTTTGACGCCCTCCTTACCCATACGCTCTATGGTTCTATCGGTATAGGGCTGTAACCATGGGTCAAAACCTAGTCGGGATTGGAAAGATGTAGAAAATGTTCCTGCCTCCAAATTTAACTTTTCGCCTACCAATCGGGTGACCTCTTTGCATTGATGCTTGTAACAAAACTCATGAGCTGGTGACGGCGTTTTACAGCACACACAATCAACTCTATCGCTTGGTTTACAATGTGAATTTGTAATGTCACTCTTTCTAATGTGGCGCTCCGGAACACCATGGTAGGAAAATAGTAAATGCTCGTAATCCTTGCCTTCCAAATGCTTGGCAATAGAATCTGATAATACTTTAATGTAATCTGGATGGTTATAAAACGGTTTTAAATTCTGAATACTAACCTGTGGGAAAAACTCAGCACGGATTTCTTCGGCCAATACTAAAATCGTTTCGGTCGTGGCCATTGCAAATTGCGGATATAGCGGAATCAAAAATATGTCATTCACCCCTTTATCAACCAACTCTTGAATGCCATTTTTAATGGTCATACTACCATAGCGCATGGCCAAAGCGACCGGAAATTCAACTTCTTCCTGTATTTTTTCCTGCAAACGTTCAGAAAGCACAATTAACGGCGAGCCTTCATCCCACCAGATTTTTTTATAGGCTTTCGCAGAAGCTTTTGGCCGCGTGTTGAGAACGATGCCCTTTACCAGTAAAGTTCGCGCCCAAAGTGGGACGTCAATAACGCGTTCGTCCATTAAGAATTCGCCAAGATATTTTTTGACGTCTTTTGGATTCGGGCTATCTGGCGAGCCAAGGTTGACTAATAGTATTCCTTTTTTGTTCATTTAGACAAGGGTTTCGTTGCTTTTCACGGATTAAAATATATCTCAAATAGTCTTTAGAATGTGTAACCCAATCTTAAATGTAGATTGACCGTGATATTAGGTTCGTTAAAAAAAAACAAATCATCGGTATCAAAATACTTAACGTAACCAATACCAAAACCTGTTTCGTAAGTGAAATGATTTCCGATATGTCTTCTTATCCCATAAGTTGGCACTATAGAAAGGTCAGTTATAAATCTTGAAATTTCTGGTGCAGCAATAAGAAACCAATCGGGATGATAACTGGTTTTTATTGAAATAAAATTACCGCTATTATTATCTATTCGTTTTGATTTGCTAACACGTCTGTTAAGGTTATAGTACCACCTTGGTTCTACAGTAATCACAGGAGCTAGAAAAAGCTTACCAAAATCATTGGCTCCGTTTAACGTAATTCCGGCGTCAAGCCCTAATTCTGTTCTAAGTGCAATTTGGCTGCTCAGTTTTGATTCGTTGTGAGCCCAAATACCGAGAAACCCGGTTTGCACTCCATAGATACTTTTTTCAACGCTTGCGTCTTGGGAATTTACTTTTAAAGACAATAATAAGATAAAAATCAGGCTTAAATAGGTTGTTTTCATAAGGCAATTAAGTTAGTTGGTTTTGGGGTTGAGTAATTTGGTTCTTACAGATTCAGGGATAATCGAATCTACCATCTTTTTCATGGCATCATCGTTGCCCATAAATTTCCAGTCGTTATACTGTGGGTCTTTAATGGCAAACATGTTGGCGTCCATATTTATGGTAAGAGCCATAGTTTCTAAATCTGAAGTCACGTTTTCTGCGCCAAACTGGGTGTCCATCGTCGTCTTCATAAAATCAAGGAATCCTTTTTGATCCTCTTCAGGTTTATCTAGTTCTGAAGTAAAGGTCATTTTCATTTTGCTGTTATAAAAAATAGCTGCGTAAGTAATCCCATTGACCATCATGGTATCGGTCACACGATTCACTTCATTAGACAAAAATTCAATCTGCATATCCTTAGAGTTGAACATCTGTTGCATCCCGGCTTTCATCTGCTCCCGAGGCGCCATTTCAAACACTTTTGGGTACATGTAATCTAAGATGCCATCAAAATTTTGATTGGTCAAATAGTTGTAATAGGTTTCGGCGTGTTTGGTAATTTCTGTTTTATAGGTTTGGGCTTGGGTGGTAATTGACAGAAATAGAATAAGCGCTAATAGGGAAAGACGTTTCATAGCTTGATTTTGTTTTTGCAAAAATACGACAGTAAAAACAGAATTTACTTTAATTGGATGTAAGAGCCTTATTTTAATTATTTATTAACTAACCCAACCCCATCAAATACTTCTTCGGCGTTGTGCCGTACTGTTTTTTAAATGCAGCTATAAAATGGCTCGAGGTACTGTAGCCTACTTTTGCGCCTACTTCATTGACGTTGTGGTTGCCGGCTTCCAAAAGTTTTCGGGCGACTTCCATTTTGTAGTCAAATAAAAAACTATAAACGGTGTCACCGTAAATCTGTTTGAAACCTTCCTTTAGTTTTTTAAGGCTTAGACCGATAATTTCGGATAGTTCCTGAAGTGTTGGTGGGTCGGCCATTCGGGAAATGATGACGTCTTTGGCTTTTCTAATTTTGATGACGTTGGTCTCATCGGCCAGAAACGGACATTGCTCAATATCGGCATCTTCGCTCCTATTAAAATACAGACTGAGCAACTCGTAGGCTTTTCCCTTAAAATAGAGGGGCTTTACGGAATCGTTCATCGAAAAATTCATAATCTGGTTGAGAACAACAGCTGCGGAAGGTGTGATTTTTCCGTCCTTATAATATTTTTTGTCTTTATTGTCATCGCTCAAAAACGAGATATAATCAGCTTCCTGTGAAAAAAGTCCGTGAAATTTTTTAATGGAAACTAAAACAGACACCAACCAAGAATCGGGAATGGTTTCAAGGTATATGGGCAAATCACGTTGCGGATTGTAAAGCAGCAGAGAGCTTTCTTCAGAAATATTCAACCGGTAATTCCCATTATTGAATACAAAGTCGCTCGACCCTTTCATGCAGTAGTGAAACTGGATAAAACTACTATCAATATCTCGTTCAACAATTTGATTTTCATGATGTTGATTGTGATAGGTCAGTATAAAAAACCCATCTTCAATTCTTGTTTCTTGAAAAGCACCTCTAGCGTTATTTTTTACTTCGGAAGTGAGGGCGCTATTTTTATTGTTATTTAGATTCATTCTAAACTAAGGCGTTTTAATGTCTTGTTATTACTACAAAAATACGATATTTAAAAAAAATCCCGCTAAAAAACCACTAACGATATTTAAAGTTCGTCTAGCGTTGTTTTTTAACCGAGATTGGTTGTTATTTTTGCAAAAGAAAATTCTGGAGCATATCCAAATCTATTTATGCAACATTACAACATGTCGAGAGGCACTTCATTTTACGCCATTGGTCTAAGCTACAAAAAAGCAGATGCAGAGGTTCGTGGGCATTTTAGTCTTAACGAATCTGCCAAATTAGCTGTTTTGCAACAAGCTAAGGAGAATGGTATTGAAAGCCTTATTTTAACATCTACTTGTAACCGTTCTGAAATTTACGGTTTTGCCGAGCATCCGTTTCAGCTCATCCAATTGCTTTGTGACAATACCAAAGGCACGGTTGAAGAATTTCAAAGAGTTGCCTACGTTTACAAAAACACCGACGCTATTTCTCATATTTTTAGAGTAGGATCAGGTTTGGATAGTCAGATTCTTGGAGATTTTGAAATTATTAGTCAACTAAAAGTGAGTGCCAAACTTTCAAAAAAATACGGGATGTTCAATCCGTTTTTGGAGCGTTTGGTCAACGCGGTCATTCAAGCCTCAAAACGCATCAAGACTGAGACCGATATTTCTACAGGAGCCACATCAGTATCCTTTGCTTCTGTTCAGTACATTCTAAATCATGTCGAGAACGTTTCAGAAAAAAATATACTTTTGTTCGGTACAGGAAAAATTGGGCGTAATACCTGTGAAAATCTCGTAAAACATACCAAAAATGAGCAGATTACGCTCATCAACCGAACTAAAAATAAAGCTGAAACACTTGCGGGTAAATTCAACGTTCTCGTTAAAGATTACAGTCGACTTCAAACCGAAATCAACGCCTCCGATATTTTAGTCGTGGCAACTGGTGCTCAAAACCCAACCATTAATGCGGCTTTGATTCAAACCAATAAACCGTTATTGATTCTTGATTTATCCATCCCAAAAAACGTGGATAAGGATGTCCAAAACCATCCAAACGTCACCTTGGTACATTTAGATGATTTGGCCCAAATAACCGATGACACCTTAGAACGAAGAAAGGCTCATATTCCTCATGCAGAGCAAATCATCGAAACCATTAAGTCTGAGTTCATGGCATGGTTGGCCACCCGTAAATTTGCACCAACCATGAAAGCGCTTAAACTTAAGTTGACCGATTTCGCTTCGGCTGAATTGGATACCCAACGTAAAAAAATGACCGATTTCAATGAAGCACAAGCCGAATTGATCAGCAATAACATTATTCAAAAAATTACCAATCATTTTGCGCATCATCTTAAAAACGATGATGTTTCTACAGACGATAGCCTAGAACTTATAAAAAAAGTGTTTCAACTCGAAGCCTCTACAAACGATGTCTAAACCCATAAGAATTGGCACGCGTGATAGCGAGCTTGCGCTTTATCAAGCCAAAATTGTACAAAATTTACTTAAAGATTTAGGTCACGAAGCCGTTCTAGTTCCTATAAAATCTACTGGGGATATCGTATTGGACAAACCCATTTACGAACTCGGTATAACCGGTGTGTTTACAAAAACCTTGGACGCGGCAATGCTCAATGGCGACATTGACATTGCAGTACATTCTTTAAAAGATGTGCCTACTGTTCTGCCAATTGGTATCGTGCAAGCGGCAGTTGTGAAACGCGGCAATGTTCGTGATTGTATGGTATTCAATAACAACGAGGAGTTTTTATCGCAACGTGAGGCTGTGATTGCCACGGGTAGTTTACGTCGCCGGGCGCAATGGCTTAATCGTTATCCCACCCATACCGTTGTTGGTTTGCGAGGTAACGTTAACTCTCGACTCCAAAAACTAGAAGACAACGACTGGAACGGTGCTATTTTTGCAGCGGCTGGTCTTGGAAGATTAGACAACAGACCCGACGACAGTTTTAATCTAGAGTGGATGGTACCCGCACCCGGACAAGGCGCAATTATGGTTACCGCGCTTGAAAGCGATACGGGATTGAGAGCTATTTGTACCGAAATCAATCACGAAGAAACCGAAATTTGCACAAAGATTGAACGTGATTTTCTTCACCATTTAGAAGGCGGATGCTCAGCACCTATTGGCGCCTTAGCGTTTATTAAAGACGAGGAAATCCATTTTCAGGGTGTTTTGTTGAGTCTCGATGGCACTAAAAAAATCGAGGTACAGCGTACTTGGGTTTTGACAGCAAAAGATGATATTGCAAAATTCTGTGCCGAATATATTATTGAACGTGGTGGTAAACGCTTGATGGATGATATAAAAGTCGCTTCAAAGCCCACGAATATATATTCCACAAAAACCTTGAGCGACGAGCAAAAAGAAGGATTTCACGAGGATGTGGTGCCTGAAAGCTCAGATTTTTTAAAAATCAGTTTGAACCGTATTTCACCAACAGTCTTAAAACCAGTGCCTAAAAATGTTGTGATCACCAGTAAAAATGCAGTGCTATCGCTGCTCAATAATTTTGCTTCGGAAGACTTAAAGTTTGACAACATCTATTGCGTAGGACGAAAAACCAAACGTTTTGTAGAGCGTAAAATCGGAAAGGTGAAACACACCGAAAACAATTCCAAAAAACTCGCCGAATACTTAGTTGAATATATTGACGGCACGGCGGTTACTTATTTTTGTAGCGACATCCGTTTGGATGAGCTGCCCACAATTTTAGCCGAAAACCTTATTGATGTCAAGGAAGTTATCGCTTATGAAACTAAGTACGATGCCATTAAAATTTCTGAAGACGTAAAAGGAGTGATGTTTTATAGTCCATCAACCGTTCAAAGTTATAAACAAGAGAACAACCCAAATGAACATACCGTCGCTTTTTGTATTGGTGAAACCACAGCCACTGAGGCAAAAAAGCATTTTGAAGATGTTAGAGTAGCCAGAATGCCAACTGTCGAAAGTGTCGTCAAATTGGTAAATGAATATTTTAGCTCTTAGTTGTATGCTTTTGTTTACTTACATTTTAAATGAGTAGTTTTTAAATAATGATGTTGGTGAAAAATTTGGTTAAGAGTTCAAATTACAAGCGCTGCAATTTCAATCCCTTTAATTAGAGCTGAAGGTTGCGGTAGAGACATCAAAAAAAGAAATCAAACGTTTTTTGAAGAAAACTAAGCTAC
Organism: uncultured Flavobacteriaceae bacterium; assembly: GCA_963803715.1. Classification (GTDB taxonomy): domain Bacteria; phylum Bacteroidota; class Bacteroidia; order Flavobacteriales; family Flavobacteriaceae; genus Psychroserpens. Next base: position 94,928 of record CAWDOF010000028.1, read on the forward strand.
GGGATTTCTCTTTGAATTGGAAACCCAACTCATCATTTCACATGAACTTGGATTTATACCAGAAAGTGAATTGACCAACGAATTTGCCCTAATAAAAAAAGAAGGCAAAATGATAAATAGTTTAATAAATAGAGTTAAAAACAGCAACTAGCTAATAATTAGTTACTAAGCGCCAAAATCCAACAGCTAAAAGGCTAAAAGCAAATATTTATATCATGCTCAAAAACGACCTCTTCCTAAGAGCCTTAAAAGGCGAAACCGTAAACCGCCCTCCCGTTTGGATGATGCGCCAGGCGGGGCGTTATTTGCCTGAATTTATGGAAATAAAGGCGAAATACGACTTTTTCACACGTTGCCAAACACCAGAATTAGCAAGTGAAATTACCGTGCAGCCCATTAGACGTTTTGGGATGGATGCCGCTATTTTGTTTTGCGATATTTTAGTAATCCCGCAGGCAATGAACATTGAGGTTCAGATGAAACCCAATTTTGGGCCCTATTTGCCAAATCCCATCCGGTCTCAAAAGGATGTAGATAATGTAATTGTCCCAGATGTTAAAGAAGCCCTCGGTTATGTTTACGAGGCTATAAAAGTGACCAAGGAAAAACTCGATGACGAAGTACCGTTGATAGGTTTTGCAGGGTCACCTTGGACGCTTTTGTGCTATTGTGTGCAAGGTCAGGGCAGTAAGAATTTTGATAAGGCGAAGCAATTTTGCTTTACAAACCCTATTGCCGCCCATCAACTACTCCAAAAAATTACCGATACAACTATAGCCTATCTAAAAGAAAAAGTGAAAGCGGGCTGTAACGCGGTTCAGGTTTTTGATTCTTGGGGCGGGATGTTATCTCCTACAGATTACCAAGAATTTTCTTGGCAATACATTCAGCAGATTATTGATGCTTTAAAAGATGAAACGCCTGTCATCGCTTTTGGAAAAGGCTGTTGGTTCGCACTTGGTGAGATGGCAACATCTGGAGCATCTGCATTGGGAATTGATTGGACCTGCTCGGCAAAAAACGCACGCTATCTTACAGGTGGAAATATTACACTTCAAGGTAATTTTGACCCCACTCGATTGTTTTCTCCACCTGAAAAAATAAAAATGATGGTACATCAAATGATAAACGAGTTCGGAAAAGACAAATACATCGTTAATCTTGGCCATGGTATTCTACCAAATATTCCCGTGGAAAATGCAAGAGCTTTTATTGATGCGGTAAAGGAATATAAAAGCTAAAACTTTCAGTAAATCAAATAAATTTTATAACCGATTAGTCAAATATATATCTTTGTCATACTATTTTAGAAATTGACATGGCAAACAAATTTAGAAAGCTGACTAAAAAATATGCGCTTTTAAAACAAGGCTGGTCACCTCAACAAAACTTGTTCTACGGTTTTTTAACCTATGTTTTGCTCGGTTCAATTTTGCTTTGCTTACCAATTTTTCAAAAAGTCAGTGCCCCTGTATTAGATCATATTTTTATAGCTACATCTGCAGTTTCGACAACAGGTCTGGTCACCATTTCTATTTTTGACACCTATAATTTTTTCGGTCAATTTATAATTATGGTTTTGATTCAACTTGGAGGCATCGGCTATTTGACCTTTACTACCTTCATGATTTTATCGACCACACGCAAGATAACCTTATGGCACAAAAAATTACTTAGTACAGAGTTTACCCTTCCCAATACTATTAAGATTACCGATTTTTTAAAGTCGGTCATTCTGTTCACATTAGTCATGGAATCTATAGGAGCGGTCTTATTTTTTATAGCGTTCAAGTCGGAAGGCATGCCGACTTTGGAAGCACTTTGGTCTTCAGTATTTCATAGCATCAGCACTTTTTGTACCGCTGGGTTTAGTCTATTTAACAACAGTTTTATGGATTATGCGGATAATAACTTCATCAATTTTATTATTTCGATGCTGGCAATTTGTGGCTCATTAGGGTTTATTGTCATTACAGATTTTGGTCTTTGGATTAGAGATAGAACTCATAAATTGAGCTTTACAAGTAAGATCATCATTGTGGGTTTTGTTATTTTACTAACTTTTGGGACCACTTTTTTCTACATCTTTGAGAGTTCTATCGCGACCACACAAAATGATTCTAGGTTTTTAGCATCCTTTTTTCAAAGTATGAGCGCAATGACTACGGTTGGTTTTAATTCGGTTGATTTTGGATTGTTCAATCAATCCATGATGTTAGTGTGTATATTTTTAATGTACATTGGGGCGTCCCCTTCTGGTACGGCCGGTGGTATAAAAATCACGACGCTTACTGCTGTTTTTGCAATTATGAAAAGTCGTTTACAAGGCAGAAAAAACATTACCTTTTTAGGAAGGCGAATTCCATATGAGCGCTTATACATCGCAACTTCAGCTTTTATTTTTTATACGATTATCATTGTTTTTGGAACATTTTTAATCACCTTAACCCACGATTTTAAATTTGAAGACATTCTTTTTGAGGTCGCTTCGGCATTAGGAACAGTTGGTCTGAGCACTGGACTCACATCTAATTTAAGCGCTTTTGGAAAAATCGTCATTATAATATTGATGTTTATTGGCCGATTGGGTGTCTTAACATTTGGTCTGGCAATATGGGCAAAAAACATCACTGAGGAAGAGCGCGAAGTATTGAATGAGGATATTGCTGTGTAGGTTGATGGAGCATAGAGGAAATCTTATGGCTAGAAACCGAAGATTGAAAAAGAACGTAATGCATTATTAAGACATCAAAAATGTTAGAGGGAAATAATTTGAAATTCCCCGGAATTTTTGTTGAATAAAAACAAATGAAAAATATATTATTAGGCATACAAGCATATTCGGGTGTTTTCAAACTCATGAAAACCCTAAAGCTGTGGAAGTATTTTTTTGTCCCCATGGTTATCAGTTTTATGACAGCCGCTGTTATTGGTTTTATGGCTTACGGATGGTCTGATAATATTGGACGATTTATTGCCAAAATCTGGATTTGGGATTGGGGCAAGGAGACCTTTACATCTATCTCGAGCTTTATCGGAGCCATTATGATACTAGCAATTGGTCTTATTTTATACAAACATATTATCATGGCATTATCTGCACCATTTATGAGTCCGGTTTCAGAAAAAATCGAAGCGCATCTTTCGGGTACGAACAAGCACTCCCATAGAAAAAGCTCAAATAGTGAACAACTCTGGCGAGGTATAAGACTCAATTTGCGTAATTTGGTTAAGGAGTTATTAGTGACGATTCCCTTGCTTTTACTAAAATTCATTCCAATAGTAAATATATTCTCAACAATTGCTCTGTTCTTAGTCCAAGCATATTATGCCGGTTTTGGAAACATGGATTATACGTTGGAGCGTCATTTTAAATACAGGGATAGCATTAAATTTGTAAACAACCATCGAGGTTTAGCCATTGGGAATGGTCTAATTTTCATGGTCTTTTTATTTATTCCTGTAATAGGAATTATTTTAGTTTTACCGCTAAGCGTTACCGCGGCATCACTACAAACCGTTAATCTGCTTAAGGAGGAGGAACTTCTAAAATCGAATGCAGGATTAGACTCTCTAGGCTAAAAAAAGCTCAATATAAACTACTTGATGGTGTATGGTTGCCAAATTTGAAAATTTTGAAATCAGACCCGTTCACGAAGGTGACGCTTGGAAAATCTGTAATCTTATGGTGGCAAATGCCGACCGTTTTAAATGGTATTTTCCGAAGACATTAGAACAAAATTTGAACCCTACGCTATCTCAAATTTTTGTAGCAAGTAAACTCATAGCCTTTCAAAATAAAACAGAATTTCTCTTCACCCTAAAATATTCTGAAACTCGAGAATTGGCGGGTCTTATCTATTTAAAGAAATTGGATTGGGAAAAACGACAAGGCGAATTTGCATATTGCGTTGGCTACACGTTTTCCGGAAGGGGTTTAGCCACAAAAGCCATCGAGCAACTTGTGAATTACGCATTCAATACCCTAAAATTGAAAACCCTACAAATCATCGCTCATAAAGAAAATAAATCAAGCATAAAAGTGGCAATTGAAAATAGGTTTAGTTGGATAACAACTTTAGAAAATGAGTTTACACCTAAAGGCAGGAAGCCTTTGGATATGGAGCTGTATGAGATTTACTTAAGTGATTTTAAGAAGTCATCCTAAACTTCTTTCCTGAAGTTAGTAAGTATAAATTGGAGCAACTTCTATAGTGTTTATTAATTAATAAGTCCACTAACCATCCAAAATATCTTCCTTTTCATAAGCCAAACGCACCACATCCTCACCATATTTGCGCTCTAATCTTCTAACCTTAAAATGGGCAGTTGCCATTTTTTGAAAATGGGTTACAAATACATAATTTAGACTTCCGCCGCCAATAGCGCCAACGATTGGTAGAGCTTGAGCCAAAAACTTTTCAGAAATTAACAAACTCAATCGAGAAGCTATTTTGGATATAAAATTTCCCACAAACCCTGAACTTAGGGTGCCCGCTCCTTTTATTAAAGTATCAATACCAACCTTCGCACTGGCCGCAGAGACATTTTTTAATGCGGAATTCAGGGCAATACGCGTTGTGTAGTAACTCATTTCCATATCGTCATCGGCGGAGGAGTCACCTCCAAGAGCGAACACTTCTAAACATGCCATTTGTCCTTCCAACGTATAAATATCCTCGCCTTCGCTACGGGCAATATCCATGATGGTACGCATCAAGAATTTGGTAGTGAGCGTCACTTCCGAAGCAAAAATAGCAGTCCCAAAACCCGTGGTTGCACCAAAAAATCCGCTGAGGGCTCCTGTACCTGTAACAATACTTTTATAGGTGTTTTTGGAAGGCTTTTTAAACGTCTTGTTTTTTTGAATGGTCAACAAATTGGCCTTGATGATTTTGAGTAAAACGTTTTGGGTAATGTCTTGAATCTTTACCAGAACTTTTTCTGGTATCTGGTTGATACCTGTTTCTACCGTATTACCAATTTTATTTACGCTGCGAATGGCCCAACTCACATTCTGCATATCGTGTTTTGCCTGTTTCAAAGTGTTGAGGTCTTCGGGAACAATGAGGTTTGTAATGTTGGGCATAATTGAAATATACTTTTGCGGATAAGATAATAAAAAAAACCCTTCAAATTGAAGGGTTTATTGTGGTCCCACCTGGGCTCGAACCAGGGACCACCTGATTATCAGCAGAAAAAAACACCAAAAAAGCAATTCAATAAAAACTTTAACATATTGTAAATCAGTATTTTAATAGTATTTGACATCAAACCATATCATTTGATATCAAGGAAATGTTTGCAAATTGTTTGCAAATTTTTTTCCTAACTTAGGTATATGAATACCTATATAAATTCTGTTTTAGACCAGAGAAGGATAAGAAAAGATGGCAAATTTCCCATCATATTTCGACTTACACATAACCGAAAAACAACATCTATATCTACAGGTTTTTGTGTATCCGAAAATCATTGGGATAAAAAGAGAAAAGAAGTAAAACCTAATTATAAAGAGGTTGAATCCGTTTCACTTTTAAATACCATAATATTGAAAGAAAGAGCTCGATTAAGCGATATAATCAATAAGCTTTACGGTAAAGGTGAGCTACAATATTTATCAATTCAGCAAATTAAGCAACAACTTACTATAACAGCAAATTTTAAATCGTTCATTCAATATGGCGAGCATTTGGTAGAAGAATTAAAATCCGTCCGTCGCTTCGGCACAGCTAGGTCGTATAAATGTACCTTAAAAATTATGATGACTTTCGCTAAAAAAAAGGACATTAAGTTTAATGAGGTCAACTATGGGTTTTTAATCAAATTCGAAAAATTCCACTTAAAAAAAGAAGGTAATAATCTTAATGGTTTAGCGGCTTATTTAAGAACGATAAGAGCTATTTACAACAAAGGTATTAATGATGGTTGTATTGAAAAGGAAGCTTATCCTTTTACAAAATATAAAATCAAGACAACATCTACTCGAAAAAGAGCTTTAGATATATCGTATATCCAGAAAATATTGCTTCTAGACTTGAACAAAAAACACGAATTATTTCACACACGAAATTATTTTTTAATTTCCTTTATGCTTTACGGAATGACCTTTATGGATATGGCGTTTTTAAAATTAGAAGATATTAAAAATGGTAGAGTAATTTATCAACGTAAAAAAACATCTAAGAATTATAATATTAAAATACCGGATAGACTAAACAACATCTTCAAATTTTATATGGAAGATAAATCTCAAAATGAATTCATTTTTCCAATAATTTTAAGGGATTCGCCCGAAAAACAATATCAAGATGTCATAAGGAAAAGGGCAATGTACAACGACAAACTCAAAAAAATCGCTAAAATTTGTGGTATAGAACAAAGTTTGACTTCCTATGTTTCCCGCCATAGCTTTGCAACTAATGCTATGCTACAAAATATCCCAATTCAAGCAATTTCAACAATGCTGGGTCATAGCAAATTAAACACAACTCAAATTTATTTGAAATCCTTACCTAACGAAATCTTGGATGATTACAATAAAAATTTATGTCTTTCATTATAAAAATTTATTAGGTTTATTTAATTGAACTCATGTTAATATTGCTTTATTTAATTTTAGATTTCTTTTTGAATTCTTTAGCCTACTATCATTTTATAAAATGATTGTAAAGGAAAATAAAGCCTACTTTGACTGCTCGCCGTAGGCTTTCCATTTTGAACACATTAACAAATCTCCATAAATGATATATTCAAAATTTAAGTGTCCTTACTATAGTGATTGTTCTATAAATTCGATATCAAACTCATAATCGATATTAAGAATGTTATTATCTAATTGCGACCGGTCAATGACGCCATTGAGTGTAATTTTACCTTCTTTTCCTTCAAAATCTACGGTACCGCTCATGATATTATTTTCAGTAGGTGTAAAACTTGCAGCGAAAAAGCCATTCTCAATCGGAACCTGTAGAATAGAAAATTTTGCAATAATCGACCCTTTACCTCCAATATTAAAAGTTGTTCTGATTACAGATACGAAGGAACCATCTTCAAGTTCGGTTGTTCCAGCATCACAATTTTCTAAATTTCCGATAAGCGCATCTGTGTCAGCATCAAAAAGTTCGATAAGAAAACAAGATGCTAAAGTTGCTGCGCCTGTTTCAGGATTTGCAATAATTTTATTTTGACCTTCAGCAGTACCCTTGGCAATAATCTTGAGTTGGGTATCAGAAGTATCTGGCTGGTTGTTATCATTATCGTCATTGTTACATGCGACGGTTAGTATTGTCATTAGTATTAATGTTATTATTTTAAGTGTTTTCATGATTTGATAGTTTTTATTTTGAACAATGAATTGTTTTGAAATACATCGGTCTTTACGATAGGTATCGTTTTAATTTGATGATTCTGCTCAATAACCGACTAATCGATAAATTGAGGATTAAGTTTTATATGTTCTTCTTCTGGAATTCTTTTTTTGAGCAATCGTATCTGACCCAGATGGCTAGACTGATGTTCCATGACGTGGAACCAACTAAAATGATTGTTCATAATACCACCTTTTGGTGTTCTTGTGAGCCATTCATCATTTCGCTTTTTTAATTCCGACAACGTTTTTTTTCTGACTTCTTTGTAGAGTTCCAAATAATGATTTACATCGTGTTCTTTTATTTGCTGCCGTCCTTTTTCATCAAGTTCCAATGCTGCCTGCCATTTTATTTTTTCTTCGTCATTGAATTCACGATTTTCAAAAGTATAAACTTGGTAATAGGCTTCTGCGGCAGCAAGGTGCAAAACAAGAGCACCAATTGAGTTTGCCCTTTCATCCAGCAGAAAATCGAGTTCACGTTTGTCCATACCTTTCACGGCTTTTTCAACACGCTCACTCAGGTTATTGAGCATGGCCACCAATGTTCCTATTTGCGGTGAGTATCCTTCTAAAGGATAAATAAAGTTTGAAGCGTCTCTTTCGATGCCCTTCCCTTCAATTTGCATCGCATGTTCCCCATGTGTACTGATCATACTTTGCATATAAGAAAATCCCTTGACATTAACCGGACCACCCTCTTCGTCACTCTCAAAATCCCAACCTAAAAAGCTTGTATCGCCAACCATAGTTTCAAAACTTGGGTTGAGTAGTCCTATTTTCTCTAGATGTTCACTATCGTTTTCAATATATAATTGAAAATTATCAAAGTAGAATTTTCCATTATTTAAGACCGTGCCACCAAAATTTATTTTTTTATCCGATGGGTCAATAGACCCTTCAATGGTGTAGGTCTTCCATGTATTTGTTGAGGTGTTATCGCTTATTTTACTTTCTGAAATGTTTGTGTTTCCGTTTTTATCTTTACTATTTATCCACAATGCAGCAGCACTATTTTCTGCGGTTCCAATTGGTTTGATATCTGCCGATAATCTAAAATTTTTCGCTTTATCCATGTCTATCTCCAAGCTTTGCTGGAAGGAAGTCCACTCGCGCTCAATGGTCTTAACTTGACCACTTAGTGTTTGTTGGTTTAGAAAAAGCATTAAAATGCCTGTAATCAGAATTATATTGTGGTTTTTCATATTGTTTTTGATTTCGTTGTTTTTGATTCATTTTCAAATACAACAGTTATAATATTTAACTGAAACTCTAATTTCAAAATGTATCTGTACTTTTCAAGTTTATTGTTTTTGACCGATAGGTTTTGATTTCCCAATGCCTTTGCAGAAACTCAATAATATCGGTCGCAATTTCTTTTGGAAAAGCCCAATGCAGATTGTGCCCAATTTTTAAATCGTCACTATTATTTTTAGAATAGGTCTTAAAGAAAACTGGCGTTTGGTGATTTTGATTAGCGGTTTTTAAAACGGATTGCATTTTTTCTTGTTCGGGCTGGTTTGGCATTAAATCGTCATCACTTCCCCAAATAACCAATGTGGGAACTTTTAACTGTTCCATTTTTAGTGTGATATCAAATTCAGCTACAAATTTCAATGTTTCAAACCATGTCACAAGTGGAATATCAATAGTTTCCTGATAAATTGAATTCAAAAAATCGGTATCCGCCCTGGCTTCAGTTACCCAATTTTCCTTCAAAAATGTCAAGGTTTCGTTACCTAAATGTTTTGGTGTTAAATGATAGGATTGTTGTTTCCAGTCAGTTCCAAAATCAGATACAAGCTTGGTTTTCCATTCGCCATAAATGAGTGCTTTTTTTAAGAAATCTTGTATGGCAATATTTTTTGTAGCATCAGCAAGGGTAGAAATTAAAACCAAAGATTCTAATTTATCTGGGTGGTTTACAGCAATATGCTGAGCAATCATGCCGCCTAGTGAATGACCCACTAAATGAAATTTTGAAATTTTTTTTTCATTCAATAAAGCCAGAATATCTTTTGAAAAATCTTCTATTTTAAAATTTTCAGCATTTGTCGGTACAGAACTATTGCCATGACCTCTCAAATCAGGCGAGATAATCCTTGACTTTGGATGTAACTTTTGTATATATTTTGCAACTTCATCAAAAGAGCGAGACGTATCTGTATAACCGTGAATGAGAACAATGGTTTCGGTATTTTGAGTACCATATTCCGAATAGCTCATCGTTATTCCTGTTGAGAGTAATTCACTTTTTTTATTAAGAACGAAGTTATCTGTCTGTGCAATTAAATTTTGGGTGGTTATAACGAAGCCAATCATTAAGACTTTTTTCAGGCTATTTAGGATAAAATTATTTTTCATTTTCTATAAATTTGAATTTATTTGTGATTATTGTTTGAAACTTCTTCCCATTTCAAAATAGCAGTAGGAATTGATATCCAAAGACATACAAACAGTGTTAGTAGCAAAACCGACATCGCGAACGGTAAGAAATAAGTAAAGTTTTCTGATGTATTAAGACCTATAATTAAACTTGAAGCAGACATAACACCAGCAACGATTGCATAGATAATATCATCGTAAAACCAAGCATAGGGAAATAGATGTGCACCAGTGATAATGGCATAAGTCATTACAAAATATTCGGGCAACGTTAGCAGTACAAAGATTAAAAATGGAAAGTAGAACAACTGTGCAAAATTTAGCCAAAGCCCTAATGGTTGTAGTGGGTTGTTGGCTACTTTCCAATCGGTTTTTAAGAGTTTTGAGAATCCAAAAGCAATTGGCATCAATAGTGAACCAACTATAAAGGTCACGACACTTTTATTGTAAGCCGTCAAAGATGTTGACCAGATAAATGCTATAGCCAACCATACTATAGCAGCTGCCAAAATGAAATCACAACCTCTTTTTGATTTTACTGCAAGTTCTAGTTTCAGTTTTTGTAGTTCTAAATAATCCATGATTTTTTGACTTTATGTCTTTTGATGATTTTCTATTATGGATTATTTTCAAATACGGTTCGGAAGATTTTTTCCATGGCAGACTTAGATGATATGAGTGCATCTATCTTTCCGTAATTGGCATTTACTGTCCAGCATATAGTGGTGTCACTTTCAGGGAAATACATCATTGTTGCGTAATAGCCAATGGCGTCGCCACTATGAAGGTAAGCTTCACCCCATTCTGTTTGAATTTTGAACGTTCCAAGCCCGAACGCTGTTGGAAAAAAGTCGTTATCCGGATTATTTGGGTAGCGAACATGCAGCATTTCATCTAATGAAGCTTGTGAGATGATTTCCCCATTGAATAAGGCCATTGTAAACCTATTTAAATCGTATGCATTTGAAATCAGCCCACCATCTGCGGTAAAATAATCCCAACCGCTATAGTATGTGGTATTGATGAGATTTAGATTGCTATACAAATCAATATATCCTCTAATAATTTGGTTGGGCACAGGGTCATTTGCTGCAAATTGGGTTGAATTTAGACCAAATGGTAGAAAGAGTTTTTCTTCAAAAACCTCGTAGAATGGCTTATTTTCTAGGTTGGAAATAATCATTCCCAAAAAGATATATCCCGTATTTGAGTAGCGCACATCTGTGCCAGGCGAAAAATAGGCGTCTTTTCCTCTCGCATAGTCCAACAATTCGTTGGCACTCCATTCCTTGATGAGGTCATTGAAAGATGCTAGTTGAAAATTGGTGTCTAAAATATAATTGTAAATCCCGCTTGAATGCTGCAACAATTGCCTGATCGTAGCAGTATCTGCATTTTCAATATCTCGAATGTCGGATTCTGATAAATAATCGGTAATGCGATCGTCTAAACTTAATTTGCCTTCTTCCTCTAATAAGAGAATTGTTGTAGCAGTAAACGTTTTGACCGTACTACCTACTCTTGTAATATGACAGGATTCTATTGGGATATTATTTTTTAAATCGGCTTTGCCTGCCGTTCCTAGCCACAGGTCATGCTCTGGTGTGCGTATGGCCATTTGAATGCCAGGCACTCCCGATGCTACCATCTTATCCAGTAAATTTTGATAATTACCGTTGTGTGGATGGTCTAAGCTATTATCATCCACCTCAAGAGTACAATCATAAAAGTCAGAATCTACTATGGCATCTCTGTGACATCCAGTACTTAATCCCACTAAGAGAATTAAAGCCAAAAATTGTATTTTATGTTTCATTAGTTCCAGTCTATATAAATTTTATAACCAATTTCAAGATTAATGTGTGCCATAGTTGAAATAAATCCTGGCGAATAGGGATACTCAATCCATGATTTATAGGCTATGTACACTTCAGATTTGGTCTTTTTTCGTTTTTTTATGGCATAGCCTATTCCCAAGGAAACCATGGGCATAAAGCGTGAGTTGCCAATATCATCGTCATTTTTATAGCTACCATTTTCAAATTGAAATTCATCTTGTGTTGTAAACGTATGTAAATAGCCTAATTCTAAATTGGCTTTTAGCTTCAGTCCAAGAAGAAGTTTGTAATCATAACCAATACCAGTATTTGCGTATACACCTTGATATAAATAATTGTGGTAGATATAGCCAATATTTGCTGTTTGGTAAAAATCGTGGTGCTTACCAACGTTATAAAAGTATTCTGTTCCAATCTGAAATGACGGATGAATGGGTGTTGTAACAAGTCTCGTGAACGGAACAGCCGTTGCTTCATTGCTAAATGCTATTTTAATAGGATAATTTGTTTGTGCGAAACAGAAAGTATTACCTAAAACAAGCATAAAAATTGTAATCAATATAGGTTTCATAACTTATGGTTGTTTCGTTATATCCTTGAAGCGTAACATGTCCCAAACTTTATTTGAAGCACCAGGATAATACCCTGTTTCGTGCTCGTAGGATTTAGGGTTTTTAAAAGTTCCAAATAGCATGTCGATAATTGGTAAATCGCTATAATTATTACGATGGATGCCTCTCGCGTGGTGAAGTGTATGACTTTCTGGGCGTTGAATGATGTAGCCCATCCACCTTGGCGTATTGATATTTGCATGCTGAAAAACGCCTAAAAAAGTTGTAATAAGTATAATCATTGTTATAGCTTCAGGTGAAAGACCCATGATTAATGCAAAACTTATAGAACCTACTAACGATAATCCAATCATATCATTAATACTGAACATAAACGTACTTGGCACATCCAAACGCTCAACGCTATGGTGCATCTGATGGGATATCCTGAACAGGAAGTTGGATTTATGCATGCTAATATGCCAACCATATTGCACAAATTCAAATAATAGGATTCCGAGAATTATTTGATTTGTTAAACTTAAAGTACTTAAATCCATAAGCTGATAAGCGGCAAAAAAACCATCCCACAAAAGTGGAAAATAAGTTGTTAAGAGTACGAACACTGCAAAAAACAGAAGGCCTCTAGTTTTCCAATATTTTATTTTTGGCAATTCTCTTGCCGGAAACAATTGCTCCCAAATAAACAATGCGCCAAATATTATATAGACAATCAATGTAACTGGGTCTATAAGAATATCAATTGGGTTTGGTAAATTCATTATTATCTCTTTCATCTTTTAAATTGATTTTGTTGATTTAACTTTTGTTTCAAACTCTCTTTTCTACTAAGCCAGAATAATTTTATGGATGGCTCATATTTTTTTGTTTTCAAATAACTCATGACATTTCGTTATCATTGATTTTTAATTATGATGCAAATCTAGAGTCAGATAAAAAAAAATTAAAATAAAGGGCGTGAACAAAAAGTGGTCTATCTAAGTAAATTAAATAGACCACTTTGAGTTTTAACTTAAATAATGGTTAACATGAAGTGAACATTATTATTTAACCAACTGATAATCAATTGAAAAAAATTATCATATTTTAAGAAAAAAATGAAATGGAAATTGCTCGAAATGTAGATGTCTTAGCTTTCAAGTTGTAAAAAATAGCCCAGAAGTTCCTCATTTGGTTTCAAATCGAGCTTTTTTCTGAGTCTATAGCGTGCTGTTTTGACGCTTTCTGGTGTAATACCAAGGATGGTTGCAGACTCCTTGATGTTTAGATTGAGACGTGTTAGAGCGCAAATTTTAAGGTCGTTTGCGCTCAACTCTGGGTGTTTTTCCTTGAGTTGCTCTACAAAGCCTGTATGAACGTCTTCAAAATAGCGTTTAAAATCTTCCCAATCGTTATCAATGTTGATGTGCTGTTTTATGACACGATTGAGGTCTCTTATTATTGAATCCTGTTGTTTGGGTGTTGAAATCTTTAGCAATCCTATCTTTTCTTTAAGTTGCCGAAATAATTCACTTTTTTGAACAAAATTTAGGGTATATGAAGTAAGTTCCTTGTTTTTGTAATCTAACTGATGTCTCAGTTCTTTTTGTTTTAATTTGATGTTTTCTAATTCTGTTTTATTGAATTCTTCCTTGGCTCTGCGAAGTTCCCTTCTTTGCGCACTACGTTTCTTCAAGTTTAAAAGATAAAGCGTCGTGAGAGACATCAAACTCACCAAACCGATGATTAAAGACCACTTAATGATATTGTTAGTACGTTCTTTTTCAGTGAGCAGTTCTAGCTCCTTTTGCTTTGAATTAATTTCATTATCAAACTCTAAAGCCGCAATTCGCATTGTAATTTCAGAGTCGAAAATACTATCCTTTAGTTTTAGGTATTTATCATAATATGCCAGTGCTTCTTCTGCTTTACCCGACTTGCGCTTTAAATCCTTTAGGGCTTCATAAGCTTCAAGCTCATGACGTCTCAAGTTCTGTTCTTGGGCTCTTTGAATTGCCAAGTTAAAGTGCTGTTCTGCAACATCGTATTCATCATCCAACATAAGTAGTTTTCCATATTGAATAAGGTTACTAGTCATGCCATCAACATCATTGACTTTTCTTCCAGTAGATATTGATTTTTCAATATGGTAAAAAGCTTGCTCTTTTTCATTCAACTTTATGTAGAGAATACCAAGTCGGTTATGAACTTCTGATATCCCGTAAGTAAAATCGTCTTCGGTATGCATGCTTAAAGCATTTGTTAGGTATTCCTTAGCATCATAAATTCTGTCTTTTTTTATATAAAGCGTCGCAATTTTAGTAAAAGTGGTTGCTATACGAGACTTTAGGTTCAGGGCAGAAAATTGATTGATGGCACTTTCATAAAGGTTTAATGCTTTGTCATGGTCATTCAATGCCGCATACACCATTCCCAGGTTTAAGGTTGTATTGGCAATATTCTCTTTATTATTAAGAATTTTATTTTGTTTAAGAGCTTTGTCTAAGTACTTTATGGCTTCCAGATGATTGCCACGGGACCAGTAAGCAACACCCAAAACGCGATTGGCCTTAGCTTTACCATTTAAATAATTAAGACTGTCTGATAACCTTAGTCCTTCTTTACCATATGCAATTGATTCATTAGAGTCTACTATCCAATAGCAATAGCCCAGTTCGTTAACAGCATCAATATATGTTATAGATTTTGAATTTGACTTTTGAATAGCAGTTTTAAGGCTGTCAATTTTACTCTGTGAATGACACAATGTGGTAAATAGAATTATGGATATAGTATAGAAAGCTTTCACAACACGATTTATATTACCTTTATTTGCTTACAAAGTTACTGTTTTTCGCAAAGTTATTATTAGCGGTACTGGTATGATTAGTTTTTGAATGCACTAAAAAAATATTATAGTCCATTACATATAAAACATTACTATAGAAATAAAATATTCTTTGCTTGCCTCAAATATAGTCTTATCACAACATCTTTGTTTTTTTAAAACGATTGAGTATAATTCAATAAAACATGAGCCGAATAAAATCTCTAATCGGCTCACATTAAAAAATTTATAAAATAATTACAAACCATTGCACCCCATTCCTCTGCATTCCGCTAAAAGCTACATTACGAGCAAAGTGGTTCACTACATTATCTTGAACCCTGACGCAGAAAAAGCGACAGCGTTCGCTTGGCAAAACGATTACCAAAACCTTTTTCTACACAAAGTTTAAAATTCTGTCCGAGACGAACTGCATAATCGTTCGCTTACCCATTCGGCTTCGCTCAGGGCAGGCTTCACTTTTATAAGTTCTTACTCGGTCATAATTTTAGAGTCGGTTACCGAAAAGGTAACGGCGATGGCGCTATGGGAAGTAAGTGATTAAAATTGAATAGAACGCTAATCTGTATCATTTCACTATAAATAAAATCGGTTGTTATATGTTAATATAGAATTCCAAACCAAATGAAAAGGAAAAAGCTCAAGATATAATAAGTATGTGATTTTAAAGGAAAAAATATATCAAATTGAATCAAATAAAACTATCTAAAATAAATATGAAAATTAATTTATTTAAATGATTGTCAGTTGTTTACAAATAAGTAACTTCACTTTATTACTAAAAAATAACGGCGTTAAATGTTCATAAAAATAGCTTTTCAGCTTTTGTTGAAAAGTTTGAAGATCCTGAAATGAAATGAAGGAATCGAAGAGCAAGAGGGTAACACGCTTTGCGATGTTACATATATTCGATTTTGCCATAAACCTAATATTTATAGGACTTAGCAGAGTTTATGATTTTTTGAAATTTAATATTTGATGCTACTTTTTACTAAAAACATTTAAAAACCGTCGTAAACAGGCAATTATTTTACTAAAAACTATGGATAAAGGATATGAAAACGAAGAATTTGAGACTTTAAAGATCAAAAGTTCTGTGGCTAGTGAGTTTAGGAAATTTAGTAAAATGCTGTCAAAATCCCAATCCATGACATTGCTCTTAATGATGGACTTTTTCAATGAAAACGGAATTTCCCCAACCGAGAATTTAGGGCCTCGTATGGAAACCTTGGAAAACAGAATTTCTATGCTGATAAAAAAGCGAATGAATGGAATGATTGCTATTATGAAGGATATTGAAAAGTCACAGACTAAACCTACTGTAGCGATGATGCAAGCTCTTTTTCAAGCAACAGAACCACCCAAAGAAAAATTGATTTTAGAAAAAAAATATTTCGAAGAAAAGAAAGATGTTCAATATAGAGCAAAGAAATTCATTGATAAATATGAGTAATGGAAAGAGTAAACTATATTATTCAGCTCAACGCGGCCTTAGAAATTTTTAATAAAGACCATAGAATTAAGCAAGGTCATATTACATTGTACCTGGCATTCTTTCAAAAATGGAATCGTGTATATTTCAAAAAGATGATAACCATAAATAGGGAATCTATTATGGAGAAAGCAAAATTCAAATCAAAAACTACCTATCATAATTATCTAAGAGATCTTAATGATTGGGGCTTTTTAAAATATTTTCCATCATACCATCCAGCAAGAAGTTCAAAAGTCCAGATGGCCATTTTTTTTAATCCAGATGGCCAAAAAATGGCTAACTGCGTCCCAGAACCAGGCCAAAATTTGGTATCTTCTTATAAATATAAAACAAAGAAAACTATAATAAACTGGCAAGGCCAAAAAATGAACTAGTTGTTTTAGAGTTTTTCAAAGAAAACAATTGGCCAGCTATAGAAGGAAAAAATTCTATGCCTATTATCAGAACAAAAATTGGAAATTGAGTAGAGGGCTGAACATAAAAAACTGGAAAGAGAGCGCTAAAAATTTTGTTGAGAAAGGGTTTATAATAAAGGAGAAATACACTAGTCCATTTTCTGGCAATGTAGATAACAAAAAAAAGGATAGAATTAAAGATTATGATATGCCTTTATTATAGTATATCATATCAAAAGTTTATTATGCTCTCTAGGACATCATCTGCATATTCATGCATATATTTTGCCTGGTAGCTTTTTGTTATTTTTAGTCGCTGTGTCGGTAAATTTAGAGAAAGCGCATTTTCAGGAACATTTGTAACCACTATCATAGTAAATGACGTCAAATAGTGTTAAAAATGTTAAACTTTTACATGTTTGCAAATAAAAAAGCTTCAAAGAGTAAAAACTCTTGGAAGCCTTTTGTTTACTAGTGGTCCCACTTGGGCTCGAACCAAGGACCACCTGATTATGAGTCAGGTGCTCTAACCAACTGAGCTATAGGACCGGTGTTTTAAACGCATCAACTTTGTAAAGTCTAAGCTACTAAAAACAGTTTGCAAATCTAATACTTATTTTAAAAGCGCACAAACCTTTATAATGTTATCTAGGATAGAATCCGTTTGAAAATTAAGGTTAAGGAACCCTTCCACAATCTTTCAACCTCAGTTCTCAATCTAAAAATCGCAAACAAGAAACCCTTAAATATCCTGACAGAGCTCAATCAAGACCCCATTTGTAGTTTTAGGGTGTAAAAAAGCAATCAACTTATTATCTGCGCCTTTTTTTGGTTTTTTATGAATAAGCTCAAATCCTTCGTTGGTTAATCTTTCAATTTCAGCTTTGATATCGGCCACCGCAAAAGCAATGTGATGTATGCCTTCGCCTTTCTTTTCTATAAACTTCGCGATGGGGCTATCGGGGGAGGTGGCTTGTAATAACTCGATTTTATTGGGCCCAGATTCAAAGAAAGAGGTCAAGACATTTTCGCTAGTAACGGCTTCTGTTTTATAATGGGGCTTTCCGAAGAGTTTAGAAAACAAATTGTTTGATGCTTCCAAATCTTTTACGGCGATGCCTATGTGTTCGATTTTATTCAATTTCATGTGTTTTTTCTATTGTTTTCTATTTGTTCCCGATTCCGACGGTTCGTAAATTGACTGTTCTCCATGAACTTCAGTAGGTAATGAGACTTTTGGTCTGGCTTCATTTGAAGGTTATAAGACTATAAAACTAAGGTTTAATTTTTTACTGAATGTATTATCTATCTAGCATCTTATAAGAGAAAAATCCTTTTAATTCCTTAAAAATAAGATATTACTCAAATATCCTCTACTTTTGCAACCCTTACAGTCAGCTTAATTTTAGACGGATTAATGTAAGGTCGCAACGACCGATTATGAACGTAGAGTGCGACTTAAAAACAAATATTATGGAAGAAACTCAAAGACAGAAAAAAATAGCCGGCATCCTGCAAGAGGATCTCGCAGATGTTTTACAAAAAGCCGCGACCGACGGCGGAATGAGAGGGGTTATTATCTCGGTAAGTAAAGTAAGTGTAACATCGGACCTTTCGATGGCGAAAGCGCACCTCAGTATTTTCCCAAATAAGGAAGCCGAAGAACTCTTAAAAGGTATTAGGTCAAACACACCGCTCATTCGTCACGAACTCGCCCAACGAACGCGTCATCAACTGCGAAGAATGCCAAACTTGGAATTTTTTATCGATGATTCCCTAGAATATATTGAGGGCATAGAAAAATCCCTCAAGCGCGAAAATGATCCGATAAAAGACAATCAACTTCTGGAAAAACGTAAAAAATCTTAGACTGTAACCAAACAACTCGTATTTTAAAACGGTTATGAACGTCTCACTCTACATCGCCAAGCGCTACCTGTTTTCTAAAAGTAGTAATAACGCCATAAATATTATGACGGTTATTGCAGCCTCTGGCACCGTTGTGGCTGCGGCGGCACTTTTCATTGTGCTTTCTGGCTTTGCGGGTTTAAAATCGTTTAGTCTAGAGTTTTCATCCTTTGTAGATCCTGATCTAAAAGTGTTTCCATCGGAAGGGAAATCGTTTATAGTTTCTGCTCAGGATTCAATGGCACTAAATAAAATAGATGGTATTGCTGTTTACGCCAAAACCATTGAGGAGCGGGTTATCCTAGAGTTTGATGACAAGCGGCAAGTTGTAACTTTAAAAGGCGTGGGTAATGAGTACCTTAAAGTCACGCAAATTGACACCATGGTCTACTACGGAAGTTGGCTTGAACAGAACGCAAGTCAAGTGGTTTCGGGTGGAGGAATTGCCAACAAATTATCCTTTGGCGTTTTGGACTTTTCAAAAAGTTTAAAAATTTACGTCCCTAAACCGGGCAAAGGTCAAATCTCTTCGGTTCGTGGCGCTTTTAATAGCGTAAATGCCTATAATGTTGGAGTTTTTGATGTCAATGAAGACTTAAATAATGAGTATATTTTTTCTGACATTGATATGGCCAAATACCTTCTGAATTACAAGGACAATCAAATTTCAGCCATAGAAATTAAACTGAAATCCAACACAAATGAGGCGACTGTTTCTTCGGAATTAAAGGAAATATTCGGGAACAAAATCATCGTCAAAAATCGAAGCCAGTTAAACGATGCACTTTACAAAATGCTCAATACTGAAAATGTCGCCGTTTATCTTATTTTCACTTTGGTTATCATCATTGCCTTATTCAATGTCATAGGCGCACTAATCATGATGATTTTAGATAAAAGGGCCTCATTAAACACACTTTTTAATTTGGGAACAACGACAAAAGATATTCGTCGGATTTTTTTCTTTCAGGGGAGTTTGATGACCATATTATCCGGAATCCTAGGGTTGATTCTTGGGTTTATTATTGTTTATCTACAACAGCAATTTGCCTTGGTCATGATTACGCCTTCGCTGCCCTATCCTGTAGAGATTCAAATCATTAATTTTTTGATTGTGATGGCAACAATTTTCACCTTCGGAATTTTGGCGTCTAAATTAGCATCGAGACGGATTTCTAAAAACATGGTGAAAAGCTAGATTGTTTCGAAGAGTTTTACAAAGAATATTAGACACCCCAGAAGCCTCAAATCACTAATTGACGATTATAATATATTGAAATCAGCTTTCTTTGAAAAAATATTTTTCTTTTGAAACCATGGAGTTATCTGTTAAAAATTCTACTGTTTGAAGTTTTTTCTGCTTGTCGCCCTGATGTATCTTCTTTGAATTGGTAAGTTATCGAGAGATTTGAATCTTTCGGTTAAACAAAAAAAAATCAGCTCTACGAAATGCATTCGAGTAATCACAAAACGATTCTCGCTTTTAGAGGGCTAGGGAGGCGCTTACCCAAACTGCTGCAGCACCTCATCAAAAGCAGCAAAAACGTCGGAAGAATCATCGCTAGTCACCATTTTCATACGATATTCCTTAAAATTTGGAATGCCCTTAAAATAATTGGTATAATGACGACGGGTTTCAAATACACCTAACTTTTCACCTTTCCAATCAATTGACATTTGAAGATGACGACGGGCAGCATCTACCCTTTCAGCCATTGAGATATCGGGTAAATGCTCGCCAGTTTCAAAATAATGTTTCACCTGTTTAAAAAACCAAGGATTCCCAATAGTTGCGCGGCCAATCATAGCACCATCCAATCCAAAGCTATCCCGCATTAAAGCAGCTTTTTCAGGAGAATCAACATCGCCATTGCCAAATACAGGAATATGCATTCGTGGATTATTCTTAACCTCGGCAATGGGTTTCCAATCGGCCTCACCTTTGTACATTTGTGCGCGAGTTCTACCGTGAATGGAAATTGCTGCGCAACCTACATCTTGCAAACGTTCGGCAACTTCGACAATTTTTATAGAATCATGGTCCCAACCCAAACGGGTCTTTACTGTAACGGGCAGTTTGGTTCGTTTTACCATTTCAGCAGTCAAGCTTTCCATGAGACAAATGTCTTTTAATATACCAGCACCAGCACCTTTACTCACTACTTTTTTTACGGGGCAGCCAAAATTAATGTCGATAATATCTGGATTGGATTTTTCAACAATATCAATGGTCTGCAGCATACTCTCCATATTGGCGCCAAAAATCTGAATACCGACCGGGCGCTCCTTTTCATAGATATCCAGCTTCATAACGCTTTTTGCCGCATCACGAATTAGGCCTTCGCTCGAAATGAATTCGGTATAGACCACGTCGGCACCTTGCTCTTTGCACAACGCTCTAAAAGGTGGGTCGCTTACATCTTCCATTGGCGCTAACAGCAATGGGAAATCGGGAAGTTCTATGTTGGCTATTTTTGGCAAAGTCTATTTTTTTTGGCAAAATTAGGGTTTTTTGGGTAATTGATTGTTTTAAGATCTCTCAGGTTTCAGAAACATGAGAGATGCGATAACTTAAATAATATATATTCTCTCAACACAATCTCATTTCTGATTCTATCCAACCCGAAATTTTTATTATCAATATTCACATAATAGAAGAGTATCTGGCATACTTTATTGGCAGTAGATATTATGTGGTTATACGGAAGTCAATAAACAGCCAGCTTTCTGGCAATGGATTAACTATCATTTTAGACGCAGCACTGAGTGTGTTGGTTATAATTCTTAAAAACTCTAAAAGCTCTTGGTTATAATCGTTAGAGTTTACAACATTATCAATCTTGGTATTTGTGGGGTAATTCTAAGTGGTGCTTAAAATTCTTTAATGCCCATATCCCATAGAACCCTAAAAACAACTCCGCCAAAGTCCCAAAAATATAACCAAAAGTAGGCGTGCCATCTATCAAAATGCTCAGCACTCTTCCAAGGCCTAGTCCTCCCATAAAAATGATATTCGTGATTAAGGCGATTTTCAAGTAAGCTTTTTTAAAAACCGCTAAAATCCATAGTGCAGAAAACCCCAAATACAATCCCATTATCGCTTTATAGAAATTGTGTTCGTCAATGGTTTCGAGATACATATCGAAGCTTAATTCTGGTTTGAAGCCATAGACGAATGCTACAGGAATTACAATCAACACCGAAATGATAAGGTGGATTTTTGTAATGATATCTTGTTTGGTTCTCATGGATGTTTTAGAACGTTGTTAAAGCTCACTTTCTCTTCGTTTTAACAAACAAAAATTTTAAACCTTTAGAGGTTTGAAGTGTAAATTTATATTAATTAACCCGAATAAGAAGTACTTACGCTACTTGTGCTGAGCGTCGTCGAATTAGAGAAGGCCAGAAACTTCGGGATAGGATGGACGCTCTATTAAAACTCAACCTCAGCTTCAATCTCTTCGTCACCTCTTTCAACCACAACCTCAGTCTTATCACCTGTCTCAAAAGCTGAAAGTGCCCGCATGTAACTCATCATATCAGTCACCAGACTATCGCCTAGTTTTATAACGATGTCTCCCTTTTGAAGCCCTGCTTTTTGAGCAGCCTTATCTTCACTTATCCCATCGATGCGCATGCCTTTTCCTTCAAAAAGATAATCGGGAACGACACCCAAAACCACTTTGAATCGTGGCACCTCTTCACTTTCGTTTTTGGTTTTTCTAAAAGGTAATTTGCCATTGTCATCTAAATCTGAAATAATCTCAAAAAGATATTCTGAAATCAACCCCATCCCTTCAAAATTCAATTTTTCGGTATCGTCACCAGGTTTATGGTAATCTTCATGTTGGCCAGTAAAAAAATGGAGCACGGGAATATCGCTATTATAAAAAGACGTGTGGTCACTTGGCCCCACTCCAGATTCGTTCTCGATAATCTGGAATTTGGTATTATTTGCCTTTACCACCTGTTTCAAAATTGGTGATGTACCCACCCCATAAACCGCTAATGTGTTATTATTTTTTAATCGACCCACCATATCCATGTTTATCATGTAATTGGCATTGGCCAAATCAATAGTTGGATTTTTTGTAAAGTAATTAGATCCCAAAAGTCCCATTTCCTCCCCTGAAAATGCCATAAACAAATAATTGTTGCCTGTATTTTTGGACTCTAATTTATCAACTAAATTTAACAGAACGGCTACCCCACTTGCGTTATCATCTGCCCCATTATGGATTTCGTTGTTTTTTCCACGAAATAAGCTCCCTTCTGCCCCAAAACCTAAGTGGTCATAATGTGCCCCGATAATAATGGTGTTTTCAGCATTATTATCAATAAAACCAATGACGTTTGTACCTGTAATAATACTATCGCCATCTTTAACTGTATAATTTACCGATTGATGCGGGTCTGTTTTTGGCTGAAATGAGAACGGTTGAAAATAGCCATCCGTTCCTTTTGGCAGTAATCCCATACGTTCAAAACGTTCGGCAATATATCGGGCAGCTTTTAACTCTCCGTCACTGCCCGTTTGGCGACCTTCTAATTTATCATCTGCTAAATATGTGACATCTTCTTTAATGGAAACTGGTTTGTTGTTTTCTTCGGAATTAGATTTACAGCCTATTAGACCTATTAAAAAAAAGCAAACCATAAGGTGTTTCATCATCATAACTCTTAATTTTGCACAAATTTAATCAATAAATGCATAAATATCTCTATCTCATCAGCTTTGGAATTTTACTTTTTAACTGTAAAAATGTATCAAATAATAATTCCGAAGTAGAAAAATCAAAGGAAACCGAAACGGTTGAAACCACAAAAGACACTTTAATCTATCCAGAAGAAAAGCATTTTAAATCTATACGGCAAATCACTTTTGGTGGCGATAATGCCGAAGCGTATTGGAGTTTTGATGACAAACAGTTAGTGTTTCAGTCTAATAATAAAAAATGGAACGTAGGCTGCGACCAAATGTTCTTGATGAATGTTAACGAAACGTTTACCGATAGTATGGCACCACCCATGATTAGTACCGGCAAGGGTCGTACAACTTGCGCCTATTTTCTTCCCGACAATAAGCACATCATTTATGCATCTACTCACTTAAAACAGGATGAATGTCCCGAAACGCCTTTACGTAAAAACGGAAAATATATTTGGCCAATTTACGATAGCTATGATATTTTTATGGCGGACTTAGAAGGTAACATCGTTAAACAATTGACTAATACCCTCGGCTACGATGCAGAGCCAACCGTTTCTCCAAAAGGCGATAAGATTGTATTTACCTCAACCCGAAGTGGCGATTTGGAATTATACACCATGAATATTGATGGGACTAACGTCAATCAAATCACTAACGAGTTGGGTTATGACGGTGGCGCTTTTTTTTCGCCAGACGGAACAAAACTTATTTTTAGATCTTCACGCCCAAAAACAAAAACCGAAATTAAAGAGTATAAAGATTTGTTAGCCGAAGGTCTTGTTGAACCTACAGAAATGGAACTTTACATTTGTAACGCTGACGGTAGCGATCTGCGCCAATTAACCGATTTAGGAAACGCGAATTGGAGTCCGTTTTTTCATCCTTCTGGCGAGAAAATATTATTCTCGTCCAACTTTGAGGCGGAGCGTGGATTTCCGTTCAACCTTTACCTTATTGATCTTGACGGTAGAAATTTAGAACGTGTAACTCACGGCGAAACTTTTGATGCTTTTCCCGTATTTTCAAACGATGGGAAACATTTGGCATTTTCTTCAAATAGAAATAATGGTGGTGGGCGAGATACCAATTTATTTATTGCAGAGTGGGTAGATTAACGAATACTTCTATATTAAAATTCATGTTGTTTCTAATTCTCAGGGAATTACTATTACTTCAAAATAGAATACTTAATTTTAAAATTGACTTTAAAAAACCAAAAACGACCCTGATTGGGTCGTTTTATTTATAATGTTTTGTTCATGAAAATATATGGAATTTGAAACTCTTTTATTTGTCGCTCTTAAAAACTGCAACTCGTAATCTCAGAAACCCTTAATGTATTTACCATGCCTTTATCCTGTATTGGCATTGCAGCCAAACTGATAAGCATATCACCAATTTCTAAATAGCCTTTTTTGCAGGCAATGGCGTTAACATCCTCAATAGTTTCGTCTGTACTCACAAATTTGTCATAATAAAAAGTTTCAACACCCCAGAGTAAACTCAATTGATTCAAGATTCGTTTATTTGAAGTAAACACCAAAATATAGGCACTTGGTCTCCACGCTGATATTTGAAAAGCGGTATAACCACTATTGGTCAAAGTAGAAATAGCCTTGGCATTGATTTCATTGGCCATATTTGCGGCATGATAACATATTGCTTTAGTAATGTACCGTTTTGTGCGAATGCTTGGTGGTGATTGCGGTACATGGATTAAATCTGAATGCTCAACGCTTCTAATAATATTCGCCATTTGAGTTATAACCTGCACTGGATAATTACCCACCGAAGTTTCTCCCGATAACATCACTGCATCAGCACCATCCATAACTGAGTTAGCAACATCATTGACCTCTGCCCGTGTTGGCGTTAAACTCGTAATCATGGTTTCCATCATTTGAGTGGCGATGATTACAGGGATTCTTGCTCGTTTTGCTCGTAAAACCAATTGCTTTTGTACAAGAGGTACTTCTTCCGCAGGAATTTCAACACCCAAATCGCCACGAGCTACCATTAGGCCATCACAGTGAGCGACTATCTTATCGATGTTTTCTACGGCTTCGGGTTTCTCTATTTTTGCGATAATAGGGATTTTATAATTGCTATGCTCCTTAATCAAAGCTTCAAGTTGCATTAAATCTTCTGCATGTCTAACAAAAGAAAGTGCCATCCAATCGACTTCCAGGCTGCAGGCAAAAATGGCATCCTCTATATCCTTTTCAGTTAATGCGGGTTGTGAAATATTGGTATTTGGAAGATTGACGCCTTTTTTAGAACGCAATGGCCCGCCTTGAATAACCTTGGTCAAAACTTCGGATTTTCCATCGGTGGAAACCACTTCAAAAATCAATTTTCCATCATCAAGCAATACGCGTTCGCCAGCTTTTGCATCTTGGGGGAATTTGTCGTAGGTCATATAAACCCGTTCCTTTGTCCCTTCAAACCGTTTTCCAGTTGCAAAAATTATCTCATCCCCGGCATTGACAACAACTTCGCCTTTCATAACACCTACTCTAAGTTTCGGGCCCTGTAAGTCGGCAAGAATAGAGGCATTAAAACCATACGTTTCATTAAGCTCACGAATCATTTTTACCCGAGCTTCAACATCTTTATAATCAGCGTGGGAAAAATTAACTCTAAACACGTTAACACCTTCTTCCAACATTCCCTTAAGGACTTCTCTTGTGCTTGTTGCTGGGCCTAATGTGGCGACTATTTTTGTTTTTTTCTTTCTTAACATCAATTAAAAATTAGGTAGTCTGTTGACTTTATTTTATCTAAATCTATATTATAAGCTGTTATAACTTGTGGAATGGACTGTATATAGTTGAGTATGAGTTTTTCGCTAAAACTTTTATGCTCATCACTTACTTTTATTAAATAATCTACGTTTTTAAGTTCAGGTATTAAATGAAAAGTCTTTGTCAAAGTATTCTGATTATCAAAAAGTGAGCCTGAACTTTGAAGCGTGCTTTCCTCTCTTTTACAAATATTTGAAACTAAATGCCAAGTGGCGTCTAACTTACAATCTTCCCATTCAAAAATAGAATACGAAGCTGCAAAATATTTAAAATCTAAATCCTGTGGCTTTCTCGCTAATCTAATCTTCAACTGTTTGTTGAGAAGATACGCTAGGCGATAATCTTCCAACCGACAATGAATAGCGAAAAGTAAAAACGAGTCATCATAAAAATCATCAACAACTAATTTATGCATTGCCATTATTTATGCCCATTGAATTGTAAATATAGCATTTATAAGCCGTAATAATATGAAGATTACATTAATCTTAAAGCCTTTAGCCCTCGAAAACGTTATAGTTAATAACTCTGAAGGCACTTAATCCCCAACGGGGAAACTGTTATCTGATTACCCATTTGAAATTTGTAATAAATTGGGTTGGGGACTGAAAATTATTCTTGGAACGCCGATGACGCTAATTGTGCAGATAAGGGCTAATTTTTTTATTGCGGAAGTAGATGGTGCTTAATCTTGCGAAAGTCTATACACTCCACAAACTTCAAGAGTACTAATTTTCAAGACGCTTGGCTAATTTCTTTTTGAAACGCAAAGAATGCGCGCTTAGATGCTTTTTCTTCAGCTTTCTTTTTTGAAGTAGCTCTCGCCTTAGAAATGACTTTTTTATCAATTGATAATTTTACGGCGAAGTGTTTTATATCATCATTGCCGGTATCATCGTAAACATTATAGTCGAAGGTTCTTTTTTCTTTCTGGCACCATTCAATGACAAGGCTTTTATAGCTAATTACCCTACCTTCTAACGTTTCAATATCAACGTGAGGTTCAATAATGCGGAGTTGTATGAATTTTTCACAGAGTGAATAACCCTTGTCTAAAAAAATAGCGCCTACCAAGGCTTCAAACAGGTTGCCATGAATATTATTTCCGAAGTTATTTTTAGGTATTTTACTTTCCACCAAATCTATCAAATTGAGCTCCTTGCCCAGTTCGTTAAGGTGCTCCCTACTCACAACTTTTGAGCGCATCTTGGTAAGGTAACCTTCATCTCCGTGGGGCACTTCTTCATAGAGATAAGAAGCGATAACCGCACTCAGCATGGCATCACCGACAAATTCCAGCCGTTCGTAGTTGATTGCGTTTCCCTTTTCGTCCTTGATATTCATGGATCGATGGGTAAATGCCTTATAATATAAGGACTTATTTTTTATTTTGTAACCAACAATCTGGTTCAGCTTTAAAAAAAAATTCCCGTCTGATTTAGAGCGGGAACTTTTTAATATGTTGCGAATGAAGCTCATTCAGTATTAATCGATTTTTTTGAATAACACGCAAGCGTTATGACCTCCAAAACCAAAGGTATTGCTCATTGCTATTTTGACATCCCGTTTTTGTGCTTTATTCAGTGTTAAATTAAGTTTAGGGTCAATGTTTTCGTCAACGACTTCGTGATTTATAGTTGGTGGTACGATGCCGTGTTCCATAGCTAAAATGGCCGAAATAGACTCAATTGCTCCAGCAGCACCCAACAAGTGCCCAGTCATGGATTTTGTAGAATTAATATTAATGTTCTTAGCATGTTCTCCAAATACTTGAGAAATTGCCTTTAACTCTGCAACATCGCCAAGCGGCGTAGAAGTACCATGTGTATTAATATGGTCAACATCTTCTGGCTTTACACCCGCGTTACTCAAGCAGTTTTTCATAACCGCAATAACTCCAATGCCTTCTGGATGGGGTGCAGTCATGTGATAGGCGTCTGATGACAACCCGCCACCAAGAACCTCAGCGTAAATTTTTGCGCCTCTAGCTTTGGCGTGCTCGTAACTTTCAAGAATAATAGCACCTGCGCCTTCGCCCAAAACGAAACCATCTCTAGTTGCGTCAAAAGGTCTTGAAGCCGTTTCAGGGGTTTCATTTCTGGTTGACAAAGCGTGCATGGCATTAAAACCACCCATTCCTGCAATTGTTACGGCAGCCTCACTTCCGCCAGTTACCACAACATCACAATATCCTAAACGGATATAATTTAGTGCATCAATCATAGCATTTGCGGATGATGCACAGGCTGAGACCGTGGTGTAATTAGGCCCCATGAATCCGTGTTTGATAGAGATGTTGCCTGGAGCAATATCAGCAATCATTTTAGGAATAAAAAAAGGGTTAAACCTTGGCGTACCGTCGCCGGCAGCAAAGTTTAACACCTCTTCTTGAAAAGTTTCCAAACCACCAATCCCTGCGCCCCAAATGACGCCAACACGTAATTTATCGATTTGCTCCAAATCCAATTTTGCGTCTTGTATAGCTTCATCTGAAGCAACCATAGCATATTGGGTGAAGCGATCCATTTTACGGGCTTCCTTTCGGTCTAAAAAATCGGTAGCATTAAAGTTTTTGAGTTCGCAAGCGAATTTAGTCTTGAACTTTTCAGTATCAAAATAGGTTATTGGTGCAGCCCCACTTTTTCCACTTATAAGCGCTTCCCAATATTCATCTTTGGTATTGCCTATAGGCGTTAGTGCGCCCAGACCAGTAACTACAACTCGCTTTAATTCCATAAAGAGTTTATTGAATTATTTAGCTTCCTCTATGTAAGAAATAGCTTGGCCTACTGTTGCAATATTTTCAGCTTGGTCGTCTGGGATTTGAATATCAAATTCCTTTTCAAATTCCATAATCAACTCTACGGTATCCAATGAATCTGCGCCAAGGTCGTTTGTGAAACTCGCTTCTGTTACTACTTCGTTTTCATCAACGCCTAATTTATCAACGATAATCGCCTTTACTCTTGATGCAATGTCTGACATAATAATTTTGTTTTTAGATTTTATTTAGAGGGCAAAAGTAAAAACTTTATTTTTAAAAAGCCCCTTTGATTTAAAAATGTGTTGGTAATTTACTAAAATTCCACAGAAGAAATCGCCTTTTATATTCTAATTGCTAAAATTTAATCCGTTTTATGTTGACCTGCTAAGAATTACCTCAAAAAACCCAAATTTGACATCCCAAAAGAGGGGGTGAATTCGAAAATCCTAAGTCTAGTTTTCTACTAAATGCGTAAATTCGGCAAAAGTAAATGTTGTTTATGAAACGTATAGTCATATTTGCATCGGGAAGCGGCAGTAATGCAGAAAATTTAATTTCTCATTTCGAAAACAATAAAGCTGCTTCGGTTGTAATGGTGCTTTGTAATAATCCCAAAGCCTTGGTTTTAGAACGTGCAAAGCGATTAAAGATAAGCGCATTCTCGTTCAACCGTAAGGCCTTTGCGCACACCGACCATGTCTTGGACTTGTTGAATACTATAAAACCAGATTTGATTGTTTTAGCAGGTTTTCTCTGGAAACTCCCTGAAAGCATCATTGCCAAATTTCCCAACAAAATTATCAACCTGCATCCTGCCTTGCTTCCCAAATTCGGGGGAAAAGGAATGTACGGGATGCACGTTCACAACGCAATAATCGCCAACAAAGAAACTGAAACGGGAATTACTATACATTATGTCAACGAAAATTATGATGAGGGCGCCATAATTTTTCAGGCAAATTGTAAGGTTGCTCTTACGGATGCTGCGAAAGATGTGGCGGTAAAGATTCACGAATTGGAGATGAAACACTTTCCAGATGTGGTTGAAAAAGTTTTAAAAGCCCAAGAAAAGTAAGCACTAATTTCCAAAAATAAATTATGATATTTCAAAGTTTAATTCGATTACAACGGTGTAATCAGTATCCAGATAATTCGTTTTAAAAATTGGAATTTGATTTTAAAAATTCGCATCGGTAGTGGCTAAAAAGAAGAAAAAATACTATACCGTTTGGAAAGGCCATCAAATGGGTGTTTTCGAATCTTGGGACGACTGTAAAGCTCAAATCAAGAACTATGAGGGCGCGCAATACAAATCTTTCCCTACGCTTGAAGCTGCAAAAAAAGCACTCAACGGCAATTATTTTGATTTTATTGGTAAGAATAAATCCGAAGCCAGTAGTCTTTCTCAGGCTGAATTGAAAAGAATCGGTGAGCCTAATTTATATTCCATTTCAGTAGATGCCGCATCTTCGGGCAATCCAGGAAGGATGGAATACCGAGGTGTAGATACCCAGACTAAAAAACAGTTGTTTATTCAAGGTCCATTTCCGCAAGGCACCAATAATATCGGGGAATTTTTGGCTCTTGTTCACGGCTTGGCACTTTTAAAACAGAAAAACAGCGACCGTCTCATCTATACCGATTCTAGAACGGCGATGAGCTGGGTGCGCAAGAAAAAATGCAACACTAAGCTAGCACGAAATGCCAAGAATAAGGCGCTGTTTGAGTTGGTGGATAGGGCGGAAAGATGGCTCAAAACGAATAACTACCAAACTATAATTGTTAAATGGGAAACAAAGGCTTGGGGTGAGATTCCTGCTGATTTTGGGAGGAAGTAAGTACTAGTGTTATATTAATGTCTTTCACATTATCAAAATTTTCATTCAATAAGCAAAAAACTAATACATATAGCCGGTACGGCTGTTCTATGAAAATTTAGAGAATCTGCAAATTGTAATTTGTGCAATTTAAGAGAAAAATAAGGTCAAGAATTGCAGGGCAATTAACGCTTATCTACTTTATTCAAAATTTATCATTTAAACGCATTTATGAAAGTTATTAAACCATCCAAAAGCTGCCATTTATAAAATTAAAGGTAATGGCATGGTTAAAGCCAATTTACAAAACACTGAGCATTATAGCATCGCAAAATCATTTCTGGGAAGTCCTGGTGCATATTGAAACATTTAGAGGTTTTTAAAAGGCATCTTTCATTAAGTTATTTAGTTTTTGTAGCGAGATATTTTCCCTAAATTTGCGACTTAATTTAAATCACTTTATGAGTAAATTAGTAATTGTAGGTACGGTTGCCTTTGATGCCATTGAAACTCCCTTTGGAAAAACCGATAAAATCCTTGGTGGAGCCGCTACTTTTATAGGTCTCGCGGCCTCTCAATTTGACGTTGATGCTGCTGCGGTCTCTGTTGTTGGTGGCGATTTTCCTCAGGATTATTTAGACTTGCTATCTAAAAAAAATATAAATATAGAAGGTATTGAAATTGTAAAAGAAGGTAAAACTTTCTTTTGGAGCGGCAAGTATCACAATGATATGAACTCCCGTGATACTTTGGCAACTGAGCTAAATGTGTTGGCAGATTTTAATCCCGTTGTTCCCAGCGCTTATAAAGACGCTGCTGTGGTTATGCTTGGCAATCTGCACCCCTCGGTTCAAATGAGTGTTTTGGAGCAAATGAACACCAAACCCAAGCTGGCGATTCTCGATACCATGAATTTTTGGATGGATTGTGCACTGGAAGATTTACATAAAGTGATTGCAAAAATAGATGTGATTACAATAAACGATGAAGAGGCTCGTCAATTGACCGGAGAATATTCTCTGGTGGTTGCCGCTCGAAAAATTCATAAAATGGGGCCTCAGTTTGTAGTTATCAAAAAAGGGGAACACGGAGCCCTACTATTTCATAAAGATGACATGTTCTATGCACCCGCATTACCTTTAGAAGAAGTTTTTGACCCTACAGGAGCTGGCGATACATTTGCTGGTGGATTTGCAGGCTTTTTGGCAAAAACCGAAGACTACACTTTTGAAAACATGAAAAATGCAGTAATTTACGGTTCAACCCTAGCTTCATTCTGCGTCGAGAAATTTGGCACCGAACGCATGCAAAATTTGACCAGCGACGACGTAGACCATCGCTTAAAACAATTTAAAAAATTAACTCAATTTAATATTGATTTATCTTAAATAACTACGCGCTCACAATTGAGCGCGTTTTTTTTATACCATACAAATAAAGACATTGTTGGAACAGAAAAATCCTTAAAATGTCTCAACCATACTCCTAAAAAGGAATGGTAAAATAAAAGGCTCGAAAAAAGCTTTACGGAATTATTGACATGTATTACAATTGAATATTGAAATGAAAAGTATTTATTTTCGTCAAATACCTGAATATAAAATAACATTATGAGTGATGTTTTAAAACATGAATGCGGAATCGCACTCATCAGACTTAAAAAGCCGTTAGAATTTTATAAAGAAAAATACGGTAGTGCGTTTTACGGCGTCAATAAAATGTACCTCATGATGGAAAAGCAGCACAATCGCGGTCAAGATGGTGCAGGTTTTGCCAGCATTAAATTAGATACAAAACCTGGCGAACGCTACATAAGCCGGGTACGATCTATTGCTCAACAACCCATTCAAGATATTTTTGCTCAAATCAACGAGCGTATTAATGATGAAATTGCTCAAAATCCTGAATACCAAGATGATGTTGCCAAACAAAAACGCTACATACCATATTTGGGAGAACTGCTTTTAGGTCACGTACGTTACGGCACATTTGGAAAAAATAGCGTAGAGAGTGTCCACCCCTTTTTGAGACAAAACAACTGGATGCACAGAAACCTTATCGTGGCAGGAAATTTCAATATGACCAACGTTACCCAGCTTTTTGATGGACTGGTTGAGCTTGGTCAGCACCCAAAAGAAAGAGCCGACACCATTACCGTCATGGAGAAAATTGGGCATTTTCTAGATGATGCAGTTTCAAAAATATATAAAAAATTAAAAAAAGAAGGTTACAGCAAACATGAATGCTCGCCACTCATAGCAGAACGTCTCAACGTTTCTAAAATTTTAAAGAAAGCTTCAAAAAACTGGGACGGTGGTTTTGCCATGGCAGGATTATTAGGCCACGGCGACTCTTTTGTGTTGAGAGATCCAGCCGGGATTCGACCAGTTTATTATCACGAAGACGACGAAGTTGTAGTTGTAGCCTCAGAACGCCCTGTGATACAAACCGTTTTTAATGTGAAATTTGAAGATGTCCAAGAGCTAGATCCTGGCCATGCCATTATTACCAAAAAATCGGGTTCCACCTCCATTGAATGTATTATGGAACCCTTGGAACGCAAAGCCTGCTCATTTGAGCGGATTTATTTTTCTCGCGGAAGTGACGCAGAAATCTATCAAGAACGTAAACAATTAGGAAAATTACTAATGCCAAAAGTTCTCAAGGCGATTGATAACGATACAAAAAACACGGTGTTTTCATACATACCAAACACTGCGGAAACATCTTTCTTCGGAATGATTGAAACAGTTGAGAAGCATTTGAACGAACGTAAAACAAAAGCGATTTTAGATGGTGGCGGAAAGCTTTCAGCAGAACAAGTTACAGAAATTTTATCTGAACGGCCTCGCATTGAAAAGATTGCTATAAAGGATGTTAAGCTGAGAACATTCATTACTGAAGACAGTAGTCGTGATGACCTTGTAGCTCATGTTTATGACGTGACTTACGGTGTTATTAAGCCCACCGATAATTTGGTGATTATTGATGACAGTATTGTTAGGGGCACCACCCTGAAAAAGAGTATTATTAAAATGATGGACAGATTGGGGCCAAAAAAGATTGTGGTTGTTTCATCTGCTCCTCAAATACGTTATCCTGATTGTTACGGTATTGATATGGCAAACCTCGAAAGCTTAATCGCCTTTAAGGCTATGCTGGAACTTTTAAAGGAAAGTGACAAGTATTATTTGATTGATGAAGTTTATGAGAAATGCAAATCACAATTGGAACTTAAAGATAAGGATGTTCGCAACTACGTAAAGGATTTATATTCGCAATTTTCTGCGGAAGCTATTTCAGATAAAATCGGGGAACTTATTGCTGACGAATCAGTAAATGCAGAAGTCAAAACTATTTTTCAACCTATTGAAAATCTCCATAAGGCATGTCCGAAAAATCTGGGCGATTGGTACTTCACGGGCAATTACCCTACCCATGGTGGTAATCGCGTAGTAAACAGAGCATTCATTAATTTTTATGAGGGCAATAATGAAAGAGCCTATTAGATAAGTTGTTGATTTATTGAGGATTATTCGTAAAAAATAGCGTTTAGTCGGATAATTGTGTTTTTTAACGATTTTTTGATTACAATTTTCAAATATCACATACCTTGGTATCACCATAACATAAGTAGGTTAAGTTCATGGTAGATTTGGGGCAAAAAAAGGTGAACTAACGTTCACCTTTTTTTATTTCAAGCTGAAAAACAGCCTAAGGACAATTTTGACTTCAAAAAAGGGATGACTTATTGTAAACACGGTTCATTATTTCTTAATAAAGTGAATAGTTCATAGTTGTAATCATGTTTCTTACAATAATATTTATGTCAAATTCCCGTTATGACTAAAATATGTGTAGTTAGTCTAATAAATTGATACAAACCTCACAACACGATTATATTTGTGTCACCATAACATAAGTAGGTTAAGTTTATGGTAGATTTGGGGCAAAAAAGGTGAACTAACGTTCGCCTTTTTTCATTTTATACACTTAACAACGGGCATCTTTTCTTACAAATTTGAACTGCAATTCAAAAAAAACCTATTTCCAACACAAAAAAAAGCAAACCCAAATGAGTTTGCTTTTAAAATTATAAGTAAGAAATTTTAATTATTTCGCTTTAGCGTAGCGTTTTTCAACTTCATTCCAGTTGATTATATCAAAAAATGCGTTGATATAATCTGGTCTTCTATTTTGATAGTTTAAATAATAGGCATGTTCCCAAACATCCAATCCTAAAATTGGGTGACCTCCGCATCCAACTTCTGGCATTAGAGGGTTGTCTTGGTTTGGTGTTGAACAAATCTCAACTTTACCGCCTTTATGAACGCACAACCAAGCCCATCCTGAACCGAATTGGGTTGCGGCAGCTTTACTAAAAGCCTCTTTAAACGCATCAAAAGATTTGTATTTATCCATAATGGCATCTTTCAAATCGCCTGATAAGCGTCCTTTATTTTCTGGATTTATTACTTCCCAAAATAATGAATGGTTAAAAAACCCACCACCATTATTTCTAACCGCTGTATTGTCCATGTCCAAGTTAGTAAGAATATTTTCTATTGCTTTGCCTTCATGGTCTGTGCCTTCTAAAGCAGTGTTTAATTTATTAGTGTAACCTTGGTGATGCTTTGTATAATGGATTTCCATTGTCTTTGCATCAATATGTGGTTCTAAAGCGTCATACGCATATTTTAATTTTGGTAATTCAAAAGCCATAATATTTTGGTTTTAATAGTTAATATTTAATTCTCTCAAATTTAACTATAAAAGTGGGCTTAATGAAATTCTAAAGCCCACTATGATTAACACTTGTGAAAATTTTAACGTTATATCGCGCAATCGCTTGACTAAATTTAGCTCATAAAAACGAAACCCAATTAACAGCAAAACAAAACACAGTTTCCTATCTTGTAAAAAATTATCAATTTGACTTCTTCAAAGCCTTTTTTAATTTACAATGCCTCGGCAGGTAGCGGTAAAACATTCACTTTAGTTAAGAATTATCTGTTGCTGCTTTATGGATCAAATAATCTGCTAACTTTTCGTAATATCTTGGCTTTGACCTTTACCAATAAAGCCGTTACTGAAATGAAGTCTCGCATCATCGAGACTTTACAGCAATTTTCTGAAGATTCCATTTTGGACTCCAACAATGTTATGTTCAGTATAATTTGCGAAGAACTTAATGTTGAACCAGATAAACTACACCAAAAGTCTAAACGATTGTTGGAAACTATTGTACACAATTACGCTGCATTTGACATCTCTACAATAGATAAATTTAATCACAAACTCATTAGGGTATTTGCCCATGACCTTAAACTACCTATTAACTTTGAGGTAGAACTAGATACGCAAAGTGTACTTGCCAGAGCTGTTGACAAACTCATTGATAGAGCTGGAAGCAATAAAGAGCTTACAAAAATTCTGGTTGATTTTGCCATAGAAAAAGCCGATGATAATCGCAGTTGGGACATAGGATTTGACTTTAATGCTATTGCCCAATTATTGGTCAATGAGAATGAAATGCCCTACCTAGAAACCATAAAGGATAAAACACTTGATGATTTTTTAAAGTTAAAAAAGAAACTTCAAAGCAAATTAGAATTATTGGAAACAATGATTACTGAAACTGCATTGGCCGTTTTAGATATTATTGACAAAAGTGGTTTAGAGTTTTCAGATTTTAGCTATAAAACCTTGCCTAATCACTTCAAAAAAGCAGCTGAACTTAACTTTACCGGGCTCTATAACAATAGGCTCGAAGATAATATTAAAGAGCGAAAAGGTATTTACAGTAAAAGTCTAATCCCTTCTAAAAAAGATGCCATTGAATCGCTAATTCCCCAATTTGAAACAGCATATCTCAATATCAAGCAAGCGGTATTTACAGCAAAGATTTATAAAAACGCATTAAAAAACATTACACCTTTATCCGTTTTAAATGCCATACGCCAATCATTGGCCGAAATTAAGGAAGATGAGGATATTTTGCTCATTTCAGAATTTAATGGCATCATTAATTCTGAAATTAAAACACAGCCCGCTCCTTTTATCTATGAGCGTATCGGAGAAAAATTCAAACATTATTTTATTGATGAATTTCAGGACACCTCAGTTTTACAATGGGAAAATCTAGTTCCATTAGTGAGCAATGCCCTTTCTGGGGAAAACCTTAAGGGCGAAACTGGAAGTTTAATGCTCGTTGGCGATGCAAAACAAGCGATTTATAGATGGCGTGGCGGCCGAGCAGAACAATTTATTGATTTATATTCTGGTGAAAATCCATTTTTTATGTCGCCAGACATGCATCACTTACCGGCAAACTTTAGAAGCTTTGAAGAAATCGTAAATTTCAACAATGGTTTTTTTAATCATATCTCAGAGTTCTTCCTCAGCAATGAGAAACACGTCGATCTTTACCGCAACAGCACTCAAGACATCAAATTTGAAGAAAAAGGTTTCGTTAACCTAGACTTTTTAGATATTGAGAACGGGCAGAAAGATAAAGCCTATTGCGAAACAGTTTTTGAGTCTATTTCTAAAATAAAATCCAACGGCTACCATCTCAGTGATATCTGCATTATTGTTAGAAAGAAAAAAGAAGGTATTGCCATTGCCGAGTTCTTAACGGAAAAAGGCGTGCCAATTATTTCTTCAGAAACACTAATGATAAATCATTCGCCGCAAGTACAATTTCTCGACAATCTTTTAGCGCTAAATATACACCCCAACAACAATGAAGCAAAAGTAAACGTGTTGATTTTCTTAGCTGAAAATCAATTGCAAGTTGATGATATCCATTTATTCTTGGCAAAATTCACGGCCCTCAAGGGTAAAGCGTTTTTTGAAGCATTAAAAACTTACGGATATGATTTTAGTATGGAAGAGTTTTTACACTTGCCAATTTATGAAGCAATTGAAAGTGCAATTAGGACGTTTAAACTGGTTGAAAAATCAAATGCTTACGTTCAATTTTTCTTGGACGAAGTTTTGGATTATTCACAAAAAAAAGAAGCAAGTCTGCGAGGACTTTTAGAGTATTGGAACTCAAAAAAAGAACGGCTGAGTATTGTTTCGCCGCTAGGAAAGGAAGCTGTTCAAATAATGACCATCCACAAATCAAAAGGTTTAGAATTTCCAGTCGTGATTTTTCCCTACGCCAATCAAGATTTGTACTTTGATTTACAACCAAAGATTTGGTTTCCTGTTGCAAAAAAAGAGTTTTGTGGCTTTCCAAACCTTTACCTCAATCTCAATAAAGATTTAGAAGAGTTTAGTGAACTAGGCAAATTAACTTATCTAGACTATAGATCTAATCTAGAACTTGATACCATTAATTTATTGTATGTTGTACTAACTCGAGCAGCCGAGCAATTATATGTTATTTCCGAACTTGATTTGGATAAGGACCAACAGGAAAAAACGAATTTCTATTCAGGCCTTTTTATAAGTTATTTAAAAAAAATAGGGTTATGGGATAATTCTCTATTAAATTATCAGTTCGGAACTCCTGGAAAACTTTCCGAAGAGACAAAAACCGAGAATTTATCTATTGAGACGGATACTTTTATTTCTACAAGTAAAGAAGACCACCACCTCAACATTATCACAAATGCTGGACTTCTATGGGATTCGCGACAGATTCGCGCCATTGAACGCGGCAATCTTGTTCATGATATCATGGCAAAAATAGAGTTAAAAGAAGATGTCAATGCCGCTTTTGAACATTTCATCAATTTAGGTAAACTTAATGGTAAGCAATATGAACAACTTTTAGCAGATGTAAACTCCATTTTGACACATCCGTTATTAAATGTCTATTTTAATACTAAAGATATTGTTTTAAACGAACGAGATATTATAGCCAAATCAGGACAGATATTAAGACCTGACCGTCTGGTTATCAATACTAAAAACCAAGCGGTCATAATAGATTACAAAACAGGACTACCTAACCCTAAGCACAAAGAGCAATTATTCGAATATCAAAATGTTTTGGAACAAATGAATTTAGAGACAATTAAAAAGTTTCTAGTTTATATCAATGATGACATTGTGGTAAAAGAATTTTAACTTTGCAAAAAACTAAGAGAATTATGTACGGAGCTATAAAAGAGCACTTAGAAAACGAAATAGAAACAATTAAAAACGATGGGCTTTTTAAGAAAGAGCGCATTATAACATCACCGCAAGGTGCAGAAATAACATTAAACACTGGGGAGACAGTGCTCAATTTTTGCGCCAATAATTATCTCGGTCTCTCATCTCATCCCGATGTTGTGCAAGCAGCAAAAGACACCCTGGATAGCCATGGATTTGGTATGTCATCGGTAAGGTTTATCTGTGGCACGCAAGACATTCACAAAACCTTGGAAAAGAAAATTTCAGAATATTATGGTACCGAGGACACTATACTTTATGCGGCAGCATTTGACGCTAACGGTGGTGTTTTTGAACCATTGTTAGGAAAAGAGGACGCCATTATTTCAGACTCTCTAAATCATGCGTCTATAATAGATGGAGTAAGATTGTGCAAAGCAGCTCGCTATCGCTATAAAAATAGTGATATGGCAGATTTAGAAGAACAATTAAAAGCGGCTAATAGTAACGGAGCACGTTTTAAGATTATAGTAACAGATGGGGTGTTTTCTATGGATGGTCTTCTTGCTCCATTAGATAAAATTTGCGACTTGGCTGAAAAATACGGAGCAATGGTTATGATAGACGAATGTCACGCAACGGGTTTCATTGGAGAAACCGGACGTGGTACTTTAGAAGAAAAAGGTGTATTGGGAAGAATAGATATAATAACGGGTACTTTAGGTAAGGCCATGGGTGGCGCTATGGGAGGTTATACAACAGCCAAAAAAGAAGTTATTGAACTATTACGCCAGCGGTCAAGACCTTATTTGTTTTCCAACTCCTTAGCTCCTGCCATTGTGGGAGCATCAATAAAGGTCTTTGATATGTTGGCCAATGATACAAGTCTTCGAGATACACTTGAAGAAAACACCAAGTATTTTAAAAAGGGACTTAAAGACGCAGGTTTTGATATTATTGATGGAGATTCTGCAATTGTTCCTGTTATGCTATATGATGCTAAATTATCCCAAACTATGGCAAATATGTTATTGCAAGAGGGAATCTATGTCATAGGCTTTTTCTACCCTGTAGTACCCAAGGAAAAAGCTAGAATTCGTGTGCAGCTATCATCTGCCCACACAAAAGAACATTTAGATAAAGCAATTTCAGCCTTTATTAAAGTGGGGAAAACTTTGGATGTTATTTAAAATCGTTTCAAAAAGGCCATTTTTCTCAAATGATGACAATATTTTTATATATTTGTCTTTGTTAATAAATTTTAACATCTTACTTTTGCTTTAATTAACACTTATAACACTTAAAATTAAACCTTTTGAATATGAAAAATCTTAGCAGATTATGTTTGGCAATGTTGCTCTTAATAGGCGTCAGTGCAAATGCACAAGATGAAAACAATCCTTTTAAAATTACAATTGGAACAAACGCCGTGGATCTTTATCCTGTTGGAGAGGAAGCGCCTCTTGGTGAATACTTTGATGAATTTTTCAATGTGACCGACCATTACAACATTTTACCATCATTGTCTACCGTGTCCGTATCGGCATACTTAGATGCTGGTTTTTCTTTAACAGCACAAGGTTCTATCAATGAAATTGATAAAATTGGTGATTCTTCTGCAGATGATTTAACTTACTATGCTCTTGATGGTACAGTATCTTATAGTTTTAGAGACATTTTAAATGGTCCTGGTGGCTGGGCTGACCCTTATTTAGGAGTTGGTGGTGGTTACACATGGGTGGATGAAATTGGTGCTGGTACTTTAAATGGTGTATTAGGACTTAACTTTTGGTTTACCGATAACATCGCTTTAACTGCTCAAACTGCTTACAAACATTCGTTTGAAGATTACTTGCCAAAGCATTGGCAACATACAGTTGGTCTTTCTATCGCATTTGGTGGAACAGATACAGACGGTGACGGAATATATGATAAAGATGATGCTTGTCCAGATGTTCCTGGATTAGAAGCATTCAACGGATGTCCTGATTCTGATAATGACGGTATTGAAGATTCTAAAGATGATTGTCCTAATGAAGCTGGTTTAGCTGAATTTAATGGTTGCCCTGATACTGATAGTGACGGTGTTCCAGATAATAAGGATGAATGCCCAACTGAAGCTGGTCTTAAATCATTAATGGGTTGCCCAGATGCCGATGGTGATGGTGTTGCCGATAAAGATGACAAATGTCCTAACGAAAAAGGTCCTGCTGCCAACGAAGGTTGCCCATGGCCAGATACTGACGGTGATGGTGTACTAGACAAAGATGATAAATGTCCTAACGAAGCTGGAACTGTAGCAAACAATGGATGTCCAGAAATTGAGCCTACTGTTGAGGAAATGAAAAAACTTAACGAGTATGCAAGGTCTATCTTGTTTGAAACAGGTAAGTCTTCTTTCCAAAAAGAAACTGATGGTGTATTAAAAGCTATGGTTGCCATCTTTAAGGAATATCCTCAAGCTAAGTTTGCAATTGAAGGACATACCGATAGTCAAGGTTCTGAAAGAACTAACGAATTATTATCTGATAGAAGAGCTAATGCTGTTAGAGATTATCTAATTGCTAATGGTATCGATGCAGATAGATTAACTGCTAAAGGATATGGTGAAGCAAATCCTATTGCTACAAATAAAACTGCGGCAGGTAGAAAAAACAACAGACGTGTTGAGGTAAAACTTCAATAGTACTTAAAACACTTCAAATAAATTTAAAAACGCTCCGAGATTCGGGGCGTTTTTTATTTTTATATTATGGTAAGCTTTATTCATGAGGTTATTATTGACCTCCAAAGCCAAAAGGCTAATCTTTCTAAAATTACTTTTGTTCTTCCAAGTAAAAGAGCTGGCCTATTTTTAAGAGAAACCATTTCAAAACTCGTAGACGAAACCATTTTCGCACCAGATATTCTATCCATAGAAGAATTTGTTGAAAAAATTTCAAACTATCAGTATGCCTTAAACGCAGAGCTTTTATTTCAGTTTTACGAAAGCTATTTAAAACATACTCCTGAAAAAGATAGAGAACCCTTTGATAAGTTTTCGAAATGGGCAACTATTCTTATTCAGGATTTTAATGAAATTGACCGATTTTTAATTGAGCAAGATAAAGTGTTTGAATACTTATCGGCTATTAAAGAAATTGAGCATCAACATTGGTCATTGGATGAGTCTCCGACACAGTACGTCCAAAACTATCTGCTCTTCTGGAAAAGGCTTAAACTGTATTATCATGAACTCAGAACAAGTCTTTCTGAGAAAAAATTGGGATATCAGGGTATGGTTTACCGCGATGCCGCAGAGAATATTGATAGGTACATTATCGAAAACCCTAAAAAGCAGCACGTGTTTTTAGGTTTTAACGCATTGAATGCTTCAGAAGAAAAAATCATCCAAAAACTTTTAAGTCATCAACTTGCTAACATTTATTGGGATATTGACCAACATTTTTTAAATAACACCATACACGATGCAGGATTGTTTATAAGATCACATCTTAAAAACTGGAGCTATTTCAAAAACAACCCAATAAAATGGTGTCCTCAATTTTATTCGGAAGAAAAGCATATTGAAATAATAGGAACACCAAAAAATATAGGTCAGATAAAATACGTGGGTGAGTTACTTTCCAAATTAAAACTGGAAAATCATGATCTCAAAAAAACAGCTTTGGTCCTTGGTAACGAAACCTTGCTTTTACCGCTCTTAAACTCCATACCTCAATCGATAGATAGAGTCAACATAACAATGGGCTTACCTCTGCAGTTTGTGCCTTTAGCGTCGTTATTTGAAGATTTATTCAGACTACATCAAAAGCAATCCCCAACTATTTATTATAAGGATATTCTCGGTATTCTTAACAATCAATACGTTAATGTAATTATTGATTCTGAAGATAATGAAGGTAACGATGCTATTTCCGCATACATAGCAACAAATAACATTAGCTACATTACACCAGAAAAACTGCAGGCCATATCAAAATTAAATGAACAATCCCTGAAGCTTTTGTTTTCAAATTGGAATGATAACCCTACAGAAGCCATATCCAATTGTAAGGAATTAATTTTAAAACTTAAAGCGTATTTTGACTCCGATAAA
This sequence comes from uncultured Flavobacteriaceae bacterium, assembly GCA_963803715.1. Taxonomy (GTDB): domain Bacteria; phylum Bacteroidota; class Bacteroidia; order Flavobacteriales; family Flavobacteriaceae; genus Psychroserpens. The sequence goes on from CAWDOF010000028.1 coordinate 138,021, forward strand.
GAAAAACACGCCTTAGCATTAGAATATTTATTTAAATTTTTTACGGTTTTTAATGAGCTTGATCGCCTCAATAGTGAGTTTAATCATGTAGATAACATTAGAACTCTATACGGGCTTTACAAAGAACTTATAAAGAACGAAACCCTAGACTTTCAAGGGGAACCATTAGAAGGCTTGCAAATTATGGGCATGCTCGAAACTCGTGTTCTTGATTTTGAAACCGTTATCATTACCTCGGTAAACGAAGGCATACTGCCAGCGGGTAAGAGCAATAATTCTTTTATTCCTTTTGATGTTAAACTAGAAAACAAACTCCCTACTTATAAGGAAAAAGATGCCGTTTACACGTATCATTTTTACAGAATGCTTCAGCGTGCAAAAAATATTTACATCTTATATAATACCGAACCCGATGTTTTGAATGGCGGTGAGAAAAGTAGGTTTATTACGCAGCTCTTAACCGAAAACATTCACAATGTAAACCATCAAATTGTTTCGCCAAGAGTACCTGTTACAAAAAAGCAATTACGCCAAATACCTAAAACCCCATCAGTAATTACCAAGCTCGATGAATTGGCGGTAAAAGGATTGTCTCCATCCTCGTTGACCAATTACATTAGAAATCCAATGAATTTCTATCTTGAGAAAATCCTTGGCATTTCAGAATATACTGAGGTTGAAGAACATGTTGCCTACAACACTTTAGGAACCGTTATACACAACACATTAGAGGATTTCTATAAACCCTTAGAGGGAAGAAATCTCACGGTAGATTCATTAAAAAAAATGAAGAACCAGATTTCAGATACGGTTAGAAAACATTTTAAAATCGAATTCAAACAAGGCGATATTTCCAAAGGAAAAAACCTTATTATATTTGAAATTGCCAAACGCTATATCAATAACTTTCTCAATCTGGAACTTTTAGAGGTGAAAACTAACACGATTAAAATAATCGCAATTGAAACTAAAAACAAAGTCCCGCTATATATAGAGCAAATCGATAAAACCATAAATTTAACCGGAAAAGTAGATCGCGTTGACGAGTATAACGGTACAATAAGAATCATAGACTACAAGTCGGGACGGGTAGAGCCTGGCAAAGTTGAAATTGTAAACTGGGAAGATATTTTAACCGACTACGATAAATATAGCAAAAGTTTTCAGGTGCTAATGTATGCTTTTATGATGTACAAGAGCAAACAGATCGTACTTCCTGTTGAGGGTGGTATTATTTCATTTAAGAGCTTAAATAGTGGTCTTTTGAAATTTGCAACTAAACCAAGCTCGAACAGTCGAAAGAAGAATCAAACCATTTCTCTAGAAACTTTAGAGGCTTTCGAAGTTCAGTTAAAACTATTAATTTCGGAAATCTATAATCCGGAAATAAACTTTTTAGAAAAAGAAGTATCATGATTTTAAAAAACCAAGTGTTAGATAGAAAAGCTAAAAAACCCATTGTTTGGGATGCCTTTTTTGAGGAAAATCAAGAGAAAAAAACCATCGTGATATTCTGCCATGGTTATAAAGGCTTTAAGGACTGGGGTGCCTGGGATTTAGTAGCGAAAGCTTTTATGGAAGCGGGGTTTTTCTTCGTAAAATTTAATTTCTCACATAATGGGGGTACGGTTGAGAACCCAATAGATTTCCCAGATTTAGAGGCATTTGCCGAAAACAACTATACAAAAGAACTCGATGATTTAAATGATGTTCTGGATTTTTTTCTTTCTAATAATTTTAAATATAAATCTGAAACTAAAACCGGTCAAGTCAGCCTAATTGGTCATTCTAGAGGTGGCGGAATCGCAATATTAAAAGCTTCGGAAGATAAACGCATCAACAAGCTCATTACTTGGGCAGCGGTATCAGACTTTGGAAGTCGCTCGTCAACTTCGGGAGATTTAGAGCAATGGCGAAAAGATGGTGTAAAATATGTGCTTAATGGAAGAACAAAACAGGAAATGCCGCATAACTTTCAGTTTTATGAAGATTTTAAAGCCAATGAAGAGCGCTTACACATCAAAACGGCCGAAATGGAACTTGATATTCCACATTTAATTGCACATGGCAAACAGACGATTCAGTTTCTTTTTCTGAAGCTGAAAAACTACACGAATGGAACAAAGAAAGCAAATTGCTACCAATTGAAAATGCAGACCACGTATTTAATTCTAAGCATCCTTGGGAATCTAATAAAATGCCAATTGAACTATCCCTCGTTGTGGAAAATACAATTGCGTTTATAAAGCTATAAACTTTGGGGTTTTCAGTATGCTGAAAACAGGAATTTCTCAACCGTTCCAAAATAGCTCAACTACGGCAAAGAGAAGACCCATGCTCTCGCATAGGTTTTCTGAATAGTTTCTCATTTTTATAAAAACAAAGTGGAGCATATCGTAATGGAGTTGTCGTTCTGAAACAGCTACATTATTGCAATAGAAAACATGTCTCTGAAAAAGATTCTGTGAATTTGTTTGAATAAATATGCTAAAACAGTTTTGGCATATTTTTTCAAACAAAAAAACCCATGCTTTTGCATGAGTTTTGTGAAAAGTTTCCCATCTTTATGAGAACAAAGTGGAGCATATCGGATTCGAACCGATCGCCTCTACACTGCCAGCGTAGCGCTCTAGCCAAATGAGCTAATGCCCCATAAATATTCAGTGTTCAGTTTAAATGTTTAGTGTATCAATTAAAAACTGTAAACTCAAAATTCAAAGGCGTAAATATACTTTTTATTTTAATCCGCTCAAAACCAAAACGGGTAAAGTAGAGCTATGAAAATCTTTTTTTAAGATGGTGTTACTTTCCCATAGCTTCGTGAAAAAACCACGTTTTCTTCTGACGACACAGAGCAAATCTGGTTTATTCAACTTATGATGTTCAAGCACACCCTGAAAGGTTGTTGGGTTTTCACTTTTTGTGGTTTTAGAAACTAAAGATCTCAAAAATTCATCAACTTCAAAATCGCCTTCATTATGAAATGGAGTTTTTACAAGGAGCAAGTTAAGTTCAGATTTAAACTGGTCTTTAATGGCAATCAATGGTTCCAAAGAACTCTTCTGTTTGATTATTGCAGACTTTAATGCCAACAAAATGGATTTTACAGGCTTAAACTTATAACCTTCCGGTACTATTAACGCAGGTATATCGGTTTGCTTGACTATTTTTCCAGAGGTTTTACCTAAATAAACTTCGTCTTTAATAGAATTTGTTCGTGGCTCCAGTAAAATTAAATCAACATCTAATGCATTACAAGCTAACTCCAATGTATCTACCAATTTACCCTTAAATGTTTTAATGACCACCTTAACTCCTTTGGTGTCAATTTTAGACACGTGCCGCTTTAGAAAATCTAAACTTTCACGCTCTAGAATATGGTCAATTTTAACTAAAGTTCCCGCTTTTGTGTACACATTATAAATTTGAACAACATATAATGTAGCGCCAAAGGCTTTAGCAAAATCTACGGCGTATTGCAAATGGCTTTCTGCATTTTTAGAAGAGCCAACAGGAACGAGAATCGAGTTCATAATCAATTGTTTAAAACTAAATTTGTACTTAAATTTGAGGCAAAGATAACTAAAATATATCTTGCTTTCATCAACTGCTCAATCAATAGCATCACCACAATACTATCTAATTTATGATTCGCCAAGCTAGAAAAAATGATGTAGAACTGTTGATGAGTATCACTAAAGAATGTGCTAATTTATTACGCTCAAAGAATATTTTTCAATGGAACGAGCACTATCCAAACCGCAATGTTTTTGAACTAGATATTTTAAGGGACGAGCTTCATGTTTTTGAATGCAATGATGAAATTATCGGTTGTATAACAATATCCAAAATTATGGATTTTGAATATAAGGATGTAGAATGGTTAAGTCCTAATTTGAATAACTGCTATCTGCATCGGTTGGCAATCCATCCCAAACATCAAGGTAAGGGGCATGCAAGAAAATTAATGGATTTTGCTGAAAATTTTGCAAAAATAAAAGGCTTTACTTCCATTAGATTGGATACGTTTTCTAAAAACCTCCGCAACCAAAAATTTTACGAACTTCGCGGCTATAAAAAACTGGGTGCAATTTATTTTCCTAAGCAAAGTGAGCATCCCTTTTTTTGTTATGAACTGGTACTTTGAGCGCAGATATTTCTTTTAAAAACATCAATAGATTAGCCATTCCGGCATTAATTGCAGGAGTGGCAGAACCAGTGCTATCACTCACAGATACTGCCATAATTGGTAACGTGGATTTAAATGCCACTGAATCACTGGCAGCGGTGGGTATTGTCGGTACTTTTTTATCGATGTTAATTTGGATTTTTGGCCAGACCCGAAGTGCAATTTCCTCATTGGTATCTCGCTATTTGGGGGCAGATAATCTTGAAGCTATAAAATCATTGCCCGCTCAGGCTATTTTTATTATGACCTTGCTCAGTGGTTTGATAATAGTTAGCACCTACCCTTTTGCTGAATCCATTTTTAAATTATATAATGCCGAGAATTTAATTTTAGAGTACAGTGCCAATTACTATAGGATACGAGTGTTTGGGTTTCCGTTTACACTGTTTACCATAGCTGTGTTTGGAACATTCCGCGGGTTACAAAATACTTTTTACCCAATGATTATTGCGATTATTGGTGCAGGTTTAAATATTGTTCTCGATATTATCTTGGTTTATGGTATCGAAGGATATTTAGAGCCCATGTATATTGAAGGTGCAGCGTATGCTAGCGTTATCGCACAATTGGTCATGGCTTTATTATCTGCAATTTATTTACTAAAAAAAACCGATATTTCGTTAAAACTCACCTTTCCATGGAATAAGGAAATATGGAATTTCACGCTGATGATTCTTAACCTCTTTGTGCGCACACTTGCCCTCAATATCACTTTATATTTTGCCACGCGGTTTGCTACAGGCTACGGCAAAGAATATATTGCCGCCTATACGGTTGGCATTAATCTTTGGTTCTTGGGCGCATTTATAATTGACGGCTATGCCAGTGCCGGAAATATTCTTTCGGGAAAATTACTAGGTTCAAAATCTTACAAGGATTTAATTGTATTAAGCAATAAATTAATAAAATACGGTATTATTTGTGGACTCATCTTGAGCTTACTAGGCGCCGTTTTTTATTACCCAATTGGTCGGGTTTTTACCCAAGAACCAAAAGTATTAGAACAGTTTTACAGCGTGTTTTGGATTATTCTCCTAATGCAACCTTTGTGTGCGCTCGCCTTTATATTTGATGGAATGTTCAAAGGTATGGGCAAAATGAAGTTTCTTAGAAACCTTCTGTTGCTTGCAACGGGTATTGTATTTATACCTATTCTGTTTCTTTTGGATTATTATGACCTAAAACTTTATGCCGTGTTTATCGCACTTACATTTTGGATGGTAGCCAGGGGTATTCCGCTAATCATAAAATTTAGACAACTGTTTTTAACCAAAGCTGAAAACCAATAATTTTGCATACCAAACTAAAATAATAATTTATGGATATCATGTCATTTATGAGCGGCAACGGATTGTTCCTGATTTTAGGAATTGTACTTGTGATTGTTTACTTCTATAATCGGAATAAGAAGCGTTAGTGGTTATTGATTGCTCTAAAAAGGTAAAAAAGCAGTACACATCAATCATTTAAATTTATGGGATTATCACTTCTTCAACCTCTAACTTTTGCGATATCTGTAAATCCATCTTAAAATCTAATTCCTTTTACAAAATGAATATATTTGTAAAGAAAACAGGTAGTAATGAGTAACATTCGCATCACCAAACAATTTTCATTTGAAACTGGCCACGCCCTTTACGGCTATGATGGTAAGTGTAAAAATGTACACGGGCATAGCTATCGTTTGGATGTAACGGTAATTGGAAAACCCATCATAGATAAGGATAACGTAAAATTTGGAATGGTGATTGACTTTACCGATCTGAAAAAAATCGTGAAGGAAGAAATTGTTGACGTCTTTGACCATGCAACAGTTTTCAATAGAAACACGCCCCATGTTGAATTAGCAAAAGAACTGGCAGATCGTGACCACAATGTGCTTTTGGTAGATTACCAACCAACTAGCGAAATGATGGTTATTGATTTTGCCGAAAAAATAAAAATGCGTTTGCCTAAAAACATTTCGTTACATTCCTTGAAGCTTCAGGAAACGTCCACCTCTTATGCACAATGGTTTGCCTCGGAAAATTAAGTGAAAATGAAAGCGTTTTTTAAGGATATTTTTGAATACCATCATTATTATAATCAAAAATTGATTGATGTGCTTATTGAAAACGAAACTATTTTATCTGAAAAATCCCTACCTCTATTTTCGCATTGCCTAAATGCACATCAGATTTGGAATTCGAGAATTTTAAAAACAAGTGCGTTCGAAGTTCATCAATTACACCAAATAAACAACTTAAAAACCATCGATAATGCTAACAACATTATAACCACCAAAATTATAGACACCATAGATCTCAACGATAAAATAAGTTACACTAATTCAAAATCACAACATTTCATAAACTCTGTTGGGGATGTGCTTTTTCATATCGCCAATCACTTTACCCACCATAAAGCACAATTGATTTCAGATTTAAGACATCATGGTATTCCTCCAATTGTAACAGATTATATAGTTTACAAGCGATGAAAATACCAAAGGGAAAGAAAGTTTATTTTTCGTCAGACAATCATTTGGGAGCCCCTAATAATGAGGCGTCTTTACCTCGTGAGAAAAAGTTCGTGAGTTGGCTGGACGAGATTAAAAAAGATGCGGCCGCTATTTTTTTACTCGGCGACCTGTTTGATTTTTGGTTTGAATATGGAACCGTTGTCCCAAAAGGCTTTGTAAGAACTTTGGGCAAACTGGCCGAAATCAGCGATTCTGGCACTCCTATTTACTTTTTTGTTGGCAACCATGACCTATGGATGAACGGGTATTTTGAAAATGAACTCAATATCCCCGTTTATCACAAACCAAAAGAATTCAAGTTCAACAACACGACGTTTTTTATTGCCCACGGCGACGGCTTGGGTCCTTTTGATAAAGGCTATAAACGCATGAAAAAAGTATTTACCAGCCCTGTCTTCAAGTTTCTTTTCAAATGGCTGCATCCCGATATTGGTATGCGAGTTGCGCAATACCTTTCGGTAAAAAATAAACTCATTTCCGGAGAACATGACTCTAAATTTTTAGGTGAGGATAATGAATGGCTTATTCAATACAGCAAACTAAAACTCAAGGAATCGCATCGTGATTATTTTATTTTTGGCCACCGGCATTTGCCTATGGAAATCAATCTAAATGAAGCACAAAGTTCAAAATACGTCAATTTAGGCGATTGGATAGATTACTTCACTTACGGTGTTTTTGACGGGGAAAATTTTGAGCTTAAGAAATACCTTTAATTCTATAATTGGATATTTTGGGGTTCAATTTAATAGTATTAATCTTTCTCATGATCTTCAATATCCTTCCTCAGGTCCAGTTTTCTAAAAGATGGCGATACCAAACCAGTAGTCACGACGGTAATCAAGGTCATAGTGCCACCAAAAACCACGGCGGTTACCGTACCCATTAATTTTGCCGTTACCCCGCTTTCAAAAGCGCCCAATTCATTAGATGATCCCACAAACATGGAGTTTACAGAAGCTACACGACCTCTCATATGGTCGGGTGTTTTTAACTGAAGGATGGTCTGCCTAATAACCATTGAAACCCCATCTGTCACACCACTAAAGAAAAGTGCAACCACAGAAATCCAAAATATGGAAGACAGTCCAAACACGATGATACAAACGCCGAAACCAAATACAGCACCCAATAATTTCATCCCTGCATTTTTACTGATAGGAATATACGCAGTAATCAACATCGTCAAAAAAGCACCTACAGCGGGAGCGGCCCTTAAAACCCCAAAGCCCTCTGCACCAACCTTTAGTATATCTTGGGCAAAAATGGGTAATAACAACACCGCACCTCCAAATAAAACAGCAATCATATCTAGCGTCAGTGCGCCCAAAACGGCTTTTGTACTGAACACAAATTTGATGCCCTCTCGCAAACTTTGCATGACAGGCTCACCTAACTTAGGGTTAAGAATGGGTTTCTTTTCAATTTTAAGAAGAATAAAAAAAGATAAGACCACTAACCCGAATATGATGCACAATGACCAATGTACCCCAATCCAATTAATAGAAAACCCGGCAAATGCAGGGCCCAATACCGATGCCATTTGCCAAGTAGAGCTGCTCCAGGTCGCGGCGTTAGGGTAAATTTTCTTCGGAACAATGAGCGCAATCAATGAGAAAATGGTTGGGCCAAAAAACGAGCGTAGAAATCCTCCGAAAAAAACTAAGCCGTATATCGAATATAAAACAGCATTGGTTGACCAATCTCCGGTTATTTTTGGCCAGGTCAATAAAAATAATCCTAAACTGATGAGCGAGAAAAAGGCTATGGTGGTTGCCAAAAGATTTCTTTTCTCGCGTTGATCGACGATATGGCCAGCAAATAATGCCATAATAATGGCCGGAAGAAACTCCATTAGTCCAATAACTCCTAAAGATAGCGGGTCTTTAGTTATAGAATATACCTCCCACTCAATCACAATAAATTGCATGGACCAGCCAAATACCAAGAAAAAACGCACCAGAAGAAATGTGTTGAATTCTTTAAAACGAAGTGCTGCGTAAGGGTCTTTTTTTTGTTTTTTCAAGCTATTTAGACTAATAGAGCTCGTAGGTTATAAAACCTTTGAGGTCTTGTATTCAAATTATTTTATCTCAAATCTCTCAATTTCAGTTGCAAACTTACATTGCCCTGCCAGTGATTTTCGTCAATGGAATAAACTGCACTAAATAGTTTTTTATCTGTAATCAAATCACATTTACCACCAAGATTAAAACCAATACATACAAAATTTTCTGGGCCAGATTGTTTAATGGTTGCTCTAAGGTGTTTGTCATCTTCGCCAACGCACTTTCCGTAACCAGTATCACTCAGGTTTTGGGTCATAAATATGGGTGTCATATTACCCGGTCCAAAAGGTGCAAATTGTTTTATGATTCGCCACATCTTAGCTGTGATTTCGTCAAGATTGATTTCTTGGTCTACCTTTATTTCGGGAATCAAAAGGCTTTTATCAATCGTATTTGATACCTCATCTTCAAAGGCCTGTTTAAACGCTTCGTAGTTTTCTTCCTTTAAGGTAAGTCCAGCCGCGTATTTATGTCCACCAAATTGTTCAATGTGCTCGCTGCAAGCTTCCAAAGCGTTATAGACATCGAAGCCTTTTACCGAGCGTGCGGAGGCTGCTAACTTATCTCCACTCTTTGTAAAAACTAAGGTTGGTCTGTAATACGTTTCGGTTAATCTGGACGCAACAATACCGATAACGCCTTTGTGCCAGCTTTCGTGATAAACAACCGAGGTTGTGCGATTTTCTTCTTTGTTTTCGATTATTTGAACTAAGGCTTCTTCCGTTATCCGTTGATCTGTTTCGCGCCGATCTAGATTAAACTCATTAATTTCTTGGGCGTAAGTTTTTGCTAATTCAGCATTGTATTCCGTTAATAGGGTTACTGCATAATTACCATGTTTCATCCTTCCGGCGGCGTTGATTCTTGGTGCTACGATAAAAACAACATCGGTAATGGTCAGCTCTTTCTTTTTGACTTCTTCAATAATAGCCTTTATACCCGGCCTTGGATTAGTGTTTATAACCTGCAAACCAAAATAGGCCAAGACGCGATTCTCGCCAATTATAGGAACAATATCTGCACCAATTGCCGTAGCCACCAAGTCTAGATATTCCCAAAGATCTTCAACGGTCTTTCCATCCTTTGATGCCAAAGCTTGAACCAATTTAAACCCCACACCACAACCACAAAGCTCCTTAAATGGGTACTCGCAATCGTCGCGTTTTGGGTCAAGTACGGCAAAAGCTTTTGGTAATTCAGCTCCAGGTCTGTGATGATCGCAGATAATAAAATCGATGCCTTTTTCTGTAGCATATTTAATTTTTTCTGTAGCCTTAACCCCGCAGTCCAATGCGATAATGAGAGAAAATCCATTATCATGTGCAAAGTCAATACCTTTATAGGAGATGCCATAACCTTCTGCATATCGGTCTGGGATGTAAGTAGCAATACGGTCAGATTTCGTTTTTAAGTACGAGGACATTAGGGCTACGGAGGTCGTTCCGTCCACATCATAATCGCCATAAACCATTATGTTTTCGTTATCGAAAAGTCCAGTTTCTATGCGCTCCACAGCTTTGTCCATATCTTTCATTAAGAACGGATTGTGTAAATCTGCTAAACTCGGTCTAAAAAAGGTTTTGGCTTGCTCCAGAGTTTCAATACCGCGCTGAACCAACAAGGTTGCAATTGTGCTATCTACTTGAAGTGACTGTTGCAAGATTGCAACGGTCTCAGGATTCGGTTTTGGTTTTAGCGTCCAGCGCACAGTTTGAAAAATTTTAGCGTTAAAAAGGAGGTCATCATAAAATAAAATGCATAATTATGAAGCACCATCAAATTTACGGATTTGTTGATGAAGTGCTTTCCCTAATTTTTCAACAACCCCAATCACTAGAGCATTTCCCATAAAAAAAGCTCGTTTGGCATCGGTAATGCCCTCTAGTTTGGTATGATTATCTGGAAACATATTTAAACGCTCCAACTCAATTGGTGTTAATCTTCTCAATCCTTTTTTTGAGACAATAACGTGTTTAAATCTTGATGGCGATTTGCCACCTTCGCCCGTAATTATTGTTCGTGAGGCATTATCTAAGGCATCTGGATAAATCATGCCGCCTTCAGAATATTTGTAAACGAATCCTGTTGTTGATTTTCGTTCAATGGACTTTGCTCCCTTTAAATATTCCCACTTTGGTTTATCTTCATCATTAATATAAAATTCCGAAGCAACTTCGTCATTATGTAAAACATCTTTTAAAACCATTTTTTTTCCGTCGTAATTTGGTTCTGTTTTAATCGTGCTTATTTTGCCGCCGATTAATACGCCTGAATTATGAAATGGTGATAATTTCTCATTGGTATTGAATGTGTTGGTTATCTCAATCAAATCTCCTTTTAGAACTATCTCCTTTAAAACTGAATTACTGTTTTTAACTGGAAAAGCTTTTGCGATTGTTCCCGTGTTATTTAACCACTCTAGCTTATCATATCTCTGTAACTCTTTATAGATTCTAGATGATTTATGGTATCCAAAAATGAAGATACGCCTTCGTCTTTGTGGCATCCCATATTCTGCGGCATTTATTACTCGCCATTCTACAGCATAACCTAGTTGATTTAAACTTTGCAACATTATGGCAAAATCCCGACCTCTTTGCTTTGCTGGCGATTTGAGAAGTCGGTCTACATTTTCTAAAAGCAGATATTTTGGTTTGTTCTCTTTCTCTTCTAAAATTCTATGTATGGCCCACCAAAGTACTCCCTTTTTTCCCTTAAGCCCTTTGGAGTTATGCAATGTTGTGGCCACGGAATAATCCTGACACGGAAAGCCTCCTACCAACATATCGTGATCCGGAATGTCTTCTATTGCAACGGTCGCAATATCTGCATTTGAGTGATTCTCACTTCCGAAGCGCGCTTCGTAAACTTTGGAGGCATGTTGCATTTTGGTGGATGGCTCCCATTGGTTGCTCCAAACAACTTCGTAATTGTTTTTTTCAAGCGCAAGACGAAATCCTCCAACACCTGCAAATAACTCAACTACTCTTATGGGGTTGTTTTGCATACTCTAAGTTGTAAAGGGTGAGATTTTGAAGATAGTTATTTTGGGAATAAGTAATGTAAAGGACAAGATTTATTCTGTAACAACTTCTTTACAAGAATAATTCAGAAAAAATCATTCTGCTTTATTCAAACGGTCGCGTTCATCAGAATTTATTGTCCGGGCATTGGTCTCTAATCTTGTGTTTCCAAACTTATAGCGGAAACCAAGTTTAACATATCGGTTATCGTAATCAACATTGGCGAAACTAAACTGGTTTTGGTAGCGCACATTTGAACTCACGTCTTGAAAATTGAAAAGATCTACTACAGACAAAGAAATCACTCCCTTTTTCTTCAGAATGGTTTTAGAAATTACTAAATCTGAAAACAACCGGTCTTCAATAGTTTGGAAACCTTGAAGGTTCTTACCCACCCATGTTAATGTAAATGTCGCATTAAGGCTGTTGTCCTTTAAAAAGGAAAAGTCATTTTGAAGAATGGAATAATTGGACCATTGGTCTTGTTTCACAAAGCCATTTCCAAAATCTGTTTCTTCCTCTAAATTATAAAAGGAGGTTACCGCATACATAGACCATCTGCCAGTAACATTAAAAAAGGTAATAAAATCAAAACCAAATTCTACCGATTTATCAAAATTGACGTTTATGTATTCAATAATATTGGTGGTGTTATTTTGTCGAGGTATTTCATGAATTGCCCCTTCCAAATTTTTGTAGTAAGCTTCTACAGTAAATAGACCTTTTAATAGACTTGTGCCAACCGTGGTATGGTTAACAAATGTCGGGGTCAGGTTTGGGTTTCCAGAAACCACATAGTTTTCATTTAAAAAGAACCGGAACGGATTTAGATTTTGGTAAACAGGCCTGGCAATACTGCGTTTATAATTAGCATATACACTATAACTATTTGAAATATTATATTGCAGACTCGCATTGGGAAACCACTCAAAGTAATCTTGGATTGTGCTAATATCGGTTAAAGGAGAATTACCGTCGATATTAGTTTGCTCTACTCTTATGCCGGCATTGATACTCCATTTATCAGAATTATTTGCGTAATTGGCATAGGCTGCATAAATGCGTTCGTCATAATCAAAAGCATCGGAGTTTTGAGTGTCTATTGTTTCAGCACCCGTGTCTAAATCGACATCAAATTGGGTCAAATCGCTATTGGTATTTACTCCAGAATATTTGATACCAGTCTCAAAGTTAGATTTTTCATCTATGGGCCAGTTATAATCTAATTTTGTAGCAAAAATATTGGTGTCTTGATTAGCATCGGTATTAAAAGAAGAAGCCTCTCTAAAATCGTTATTTTCGTCAAAAAAATTGCTGAAAACTTCCTGATTACGCTCGTAGTTATAGGTTGTATAATGAGCGTTGAACAGTAAATTACCCTTTGTAAGTTTATGATTAAAGTTTAAATCAAATCCCATGTTGTACTTATTATCTCGAGACAGATTGTCTGCGGTAAAACGAGATAAAAATGTGCCGTTAACATCTGTGATTGTGGTATTGTTCTCAATCTTATATTTAAAATAAGGTAAATACAGGAGGTTGGTTGATAGGCTAAACGTATTATTGTCGTCAATTTCGTAATCAAAATTGGCATTGAGATTATGGGTTTCAGAATAGGTATTCCTGTTAGTAAACGCCCGCCAGCTTTGATCAACTGTGTTATTATCTTCTAAATAATTTACCGTATCATCACTATCCCTATTTATTTTACTGTTGGAATAGTTGTAATTCACATTTAAACTGAGTTTATCCTTTTTAAAGAAATGGCTTGTTCCTAATCCGTATCTAGGGAACACACCTTGCGTATAATCACCGAGTACGCTCCCACGATATCCCGTGATTAAATTTTTGCTCATTATAATATTAAGTACCACACCACTTTCTGCGTCATATCGTGCTGAGGGATTGGTAATAACCTCAACCGATTTAACCGAATTTGCCGAAGATCCCTCCAAAAGCTGATTTAAATCTGTAGAAGATAAATATACTTTTCTGTCATTGATGTAAACCGTCGGGTTGGCATTTTTAACCGTGATTTCATCGCCCAAAACTAGTACCCCCGGTGTACTCTTTAAAACTTGAAGCAAGCTACCTTCTATCAAAGCCGTATTTTCAATATTGAAAATTAACCTATCTGCTTCTTTCACCAAGGTTGGTTTTTTAACCATAATGTTAACTTCATCCAAATTCTCCGAAGCTTCGCTCAGAATCACATCTAAAATCATGTTTTTTGAGAGTTCAATCCGTTGCTCATAAATCTGGTACCCTATATAGCTGATTTTAATATTATAAATACCTGGCGAAACTCTTTTCAAAACATATTCGCCCTCAAAATCTGAAGATGCTCCTTTGATCAATTCCGTCTTATCTTCAGAATAAAGGATGATATTGGCGTATTCAATAGGTACTGAGTTGGTATCCCTCACGTGACCAGAAATAGTGAGGTCTTGGGAGAAGGATATTAGTGAAAAAAGAAAAATAAAATAATTATAAAAGACTGTTTTCAAAAGCAATGATTTTAATCCTGCAATATAATATATGTTTTTATATTATTATTACGCTTTTTCCGTAGTTATTATCCTGTAATAAGAATATCACTGCCATTTATTAAACTACATTCTCTTCATAACTTTGTGCACTGTAACTAATGTTTTTCTGTTAAATAGCCTGATATAGGGCTTAAGACAAAAGAACACAGAGTTTGAAAAAGCAAATTTTCTAACACATTGAAAAAGTCTAAATGAGTTCTATAATTAAATTATATTTGCAAATCGCATTGATGATGAAGTAAGAAGACTTTAAACGGGCATGCCATAAAACTTATCCCCCAGGGAAATGATTATTAGCGAGCAGTCCCGACGCTTCGGGATGACCGTTGAAAAACAATACAGATTACCACATGAAAAATATTAGAAATTTTTGCATAATCGCCCACATTGACCACGGTAAGAGCACACTGGCCGATCGGCTACTCGATTTTACAGGTTCTGTAACAGCCCGTGAAAAACAAGATCAACTATTGGATAGTATGGACTTGGAGCGCGAGCGAGGCATTACTATCAAATCTCACGCCATACAAATGGAGTATAAGTTTGAGGGCGAAGATTATATCCTTAATTTAATCGATACGCCAGGTCATGTGGATTTTTCTTATGAAGTATCAAGATCAATAGCCGCCTGTGAAGGTGCCCTTTTAATAGTTGATGCGGCACAGAGTATTCAGGCGCAGACCATTTCAAATCTTTATTTGGCTTTGGAGAACGACCTGGAAATTATCCCTGTTCTTAATAAAGTAGATTTACCAAGTGCTAATCCCGAAGAGGTTACCGACGATATTGTTGATTTATTGGGCTGTAAACCAGAAGAAATAATCCACGCCAGCGGAAAGACTGGTTTTGGGGTCGATAAAATTTTAGAGGCTATCATTCACCGGGTTCCTGCACCGAAAGGAAATGTGGACGAGCCGCTTCAGGCATTGATTTTTGATTCCGTCTATAACTCCTTCCGTGGGGTTGAAACTTATTTTAGAGTCATTAATGGGTCTATCAAGAAAAATCAGCAAATCAAGTTTATCGCTACAGGAAACATTTATGGAGCTGATGAAGTTGGTACTCTAAAACTGAAACAATTTCCTAGACAGGAAATCAAGGCAGGCGATGTGGGCTATGTTATTACGGGTATAAAAGAAGCTAAGGAAGTTAAGGTAGGCGATACCATTACAGATGCTAAAAACCCGACCAAAAATCCAATATCTGGTTTTGAAGATGTAAAGCCAATGGTGTTTGCGGGTATTTACCCTGTTGATACCGAAGAATACGAAGAACTCCGAGCATCAATGGAAAAATTACAACTTAACGATGCTTCCTTGGTATTTATGCCAGAGAGTTCTGCGGCATTGGGTTTCGGGTTTCGATGTGGTTTTTTGGGAATGCTTCACATGGAAATTATCCAAGAGCGCTTAGAGCGTGAATTTGACATGACGGTTATTACAACCGTTCCCAACGTGTCTTATCATGCGTTTACGCATAAAAATCCTGAGGAGATTTTAATAGTCAATAACCCAACAGATTTACCAGATCCTTCTACCCTAAACCGTGTTGAAGAGCCTTATATAAAAGCGACCATCATAACAAAATCGGACTTTGTGGGTAATGTTATGTCTTTATGTATTGAAAAACGTGGCGTGATTACCAACCAGACCTATTTGACCACCGAGCGTGTTGAATTAAATTTTGATATGCCTTTAGCCGAAATTGTCTTTGATTTTTATGACCGCCTTAAAACCGTTAGTAAAGGCTATGCTTCTTTTGATTATTCGCCAATTGGTTTGAGAGCCTCAAAATTGGTACGCGTTGATATTTTATTGAATGGCCAACAAGTAGATGCCCTTTCGGCTTTAATTCATGCCGATAATGCACAACATATAGGCAAAAGAATGTGTGAGAAATTAAAGGAACTTATCCCACGGCAGCAGTTTGACGTCCCAATCCAAGCCGCTATTGGTGCTAAGATTATTTCTAGGGAAACCATTAAGGCGCTTCGGAAAGATGTTACCGCCAAATGTTACGGTGGCGATATTTCACGTAAACGAAAACTTCTGGAAAAGCAGAAAAAAGGAAAGAAACGTATGCGTCAGGTTGGAAGTGTAGAAATTCCTCAAGAAGCATTTATGGCGGTATTGAAGCTAAATGATTAAAAAATTTGGTTTAAACATCAGTGTTTTCTGCCTCGGGAAGTTTACCATCATCATTAGTGGCGATTACCACATCTTCAAAATCCATGGCTTTTCCTAAATAGGCAATTGCAGAACCTTTTTCAATATTAAATTCAGTTAAAGTGTCTATTAAAGAAATTTTGCCTTCTGGGTCTTTTATAAAAAGAGGTATCGCTTCGCGATTGTCACGAATCATTTCAAGAATCTTTTGGAATTTTCCTGTATCATCAACATCGATTTCCTGAATTGAGGGATAATCCCTGGCTACTTCGGTAAAACGAATATAATCATGGGTATTGCTAAAAACCTCGTCCTTTTTTAAAGTGTGTTTTTTCAATTGTTCTTCAGAGGTCATTAATCGGAACGTCCCATTTTCTCCAAATTGCTTTCCGAACCGCATCATTGACTGTCTGTTAATTTCATCGTTTCCTGTCATGGCGAGAAGATAACCGACATCATTCAGCTCTATGTTTTCAGTTAGATCATCGCTATAAATATTTGCCACAATGGCATCGATGCCCAAATCCTGTGCTTTTTCAACGTTACTTCTATTGCTATCTACCAGCACAACGTGGCGATTATTTTTTTGAAGGTAACTTGCTATAAGTCGCGATACTTTTGATCCACCCACAATCATAATACCTTCAGATTCCTTTAAAAACACACCAACCAGTTTTGCCACTAAACGAGCGGTGGTCGCATTTAATAAAACTGTTACAAGCACCACACTAAAAACAAGCGGCGTAATATATTCGGCATCAGGTACACCCAACTCTACTAACTTAGTCCCAAAAAGTGATGCAATACCAGCCGCAACTATTCCTCGAGGCCCTACCCAGCTTATAAATATTTTTTCGTTAGTCTTTAGTGTTGAGCCTATTGTACTTAAAAACACTCCAACGGGCCTTATTATAAATATTATAAGTGCAAAAAGAATAGCGGTTTTGTAGTTTGCAACCAGCAACAAATCGTCCAAACTAATGTTTGCCGATAAGAGAATAAAGAGAATAGATATTAAAAGCACACTCAAGGACTCCTTAAAGTAAAGCAGCTCCTTTAAGTTGGGCAAGTCGCTATTTCCCAAATACATGCCCATAACCACGACAGCAAGCAGTCCTGATTCGTGAGCAAAGAGATCACTCAACACGAAAATTAGTAGTACCAAAGAGAGTGATCCTACATTTAACAAATAATGCGGAATTACTTTACGCTTTACGGCTTGGTACATTGCAAATCCACCGGCTAGACCAAAAGCAAATCCTATAACTATAATTTTACCAAATTCTAATAATGCGTGTTTTGTGTAACCACCGCCCTCTCCACCATGAGTGTCCCCAGAAGCTGCTGCAAGCTCCTCCAATCCTGTTGTGCCATTGACCGTAATAAAACCAAAAACTAATACTGCAACTAAGGCACCAATAGGGTCAATTAAAATACCCTCCCATTTGAGTACTGCGGAAACATCTTTCTTTAGTGGAATATTACGTAAAATCGGAGTGATTACGGTAGGCCCTGTAACAATAATTAAACCGGCAAATAAAAAGGATATTTCCCAGCTCAACCCAAAAATATAGTAAGCAGAGACCCCAGATCCAAAAAAAGTGACAATAGATCCTAAGCTTATGAGTTTTCCAATAACGCCTCCAACCTTTTTGATTTCACCCAATTTTAGGGTCAATCCTCCCTCAAACAAAATAATACCAATAGCAAGAGATACAAAATAGAAAAGGCTTTCACCAGGGAAAAATCCTTTCTCAGTATTCCAGATGGGCTGTATCCATTGTTCTCCATCTTCGGAAATCAGTGTTGAAATTGGTCCCACAAAAAGCCCTATCAAAATTAAAGGCAAAATGGCCGGAATCTTAAATTTCCAAGCCACCCATTGCGCCAAAATTCCTAAAATGATAATCCCCGCTAATTCTACCATAGTTACTTTATTAAGGTCAAAGATAAATGAAACATCACGAATCTTTAAAAAATCTTTAAAAAACGTAGCTGACCTGTTATTTTCTCAATCCTGTTTGAAAATCACTATCATCTTGACCTAATTTAAAGATAGATTTAAACAAATTAAAATTCGAAATTATTTGAGTAGCATTGCTTTTTCGTCAAACCTCAAGTTGAATATTTACAAAAGCTCCAAGTTATGCGTTTTTTTAAAAGTATGCTCGTTTTGATTTACGTGGAGGAAGTTTCCAAAGAAAAATCGCGAAAGATCAACACCTTCAGTTTTTTGGACTCACACTTTGGTAAGTGGTTTTTATTTTCTCTTTATTGTAATGTTAGGTATAAAATTGACCTAATTTTCGTTGGCGGCACTTATATCCATTTTAGTTAGAATGGACAATAAATTGGTGTAACTAGTTTTTTTAGGAAGATATTTTCGGAAGGTAAAAAACTACAATTTATCTTTTTCGTTAACCTTCTGAGCACATGGAGTGCCCATTTTCTCATAGACAAAAGTATAACTTTACTTTTACGGCTATGGTTAAAAGTAAATAAGTTGAGGTTATCAGGCCGCTAATTCTAAACTTAAATTAGAAGGAGTAAATACCTTAATCTATAGTATTGATATCATCACATTTTTTAACGACCTGAAAATCAAAAATCACAACGATTTCTCAAGACGTTTGAAAAATATAAATGATAATTAGCCTGTAAAGTTTTAAGTCTTGAGCCTAATCAGCTTCCTCCTTTTCTTTTTCTTCGGAAACGTAATACAATCGTTTGAGACTTTTTTTCAATAGGGTAAATCTATAGACGCCGATTACAAAAAAAATAAGACTGAAACCTAATGCTACAAATGCAAGATATTTAAAGTCGGCAAAATCCTTAAGCTGAAAGAGTCCAATCCCGCCCAAAAGTAAGTAAAGAGACGACCTAATGTAAGAGAGTAAAGTACGTTCATTAGCTAATCTGGTGCGCTCAATTGCTAGATAATCCCGCAAAATGACCTGTTCGTCTGGTTTAAAATCCCTACCAAACCTTAGCAGTTTCATGTTCTGAATCTTTAAAGGTGCTTTGGCGATACGTTTCATAGTCTGTTATTAGTGTAATTCAATATAAAATTACCACTTTTTATCAAGTTTCAAAAATTGTTAAAACTGCGCTAATTTAAAGCGTTCAAGTCCCGTGTTATCTAATGCTTTTAGTAATTTGCAGGATTATTGAAATTTAGATTAATTTATGCAATTGTATCCTATAAATGCCGGCAACTTCAAACTTGATGGGGGTGCTATGTTTGGTGTTGTTCCAAAAACATTGTGGACGCGCACCAACCCTGCCGACAGCAATAACATGATAGATATTGCAGCACGATGCTTGCTTATTGAAAATGGTAACAAATTAATTTTAATTGATACCGGAATGGGCAACAAGCAGAGCGATAAATTTTTCAGCTATTACCACCTTTGGGGCGATGACAGTATTGATAAGTCTCTAAAGGTACAAGGCTTCAGCCGTGACGATATTACTGATGTGTTTCTAACCCATCTCCATTTTGACCATTGCGGAGGCTGTATTCAGCATAACAAAAATCAAACAGGTTTTGAACCTGCCTTTAAAAACGCAAATTTTTGGAGTAATAAAGCGCATTGGGAATGGGCAACTAAACCCAACAATAGAGAAAAAGCCTCTTTTTTAAAAGAGAATATAGTACCAATGCAAGAGAGCGGTCAATTGAAATTTACATCGCAACCCGATGATGTTATTTTAAAAAATTCAGAATTGGGATTCGATATTTTCTTTGCCAATGGCCATACCGATAAGCAGATGATTCCGATGATTGACTATAAGGGAAAAAAGTTGTGCTTTATGGCCGATTTATTACCAACGGTTGGGCATTTGCCCTTACCTTTTGTGATGGGCTATGATACTAGACCTTTATTGACCTTAGACGAAAAAGAAAAATTTCTTAATCTTGCAGCAGACCACAACTATTACCTCTTTTTAGAACACGATGCACACAATCAAATTATTACCGTACAGCGAACCGAAAAAGGAGTGAGACTAAATGAAACCTTTACAACAAACGATTTTTTTAATTAAACATTTTATGAAAAATTCCATTAAACCTTTATTGACTTCAATTTTTGCAGCAACTTTACTTTTTGCTTGCGGTGGCGGCTCTGGCTTTGTTTCTGCACCAATCGAGAATATAGACAGCTCCCCTATTAAAGAAACCAAGCTTGCTGAAGCTGAACTTAACACTTGGTCGCATTCAGATTTGGAAAAAGATACTATTCCTGGAATGAGCGTTGATAAAGCCTATACTGAGCTTGTCAAA
Source organism: uncultured Flavobacteriaceae bacterium (assembly GCA_963803715.1). Taxonomy (GTDB): domain Bacteria; phylum Bacteroidota; class Bacteroidia; order Flavobacteriales; family Flavobacteriaceae; genus Psychroserpens. The sequence continues at coordinate 158,822 of CAWDOF010000028.1, forward strand.
AATAAAAAAGGAAAAACTGTAATTGTGGCAGTCGTGGATTCCGGAGTGGATATTGATCACGAAGATCTAGACGGCGTAATTTGGACTAATAAAGACGAAATAGCTAATAACGGAAAAGACGATGACAATAACGGTTACATTGATGACATCCATGGATGGAACTTTCTTGGCGATGCCTACGATGAGCAATTAGAATATGTTCGTATCATTGCGGCTGGAGATAATTCTGTTCCAAGATATGATGAAGCTGCCGCACTTTATGATGCAGAATACCAAAAATGGTTGGGTAGAAAAACCCAATACGATCAAATCTATCAGCAAATCACATTTGCAGATGAAAAATTAACTGAGCATTTCGGAAAATCTGATTATACCAAAGAAGAAGTCGGCGCTATAAAAACAGATAATGAAGAATTAAGCCAAGCTAAACAAGTTGCCCAATTTATGTACGGTAATGGAATTGAATCCATGATTGAAGCAAAAAAAGAAATCAAAGGCGGGCTTGAAAGTATTAATGACCGGTTAAACGTTAACCTCAACAAAGATTTAAAAGGAAGAAAAACGGGCGATGATCCTAACGATTTTGATGACATGCCTGGCTACGGTAACAATAATCCTAGACCTTCTAAAAAAGATGAAAGCCACGGAACTCACGTTGCGGGAATTATTGCTGCCGAACGCGATAATGGCAAAGGCATGAACGGAGTTGCCAATAATGTGGAAATCATGGCGGTTAGAACCGTTCCAAACGGTGATGAGTATGACAAGGATGTGGCAAAAGCAATAAGATATGCTGCAGATAATGGCGCAAAGGTCATTAACGGTAGTTTTGGTAAATCATTCTCGCCAAATAGTGAGTGGGTTCGAGATGCCATAAAATATGCTGCAGATAAGGATGTCCTTTTTGTTCATGCCGCAGGTAATGATAGTGAGGATATTGATGTAAAACCAAACTTTCCAAATGATGCCATCGGGACTGGCCCTGAAGTCTCAGATAACGTTATTACCGTTGGAGCTTTAGCACCAGATTATGGCTCTGATATGGTATCAAGTTTTTCAAACTACGGAAAAATTAATGTTGACGTTTTTGCACCGGGAACTGATATTTATTCTACCATGCCTGAAAACGAATATGAACTTAACAGTGGTACCTCCATGGCAGCACCAAATGTTGCTGGAGTTGCTGCATTAATACGCTCACAGTTTCCAAACTTGACCGCACCACAAGTCAAAAAAGTAATTTTGGATTCGGGACTACCCATCAAAACAAAAGTTTCGGTTGGTCCCAGAGAAAGTAAAACAACAAATTCTTTTTCTGAAATTTCAAAATCGGGAAAAATTGTCAATGCCTATAATGCCTTGATTATGGCAGCACAGATGGCTAAATAAATCCCATTTCAGAAGAAAAAATTAAAACATTAAATAGATTGATATGAAATTATTCCGTTTAACTCTATTGAGTTTTTCCGTTTTAGCTTTTAATGCATTTACGTTTGGCCAAACACCAGAGATGGAGTATAAGACCGAGCATTATTGGCAGCAGCAGGCAGACTACACAATGGAAATTGACCTGGATGTAAAGACCTATCAATACAAGGGCCAGCAGAACATTGAGTACACTAATAATTCTCCAGACGTTTTAAATCGCGTGTATTACCATTTATACTTTAATGCTTTTCAGCCCGGCAGTGAGATGGATGCCAGACTGCAAAGTATTGCCGATCCAGATGGTCGAATGACAAATAATACAGGTACCGAAGAAAACCCTGTTTATGAAAGCCGTATTTCTAAATTGAAAGAAGATGAAATCGGTTTTATAAAAGTCCGTTCTTTAACTCAAGATGGCGCTAAATTAAATTATGAAATTGAAGGCACGGTAATGATTGTAACTCTCAATAAACCTATTGAGCCAAGCGAAACTGTTGAATTTGATATGGAATTTGACGCACAAGTACCCGTACAAATAAGACGTTCTGGTAGAAACAATGCCGAAGGTGTAGCGTTATCCATGACCCAATGGTACCCAAAATTAGCAGAATACGATGAAGAAGGTTGGCATGCCGACCCTTACATTGCTCGCGAATTTTATGGCGTGTGGGGAAATTTTGATGTAAAAATCACTATTGATAAAGACTACATTATTGGTGGAACTGGATATCTTCAAAATGCAGACGAAATCGGTTTTGGGTATTCTGATTCTGAAATAAAAAAACGTAAAGGTAAAACCAACACTTGGCATTTTAAAGCGCCAAACGTGCATGATTTTACTTGGGCTGCCGATCCAGATTTTATTCACGATACGGCAAAAGTACCAGATGGACCACTGCTTCATTTTTTCTATCAGGACAATATGCCACAAGAAAATTTAGATAACTGGAAAAAACTGCAGCCAGAAACAGTTAAACTGATGCAGTATTTTAGTGAGCATATTGGCAAATATCCCTACGAACAATATTCGGTAATACAAGGTGGCGATGGCGGTATGGAATATGCCATGTGTACTTTGATTACGGGAGAACGCAACTATGGAAGTTTGGTGGGCGTAACCGCCCATGAAATGGCACACACCTGGTTTCAGTTTTTATTGGCGACTAACGAGTCAAAGCACGAATGGATGGACGAAGGCTTTACAAGTTATATTTCCGCCTTGGCGATGAATGAGATTTCAGAAAAAAAGAATGACAATCCATTAAATAATTCTTACAGAGGTTATACTTATCTGGCCAACTCAGGTAACGAACAACCACTAACCACTCATGCCGATCGCTATAATTACAACCAGAGTTATGGGATTTCCGCCTACAGTAAAGGCGCCGTGTTTTTAGCTCAATTAGGTTATATTATTGGTGACGAAAATCTAAAAACCACCATCAAAAAATACTATCAGGATTTTGCATTTAAGCATCCTAAACCATTAGATATCATTAGAACTGCAGAAAAAGTCTCTGGGTTTGAACTCGATTGGTACCTTATGGATTTTGGGCAAACCACCAACACCATAGATTACGGAGTAAAATCAATTGAGGGCAATTCTATAACCCTAGAAAGAATGGGTGCAATGCCAATGCCAATAGATTTGAAAGTGACCTATACAGATGAATCTTCAGAAACTTTCTATATTCCATTACGCATGATGCGAGGTCACAAAGAAACCGATGCTACTGTTTTGGAAGATTGGGCTTGGGCGTTTCAAACGTATTCTTTCGAAACTAAAAAGCCTATAAAATCTGTGGAAATCAATTCTGATGGAATGATGGCAGATGTAAATTCTGAGAACAACACTTTAGAAAAAGCTTAAATTTGGTTCGGGGTAAATGATATTATCAAAAATTTAGTGTTTGTCTAAATTTATAAAAGTCAATTGAATCTTATTTACCCAATTAAAGTATTGAAAATGAAGCGCTCTATTGCGCACGAATTTTTATTACATAATTTTGAATAGATTTAATCTAATAAAATCAATTCACAAGCTCATCAAAATTCATAACGCATGCTCTTTACCTACGGCAAAAAAGACAAGTTAAAGAGCAAAAAACTGATTGAGCAATTGTTTTCAGAAGGCAAGTCTGTGGCCGCTTATCCGCTTCGATTGGTGTATCTTAAAATGGAAACTGACGGAGTTGGACAGCAAAAAGTTGGAGTTTCAGTAAGCAAACGAAATTTTAAAAAAGCAGTAGATAGAAATAAAATCAAGCGCCTTTTACGTGAAGCTTACCGATTATCGAGAAACGATTACTTTAACAATAGTTCCCCTTCTTATGCGTTAATGATTTTGTATATTGGAAAGGAAATACCAAAATTTGTTTCCGTAGAGAAAAAAATGAAACAACTGTTAAACAAATTCTCTGCCGCCCAACCCTCTAATTAATTAGCTTATAGAATGAAAAAATTACTAACCAAACGATTGCTGATTCCGTTATTGGCCATTGTCATTTTTACGGGCACCACAGCATTTAAGAACGATTTTTTTGAGATTGCAAAACAAATAGAAATCTTTACCACTCTTTTTAAAGAGCTCAACATGAACTATGTTGATGAGACCAATCCCGGTGACTTGATGGATACCGCAATCAAAAGCATGCTCAATGACCTAGATCCGTACACCAATTATTACAATGAACAGGATGTAGAAGCGGCAAGAATTAATAATGCCGGCGATTACACAGGTATTGGTGCTAATGTTTTAACTCTAAAAGATACGTTGGTCATTGTTGAGCCTTACAAAGATTATGCTGCCGATAAGGCGGGATTAAAAGCTGGAGATAAAATTATAAAGATTGATAATGTTGCCGTTGCCGACTTTAAGGATGATGCTGGTAATCTTCTTCAAGGTGCAGCAGGAACAACCGTCAACGTTACGTTCATTAGACAAGGGGAAACTAAAACCACAGAGATACAGAGGGAAGCTGTTGATATCCATGCAGTGCCACATTACAGTATGGTCAATGAAAATATTGGATATATCGTACTTCGGAAATTTAACGAGAAAACATCTTCAGAAACCATTAGTGCCGTTAGAGCTCTAAAAAATCAAGGCGCTAAGAAGTTAATTTTAGATTTACGCGGCAATCCTGGCGGGCTTTTAAGCGAAGCTGTAAACGTTACCAATATATTTGTACCTAAAAATCAATTGGTAGTCACCACCAAATCAAAAGTCCAGAAATATAACAAAACCTATTACACCCAAAGAGACCCCATAGATGTCGAAATTCCTCTTGTGGTTTTAATAGATGGACGAAGCGCTTCTGCGAGCGAAATTGTATCAGGAGCTTTGCAAGATTTGGACAGAGCTGTAATTGTTGGAGCCAGAAGTTTTGGAAAGGGCTTGGTACAAAGGCCTAAAAAATTGACCTACGGAACACAAGTTAAAATTACCATATCGAGGTATTATACACCTTCTGGGCGCTGCATCCAGGCATTGGATTATTGGAACCGTGATAAAAGCGGAAAAGCAACTAGAGTAAAACAAGAAAATTACAACCCCTTCAAAACTAAAAAAGGAAGAACGGTCTATGATGGTGGAGGCATACAGCCAGACCTAGAATTGGAGGAGACCAAACTAAGTCCCATTACCGAAGCTGTTTTAAAGGATAATTTAATTTTTAAATATGCTACCCAATATTATTATAACAGTCCAGAACCAAACCTAAAAGAGTTTAAGCTTACAGATGAGGATTTCAAAAATTTTAAAAAATTCCTTTCAGAAAAGAATTTTAATTTTGAAACCAATACCGAAAAGGCCTTTGCAGATGCTTTTATAGTTGCAAAAAACGAAGAGATCGAAAAAGCAATTGATAGCGATTATTCCGATTTGATAAACGCATTGAATACTTATAAAGATAAAGCGATAGATGCAAATAAACCACAATTACTATCTTTACTTTCAGATGAAATTGTAAAACGCTATTTTTACCGTGAAGGTTTATATTCCTATTACGTTGCCAATAATCTCGAAATACAAAAAGGTGTGGAAATCTTAAAAAATCCCTCTAATTATTTAGACTACCTCAATTAAAAAAAAGATGTATTAACAAAAAAGTCGTCTTAGATGGCGTTTGTAATAATGCAATGAAGTATGTTTTCTATATATCAGTAATGTTGTCTCAGTTTCTTTTTGCCCAAAAGGAAATGATGCATGAGGTTTATTTTGAAACTGATAAATATGAGGTGCTCCCTACAGAACACAGTAGACTCTTATTGTTTCTTTCTGAAATTGAAGGATTAGATATTAAAAAAGTGGCCATCTACGGTTTTACCGATGACCGCGGTAGTGATGACTACAACCAAAAATTGTCTCAAGATCGTGCCAATGCGATTAAAGTTATTTTTTCTAACAATGAATTTGACGAATCTATAATCACTAATGTAGATGGTAAGGGAGCGGTACTACTCAAGCTTGTAAAGGAAGATGACATTCATAAAATTAGAGGATTAAATAGAAAAGTCGAAATTGTTGTTTCGCCTTATGACCCACCAAGACCTACAAAAACCGCGGAAGAGCTTGCCAGTAAAAATCAAGAGGTCAAAGAGGTTTTAAACGAAGAATTAAAGGCTGGGGATAAATTTAGATTGGATAATATCCTTTTTAAAACCGGTTATAGCAAACTCCTACCTGAATCTAAAGAAACACTTCAAGAGTTGGCAGAAGCTCTTTTAGAACGTAAGGATATCTATTTTACCATTCAAGGTCACGTATGTTGCACCCAAAATAGTCGGGATGCCATTGACCGAAAAACAAAAAAGAGAAATCTTTCCTTGGCCCGGGCAAAACATATTTATGATTACTTAGCCAAAAAAGGTGTAGATAAAAAACGCATGAAATATGTAGGGATGCGCAGAAAATTTCCTTTGGGTGGTGATCCAAAATTAGATAGGCGTGTGGAAATTTTAGTCACCTATGTTGGAGAAAATGATTAGTTCTTAATCATGGCCATATGGGGAATACCGTCTTCAAGATAATTCTCTCCAGTTTCATAAAATCCTAAATTATTATAAAAATTCTTCAGATACGTCTGCGCAGAAATCTTGATTCTAGTTTCTTGAAATTGGGTTTCAATAGTCTTAATTGAAGCTGTCATGATATCATGACCTAATTGAGAATTTCGTCTCTCTTTCTTTACCACTACCCTACCAATGCTCGCTAGTACAAAATAATCGTTGGGTTTAAAAATCCTAGTGTAGGCCACAAGATTTTCATCGCTATAGCCTAAAACATGTAACGCTTTTTGATCTTTATAATCTATGTCCTGATAAACACAATCTTGCTCTACTACAAATACTTCACTACGTAATTGCAGCATATCGTATAATTGTGAAACACTTAATTGGTTAAACTCCTTAATCTGGATATTCATTATCTAATTTTTTCTACGTAAGGAAGTAATATACCTTTTAATCCTGAACAATAATATCCTTAGCATCACACTTTCCGTACTCTGGTTGAATATTGACATGATTTATTCCAAAATCATGAAACACTAAATCTTCTATCTCGTGCAAAACAGTGTCAAATTCGGTTAAAGAAATATTCTCATTAAAATCTATATGTGCTTCTAAGTGAATTTCAGCCTCATTAAGTTGCCAAATATGAACGTGATGTACATTCTTTATGGCATCTATCCTCTGGACTGATTTTACAATATCCTGAATCCTTATGGTATCTGGAGTAAACAACATCAATACTTTAAAGGAATTTTTCAGTAGATCGTAGCCCATTACAATAAGATACAATGCAATAGCGAAGGTCAACACGCTATCTACCCAGAAAAACTGATAGAATTTCATTAGTAAGCCTCCTATCAAAACCGCAACACTGGCCATCATATCTGTTAGAAGGTGTAGATAGGCACTTTTCATGTTCATGTTTGACTTTGAATCTTTTTTAAGCAAAAGAACACTAAAGCCATTTCCAAGGATAGCAACCAGAGATAACCAAATAACAAGACTCGATTCTATTTCTTGGGGATTCTGAAAACGCTCAATAGCCTCTTTTATTAAAAGTATAGCAACTATAATAAGTGTTGATGCATTTATAAAAGCAGCTAAAATTTCTGCACGTTTATAACCAAAAGTTTTCTTCAAGGAAGCTTGCTGCTTGGATAATTTGTTTGCAACATAACTTACAATAAGTGAAATAACATCACTAAAATTGTGCAACGCGTCACTTAATAAAGATAAACTTCCAGAAAATAGGCCACCGATAACTTGAGCTACAGTTATAACTATGTTTAAAAAAATAGAAATAATGAGATTCCGACCTCTTAAATCTGGATGTGTGTGAGAATGATTGTGAGAGTGTGCGCTACCCATAATGTATCACTTCAAATTTTCAATTAGAATTAAATGGAAATTTTATCCACACGAGTTTTATGACGGCCGGCCTCAAATTCGGTATTTAGAAAAACATCTACCATTTCAATGGCTTGTTGTACAGCTGTAAATCTTGCCGGTATACTCAATACGTTTGCATCATTGTGTTGTCTTGCCAAGACTGCTATTTCCTTTGTCCAACATAATGCAGAACGTACTCCTTGATGTTTGTTTACGGTCATGTTTGCGCCGTTTCCACTACCGCAAATAATAATTCCAAAATCTGCTTTATTAGATTCTACATCTATTGCAACAGGATGCACAAAATCAGGATAGTCAACACTGGCATCAGAGTCGGTACCGTGGTTATTAACTTGATATTGCTTTAATTTTAAATGCTTTAATATTGCTTTTTTATAATCTGTACCTGCGTGGTCGTTGCCAATTGAGATGGTCATATACTGTGTTTTTTATGAATACTGATAGTTTATAAAAAATTAGAATTTTAGACCATAAAGTTAAGAATTAGACTAACCAAACTAGATTGTTATTGTTAAAGTTATTTAAAGTAACCAACTGGTTGGTGAATAAAATTTGAAGATAAAATATGGCACATTAATATTTATAACATAAAGACATTATAATATGTGCATAGTGTATTATCATGTAAATATATATTCAATTTTTTTAAAATGAATTTTCAGCTACTTTAGTGAATAACATCCTGTTAACAATGAGTTAATAATAAGGCAACATTCTGTTCACAACTTGTCGCAAGTAATTAAAACTTTTATTAGCATTTCACGAAAAAAATTTACAACCAAATCTTTAATTGAACCACCAAAAAAGTTAGCCTAAAAATCTTGCTCAGTTGTTAGTGTTAAAAAAGGGTTATGCTAACATTAAAATATCAATTACTTGTTAAATTTAGCTTGTCAACATTGGTTATTAACAGCTGTTAATAGCTTTCGAAAGTTCCTTGTTTCAGAAGGATTTGTAGGTTAATTTAATGTTAACTGTTTATCAACTTGTTTCTATAAGTCACATTTCAAAGTAAAACCAAATAAAGTTATACGTGCTATTAACATACTATAATAACCACCATTTATTTTTTTAAATTTTAAAATAAAACTGATGATATGTATATATGTGTTGATAACATCAATTTTCATTAATTTAACCTTAACAAAACACCATTAAAAAATTAAACCGTAATTTTGTAAAAATTCAATATCTTCTCTTCGCCTAATATTGAATAAAATAAAAAGGTATTACATTTCGTAAACCTAAATCACGATTACATTTTATAATGACAAAACGAACAAAAAGGAAACCTTCAAACAATAAGATTTCCAACCTTACAAATACCATTCTAAGTATTTTAAAAAAAGATAGAAACCAAACTTATAACCATAAACAGATTTCTGCAAAACTGGGTGTCAATGATGCCAGTAGCAGAAATCAAATCATCAAGAAACTTGATCAACTCAAGGCAAAAGATGAAATTGAGGAAGTAGAACGCGGCAAATTCAAAATTGTAAACAATACTGAATATCATACTGGAATTGTTGATATGGCTTCACGTGGAGCAGGTTACATAATATCGGATGATTTTGAGAACGATATCTATATATCTTCCAATAATATGAACAAGGCACTCCACGGTGATGAAGTGGAATTCTACGCCTATAAACGTGAAAAGCGAGGAAAAAAAGAAGGTGAGGTCACCAATATTATAAACCGAGCAAAAAGCGAATATGTTGGTGTAATTCAATTGCATAAAAATTACGCCTTTGTGGTAGTGGACAGCAATAAAATGTACACCGATATTTTCGTACCGATTAATAAAACTAATAACGCTGAAGATGGCGACAAAGTTCTAGTAAGTCTGGAAGAATGGCCAGAAAAAGCCGATTCACCAAACGGCAAAGTTATAGAGGTTCTTGGAAAACCCGGAGAACACAATACCGAAATACACGCTATTTTGGCCGAATACGGCTTACCAATGGAGTTTCCAAAGGAAGTTGAAGAATTTGCCAATACCTTAGATCTTTCAATTAGTAAATCTGAAATTTCCAAACGCCGTGACATGCGCAAGGATTTAACCTTTACTATTGATCCAAAAGATGCTAAGGATTTTGATGATGCCCTTTCTTTTAAAGCTTTAGAAAATGGTCTTTACGAAATAGGAATCCACATTGCAGATGTTTCGCATTATTTAAAGCCAGATACGGTTTTGGATGATGAGGCTTATGAGCGTGCAACCTCAGTATATTTAGTAGATAGGGTGGTGCCAATGTTACCAGAAGTCCTATCTAACGGGGCTTGTTCATTAAGACCCAATGAGGAAAAATACACGTTCTCCGCAGTATTTAAAATCAACGATAAAGCCGAAATAAAAGACCAATGGTTTGGTAGAACTGTAACCTATTCTGATGCGCGTTTTGCTTATGAAGAGGCACAGGCCATTATTGAAAACAATAAGGGCAAAAAATGGAAAGAAGGAGATATTGATATCAATATTCCTGCAGACGTTGCAATCTCAGGTAAAGAATATAAAACGACCAAAGACATTGCTCATGCAACTTTGAAATTAGATGAACTGGCAAAAATTATGCGAAACAGGCGAATGCGTTCTGGAGCCATTTCATTTGATAAGGTTGAGGTTAAATTTAATTTAGATGAAGAATCCAATCCAGTAGGCGTATTTTTCAAGACAAGTAAAGATGCCAACAAATTAATAGAGGAGTTTATGCTTTTGGCCAATAAAAAAGTAGCCGAATTTATAGGTAAACAAGCCAAAAAGAAAACCTTTATTTACCGGGTTCACGATGAACCAGATGATTCAAAATTGGCAGCGCTTCAAAATGTAGTGGGCAGATTTGGTTATAAACTAAATTTTAAGGATCGTAAAAGTGTTTCAAATTCCCTGAATAATCTTTTAAAGGAAGTTAATGGAAAAAAAGAGCAGAACCTCGTTGATACTTTGACCATACGCACCATGAGCAAGGCTGAATATACAACACATAATATTGGTCATTACGGATTGGCTTTTGATTACTACACCCATTTTACCTCTCCAATACGTCGTTATCCTGACGTAATGGTACACCGTTTATTACAACAGTATTTAGATGGCGGAGCATCGGCTAACGAAGATATTTACGATGAAAGGTGCAAGCATTCCAGTAATATGGAATATTTAGCGACCAAGGCTGAACGTGATAGTATCAAATACATGCAAATTCGATTTATGGAAGACCATAAAAACGAAAATTTTGTGGGCGTTATATCCGGCGTAACAGACTGGGGTATTTATGTTGAAATCATAGAAAATAAATGCGAAGGTATGGTTAGCGTGCGGGATATGAAAGATGACCATTACCAGTTTGATGAAGACCATTACGCCTTAATCGGTAAGAAAAATAATGTGATGTATCAGCTAGGTGATGAAGTAGTGGTAAAAGTAAAAGATACAGATTTAGTGAAGAAACATTTAGACTTTAAACTGATTGGTAAGCACGAAGACAATTAGGCATAGATTATCAAAATAACTGAAGTCAACCCTACAAATTAGTAAAAGCCTGTCTGCTACTTGACAGGTTTGAATTAAAAAAACTTTGTTTTAAATTATGATTTTAACGACTACAAACACCATAGAAGGTTTTAAAATAGCAGAGTATAAGGGCATTGTTACAGGTGTTGCCATGACAGAAAAAACACCGTCGATGGGATTTAGTATGTCTAAATATTACAAATCCGTAAGAGACAGTATTGAAAGTGTAAAAGAGCAGGCATTTCAAAATCTTCAGGAAAATGCCCAAAAATTAAAAGCCAATGCCGTGGTGGGCATAAAAATAGATATCGAGATGAATGCAAGTAATTATGCAATGGTATCTGTAACGGGAACTGCAGTTGTTGTAGCTCAATAAAATTTTACTTTCATTTTTTTGTCCAATTCGTATTTATCCTGTAACGTTTGAAACACTAGGTCATCTTTATTTTGCAAATCATTCGTAAATAAATAAACATAAAAAAGATGAACTATTTCACAACGCTTTTAATAGTATTATTTTCAGTAACGCTTTCTGCTCAAAATCCAAAATCGAAAAATGTCGGAAATTTCAATGAAGTCAAGGTTTTTGACTTGATTATGGTTAACCTCATTAAATCTGAAGCTAATTCCGTTGAAATTACAGGCGATGATATTCAGGATGTAGAAGTCATTAACAAGGATGGAAAATTGAAAATAAGAATGAAAATTGATAAAATTTTCAACGGAGACAGAACTTTTGTCGCTGTATATTATACCCAATTGGATATTATTGATGGTAATGAGGGCGCCATAATTTCTTCTAACGAGCTTATTGAACAGGATCATATTCAATTAAAAGCTCAGGAAGGTGCCACATTAAGAATTGGTTTAGATGTTGAAAAAGTTGATATCAGAGCTGTTACAGGAGGTATCATTGAAACCAGGGGCAAAGCGAACTTTCAAGATATCACACTCAATACGGGTGGAATTTATGAGGGTAGAGCTTTTGAAACTAAAAATACTTCCGTTAATATAAAAGCAGCTGGTGAGGCAGATGTCAATGCAACTAATGCTGTTGACGCTAAGGTTTTGGCTGGTGGTGAAATTTATATCTACGGAAACCCACAGAATGTCAAAGAAAAAACCACCTTTGGTGGCAAAATTACCCGTATAAAGTAAAGCGTTAAAGCCCATAAGTTTTACGCTCCTTTTTTCTTAGCTTTGTGAGAAAGCTATTTCTTTTATGTTAGATGACATATTAGCCGCCATTCCATTTGGTGTTATTCTCGCCTTTACTATTGGTCCTGTGTTTTTCGTTTTGTTAGAAACAGGTGCTACTAGAGGGTTTAGAAGTGCTATTATTTTTGATCTGGGAGTTATTCTAGCTGATATTGTTTTTATAGCCGTAGCTTTCTATAGCACTAATAAGTTGGTAGATAAAATAAAGGATGATCCCAACTTTATAGTTTTTGGCGGAATGTTGCTGGTTACCTATGGTCTAATTTCCTTCGTAAAGACCTCTAAATCCTTCCGCTCCATTGTCAGGGAATATCACAAAGTTGAAATCAAGAAAAATGATTTGGGAAAACTATTCGTTAAGGGTTTTCTGCTCAATTTCATTAATATCGGGGTTTTAATGGGATGGTTGGGCTTTATTGTAATAGGTAGTTCTATTACCGAAAGTGAAGGTGGTGTCAAGGTGTTTATCATTACCATGCTCACTACTTATTTTATTGTGGATTTACTCAAAATTGCCGCCGCAAAACGCCTCCGAAAAAGACTTACCCCAAGACTGATCTATAAAACAAAAAAGATTGTGGCTTTGGTAATCTTGGGTTTTGGTGTATTACTTTTAGTTCAAGGATTTTTCCCTGACGGAAAAGAACGCCTTCAAGAAGAAATAGAACATAGATTATAAAAAAATGTATGGCTAAAACCCAATATCGTATTTACGTCATAGAATTGAGAAAAAAAGTTTATACCGAAAACTCTAGGTTTAGAGAGGCAAATCCGCAATTTAATGGCGTTCTCGAATGTTTGTATGTTGGGATGACTAGTAAAACTGCAAAAGAACGTTTCCAACAACACAAAACAGGCTATCGAAACAAGAGCGGCCATAAACTATCTTCCAACATTGTCGAAAAATATGGCTCGTATTTAAGACCAAGTCTTTATAATCACATTCCGTTGTTAAACTCAAGAGAAGAGGCTTTAAAGATGGAAGCGCAGTTAGCCCTGGAGTTGCGACGACAGCGTTATGCGGTATGGTTTAATTAAGTTAGAAAACGCAGGTCATTCGTATTTTCACAGATTGAATGAATAAGAAGTTAGAGCAAAAAAATGTAATCAGCATTTAATAAAAAAAACCTCCAAGAAATTCCTGAAGGTTTTGAGGCATCAAGCGGATTCGAACCGCTGTAGAAGGTTTTGCAGACCTCTGCCTAGCCACTCGGCCATGATGCCCTTTGTCTGCGAAAGTATAAGTCTCATCCTAAGTATCGCAAATAGTCTGCAAATGTATAAAATTTTAAAGCTATACCCTACTTACAAACTACTTTTTCGATGCTGGCTCATTTTTATAGTCACGCTTTCCACATCGCCACCAATGGGTGGATTCAATTTACTAACCTCAACCGTGGCTTTTTGAACCATTTCGTCATCGGAAAAAATGCGTTTAAGTATGCGTTTTGCAACAGTTTCCAATAAGTAGGAGGGTTGCTGCATTTCTTCTTTAACAATTCGGTTTAGCAGCACATAATCTACCGTATCGCTTAGTTTATCTGAGTTTGATGAGGTTTGCAAATCAGCTTCTACTTCTAAATCCACACGATAATCGCTCCCAATTTTAGTTTCTTCCTTTAAACAGCCGTGGTGTGCGAAAACACGAATATTATTTAATTTTATATTACCCATTTGATACTGATTGGATTTAAGACTTTTTCTAATATAAGTTTGAGATTTGGGTAAATTTAATCTAATTGACTTTTTAAAGAATTATACAAACATACTTTTGGCAATCATAATCAAATCTCTCCATGTTTTCAATTTTGCATAAAATTACATAATCCACACCAGAAACATAATCCACAACGCCGATAAATCGTTAATTTTGTGTTCTAATTTTACAATATGTCAGAAGATACAAAGGCACTCAATTTTATAGAGCATATCATAGAGGAAGACTTAGAAAATGGGTTACCAAAAGAAAAGCTACGCTTCAGGTTTCCGCCAGAACCTAATGGGTATTTACATATAGGCCATACTAAAGCTATCGGAATAAGTTTTGGTTTGGGTCAAAAATATAATGCTCCCGTTAATCTTCGTTTTGATGATACCAATCCCGCCAAGGAAGAGCAGGAATACGTCGATGCGATAAAACGTGATATTTCCTGGTTGGGCTATGAATGGGCTAATGAGCTATATTCTTCCGATTATTTTCAGAAATTATACGATTGGGCAGTTCAATTAATTCAAGAAGGAAAGGCCTACGTTGATTCTCAATCTAGCGTTTTAATGGCTGAGCAAAAAGGCACACCGACCCAACCTGGTGTTGATGGACCGTTTAGAAACAGAACCGTAGCTGAAAATTTGGAGTTATTTGAGGGAATGAAAGCCGGTAAATTCAATGAAGGCGAACATGTATTGCGCGCTAAGATTGATATGCAACATCCCAACATGTTAATGCGTGATCCGCTCATGTACCGGGTACTTAAAAAAGAGCATCATAGAACAGGAAATGATTGGTGTATTTACCCCATGTATGATTGGACGCATGGCGAAAGTGATTACATTGAACAGATTTCACATAGTTTGTGCTCTTTGGAATTTAAACCCCACAGAGAGCTTTACGATTGGTTTAAAGAGCAGGTTCACGACTATGCCAAGGAAGAATTGCCAATGTTGCCAAAACAGCGTGAATTCGCGAGATTGAACCTTAGTTATACCATTATGAGTAAGCGCAAATTGTTGCAATTGGTACAACAAAACGTAGTTTCAGGCTGGGACGACCCAAGAATGCCTACTATTTCTGGTTTACGACGTCGTGGTTATACACCAGAATCCATCAAATTATTTATCGATAAGGTTGGTGTTGCAAAACGCGATAATGTCATTGACGTGTCATTGTTGGAGTTTTGCATCCGTGAAGACCTCAATAAAAATGCGCCGCGGGTTATGGCTGTTTTGGACCCCGTTAAAGTCATCATTACAGATTATCCTGATGATAAAGAGGAATGGTTTGACGCAGAAAACAATCAAGAAGATGAAAGCGCAGGTTTTCGTAAAGTGCCATTCTCGAAAGAAATTTATATCGAAAAAGAAGATTTTAAGGAAGAAGCCAGCAGTAAATTTTTTAGACTGAAATTAGGTAGCGAGGTTCGTCTTAAAAATGCTTATATCATTAAGGCGGAAAAAGTGGTTAAGGATGCAGACGGCAATGTGATTGAAATTCATTGCACACATTCTGAAGATACCGACCGGAAAATTAAGGGCACCTTACATTGGGTATCCATCAAACACGCCATTAAAGCTGAGGTAAGGGAATATGACCGCCTATTTATGGAGGAGGCTCCAGATAGTCACGAGGGCAAGGATTTTATGGAATTTTTAAATCCCAATTCTCTCAGAGTTATTGAAGCCTACGTAGAACCAAGTTTGGCAGAAGCAACACCTGGCGAGCGTTTCCAATTTCAAAGATTGGGCTATTTTAATGTGGACACAGACAGTTCTGCTTCACATTTAGTTTTCAATAAAATTGTTGGATTAAGGGACTCATGGGCAAAAACGAAGCCGCAAACTAAGCAGACACAACAAAAGCCCCAAAATCAAAATGCACAGCAAAAACGTCCTCCTATTGAGGTCATTAAGCAGTTGGGAAAAAAATACACGAATGTTCCCGATGCTAAGCGTGAAAAATCAAGGGCTGAAATATTAAAACTTGCAGAACACGTAAGTTATGATGACGTTCAAGCCTTATTCAATACGACAGTAAAAAAAGCTGGAACTAGAATCGCCACCATGTTGGCGCTTAGCGTCCTTCTAAAAAACGGCCAAGAGCGTAATACCGATATAGAAGAGTTTATAGAAAAGGCGAAGGCTGATAAGAATGATTTGTTGGTTCGAGAAGCAAATAAGGTAGATTAGTTGTTTATTGTTAATATTGGATTCTCGCACCTTGGCAATTTTATTTTGATTGTAGAGGTCAATCAGTAATTATACATGATGGTCGTAGTCATAACGTAATGTGATAAATCTTTAAGATTTAGACTATATTTAACTACTAATCAAATCATTCAATTATGGAATTTAATTATTTAGCAATTTTGGTGGCGGCAGTCGTTCCCATAATAGTGGGTTTTTTATGGTACAATCCAAAAACATTGGGCATTGTTTGGATGCGAGAATCGGGTATGACCGAAGAAAAATTCAGAAACAGTAATATGGCGGTCATCTTTGGTGTAACCTTAGTCCTGTCTGTATTATTATCATTTTCTACCCAAATGCTGACCATACATCAAATGGGTGCGTATAGTTTAATGGGAGGCGACCCGTCGAAAGCGCTTCCTTCATATCAAGCATTTTTAGATGACTATGGCACCGACATTTAGAACTTTTAAACACGGAGCATTTCATGGAATTCTTTCGGCAGTATTCATGTTCTTTCCAGTTATTGCTATTAACGCTTTATTTGAGAGACGAAGCTGGAAATATATTTTTATAAATACAGGCTTTTGGGCGGTTTGCTTAACTATAATGGGCGCAATTGTATGTGGATGGGTTTAAAAATTTCATCTTTACACCTTATTAAATTTATCGACATAACTCCCATTTGGGAGGTCAAAATTTCTTTTGGGAAATTTTGGGTGGGCCATTCTTTCCTTCAAAATTGTTTAAATTCTTGAACCCAATTCATTTTAAAATCTACAATTCGGTTAGTGACTTACCTTCAGCTTGGGACGAACTGCCAATTAAAGACCTATTTTTAAAAACTCCATTTCTTAGGGCTTTAGAAAATTCAAGTCCAGCTAATATTACAACTTACTTTGTTGCTGTCTTTTCTGCGGAAACGTTGGTGGGCATTTCCATTCTACAACGCGTTGAATTGGTTGCCGATGATATTTTTAGAAAACAATCGGATTCTCAAATTAAGGAACTTGGCAAACGTTTGGCAGCAAAATTCTTAAAAGGAAACGCCATAGTGGTTGGTAATCTCATGCACACAGGCCAACATGGTCTTTATTTTTCAGCGGAAGTTATTGACACAAGATAGCGTTTCTCGAATCGGTTTTAAAGGCAGTAAATCAGTTAGCTGAAATCATAAAGAACGATTTCGGAAAAAAAGTTAGAATCAATGCTACTCAAAGATTTTTTTGAATCCGATGCCATTCACAATAGTGAAACGGTATTGAAAAGAAATCAATTTTTTAAGGCAAGAGTTCAGCCAAACATGATATTCAATAAGCGAGAGTCATGGGCTTCTGCTGAAGATTATATCGCTGCGTTCAATAAAAAATACAGAAGGCGGTTTCGTACCGCAAAGAAAAAGAAAGTTCCAATTATATCTAGGGAATTAGATTTAGAATCGATAAAACAACACAGTAAAGATTTATATCAATTGTATGAAAATGTATCAGACAATGCAGGTGTCAATTCCTTTAAGCTACACCCAAATCACTTTATCGAACTCAAATCGCAATTAAAAGATGATTTCAATTTATATGGTTATTTTATAGATGATGTCTTGGTTGGTTTTTTTACACTTATTAAAAACTACAACAATCTTGAAACGTACTTTTTAGGCTACCACCCACAACTGCAGCACGAACACCAAATGTATTTGAACATGCTCTTTGATATGGCCGCTTTTGGAATCGAGCATAATTTTGAAAACGTTGTTTTTGCTAGAACAGCCATGGAAATTAAGAGTTCAATCGGGGCGAAACCTCATGATATGTTTATTTATTTAAAGCATACCAATACACTTATTGCGAATAAGATTTTAAGAAATCTCGTGAAATTTATGAATCCTGTTCGGGATTGGGATGAGCGTCATCCGTTTTGATTAAGGGAACCTATTAGGCGGGTTGCTAAACGAAATCGAAGCATAAAATAACACCTTTGAGTCATCTACACGGTAGGAAATCAAATGAGATATTACCCAAGCTATACGCGCTGTCTAATTAGGGATTTATTCAGAAACTAGTCAATGATACGGTTCACCAAATGCTGAAATTACAGAGGCAAATAAGAACTTCTCGTACTTAATATTGATAAAACTTGTCAAATTACAGTTAAAAAGAATTTTCATTTTTGTTAAGACTCTAATTATATTTAACTTTTAGAAAAATTAAAAACCATGGACGATAAAACAAGACGAATACTTACCGAAATTTCAACCGTTACGAGAGACATTGAAGAGAACTACCCAGAACTCCAAAAATATTTGGACGAAACTCAAAGTACGCTTCCAGAAGGCAATAATAATGAAGCCACTTTAGATCAAAAAGAACTCAACGAATATTTAAAAGAACTGAAGGAAATGATTTCTAAGTATAAAAAAGAGCATTCTTAAAAAAGGGTGCTTGGGTTATTTTCAACTTGTAAAGGTTTTAGTAATTAGCTAATAACCTTAAAGGTTTAAGCATGAAAATTATAAAGAAGGTTCTCAAAGGTATTTGTTATGTTTTATTAATACCTTTTATTTACATTTTAGTGTCATTGATTTTATCCGAAATAACGCTAAATGGTAATATAGATAAAGAACCAAAACAGAATATCATTTACTTGAACACAAATGGGGTTCATCTTGATATAATCCTACCGATAAAGAGTTTAAACGATTCATTTTTACTGGGAATAAAACACCTTCCCGCAGAAAACTATTTATCATTCGGTTGGGGTGACCAAAATTTTTACCTCAACACTCCTACTTGGGGAGATTTGACCTTTAAAAATGCTTTTGGAGCTTTATTCTTAAACAGTGAATCTTTAATTCATGTCACTCGATATGAAAAAAGACAAAACGATTGGATTGTCGTGGCGCTTAACGATTCAGAGTTAGAGCGATTAAATACGTATATACTGAAAACGTTTAAGACAACTGATGGTGAAAATAAGATACACCTAAAAAATCAAGGATATAACCAAACAGATGATTTTTATAAGGCTAACGGAAGTTACTCTTGTTTTAAAACTTGTAATAGTTGGGTCAACACGGGATTTAAGCAAAGCGGTTTAAAAGCTTGCCTTTGGACACCTTTTGATTTTGGTTTAATGAGGAAGTATGAGTGAATCACTAAGTTTTTATTAGACTATATTTCCTTTTTTAATTCGGTACTTTAAACACATATTACCTCTATTTTTCCTCTTTTTTACGCGCATTCTTCATCGCTTCCCCAATTTGGTTACTGGCCGTAAAACTCGCTACCATATCGTTAAGCATGGAGCTTCCGGCCTGTGGAGAATTTGGGAGTAAAATCAAATTACTATTAGTTTCCTCACCAAGCGATTGCAAAGTGTCGTAATGTTGAGTCACCACAATTAAGGCTGAGGCTTCTTGGGAGTTGATACCAACCCGGTTCAAAACTTCTACAGATTCTTCTAAACCTCTGGCTATTTCACGACGTTGATCTGCGATACCTTGACCTTGTAAACGTTTGCTTTCGGCTTCGGCTTTTGCTTTTTCAACAATTAAGATACGTTGAGCGTCACCTTCATACTGTGCTGCCGTTTTTTCCCGGTCTGAAGCGTTAATACGATTCATCGCTGCTTTCACTTGGGCATCAGGATCTATATCTGTCACTAGGGTTTTTATGATGTCAAAGCCATATTCAGACATAGCGTCGTTGAGTTCCGCTTTAACGGCAAGTGCAATGTCGTCCTTTTTCACGAACACATCATCCAGTTTCATTTTAGGTACTTCAGCACGAACCACATCAAATACATAAGAGGTGATTTGGTCATGCGGATAATCCAACTGGTAAAAAGCATCGTACACTTTTGCTCTAATCACGCGATATTGCACCGAAACCTTTAACCTAACAAACACATCATCTAACGTTTTGGTTTCAATAATCACATCCAACTGCTGAATTTTTAAACTCAGTTTCCCAGCAATTTTATCAATCAGCGGAATTTTTAACTGCAACCCAGATTGTCTGATGCTTTGAAATTTACCAAAACGTTCAATAATTGCAGCAGTCTGTTGTTTGACGACAAAAAACGAAGAGATAAGAATGATGACCCCAAAAAATATAATCGGAATAAGAATATAATTGCCCATAATAAAATTAAAATGATTTGTGCTTACAAGATAAGGGTAAAAACTTCAAATCCCAATGCCGTAATTCTTAAATTGTAGTCGCCATTGATACTGAAATTTTAATTTGAAAAAATGGGTTATTATTCGTGATTAGTCGGATTCTAACAAGATTATAATGCAATAGTTATTTGAAAACACACTATTACATTTATTTACAGAAACCCTCTAAATAGCGGCAACAAATGCTTCAATGCGCTTAGCTGTTTCCTCTTTTCCAATCATATACATAATATCAAAAACATCGGGCCCTTTCAAATCTCCAACTAAGGCCAATCTTAGAGGCATCATCACTTTGCCAAAGCCAATTTTCTCATTTGTAATCCATCCCTTAAGAGTTGTTTTTAACTGGTCCACAGTGAAATCTTCAACGCTGTTAATTTCAGTTTTTACTCGGGTTAGAATTTCAGCAGTATCTTCTTTTACAGATTTTTTAAGGGCTTTTTCTTCATAAGATTTAGGCGCAATAAAAAAGAAATCACTTTCCTCCCAAAAGTCGCTTACAAAAGTGGCGCGCTCTTTTATTAGAGCTACAACCATTTCAATATATTGGAGGTCAATACCTTTGGTATGTTGGTCAACAATTTTTTGAAATGATTTTGCTAAATCATAATCGTTTTGTTGCTGCATATAATGGTGGTTGAACCATTTGGTTTTATCTGGGTCAAATCGTGCACCGGCTTTATGAACATGCTCTACTTCAAATACATTGGTTAAGGTTTCCAAATCAAATAGTTCTTGTTCAGTGCCAGGGTTCCAACCTAAAAAGGCCAAAAAATTAACAACAGCTTCAGGGAAATAGCCCTCCTCCTTATAACCTGGTGAAACATTGCCTGTTTTTGGATCAGTCCATTCTAAAGGAAATACTGGAAAGCCCATTTTGTCGCCATCGCGTTTGCTTAATTTACCTTTACCAGTAGGTTTTAAAATTAGTGGTAAATGCGCAAATTGTGGTACATCCCATCCAAAAGCATGATACAATTGATAGTGTAAAGCTAATGAAGGTAACCACTCCTCGCCGCGTATTACATGGGATATCTGCATTAAATGATCATCTACTATATTTGCCAAATGATAGGTGGGCATGCCATCACTTTTAAATAACACTTTGTCATCTAGCACATTGGTATCAATCTCAATATCCCCACGAATCATATCTTTTAAATGCAAAGTTTCATCTTGTGGTGATTTGAACCGAATCACATAATCTTCATCTGCTTTAATTTTTTTCTGAACCTCTTCATCTGAAAGAGATAACGAATTACTCAATTTCTGGCGATTGTGCCAATTATAGATAAAGGTCTTTCCTTTGGCCTCATGGTCTTTTCTATGCGCGTCCAAGGTTTCTGAACTATCAAAAGCATAATAGGCGTGTCCTTTTTCAATTAGAATGTCGGCATATTTTCTGTAAAGATGTTTACGCTCACTTTGTCGGTAGGGGCCAAAATCACCGTCGTTACCTTTGTTGTTAATAACTGAGACACCCTCATCGAAATGAATACCACACCAATTTAAAGCGTCAACAATATATTGTTCCGCGCCCTCCACATAGCGACTTTGATCAGTATCTTCAATTCTAAGTATTAAAACACCATTGTGCTTTTTGGCGAATAAATAGTTAAATAAAGCGGTGCGAACGCCACCTATATGTAAAGGTCCGGTTGGACTTGGTGCAAAACGTAATCTAACTGGTGTTTTCATTTATCTTTGAACATTTATTTTAATTATTGGAATGTTTTTTCAAACTACATCAACAAAGATAGAAGTTTCAAGAGCGAAGTTCAAAAACCAACTCTCAAAATTGGGTTAATGTTTGCGGGAATATTTATGTACTTAATAACATGAAGATGCAGGTAGTTTCAACTTTTTTTGCACATGTAGGCATTTGAATTCACTTTAGTAAAAAACTGCAATAGCTTCTTAAAATTCAATTCGATACCATCCCTTTTGGTACACGCTTGTTCATAATGCTAAACCACAGCGGCGGCACCATTGCTAAAACCATAGAAGTTGGATAGCCAAAAGGCATCTGCGGACTTTCATTATGGCAATCCAAGGTTTGATATTTTTTGGTCGATTTGAAATGGTGGTCGCTATGGCGAGTGAGTTCGTAAAGTACGATGCGACCGATTACGTGATTGGAGTTCCAGGAATGCATTTGCTGTACGCGCTCGTAACGACCAGATTTTGTTTTTAACCGAAGTAATCCGTAGTGTTCTATGTAATTGACGGTTTCCAAAAGTAAAATACCGACTAAAGCCGAAAAAAAGGCAAATAGTAAACCTGATGTTCCAAAGATTGCGAAACATAATCCCAAATAGCACAACTGCAAAACAGTGTACCAAAACATATCGTTTTTTAAAGAAAGAAAGGCACGTTGGTTGTTTTTTAAGAGTTTCGCCTGAATCTTCCAAGCATTTACAAATTGCCGAACCACAGAGGTTATCCAAAACGAATATACAGTTTGATTGTAACGTGCAGTTGCGGGATCTTCAGCAGTTGCAGCGTGCAAATGATGCCCGTAATTATGTTCAATAAAGAAGTGCATGTATAAAGAGGGCAAAAGCAGTGCCTTCCCAACGAAACGTTCGTTAGTGGTTTGTCTGTGACCAAGTTCATGAGCCACATTAATTCCGTTGACGCCCAAAACAATACCTATGGAAATGAGCATTCCCACAAATTCATAAGTTTCGAGAGGCATAAAGCTTGCTTGATAAATTCCGAAGAATACTAACCCATATACAATTGGTAAGTTGAGGTAAAGTAACCAATCAAATATTTTTCGCTTTAATCGACCATCGCTTTCTTCAGCAGATAAATTTTTAACATCCACAGGAAAAATAAGCTCCATGATTGGTATGATAACAAAGGCATAGAAAGGCGTTAAATAAACAAAAGACCCTTTGATCCACAATCCAATCAGTGCGACGAGAGGAACTGAAAATGCGGCTAAATATTTAATGTCTTTCATGCTTTTTAATTTTGATAAAATGAATAACTATGAAAAGATTTTTTAGGTTTTGCCCATTACCTTAAGTACATGAAGTGGATTTAACAGAAACTTACCAAATTTAGGCAATTATGGGTTAAAATAAAATTGTAGTTTAGTGGGTTATTGATATCTATGGCTTCAAACTTCCAAAATATACAGCATAAATTAGAATTGTTCATCAAGCGTTTTTACGTCAATGAACTCTTAAAAGGTATTATTCTATTTTTTGCTATTGGTCTGTTGTACTTAATTGCGACACTCTTTATCGAATATATCTTATGGCTCAACCCAACTGCTAGGACCATTTTGTTCTGGATTTTTATTGCAGTTGAAATCGGATTGTTCATAAAATTCATCGCGATGCCATTGACCAAACTGTTTAAGCTTAAAAAAGGTATTAATTACGAAGAGGCGTCCAAAATTATTGGTAACCATTTTCCTGAAGTAAGCGATAAGTTGCTCAATGTACTTCAGCTAAATCAAAACAGTCAACAATCGGAGTTGCTTCTGGCAAGTATCAACCAGAAATCTGCAGAATTGACCCCAATACCTTTCAATTTTGCGATTAATTTCAGAAAAAACACTAAATATCTTAAATATGCCGCTATCCCAATCGCAATCTTGTTGCTTTCTTATGCTACCGGAAAGATGGAATGGTTTAGCGAAAGCTACAAACGTGTTGTTGACCATAAAACCGCTTATGAACCACCAGCACCGTTTCAGTTTTTTGTTATTAACGACAATTTAAAGGCCATTGAAAATAAGGATTTTAAATTGATGGTTAATACGGCCGGGGATATCACACCAGAGAATGCACAGATAATCTACAATGGTCAAAGCTATTTTTTGCAACAAACCGCCCCTGGGAATTTCGAATATACTTTTCCGCAGGTAAAGCAACCGGTTTCTTTTGAACTAACTGCCAATAACATTTTTTCTAAAACTTACGATTTGGAGATTATAAATACACCCACCATAGTGAATTTCGAAATGTTTTTGGATTACCCTGCTTATACCAATAAGAAAAATGAGACCCTTAAAAGCTCTGGGAATTCTACCGTACCTGAAGGCACCAAGGCAACTTGGCGAGTGGTTACAAAATCTACTGACGAGGTGTATTGGTATTCCAAGGATACTTTAGAGTTTCAAAAAAAACCAAATGGAAATTTTGAAGCTGCCAAAACCATTTATAATAATACCGATTATAACATTAGCACTTCCAACGCAAAATTGAGGGATTACGAGAATCTGGCATTTTCATTAAATGTTGTTAAGGACAACTATCCGGAGTTAGAGGTTAAGATGGAAAAGGATAGTTTAGACAATCAGACACTTTATTTTTATGGTCAGGTTAGCGATGATTATGGTCTTTTAAAATTACAGATGGTCTATTATCCAAGAGAGAATCCTGAAGAAAAATCAAAACAAACTATCCAAATATCAAAATCAAATTTTGATGAGTTTGTCAATACGTTTCCAGACCAATTAAATTTAACCGAAGGAGTCGATTACGAGCTCTATTTTCAGGTTTTTGATAATGATGCCATCCATAACTATAAAAGCACAAAAAGTTCGGTATTCAGTTATAGAAAATTAACTAAGGATGAAGAGGAACAAAAGCAACTGCGAGAACAAAGTGAAACCATAAAGGATATTAGCAAAACTTTTGATAAACTGCAGCAACAAGATAAAGAGCTAGAACAGTTATCCAAAACTCAGAAGGAAAAGGAAGAACTCAATTTTAATGATAAGAAAAAATTTGAAAATTTTATTCAGCGTCAAAAGGAGCAGGAGCAATTGATGAAGAATTTCAATAAAAAGCTGAAGGATAATCTTGAAGAATTTCAAAATGAAAATAAAAAGGAAGACCCGTTCAAGGAGCAATTGAAAAAGCGTCTTGATGAAAACGAGGAACAACTTAAAGAAGATGAAAAGATTTTAGAAGAGTTAAAAAAGTTACAAGATAAATTGCAAAAAGAAGAGCTCACCGAAAAGCTGGAAGAATTAGCAAAGCAAAACAAAAACAAGGAGCGAAGCTTAAAGCAGTTGCTTGAGTTGACCAAAAGATATTACGTCGCTAAAAAAGCTGAAAAATTAATGAACGATTTAGAGAAGCTTGCCGAAGAACAGGAGCAGCTTTCTAAGGAAGATAAAGAGAAAAACAATGCTGAAGCTCAAGAAAAGCTAAATGAAAAGTTCAATGAGTTTCAAAAAGAAATGGATGCCTTACAAAAAGAAAATAAGGCACTAAAAAAACCAATGAAGATTCCTCAGGATGAGCCAACCGAAGAATCAATTAAGCAAGATCAGCAAGAGGCAACTGAAGCATTAGAAGAGCAGGAGGCAAAAGATAACGAATCTAAAGAGGAGAATACCAACCCAGAAGAGTCCCAAGAACCTCAAGAAGCACAAGAGGAACAAAAACCGCAAGACGGACAAAAACCATCAGAGTCTGGGCCACAACAAAAGGCTAAACAAAAGCAAAAGCAAGCGGCAAAAAAAATGAAAGAGATGTCTAAGAGCATGGGTGGTATGATGGCCATGGGTGGTGCTGACCAGCTACAAGAGGATGCTACGGTATTACGGCAAATACTGGATAATCTGGTGTTATTTTCATTTGACCAAGAAAATTTAATGGATCAATTTAAATCCATGCAGATTAACAATAATGAATATGGTAAATTTCTGCGCAAACAAAGTAACTTAAGAGAGCATTTTGAACATATTGATGACAGTTTATTTGCATTGAGTCTTAGACAGCCGCGCATTTCCGAAACAGTAAATAAGCAAATTACCGATGTATTTTTTAATATCGATAAATCTTTAGGTCAATTGTCTGAAAATCAAATATATCAAGGTGTTAGTTCACAACAATATACAGTGACGTCTACCAATGAACTTGCGAGTTTTTTAAGTGATATTTTGGATAATATGAATGACCAAATGAAACCATCTATGGGAATGGGTAAGGGCGAAGGTGAAGGGCAACTGCCAGACATTATAATGAGCCAAGGAGAACTCAATAAAAAGATGGAAGACGGAACTAAGAAGGGTGGTAAAAAAGGCGAAAAGCCTGGTGAAGGTAAAGAAGGTAAAGGTCAAGGAGATGGTGAAGGTCAAGGAGAGGGCGAAGGAGAAAATGGTGAATCAAAAGAGGGTAAAACTGGCAAAGGGGGAAAAGATGGAAAGAACGGAAAAGATGGAAAAACCGATACACCGGGCGACGGCAAGGAAGGCGAAGGAAAAGCTGGGACAGAAGCTATGAACGGAGAATTATATGAAATTTATCAAAGACAACAGCAGCTTCGCCAAGCCTTAGAAAACCAATTGAAAGATAAGTATGGTAAGCCCGGTGAAAAAGCATTGGGTGATAAATTGGTTAAGGATATGGAACAAATTGAGCAAGACTTAATCAACAACGGTTTTACAAATCAAACTTTGCAAAAAATGATGAATTTGCAACATCAATTATTGAAATTGGAAAATGCTACATTTATGCAGGGTGAAGACAACAAGCGAAAATCAGAATCGAATACGAAGGAATTTGAAAACACAACAAATAATAAAACCCCACAAGCCAGGGATTATTTTAATACTACAGAAATTTTAAATCGACAGACTTTACCGCTACAGCAGGTCTATAAAAAGAAGGTTCAAGAATATTTTAAACAAGTCAATGATTAGTTTTAACCAAGAAATGGCTTTTGAATTTGTTGATGAAGATAAGGTTTCAAATTGGATTTCGGAGGCCATCGAATTAGAAGATAAAAACGAAGGTGAAATCAATTATATCTTTTGTGATGATTCGTATCTTCTTAATTTGAATGTTGAGTTTTTAAAACACGACACATATACGGATATTATAAGTTTTGATTATTCTATAGGTAATGAACTTCATGGCGATATATATATTTCTATTGAAAGGGTAAGGGAAAACGCATCCAAGTATGGTGTGAGTTTTCAAAACGAATTAAGTCGTGTAATGATTCACGGAGTTTTACATTTTTGTGGTTATAAAGATAAAACGAAAGCGGAATCGATTTTGATGAGAAGCAAGGAGGATTTCTACTTAGCACAGTTAATCAAAGACTGACATATTACCCGTATATTTGCAAAAAATTTTCAAACCAAATGTGAAACTACAAGATGTTTCACGTGGAACAATAAGTTGTTATGTTTAACGAAGTATATGATGTAATTGTAGTTGGAGCTGGTCACGCTGGTAGTGAGGCCGCGGCTGCAGCTGCCAATATGGGAAGCAAAACTTTGCTCATTACCATGAATTTGCAGAATATCGCACAGATGTCCTGTAATCCTGCCATGGGTGGAATTGCAAAAGGCCAAATTGTGCGAGAGATTGACGCTTTGGGTGGTTACAGCGGTATAGTTAGTGATACGTCTGCAATACAATTTAAAATGCTTAACAAGTCAAAAGGACCAGCGATGTGGAGTCCAAGGGTTCAAAGCGATCGGATGCGTTTTGCTGAAGATTGGAGATTACTTTTAGAAAAAACTGAAAATTTGGATTTTTATCAGGAGATGGTTTCTGGTTTATTAGTTGAAAACCAAAAGATAGTTGGAGTAAAAACATCGTTAGGATTAGAGGTTAAGGCCAAAACGGTCGTTCTAACAAATGGCACTTTTTTAAATGGACTGATCCATATTGGAGACAAGAATTTTGGTGGAGGCAGAGCGGGAGAAAGAGCAGCTACCGGAATAACAGAGCAACTAATTGACCTAGGTTTTGAATCTGGCAGAATGAAAACCGGTACACCGCCAAGGGTTGACGGTCGATCTTTGGATTATAGTAAAATGACAGAACAACCAGGCGATGCACATCCAGAGAAATTCTCTTATTTGGAAAACATTAAGCCGCTTCAAAACCAACGTTCGTGTCACATGACGTATACAAGTAATGAGGTTCACAATATATTAAAGGAAGGCTTTGACCGCTCACCAATGTTTAACGGTAGGATTCAAAGTACGGGGCCGAGATATTGCCCTTCAATAGAAGATAAGATAAATCGTTTTGCAGATAAAGACCGCCATCAATTATTTGTAGAGCCTGAAGGATGGAATACTTGCGAAGTTTATGTTAACGGATTCTCAACTTCGTTGCCCGAGGATGTTCAATATAAGGCATTGAAATCTGTTGTTGGTTTTGAGAACGTGAAGTTTTTTAGGCCTGGTTATGCAATTGAATACGATTATTTTCCGCCAACGCAATTAAAACACACATTAGAGACCAAATTAGTTGACGGTCTATTTTTTGCCGGACAAATTAACGGTACTACTGGTTATGAGGAAGCAGCATCCCAAGGGCTCATGGCCGGCATAAATGCGGCATTAAAAGTTCAGGAAAGAGACGAATTTATTCTAAAGCGTAATGAAGCATACATTGGAGTTTTAGTGGATGATTTAATTACAAAAGGAACTGAAGAGCCTTATAGGATGTTTACCTCTAGAGCAGAATACAGAACCTTATTACGACAAGATAATGCCGATTTTAGATTAACGCCAAAAGGTTTTGAGTTAGGCTTGGCAAGTGAGCAGCGTTTAAGGAGAATGGAGAAAAAGCAATCTGAATCTAATAGTTTTGTGCAGTTTTTTAAGGACACAAGTGCTAAACCAGAAGATATCAATCCTATTCTAGAGTCAAAGGATTCTGCATTGGTTCAACAATCCGATAAGATGTTTAAGTTCTTCTCCAGACCAAATATCACAACCGAGGATATGCGAAAGCTAGAATCTGTTGAGGATTATATTAAGGAACAAGAATTGGATAATGAAGTTATTGAACAGGCCGAAATTCAAATCAAATATTCGGGCTACATTAAAAAGGAAAAGAACAATGCTGATAAACTTAACCGATTAGAAGATTTAAAAATCCCAAATAATTTCGATTACAGCAAACTGAAGTCTATGAGTACTGAGGGTATTCAAAAGTTATCGAAAATTCAACCTGTTACTATTTCCCAGGCGTCACGAATTAGCGGTGTTTCACCGAGTGACGTTTCGGTTTTGTTGGTGTATTTGGGAAGATAAATTTTAGTCAAATTATAACTTCGAACAACTAGTTCCACGTGGAACATTGCAATTCAAGCACCAAAACTTTAAACAGCCATAGACCTCACGGTTTAAAATTCCGTGAGGTCTTTGTCAAATTATAACTAAAAAATTAATTAAAATTTAGTGTCAAAATTAAATCCAAAGGTTTATTTAAAAGTACAGGACCATTCAATTTCAGGTGAGAAATTTGAATTGATTCATAATTTGGAATTGGATATGTTGGAGACTCGCCCCCAACCTTCCGTAGAAAAATTACCTGATTACTATAATAGTGAAGATTATATTTCCCACACCGATAATAAAAGAAATTTGTTTGAAAAGGGATATCACTTTATAAAACAGATGTCGCTGAAGCGGAAGGTAAAACTTATTGAACCGTTTGCTTCTGAAGAAAAAACACTTTTGGATTTTGGCTGCGGAACGGGGGATTTTTTAAAATCTGCCCAAGACGCTGACTGGAAAATTTCTGGGGTAGAACCAAATCCAGAAGCTAGAAAAATCGCAAATACAAAAACTAAGAACTCTATAATTGATATAAAGCAAATTTCTAAATTAGGCGCTAAGCAGTTTGATGTTATTTCGCTTTGGCATGTGCTTGAGCATTTGCCCAATTTAGAAACTAATCTTGCAATGTTCAAAAAATTATTAAAATCAGACGGAAGGTTGATTATTGCAGTACCCAATTTTAAAAGTTATGATGCCAAATATTACAAATCTTATTGGGCGGCTTTTGATGTGCCGAGACATTTATGGCACTTTTCCCAAATTTCAATTTCTGCTATATTTGGAAAACATCAAATGGTAGTAGAAAAAATACAGCCCTTGATTTTTGATGCTTACTACGTGTCTCTACTTTCAGAAAAATATAAAAGTGGCGTGATGAATCCTCTAAAAGCATTTTGGATTGGATGGCGCTCAAATTTAAAAGCTAAACGTTCTGGGGAATATTCTTCATTGATTTATGTGCTAAAAAATGAGAATACTTAATTTTAAAGGATTTCCGCTTATTAAAAAATTAATTGCAGCTCTAACATGTCATCTTAAAAAAGGCTTTAAATAGCCGCGTTTTAGAATGCTTTTTTTGATAGGTGACATTTATTGAATTACGAATAACTATTGCTAATATCAATATTGGTCTTTTGGCTTAAAATTTCGTTTCACTTTCATACATTTGCAAAAATTTTAATTAAAAGAATTTATTACGATGAAAAAAGTATTGGGTCTATTGACAATTGGTTTGGTTATGGCTTCTTGCCAGGAACAACAAAAAATAGCTTACGTCGATAATGGTGAAGTTATAAATGCCTATCAAGAAAAGATGGACATTGAAGAAAAATATAAACTAAAGGACGAAGCCTTCAAAAAACGCACGGATAGTATAGGTAAAGCTTTTCAAACAGAAGCCCAAGGTTTCCAAGCTAAAGCACAATCTATGTCTCAGCAGGAGCAGCAAGAGCAATATCAGGTTCTCGGTCAAAAGCAGCAGATGTTGCAGCAACAATTGCAAATGGAGCAACAAGCATTAACTCAACAATTTAATGTAGAGATAGATTCTGTTATGAGCCATGTTAAATCTTTTGTTTCAGATTACGGAACGGAAAATGGTTACACTTTTATTCTCGGTAAAAACGAAGCGGGAAGTGTAATGTTTGGAGACGAAAGTAAAGATATTTCAGAAGAGATAATAGAGGCTTTAAATGCTGAATATAAAAAATAGGTAAGCCCCTAAACTTCAAATAATTGCCAAAAGGGGAGAATATTTGGTTCTATTTGCTAGAGTAAATACAATATACCTCTCTTTTTGTCGAGGTATTTATAGTGCCAAATGTTTAAAAATATAAAGCCGACAATATTAGTCGGCTTTTTTGTGCAACAATCTTGTCAATTTAATAGACAAGTCGGTAAGTATGATTTTTGAATTGCCATTACGTTCAATATGATAAATAGCATCTTGCAGTTCGGTAGAAATGTCCATAATATTATTTCCGTGAACAAAGGGCGCAAATTTCTCTAGTTTAAAGGACGATTTTGGTTCCATAAACACTAAATCAGTGGCTTTATAATTAAGTAAGAGTGCCTGCCTGAAAAAATCAAGACAAAAATTCAAAAACTGTTTCTGTGTCTCTCGACCAGTTTTTGCAAGGGTTTCGCTCCATGACATCAAATCGTGAATGGCACTTTTATTTCCCTTCGCCTTAAATGCAGCACGGATCCAGAACACAAACCATTCTTCAAATTGGGTGTCTTCAGAATCGCTATAGACTAAATCACAGGCTTTATTATAGTTTCCATTGGATTGATGCGCAATTTTGGTGGCATCAGTTTCAGAAAGCTGATAATTTTTGACCAATGCATTTTTGATAACGTCTTCTGCAAGTGGCGGAAAATGCAATACTTGACATCTAGATCTTATGGTATTGATAATCTGTTCCTCATCTTCTGTAATGAGAATAAATATAGTCTTATTAGGAGGTTCCTCAATAAGTTTTAGGAGCTTGTTTGCCGCAGCGGTATTCATTTTTTCGGCCATCCAGATGAGCATCACTTTATAGCCACCTTCAAATGATTTCAACGATAGTGCCCTATTGATATCCTGAGCTTCATCTACACCAATCTGTCCCTGTTTATTATCAATGCCGAGCTTGCGATACCAGTCAAATAGATTTCCGTAAGGTTGCTTAATGAGTAGGTCACGCCATTCTTGCATAAAGTAAGCGGAGACGGGATGTTTTTTGACCTTATCTGTAGTCGCCACAGGAAAAGCAAAATGCAGGTCGGGATGAGAAAAGTTTTTAAATTTCAGATTGCAGGCAGCAATGCCATTGGTGTTTTCTGAGTTGCTGTTTTGACATAGAAGGTATTGTGAATACGCAATAGCCATTGGCAGCGTACCGGAGCCTTCTGGACCCACAAATAACTGCGCGTGCGGAATTCGGCCGAAATCGGCACTTTTGGTCAGGTGATTTTTAATGTGCTCTTGGCCTAAAATTTCTGAAAACAGCATAGAGCAAACCTACATATTTTTTTTGAGTTCCCATCTAAACAAACGGTCAAACCACTATTAGAAAACTGCAGTTCTTTAGGTCTTTATTTTTAGCAAAAATAAAAGTTGATGTGGGTTATCTAGACTTAGGTTGTTGGTATATATTATTTAGATACACAGCTTTTTAAGGGTCTCAGATTATTTTATCGTTAAACCCATTTTAATTACCTGTGTAATTAGTTACATTTGTTTACAATCAAAAATACAAATCCAATGAAAACGCTCAACGATTTTAATTTCGAAAATAAAAAAGCCCTTATACGTGTTGATTTTAATGTACCTCTAAATGATAAATTTGAGGTAACGGATGACACCCGAATTCGTTCGGCAAAACCTACAATTATCAAAATTTTAGAAGATGGTGGATCTTGTATACTAATGTCTCATTTAGGACGCCCTAAGGGTGAACAAGACGAATTTTCTTTACGTCATATCGTTGGTAAGATTGAGGATATCATAGGGGTCGAGGTTGCTTTTGTTGAAAATTGCATTGGAGATAAGGCTGAAACTGCTGCCGAAAATTTAAAACCAGGCGAGATTCTATTGCTGGAAAATCTTCGTTTTCACGATGAAGAAACTGCCGGCGATAAGCATTTTGCTGAAAAATTGTCTAAACTAGGAGATATTTACGTTAACGATGCTTTTGGTACAGCGCATAGAGCACACGCATCAACAACTATTGTAGCTGAATTTTTCCCCGATAAAAAATGCTTCGGAAATTTACTGGCCCAGGAAATTGAGAGCATAGAAAAAGTGATGAAATCTGGCGAAAAACCTGTTTTAGCTATTTTAGGCGGTGCAAAAGTATCTTCAAAAATCACCATAATAGAAAACATTCTTGATAAAGTTGACCATCTAATTATAGGAGGAGGAATGACCTACACCTTTATAAAGGCACAGGGAGGAAAAGTGGGCGACTCCATTTGCGAAGATGATAAAATGGAACTAGCGCTAGAAATTTTAAAAGAGGCGAAGACTAAAAATGTAAAAATCCATCTACCGGTAGATGTGGTTGCGGCAAATGATTTTTCAAATGATGCAAAAACCAAAGTGGTAGATGTGGATAAAATCCCCGATGGATGGCAAGGTCTGGATTCTGGACCTGATACAAACCAATTGTTCCACGATGTCGTGTTGAAATGTAAAACCATTTTGTGGAACGGCCCATTGGGTGTTTTTGAAATGGAAAACTTTGCAAAAGGGACAATTGCGCTTGGAGAATCTATTGCTGAAGCTACCAAAAATGGAGCATTTTCTCTTGTTGGTGGTGGTGATTCGGTTTCCGCGGTAAAACAGTTTGGCTTTGAGGATAAGGTCAGTTATGTAAGTACTGGTGGGGGTGCGATGTTAGAAAGTCTTGAAGGAAAAACACTGCCTGGAATTGCGGCTATTTTAGAATAATTACCAATTTAAAAATTATCGACCTAGACAAAAGCCCTAAAAGTCATTCTACTTTGGTGCTTAGTGATTTTATGGTTTTCGCTTGAAATTGAGCATGGAGGGGTTTGAGAAATAAACTCAAACAGATAACCCCAATGATTTCAGAAAATAAGGTTATAAGTACTTTCATTTTGACAATACGTTTACCTTTTTTATAAAACGTTTTTGGGATTTGCTATGTTGAAGACTCACTTACTAGCATCATTTGAGCCCTGTTTGGGTAATTCTGCAGGTTTTTAGAATTTAACACAGTGGGTATTCAAAAGAACCTTCAAATCGATTTGCTTACCGAAATTTTCATTTCAAATAAAAAAATACGATTTTCGCTAATCCATCGTTGATAGACAAATTGAAACACACAATGAATTACAAATATATATATCTGACTTTCGTCTCCATGTTACTGGGTATGTCGGCTTTTGCTCAAGATACAATTCCAACCCCCAAAACCTCTAAAACTCTTCCGGAGAAGAAAGTTAAAGAAGTCGAGCAATTAACAGAAAACAACCTTATTACAGGCGAACCTCAGGTTTTAGACACAATTATTGATGGTAAATCTTACCTTAAAAAAGATTTAGGAATCAAGGCAGAATTAGATTCTACAGCTATGAGGGTTTTCGATGACCACAAGCTGGCCTCAGAAATAGACCAAAAATGGTTAGAAGAACTTTACAGTAATAACCTGTTCGATAGCATTTACGAATCCGTAACAGAACTAGATTATGAGGAAGTTGATTACCCTGAGCTTCCTACAGATACCTTAAAAAAAAGATTGGCGATTTTAAATGCCAGAACTCCATTTAATATAGAATATAATTCTTCATTAGAAAGCGTAATTAAGGGGTATTTGAAACGGAGACGAGAGTCTCTCTCAAAATTAATGTCGCTCAGCGATTATTATTTTCCTTTGTTTGAGGAGAACTTGGATAAGGAAGACATTCCCTTAGAGGTAAAATATCTTGCCATTGTTGAGTCTGCATTAAAGCCAAGAGCAAGGTCACGGGTCGGTGCAACAGGGCTTTGGCAGTTTATGTTTGCCACTGGTAAGGAATATGGGCTCAACGTGAGTAGTTATGTTGATGAACGTAGTGACCCTATAAAATCTACTGAAGCAGCAAGTAAATACTTGGCAAGGCTATACGGTATTTTTGGAGATTGGGATTTGGCATTAGCTGCCTATAATTCTGGACCAGGTAATGTTAGTAAAGCCATTCGTCGTTCTGGGGGTTATGAAAATTATTGGAACATTAGACCCTTTCTTCCACGTGAAACCGCAGGATACCTCCCTGCTTTTTTAGCAACGATGTACATTTTTGAGTTTGCCGAAGAGCATGGTTTCAAAAAAGCAAGACCTAATTATCATTATGTGGAGACAGATACTATTCACGTTAAAAAAATGATTAGCCTGGATCAAGTTTCGGAACTTTTAGAAGTACCAATTGAAGAATTGCAATTTTTGAACCCATCATACAAATTAGATATCATTCCTTTTATAGAAGGTGAAAACTATACCTTGAGATTACCCCGAGATGTGGTAGGAAAATTTGTGAACAATGAAAAGCGAATCTACGACATTGTCAAAGCAGAACAAGATAAACGCGAAAAGCCGCTACCACAATTTTTTGATAGTGAAAGTAAAACGACATACCGCGTGAGATCAGGAGATTTCTTAGGAAAAATTGCTAGAAAATATGGAGTTCGGGTTAGCCAGTTGAAACAGTGGAACGGTTTGCGCAGCAATAATATACGTATAGGTCAACGCTTAACCGTATATCCACGTAATCCTGTTAGCACAAAGTCTCCCGTTGGTACAGTTACACCTAAAAAAGTGGTCAATACTGAAGGTAAATCGACCTATAAGGTAAAGGACGGAGATTCGCTTTGGAGTATTTCACAAAAATTTCCTGGAATTACTGTACAAAATATTAAAGATTGGAACGGTATTAGTGGTAGCAAACTCAAAATAGGAACGACGCTTGTTGTTTCTAAATAAAACCAACCTAAAATGCGAAAAACAGTTTTTTTACTAGCTATTATAGCTCTTATTTTTCAGTCTTGCCAAGACAAAGATGCCAAACGCATTGTATCTAAATCTTCAGGCAATATTAATAATTTAGTTGTTGTGACCACTAACCAACTTTGGGAAAACAAGGTTGGCGATAGTGTTCGGAAAATATTGACAGCTCCAATTGCAGGACTTGCAAACGACGAGTCCCAATTTGTAATGAACCAAATGCCTCCCGAGGTTTTTACGGGATTTGCTAAAAAAAACAGAACCGTTTTAAAAATTGAAAAAGGTAAGACTGCCAATACTCAAATTGCCGAAAATCAATATGCAATGCCACAGACTATGGTTGTTGTTTCTGGAAAAACAAATGCTGAAATTATTGAGCAGTTTCAGAAAAACGCAGAAAAAATAAGGGACGCTTTTAACAAAGAGGAAATCAAGGAAAAACAACGCCGCATTTCAAAGTCATTATTCAATGATGATGTTCTAAACGAAAAACTTGGAATATCCATGAAGTTTCCAACAGCATACCGAATGGCAAAAGAAGAGGATGAATTTTTCTGGATTAGGCGTGATATTAAAAATGGCAATGTGGACATGATGATTTATGAGGTACCACTGTCATCCATTCGTAAAGGCGATAGTGCGGTCATGGATATAGTAAGGCTTCGTGACTCGGTTGGAAAACTTCATATTGAAGGGCCAACAGAAGATTCTTTTATGGCCACTGAAGATGCTTTTACACCATCTATTTCTGAAACTATTTTAGATA
Source organism: uncultured Flavobacteriaceae bacterium (assembly GCA_963803715.1). Lineage (GTDB taxonomy): Bacteria > Bacteroidota > Bacteroidia > Flavobacteriales > Flavobacteriaceae > Psychroserpens. The sequence goes on from CAWDOF010000028.1 coordinate 195,806, forward strand.
ACAAACCAACTTTAGAAACTAGAGGTCTTTGGGATGTAACCAATGCCTTTATGTCTGGCCCGTTTATTAATTATGCTATTGAAGATAAGGTCAACAATCGGTATATTATTATAGAGGGCTATGTCTTTGCGCCTTCTGTTGCCAAGCGGGAATACGTTTTTGAACTGGAGGCGATTTTGAAATCTGTAAGTATTAAGTAGAATTTGGGTTCTATACATACAATCGTTTGAATTGAATTTTATCTGCGGATTAAGATAGTGTAGGTTAAAATCCAAATTCCTGACTGCTGTTTAAGCGCCGAACATTGTTTTTTTTCCATACATTTGCAAATCAAAATTTAACCCTTAATTAAACGTATAGCATGCAACTGTACAATAACTTAAGTGCTAAAGAAAGAGCAGAACTCATTGAGCTTGCTGGTAAAGAACGCTTAACTGTCTCATTCTATAAATATGCCAAAATCGGCAATCCTGAAATATTTAGAAATCATATATTCTTAGCTTGGGATAGATTAGAAATTCTGGGCCGAATCTACGTCGCTTCAGAAGGCATAAATGCCCAATTATCACTACCAGCTGATAATTTTCAAGATTTCAAAACACACTTAGATACCATTTCTTTTTTAAAAAATGTTCGGCTTAATATTGGTTTAGAACACGATAATTTTTCTTTTTTAAAACTGAAAATAAAAGTGCGCGATAAAATAGTTGCAGATGGTCTAAATGACGTTTCGTTTGATGTCACCAACAAAGGAATGCATGTTGATGCCGAAAGATTCAATACTCTTATTGAAGATCCAAATACTATCTTGGTAGATATGCGTAATCACTACGAGAGCGAAATTGGCCATTTTAAAAATGCCATTACGCCAGATGTAGATACCTTCAGGGAATCTTTACCTATTATAGAAAATGATTTAAAAAACTATAAAGAAGATAAAAACCTCGTGATGTACTGCACTGGAGGCATCCGTTGCGAAAAAGCAAGTGCTTATTACAAACACAAAGGGTTTAAAAAGGTGTTTCAATTAGAAGGGGGCATTATAAATTATGTGCGTCAGGTTCAAAAACAGAATTTAGAGAATAAATTTATTGGTAAGAACTTTGTATTTGATGAGCGCCGATCAGAGCGAATCTCTGAGGATATAATAGCCCACTGTCACCAATGTGGTGAGCCAGCAGACACTCATGTAAATTGCGCAAATCAAGCCTGCCACCTGCTCTTTATTCAATGTGATGTTTGTAAGGCCAAAATGGAAGAATGTTGTTCTACCTCATGTATGGAAATCAACAGGCTTTCGCTAGAAGAGCAAAAAGAATTGAGGAAGGGCCAAGGCAACAGCAATGATATTTTCAAAAAAGGGCGCACAGACCATTTACCTTTCAAAAAAGATTTGCGCAACATTTTTGATACCTTCAAAAAAACGGCTGAATAGATTTTTATTAAAAAATATAAAAATGAAAAGCCATAGAACTAAGTTTCTATGGCTTTTTTTGCTCCATAAATTCAACAAGTGTTATTTGAGTTTTTTGGCCAGAACACTTAATTATGAATTAGAAAATATCTGATTACTTCTTAATCAGTTTAAAGATTTGTCTTTTGTTCTGTTTAGTCTCCACGGTTAAAAAATACATACCGTTGGCTAAGTTCTGAAGGTTTAACCTATTGTTTTCCTCAGAAAAATAAGTCTCACTTATAACTTGTTTCCCAGAAATATCAGTTAAGAAAACACTGGACAAAGCGCTATTTGATTTAATTTGAACACTATCTGTTGCAGGATTTGGAAAAACAGAAATTGTTTCAAAAACATTCTCTTCAACATTTAGTGCTTCACTGACCTCGAAGGGATAAGTTTCAGTTTGACCTTCATAAGTCACTTCCCATTCCCAAGTACCCTCAACATCAGGATATGCATTCCAATAGTAATACCAAGATGATGATGTGGTTGTGGCTGTATACATCCAATTGAATAAGTAAGTGCCATTTGGTCTTCTAATTTTAAGATTTAGGTCTGTACTGGCAACTTGATCACGTAAATACACTGAAAAAAATACATTGTCACCCAATTCAAATTGACTGCTTTCGTTGGAGGTTTCAGTAGTTGGACACGTTGGAAAAACATCTGGTGCTTGGCTGTGTGTCATCAATGCATTGATATTGGTATTGGTATAAGGTTTTTGATTTGCCCACCAGGAATCTGTATTGAGACCATTACAAGAACCTGCATAAGGGTCCACAAGTTGGTTATAAGTATTATCAGTATAAACTTCTAAATGTAAATGAGGGCCAGTAGAATTACCAGAGCTACCAACAACGCCGAGATACTCGCCAGCGGTTACCATATCTCCAACTGATTTGGTGGTCAAAGAACCATTTTTCATATGCCCGTACCAAGCTACGCTACCATCGCCATGCTGTACATAAACAGCATTCCATTGATTATTGTTGAAATTACAACTTCGGTCAAATTGACCATCGTTTTTTCCAATAATTTGCCCATCAGCAGCTGCAATAATTTCCACGGCATCCTCATCCATCAATTTCCAGGTATATGGCCAAGTGTAAACATCAAGACCTTGATGGTTGTATCCGGCATTGGTGTCGTAAGTGATGGTGCCACAGTTGAAATCGGTCAACTGATCAGGAAAATTGGCATTGTGATCTACATAACCAGAAATGGCCCAGACATCATTAAACGCGACGCCCGGCGCTTTTTGAATCGGCCAAATAAATAGGGGCTGTTCATTTCTTTGCAAATTGGTTTCAACTAATCTGTTTTGTTGTCTTAACAAGTTCACACTTACGTCCAAGTTTTGCTTAACGGCATCGCGTTGGGAGTCAGTTAGGCACGGCGTTTGGTTTTCATTGAAAATATAGGCGCCACCTACAGTATCAGAAGAAGGGGCCTGTGCAAATGTGATATTAAAGAAAAAAAGCACAGAAATCGAGAGGATAGTTTTGCAAAACATAGGATTGAATTTTTAGTTTATATAGTGTTATCGTTAAAAACCCAAAATGTGAGCATCATTTTTATTATTACTATTTCAAGGCTTGTAAAATTAGCTATAAAATGAAGGATTGAGCAGATTTTGGCAAATCTTGAATTAAGCTAACTCAATAAATAACCCTATATTTACATTTAGTTAAAATCAAATATTAATCTTCATTTGATGACATTTTCGTCATCAGATTTTATATAAAATTTTATGAGTTGTAAAAGTTGCTCAACTGGCAAAGATGGACAACCCAAAGGCTGCAAAAACAATGGCACCTGTGGCACAGATAGCTGCAATAAGTTAACCGTGTTTGACTGGCTTGCAAATATGAGCTTGCCTGATGGGGAGAATCCATTTATTGGGGTTGAGGTAAGGTTTAAAAATGGCCGTAAGTTGTATTATAAAAATACCGAAAATCTCACCCTTAGCATTGGAGATGTTGTTGCTACTCAAGCACAATCAGGGCACGATATTGGCATGGTTACACTTAACGGGAGAACTGGTTCGTATTCAAATGAAACGGAAAAAAATCAATCTTGATGATGCCGAAAATGTCTTAAAAATATACAGAAAAGCCTCCCAGCGCGATATTGATATTTGGTCTGCAGCAAGGGATAAGGAAGAACCGATGAAGGTTAAGGCAAGACAATTCGCTATTGATTTGAATTTAAAAATGAAAATTTCTGATATCGAATTTCAGGGCGATGCGAGTAAGGCTACATTCTACTATACCGCGGAAGAACGAGTGGATTTCAGGGAATTAATAAAGGTCTTTGCTCGCGAGTTTAGAACGCGTATTGAGATGAAACAAGTAGGCTTTCGTCAAGAGGCTGCGAGACTTGGTGGTATTGGGTCTTGCGGAAGGGAACTCTGCTGCTCCACTTGGCTAACTGATTTTAGATCGGTAAGTACTTCGGCAGCACGATACCAACAATTGTCTCTCAACCCTTTGAAACTAGCCGGACAGTGTGGTAAGCTGAAATGCTGTCTTAATTATGAATTGGACTCTTACCTAGATGCCTTAAAAGCGTTTCCAAAAACCGACACTAAGCTTTTTACCGAAAAAGGTAAAGCCGTATGCCAAAAAACAGATATTTTTAAAGGTCATCTTTGGTACGCTTACGAAGGCGAATGGATGAACTGGTATAAATTAACCACAAGCCAAGCTAACGAGATTATTGAAAAAAACAAAAAGAGAGAACCCGTAGCAAGCCTTGAGGAATATGCCGCAGAACTTATTGAAGATACTAAAACCACTTTTGAGAACGTTGTAGGGCAAGATAGTTTAACACGTTTTGATAGTCCAAAACGCAATAAAAAACGTAGAAATAATAGAAACAAGAAAAAGCGTTATGATAAGCCAAGGAACAATTCTAAAAAGTAGCCGCTTTTTTTTATGCATTGGTATCGTTATTGCGATTTTTTCCTGTGATGATAAGCGAATATTCGATGAATATCAAAATGTGCCTGGCGCATGGGATAAGGAAAATATAGTATCATTTAAAGTAAATGCGCCAGATACCACCAATCAATACAACCTTTTTATAAACCTCAGAAATAATAACGACTATAAATACAGTAATCTGTATTTAATTGTAGAAATGGATTTTCCTAACGGAAAGGCTTTAACAGACACGTTAAATTATAAAATGGCAAACCCCGACGGCACTTTATTAGGTACTGGTTTTACAGATGTAAAGGAAAATAAATTGTGGTATAAAGGCTATGACGAGCCTTTTATTTTTGAGGAATCTGGCGATTATACCGTCAATATCCAGCAGGCTATGAGAGAAAACGGAAACGTAAGAGGTATTCAGCAATTAGAGGGTATTACTGATGTCGGTTTTAGAGTAGAACACACAATAACAAATTGAGAATGGCAAAGAAAAACGCTAATAGTAAAGAAAAGAAAACCAATACATCTTCCGGGTATTCAAAATATATCAGACGTTTTTGGCTGATTTTCGTTGGAGGCGTTTTTGCTTTCTTTTTTATGTTTCTTTTGGCATCATGGGGACTTTTGGGCGAAATGCCAGACCACACCATCTTAGAAAATCCCAAAACATTTTTGGCAACCGAGGTCTTGTCCTCGGATAATAAAACATTAGGAAAATTTTATTTGGATGACAATAGAACACCTGTGGATTACAGTGAGCTTCCAAAAGATTTGATTGATGCACTGGTTGCTACAGAGGATATTCGGTATTATGATCATTCCGGTATCGATTTTAGAGGTACACTCAGAGCTATCGTTAAGTTGGGGAGCGGTGGAGGTGCCAGTACGATTTCACAGCAATTGGCTAAACAGTTGTTTACCAAACAAGTCTCTTCAAACAAATTTCAAAGGCTATTTCAAAAAGTAAGGGAGTGGGTCATTGCCATTCGTTTGGAGCGTCAATATACCAAAGAGGAAATTATTGCCATGTACTTTAATATTTATGACTTTGGGAACAACGCCGATGGGATTAGAAGCGCAGCCCGTATATACTTCGGAAAAGAGCCAATGGAGCTCGACTTGAAGGAATCGGCCATGTTGGTGGGGATGTTCAAGAACTCTTCTTTGTATAATCCAAGATCACACCGAAACCCCGAAGGCACAAAAAACAGACGTAATGTGGTGCTGTTTCAGTTAAAAAAATACGATTATATATCCCAAGAAAAAAAAGATTCACTTCAAGCGACCGATCTCGATTTGAAATATTCCCCAGAATCACATCGTGAAGGAACTGCAACTTACTTTAGAGCTTACTTAGATGGCTTCATGAAAACATGGATTAGCGAAAATCCGAAGCCAGATGGAGAGAAATACAACCTTTACAATGATGGACTTAAAATCTACACTACCATCGATTCTCGAATGCAAGCGCACGCCGAAAATGCCGTAGAGAGACACATGCCGAGATTACAAGCAGAATTTTTCAACCAAAACACACCAGAGCGCAATAAAACAGCCCCGTTTTTAGAACTTGATGCCAAGGAAATTGAGAATTTGATGAACCGAAGCATGGAACGCTCAGAGCGTTGGCGAGTTATGAAATTGCAGGATAAAACAAATGAACAGATAAGAGCTTCCTTTCAAAAACCAACCCAAATGACGGTTTTTGCGTGGAAAGATGGTAAGGCAAGCGAGATTGATACCGTTATGAAACCTATAGATTCCATGCGCTATTACAAATCGTTTTTGCAACCGGGAATGATGTCTATGGATCCTTTGACTGGGCACGTTAAGGCTTGGGTTGGCGGTATGAATTACAGGCATTTTCAATACGATCACGTTAAGCAAGGCAAACGCCAAGTAGGTTCAACATTTAAGCCTTTTGTTTATGCAACCGCAATTGATCAATTACATTTATCGCCGTGTGACACTTTACCAAAACAACAGATAACCATTGAAGCTGAAAAATTTGGCAATCCCAAACCATGGACGGCTAAAAACTCTGATGGAGATTATGAAGGTTTTGTGACTTTAAAGAAGGCGTTAGCATATTCGGTAAACACCGTTACTGCGCGCTTAATGGATAAAGTAGGCCCTCAGCCCGTTGCCGATATGGCGAGAAATTTGGGCATTGAATCTGATATTCCTGCGGTACCGGCAATCGCTTTGGGAACCCCAGATATTAGCGTTTATGAAATGGTAGCAGCCTATTCCACATTTGCCAATAAGGGCGTTTATAACAAACCCGTTATGGTGACTCGTATTGAGGATAAAAACGGTACGGTGCTCTATCAATTTGTGCCAGAAAGCAGGGATGTATTGAGTGATGAGGTTGCTTATACCACTGTAAAGCTCATGGAAGGTGTTGTAGAAAGTGGTTCTGGAGCTAGATTGAGAAGATCTTGGGGAGCAGATCAAACGCTTTATAAAGAGATTATGACAGGCTATCCTTATGAAATCCTAAATCCGATTGCAGGAAAAACAGGCACTACGCAAAACCAAAGTGATGGCTGGTTTATGGGTATGGTTCCTAATTTGGTCACCGGTGTATGGGTAGGCGCTGAGGATCGCGCTGCCCATTTTCAGTCCATCACTTACGGTCAAGGTGCATCAATGGCATTGCCTATTTGGGGACTTTACATGAAGGCTTGTTATGCCGACGAAGAACTAAATGTCTCAAAAGAAGAATTTGAAAAACCAGAAGATCTCTCCATCATTGTGGATTGTGATAAAATGGATGACAAAACCACCGATGATGCTGATGCATCCGACGAGTTGGATGGGGTTTTAGATTTTTAAATTTTGTCATTTCGATTTCGATAATGATTCGAAATGAAATCTTATTAGTTAATATAAAAACAAAAGCCATTCATTTTTGAATGGTTTTTTAATTTCGTAATTTTAAACAGACCCTAAAAAGCAAAAAATTGAAATAAAATGATTAATAAAACAGTCGCTAATGTTTCCGAAGCCTTAAAAGGAGTTACCGATAATATGACCTTTATGCTTGGTGGTTTTGGGCTTTCTGGGATTCCCGAAAATGCTATTTCCAAATTAGTTGAATTAAATGTCAAGGGTTTGACCTGTATTTCGAACAATGCCGGTGTAGATGATTTTGGCTTGGGGCAGTTGCTCCATAAAAAGCAAATTGATAAAATGATATCTTCCTATGTAGGAGAAAACGCTGAGTTTGAACGGCAGATGCTTTCAGGGGAACTGGAAGTAGAATTGATACCACAAGGCACTATAGCAGAGCGATGCAGAGCGGCACAAGCAGGCTTTCCTGCCATTTTCACTCCAGCAGGTTTTGGCACTGAGGTAGCTGAGGGTAAGGAAACCCGCGAATTTGATGGAAAAATGTATGTCTTGGAACACGCCTTCAAAGCCGATTTTGCTTTCGTAAAAGCATGGAAAGGCGACGCTGCTGGAAACCTTATTTTTAAGGGGACGGCACGAAACTTCAACCCGAATATGTGCGGCGCGGCAAAAATAACCGTCGTTGAGGTTGAAGAATTGGTGGAGGTAGGAACCTTGGACCCAAACCAAATTCATATTCCAGGAATATTTGTACAACGTATATTTCAAGGTAAAAATTACGAAAAACGTATCGAACAACTCACTGTTAGAAAAAAGAGCTAAAACTTCTGTTTTCTCAGATTATTACACTGATTATTTTCAACTCACAAACGCACACAACATGTTAGATAAAAACGGAATTGCAAAACGCATTGCCAAAGAAGTACAAGATGGCTACTACGTAAATCTTGGTATTGGTATACCCACACTTGTTGCCAATTACGTGCGTGATGATATTGAAGTAGAGTTTCAAAGTGAAAACGGCGTTTTAGGAATGGGGCCTTTTCCTTTTGAGGGCGAAGAAGATGCAGACATTATAAATGCCGGAAAGCAAACCATAACGACCTTGCCAGGAGCAAGTTTTTTTGATTCGGCCATGAGTTTTTCAATGATTCGTGGACAACATGTAGATTTAACAATACTTGGCGCCATGGAAGTTGCCGAAAATGGCGATATCGCCAATTGGAAAATTCCCGGTAAAATGGTAAAAGGAATGGGTGGTGCTATGGATTTGGTGGCGAGCGCTGAGAACATTATTGTTGCTATGATGCACACCAACAGGGCAGGAGAATCAAAACTTCTGAAAAAATGTAGTTTACCGCTTACAGGTGTTGGTTGTGTAAAAAAAATAGTGACCAATATGGCAGTTTTAGAAGTTACCGAAAAAGGCTTCAAACTGCTTGAACGAGCCCCAGGGGTTTCAGTTGAAGACATAAAAAATGCCACTTCAGGCAATCTTATAATTAGTGGAGACATTCCAGAAATGCAAATCTAAATTTAGAGTGGTGGGGTATTTCCGCAAAGCATAATAAAAAAGCCCTTTAAATGATTTAAAGGGCTTTTTTTGAGGACTAACTCGTTATTAATATTTTTAAATTTAGTATAAAAATATATGACGAGTTAGCCTCCATCGGCTTTACAGTTACTATTTAATTGTACAGTAACTGAAACACCTAATTCTGTATTGAAAATAAGCTTTTTAAAAAATCTCATTTTTAAAAAAGAATTAAATTAGTTTGGACAAGTCTTTTACAAGACCTTTTTCATAGCAAGATTTCCCAACCTCAATTGGTAGATGCTAAAACTTTAAAAAGGTTGCGTGGTTAATCCATAAAAATTAAAGATGTTGTACTTTTGTAATTCTTCAAGAAACAGATTTTAATTTAATAATAGAGATATGAGCAGCGAGAAAGATGCCAAATTAAAGGCACTAAAACTAACATTGGATAAGTTGGATAAGGCCTACGGAAAAGGAACGGTCATGAAAATGAGTGACCAAGCGGTGGTTGATGTGGAGGCTATTCCTTCAGGTTCCCTTGGTTTGGATATCGCATTGGGCGTTGGTGGTTATCCCCGAGGCAGAGTCATTGAAATATATGGGCCAGAATCATCTGGTAAAACAACATTGACTTTGCACGCTATTGCCGAGGCCCAAAAGGCGGGTGGAATTGCTGCCTTTATTGATGCAGAACATGCTTTTGATCGCACCTATGCAGAAAAACTAGGCGTGGATATAGACAACCTCATTATTTCACAGCCAGATAATGGCGAGCAGGCTCTTGAAATTGCCGATAATTTAATACGCTCTGGAGCTATTGATATTGTGGTAATTGATTCCGTGGCCGCATTAACTCCTAAGGCCGAGATTGAAGGTGAAATGGGAGACTCTAAAATGGGCCTCCATGCCAGATTGATGTCCCAAGCTTTAAGAAAATTAACTGGCTCCATCAGCAAAACAAAATGTACGGTGATTTTTATCAATCAATTACGTGAGAAAATTGGGGTTATGTTCGGCAATCCAGAGACAACAACTGGAGGGAATGCATTAAAATTTTATGCTTCGGTAAGATTGGATATAAGACGATCTACCCAAATCAAGGAGACCGATGGTAGTGTTATGGGTAATAAAACCCGTGTTAAAGTGGTAAAGAATAAAGTAGCGCCGCCATTCAAGATGGCCGAGTTTGATATTATGTACGGCGAAGGTATTTCTAAAGTTGGTGAGATTTTGGATGTGGCCGTAGAGTATGAAATTGTAAAGAAAAGCGGATCATGGTTTAGTTACGGTGAAACCAAATTAGGCCAAGGTAGAGATGCGGTTAAGTCGCTTATCAAGGATAACCCAGAATTAATGGATGAACTTGAAGGAAAAGTAAGAGCAGAAATTGATGCTAATAAATAATAGTATCTGATATATTCAAGAAAAAATCCCTTATTAAAGGGATTTTTTTGATTTTGTACGCAACCATTCTACAAAATTTGCATCTATATTGAAATGCACGTCGTTTAAAATTTAATTTGTTGATGAAAAAGATAATTATTTTATGTTTTGTAATTCTGTCTCTGAGCTCATGTAGCTTAGATGACGATAATAATAATGTAGAATTTGATTTAGAATTTATTCCGATTGAAAGTGTTGACATTCCTGAAGAATTTCAGTTTGGACAGGTACACGAAATTTCAATGACCTATTTTAAAACAAGCTCCTGCCAGTCTTTCTTTGATTTCTATTATGAAATTGATGAAAACACAAGAACAGTTGCAGTAATAAATAGTTTTGCCTCAGGTCAAACCTGTGATTCATTGATAGATGAAGAGGTAGAAGTTTCCTTTAATTTTGAGGTTAATAGCACAGATCCTTATGTGTTTCGTTTCTATCAAGGAATTGATGAGAGTGGCGATGACACTTACTATATTGTTGAAGTGCCAGTAGTAATGGAATAAACTGAATGATAATCTAAATACCGATAACATGTGAGTTTAGAACAACTCATAACACAATGTAAAAAAAACGATACCCAAGCACAGAGTCAGATATATAAGCTATTTGCAAGTAAGCTGTTTTCTATTTGTTTGAAGTATTCGCGTAATTATGCCGAAGCCGAAGATAATCTGCAAGACGCATACATTACCATATTTAGTAAAATCGGGCAGTTTAAGCATAAAGGTTCTTTTGAAGGATGGCTTAAAAGAATCACAGTTAATACGGCATTGCAGAGGTATAGGAGTGTCGGTGTTTTTGATATTGTCAATGAAGACCAAATTGAAGATGTAAATGTTGAGGTAGATGACGAAGCGATAAGTATTGATTATTTATTGCAAATCATTCAAGAATTACCAGATAGGTACAGATTGGTATTTAATCTGTACGCCATGGACGATTATTCGCATAAGGAAATTGCGAAGATGTTGGAAATTTCTACAGGTACTTCAAAATCCAACCTAGCGAGGGCAAGGTTGATTTTAAAGGATAAAATTGAAAAATATAAGGCGAAAAACAATTCGCAGAGTTTATAATGAGTGAAAAGAAAAGCATAGACAAACTTTTTAAGGAGCAGTTCAAGGATTTTGAAATGCAGCCCAATGATGAGGTCTGGAAAAATATTAAACAAAAACTGAACAAGGATAAGCGCAAGCGTCGTGTGGTGCCAATTTGGTGGAAACTCGCTGGTGTTGCTGCGGTATTGTTGCTTTTGCTCACGGCTGGTAATTTTATTTTTAAGGATTTTTCTGAATCTAACTTGCCAAACTCAAATACAGTTGTTGACTCGAAGGAAGATTCAAAAGCTGAAAAGGAGATTAATTCATCTGTTGAGACTACCGAAAATAATTCGGTTTCAGATCTGTCTCCCGAAAATGAAGTAGAGAATAAATCTTCCAATTCTAAAAATAATATTCAGAATGTAGTTGCCGACACTAAATCCAATATAGACCATAGCGGAGATAATGATGCGGGGACAAATAAGATAACGTCCAAGATATCTTCCGAAGAAAAAAGAGAAAATATCAATACTGCCATAGTTGAATCTGGGTCAAATACTTCGGAAACACATGCGGATGAAGGCCAAGATAAAAATCCACTTGAAAAATCTAGCTTATTAATCGATAAAGATAAAAACACTGAGGTAGTTGCTTATGATCAGGGCAACCTTCCAAAGAAAGAAAATGAAGAAATTACGGGTAGCACTTCTCAAAAAACCGTTGCCCAAACCGAAAATCTATCGAATTCAAAGTCTAACAAAAACTCTGAGAATGCCACGATAGATACCTCTGATGCAGATGCACTAATTTCAGAATCTAAACGTGATACCGACGCTGCAGTGACAGACAATAAGACTGCAGCTCAATTAGAATCACAGATAGAGAACGATTCTACGCAGAACATTGAAAACAAAAATGCCATTGAAGAGGCTATTGCCCTGCTCAATGATACAGAAGATGTTGAAAAAGAGGAGGAAGAGAAATTAAACAGGTGGAGTGTTTCCCCAAGCATTGCTCCTGTTTATTTCAATTCTTTAAACAAAAGCGGTTCTTCATTGGATGATCAATTTAGAAATAATCAGAAAGAAGGCGAGGTTAATATGAGTTACGGTGTGGCCGGCAGTTACGCCATTAATAAAAAATTGAAAATACGCGCTGGAGTAAACCGTGTAGAGCTGGGATATAGAACCAATGATGTATTTGTGTTTGATAATGCCAATGCTGTAATCCCGTCAGCAAGTCTTGCGGCACAATCGCCTGTAAGTCAGCAACAATTTTCAAATATTAATATAGATGCATCTCACGCTCAGAATTCCTACTTGAGTGCAGCTAATATTAGTCGCTCTTCAGCACCGGAGTTGTTGTTCAATAAGGAGCAGATTTCCTTAGACCAAAGCTTGGGCTTTATCGAAGTACCCATTGAGCTTGAATATAATCTAATTGAAACCAAGTTTGGATTAAACCTTATTGGCGGTTTCAGTACCTTCTTCTTAAACAACAACGACCTTTTTGCTATTGAAAATGGTAATTCAACTTATTTTGGAGAAGCTACAAATGTAAATGATATGAGCTATAGTGCTAATTTTGGTTTGGGCTTGAACTATTATTTTACTAAACAGCTTAGGTTTAATTTAGAACCTACTTTCAAATACCAAATCAATACGTTTAATAATACATCTGGTGATTTTAATCCCTATTTCATTGGGCTTTACACTGGGCTCAGTTTTAAGTTTTAGTTTTTTAGTTGGTTAGATAGTTATTGCATTATAAGCGATAACGATGAAAAGTCGCTCTGTGCCAAGAGCGGCTTTTTTGATTAACTGGTTTTATTTGCGTAGATTTTCAAGTGTTTCAAAATCAGTTGCCGCACGTTCTCATTTAGTGTTTTACATGCTTTAGTAGTAAACCCTTCCGTAGAAATGAAATTTAAAATTTTAACTCGCATTCTTCCGGGGCCACCACTAAAAAAGGTAAATGGAAATCGTTTTTTATTGTCTGCAAATACTATTGGCACCACTGGAATTTGATGATTAATGGCCAACCTGAAAGCACCGTCCTTAAATTCGTCCAACAAGGTGTCTTCGTCAGTTACGCCTCCTTCAGGAAAAATACAGATGCTCAATCCTTGATTGAGTCTTTTTTGAGCACGCTTAAATACGGCCTGTCTACTCTTTTGATCACTGCGATCTACTAAAATACAGGTTCGCTTGTAGAAAAAACCGAAGAGCGGAATCTTGGCCAATTCTGCCTTGCCAACAAAAACAAATGGGTTTTTTACGGTTACCAACATTAACATAATGTCTGCCATAGAAGTGTGGTTGGCAACAAACATATAGCTATTTTTGGGGTCGGGAATTTGATAGCGCTCTATCTTGACCTTGAATCCCATCCCAATCAGAATAAACCATGACCAAATTCTAGCCAACTTAAAGAATAGGGGATACCAAGACTCTTTTAAAATCGAAATTATCAATATAGGGAGCATCACCACAATGGGAATTGTCACTAAAACATAAAACCAAATACGGTAAATGGTCCAAAAAATGTACTTAAATGCTTTCATTGAGGGTAAAAGTACAGAATACTTTTGAGCATTTTAATTTAAAAAAATACCTTTGCTGACGATATAATAAGTTCAAGGTTCTAAGAATCTTAAAAGAGGTTATTTGACCTGATGGCAATTTAATTCAAGTACAAGCAAAGCGAATCATCCTATTGATGATCAATTACATTATTATAGTTTAATTAAAGACATTCCTACTTTTGTGGGAAGTGAATATGGCAAGGATATTAACAGGAATACAAAGCACGGGTACGCCACATTTAGGAAATATCCTAGGTGCAATTTTACCAGCAATCGAGATGGCTAACAACGAAAATAACGATTCGTTCTTGTTTATTGCCAATCTTCATACACTTACACAAATCAAGGATGCTGAGTTACTTCGGAAGAACACTTATTCTACAGCGGCCGCTTGGTTAGCATTTGGATTGGATGTTGATAAGACTGTTTTTTATAGACAGAGCGATGTCCCACAGGTTACTGAACTCACTTGGTATCTAAGTTGTTTTTTCCCTTTCCAACGTTTAACATTAGCACATAGTTTTAAAGATAAGGCCGACCGTTTGGAAGACGTTAACTCTGGATTATTTACCTACCCGATGCTTATGGCTGCTGATATCTTGCTGTATGATGCAGAAATCATCCCAGTAGGTAAAGATCAAATGCAGCACATTGAAATGACCCGAGATGCGGCTTCTCGCTTTCATGCTAAAATGGGAGAAATCTTTGTTATTCCCGAAGGTAAGGTTCAAGAACAAAACATGCTCATTCCCGGTACCGATGGAAAAAAAATGAGTAAGAGCCGAGGCAACATTATTAATATATTTCTTGAAGATAAAAAATTGCGCAAACAGATTATGTCTATCGAAACAGATAGCACCCCGCTTGAAAATCCAAAAGACTGGAAAACCTGTAATTGTTTTGCGATATATAGCTTACTTGCATCAGACGACGACGTACAAGTCATGAAAGCAAATTATGAAAAGGGCAATTATGGTTATGGCCACGCAAAACAGGCGCTTTTTGAATTGATTATTGAAAAATTCAAGACACAGCGTGAGCGTTATAACCATTTTATAAATCACTACGAAGAAATTGACGCTGCCCTAGATGTCGGTGCTAATAAGGCAAAAAAAGTTGCAGATAATGTTTTGAGCCGTGTGCGTAATAAACTAGGTTATTAATCAAAAAAAAGCCCTTGAAGTTTTATATTTCAAGGGCTTTTTATTAGATAAATCTATTCAATCAATTTATTAGTTTTTTAGTAATCGTACTGCCATTTTCCAATTTTATGGATGCTAAATAAACACCTTTTGAAAAACTGAATGCTTGGTTAAACTCAGAATTATTCAGATTATCGTAGGATATCAATCTTTTTCCGTTCAAAGTGTAAACATCAATTTTCGATATATTTTGAGACGATTTTGCTTTCAACACATCGTTATCAACAAAAATAAAAGTATCAGATTCTAAGAGATTTTGGGTTGATAATGTATCCTGATTAGCGCTATATCTTAAGATAAAACGGTCATTAATAATGCCTGCTTCTGCAGTGAAGGAATATGGCGATTGTCTTAAATCGTGCACCATATTTAAGAACGTATCTTCAAGATAAATGTCTTTAGCATCTGTTATAAACACAGAACCTTCTAAATGGTCAATGGCGATATCATAGATTCCTGTTGTATTTATTTTTAATGATAAAGGAACATTATCAACATCCAAAATGGCAGATGGACGACCTTGAATCACCATTCGGTCTCCTTCCACTAAAGAATATATTCCGAAATCTCCGCCATTTCCTAAAGCATCATATAAATTATCTTTTCCCAAGGTAGCATCATTGGCATAGCCTATTAAAGCACTTGTAGAACTATTATTTTCGTTTACAAGGCTTAACCATATTTTTTGTTTTTCAGTTGAACTTGGTTCTGAGCTATCGTTTTCAGTTCTAAAAAAATCGCTGTTGTCAAAACCATTTCCTGATCCGCCACTATCATAACGCATGTCGTTTGTAAATGTCACGCTTCCATTAACTAAAGCTTTAACAAAGAACCCTTGACCTGCTGCTATATTACCGTTGAAAGTTTCACCTGTACCAGTTTGGTCTACATATGGTGTTGCCCAAGTAGATTATAAACCAGATATTGATCACCGTAATTATAAACATATTCATCGTTATAAAATGGCGAGGGATTTGGCGTTGTAGAAATTGGATTTGCATGCGTCCACAAATAAACCGCTCCTTGAATTCTAAGATTACTATCGGCATTTTCAATTAAAAACTTTTCAGCATTTATCGAAGACGGATACGGATTACCAATAAGATTCCAATCTTTTTCTGTTGAAGGTTGGCTACCTCCAGAAGTAAGTTCAATAGGCGTAGAGAAGCGACCATTTCTTGGCACTCCTGTAAGCGCAGTTGTTAATGAGCTTACTGCACTAGGAACACGTTTGATATATCCCTTACCAAAATCCATGACTTCACCCGAAGCCGAAGCCCAATTACCTACTGTTCCATTGCTAGGGTTTGACTGGTTTACATTCCACATAAACGCATTATTACCTGGCAAGGCATTTACATTAAAAGGAAAAACTGGCGATGACCAATATACGTAGTCTGAGGTCTCTAAATTATCAACGTTACGTTCCATTCTAATGTTACCAGAATTGATGTTATCAACTGCCATAATGTCCTTTGTCTGAATCAAGTTTGCATTATTTTCTAGGGTGAAGGTTCCGGCTGGAACAGCGGAAATCCCCTCTACTGGATCTGCTAAAATTTCAGGTTGAATAGTTATTTCATCGTAAAGCATCATGCTTGTACCAGAAGCAATAGTAACATTACTGCCTGAAGCGACCGTACAATCACAACCTTCAATTGTCATGGGCGGTGATGAAGGGTTATAACTTGACGAAAACACCAAATTTCTATCTTCATCGTTTACAGTTCCAAATGGCGAAGTCCAAGCACTTCCGTTCCAGAAAGTTGGGGTGCCTCCTTCAGAAAGCGTTACAGGAAGAATAACAGTTCCATTGGCGTTTGAAACCTTTACTTTATAAGTTGCCAAATCACTAAGACTTACTCCATTGATTTCATAAAAGTCATTAGTCTCACCAATTTCAGGAATGTTGAATTTTAACCATTGATAGGAAAGCGTTTGGCTGGGTGTGGCCCCAGGGTTAGGAGCAATTAAATTACCATTGCCATCATCGATTCCTGCATTTACATTGAATATTACATTAGAGGTGCCATCAACTCTACAAACAAATTTTGAAAGAAGGGGATCTGCTAAAGGCGATTTTATATCAAAAGTTCCGGCGTTATAAGCCAAAAACGCTAAATCTGCCGTTCCTCCTGCCGTTACATTAATATTATTTACATTTTCAATATGATTGATATTGGTCTCAGGAGTACCAACTGCATCAATTAGAAAATCTTCTAACTTAAAAGCAATTAACCTCATTGGTCGGTTCTGATTCCTATCACTTGTAAACCCTCTTTTGTTTGGGTTGGTAGTTGAAAATGGCTGATTACCGGGAAAACTGAATAAATCTAGACGCCACTCTGCAATAGGAGGGTTACTACTGTTCTCAGGAATAGAAAGTTTAATTGGCCTTCCCACAATGTTACCTCGTTCATCAGCATAATAATAAATATCCGTCCCTCCGGCTTGAGCAATTTGTGTAATCAATAAATCAGGCTCATTATCACCAATAGCACCCACATCTCCGTTCCCACTAAAAAATCGAACACTAATGTCATTATTAAAGTTTGAGATTCCCGTACCTAGTTCTAAACCATTTTTGCCGTCAACAATTGCATCAAAAATGGTAATGCCCGAAATTTCAGATAAAGTAGAAAGATTATTATTTGTTGGATTTTCATCTGAACCTTCCAATCCCTCATCAATCAAATCTCCGGTAAGGATGTAATGGGAATTTGTTGTTCTTCCTTCAACCCCATTTGTTGAATATGCCTTATAGCGAGATTCCTCAAAGGGAAGGGGCGAGGGTGGATTATCTGGATCAAACCCTAAACCTGAAAGCAATAAACGATTATCAACATCGGTCGAAAAAACAGAACCGTTGTACATTTTGAAACCCAATAATTCATGTTTGTTATTAGGCCAAGTACTATTGTTTTCTGGGGAACTGACAAAATCGTTTGATCTCCAAAAACCACTGCCATCCCAATCCCAATTGGTATAGATTTCTTCTACAAAATAATCTCTTGTATTTGATAAGGTTCTTGATGAGGGTTGAATGTATTCTATGGTTCGGTTTACACTAGCATCAAAAGCCATAGTTGAACCATTTATAAAGTTTAAAGTGCCAGACCGTGATGAGCCAGTAATACTAATCTCAACGTTCATTTCGGTACTACTTACCCAATTTCTATTTGTGGTAGAAATATCACTTCCTTGGATTCTTATGTCATTTTCATCTCCTGAAGAAAAACCGGTACCAACTATGGTAATCACGCTATTAGAAGTTACTCTAGTTGGAAAAATATCTGTTACATTCTGAGAAATCAAATTTTGGCAAACTAAAAATATTCCAAAAAGAAGAACGTAATTTGTAGTTTTTGTATTCATGAAGTTATGCTTTTTTAAAGTCAATTTATGTCGCACTCACCGTTAGAAACACATTTAAAAAACAATATTAAGATGGTTATTTGGGAAGAATGCTATTAAAGTTGAATAGAAATAGATTATTTTGAAAATAAATTAGCTGTTTAACGAAAAACATCGTTGAATCATAGGTGTTATTGGGATAACACACTTAAAAAGAAAGGTTGAGAGTCTTCGCCGCCCTTTATTGGTCGCCAATTACTTTTGGTTTAAAAAAAGCGTTTACTCGTTTAGATTTTGGAATTTAATTTTTTTTGCTTCTACAATTTTAGTGTAAAATATTAGATTAACTCAAACAATTTTCCTGGCAAAGGACGGGTCACTCCTTTTAATTCCATAGTTAGCAAAAGGCTTGCTACTTTAAAGGTTGGCAGCTCTAAATCTAATGCAATAATATCCAATAGCTGTTTGTTGTTCTCTTTTAAATAGGCGTAGATTCGCTTTTCATCAGGATTCAACTCTACAAAAAGCTGTTTTTGTATGGCTGGCTTTTTTTCGGCATCTAACTCCCAATTTAGAATATAGGGCACATCCAAAGGATTGGATAACATGTGCGCCTGTTGCGTTTTTATCAAGTTATTACAGCCCATACTTTGACTATCGGTGGTTCGGCCTGGCACGGCAAAAACATCACGGTTATAAGAGTTGGCGATATCTGCAGTTACCAAGCTTCCTCCTTTTTCGGCAGATTCTATTACAATTGTAGCTTCACTCATGCCTGCTATTATACGGTTTCGTTTTAAAAAGTTGTTGCGGTCAAATACATCTGTGGACCAAAAATCGGTTAGAAAACCGCCGTTCTTTTCAACATCTACCATGTATTTTTTGTGCACTTTAGGGTAAATTTGATTGAGTCCATGTGCCAAACAACCAATCGTTTGAAGCTTATTTTTAATGGCAGCCTTATGTGCTGTTATGTCTGTTCCATAGGCAAATCCCGAGACGATTATCGGATTAAACGGAGCTAATTGTTCAATGAGGTTTTCACAAAACGCAACACCATAGGTGGTTATTTTTCTAGTGCCTACGATGCTAATAATTCGTTTTTCCTTTAAATTGATGTTCCCCGCTTTGAATAAAAGCACCGGACTATCGATGCATTGTTTTAAGCGATTAGGGTAATCGGCAGCAGTAAAGTAAATGGGGGTGATGTCATTTTCTTTTATAAACTCCAACTCCGCTTCGGCATCGTTCAAATGCTTCTTGTCGAAAAGGCCTGTAAGTACAATAGAGCCTATGCCGTCAATTTTAAGGAGATTGTTTTTCTTTTCTTTCAAAACCGCTTCCGCAGACCCACAATGATTTATGAGTTTTTTTGCGGTAACATCACCAATTTTTGGGACATGTTGCAATGCCATGGTGTAAATTAATTCCTTATCGGTCATCTGACGCCTTGATTTTGAGATAACAAGAAACAAAATATTTACTGTTAATAAATACTTAGAGCCAGATATTATTAGCAATGAAAAAATTTTACCTTTGTTTTATGCAATTGGAAACTTATATAGCAGATTTACTATACCGATATGATTGTGTTATAGTGCCAGAACTTGGTGCTTTTCTTACCGAGCAAGTATCGGCTAAGATTCACGAATCGACTCACGCGTTTTATCCTCCAAAGAAAATAGTAGCGTTTAACGAGCAATTGCAGAATAACGACGGACTTCTAGCTAATTACATCTGCGAAGTGGAGAAAACGCCCTATTTGGTCGCCGTTGCTAAAATTGCAAAGAAGGTCAAATCGATAAAATCATACCTTATTCAGGGCGAAACTATTGCGCTTCATCAAATTGGTGATTTAAGATTAAACGCTGAAGGAAATATTGTTATTTGAACCTTCGCACCATATCAATTATCTTACCGATGCTTTTGGTTTGACCCAATTTACCTCACAAAATGTTTTGAGGGAAACGCACAGGGAAACCGTTGAGGCCATTGAAGAAAAGTCACCGATTTCAATTACACCAGAGCGAAGAAAATCCCGTTCTTACCTTAAATATGCAGCTATTGGGCTATTGGCTTTGGCATTAACCGGATTTGCTGGCTCACAGTTTTATCTAAACCAAATCGAATCCCAAAATCAATTGGCACAAGAGGAAGCTAGTGATAATTTAGATGCTAAAGTTCAGCAGGCTACTTTTGTAATTGAGAACCCATTGCCGCAAGCCACTCTAAAAGTTGCAAAACAAACTGGTAATTATCATATTGTGGCCGGTGCGTTTAGAGTGGAAGCCAATTCAGATAAAAAAGTTAAGCAACTTAGAGAAATAGGCTACACCGCCCGAAAAATTGGCGCTAACCGTTATGGATTGCACGAAGTGGTGTATTCTAGCTACACTGATCGTATTGAAGCTTTAAATGCGCTCCGTGAAATCAAACGCAACCATAACCGAGATGCTTGGTTGTTGGTCAAGGTGCTTGATTGATTCTTTTCTGCGGAAACACTTGCGTCTTATATTATAACGAATTCTTAAATCTTCATTTAGACTTCTATTTACCCTTATCTTTGCAGTCTTAAAACAGAAACAAATTGCCTTAATTTTGTTAAGGTGAAATTTGGGAAGAAAAACGAATTGTAATATGACTCCAAGAACTGCATTTCAGTCTAAAACCATCATGACCGATATGGTATTGCCGAGCGAAACCAACCCCATCAATAATCTTTTTGGAGGTGAACTTTTAGCGCGTATGGATCGCGCCGCCAGTATTGCTGCAAGACGCCATAGTCGTAGGATTGTAGTGACTGCCTCTGTAAATCATGTGGCCTTTAATAGATCGGTGCCCCTAGGAAGCGTTGTCACCATCGAGGCCAAAGTATCACGGGCTTTTAAAAGTTCTATGGAAGTGTATATGGATGTTTGGGTCGAAGATCGAGAATCTGGAGAGTGTATTAAGGCCAATGAAGCTATTTACACTTTTGTAGCCGTAGATGATACGGGAAGACCGGTTAAAGTTCCAGAATTAATCCCAGAAACCGATTTGGAAAAAGAACGTTATAAAGCTGCCTTAAGACGTAAGCAATTGAGTTTAGTTTTAGCAGGAAAGATGCCAGCCTCTGAAGCAACAGAATTAAAGGCATTATTTACTTAGTACACTTAGTTTATAGTGCTATGATGTTATGTATTTGAGCTTTCAGGATTAAGTTTGGGAAACCAATGGTTTTTAAGTATTCCAGTAATTTCTTATGCTAGTTTTTTTAAAGCGATATCTCGAAGTGTTTCAATAATAATATTTTATTTCCTAATCCCTAATCCCTAATCCCTAATCCCTAATCCCTTTTCTTCTACATTTTGTAAATCCAATAGGCAGGATTTTGGGATTCTGTATCTTTAAAGATGTTGAAGCCCAAGGTGCTTTCACCATTGTTATCTGTAAACACCTCCCCAATATCTTGTTTGGTAGCTATTTTATCCCCCTTTTTAACATAGACCTTAGCCAAGTTTTTATAGGCCGTTATATAATTACCATGTTGTATTAAAACTGTGGGATTGGAATATCGTTTACCCATTACAGCTAATACCTCTCCTTCAAAAACAGAACGAACCTTTGCCCCTTTTTCCGTAGCGATTCTAACTCCAGAACTGTTTATGGTTATTGTATGGTCTATTGGAGAGGGTTGGTTGCCGTAGCGCACTTTAACAACGCCTCGTTCTACTGGCCATGGTAATTTACCTTTATTCGATACAAAATTTGCGTCTAGTGCTTTTTCTTCAGCAGTAAGTGCGAAACCTTTTGACAAACTTGATTTTCCAGCTTTTTTATTTGACGCCGCAATAGCCTCTTTTATCAATCTATCGATTTCTTGGTCTAATTTATTAATTTCTTGCTGGGTCTGTCTTATTTTTTGAGTATGCTTACTCATGTTTTTTCTGATGGATGCCATCAACTTTTCCTGTTCTCGCAATTCTTTTTCAAGTTCTCGCTTCGCCGCCCTGTTTTCTTCAATGAGCTTTTCCTTGTCCTTTTTTTGACGCAGCAAATCGGTATTCAGTTCCTGTAGTTTTGCGGTTTTTTGTTTGATGAGTTCACCCTGTTCCTTTTGATAGTCGGCGTATTGTTGAATATATTGAATACGTTTATAGGCTTGTTTGAAATTATCTGAAGACAGCAAGAACATAACCTTACTTTGTTCAGACTTACTTTTATATGATTTTACAATCATTGCGGCGTAGGTATCCTTTAGTTCTTTCAGTTGATTTCTCAAGCTGGAGATTTCATTTTGGTTGGCATTGATTTCTCGGGTTAAGAGATTTGCCTGATCATTAGTGACTTTTATGAGATTTCGTCTCACATTTACTTTATAGTTAAGATCTTCGGCCGCAGAAACTGCTGATTTCTCCTGTTTTTTATCTGAAAAAAGAAGCGTGTTAAGTTGCTTCAATTCATTTTGATATTTAAGTCGTTTCGCCTCCAGTGCCTTTTGTTTCTCACTTTGGGCATTTACCGAAAGGTTTACAAAAGCAAGAAAGAAGATTAAAAGTAAGATTGAAGATTTAATTTTCATCGTCAAAAGTTATTTCCTCAAAGCCAGAAGGGATATTAAACGGAAAGCGCAAACCTTCATTAATCGATACTGATCGGTATTCTAATTTGATATTGAGTTCTTCGGAATCTTCAACGGCAATTATTTTAAGATTTTGTGGTAACACCTCATTACTCACCTCTTGATAATTAGTGTAATCTAATTGTAAAAAGCGATTTTTAAGAGGTTGTGCCAATTGTTGGGAATCCATCTTAAAATGAGACGGGCTAAACAATAAGAACAATTCGTACAAAGTGTTTTGGGATTTTGGTGCCAAGATGTAGGAGGTTTCATTATTGGAGATAACATATTCATTATCTTTTAAGTTGAAGATAGGCTCGCCAATCAATAAGCTTTGTACTTGGTCAAAATTTAGTTCTACTCCTAATAAATCACTTAACAATGTGTAATCTCCATCAAAATATTGATTGTTGATTTTATCGTAAAACTGTACTTTTTCTGGTGTTATTTTGGCTCGTGCCAAGTTTAAAAAAGCATTGATCCAAATCACCTTACCACGTTCCATCCTGAGGGTCACATTGTGACTTTGTTCCTTATTATCTTGGATAATTTCTATTTTTACTCTGGCTTGAAGAGTATTGAATTTGGCATCGCGTTTTATATTTTCCTTAATCAACTGTTTGGCCGTTACCCTTTTGTCAACATTTCCATCGGTTGCTATACGTCTTGAAGAGCCGCAGGAAACCAAAACCATTGCACAAAAAAACACTGCTATACTGTATATTTTCATAGGGCTATTCTCCATTGGATAGTGCAATTGCTTTCTTTGCAAACGCATCAGACTTTTTATTATTATTGGTTTGCTTGTAAGCCTCGCTTAATTGTAGATAAAAATCCTTGAGCATATTATCATCTTCAATCACATAATCCACGCCAATAGTTAAACTTTCAATGGCTTTTTTTGGCTGTTTTAATTTATTATTGGCCACACCATTTGCTAAATACAATACGGGTTGAGCTGGAAACAATTCAATGGCTTCCTCACTATGTTTTAAAGCTTCTTCATCTTGGTTTAAATCGATTTCTAACAACAGCACATCCTTGATAATACTGAAATTTTTAGGCTCCTGATTGAGTGCCTCGTGAAAATAGGTCAACGCCTTTTCCTTATCCCCAGATTGTAAATGGTATTGTGCCAGTTCCAATAATGTTTTTACACTTTTATCTTCGCTGATTAAGGCGGTTATTTCTATGAGGTTTGATTCATACTGAGGGTTTGCAGACACGAATTTTACGAAGTCATTAAGTACCTTGGTTTTTGCCTCAGGCTTAATTACAGGGCTTGTTAGTACAATTTTCATGGAGTTGATAGCACTATCAATTTCATTATTTTGGAGGTAGAATTTATAAAGTGCCAAATGAACCAGCTGCGAGTCAGGATTTAGTTTCTGCAACCTTTTGGCTGCATCAAACGCCTTTTTGGCCTCTCCGGTTTCGCTATATCTAAATATCAACCTTAGGTAGCTGCTTTCATCTTCGGGGTTGGTCATAACCCGTTCTTCCAAGTTTTCTATGCGCTCCTCATCTTTACCAGTGAGATTATAGATTTGGTTGCGCAAATAGTCACGATCTTCATTATAGCCTAATTTACCATCCATATCATCTAAAAGCTCAAGGGCATCCTCGTATTTTTCGAGTCGAATGTAAAGGGACGCCAAATCCTGTTTGTAATCTGGATGGAATTTTACCAACTGCTTTACGGTGCGTAAAGCTTTGTTCATATCTTCTTGCTGAATATACACACCGTAGAGTTCGTCTAAAAACCATTCGTTCTCAGGCTCCTTTTTTACGGCTTCTTTAAAGGCGTCTTCGGCTTCACCAAAATTTTTGAGCTGCATGTAATTCTTTCCAAGTTCGTAATACAGTACAGGGTTATTATCATTGATTTCAATGCATTTTAAAAGGGCGTCTGCCGATTTCTGATAATTCTCAATCCCTTTTTGTTTTAAGGCTTCAAAAAAATATTCTTGAAAACGGTCTTCCACATCGCCGAGATCATCGGTGGGGCGTTGGTTAAAATCTACTTGGGCATGAGTTTGCTGCGGAAGAAGAACTATTCCGAAGAAAATAAACGCAAGAAAGATTTTAATGTCCATGAAGTTTCTATACTCGATGTTTGTTGATAAATTCTGTTTTGGAAAAGTAATACCTAGATGATTATAATTTGATTAAAAAATTAGTCCAATGTTGAATAGTCGCCAATACTGATTGCCTTAAAATCACCATTATAGCTTACGTAATTGCCAATCATAGCATTTTTCAAGTTAGCGTTTTTAATTTTGGTGTGGGTTTGTATTAAACTATTACTTATAGTTGAATTTTCTATGACACAATCATTACCTACGGAAACGTTGGGACCTAAGGTTGTATTGTTCAAAATCACGTTTTCTCCAATAAAACAAGGCTCAATTATAGTTGAATTATTTATTTCAATCGAATCTGAGATTAGCTGCTCGTCACCATCAGCTTTTAAAAAGCCTAACATCTTTGCGTTGGTGTCTAGAGTCACATTTTTATTTCCGCAGTCCATCCATTCATCAACAGTTCCGGTTTTGAAGATTTTTCCATCTGCCATCATTCGCTTAATGCCATCATTAATCTGGTATTCGCCTCCGTTTTTAATATTTTCGTTTAATACTTCCTGCAATTTTTCCTTTAGAGCACCAATGTCCTTAAAATAATAAATTCCAATAACGGCTTGGTCGCTGACAAAATTTTGAGGTTTTTCAACCAATTCTATAATTTGCTTGTTGCCATCTAATTTGACCACACCATAAGCTTCGGGGTTATCCACTTTTTTAGTCCAAATCACACTATCGGCCTCTGCGTCTAAATCAAAAGTTGCTCTAATCAAGGTATCTGCATAAGCTACAACTGCTGGACCGGACAATGAAGGTTCTGCACACATGATGGCGTGACCCGTTCCAAGAGGTTGGTCTTGCCGATAAATGGACGCCTTGGCACCTAAACTTTCGGCGAGCTTTGTTAAACTATCTACGACATCATCCCCAAACCATGCCGGATCACCAAGAACGAAGGCAATTTCTTCAATGGGTTGATTTAGAACCCTCACGATATCCTTGACCAATCGGTGTACAATTGGCTGGCCTGCAACAGGTATTAGTGGTTTTGGAATGGTTAGGCTATGTGGACGAAGTCGAGAGCCTCGACCTGCCATTGGAACTATTATCTTCATATTTTTTTCTCTAGAAAAGGGATTATTTATTAAGGTTGATTATTGGTTTATTCGCTTTAAATAAAAAGAATGCACAAATTTAGCAATATGGTTTTCGTTAGTTGTTAGTCAACTGATAGAATATATGATTATAGCTGAGATTAAATTTAGTTTATAACCCAATAAACCAAGAACTAGCATTAATGCCACCCATAAAATTCTTTGTTTCAAAATTAAATTCGGCGTATTTTATTTCAATTGGCCAATTTCATCAATCAGTTCATTTACGTTCGGCTTATTTTTTTCCCAAGTTTTTTCTAAATATTTATATAAAATATAGCAACTCAAAATCCCAAAAGGAAGCATTAAGAATCCAAATAAGGTTTCATTAAACGTGTCAAAAAATCCTGGAGAAATAATTTCGGCCATTATCCCTACTGCGAAGCTGAAAACTAAAATTCCACCATAATAAACGATAACGCCTAAAATTGCAAACCCCCATTTATTTTTATTATACTCTTCTGCTAGTTTGTAAAAATACTTGCCGATCCAATACAGTAAAACTAATCCTAACATGCTTTTCTTTATTAATATTTAATATGATATAGTTTGTTCCGTAAAATGATAACTTTAGAAACAACTCAATAAAAGTATAGATAAATCAGCTAACGTAATCACTTATTTTACTTGCTAAAAGAGTCTCGTTATTTTAAAAATTAGCTCACACCAGTGCTCCCAAAACCACCCTCGCCACGATCGGTTTCAGAAAGAACCTCTACCTCGGTCCAGTCTGCACGTTCGTGTTTGGCAATTACCAATTGTGCAATGCGCTCTCCGTTCTGGATTATAAAATTCTCGTTGGAAATATTAACCAAAATGACACCAATTTCACCCCTGTAATCTGCATCGATTGTTCCAGGTGCATTCAATACAGTTATTCCTTTTTTTGCGGCTAGTCCACTTCTAGGCCTCACTTGCGCCTCAATGCCAATTGGAAGCTCTATAAATAAACCAGTCCCAACTATGGTGCGTTCTAAGGGTTTTAAGATTCTTGATTCCGATAAATTTGCTCGGAGGTCCATGCCCGCTGAAGCAATAGTCTCGTAGTGTGGCAACTCGTGGTTAGACCTGTTGATTATTTTTATTTCCATTTTTGTTATCCCACAGAATGGGGAATGAATTAAGTTATACGTCTTACTTTCTTATATTAATCAGTTTTGAGTTTTGGCATTCTACCTAACAAAACCTAACGTTTAATTCCTTTTCAACACTAATTGAATTTGCTTTTTTTCCATAAGGACAACGATTATCAAAAATACAACTAACATAGAAATACCAATAAAAAGTTCTCCTCGAAATATATAAAACGAGAGCACAGAAAGTGTAATTGAAAGCACTAAATAAACCAATATTTTTTTAAGGTTGTATGGAATAGGATAATATTTTCTTCCCAAATAAAATGAAATCAGCATCATCAAAGCATAAGCCGTCAGAGTTGCTACGGCAGAGGCTCTGTACCCATATTCTTCAATATACAGAACATTTATAACTAGCGTTACAATAGCACCAAACACCGAAATATAAGCGCCAAACTTTGTACGGTCGGTTATTTTATACCAAACAGAAAGGTTATGGTAAATACCCAAACAAAAGTTTGCAATTAAGATGATAGGAACAATCCACATGGCTTCCCAATAGGCCTCGCTTCTAATTACCAGAGGTTTTATGATGTCTGCAAAAACAACTACGGCAAGGAGGATTACAGATCCAGCCCCAACAAAAAACTCCAGGATTCTAGCATAGTTTTTTTGTGGGTTTTCACTGTTGGAGTGGCTAAAAAAAAAGGGCTCTATTCCAAGACGATAGGCCGTTGCAAAGAGCGTCATAAACAAGGCTAATTTATAACAGGCGGAGTACATCCCTATTTGGGTTTCGGCGATATCTTCGGGCAAAATGCGGTCTAACAAGATTCTGTCAAAGGTTTCGTTTACCGAAAATGCAACACCTGCCAGTAAGACAGGAAACGCGTAGCGCATCATCTTTTTCCAAAGTACCTTGTCGAATCTTAGGGATATCTTAGTGTAGAAAGACGCCATTAACAAAAGTGTTAAGCCACTCGCAATTAGGTTCGCAATAAAAATATAGCTCACCTCAAAATTTGCAATAAAAATGCTGCTAAAAATAGAATTGGTTTGCGCCAGGTCTTCTAATGCCAATAGGAAAAAGAAATTCAACCCGATATTTACAAGTACATTCAAAATTTTGACTATAGCATATTTCATCGGTTTATTAGTAGCTCTAAGCCACGCAAACGGAATTATAACCAAAGCATCCAATAGCAATATCCAAATCACCAAGTTGACGTATTTGACTTCAATATTGATGAACTGCGATATCTGATTCTGAAAAATTAGTGCTAGAACAAAGAAACCGAAAGAGGATATCAACAAAGAGATTGTTGAGGTTGATGTAACCATGTCCCTATCTTTCTCTTTATTGAAAAACCTGAAGAATGCGGTTTCCATACCATAAGCCAAAATCACATTAAACAGAACGAAATATGAGAAAATAATACTTACCCTTCCGTATTCTGCCACCGAGGACAGGACACCTTCAGTAGTATATAGAAAAACTAAAAAGAAATTGATCATCCTTGGCAAAACAGTAGCAAGGCCGTAGATAAAGGTTTGCTTAAAAAGAGATTTTAATGCGCTCAAATGGAAGGTCGGTTAAAAACGTTAAAATTACGTGTTTAGTTTAGACCAGCCAAAACGGTAATCTGAGTATATTTTAAATTACTGTCTATTTGGTTGTGTGCTAGGGTAATATTCTGCTGCTCTTTCTTTTAGGTCTGAGATTTTATAGTAAAGTGTCTTCCCCTTTTTACTATAACTAATAACGCACTCATCATTTTCCAACTCAAAGGGAATAGGTTTGTCTTTGACCGGAAGTTTGTTTTTAGCCTCTTCCATGGAATCGCTACTGAGAATGATATCTTTTGATTGATTGAACTTTGTATCAAAGCGACCGATATATAGTGAGCTATCCTTTGGCTTTACTTCTGCTTTTGAAACCTGACCTCTAAAATAAATGCTATCTATTTTTATCATTTCATTTTTTACAGGAATGTATAGGTTTATCCCAGAGCCTCCACCCTTAACACCTGCAGTCCATTTTTGGAAATGGATGTCGCCAAATTCAACAGGAGATTTTTCCTGAAGTTTTTGGGCAGAGGAGCAGTTGGTTGTTATTGCAATCAAACAAAAAACTGAAAAGGTGCTAAGAAGTGATTTTATAGTTATCATGACGCGTTCTATTAAAATTATAAAGTTACAATTTCAAATTTAATGCCATAAAATTTATTCAACCGACGGGCAAAGAGTCATTAAAAAAGCAGGGTTAGTTTTTGAGGGCCTTCAATGTTATAATTTCTTTTTGAATTTGTTTGGCAATAAATAATGAAAGAACAACTAGAATAACAACGGCTGAAATTTTAATATATAGGTAAAACCCGCTAGAGAGACTTTGTTTGAAAAACGGCAGAAGAACAATAAAACCAACAGAATAGGCGCCTATAATTATTGGCGTCATTATATAATGGATGTATATACGGTTTTTGTAATATGCTGTTATTCTGGTTTTGAACTTTGAAGCATTTTCTGAAAAATTAAGCGCTTTCAGCCTTGAAATACTGAAGATCTCTAGACTTATTCTTAAAATGAGAGACATAATCATTAATCCCAATGCCAATGAGACTGTTTGGTTTTTAAAGGCAGAAATATAAAAAAAGAAACTTATCAAAATAAGTGTGGTTAAAGCCAATATACCATTAGCCCACCATTGTTTTCGTTTTAAAAAGTTGGTTTTCTCCAAAATTGTTTCCGAGCCACCCATTGGTGTTTCTGGTTTAATTTGAGTGTTCCATTGTGATTTAATATCTTCAAATGTGTTCATTTTTTGACGCATTTAGTGAGTTGATTTTTAATTCTGTGCAAACGGGTTCTTATCGCTTCATGACTCAAGCCCATAATGTCTGCAATTTCTTTTTGAGGTAATCCTTCCAATTCCAGAAGGATAATACTTTTATTTTCTGTGCTTAGTTCATTGATGCAATTATACAATTGCTGAAACCGTTTTTCATGTTCTTCGCTATAATTAGAATCTTCCTGTAAATAGAACAGATGAGTATTGATGTCTAATGGCTGCAGCTTCTTTTTTCTAAGGCTCAACAAGCAAGTGTTAACCGTAATTCTGTAAATCCATGTTGAAATCCTAGAGTCTTTTCTAAATCCATCCAGATTCTGCCATACCTTAATAAAAACGTCTTGTGCGAGATCTTTTGCCGCCATTTCGCTACCGTTGACATACCCTTTACAAAGGCGTAAGACTTTTGGATAATTTTCTTGATAAATATTTTGAAATGTTTCTTTAGAATTATTCATAGCTAAGTCAACTATTGCAAAGCGGTATTGATGTGAGCTAACAACCAATCTGGTTGGTCAAACATAATAAAGTGGGCTGATTTTTGCGCATACTTAATAGTATATTCTTTTAGGTTTTGATATTGCGCCGTGTAGGTTTGTTTTACCGCATCTTCGCCGTAAGGCTTTGTGGCAGCCAAAATGGTTACAGGTATCTTGATATTTGTTATAGCCTCCCGAAGGTCAAGTTTCAACAAATCTGTATAGCCGTGTACGTAAGTTTTTCGATCTGCTTTAATCATCCAATCTTTAATAAGTGGCTGCTTTTCGGTATTTAAAGTCATGCCTTGCGCCATTTGAGAGGCCATAACTTCAAAACTTTTCTCGTCCATATTTAACAAACTACTGCTGTAAGGATTGTCGTAAACAATGGTTTCGCTTTTAAAGTTAGGCATCATTAATGCACCGGTCGATGGTAGGGCGTCCACGACGATTATTTTTTTTAAGTCAATTTTGTTTTCTGAAGCCAGCCAAAGCCCTAATGTTCCTCCAAGGCTATGCCCAATGATGGTCACGTTTTTTAAATTTTTGGCAAGCGTATAGTCCAAAACGCTTTCCTTGATTTTTGGTAACCAAGGTTTTTCAATTGCTGGCACTTTGCCAAAGCCAGCGAAGGTAAAGATGTGGCATTCGTAAGTTTTTGAAAGCTTGGGTAAGATGGATTCCCAAACGTCACCAGTGCAAGTAAAACCTGGAAACAAAAAAATGGGCTCACCTTTGCCTACAACTTTAACATCAAAGGCTCTATTTTGAGAATTTGTGGTTTGTGTTAATAAAGTGATAACTAATAGAAGACTAATTTTAAACACGTTCATGGTAATGATTTTTAAAGGTTCTTTTCCCTTTGATGCAGAACCCTAAAAATGTTACATACAATCTTAAATAAAAAACCCGATTTTTTCAAAATCGGGTTTTATTATTATAAGGTTACTTCCGCTATGGCGGAAATATTGTAATTATTAAATCATAAGATTTGTTTTAAAATAGAATGTTTATTCTGAATCATCTAAAGTTGCCAGTCCTGAAGAAGTAGGGCTTTCATATACAAGTGGTGGTCCATTTACATAATAAGTTCCAGCACGTTCATCGGAAACCTTAACTTTAAGATGTTTAAGTTCACCAGCTTCAATATAGCTTATAACACATTCTGAATCACCGAGGTCAAATGGATAATCTGCAGGCTTTTCAGCTTTTTTAAAAGTATAGTGTTTAGATGGGTTCTCCAAAGTTGCTACATAGTTGTCTTTGACTTTGTGCAGTTTGGCTTTCAAATTTCTGAAATAAACGTCTTTCATTACAATCTCATTTCCCGTATTAACATTAGGAAAAAAGATGTTGAATCCCGTACCACCAACTTTAATGCCAGCGTACCATTCTTGAAAGTACACTGCGTCAAATTTAATGGATGATTGTGCTTGTAGTGAAACGCTGCTTTGGGCGTGTGAAAATTGACATGCACTAAATAAAATAATGGTGAATACCGAGCAACTAAATGCTTTAATTAGTAGTTTCATAATAAAGTAGGTTAAAATTTGGTTTGTAAATATAGCGAAATATTTCAAAAACACACCGTAAAACGTAAAAATAAAGCACTTAATCGATAATCTAAATAAGAGCGTAAAAAAACCTTACAATTTTATGTAAGGTTTTTCGAGTGTTTTATAAGGAATATTAAGTAATGAAAATTGCGTCTTAGTGTTCAGTTTGGGCAAGTTTCTCAAATAGGAATTTTCAACTTAGCAAAATTCCCTTAGAATTATTCAATAGTTCTAAATCTTTTGAGCATTTGGCTAGTGCTTAATTGCTCTGTGCATCTGCTTCTCTTGAGAAAGATTTGACTCCGCAAAGGCTTCGTCTAATTGCTCAAAGCGTCTGCGCCTTTTGAGAGATTTGACTCCGCAAAGGCTTCGTCTAATTGCTCAAAGCGTCTGCGCCACCGACAATTTCTAAAATTTCGTTGGTAATTGAGGCTTGTCTTGCTTTGTTGTAAGTTAATTTGAGCTCGTCTCTCAGCTCTGTGGCGTTGTCCGTTGCCTTGTGCATCGCTGTCATACGGGCACCATGTTCTGACGCAAAACTATCACGGATTGCTTTGTAAAGTTGGGTTTTCAAAGATTTAGGAATCAATTCTTCAACAATCTCCAATTTTGAAGGTTCAAAAATATAATCAGTAGTCAGATTTTCTCCACCTTCAATTGGAACAATTGGCAGAAACTGCTCTGTCATTATTTCTTGGGTGGCTGCATTTTTGAATTTATTGTAAACAATTTCAATCTTATCAAAATCGCCAGATACAAATTTATCCATCAACATTTCAGCAATAGTGGCAACGTTGTCAAAGGTTAAGTCGTCGTAGATATCGCTTTTATTTGCAATAACCCTATTGGTTTTTTTGAAAGCATCATTAGCTTTTTTCCCAATAGCTACATAAGACACCTCTTGATTTGCATAATGAGTAGAAGTGCGCCTTGCCACGGCTTTTATTATGTTAGAATTAAATGCTCCACACAAACCTCTATTTGAAGTTATAGCAACAATCAAAACTTTTTTAACAGGACGTTGCTCTGAAAACTTACTTCCAGAATCAACATCTAAAGTCGAACTTAAATTTTGTAAGAGCTCGGTCAATTTGTCGGCATAGGGACGCATTGCCGTAATAGCATCTTGCGCTTTTTTCAACTTTGCAGCAGAAACCATTTTCATGGCACTGGTAATCTGCATGGTTGATGATACCGTGGATATTCTGTTACGTATTTCCTTTAAGTTTGCCATAGTAAGCCCCACCTAGCCTCCCCAAGGGGAGGAACAAATAATTTATAATATAATAACTCATTTACCCGCTCTGGCATCTCCCTTTAAGGGAGACCAAGAGGGGCTTGTAATTTACCTATACTTACCAGAAAGATCTTTAGCGACGCTAATTAAAGTATCAGTAACCTCGTCTGTTAATTTACCTTCTTTTAATGTTGCAAGAGTTTCAGGGTGTTGTGCAGATAGGAATTCGAGATAATCTCTCTCAAATTCTTTAATTTTATCCACAGGAACATCTCTCAGTAAGTTTTTAGACCCAGCGTAAATAATTGCCACTTGGTCTTCTACAGGAAACGGATCGTTTTGTGCCTGTTTTAATATTTCAACGTTACGTCTTCCTTTTTCAATAACATTTAGTGTAACCGCATCAAGGTCTGAACCAAATTTTGCAAAAGCTTCCAATTCACGAAACTGTGCCTGGTCTAATTTTAAGGTTCCAGAAACTTTTTTCATAGACTTGATCTGTGCGTTACCACCAACACGGGAAACAGAAATTCCTACGTTAATTGCAGGACGAACACCGGAGTTGAATAAATCACCATCCAAGAAAATTTGACCATCGGTAATAGAAATCACATTGGTTGGGATATATGCCGAAACATCTCCTGCCTGTGTTTCAATAATTGGAAGAGCCGTCAAAGAACCTCCACCTTTTACCATTGGCTTTAAAACGTCTGGCAAATCGTTCATTTCACTGGCAATAGCATCATTGTTAATGATTTTTGCCGAACGCTCCAATAATCTAGAGTGTAAGTAAAACACATCGCCAGGATATGCCTCACGTCCTGGTGGACGGCGTAATAATAAGGATACCTCACGATAAGCAACGGCTTGTTTTGATAAATCATCAAACACTATAAGTGCAGGGCGACCGGTATCTCTAAAATATTCACCAATGGAAGCTCCGGTAAATGGTGCATAAACCTGCATTGCTGCTGGGTCTGATGCGTTGGCAGCAACAATTGTTGTATAAGCCAGTGCGCCTTTTTCCTCTAAAGTTTTAGCAATATTTGCAACAGTAGATGCTTTTTGGCCGATAGCAACGTAGATACAATATACAGGATTTCCTGCATCGTAAAATTCTTTCTGATTTAAGATAGCATCAATACAAA
The DNA here is from genome assembly GCA_963803715.1 of uncultured Flavobacteriaceae bacterium. Taxonomy (GTDB): domain Bacteria; phylum Bacteroidota; class Bacteroidia; order Flavobacteriales; family Flavobacteriaceae; genus Psychroserpens. The sequence goes on from CAWDOF010000028.1 coordinate 230,393, forward strand.
CCGTAGTCTTTCCTGTTTGGCGGTCACCAATAACCAACTCTCGCTGACCTCTACCTACAGGAATCATAGCATCAATAGCTTTTATACCTGTTTGTAATGGCTCGGTTACTGGTTCTCTGTAAATAACACCTGGTGCTTTTCGCTCCAATGGCATTCTATAAGTTTCTCCTGTGATTTCACCTTTACCATCAATTGGAGTTCCTAGAGTATTTACAACCCGACCAACAATGCCTTCTCCAACATTAACAGAAGCGATACGCTCTGTACGTTTTACCGTAGAACCTTCTCTAACTCCAACTGATGTTCCTAAAAGTACAATACCAACATTGTCTTCCTCTAAGTTAAGAACAATACCTTCTAACCCGCCATCAAATTCTACCAATTCGCCATACTGGGCGTTAGATAATCCGTAGGCACGAACAATACCATCACCAACGGTTAATACGGTTCCAACTTCATCTAATGTAGCGCTTGCTTCAAAACCTGATAGTTGTTTTTTCAAGATTGCTGATATCTCAGCTGGTTTTACTTCTGCCATCTTTATTTATATTTTCTGGTCACCTATTATTTGTGAAGTGACTATTATAATTCCTGTTTAACTTGACCACGCTTAGTCAACGCAATCTAATTTAACTTAAATTCTCTTTTTAATTTTTCCAGTTTATTCGCGATACTGGCATCGTATTGTGTGTCTCCAACTCTTAAAATAAATCCGCCTAAAATGCTTTCATCTACAACTTTGTTCAACTCAGCTTCTTTTCCGGTAAGTTCCTTTACTTTTTCCATAACCTTTTTCTCAAGGTTAGCGCTTAATGGAACTGCTGTAGTAACAGTTGCTAATTGAATACCTTTCAATTCATCGTGCAAACGCATGTATTGTTCTGCTACTTCGCTTAAAATAGAGATTCTATTATTGGCGATTAAGGTATCCACAAGATTTTTGGTATGATTATGTGCATCATTGAAAACTTCCAAGACCACAGCTTTTTTTGCCGAAGATGGCACCACAGGACTTTCCAAAGCCTGTTTTAAATCTTTATTTTCTGAGATGGTCTGGGCTATCAAAACCATATCCTTATTGACCGCTTCTGAAGAATTTTTTTCTTCTGAAAGGCTCAACAATGCTTTTGCGTAACGAATGGCTGCTCTTTGTCCTGACATATCCTATCCTAAATCCTTTCCTGAGGAAAGCACTTTTATTTTTTAATATTAATTTAAAGTCGCTTGACCCAACATTTTATCTACCAGCTCCAATTGCTTGTCTTTGTTTGACAATTCTTGCTTAACCACTTTTTCAGCGATTTGAATAGACAACGCTGCAACATGACTTTTTAATTCTGCCATAGCGGCCTTCTTTTCGCTTTCGATTGCAGACTGAGCCTGATTAATCATTTTATTGGCTTGCATTTGAGCTTCTTCTTTGGCATCATCAATCATTTGGGTTTTCATCTCACGCGCTTCCTTCATCATGGTCTCACGTTCTAATCTAGCCTCTTTTAATAGCTTTTGGTTGTCTGCCTGTAGGTTTTCCATTTCTAATCTGGCCTTATCTGCAGCGTCTAAAGCACCCTGAATCCCATCTTCTCTTTCCGCTAAGGAATTCATAATAGGTTTCCATGCGAATTTTGCCATTAAAACAATTAAACCCAATAGCAATATAGTTTGTACTACAAATAATCCGGGTGAAAAGTCGTTTATTAATTTGTCCATATAATCAATTACTTAAAATGGTTTACTTTTTATTACAAAACACGACCTGCAACCAACCGTTGCAGGATTGTGTTTTGTGGATTTTGTGGTTCTTATTTTCCTAAGAATAAAGCACCAAATGCAAGACCTTCTAAAAGTGCTGCAATAATAATCATCGCGGTTTGAATCTTTCCTGTCGCTTCTGGTTGACGAGCAATACCTTCCATTGCTTTTCCACCAATTTGACCAAGACCGATACCTGCTCCAATTACGATTAATCCTGCTCCAATTAAATTGTACATAATAAATAGATTTATAAAAAATTAAAAAAACTCAAATTAGATAAAATCAGCCCTTACGTCTTCAGCGTCTGGGTTTTCTTGGTTCTCTTCATCATGACCGTGATCATGTTCTGCAACCGCCATCCCAATAAATAAAGCGGATAGCATTGTAAATATATAAGCCTGTAAAAAGGCCACTAAAATTTCAATCAGAAATATAAAAAATGAAAGTACTAAGGATAAGCCAGTTGATCCAACTGCACCTAATGACTCTCTTAAGGTAAACATTATGGCAATCAAACTCATTACTACAATATGCCCTGCTGAAATATTTGCAAACAAACGTACTAGTAATGAAAATGGCTTTATTATAAAAGCACCAGCAAGTTCTATAACCGCAAGAACTGGCCGTATCAAATACGGAACTCCTGGCATCCAAAGCATATGCTTCCAATATTCAGCATTTCCACTTGCGGTATAAATAATTAAAGTGAATATGGCTAAAGCTGCTGTTACTGCCAATTGACCAGTCACGTTAAAACCAAATGGCGTCAAACCTGCCAAATTAAGCAACCAGATAAAAAAGAAGACGGTCAATAAATAGCCTGTAAATTTCCGATAATGTTTATCGCCAATATTTGGCCTTGCAATTTCATCACGAACATAAATAACTAGAGGCTCTAATGCGCGTCCAAATCCAGTTGGTATTTTTTTGGTTTTGTACTGTCTTGCAAGACCACGAAACCATATAAAAAGAAGTAACCCTATTAATAAAATGCCAACGACGCTTTTTGTAATTGAAAAATCTAAAACTTTATGGGCATTTACCGCATGATGCTCTTCATCAAATGACACTTCGGATACGCCAGGCTCCAACTCATATATTTTACTATGAATCTTTGCGAATTTCAATCCATTTTTTTCAACGATGACCTCACCATTGTCATTATGATGAAATGCTGAAGACATAAAAGTAGTCAAACCATTACTTGTCCAAATAATAACAGGAAGAGGAAACCCGAAGTGTTTGCGCTCTCCAGAATCATTGGTATAGGAAAATAACGTAAAATCGTGCGAATCTTGGATGTGATGAAGAATATAATCATCTATCTCCTTTTTTGTGTTCACTATTCCTTCTGAAATTTCACCTTCATGAACTTCTTCTCCGTGCTCTTGAGCGACTGCTGTTGCTGCAAAAAACGAAAATGCCACAAAAAAGAAAAATTTAAAATGTTGCTTCAATATCCTCATTAGTTTCAAAGTCAAAAAAATGCGCTTTCTAAATTCGGTGCAAAAGTACGTAAATTATTAAATAATCAAATGCTTTTTTAAGCAATAAATTTAGGAGTTCTTATCGTTTAAAATTTTAGTTATGAGATAGACTTCTAAAACAAGAAATAAGATAAATGGGACTAATAATTGTATGCGCTCGACCATTGTAATATCCACTAAAGAGAAAACACTACTATGAAAAATCGCATAAAATAAAATACCCTTTATAAATAATGTAGGTAGGTAAATAAAACCAAGTTGCGGCTTTATGGAAGGTTTGGTGGCTAAAAGCAAAAAACCGGAACATATAATAAAGGAGACAAGTCCAAAAAAAATAGAAATATTCAATTTACTAAATCGCACCTCAGGTGGATAATTATTATCTAACCAAAATTGGAGTAGATAAACCACCAAAAAGGTCAAACCAAAAAACAAGAGATAACTCGCAATAGTTTTAATCATCTTCCTTGGAAACCTTTATGACCTGTGCTATGACCATATACATAGCTATAAAAACCGATATCAGGGTAATGCTAGTTTCCCAGTAATCCTGTTCGTATTTTGAATCTAGCCATTTACCAAGTAGGTTACCTAACCAGATGGTTGCACCCATTTGTACGGCGACAGACGTAAACCGAATGTACTTACTTGGCACTTGATTCTTTTTCAGGTTGGGGCTTAGCCTGTGATTGCCCTATTTTTTGGGTGTTGCTAAAATCTTTTCTAGCCCCTTTCATTGCACAAGTCGCATTAAATGTTGCTCCAGGTTCTACGGCGAGTTTGCCCACTTCTGTCTCCCCCTCTACGTGTGCAGATGCCCTAAGGGATAAAGTGTCTGACAGTAAGATTTTTCCAGAAAACTTACCTTCAATATCAGCATTGCTACTTTCTAAGGTGCCATTTACCATGCCCGTTTTGCCAATAACGACTTTACCTGGCGTTTTAACGTTGCCTTGAATGTTCCCTTCAATTCTAAAATCGCCATCACTAATAATATCTCCAGTTATGGTGGTGCCTTTTGCAATAGTGTTTTGCTGAGAATTCGATTCTGTTGCCATTCTTCCTGATTTTTTTTCTGAAAACATAAGTTATCGATTTATTGGGATTCTAAATACTGGTCTAGATTTTTATGTCGCTGTATGATTGAGTAGTTTGGAGATGAAATTGCGTAAAAGCTTCTTGTTATTTTTATTTTTCGTTCTTTTAAAAGTTCGGCAAATCCTGATGCGCCTTGAGCGCTAGTTAAGCCATGGACTACAACAAAAGTAAAATCCTCGCTGTAAACATCTATTGAAGTAGATAAATCAAAATAAGCAACTTTTTCTATCGCTTCATCCAATTTTTTTCTGAATTCTTCAATCTTTGCTTTCTCTTCGCCTTCAAACGGATAAAGCACATTAAAATGCTTGGCGTCACCATCAGTGAGAAAAACTTTGTTTGAAAATAAAGGAAATGAGTTTTTGATAATTTCTTCTGCTTTTTTTCCTTCTTCTGAATTTGGATAGGTCAACGCTACGTAATTGATTCCTTTTTTATACTCTTCAAAACCGTATAATCTTCCGTTGGCAGATGCTTTTAAAATTTCGAACTTTGGCACCATGGGATCACCTTCCAACTGTTTGATATTATCTTCGGCATTGGTGATAACCTCAGCGTAATTTTGGTTTTCAAATTGCGCATATAACTTCTCATAGAGTCGCTCCGGGCTATTTTCATCTGAATTTAATCCCGAATCTGGATTCAATAAAATTTCAGCATATCGTGAATCTGAATGGTTGTTGATAATTTCAAGTTTCATCGCCTCTGCCTTCTGGTTCAGGCCAAGCTCAACGTAAATTTTATAGAGGTTATATTTTGAAGGAAGGATTAACCGTTCCTCAGGATTATTCTCCAAAAGTTGTTCTAATCGATTTTTCGCTAATTTATACTCTTTGAATTTTTCCTTATAGATGCTTCCCAATTGATAATACGCAAAATTACGCTCTGTTGCTAAACTGTCTATAACATTTTGCTCAGAAGGAATCTGACCGATATAAAATTCCGGCAGAAAACGCTCATCAACAACAGTATCGTTTGAAAGGGTGTCGTTTTCAATAGTGTTTAAATTATTGGTCTTGGTGTTTGAAAGCCTCCAATTATCCTTTAATTCACGGTCTCCCCATATTTGAACGAATTCGTTTTTCCCGAAGGAAACAGTTGTTTGATTGTAAAAATAAAAGGTCTGCTTGCCCGGTGTTACATTTGCTCTTGTTCTAGAGTTTTTAGTAACTTGATTGGTGTTTGCAACGTTTTGAAGGCCGATGTTTCGACGCTTTTCTGCTTCAGCTTTTTCTGCTTCCTCTTCAGCAATGACTTTTAAATTATCGGTATATTCTGTAAAATAGGCAAGGCGATCTGCTTCAGAAAGGTTGACCAAATTCAAGATGCTATCATTAGCCTGAGCGATATCCTCGTAATATATAACGTCATCCAGATTTTCGCGTTTTCGCTTAATTACCCGATAAGGTTTAGAGTTCAGCTTCATATTGGTCATTGTACTATCATAGTAAGCACCCGCAGTTTTATATTCAGCGTAGTCAAAAAACATGTCGCCCAAGGTCTCATAATCTCGAGACTTTAATTCTTTATCGCCAGATGTAGCTCTTAAGGATTTATTGTAATAAGCAAGTGAAAGGGAATCATTTTGGTTGCCTCTATGAAACTCTGCAATACGGTAATAGATTTTATCGAGATAGGGACGATTTTCACGATCTTCTTCCAATTCTGTGAGATATTCTAAAAACTCAACTTTATTTCCGTTGATAGTGTCAAAATTTGTAGCTTTTGCTAAATGGGCATTAATATAATAAGGTCTTGGGATTTTACGGTGCATCTCAATAATCTTATCGAAAGCGATGTTGGCACTATCAATTTTACCAAACTCGTTGTACAATTGCCCGATGATAAAGTTGAACCTTGCTTTTTCCTTATTTTTTTTTGTGGTCTTTGCAGCAATGGCGAGTTGGGTTATGGCACTGTCCTTTGATTTTGTATTAAGGTAAGCCTGAGCTAAAATGGAAGTGGCGTCTGCTAAATCTTGATCTTCTAAGTTTTCATCTTCAAGCAGGCGTTTTAGTTTCTGAATCGCTAATTCATTATTGTCCAATCTAATGTTGGTTTTTTGTTTCCAAATTTTAGCGTTATTGATTTTATCGCTAGTTGGGTAGCTTCTTAATATTTGATTAAAAGCAGCAAGAGCGGGTACAAAACGTTGGTCAAAATAACGGGCTTTCCCCAAAAGCAGGTAAGCTTCGTCAATTTGTGGGTTATGTTCCCGTCCCTTAATGTTCATGCCATGTTTCTGGACAGCCTTTATAGCTTTTGTCTCGGCACGTTCAAAATCTTGATTTTTAGTTTGACCGGGTAGAAAATCATCGGTTTTGATTTCCATGCGCTCAATAGGAAGGAGTTCCCAGAAATTATCCGTGGCGGCATTATCAACCGTTGCACGTCCATTTTCTAGAGCAATGTTCCCGTTATAGAGAACATTATAGTAAGTGCCCATGGCATGAAAATTCCTATTGATAAAGGTATCCTTTTTACGTGAACAGCTGGTCACCAAAAACAGGATGCCAAATAGAAACATGATGACTTTTAAGAGTGTCTTCAAAAGGTTAAGATTTTTGTAATAACTATAACTGTAATAGGTTGTAGATATTATGCAATGCTGTAAAAATAAGGAACTTTTTGGATTACCAAGTCATAACCGCTAATTTCACTGAGATTCGAAAAATAATTTCGCAGCCACTCATATAGAATTATTCTAAAATTGAAAAATTTCTGCGAATATCTGTACTGTATCCTTGAGTTTTCATGAATTAATTTAAACCAGCTCCCGCCCTGAAAAGTGAGCTCTCCAATTCCTTCAAAGTCGCTTCATTGGTTTTCAAATCCTTGACCACTTCGCCTTTTTCCAAAACCACAATGCGTTCGCAGACATCGGTGACGTGCAAAAGATCATGACTGGAAACTAAAACCGTTACACCTTGTGTTTCGGCTAAATCTTTAATGATGGCTTTTAAACGAATTTGGGTTGTAGGGTCTAGATTCGCAAAAGGTTCGTCGAGGATAATCACTTCAGGGTTACCGATCAATGCAGCCACAATACCGACTTTTTTCTGGTTTCCCTTACTTAAATCACGCAGGTATTTTTTTTGGTTTAATATTTCGTCATGGAAAAAATCTGTAAACTGCGCAACCAGGGTATCTACGTCTGCTTTGTTCTGACCTCGAAGTTCGCCTATAAAATAGAAATATTCCTCTGGAGTTAAATAGCCAATTAAAAAGCTTTCATCTATAAATGCTGAGGTAAATGGTTTCCAAGCCTCACTTTTATGGACTTCGATATCGTTGCTTTTTATATGACCGGTTGTAGGCTGAATTAAATCCAACAGCAAACTGAAGTAGGTGGTTTTTCCTGCACCATTATTACCAACAAGCCCGAAACTTTGGCCCTTGGGGATGTCTAGGTGTTCTATTTGAAGCACGGTTTTAGAGCCGTAGGATTTTGAAAGATTTTCAGTATGTATCATGGGTTATTGTATTAGTTTTCTTGATTAAAAGCGTCAATCATTTTATATTTTGAATTTTGGTATCTCTGGGTAATATAGGCCATTAGTTTGGGATGTAGTACAATGCCAATTATCCCAATAACGATAAGTACGGCACATGCAATCTCAAAACTGAGTAAGGCATAAACAACTCCAAAAATGGCCAAAGGCAATATCATTAATGGAATACCGATAATCCACTGCACCGCTCCCGTGCCTTGATAGTTAAAAGCTGCGCGTTGGTTTAGGTCTATTTTTTTACGGTTAAAAGAGCCGCCAAATAAGATAACATGAGTATTCACACCAACGTTATAGACCGCCGCAGCGAAATGGGCGACCAAAATTTCCCATCCAAAATATACGTATGGAATACTAAGCACAAACAAAATGATAACACTCATGGTCATTAATATAAATTTCGATTTTAAGTACTGTTCATACTTGATGTTTTGGCTCATGAGCAATTTATAATAACCACTATCCCAAGCCGGTATAAATTGACCAAAATTGATAAGGAAAATCCCAGTAACGAAAATACCTATAAATGCAAAAAACCATGGCATATCCTGATAGGTGGGCTGCGGATAGAATATTAGACCATAAAGTAACCCTAGCACCAACATCCAGACCGAGGATTTTGTGCGCTTATTGCGCCAAATCAATTTTAGATCCAATTGCATAAACGGTGCGATATTGCCAAAGCGCTTGGTCCATTCCAGATTGGAAGCGCTTACTTCGGAAACTTCCGTTTTAAGAGAGCTGTCGAGGTAAAGTTTGGACGTCAAAAGTTTATGGTTGAATAAATAAAGTCCCACTAAAACGACGATGGGTATCAATATGAAAATAGGACTATCATAGATACTTTGAAAGCCGGAAGCGATTAAAGCAGAAATAGAAATTACATCGAAAAACTCTAATGCGTAAAGCCCACCTGCAAATAGAATCAAGGGTAAAAAGGAAAGCTCAGTTTCCGAGGAAAAACTTTCGATTATAAAATTGAGGAAGTTGACAATTAACGTAACAACTAAAATCGTAAAAAACCAGGTTATTACCGAGCCAACGGCATAATCGTTGATTAAGAGCATTATGCTAAAAGGTACAAATGCAAATAGCGGTAAAAAATTAAAAAAGGATAACGCCGATTTTCGTAATACATAATGTACAACTTTGGTTCTCTTAACGGGTAAGGTCAATAAAGGTTTGACGCTCATTACCGGTAATTTCTGAAAGAAGAACCGCAGCACTAAATCCATCAAAAAATAATAGAAAAGATAAGAGTTGACTATTGTAAGCGGGTCTTGTTCGGGGAATAGTTTTTTAAGTCCAGGGTATAGCGCAATCCCCATAATCAAGAACATGACAATAAAATAAAGCGCTAAAAACACCATAAGAATGTTTAGTGCCATGCTTTTTTGCCAATAAGCCGACCTAAAATACTGTTTCCACTCTAAACCTATAAATTGTTTCAGGGTCATAATTGTTGGTTGATTAGTTGGAGGGAATTATTTAGCGTGCTTCTGGGCAATCTGTTGTACTTTCATGCCCCAGGTTTGACCAACCATCATTGCTGATTGGGTCAAATTTATTTGTTTAGAGGCCAGTTTTTTACCGAGGTCTGTTTTATAGAATTTTGTAAGCTCAGCGATATCTGCTTGGGTAAATTCTTTCATGTAGAGCTCAGCGATTTTTCCGTAAAGTTCATCAAGGGTGCCCATGGCTTCTTTTTTATAATCTTCTTTTTTGGCATCAGGAACACTCGTACCAAGCGTGGAAATGGCGGCATCAAATGCAGCGGCCGTCCCCGTAAGTTTTATAAATTCTATGGTCTGTTCTTTAAATTCTGTGTTGTCCTGTGCTTGGATAGATATTGTACAAATTAGTGCAATAGCAATAAGTAAATTTTTCATCTGTTTTGATTTTAATAGTGAAGGTTCTTTTGGGTTAGTAGCCGTAAATATAAAATTGTTACGAAAAAACGGTTTTAAATTCTGGATAGGTTTCATTTAAAAGCGTTTCTGCCTTGTTTGGGAGTAATTGAAAACTTACATAACATATCAATAACATAATTGTTGTGAAAATTGAACTTCCCCAGATAACATAAAGTGATTCAAAATGCCCATCGAGAATATTGAGATATGAAGGAAACTGAGAGATTAATAGTATTCCTGCACCTCCTGCCTGTTTAAAAATCATTTCCTCTAACATCCATTTTCTGCCAGAAATACGCTTTCTTTTTTTATAGGCTCTATTCAATTTGAAACCTCTATACGTTATCCAAATGGTTATTGCAGCGTAAGTAATAAGAAAAAAGTAATAGGCTACGGCCGAAGAAAAACCAATATAACACAAACAGAAAATTGCTGTGGTTATAATGATTTTAGGAATACCGAACCATACTTTCAATTCCTGCCAAAAATATCTGTAATAGTTTTTGCTCATTGTTTTTGCTCGCTCACTTACGACATCCATAAAGCCAAAGATTCCAAATTTTTTGAAGGATTGGTCTCTTGCTTCCTCAAAACTCAACCCCGGATTTTTAATCCAAATGGATTCTATATCATTAGCAAGGTGGTCCACAAGTTCGGTCTGCAAATCGTAATGCTCAACAAAATGCTGTTTTGTAAAACTGTAAAGTTGGTCTATTTGGGATTCGTTAATTTTCTGCATTTTAAACACTTAATTTAGGATTTACCAAGGTTTGCATCATTTCAATATAATTCTGTAATTCTTGAAGTTTGTTTACGGTTTCTTCATTACCTTTTTTTGTTAGTTTATAGTATTTCCGAAGTCGGTTATCTACTTTTTTTACTTCCACCTCCAATAAACCATCGGCCTCTAATTTGTGGAGGGCTGGGTAGAGAGCACCTTCGGTAATTTTTAGTTCTCCCTTAGTTAATTCCTTCACCTTTTGAGTTATTTCATAACCATACATTTTGTTGCCTTCGTTTAAAAGCTTCAAGATAATGGTAACTAAACTGCCTTTATATAATTTAGAATTTGACATAATCAAATATACATAATATTCTTAGGTATTAAACTTTAGTGTTACAATTTTCTCTATTATTAAAAAGGAAAATGTCTGGGCTTGCTTATTTTTGCAAAAAAACTTTTATGGCACAATTTCATAAGCTCAAAATAAAGGACATCCAACGCGAGACCTCAAAGGCAGTTGCTTTAACATTTGAAATTCCCGAACAGTTAGTCTCAGAATTTCAATTTAAGGCGGGGCAGTATATCACCTTAAAGTGCAGTATTAATGGGGAGGAGGTTCGTCGGGATTATTCCTTGTGTTCTGCACCCAAGAGCGGAAACTTAACTGTTGCTGTTAAGGAAGTTGAGAGCGGCACTTTCTCTAAATACGCCAATAATACCTTAAAAGTTGGGGACACTATGGAAGTTGCGCCGCCAAATGGCCGTTTTATTTTTAATTCAAATGCTGCTAAGAATATCGCCCTTTTTGCTGCCGGTAGTGGTATCACTCCCGTTTTAAGTATCTTAAAATCTGCGTTGGAAGAGACTCAAATTCATGTGGTATTGGTTTATGGTAACAAATCAAAGGACGATGCCATGTTCCTGAATGATATTATTTCACTTCAGCAAAAGTATAAGGAACGGTTTCACCTTCAATTGGTATTTAGTCAAGAAGATGTTGAAGATGCCATGTTCGGAAGAATTGAAAAAAGCACGGTTAATTTCGCATTAAAGAATAAATTCAAAGCGGTTGAGTTGGGCAGTTATTACCTCTGCGGACCCGAAGCGATGATTCATAACGTCAAAGACGTTTTGATTGAAAATGGGGCTGATAAAAATCAAATTTATTTTGAACTTTTTCAAGTGGCACAGCCAGAAAATGAGACTACAGGCGAGATAGCAAAAGGCCAAACTAAGGTTACGGTGTTGTTGGACGACGAGACGTTTACATTTGAAATGTCTCAAGAGACATCTATTCTTCAGGCCAGTTTGGATGAAGATATCGACGCGCCCTATTCCTGCCAAGGCGGTATTTGTAGTAGTTGTTTGGCACGATTGACCGAAGGCGAGGCGACCATGAGGCAAAATAATATTTTAACCGATGGCGAATTGGCGGAAGGTTTAATTTTAACCTGCCAGGCCCATCCCACAACGGACCGTGTTACTGTAGATTATGATGATATCTAAGAAGAATCTTTTTGGGTAAACTAACCACAAAGAGCACTAAGAAAGCGCTAAATTCAGAAAGCTGTACGGAGAAATAATTTTATAGTGCTCACGGTTTCTTTGTGTTCTTTGTGCAATTTTACTTTGCGTCCTTTGTGGTTAAAAAAATTCCTTTTATTTACTCAAAATTTCCTCCACCTTCAACACAACATCGTTTGGCGAGATACTCCGCATAGTATTTTCATAACCATTAGGCAATTTATTTCCGTAAACTGAGGTGGGGATTTGGGGAAACTGCTTTCTATCCGCAAGTAGGGCATTAGTCTTATCTTGGCCAAATGGATAAAACCCTGCAAAGGGATGGGTAACGCCCCAAAGTGTTACGGTATTAATACCCAACATTGCTGCGATATGTGCGTTGCCTGAATCCATGGCAATCATAACATCTAAATTGGAAATAATGTCAAGCTCAGTATTTAAAGGGAATTGACCCGCTAAGTTGATGACATTTTTTTTCCGTTTGGCTATTTTCTTTAAAAGTAAAATTTCTTCTTTTCCCGCTCCAAATAAGAGGATTTTATAAGTTTTGGACAAGTCATCAACCACTCTTTCCATTAAATCGATAGGATACATTTTACCTTGAAATGCAGCAAATGGAGCTACGCCAATCCATTTTTTACTATCTGCTCCAATAAAAGACAAAACTTCAGGATTTAATGAAACCCGTTCTGGAAAACTTGGATTCGATAAGTCTAGCGGAAAACCCAAATTTTCTAAAACCTTCGCATACCGTTGGTGCGAGGATTTTAACTGTTGAAATTTTTGCCCACGTGATCAAGGCTTTTTTTTCAGAGCGACCTTTATCAATTTGAATGAATTTTTTACCAAAGAAAAAGAAAAAGAATTTCAAAATCTTAGTTCGAAGCACGTTGTGAAAATCGGCTACAGCATCAAACTTAATTACATTCAGCTCCTTGGTAAGCCGCCATAGGCCAAAAATGCCTTTATGCTTTCCTTTTAAATCGGCCTCAAAAACGGTTACGTTTGGTAAATTCCGAAAAAAGGGTTTAAAAAAACCCTTGGTCAACACCGTAATTTTTACATTGGGATAGTGATGGTTAAATGCCCTCAAAACCGGAACGGCCATGGCGACATCTCCCATTGCAGATAACCGAATAACAAGGATGTGTTTTAATACCGGCATTTTATAATCTCTTCCCAGATTTACTAGGATTGCATTAAGTACTATTTTTGGCTTCTCAATATTGGATTAAGCTCATCGTCATTGTACATTTTCATCTGCTTATAAACTTTCATGTACTTATCGCCTTTGCTAATATCTTCCAATAAAGTGTCAATTGCGGTTGATAAATCCACACGTTGTTCTAAAAGAATGTTCAATTTTGTTTGGCAAGCATTACGATGCTGCTCTGAGGCATCTGTTCGCTTTGCCTCTTCGCTCATGTGATAAATTTTGAGTGCTAAGATGGACAATCGGTCAACGCCCCAAGCGGGACTTTCGGTATTTATGGTAGCATTATTTTTTGGAGTGGCATCCTTATATTTTTCTAGAAAATAGCTATCGATATATTCAACCATATCCGTTCTGTCCTGGTTGGAGGCATCAATTTGACGTTTTAGTTTTAATGCTGCCACCGGGTCAATTTTTGGATCCCGAATAATATCCTCGTAGTGCCATTGCACAGTATCAATCCAAGATTTCCGGTAGAGCAAATGCTCTAAAGTTTGGGTATGTTTATCGTAGGGGTTAGTGAATTTTTGGTCCACCGTATCAACGATATGATATTTTTCAATGACTTCCTTGAAAATTTTATTTGCCTGTTCTGAAAACATAAAAATGGGATTTGAAGTACAAATATATGCGGAATTATTAACTTTAGCTTTCTAACAATCCCACAGTATGACCGTTCATAATTTATCTGAAGACAATTCCATCTTAAATTCCTTTATTGCTGAAATAAGGGATGTAAATACTCAAAAAGACCGTATGCGTTTCCGAAGAAACATAGAACGTATTGGCGAAGTGTTGTGCTATGAAATGAGTAAAAGCCTTCAGTTTAAAGAAAAAACGATAACTACTCCTTTAGGCGAAAGTTTAACTTCAACTTATAAAAATGAAATTGTGCTCTGTTCTATTTTAAGGGCAGGGGTACCACTACACCATGGGCTTCTCAATTATTTTGATGATGCTGAGAACGCATTTATTTCGGCCTATAGGCACCATAAACATCATCCTGAATCTTTTGAGATTATCGTAGAGTATTTGGCTTGTCCTAGTTTAGAAGGTAAAACCCTAGTATTAGCAGACCCGATGTTGGCCACAGGACAATCTATGGTAGCCACCTTTGAGGCTTTAAAACCATTTGGAACTCCTGCCGAAGTTCATATTGTAAGTGTTATCGGAGCACAGCCGGGCGTGGATTTTATTTCAAAACATTTTAAACCTGATGTGCACCTCTGGATTGCTACGATTGATGATAAATTGAATGATAAAGGCTATATTATCCCTGGATTGGGAGACGCAGGAGATTTGGCATTTGGGCAGAAATTACAGAACTAGAATCAAAAATGGGGTCAGCACCAATACCCATAGAAAACTTTCCTTGAACCAGCGCTCAGAAATCACTTCTAAATAGTTGGTAATAATAATGGCCAATGGCGCAAATAGAAACAAAAACTCACTACCATTTTTCTGGGGTGCCAAAACAATAATCAGTACGCTTAATATAACGGCAATGACGATTAATTTAAAGGTTGGTCTATGGCTTTTCATCTTGGACTTTATATTTTTCAAATAGTAAAAAAGAGACCAAAGCCCAAAAGAAAACAGTACTGTTGACCCAATAATAATCCGTTTGGAATTCAAGGAACTAAAATCTATGCTGTAAGCTGCAAAATCGCTTATTCCGTCTAAAACATCAATACCTATTATAATTCTATATGAAACCAAAATGATTAGTACCGATGCAACACCAGTTAGAGGCACGATATAATTCTTTATTTCAGTAAAACTATTGACTAACAATGCGCTAAAAAGAAGTATAAAAAAAACGGCGCACCAAAAGTAACAAAGGCTGGCAAGTGCAATCCAAAAAGCGGCATCAAATAATTTTTTTTTGACATCTCGGTGTGTTCTTAAACTCAACATTCTGCGGAGGGCTAAAATCAAAAAGAGGTTGGCCAAGACAATTTTTGAGTTTATTAAAGTTTCTGGCAAAATGGCAACAAATACTAAAAACAAGAGCGTTTTAAAACTGTTTTTTTGGGTCAGTTTATTTTTGGTCACAAAAAAGTCGAATACAAAAATCGATGTCAATAGTGCCAAAAACAAAAAGGCTTGTTTTAATATCCAGAGACTACTAATTTCGGAAACTGGAATTCTTGATTTTAAAATTATAAACATCAAAAGCAAGGCTACGCCAAGCACTACATATTGAATAGGTTTTGATTTATTAAAAAATACCGAAAGCATGGTACCAGTTTAGTTTACATAAAAATTCCAAAATTGGAAACAAATGTGTAATTTTGCACGGTAAATATAGAATTATACGACCGATACTTTAATTGGTTTTTGAAATATTATTACAATGAAAGATTTTTTCTACGCTATTGAAGATTTTTTTGTCAACGTTGCCTTTGCTCCGTACGATGCACTAAGGGAATTGGAACTTGATAATTGGTGGGCTGCAAACGTGGCTACTTGGCTATTTATCATAATTGGCTTTGCCGCAATGATTTACTGGATACTTCAGCTTAAAAAGTACGATGACAATGATGAGGAGAATAAAAGTATCACCTCGCATTCTTATCTGTAATAATTTGTTGGGTTAGATTTATTCCAAATCAAAACCAATATCCTTACGATAATTCATCTTATCAAAATGTAGTTTATCTATAGATTGATAGGATTTTTTTATGGCCTCTTGGTAGGTTTTACCGAAAGAGGTAATTGCCATGACCCTTCCGCCAGAAGTTAAGATTTTTCCATTTTCTATTTTGGCACCTGCATGAAAGGGAATAGAATCAGTGACTTTTTCCAAGCCCGAAATTTCCTTGCCTTTTTCATAAGCTTCTGGATAACCACCTGAAACCAGCATTATTGTGGTTGCTGCGCGCTCATCGATTTCAAGTGTTATTTCGTTTAACTTTTCTTCGGAAATGGCTTGTAAAATCTCAACGAAGTCATTTTTAATTCTTGGCAGAACCACTTCGGTCTCTGGGTCGCCCATACGCACATTGTACTCAATTACCTTTGGCTCATTGCCCACTTTTATAAGGCCTATAAAAATAAAGCCTTTGTATGGTAAATTATCCTTCTTTAAACCAAGTACCGTTGGTTTTACAATACGGTCTTCAATTTTGCGTAAAAACTCTTCTGATGCAAAAGGCACTGGAGAAACCGCACCCATACCACCAGTATTTAATCCTGTATCACCTTCGCCGATACGTTTGTAGTCTTTTGCCAGGGGCAATGTTTTATAATGCGTCCCGTCGGTCAATACAAAACAGCTTAATTCAATCCCATCCAGAAATTCCTCAATAACTACTTTTGAACTTGCAGAACCAAATTTAGAATCAACGAGCATACTTTTTAATTCAGCTTTTGCCTCGTTGAGGTCGTTGAGTATAAGTACACCCTTTCCTGCGGCAAGACCGTCTGCTTTTAAAACATAAGGTGGACTCAAGGTTTCTAGAAAAGTAAAACCTTCAGATATATTGTCTGCGTTGAAACTTTGATATGCTGCCGTTGGGATATTGTGGCGCATCATAAACTGTTTGGCAAATTCCTTGCTGCCTTCCAAAGTTGCAGCCGCTTTCTCTGGCCCAATAACAGAGACGCTTTTCAAGTTTTTATCTTTAAGAAAGAAATCGTGGATGCCTTGTACCAAAGGGTCTTCTGGGCCAACAACAACCATATTGACCTTATTTTTCAACACAAAGGACTTAATAGCATCAAAATCGGTTACCGATAAGTCAACATTGGTTGCAATTTGACCGGTACCAGAATTACCTGGAGCGACAAAAAGCGTTTTGCACTTTGTACTTTGGGCTATTTTCCAAGCGAAGGTGTGTTCCCTTCCACCAGAACCGAGGATTAGAATAGTCATAAACGTTGATGTTTTTGTGTAAAAATAATGGTTTTTAGTCGCTAAGTGAAGCCCGTGGCCTTAGATTTTTTCTTTACTTTACCATTCATATCAGTAAACATTTCGTGAAATTATTTGACCTTACCCTAAAATTGAATGGCTTTGAGATAGACAAGGCTCAAAATGAATTGGCCACTATTCAAAATATTGAAAGCCGAGAATTCAAAAATCACGTCAAAGATAAAAGAGAACAAATTCTCAAGTACCATTTAAAACACAATCGGTTTTATAAAACCTTGGCCGGTAATTTTGACATAAGCCAATGGGAAAATGTTCCCATAATGAAAAAAAGTGATTTGCAACGGCCTCTTGAAGAGCGTATTTCCCAAGGATTCTCCCTAAATAAAGTCTATATTAATAAAACCTCAGGGTCTTCAGGAGACCCTTTTATTTTTGCAAAAGATAATCATTGTCATGCCATGACCTGGGCGGTTATAAAAAATAGATTTGGTTGGTATGGTCTGGATTTTAATAGTTCAAAGCAGGCTCGTTTTTACGGAATTCCATTGGACAAATTGGGTTATTATAAGGAACGTATTAAAGATTATTTTGGAAATCGATACCGTTTTTCAGTTTTTGATTTGAGCGATAATGCGTTTGAGGATTACCTTAAAACTTTTAAGGACAAACCGTTTGCCTATATTAACGGTTACACGAGTTCTATTGTTCAGTTTGCTAAATTCTTGAAAAAGAAAGCGGTTGTGTTAAAATCGGTTTGTCCCAGTTTAAAAGCCTGCGTAGTAACTTCGGAAATGTTATTTGATGCCGACAAGCAGCTTATGGAAACTCAGTTTGGAGTTCCAATAATAAATGAATACGGCGCCTCTGAACTCGATTTGATTGCATTTCAAAATCCAAACGGGGAGTGGCAAGTCAACAACGAAACCCTTTACGTTGAAATTTTAGATAAGGATGATGTCATTTTACCTTACGGAGAAGAAGGCCGTATCGTAATTACCTCGCTGTACAATAAAGCCCATCCTTTTATAAGATACGATATTGGGGACATTGGCATTTTGTCAAAAAAAAGTACCGCGAAAAAGCCCATTTTAGAAAAATTAGTTGGCAGAACAAATGACCTCGTAGTTTTACCTAGCGGAAAAAAGGCGGCAGGATTGACTTTTTACTATATAACAAAAAGCATTATAGAGAAAGATGGCAACGTCAAGGAGTTTATTATTGAGCAGCAAAATAAGCAACAATTTAAAATTGATTATGTGAGCACCGTGAAGCTTTCCGAAGAAAAAAAGAGAATCATCATCAATGCTATTTCAAAATATTTGGAGGAAGGGCTTAACGGTGATTTTCGAAAGAAAGACACAGTTACAACGTTCTAAAAGTGGCAAGCTGAAGCAATTTACCTCCCTGATTTCAACTGAAAACCAATGAAGGATATCACGATTATAACGAGCTATTTTCCGCCAGAATCCGGTGCTGCTTCCAACCGTATGTTTCATTTGGCAGAAGGTATGCAGAAAATGGGCTATCAGGTTTCGGTCTTGACGCCATTGCCAAATTATCCTACCGGCCAAATATTTGAAGGTTATAAAGGTCGGTTTAGACATGTTTCCGAAGAAAAGGGAATTAAGATACATCGGCTATGGATTTTCGCAAGTAACTCAAAAAACAAACTTTTGCGCCTTTTGGCTATGTTGTCCTACAGCTTTAGCCTAGTGTGGTATTTTGTTTGGAACAAGTTGCCAAATACCGTAATTGTGCAATCCCCGCCGTTATTGGTCGCCTTTACTTGCATGTTTTTTTTACGCTCAAAAAAACGGAAGCTTATTTTGAACGTGAGCGACTTATGGCCAATTGCAGGTCTCGAACTTGGTGCGTTTAAAAAGAATTGGAGCTACCGACTTTTGGAAAGCATAGAGCGGTTTAATTATAAAAAAGCTGACTTGGTTTTAGGGCAAAGTATGGAGATTTTAACGCATGTGAAATCTTTGTTTCCACAAAAACTTACTTTTTTATACCGGAATTTTCCAGATTTTAGCCCGCCAAAATTAAATGACGAAATGTCTAAATCTACTAAACTGACTGTGGTTTATGCCGGGTTGTTGGGGATAGCTCAAGGCATTTATAAATTATGTGAGCAATTGGATTACTCAGATATTGAATTCCATATTTATGGCTCTGGTTCTGAGCAGTCCAAAATAGAAACCTTCATTAAGCAAAATAAAAAATTGCCGATTTACTATCATGGGCAAGTTTCAAGAAACGAATTGCATGACGCCTTACTTCAATATGATGTGGCCATCATCCCGTTGTTGAACAGAATTTATGGTTCGGTGCCATCAAAGATATTTGAATATGCCAAATTAGGGATGCCTATGCTGTATTTTGGCGGAGGAGAGGGTGAGACAGTCATTACAGAATTTGATTTGGGCTGGATTGCTGAGGCAGGAGACTACGATGAGCTCAACGCTGTTATAGCTGAAATAAAGACCGATACAATTACAACCGATTTAAAACGTAAAATACAGCAAACTGCTGTTTCAAATTTCGATTTCAACGCGCAATTAGAGCTTTTGGACGAATTGATTTAGTACGCTTTATCATCGCCCTTAACCGTGTGAATAAAAGTTCTGGTAATGATTTTCAGGTCTAGTAAAAGCGACCAGTTTTCGATATAGAAAATATCATATTTTACACGGCCAATAATATCCTTATCGGTTTCAATCTCTCCCCTATAACCACTAATTTGTGCCAGCCCCGTGATACCGGGTTTTACAAAATGGCGTACCATAAACTTATCAATCTTTTTCGCATAAATACTGGTATGGCTTACCATGTGAGGTCTTGGGCCAACAACAGACATGTCACCAAAGAGCACATTAAAAAATTGCGGTAATTCGTCTATACTGGTCTTTCTAATAAACTTACCGATCTTAGTGATGCGTTGATCGCCACGAGTGGCTTGATAAAGATGTGCATCTTGATTTGGCGTCATGGAGCGAAATTTATAACAATCAAATTCCTTATAATTAAAGCCGTTTCTAGATTGTTTAAAAAAGATGGGTCCCTTTGATTCTAATTTAATCAGAATGGCTATAATCGGGGTGAGCCAAGACATAATAAATATGATTATGAGACTAGAAAATAGGATATCAAACGTTCGTTTTATGACCAAGTTGAAAGACTCTTCCATCGGGATGTCACGCATGGAGAGTATGGGGATATAATCGTAATACTCGTACTTAAGTTTTTTGGAATAAATCTCCTTGTTGTCGGGTAAAAATTTCAGGATTTTGAGATTGTTATCTGCAAAATCGACAATTTCACTTATCTGCAAATTTGAAAGCTCTGAAATAGAGCAGTAAATTTCGTCTATTTCTTCTTCTTTTATAAATCGGAAACATTCGTTGAGGTTTACTAGGTGTTTCTCCTTAAACCCGAAGGTTTTCGTATGGATGTAACCATACTCAGGGTTTTGGGTAAAAAATTGTTCAAGTGCCAAGGTTTTTTTGTTGGTGCCCAAAATAACTGTTCGTCTATAGTTTCCGCCGAAGGACGTTCGGTATTTTTGGAGCAGGTAATAAATGGCAAACTTAAAAAAACTGATGCTCAAAAAAACAGCAATGATATAGTTTAGAATATTTAGTGGGTAAATATTCAACTCGTGATAAAATCCTGAGAATGCGAATATTATCAACGTAAACAGGACCAGCTGTGTAAATACGAGCGAAAGTATTTTTACTTCGCGGGTAAATCTATAGACTTCATAAAAATTTGAATAAATAGATAAAATTAACCAAGGAAGTAGAAGCAAAGCAAAAATCAACGGGTCAATTACTTTGAAAAAATATAGAATAGCAAACCCATTAATAATGGTACAAATCAATGATGTATGAAATGGGTCTTAGGTATCCTGAATATCGGCCTTGTTGGTATGTGCTCAAATCTTTATCCTAAAGTTAAATCAATACTATGAGGTACAATTATAATTGTATTGTTCAAATATAAGATTAGGAAACTATTATCTGAAATTATTGTAGAGATATGGAAGAGGTTTAAACATTAAAACAATCTAAAGCAATCAGTAATTGACATTCTGGATATCATTTTGAAAAATGATTATTAAGCCTGTAAAGAAGTTGTTTAAGATTTTGCGACTTTTACTTATTGTCGTTTTGAAATATTTTGTACTTATCCTCAATAAAAATTTTAATCTCATCTTCAAATCGTTGTTTAGAAAATCGCATTGCGTTATTTCTAATTTGTTTAGCATCAAAATCCATCTTCTCAAACTGAGATACAGCTTTTGACAGACTGGATATGGACTGCTCATTAAATAGTACTCCCGTAACACCGTCAACTACAGTTTCCTTTAATCCGCCAGCATTATATCCAATTACAGGAGTTCCGCAGGCTTGGGCTTCAACGGGAATGATTCCAAAGTCTTCTTTTGCGGCAAATACAAAAGCCTTGGCATTTTGCATATAATCCTTTAAGGCATCAGCATGTAAAAATCCCTTAAGTTCCACATTGGAATTTGCTATTTTTTTCAAGAGACCAAATTCTGGTCCATCTCCCACAACAATCAACTTTTTATTCGGCATTTTATTGAAGGCTTCAACAATAAGTTTTAGCTTTTTGTAGGGGACCATTCTGGATGCCGCTAGATAAAAATCTTTTTTATTTTCTTGAAGTGTAAAATTTTCTACATCTACAGGAGGGTAGATTACGGTGCTTTCTCTGTTATATATTTTTTTGATACGTTTGGCAATATAATTTGAGTTAGCTATAAAATAATCAACACGATTTACTGGTGGAGACGTCCCATTGTCTCATTGTATGTAATACACGTTTTGCATAGAAGCCTTTTAGGCCTTTTTTTAGTTTGGAATCTTCAAGATATTGGTGGTAGAGGTCCCAAGCATAACGCATTGGTGAGTGGCAATAACAGATATGCAATTGATCTTGGGTAGTCAAAACCCCCTTCGCTATTGAAGCTGATGAAGAAAGCACTAAGTCATAACTCTGTAGATCGAACTGCTCTATGGCAAAAGGGAAAAGTTGTAAAAACTTTCTGTGGTTGGATTTTGCTGTAGGCATCTTCTGAATAAAACTGGTTTTTACAGAAGCCCCGTTGAGTATGAAATCTCGGTCTTGTTTTTTCAGAAAATCAACCAAGGCATAGTGGTCAAAATCATTATAAATGTTGTTGAAGGAATGGATAACTTTTTCCGCACCACCACTAACATAATACCAATCATGGACTAATGCTTTTTTCATTAAAACGCTTGCCTGTCATTTTTACAATTAGAACTAATGCAAATGTACTTATTAAAGTATAAAAGCCTGCTCCTGTGATGTAGTTTAATATAGGCAAAAATACACTTATTATGCAGAAGTAAATGACTAAGGGGCTGAAAACGAAATTCTGTTTCGCTTTTATAAAAGCATATTTTTGCAGGCTACCAAAACCAAATAAAAGAATTAAGGTAAACCACCTAAAATCTATATAAAAGGAACCAAATGCTGTAAGGTAAACAAGTTCTCTAGGCGAGGGGTTTTCTAATTGACCCTTGTTTGAATACTCCGATTTTGCTGAGGAACCTAGGAATCGTCGGAAAAATTGTAAGCGCCATAGGTTATTGCTAAATCCTTATTTTTGATAATGTGATTAAATTCAAAAAACCCGTGTGCAATATATTGACCTACTTGCATAAATGCCATAGCATAAAATTTAGCGATCTTGGATTTGTTTTCATTCTCAAAGTAAGTAATGACCTTGTGGTTTTGGTTCTAAAATCTCGTTATATCGACTGTCTAATATTTTTTCGTAAAATGTGGTGTCAATAGATTGGGAGAAATTTTCCCTTTGAAATACCACTAACATGGAAATTGTCATTAAAATGGCAAACGATATAGCAGCGACAGCAGCTCTAGTTTTAGTGATAATTTTTCTGTTATAAATAATTGTGGTAATGAGGATAATAAAGAAAATTTCAAAAATAGGTTTTCTAGTTCCTTTTAAAAGAGCTTCTAAAACTGGAAGAAACAGGCATAAAAGGGACAATATTCTTATAACTTGAAATCGTTTATGTTTTAATTTAATTGATATAACGTAGGGAAAAAAATACAAGCTTTTTAAGACAGAAGCTACAATGAAGAGTAAATTGCTCTTGCCGACATTTTCATTATTGATGACTCTATTGAATTTCGGATTGTTTGCGAAGGATAGCTCCCTAACGAAAAAGAGGTCTATCCATCTTAAAACAAAACTTAAAACCACAGCTATAATTAAAATTTTTAATATCAAATTATAATCGTTGGGTCTTGAACCTGAGACTTTATGATTAGGCCTTACTACTAGATACCCAATAATCAGCATCACATATCCCGCAAAAACGAAAATTATGGTTTCTAGATATACTGGGCTCGTTTACGGAAAAAGGCAATAAGGTATAGCTTACAAGCCATAAGAGTATTCCAGTTGCAATACTCAAGAAAAAGTGTGCGTTATTTTTGAGATATTGCATTCTAAAACATTAAAAAATAATAAGTGCTTGTTAACATAAAAATCACAGATAAGCATAATGCAGATTTCTTAAAATAAATGAATTTTGATTTTAGGCTCAAATATTGAATCATAGAGGCCAAATAAATTAGCGAAAAAACTATATAAGTCAATAAAGGGAGGGTTAGTATAGATTTTGAGGCATATAATACAAAGACACTTATGAGCAACAAGAATAAAAATTTGATGTTATTTTTTGAAGCCAAATTTTCTCGGTCAATAATGTTTGAGTTCAATGCTGTGGCAATCCACATTACCATTTGCGCAGATAATATAAAATAAACCGCTTTGTGATTTTGAAATGTCTCATTAAAATAATCGGAAAATTTACTCACAATATAGGGTGCGAAAAAATAAATCAATATAGACAGGCTGAAGATAAAAATAAAAAACATAAAATAATACTTATCCAAAATAGTTGGTTCAAATGTATATATTTTCTTAAAAAAAGCAATATTGATAACTTGATGAATCATGACCACGACTGCTGCTAGCCTAAAGTAAAACGCATAAATACCTACAGATTCAAAATTGAAAAACCATTCTACTAAAATACGGCCTGAGGTGGTGATTAAATAGATCAAGAAGGTGGACACCAATAAATGTATGCTAAACCTTAATATTGTTTTATAATGTTCAAAGGAAACCTTTTCCTTGTTTTTCAGGTAATTGTAAATGGCGAAAAACACATAGACAATAGCATAAACCAAAATAAATTTATTGATAAATTCTAAGCTTGCGGTAACGATATTAAATTTATAGGCCACATAATAAAGAAGCAGAAAAATATAGACTCCAGAGTCTATCATTACGGCAACAATGGATTTTTCATGGGTTTTAAGCTGTGTAGAATAAAATACTTGGTTAGCGATAATGTATGAAACGTTAAACGCTAAATAGAATGAGGCGTCCAGATTAAAGCCAAAATATAGGATTTGGTTGATTGTAAACGGAATCAACAATATGATAGCATGAAGCCTAAAGGTAGGCACTAAGTGGTGTTGCTTATCTTTTAAAACAAAATAGGGGTAAGCCCCAGGCACTCCAAGATTGATAATGGTATTTACAATCATACCTAAGCCAGCAAGCGCATACTCTAAAATCCCAAAATCTGACTTTGATAGTACATCTGCCAAGAGTAATGGGACGAAATAGACTGTTGCTTTGGCTATCGTAAATACAATTCCAAATATTGAGTTTTCTTTTATTGTTTTGAAAATACTATGCGTCACTAATCTGTTGTGTTTATAATAACACCATTAGGGTCTTCCTCTAAAATGTTAATTTTGGGATTGTCATTTAATATTCTAATCTCACCTATTATAACTGGTTTTTCTTGGGTACCGTCATCAAAATGCGCTGTGTATTTTCCTTTTGACTCTTTCTCGTTAATAGTTATTTTTTTAATAGAACTATTGTAGCATTTGTTGATCCAAATCGCTTTAAAGTCTTTTTCCTCATCCTTTTGGGCATCTTGCATACCGGACATTTCTTTGGATGATCCCATACCGAACCTATCTATTATTACTTCACCAATATCGTGATCTTGCCCTGTAATATAAATACCATGTCTATCTGTGGATTTTATGTGCAATTTTTCTATTTGTACGTTTTTAGGATTATTTCTATAACCATCTATCGCTAGAGCTGCATGATTGTGCTGATAAGATTTATCTCCCGAGCCAAAATCCTCTATCTCGAGATATTTGATTTTTATGTCATTGCACCCATGGTATATATGGCAGCCTCTCCCTCTCATTTGTCTTAAATTCTTGTCAGTATTAGATTTTAAATAAACGGTGTCGATACTTATGTTATGCGCCTCTGTGATTCCCAGCCTATCGTATGTAATAACCTGGCCTTTTAAATTTATGTTTTCAGGTGATATTTTGGAAGGTGCATCGTTTGTAATATGTATAACATCAAACTCAGCCAGGTCAAACCGTATGTTCAAATTTTTACGAGAATCCAATATCAATGCGATTTTATAATAACCTCTAGGGAAAAATAATTCAATATCATGGTTTTCAGCTAAATCCAATACTGTTTCCATTTTTGTTTTTTTTGTAAACGGATGAGTTGCGGCAAAAGCCGAGTCTGGAAAAATACCGTAACGTCTTACATCACCAACTTTAAAGTCAATATTGACTACATAGTCATTCTCGTTAAAAGTTTCAGCTTCTGTTTGAGAATTTAAATTTTTATTCTCGTTTTTACAGGATGTAAAAACCAAGGTGAGTACCATAACGAATAATATTTTTTTCATTTTTCTATATTTAATTAATAATTTTCAAATTTTGTAAGCTTCATATTTATAAAAAAAGGGTATAAAAAAGGCGATAAAAACTGTTCCGTGGTGTCTGTCTAAAAAAGACTCAAATAAAAACATAAAAGATACTGCAAATGCGCAGTAAAGCATAAACGATTTATTTTTATTTGCCTGTTTTAATATTGTAAATATTAAAAAGATAACAGCTAAAAACCCGAGTATCCCAACTTTAATGTAATCTTCTAAATATTGGTTATGAGCATTAAAACGTTCTTTTTTACCCGCTATAAAATTAAATTCATCATATTTTGATAGCAGTGCATTTAAATAATCACCAGTACCAACACCGAGAATTGGGTTTTCCCTTATAATAGCCAACGAAGATATATTGATCATTACTCTTTGCTCTATTGTGTTTTTAACAAAGGTTATGCTGTGCTTGGTTTTTACGATATCAATATCAAAATCTGTCGTGCTGATAAAAATATTTGTTTTTTTTTGTAATTCGGACGAACTAAAAAACGCTGCTAGAGCAAATAAAAAAATTAGACTGAAACTTGCCAGTTTAAAAACCGAGCTTTTATTTTCGATATTTTTCAAAAAGTAGATAGTAAATGAAAATATTAATATGATTAAGCTAGATCTACTCGAAAATTGTAATAAAAAAAACACTAAAGCCAATAATATTGCTAAATAGACAAACACTTTTTCTTTTTGAACTACTTTATGTAAACAAAACATAATTGATAACACTACGATAATTGACACATAATGTTGGCTGATTTGTAATTTTTCAAAAGCAAAATGAACCATTGTCCCTATTTCGCGTTTTTCGACAAAAACTTGATTTATAGATAAATAAACCATGATTAGAAGAATCCAAACCGTCATAATCTGTAATAAATGATCAATGTTTTTTGGACTCAACTTTTCAGAAATAATTATAGTCGGAAGGAAAAGAAATGGCAATAACCTAGTGAGAATGTCAGTGCCGCGCTTTATATCCTGGGTATAGGTTAGACCGACAAGTTGAATACTAAAATAGAGTATAAAAACAAAGACAATCTTGTTACGCCTTACTGTTTTTAGCTTATTGATAATATTTGCTTTAGTGTCAATAAAAAAAAAGACCAAAACTCCTATCAGCACTTGCGAATTAAGATTATATGTAACAGGATAGCTAAGCATAAATGCTACCAGCATTAAAAAAAAGATTTGATGTCTCTTGATCCTAGATATAAAATTGTAGAAATGTGTCATTTATTGATTAAAATGTCTAACAATTACATTTGTATTATCTTTTGGCAACATCTTAAGAGCGTTGAGATTATTTATAATATTTAAACTATCAACAATAGTTGGTTCGCTGAAGGAGCCTTCATCAAAACATATTGTGTAATCTGCTTCAGTGTTTTTGCAATCGATTATAATTTTATTGAATTTTGAATTTTTACATTTATTTAGCCAAACGGCTTTTATACTATAAATATCTTCAATATCGGCATCTTCTAAGCCCTTATTATTTACTATGGTACCCTGACCAACCTTTTTAACAATTAAATTGTTTATTAAATGTTCACTCCCAGTAATATAGGCTCCGTGTCTGTCTGAAGCTTCAATTATTGCTTCCTCTATGAATACTCCTTTTGGGTTGTTGCCCCAACCATGTATCTGAAGCGCTGCTAAAGAATAATCAAAGTGATTGCTACCAGAGCCCAAATCTTCGATAAGTAATTTTTTTATCGATAAAAACTGCGTCCCAGAATAAATATTACATCCTAAACTTCGTTCATTATATTTGTTTTTTATTGGATTAGAAGCCAAAATTAGAGTGTCGATTGAAATTTGGCTGGAATGACGGGTGAAGAACTTACTAAAAGAAGTTATTTTTCCTTTTAGTTTAATATTTCGGGATTTTTGGTTGTTTTTATCTTCAGTAATTTGAATTTGTCCTGAGAATTCACAGTCATCAAAATATAGTTCTATATTCTTTTTACCTTTTATAAACAGATTAACGTCATAATATCCTTTTGGGAATTTCATTTTAATACCCGATTGTGCTAAATAAAGAACAGATTCAAGGTAATCGGAGTTTACGGCTTTATCTGGAAAAACACCATAAAGTCTCACATCGCCTTGGGCATATTCCTTATTTATGATGTAGTCGTTTTCATTAATAACCAGAAAAGATTTTTTTTCATCTCGCTTGTCATGACATGAAAAGAATGAAAGCACTACTATAAGGAGAATGAAAACACATCTATTTTTCATAAACATCCTCAATTATGTAAGGTAAGTCGACTTTAGAAAGAACTGATTTTACCTCTTCTATATCTTTTTCTATAAACCTCAATTTCTGACCAACATACATCCCCGATTCCATTAAATCTTTTGATATTGTCGAGTTACTCCCAACCGTTATGGCCTTATTTATAGTTATTCCAGCATTTAGGATACATTGGGAACCTATATAAACATTGTTTTTTACCACAATTTCTCCATCAACTCTAATTCTGCCAGGGCCACTAGAAGCGTGGATGTAGCCATGTGTCCATAGTTGCGAACCAGCACCGGCAATAGTAGAAAAATCTCCAATAGAAATACTCCTGGTTAAATCCACACTATGTCTTGCTGTAATTTTAGCTAGCTCACCTAATTTTAATATAGCTTCCTTGTACGTAACCCCAATTTTGGCTCTAGAAATTATATTAGAATTGCCAATAGAACCTCGATTAGCACATTGCAGACTAAAAGGACCTCTCAGAATATTGAGATGGCCAATATAGGCGCCACTTAAAAACTCTATACTATGGATTTTTATGAAATTAAAATGCCCGATTTTTGTATTTTTTTCTAGAATTAATTTTTCTACCATTATGATTGAAAATCCGATTCTACTTTTCCAAGATACCTTGTGACCAAGCAATTTCAAAAATAGAATAGCTGCCTTGCTGGGAAACAAACAACATAAAAAAGTGAGATACTTTTGCATATCTATTCTATTTTTAGGTTTCTATTTCTAGCACCCACAATTATGGCATTTTCCGGCACATCCTTGGTAATAACAGCACCTGCACCAATTAGCGCATTTTTATGTATAGTAACGCCAGCCAAAATTAAACAGTTGGCTGCAACCCAAACACCATCTTCGATAGTTATCGGTTTAGAGTAATGTTTATAGGGAGGGTCTTTAGAGACATCCAACGCAGCGGTTTCAACCATTACACCTCTAGATAGCGTAACATGATTTCCTATGGTAATTTTAGATTTAGCACCGATGCATGAGTTGGGGCCTGATTGCTACGCCATCTCCTATGACAATATTGTGTCCGTACTTTATTTCAACACTATAATGACAAACGCTATCACCAGAGTTTGGCACGAGCGCTTTAAATCTAAAGTGACTCCAAAATCTAGAAGCTATCCAGTTTAATTTTATAAAAAAAAGTGAAATCCAACGGATAATTTTAAAATTCGATAATAGTCTAACTAAATTTTTCATTTTAAGATTAACCTATTAATATAGGGGTTGTAATTATGTTCACCTATATCTAGTGGTTCATAGTTTTCTATTCCAATTGGATTTAACGAATATTGTACTTGTAACAAAAGTCTTTTACCTTTCTGGGGCAATAATCCTTTATGAAACCCATAGGTGTCAACTATGAACGCAGAACCTTTTGGTGCCTTAAAATATTTTAACACGGTCCTCTCCGAAGGCATCAAATATTTCAGAATCAGTATATCTTCTTATTTTCGTAAGTTTTTTAGAATTGGAGGAACCTTCAACGTACACGTGTGGTCCGTTTTCTGCTTTAACATCGGTTAGATAAATAAATAACTTACAAAATTTAAGGTCATCTACATCCCTGTGAAATAATTGAGCTTGCTCTGCCTCTTGTTTACCAGAGAGTGACCACCACATATTAATATTACTTATTGTTGGCGCAGCTCCTAAAAAATCCTGAACGGCATCAAGAATGTTGCTATTATTAGCAATATCCAAAATCTCTTTTATGGAGACCAAATCTTGCCTTCTATAATTGGCCACATGTACTTGTTCTGGAATATCTGAAAGTTTGAAATCACCTAACCCCTTTCTGAAAGGGTCGAAGCATTTGAAAGGTTCTATTTCAGTTTTTATTTTTTCTATTTCTATTTCGTTTAAAAACAATCCCAAATCAGTAAAGCCTCTTTGATTTAGTTCCTTTGAATCAATCGATACTGATTTACCAATATTTTGAGGTATCAATTTTTTCCCGATTTTAGAAATAGTTCTCTTTCTGAGAGATTCATCTAGAACAGTAGCCTTTAACTTTCGCATTAGATGAAATTTTATTTTATTCATTAACTGATTCATTCGCTGCTTGATTTTAAAATTTTCACGTACCTAATAGAGCCCTGATTTTTTGAAATTATAATTTTTGCTGATAAGAACGTATATATCAAAGCAAATAAAATAAATGCAAACATGGTGTATAAGCCTTGCGCACCATTAATAAAATTGATGACTGGAAAAAAAAAGTTAATGATTAAAAAATAAAAGAGTAAAGGTATAAATTGAATTCTTCCCTGTAATACTTTATTATAAATAGTTTTTTGAAAAACCCCAAAGAAGAACATAAAAACTAAAGATAGCCATCCAAAATCCAGATAAATTGGACCAAAAAATGTTGTATAAATCCCAGTTCTGGGCGGACTATCTTCAATTTTTTGCAAATCAAAATTAGTTTTGAATATGATATTTGAAAACTTTGCAAAGACATTAAAAGTGTACAACCCGAAATGATGATTACCCTCGTAATTATTATATAAATACCCAAACTCATAAACGCCATGTACATAATATTGTACAAAATTAAGTGCGCCCAAATAGGATGATTGATAAATTTTATTTTTACTGTTAATTATTGATTCTCTAGTTTCTTCCGTGGGCTCTAGAGTAAAATTATAGTTTGCTCTTGTTAAAATATGCTCTATTGACTTTTTATCTGACTTTGTAAAATCAGTTGTTCTTGTTATAAATAAATTGATTGAATAAATTCCCAGTGAAAATAGAACTATCCCTATAATGAGAATTTGTTTGAACGATACCCTAATTCTTTTGAAATAAAGTAGATAAAGACCAAATAATATTAGAAGAATAAAAAGTCCTGATCGTGAGCCTAGAACAATAAACTCCAATGAGGCAGAAAAAAACAAGAATATGCAAACCAAAAATAGATAAGTATTTTTTTTGTTGATATAATAATACAAAAATAGAGGGATAAAACTTAATGGGTTAGTAACGGCAGAAAAAATACTAATGACTGATGGTCCAGACTCAGAAAGTAATATTCTATTTTCAGACATCGTATTGCTAAACGATGTATCTCTTAAATAAAATTTATCTAAAACTTTTAAAAGAAATCCAGTCAATGCCAAAACAATGACGAAATACATTATTTTTTTTAAAACTAAAATATTCACAGAGAACGTTGCCTCTTTGTTTCTTCTCAGAGTCGTTATTGACTTAATGCCTAGAATAAAAAAGAAGTAGTTAAGGGCTATATAAAGAATAGGCAAAAAATTTAATTCATACTTTACCTTCAGAGGAAAAATAAAGATTAAAAAAAACCATAACAACAACCCTGTTAAGGTAACGGAAATGAGATTATATTTTTTTAGGAAATCGATGTTCATTTTAAATTATACTGAAAAGCATTATGAGCTTTATTTTATTCTTTAAAATTGTTGTAGCCTCCGTGCACGTCATCTGTTTCTAGAATTCATTTAAGAATATTAGCTATAGATTCTTAACGCTACACAATCTAATAATATTTCGTCCTTGCTCTCTTAAATAATCGAAAGTTACATTAGTTGTAAAATATTTATATGTAAAATCCAAATACAGATTCAATAAATTTATGAGTTTAAACTAGCACAATCTAAACTTGCCTAAAATAGCGTTTGTATTTTGATATTTAGCCAAAAACCGCTAAATCGTTCTAAACTATTTCTAGAATTTAAAAAGGATTAGCCAGAAAATATAGTTAGAGTTTTTTAGTTATCAAGTTTATATTTTTTTCTATTCTTTTAGGAGTTGATTATTTTTTAAGATTGGACGAAGTCATTAATAACAATATTTTCAAAAGCACAAACAAGTTTACCAATATTTTCTTTTGAAACACAGTTAGGATCGTGATATGGGTCTGATATCACGCCCTTAAAGCTGAGTCTATTGAGCATGTTCATAAAGTTTATTTTTTCATCCTCACTAATAGTGGGAAAATTGTTGGTTTCAATTAGATTGAATGCTTTTTTAAGAGATTCAAAATCTTCTGCATAAATGCAGTTTGCAGCATTATTGTTTATTGTTTTTACGAGTGTTACAACGGGTTTGTTTGCCAATATACATTCAATAGCAATAGTACCAGTAACAGTAATAACTAAGTCCATATGTGGTAGGACATCATGCATTTTTGTAGCGTGGTGCAAATGCTTTATGTTAGGTAAGTTTTCAACTAAATTAATTAACTTAGTTGTAAGTTCATACTTAGATTTAGGATTGGGTTTTACGTATATAACACAATTATCTGGCAATGATTTGGCTAAATTTTTTATTAATTCTGTTTGATCTCTATATTTTTTCCCCCAAACATCAATATTAGCCTCGGGCTGCATTTGCAACGGATATAAAATTTTAAAACTTTGGTCTTTTAAAACTCTAGTTTCGGCATTATAATTCCAAATTTTAATATTGTTGGTTTTACTCTTTTCTAATTGATACTTTACAATAGGGTTAGGGGTGTTGAATTTTTCTCCTTTCGCATATGCGTATATTTTTTTTGCTTTATCTTTTATAAGCTGGCTTTTAGAGACTGGTGAAGGCTTCATATAGTCTGGGGCAGTTTTCCGATTAATTATCTCATCTATAATATCATTTGCTTCCTCTTCGGAAAGGGTTTCATTACTCCCCAAATAAGGTTCTAAAGTACTGTATTTATAAAATGAAAAACGTCCTATTGGGTATCTACAGGTTGAAGGGTTTAAATAAAGTATATCTTGTTTTTTACAATTATTTATAGTTAATAATTCATGAAAAGCTGTAGCCTCTCCAAAGACGAAATTTGGCTTAAGTTCTTTTAAATAGTTCTTTATATTATCATCATAATAATAGAAATAAGAGGTGTCTTTTTTATTAAAATGGTTAAATTGTCGGTCGCTTTTAA
Organism: uncultured Flavobacteriaceae bacterium; assembly: GCA_963803715.1. Taxonomy (GTDB): domain Bacteria; phylum Bacteroidota; class Bacteroidia; order Flavobacteriales; family Flavobacteriaceae; genus Psychroserpens. Next base: position 263,535 of record CAWDOF010000028.1, read on the forward strand.
TCACATCCTCTACACTTTCATCCTTTACATAGCCATTTAGATTATTTGGTGGATAATCAATAATATACTTCTTCGAATTTCCTACAGGTAAAAACTGTTTATTTTGAATAAGCCAATAGATATCATGACCTCTCTTGCTTAATTGATTAGCAATTGGTTCAAAAAGATAGGTTTTATATCTATTTTCTATAAAAAGTAATTTCATATTAACTTTTTTCTATCATTTCGAAGTCTAAAGGAGTTCCTTTCTCGACTTCAATTTTAAAGATTCCTCCTAGCAAACTATCATAATGTTTGGTATGCAATCCAAAACCTGGCCTCAGGGATTTCACGTTTTGTTTTGTGATAATATCACCTTTCTTTACATTTTGTGTCACAAAGAGCGATCGTGAAAACTCTCGGCTTTTGGTTTTCTTCTCCGTCATTTCATAATCAACCTTTCCCAACATAGTTTCTGTCAATCTTACTGCATCGACCATTTGTTTAAATTCTTGCTCGTCCATTGAAAAGTGGGCGTCAGCACTTGCTATGCTTTTGTCTAAAATAAAGTGTTTTTCAATAACCGTCGCACCTAATGCCACCGCAATCATTGGCGCTTCAATGCCCATTGTGTGGTCTGACAATCCTGATTTCACCCCAAACCGTTCTACAATATCGGGAATGGTCAATAAATTAGCATCTTTTGGATCTGCGGGATAAGCTGAAGTACATTTTAATATAGTGAGATCTTCATTGCCAGCATCTCTGCAGGTTTTTATAGCTAACTCAATATCTTCAATTGTTGCTATTCCTGTTGAAATAATCATAGGTTTTTGTTTCGAAGCTATATATTTTAAAAGGGGAATGTCCGTAATCTCAAATGATGCAACTTTATAAATAGGTGTTTTCAATTCTTCTAGAAAATCTACTGCCGTATTATCAAATGGCGAACTAAAACATATTAGACCAATCTCTTTTGCAAGGTCAAATAAAGGTTTGTGCCACTCCCATGGCAGGGAAGCTTCACTGTACAAATCATATAAATACTGACCATCCCAAACGGTTCCCTGACTAATTTTGAAATGTTCGTTTTTAACGTCTAAGGTCATAGTATCTGCTGTATACGTCTGAAGTTTAATAGCATCTGCACCGGCTCTTTTTGCTGCTCTTACTGTTTCTTTGGCAATATCTAAACTATTACTATGATTAGCAGATAATTCAGCTATAATAAAGCAAGGGTTTTTATCTCTATGGCGCATATTTCCTATCTTCATATTATTGTTTCTAATGGCTAAAAATTAATTAATGATTCTTATTATACAGAATGCTTCTGCATAAGTCTTTCCTACAGAAATCCCTCTTTGCTGGGCTAAAATTTTCAAAGCCTCAGGAGATCGAGGATGAGGAAATTTTCGTTTCTCAAATTTATAACATTCCATTCCTCGAATTTTGGCCTCAATATCTTCCTCACTAACAGAAATATAAAAATTTGGTATAAAATGTCTTGGATCTGATGGAGCTCGCCATTCGGTACCAGATGGGGTTTCAAAAGTGATGATTGTCTTAACGTTTTCATCTTCCATTGGTCTTGTTGCTGTTATTACAGCTTCAAAAGTACGTTGGTGATCCACGTTCAAATCTCCGCCGTGGTGGGTAAAAATAACTTCAGGCTGAAAACTATCTTTTTCTTTCTCTACAATTTTTATAATATCCAATAAAGCTACAGAATCAAATCTATTATCTGGAAAATCATAAATACCAACAGATTGATAGCCAATTTGAGAAATGGCATCACTTATATTTTGCTTGTGATGGTTTAGCTCTTCCTCCCAAATTGCAACATCATGTTGGTCTGCTCTACTCGTAATACCCTCTCCCAAAATAACCACTCTAATATTGCAGTTGTAATTTGAAATAAGCTTGTGCATACTTGCTCCCAAGCCCAGCACTTCATCATCGGGATGTGCCACAACAACGAGTATTTTTTTATTTTTTAGTGATTCTAACATCTGCAATTATTGATTTATCTGCTTTTAAGGTTGCTCTTGTAAACTCTAGTTTTAGGTGTTCGGTTTCTAAATAGGCGTGGGGATAGCCATCTGCATCCAGCATTCTAATATGATTGAGCAGAGCTTCCAATTCTTTAAAATCGTCTATTGAACTCATTGTAGGTGTTCTTCTTTTAAAGCTAGTAACTTCACCTGTTTGCTCTTTTAAGGTTGGGTTTTCAGCAATGATTTTCAGTATCATTTTATAAATGATAGTATTAGCTCTAATAAAAATTTCTTCTGCCGTACCGTGCAAGCTCAAATCGCTTTTTAGATATACAGGTCCTGCATCTAGTTCCTTAACAATTTTAATGGCAGATATTTTTGTGCTCTCATGACCATTTGCAATAAGGTTTTGTAATGGGCTCCCGCCTCTTCCGAAGGGTAAATCTGTCATGTGAAAAACAATACAATCAAAATTTGAAAAAATAGATTCAGGAATGATATGAGACCAATGGGCAATAAAAATTTTATCGGGCTTAATAAGGTCGAGTGTTTCAAGATTAAAATCATCTTTATTAAAAACATGATGCCAATTAGAATCTGGGTGTTGCGCTTTGAGACGCACCGCCAAATCGGAATTCCAGACCTTACTTGATAAGATAATGTAATTATTTGCCATCCCTGTTAATTTAAACTCTGTTCTCGACGATATCAAAAATGCTAAAATTTGTGAAGTTATTCTTAAAAAAGAGAATACTTTATTAACCTATATTTTATTTAGCTGAGTTTGTAGCTCATATTTTTTAACGATTACAATTCTTGTTCTCAAATGGCAAAAGTAGTATTCCTGCGCAAGAATGGCTTAAGCCATAGCGATTATTGGTCAATTATAATGCGACATCTTTTTGTTCCAACTTATATATGAAGCTGCTATTTCCTTGAATGGTGTCAGTTTTTAAATAGCTATAACTTGCTTTTTTAAACGCTTTAATTGAGGCTTTATTATGAGTTTTGATAAATGCAAATATTGGTAAATGGTATTTTTTGAAATAAATTTGGGCTGAATTTATAAGAAGCTCAGCTGCGAATCCTTTCCCCCGATAAGCCTTAGAAACCAAAAGCGTCACTGTGGCGTTTGTGTTTTCTATGTCGTACCTAATCAAACCTACAGGTTGATTATTTACCGAGGCAATCAAAAACAAAGTTTTTGAATCCTTTATTTTTTTAGTAAACCATATCTTATGGTCTTCTATGTCAATAGTTTTAGAATTATAGGCGTTTTTTCTAACTTCTTTATCGTTAGACCAATCAAAGACTAAATTCAAATCATCAATGTTGGCTTTTCTAATTGTAATATTCAACCGATCGATGATTGCCTTAATACGTGAAGGACTTAGACCGTCAAATAATTTTTTTTGATTATCAATGCACTTTTTAAATTTTGGTTTTTCCAATATTAGCTGAATTTGATGTTCAAAATCTAAAGAGGTGTAGTGCCTAAAATCACCACCTTTAAAAATTGCTCCGTTTTCGGCTAGCCCTTTATAGATATTTTTTTGATTTTCTACGTAATAGCCACTCAACACGGGCATTTTTATAGAGCAAATTTCATAAAGAATTGTGCTGGCTGGTGCAATAGCCATTTGACAAGACATCATTATTTTACTTAAGCTCACTTCATCTAAATTATGATGCAAATATAAGTTTGAAGCACTCTTTTCTAAGTTAAAAATTTCTTGATGCTTATAAGCACCTCCAAGGACAACATGAACTTTTTCAATTGCATTTTGTTTTAAAAGTGCTTGGGTAGCCATCAAAGACAAATCCAAAGCATCTGACCCTCCAAAACAAATTAAGGCATTTTTAATACGATCTATTTTACGCTCCTGCATCGCGGCCTCATTAAATGCAGGTCGCAACATCGCAAATGAAGTCCCCAATGCAAATTGAGTGTAATTTTCTGACTTATAATCAGAAGCACTAATATTTGGCGAATGATTGATAACAACATCAGCATACGTATATTCTGAAACTAAATCATCAATATAGATAAGTGTATATCCTTTAGATTTAATATCTTTTTGATAATGAGATGTAAATTGGTATCCGTCTGCAATTACAATATGGTGTTCTGGAGAATAAATTTCAGATAACCAAAGAGCTTCTTCTGAAACACTAATATATTTAGGTATAATTCGTAAGTTATAATTTTTAGGGATTACGGAATTTTCAGTGTCCTCTTGGGTAAGGTAGACAAAATCGTAATGATCTTTTAACATTTCAACCAAACTAAACAGGCGGTAAAGATGCCCTAATCCATTCTCTGCGTTTCCATCTGCCCTAAAGATTATTTTTTTAGTCATTCTGAAGAAGCTTATATTTTATTTCGGCTAATTTCCAATCGGTTTCAGTATCGATATCCTGAGCTTCCAGTTCAGAAATAACAATTGCTCCAGAATTTTGCGAGAATATTTTTTTATTTATGTTAAAACGATTTGTTTTCAGCCAATAAAATTGGCCCGCATCATGGTAACGAGGTTCCAAATCTTGAGATCTGGTATTTAAATGCTCTTTCCATACCATAGCCACCTTGTCCTGTTCAATTTTAAGTGCGCGTTGTATTGGAAAGGAAAACTCCAAAACAGGGAAGACACTGTCAAAATCAAATTCCAATAATTTATTGTAGGATTCAACAATGATTTGGACGTTTATAAAAGGCGCAGTGGGTAAAATGCAACAAACGCTATCAAAAGCTTTATCAATTTGACCATATTTAGCAACAACCTCCTCTATAACATCTGCCAAAACCGCATGATCGTTAGCATTTGCTTGGCTTCGCATAAAAGGGACCGAGGCACCAAAATTTAAAGCTATTTTTGCAATTTCATCATCATCAGTCGAAACCATTATCTCATCAAACAAATCACTTTCCAGCGCAGTTTGTATGCTATATGCAATAATTGGTTTCCCTAAAAAGTCTTTTATATTTTTACTTGGTATGCGTTTGCTTCCACCTCTCGCAGGTATGATTGCTAATTTAGCCATTGACGAAAGTTAAAACTTTTTCAATCACAAACTGTTGCTCTTCATCCGTTAAATTTGGATACATTGGCAAACTAATACATTTAGAATAATAGGTTTCAGAATTTTTTAAATTAGCACTTTCATAACCTATTTCTTTGTAATACGGAAGGGTATGAACTGGGATATAATGTATTTGAGCAAAAATGTTCTGAGCTTTGAGAAAGTTGTAAAGCCTTTTCTATCTTCCACCTCAATAATAAATAAATGGTGGGCATTGTAGCTTTCTTCAGGTAAACTTTGGTATTTAATTTTTCCACGGAAAGCAGTTTTATAAACCTCTGCAATTTCGTTTCTTCTTTTTACACCAGCTTCATTCTTTGCGAGTTGCGTTATACCCAAGCGCTGATTGGATATCGGTTAATCTATAATTATAGCCCAATTCTTGCATTTCGTAAAACCAGCCACCGTGATTTTCGGCCATGTTCTCTTTGGTAATACCGTGGGTTCTTAAAGAAGATAATTTATTGTACAAAGCTTCAGAGTTTGTTGTCACCATACCACCCTCGCCACAAGCGATATGCTTTACGGGGTGAAATGAGAATATACCCATATCGGCATAAAAACCATTACCACACATTTGTTTTTGCCCGTTGGTATCTTTAAAATACCCACCAGGTGCGTGGCAGGCATCTTCAATAATCCACAGGTCATGTTGATTTGCCAGAGATCTAAAGTTTTCCATATCTACAGGAAGTCCTGCAAAATCTACGGGAATAATGCCTTTAAAAAAACCACTAGGCTTACTTTCTATGAGCTGACGGGTTTTTTCAAGGGATAATAAATAAGTATCAGAATCAATATCTGCAAACCAAACCTCGCCTTCAGCATATCTCACGCAATTGCCAGAAGCAGCAAAGGTGATTGGTGTGGTAATAACGCGATCTCCCGGTTTTAAGTTTAAGGCTAAAACGGCTAAGTGCAATCCAGAAGTAGCATTGTTTACCGCAACAGCATATTTGGAACCGAGGTAGGCTGCGAATTTTTCTTCAAATTCTAAAACCTTAGGGCCTTGGGTCAAAAAGTCTGCCCGCAGCGTCGAAACAACCGCGTCAATGTCATCTTGCTCTATGTGTTGTCTTCCGTAAGGTATCGCTTTCATTATACAGAAAATTCGGGATCTACATGTTCTTTTATTAAAGTCTCTTAAACTTTCAACGGTTTCCCATTCTTTATTGTCGCCAGAATTATAGCTAAACCCCATTGGTACTTTTTTTGCACCGAATTTTTTAATATAATCTTCAATTTTCCACTTATGGGTCGCAGGTAAAATGGTATAATATTTTCCAAGATCGTAGGTGTAAAATGAATCTGAAGCCGTAATCATTTCTTCATGTACCTTTTCTCCTGGACGAATACCAACAATTGGTTTCTCACAATCTGGACCTATGGCCTCTGCGACATCCATAATTCTATAAGATGGTATTTTAGGTACAAATAATTCACCTCCCCAAGCATGCTCCAATGCATGCATGACCATGTCAACGCCGCCTTGTTAGGGAAATGTTAAAACGGGTCATATCAGGGTCTGTAATTGGTAAGGTATTTCGATTCTTTCTTTTTATTTATAAAAAAAGGAATTACAGAACCAATAGAGCCCATGACATTTCCATATCTAACAACCGAAAACCGAATTGGATTTTCACCATTGATATTATTGGCTGCAATAAATAAGTTTATCAGAAGTTAATTTTGTAGCTCCATAAATTGATGGGAGCACACGCTTTATCAGTAGAAACTGCTACGACGCGTTCTACTTTAGTTTTAAAGCAGGCCGAAACCACATTTTCGAGCACCTCCAATATTGGTTTTTATGCACTCGTCTGGATTATACTCCGCTATGTGAACGTGTTTCATTGCTGCTGCATGAATTACAAAGTCGACACCTTGAAATGCACGTTCCAATCGATCTTTGTCTCTTACATCTCCAATTAAATATCGTAATTTGTGGATAGGTTTCAGCTGGATACTCTTGAGCCATTTGAAATTGCTTCTGTTCGTCTCGAGAGTAAATTACTAATCGTCTAATATTGGATGCTTTGGTTTAATAGATACTTTGTAAGTGCTTTCCTAAAGAGCCTGTCCTCCTGTAATAAGTAGGGATTTCCCTTTTAAATCAAGCATTTTGTAATTTTTTTAGATTTGTTCAGGCAAAAATACGATAAAATAATAGGTTAAATTTTTAATAGAAACCAGTATTAAACAGATACCAGTTAGTTCCATATAGAATGTATTTATTTAAACTACCATCCCAGCAGCTACAGTTTCATTGGTGTCATCATCAACTAAAATTATACTGCCTGTGGTTCTGTTTTCTCTGTAAGAATCTACCATAAGTGGCTTTGTGGTTCGGATTTTAACTTTTGAAATGTCGTTCATGTTCAAGCTCTTATCATCCGTAATCCTATCCAAGGAATTAATATCAAATTTATAGACTATCTCCTTGATCATAGCTTTTTGCTCATTAGAAGTGTGTTTGATACTGTATTTGGCGCGAGGTTTTGCAGGTTGGTTGTTCAACCAGCAAAGCATAACTTCTAAATCTTGAGAAGCCTCGGGTTTGTTGTTAGATCTTACAATCATATCACCACGGCTAATATCAATGTCGTCATCTAATGTAATGGAAACAGACATCGGAGCGTGCGCCTCTTCTAAAGTTTTGTTTAAAGTATCGATACTTTTTATTTTTGAGGTAAATCCAGAAGGCATAACGGTTATTTCATCACCAACTCTTAATATACCGCTTGCTACACGACCCGCATAACCTCTATAATCACGGTGTGATTCATTCTGAGGCCTTAAAACCGTTTGTACTGGGAAACGAGCATCTACCTTATTAATATCACTACTTATATGCATAGTCTCTAGAGTGTGCAACAAAGGGGCACCTTGGTACCAATCCATATTTGTGGATCTATTGACCACATTATCACCATTTAAAGCGCTTATTGGAATAAACCTTACGTCTCTAACCAAAAGCTTCGAGGAAAATTCTTCAAATTGATTGATTACATTATTGTATGCATCTTCCCCGTAATCGACCAGGTCCATTTTGTTGACGCAAACAATTAAATGTGGAATCTGTAACAATGAAGCGATGAAAGAATGTCTTTTTGTTTGTTCAATTACGCCATGCCGTGCATCCACCAAAATGATTGCAGCATTAGCCGTTGAGGCACCCGTAACCATATTTCGAGTATATTGAATATGACCGGGAGTATCTGCAATAATGAATTTTCGCTTTGGTGTAGTGAAATAGCGATAAGCAACATCAATGGTAATACCTTGTTCGCGCTCATCTTTTAGACCATCGGTAAAAAGTGCAAGATCAACACCGTCATGGCCTTTCTTCTTGCTTGTATTTTCTATAGCTTGAAGTTGATCTTCAAAAATAGATTTAGAATCATAGAGCAAGCGTCCTATTAAGGTGCTTTTTCCATCATCTACGCTTCCTGCGGTAGTAAATCTTAATAATTGGTTGTTGTCTAACATATTAAATTTGTGTTTTAAAAATACCCCTGTCGTTTTCTATCTTCCATGGCAGATTCCGATCGTTTATCGTCAGTACGGTTGCCACGTTCTGTTTGGCGCATACCTGAAACCTCATCAGCAATCTTTTCTAAAGTGTCAGCATCAGACTCTATACCTCCGGTTATAGTGATATCACCAAGGGTTCTAAAACGTATTTTTTTAGTGACGATTTCCTCATGGTCTTCCAAAACCAAGAATTCAGAATTTGGAATCCAACTATCTTGTCTCCAAACCACTTCACGATTATGGGCAAAATAAAGGGATGGGATTGATATGTTTTCTCTTTTGATGTAGTTCCAAACGTCCATCTCCGTCCAATTACTAATAGGGAAAGCTCTAAAATGCTCACCCTCAAAATGCCTTCCGTTAAAAATATTCCATAATTCAGGACGCTGGTTTTTTGGATCCCATTGCCCAAAGTCATCTCTGTGCGAGAAAAATCGTTCTTTAGCCCTAGCTTTTTCTTCATCACGTCGTCCTCCACCAATGGCACAGTCAATTTTATTAGACTCTATGGCATCTAAAAGTGTAGTAATCTGGAGCACGTTTCTGGTCGCGTTTTTTCCTTTTTCTTCTGAAACACGGCCTCCATCAATAGCTTCCTGAACAGAGCCCACGATGAGCTCCACCCCAAGATCGGCAATTATATCATCTCGAAACTTTATGGTCTCTGGAAAATTATGACCTGTATCCACGTGCATCAATGGAAAAGGAATTTGTGCGGGATAAAATGCTTTTTTAGCTAAATGAGTTACTAAAATTGAATCCTTTCCGCCTGAAAACATGATTACAGGGTTATCAAATTGAGCCCAAACCTCACGTAAAACAAAAATCGCTTCACTCTCTAACTCGTCTAAATAATTCAGATAATATTTACTCATGGTTGAGTTGTAATTTTGGTGTTATATAGTCTATGATTCTGTTTACCGAATCGTCTAAAGTTTCATTTTCAGTTGAAATTTCAAGGTCTGGCTTTTCAGGAGCCTCGTATGGGGCCGAAATACCCGTCATGTTTTTTATCTCGCCCGCTCTCGCTTTTTTATAAAGTCCCTTAACATCGCGACGCTCGCATTCTTCAACGCTTGTATTTACAAAAACTTCAACAAAGTTAACATCTTTAACGATAGTTCTAATATTCTCACGGTCTTTTTTATAAGGAGATACAAAGGCCGCTAAGATTACAAGGCCAGCATCTACCATAAGGTTTGCCACCTCGGCTATACGCCTAATGTTTTCGGTTCTGTCCTCTGGAGCAAAACTAAGATCATTGTTGATGCCCTTTCTAATATTATCCCCATCTAGGGTATAGGTTTTAATGCCGTTATTGTGGAGTTTTTGCTCAACCAGATTAGCAATGGTAGATTTACCCGAGCCAGAAAGACCTGTAAACCAAATTAAAAAGGCGTTGTGCGCATTGCTTTTGCAGCGATCGGACTTCGATACTTGATAATTATGTGAAATAATGTTCTCTTTCATCTGTTAAATCTCTTTATCATTTTCTTTTTGAAGACTTATTAGAGCAAAGAGCTCTTTTTAGGCATCAAAATTTCAATAGTTGCATTCTACATTTACTCGGTTTCCCTCATTGGGAGACCATAGTTGATGCGATACCAAGCCCGTTCGTGAAAATAATATAAAATCATTTTTGTCACGACTTCAGCAAAACCGATTTGGAGCCCAGTAAGTGGATCTCCTGTTACCAACCAAGCCAATGTCATCGTATCTATTGTGCCCACCAAGCGCCAAGTTAAGGTTTTGGCAATATGGCGTTTTCTGCTTTCTAAAACCTCTCCATCTTTTGAAAGATTGATTTTAAACCAAACACGTTCATGCCCGTAATAAAGTAGCATTTTAGTGACCACCTCAAAAACCCCTATTTTTAGGCCTGTTATCGGGCTTCCAGAAATAATCCACGACAAGATTATGGTATCAATGGTACCAACTATTCTCCAAGTTATGGTCTTGGCAATATGTCTCTTGTACGAGGTATCTTTCATTCGTTTTTTTATTGTTTTTTAATGGACACATGCCGTTCGCCATTAATCATTTCCTTGTTTAATAAACTCTTAAGTGGGGTCGTTTCATGGTTTGGCAACTAAAAACCAAGGATTCAATAAATTCTTTTTATTGTAAAGCAGTGGTTTATTTGTTTCTTTTGAAGTGACCTCAACTCCAACAGCATTACAGATAGCTTGTCCTGCTGCGGTGTCCCATTCCATAGTGGGAGCAAATCTTGGATATACATCTGCGCTGCCCTCTGCCACTAAACAGAATTTTAGTGAACTGCCCTTTGATACAATCTCAACGCTCTTGCCTTCTTTTTTCAAATCTTCAACAAAATCTAAGGTCTCTTTGCTCATGTGCGAGCGACTACCAACGACCTCTACTGTTTGGCCGTGATCTGGTTTTGGTTGAAGTATCTTTGAACGCTCAAGGATTAAGTGCATCGAGCTCTCATGTAAATCTAAACTACATTTATATGCCTTTTTTGAAAGGACATCAGCATAATAAAGTGTTTTGGTGGCGGGTACATAAATAACACCCAATTCTGGTTTACCGTTTTTGATTAAAGCGATATTAACGGTAAATTCACCATTACGTTTTATAAATTCTTTTGTGCCGTCCACTGGATCGACTACCCAACATTCATCCCAATTCTTTCTTACCTCGTAGTCAGTTTGCTTGTTCTCCTCGCTTATGATTGGTATATCTGTTGGAACTAAAAAGGAATTTATAATGTCATTAGCCTTTTTGTCTGCTTCTGTCAAGGGGGATTTGTCATCCTTGAGCTCAACATCAAAGGGTGTTTCATAAACATCCATAATCACTGCCCCAGCCTTCAATGAGGCCTCAATGGCCGTTTTTAAATTGTTATTGATTTTTATACCAATCATAGACTTCTTTTATTCCGTTAGTTAATTTCATGTTATGCTTCCAACCGAGAGCATTCAATTTAGAAACATCCGTAAGTTTTCTCAATGTCCCGTCAGGTTTGTCGGTATTGTAAACGAGCTTACCTTTAAAGCCAACAATTTCTTTTATCATTTCGGCCAATTGCTTTATTGAAATATCCTCTCCAGAACCAATATTTATATGGGTATTTCTTATCTCTTTATTTTCTTCGGAAAATGTATCCTTAAATTCTCGATTCTCCATTATAAATACACAGGCGTCTGCCATATCCTTAGACCATAAAAATTCACGCTTTGGCGCGCCAGTCCCCCAAATCTCTACGCTCTCTGAAGATACTCCAAAGCCTGAGAGATAATTTTTGGCTTCTCTTAAATCTTTAAAACCCGTATCTTTTAAAATAGCTTCAGTATTGTTTTCACTAAGAAGTTTAGCCAAATGCAGTTTTCTGATCAATGCAGGCAGTACATGCGATTTTTCTAAGTTAAAATTATCGTTAGGCCCGTAAAGATTGGTAGGCATTACCGATATAAAATTTGTGCCGTACTGCAGGTTATAGCTCTCGCACATTTTTATACCCGCAATTTTCGCAATGGCGTAAGGTTCATTGGTGTATTCAAGAGTATCTGTAAGAAGATAAGACTCTTTCATGGGTTGAGGTGCGTTTTTTGGGTAAATACAGGTGCTTCCTAAAAAGAGTAATTTTTTGACACCAGATAGATAACTTTGATGAATCACATTGTTTTGGATCATCATATTTTCATAGATAAAATCGGCGCGATATACGTTATTGGCCACAATGCCACCTACTTTAGCCGCAGCGAGAAACACGTATTCTGGTTGTTCGTTTTTAAAAAAATCAGAAACAGCAACCTGATTGCTTAGGTCAAGATCGGCGTGAGTCCTCGTGACAATATTGTTATAGCCTTTACTTTTGAGGTTTTCTAGTATGGCGCTACCCACCAGCCCTCTATGACCAGCCAAATAAATTTTAGAGTTTTTTTTCATTACCGCTTATTCGAAATAATTTTGAATGCGGTAACCGCCATCTTTCAAATATTGTTGTTTATTCATGAGGTCTAAATCGCTCTTCATCATGTCCTTGACCAAGCCCTGTAAATCATATTCTGGAATCCATCCCAATTTTTCCCTTGCTTTTGAGGCATCGCCTATCAAAAGTTCAACCTCAGTTGGTCTAAAGTATTTTTCGTCCACGGCAATTACCTCTTTCCCAATTTCCATTTGGTAATCAGGATTATTGCAAGCTGTTACGTAGCCTTTTTCTTCGGCGTCCTTTCCTTTAAATTCTAACTCGACCCCGACGTGGGCAAAACACATTTTCACAAAATCCCGGACTGTAGTTGTTTTACCCGTGGCAATAACCCAGTCTTCAGCCTCTTCGGCCTGAAGTATCATCCACATCATTCTGATATAATCTTTTGCGTGTCCCCAATCACGTTGCGCATCAAGATTTCCCAAATAGATTTTGTCTTGGAGTCCCAAAGCTATTTTTGAAGTGGCCCTCGTTATTTTTCTAGTCACAAAAGTCTCGCCACGTATGGGAGATTCATGATTGAACAAAATACCGTTACAGGCATACATTCCATAGGCTTCGCGATAGTTGACCGTAATCCAATACGCATACATCTTAGCAACGGCGTAAGGGCTTCTAGGATAAAAAGGGGTAGTTTCGGTTTGTGGTACTTCCTGAACTTTACCGTAAAGCTCAGAGGTTGAAGCTTGATAAATGCGTGTTGTCTTTTCAAGTCCTAAAATTCTGATGGCCTCCAATAATCTCAAAGTACCAATACCATCGGCATTTGCGGTATATTCTGGCATTTCAAAAGAAACGTGGACGTGGCTCATTGCGGCCAGATTATAAATTTCGTCTGGTTTGACTTCCTGTATGATTCTTATTAAGTTAGTACTATCGGTCATATCTCCGTAATGAAGAAAAAACTTTTGATTCTCTACGTGAGGATCTTGATATAAGTGATCAATCCGATCGGTATTGAATAATGATGACCGTCTTTTAATCCCGTGTACGGTATATCCTTTTTTTAATAGGAATTCACTTAAATAAGCACCGTCCTGTCCTGTAACTCCTGTTATTAAGGCGATTTTATTCTGCATGGATTTTTGTAGATTTTTTTAGTTTTTTAGGTTGATTAGCATAAAAACCAATAAGTTGACAAAGATATTATTTCTAACGGTATTTGCAATTGCGATAGTCAAAATTGAGTATTTTAAGAATTAAGAAGTTTGGTAACTACCGAATCAACACTTTTTTCCCATTGAAACTTCTTTCCTAATAAGTTATTAGCTTTGTTATTGTTGAGAACGCTATATTTAGGACGAGTCGCCTTCATGGGGAAACTATCTATTTTAGAAACCAATTTAGGTTTACCCATTTTTTTGGCAATTTGACAAGCAAATCCATACCAGGTGGTACTCCCTGTGGCCGAAAAATGATACAGCCCAAATGCATTGGACTTATTTTCTATAATGTGTAGAATAAAATCAGTTAAATCTTCACAGCTTGTTGGCGTGCCGGTTTCTGATGTGATTATTTTAAGTGCCTCGTTATCTTGAAGCTTTTTCGCAATAGTTTTAGCAAAGTTTTTTCCATATGCGGAATATAACCACGACGTCCTTATAATAAAATAATCTGTTAAGATGGCCTTGATATGCTGCTCTCCCTGTAGTTTTGATTTCCCATATTGATTTAAGGGATTTGTCTCTTCTTCTTCAGAATAGGGTTTTGTTTTTGAGCCATCAAACACATAATCTGTTGATACGTGAATTAGAACTACATGGTTTTCTTTGCAAGTCTCTGCGAGCGTTTTAACAGCTTCGGCGTTTATTTTAAATGCATCTTCAGGTTCGGTCTCGGCAAGTTCTACATTTGTATAGGCCGCACAGTTGATACAATAATCAAAGCTATTTTCAGAAAAATAACTTAAGACCTGTTCTCTATTAGAAATATCGAGTTCTTCTCGGGCTGCAAAAGTAAATTCTGCGGAAGACAATTTTGTATGACTATTTTTTTCAATAGTTTTTGCCAACTGTCCGTTTGCTCCTGTAACCAAAATTTTAGATATCATGGCCATAGTTTTCAAATGTTCCTAGCTCTTTATCTTTTTCAGAAAGAATCAATTCTTCTGGCTTAAGTTGCCAATCAATATTTAAAGTTGAATCATTATAAATGATACCGCCTTCAGCCGCCTTATTGTAATAATTATCGCATTTATAACTAAATACGGTGTTATCCTCGAGAACGACAAACCCATGGGCAAAACCTCGCGGAACAAATAATTGTTTCTTATTGTCGCCGGAAAGCGTAATAGAAAATTTTTTACCGTAGGTTTCTGAATGCTTTCTTAAGTCTACACAAACATCCAAAACAGAACCTCTTATGACGCGAACCAATTTTGACTGTGCAAAATCGCCTGTTTGAAAATGTAAACCACGAAGCACTCCTTTTGAGGATTTAGATTCGTTATCTTGAACAAATGCAATGGCATGGCCTGTAAGTTCCTTAAATTTTTGCGCGTTGAAACTTTCAAAAAAGTAACCGCGTGCGTCATTAAAAATTGTAGGTTCAATAACGAAGCAATCTTTGAGTTGTGTTTCTTTTACCTTCATTTGTTGCCTTTAACGAGTCCCAATAAATTTTTCCCATAACCACTTTTTAGTAAGGGCTGAGCCAATTTTTTAAATTGGCTTTCAGAAATATAACCCATCTCAAAGGCAGCAGCTTCAATCGACCCGATTTTTAAACCTTGACGCTCTTCAATAACCTCGACAAATTGAGATGCCTGCATTAGAGATTGAAAAGTTCCAGTATCCAACCAAGCAGTGCCACGGTCAAGAATGCTTACGTTCAGCTTACCTTGTTTTAGATAGGCCTTATTAACATCGGTTATCTCAAGTTCTCCCCGGTGGCTAGGTTTGATGTTTTTTGCAATATTTACCACAGAATTATCGTAGAAGTAAATACCTGGTACTGCAAAGTTTGACTTTGGGTTTTTTGGTTTCTCCTCTAAAGAAATCACCTTTCCATCGTTGTCAAATTCTGCCACACCGTAACGTTCGGGGTCATTTACACGGTATGCGTAAATAATACCACCATCAGGATTATTATTTTCCTGTAAGAGTGTTGAAAGACCTGAGCCGTAAAAAATGTTGTCTCCCAAAATAAGTGCGACTTTATCTTTTCCGATAAATTTTTCGCCTATAACAAATGCTTCAGCCAAACCGTTTGGGTTTTCTTGAACTTCATATTCAAATCGGCATCCGTATTTTTTGCCATCTCCAAGCAAATCTTGAAAAAGCGGTAAATCTTTTGGTGTAGATATAATCAAGATGTCCTTTATACCAGCATACATTAAAGTAGATAAAGGATAGTAAATCATGGGTTTATCATAAACCGGCATGAGTTGCTTGCTAATGGATAAGGTTAGAGGATGTAATCGCGTGCCTGATCCTCCGGCGAGTATAATTCCTTTCATACAATTGTTTTAAATTAAGTTGGGTTTCGGTTTTATCTAGCTATACTGCTGCTTATAATAATTTTGATACGTTCCGCTCGTTACATTTTTAAGCCATTTCTCATTAGATAGATACCAATCTATGGTACTGCTCAAGCCTTCCTCAAATGTAACCGATGGTCTCCAACCTAATGTTTTCTCTATTTTAGAAGCGTCAATGGCGTAACGCAAATCGTGACCAGGACGATCTTTAACGTAAGTTATAAGCTTTTCTGAAGATCCTTTTGGTCTGTTAAGTTTTTCATCCATGAGTTGGCATAGCAATTTAACAAGATCAATATTTTTCCACTCATTAAATCCTCCAATGTTATAAGTCTCATTTGTTGCTCCCTCATGAAAGACTTGGTCTATCGCAACAGCATGGTCAATAACATAAAGCCAATCCCGAGTATAATTACCATCACCATAAACAGGTAGCGGTTTTTTTTGGATAATGTTGTTGATGAACAAAGGTATTAATTTCTCAGGAAATTGATTAGGGCCATAATTATTTGAACAGTTGGTAATTATGTAAGGCATCCCGTAGGTTTCTCCATAGGCTCTAACAAAATGGTCTGAACTAGCTTTTGATGCTGAATAAGGAGAGTTGGGATCATAAGGTGTTGTTTCTTCAAAAAGCCCTTTTTCTCCCAATGAACCATAAACCTCATCTGTACTTATATGATAGAACAATTTATCATTAAAATCACTTTTCCAAAGATTTTTAAAAGCATTGAGCAAATTCATAGTACCAATGACGTTTGTTTTTACAAAGGCCAAAGGGTCTTTGATTGAGCGATCCACATGAGATTCTGCTGCTAAGTGGATTACGGAATCAAATCTATTTGTGTTGAATAAATCCATAATAAAACCCTCATGGTTGATATCACCTTTTATGAAATGATAATTGGGTTTTTCTTCAATGGTTTTAAGGTTTTCCAAATTGCCAGCATAGGTTAGGGCATCCAAATTATAAATATGATAATCTGGGTATTTTTCAACAAACAAATTTACTACGTGAGAGCCTATGAAGCCAGCACCTCCTGTGATTAGAATGTTTTTCATATGTGTTTATTTTTTTTCTCAAAAGCAATTAAGTAGCTATTAAAATTAATCAAAAGGATAATGATAATTGATGCACCAAACGCTATGAGCATATATAACAATAATATTTTTATTTTTTGCCTTAATACCTATGCTATTAAATCCAGAAACTAACGTTGATGGTATTCTGCATTTTAGCTTGGTCTTTATAAATCATGCGTAATCTATTTTGATACCTGGTCTCAATTTCAAAAAGTTCGAGCTCGTTATTTTGATTTTGATTTTCTTGCCCTAGATAAAAGCTGTTGCTTGATCCCGCTTCGTTCTTGTTCTTAGAATTATTTAACATTGCAGTTTTATAAGCTGACCTTAAACTGTCTATATCAATTAGAGATTGTTTTATTTCAGTTTCGGTTTCGTTAAGACTTTTCAACTCAGCTTCTTTCAGCGCTTCTACATAATCTGTTGTTGGTATGTCCAAAAGTGTATTTTTGATTTTCCCGTAGATGTCATAGGCTCGAGAATCAACGGTAATTGAATATTGTCCATAATCTGGCTCCTCCAAACTTTTCTTATAGGCTTCAAAGGATATATCCTTTAAGACAAGAGTGTCAGTCTGCTTGACAAATTCATTATAACTTTTGATTTTTGTATTCTCATTATACTTGGCCTCGATACTGATTTTTTTGATTTTTCCCGCATCATTTTCAGTAATACTAAGCATTTTTGCCAAATTTGTAGAATCATTACTCTTTACGAGTTGTCCATATAACTGAATAGTTTCAATAAGCTGATTATTGGTCTGAAAATTGGGTTCCACAATCATAGTAGAAGTAAAGTAGTCTCTCTCATAACGATCTGAAATATAGCCTACAATAAACCCTATTAATAGCGCAATGCCTAATTTTATGATGTTATTTCTAATAAAAAGGGCTAATAGTAAAAAAGCCTGTAGGATAAATGCGAATATACTTGCAATAAAGTCAAAAAAAGCTTTAAATGCTTTGCCAATCAAACTGAAAATCTGACTGATATCAACTTCCTCGTTTTTTTGTTCGGGTAAATTTTCGCTCATAACAAATGGTAGTTAATTAAATATTTGCTGTAAAATAGTTCTTGTTATCAAATAAGTTGGTTTTACTCCAGAGGTACCTAGCCCTCCAGAGGCCAACGTGCTTCCTGTTTCTAATGGGTTGTCACTAGCGTAATACGCGTATCTCACCTTAACGTTTGGTTTAATACTGTTTCTTACTCGTGAAGCTGCTTGTATGGCTTTTTGATAGTGCGCTCCTTCCATTTCAAGACCAATAACATTCCACGTAGAGTTGTAAAAGAATTTTAAAATCTCCTTGTTCTGGAGCGAGGTACCTAAAACAGAAATCATGGTGCCCTCGTAAACCTTAACCCCCTTTTCGTCTAAATGACTTTTGGATAACTCGTTTTTAAAAGGATAATTATCAGCGGTACCCTCAAATATATGTGCCGATGGTATCATGATATCCCCTTTACCTCCTTCCAAAATACCTGCCTTTCCCATGATGGATATCGAGACGACATTGAGATGTATGTTCTCATCATCCACTTTATATGGTTTTAATAGTTCGTCCATGGTTTCATAGGCCTGCTCACCAAAAGCATAATCCATAACGAAAATAACGGGTTTTTCAGAATCTTTTTCAGCAATTTCAAGGTCTAAATCTGATTTGGATAAATTGATTTTCTCGGTATCAAAAATTTGAACATCAATGTTGGTGCCAGAGGTGTCTTTGATATAAATCATACCTTGTTGCAACGCCACTTTAGATATTTTATTGCGCAGGGCCTCGTTGTTACTTTGGCTAAGCATTTCGTAAATTTCAAAAATATCTTTTTTCCCAATTTCAGCTTTTAGTCCCATGGGTGCAAAAAGCGAATTCATAACACTGTGCATATTAGCACTGATAATATGTATAGGACGTTTTAAAAGTTTGTGCTTATGTAGGGTTGCTTTAATTTGGTCTGCCCAAATCTCACCGTGTAGGTGATGTCCCAACCTTTCCCTAAGTACAGGACTAAAGGTCACGGATCTCTTATTGTTATTTACTACTTCTTCAATGGCCAATTTTCCTAACCAATACACAATATGTAAGAGGCGTTCTGGCTTTACTTTAGAAGTAAATTTTTGGTGAGCATTTGTGAGTTCTTCAAAGGTTCTGCCCAAAATATTTGCCGTATGGGTAATGGCAACTTCACGTTCTTTTTGAGTTAGCTTTTTGGTGGACAGCACTGCTTCTTCCAACTTAATCCAATCCCGGGTAGTTTTGCCTTGGTCATCAATTAGTACACGTTTTGAAATTTTATGTGACTCTATAAATAAAAAAGTAAGGTGGGTAAGAATATCGTAAATTTCAGAACGTCCTCTGGTAATCTCAATATTCATCTGCTCGTCATCGATACGGTAACAGTTGCGTCTTCGTTTAGGCGGAATAATAGCTTTAAAATGTGAATTTCCGTAGCCTTCATCGCTGGTCAAGTTGATAAACGTACACTCCTCGATACCTTCAGGAAGACGATCAATAACATAAAGTAAACCTTCAAGTTCTGCCTTTTCTTCTGCAATAGAGCCGTAGATTTCTGGCCTTAGTAGCAATAGGGATTCTCGAAGTGTCTCGCCCGAAACGCCCATGGGTTTATAAAACCCTCGATTGAAAAGATGGCGCATGGTAATGTACATCTTTTCAATAGCACCAGAGCTTTCTTGCGCTCGTGTTCTTTCGTGATGTCTTTTTTTACTCATGTACCTAGATTTGCGGGCAAATATAGTATTATTTAACTAAATTTAAATCGTATAATTTGTCTGCAATCTTGCGATCGTTGGCTAATCTTGGTAATTTGTTTTGTCCGCCAAGTTTACCTATGGATTTCATATAATCCTGAAATCCATTTTTAGTTACAGATGTTATCTTCAAGGGTTGCAAAACCTTGCCAGAGATAAGGTCAAAATAGTAACTGTTCTGCTCTTGAAGCGAACTGTCGATTTTTTTCGCTAAGGCGGAAATATCTTCTGGGGTTTTTTCAAATTCAATAAACCATTCGTGATAAGGCAGACCAGATTCTGGGTTTGTTTGTGGCGCTACCGTAAATTCTGAAACTTGAATGTTAGATTGAGCCGTTGCCTCTTCCAAAGCCTGTTCCACTTCCTTGCCGATAACATGCTCGCCAAAAGCTGAAATAAAATGTTTGATACGCCCAGAAACAATAACGCGGTAAGGTTTCAAAGAGGTAAACTGAATAGTATCCCCAATATTATAGGCCCATAGCCCAGCATTAGTGGAAACAATCATCACGTAGTTTACATTTAATTTCACCTTAGAAATTTCAATGCGCTCGGGGTTTTCTTCAAAGAACGATTCAGATTCTACAAATTCATAAAACATTCCGGAGTTAAGTTGAAGCAACATCCCTTTTTCGTTCTGGCGGTCTTGAAATGCAAAAAAACCTTCGCTGGCAGGATAAAGTTCAATGCTATCTACTTTTCGCCCGATGAGGTTCTCAAATTTTGAACGGTACGGCTCATAATTGACACCACCAAATATCAAAAGATTGAAATTTTTAAAAACATCCCCAACTTTTTTATTTGTTTGGTTCTGAATTTTTTCAAAATACATTTGTACCCAAGAAGGTATGCCTGAAATAACGGTCATGTTCTCGGGCAATGTTTCATCAACTATTTTTGAGACCTTGGTATCCCAATCCTCAATACAGTTGGTTTCCCAAGAAGGCATTCTATTTTTTTGAAGATATTTTGGCACGTAATGCGCAACAATACCTGATAATCGACCTAATTGCACCCCGTTTTTTTCAGTCAGAATAGGACTGCCTTGCAAAAAAATCATTTTGCCATCAACAAACTTACTGTTTCCTGTTTCAGCAATATATAGCAGGATGGCATTTCTTGCCGCCTCAACGTGGGATGGCATACTTTCCTTGGTTAGTGGAATGTATTTGGCGCCAGAGGTTGTCCCAGAGGTTTTGGCAAAATACAAAGGTTTTCCCTTCCAAAGAATATCTTCCTCGCCCGCCACCATTCGGTCAACGTAAGGTTTTAAATCTTCATAATCCCTAATGGGAACTTGTGCCTTAAAATCTGAATAGGTTTTTATTTTTGAAAAATTGTGATTTTTCCCAAAAACCGTTTCCGAAGCATTCTCAATCAAACTATGGAAGACTTTTGTTTGTGTCTCAATGGGTTTGTTTGACCATTTCTTGATAGAGACCTGGACGTATCTTGCAAAGAGTTTGGCCAATATGGATTTTGGAGACGACATTAATTAAAGTCTATAAAATTTTTTGGGTTAACAGGGTAACCCCTGTTCCAAAGTTCAAAATGTAAATGTGGCCCGGTGCTCAGTTCGCCAGAGTTACCTGCCATAGCAATAACTTCTCCTGCTTTCACTAGATCTCCTTGCTCCTTAGTAATAGAGGCGTTGTGTTTATACACCGAAATAAGTTCGTTACTATGCTCAATTATAACCACATACCCTGTTTGTACTGTCCATTCTGCAAAAATGACTGTGCCGTCTGCAGTTGCCTTAACGGGTGTGTCTTTTTTAACAACAATATCTACAGCGTAATGTTTATCTTTTATGTTATAACCTTCGGAAACCTCTCCATTAACCGGCGCAAACAAGACAAAATTTGAAGACGTGGTAGCCGATTCAAAGACGTTGTATTTATCTTCTTTATCTACCAAACTTCTGAGAATGGAATCTTCCTTTGTAGGAGTTAAGCTTATTTTACTGGCATCAATTTTAGCGGCATTAATTATGGAATCCCGATTGAATTCCACTGTTTTAACATCTCCTGTAAGCACTTTTTTTATTGAAGAGTAGTACTGGGAGTTGAGGTCTATGACGTTTTGTAGCGAGTCGGTTTTATAATTAAGTACTGTGGCTTGTTTTTTCAATGCTGTAGAAGAATACCCAGGAATATATTCCCGAAGCGATGTAAATGCAATTAAAAAAATGGTGCAGGCAACGAGCAAGATAGAACCCAACGCTAAAATGACAAATACATTAAGGCGAGTTAACTTAATGGCAAAACGCTCTTCAAAAGTATCCTCGTTCAAAACTACCAAACGGTATTTATGAAGTAGTTTTTTCTTGAATTTTTTTTCTTTTACCCTTTTCGCCATTGCCACACAAAATTAAATAAAAAATACGCATGCGTTGTGATGCATGTGCAAGTTTTGAAAGAAAAAGGATTTGCTAATAGTTTTGCTCATTAATAACTTTTAACCAAGAAAAACTGTTCTTAAAACTAGCGTTGATTCGCAAAAATTTCACATTTCAAGAACTTAAACGCTCATTGTTACGTATAATTACTAACTTTGTAAATTAAATAAAAAATTGTTATGATGACACTAGGAATATTTTTAATGATAGGTGCATGGCAGATTATCTTAATCGTTGTTGTTGTCTTGTTGATGTTTGGTGGAAAGAAAATCCCAGAACTTATGAGAGGGCTTGGAAGCGGTATAAAAGAATTTAAGGATGCCAGCAAAGATGAGGATGAACCCAAAACGACAACAACTACTACTTCTGCAGAAAAAAAGGAATAGTTTTTAATTAATGCCTTTGAATCTTGAATCAGTTTTTGCTGATTAGAAATTTTGAAATAAAAAAGTCCGACAGCAATGTCGGACTTTTTAAATTTATTAATAAACTTAATTTGTGATAGAATTCTACTACTCTCCTTCTTTCTTGGGGGGATTCTTTCTCGCTACCAAAGCATCTTTACTTAAACCAGCGACTCTAAAATTAGGTGCCATAGTTATGGCATCGTTAAGTAGAGTTATGGCCTGATCCAAGTTATCGGTTTTATTCATATTAAAAACCACTAAGGCTTTCATATAAGTAAGTGCCGCTTTTAAAGGGACTTCATAAGGTTGTTGAGATTCATAAAAGGCGCGTTTCATGTCATCTTTTACATTGGCCAATCCAAATTCTACTTTAGCTTTTGCGCCAGCCAAGTCTTGTGTCTGCACCATTAAATCTGCAATTTCGTAAGCTAAATAGGGATTAGACTTTCTTTTGAACAATTCATTATAAAATATTAATGCACGCTCTGGTTGATTGACGCCTTTTAAGGCAAGCGCTTTAACCTCTGTGTTAATATCAGAATCGGTAGGGGTGGGGTCAATACCAATGGTGTTTAATGCTTCGATATTTCTACCTTCAGAAACATAGATATAAGCCAAGGTATCTAACCTTTTTTGGTCGGGCTGCAACACATTTAAATGGGTCATGGCATTAATTACGCCCTGAGCATCACCTTGATTTTTCATTTGTTGGTAGTATGCCTCAAAGTGCTTGGTAAGTTCAGATTTTGACTGTGCCGTGAATTGTAATGTTGTCATCAAGGCCAAAAATAATAGTGTGTTTTTCATCATAAAATTTTATTGCGCCAAAACTAAAAAAATTAATGGCATAAATTCCTAAATATCTGCTAATTGTTAGAGTGCAGCCTTGAACCGATAATTCAATTGTTGTGCCAGTTTTTGAGAACTTATCTGCTTACCGAGACTTTCAAGATCATGATTAAAATGCGGAACGGGAAGTTTCATCTCCATACAAGTTTCGGTGTAATAAGTTTCCCTGCTTGGATGTGACGGGTTTGCTGCATTAAAGGTTTCTGCCCAAACCTCTTGTTCTATAATAGCATTTATTATGGTTATACAATCGGTAAGGTGAATGAGATTGACCGGGGCTTTGGGGTTTTTTAAATTAATTTTGCCAGCTAAATATTTGGCGGGGTGTCGATCTTTACCAATAAGTCCACCGAATCTCAGGATGGTGGTTTTAAAATTTGTGTTCTGTTTAAAGAATTCTTCAACCCTCAACAGTTTTTTTGCGGTCTCTGAATTTGAGGTTTTCGATTTTTCGGTAATTTCGGGCATGTTTGGATTATCATCATAGACTGAAGTGGAACCTATAAAAAGAATGTTTTCTACTGAAGAATTCTCGAGGTGTGGCATTATCTTCAGCATCATGCCCACATAATCCTGCTCTGTATTTTTCCGAAGTCCTGGAGGAATGTTGAGGATTAGTGTTTTACATGTATTGAGACAGCCTTTTAAATTCCCTGAGACGCCTTCCGAAGAAAATTTTAGCAGAAATGGAATAATACCTTCCGAAGACAAGGCATTTAATTTGTGCTCTGTACTGGTTGACCCATGGACTTGCCAACCTTTTGAAATAAAATGCATGGCGAGCGGTAAGCCCAACCAACCACAGCCAATAATGCAAATAGGAGATTTCAATTAGTTTTTGATTTAATGTCAAAATTACAACATATTGATTTTTAAATCCTTTTTACCGAAATTAATCATTTTTGAGTAACTTAGGATTTCATTTAAAATAGAATAACATGGGCATCAAAAGTTTTCAGGGAGCGCGCAAGCTCCAAAAAGGTATTGTGGAAAGTGCAGCTTTTAAGGTAAGTGATTTCATGACACGTGAGTTGATTACCTTTAAACCAGAACAATTAATTGAGGAGGTTATACAATCTTTGATAAAAAACAAGATTTCTGGAGCTCCGGTAGTGAATAGCAATAATGAGCTGGTGGGCATTATTTCGGAAGGCGATTGTTTGAAGGATATTAGTGAAAGCAGATATCATAACCTACCAATGCAGCAGCATATTGTTGAACAGCGTATGGCCAAAAATGTGGAAACTATTGATGGTAATATGAACGTTTTTGATGCTGCCAATAAATTTTTGGAGTCTAGAATACGGAGGTTTCCTATTGTTGAAAATGGCAAATTGGTCGGGCAAATTAGTCAAAAGGATATTCTAAAGGCGGCACTCCAATTGAAAGGGCAGACTTGGAAATGATTTATTTATTGTAATGCTTTAAGTTTCTCGTTTTACCAACGCAAAATAATCTCCTTCTAACTGCAAATAGCCCTGATCATAGACAAAATAATAAATCGTGCCGGCCTTTGTGGTGTATATGCTGGTAAAGTAATTGAAATCAAAACCCTTTTCAATAAGTTTTGAGCGAGAGCATTTGGTCTTTTGCTCTGGATTGAGAATTTCGAGAATGCGGTAGTTTTTCCGAAGCCGATTGTTGGTGTTTCTAATCAGTTTTTTACTGTCCTTATTTATAGTGTTGTTGAAGGAGTTTCGGCAACTGTCACTACAGAATTTCTTATCGGCTCTGCCAACAATTTTTTCACCACATTCTGGACATTGCTTTTGCATAAATCAACAACTTGATAGTACAAGGTATAAAATATTCTTTTATATGGTTTCAAAATAGTGATGGTTCCTTAAAAAAGCATGTTAAAAAGTTTGATGTAAATGAAAATTCTAATACTATGGTTTTATATAATAATTAATTTTTTTACCTCAAATTTTTCATCAAAATAAATCTTCAACAAATAACTACCACTACTTAATTGGCTAATATCTAAAGTATTACCAGTTCTTGGCACTTTTATAGATTTTCCCAGTGTAGAATAAACTTTCACGTCTTTTAATTCCCTGTTTGTTTTGATTGTGAGATTATTTCTAGCGGGGTTAGGGTAGATGTAAGTTAATTGGTCTTTGTCTTGAAAACGCTCTGTTGATAAAACGCCATCAAATTCAAAAACTTTAATGGGGTTTGAAAAATTTCTGTCTTCAGCGCCAACAGCGACTACCGTTCCGGCGCCGTTTAAACTTATTTTACTGCCAAAACCAATATTAAAATCGCCATCTATGTCTTCTCCAATTTGAGACCAAGCATTGTCTTCATATTCAAATACGCGTACATGTCCATATTTAAAGACGACTGTTCCGTTACCAATATTTCTAGGAGCGCCAATAGCTAAAATATTTCCATTATTACTTAGGCTTATAGAGGTTCCAGACAGATCTTGGGCTGCTTCTCCTACTATTTTTTCGCCTAAAGTAATCCAGTCTGTTCCATTATATTGATAAACTTCTGTATAACCAGAATCCAAGCCATTAATATTACTTTGCGAAGCTCCAATTGCTAAAATGTCTCCAGCACTATTTAATTCTATATCCCGACCAAAAAAGGTGCTAAAGTCATCTACTTGTATGCTAGACCCTAATGGCGTCCATTCGTCGTTTATGTATTCATAAATACTGACTTTTTCCAATATAGCTATAACTTCATTACTATTATCAGGGTCTGGTTCAACCCCACCTCTATTACCTATGGCAATTATAGAACCCGCATCGTTCAAGGCGACAGAAGTTCCAAAGTTTTCTGAAATTTCTTCGCCTCTTAAACTATCGCCTATTTGCAACCAGTCTGTACCATTATATTGAAAAATCCTGACTTTCCCTGCAGCCGATTTATTTAAGCTAGGATTGTCGTTCTGTGCTGCTCCAACCGCCAATATTGTCCCGTCTGCGCTTAAACTTAATGACCTTCCCAAATAATCAAAGTCTTCTTCACCGTCTATGTCGTTGCCGAGTTGTTCCCAATTATCATTAATCAATGTAAAGACACGCACGTGTCCAGATTCATTCGCCACATCACTATTATCCTCGCTACCTATGGCCACTGTTAATCCGTCGTCACTCAGGCTAACACTAATTCCAGAAAAATCCGCACTATTCTCTCCATTAATATTTTGACCTAATTGTACCCAATTAGCATCTATTTTTTGATAAACCCTTACCTGTCCTGTGTTAGCTGCAACTTCATCTTCGCTCATATCACCGATAGCGATAATATTACCTTCTTTATTTAAACTTACGGATGACGCAAATTTATCAATGTCTGCTAATTCATTGCTCAAACCAGTTTCAACCCAATTGTTTTGAGAGGTTGCATAATTACTGATTAAAACAAAACACAAAAGTGCGAACGTATTAAAAACTAAGTATTTTTTTTTCATGGTTGCAAATTCTAGAGAAGCCGTAATTTAAATTTTTTCATGCAAACTAACAGTAATAAGTTCAAATGATAATCCATAATTATATAGATGGCTAAGTATTTTGTGTGAACGGTAAGCATATCAGTATGTATGGCAGATTATTTTATCTTTTAACTTAGACGCAAAAGCACAATAGCTTAACTACTAAAAATTTGATATATAGCAGATTTCTAGATATCTAAGTGATAGAACTTTTATTTCAAAAACGAATCATTAGGCCTCAATTATTTATGATACATCAATTTAATGTAAAGAATAGCTCAAGATAACGGTATTGCTATTATTTACCTTTTCAAAAATCTCTAATCTATAAACATTGGATTTTAGAAACTGAATTACAGATTTTAGCGCATTACTTTTAGAAAATTCTAGAGAAGCATTGAAAAAGATGACACCTTTGCTCGATTTGGCGTTTATTACATCCTGCCAAAAAGGAATATTTAAAAATGATTTGGGAACCGATGTGTCTATAAATAGATCGACAATAATCAAATCAAAAGATGTTTTATTGTGATACATAAATTGAAGTGCATCTTGGCATATAATTTTCAATTTTGAAGTATTCTTGATGCTAAATTCATTATTGGCGATGTCTATAACTACGGGGTCAATTTCAACGGCGGTAATCTGTTTTTTGTACTCGAAATCCTTCCGAAGTAAATCTATAACACAACCGCCACCTAAACCCAAAAGTAAAACCGAATCAACATTTTTGATCTCAATTTTATGCAAGCCAAAAGTCATGATGTTTTGCAAAGCACCATAACTATAATTGGCATTTTTGGAGTTGAGGTGTTTTATACCATCACGGAATTCAATTTTTAGGGTGCCGTTGTGTTTAGAATTGACTTTTTTAGAGATTTGCTTACTTGGATCGGAATAGGTTGTCATTGTTTATAAAGATAGGATAAAGTTCGGCATCTACATACAATGTACCACAAGCTAAAAATGAAATGAAAGAAGATTTAAAAAACTATATTGAAAGGATAGTATCGGAAAACCAAGAGGATTTTAATGAGATTGAATCTCTCATAAAATTGATTGAAAGAAAAAAACATTTATTAGAAAAATATGGTTTAAAAATTAACGTGAAACCTATTTAGACAAATCTATTCTGTCACTAAACTTTTTACAGCAAAAATTTGACTTTTCAAATATTACTGTATTTTTATTTAGATGCGGAGCAACAGTAATAGTTCCCCTAGATGCAGACTTGTGTATCTCACATTCAAAATCCTTCAATTTTTCTGATAATTGGCTTGCTATACTTTCGCTAGACTTATTCATTACATATTGCATAGTTTTTTAGTCCAGTCAGTATTTGAAAAATTCCTTTTTCTTGCTATTACTTTAATTCTCATGATTTTAAATTTCAATAAACTTAACGATTTATTCACAAAATACGATCTGGTAAAGGAAATGGTGAGTAAGTCGGGGCGGTTGGGTTAGTGTAAAGTTGTATATAGTTGCTTATTGTTTTTTAAAGTTGGGGTTTTTGTAATAGTATATTACATAGACCTTACCCAAAGGGTTAATATAAAAATAAAAGCCATTATTTTCAATATTTGATTTTAGAGTTCTCTTATCAATAAAGCTAGACTCAATATTTTTCATGCCATTAACAAAGGAATTTAGCGATGTGTTCGCATATATCGGCTGATGGTCTTGAATAGCTATGAATATTTCCTTTGTTCTCGAATTCACTAATTCATAATGTGCGTATATAGACAACAAATGTACATATATGCATTTAATGTTGATAATTAAATTAGTTTAATTCCATTTTTTAGTTTTAATTTGTATGGTAAATACAATAAAAGTTGTAGCTACAGTAAAGAAAAACCCCTTAAGCTGATAACTCAGGGGTTTAAAGAAAATTAGATAATCAAGATTGAGTCTACTAAACTCGATTTAGGCAGGGCTAATGAGACCCAATTTCAGCTAATTAGACTGGCTTCAACCGCCTATCATATCTAATCCTTGAAATAATAAAAAGTGAGAGTTACTATTTTTCGCCCTCACTAAGCATTGAGTTATCTACGTGTTACACGTGTAGAAACTCTGACAGTACGAGTAATGGTAATTTTCCTTGCGGGAATCCTTACTGTACGACGAATGGTTCTAATTTTCGAACTCATTGTAGTGGGTTTTTAATTGAACTATTAAAGATTAGGACTCTCCTAATCCGCATAAAGGACGCTCTATACAGCGTCCTTTGTTTTTTATGCCCTTTGTTCAGGGTACTTTATTAATATAGTCTCTACCATGTTCGTAAACGTCCTATTCTCGTTTTTTGCCAAGTGGTCAATCTTTTTCACTACTTCGTTACGAAGCCTCAAGGATTTCATTGTGCTATCAGATTTCTTATTTGCCATAACTATATGAATTAGAGTGATTAATATATGGCTAATATATAGCCTATATATTTTGAAATACAATTTTTAACGCAAACGTTTTCAACAAGTTTTTAACATAGAGTAACTAGAAATGCTTGACCCTGAATATTTTATAATTATCAGTAGTTATTGGGTATTTTTTCTTTCTAACCAAAGTCCAATAACTTGGAAAATCCTCATTTTCCATAAAGTCGCAAATCGTTTTTAGATTTCCGAACGTACCTAATACCTCACAGTCTTTCAATAAGACAAAATTGTACTGGGTTTCTTTTCTTTCTTTATATGTAGTCATGCTGTAAATATCTCAAAAGTCTTATAGGCATGACAACTTTAAGCATGCCGTCAATATATTCGTTAAGGGTTTGGTGCATACTATCTATATAGAGAGTTTTTTGAGTGTTTTAAAGCGTGATTTGCACGTGGATTTTACGATCCATTAGCGATAAGCATTTAGAGCGTTACTTGGATGGATATAGCGCACGTTTTAATACAAGTACTTTGACAAGTCAAGAGTCAAGAAAGATTTGATAATTTTTTACAGGAAAGTGAAAGTTATTTAAGTCATAAGAGATTGACTAAATCTTAGACCAGTTATTATTTGTTTCCATGTAAAATATTAACATTAGTTTTACGTGGAAAACATTATTTATGTATTAAATTAGTAAAAAAAATTTTCCCATACGTAATTTTTTTTAATACTAGTAATAATTAAATTACATTTGCACACGTTTTCAAAAACAATTATTCTATAATTAACATTTGTTGAAAACATATTCCACATGGTAAGCAATTCAGAAAATAATTTAGACCTTTTAGATTTCGGCATAGTAGGAGAGGAATTGTCAATTAGCGAATTATTACACTCTTCTTATGTGCGAGGTAGAGAGGATTTACAAAAAGAAATCGAAAGCGATTTTAAAAAGAATATTCAATCGGCTGCTCATTCGTCTTCACTTTTAAAGTCTAAATTACTTGAGAAAGATGTAGTTGTAAATGAAATGTACTTGAAAATCATTAACTACAACTCTTTTAAATGCATGGTAGTCTTGAGAAAAGAAGATTATTATTCTAAAGATAAAAGATGGAATTCTTACAAAATTTCAGAAAACATCAACAAAACTAATAGCCGAATTGATTTAACATTTTCTTTTATGGCAAATTCAGAAAATTTAGTTGTTGATAATATTACTTCTGATGGATTCATATTTAAATATGGCACAGAAGAAGTATAATGCATTTGATCACGCATCACATAATTTAAAGGCCCATAACTATATAAAGGAGCACGGTAATCTTCACGATTGGGAGATAACTACTGCATTTTATTGTTCTTTAAAGTTTTTTGAGGGTAGTCTTTTCCCTCATGAATGTTTATTTCCTGGCAAGGAGCATGAAAAGGAAAAGCAAACTAGGAGTTTTGAAACATATAATGAATATAAATCATTTTTTTCTAGATTTTGTCAAGGCACGCCTCATGATTCTATGAAAAGATTTGTGAAGTATAACACAACTCAAGAAATTTGGAGTAGTTATAACGACTTATACGATTTAAGTCATAACTCTAGATATAAAAACTATATTATTGAAGAAAAAGAGTTATCAATGGCTAGGGAATCTTTAGAAGTTATACGTGCTTTTTGCATAAAACATCAAAGATAAATACTTGACTTATATTTGCCCAATCGATAAAGAAAAAAATAATACAAAAAAGAAAAAACCCCTAAAAACCAAAGGCTTCTTTTAACGACGTTTTAAAAGCGTCGGTGCCCAAGTCCAAAGAGGACAAAAAAGACAGCAAATAAGCCATCACGCTCATTGATGTATTATACTGATATAGGTTGACCTTTTTTCAGGTTTATTTTAGACGTTCAAACAATTTTTTTTTAGCCGTTCAGAAGGCAAAAAAATAGTTTGAACTAGGTCTGTTCTTAAATCTTTAGTTCAGGTAGATCTACCTTATTTTTTCTATACGATTTGTATTTGATATTTGGGTTCAGATGCACCTCTGCCGGTTTTCTTAGGTTCAGGGAGAAATGCGTTCTGAGATTGTTGTAGATATACACGGCTTGATCGGTCATTTTTTGTGCTAGATCCGTGTCTTTAATGGTCTGTTTCAAGCCATATTCGTATTTAAGGGTCCTGTTAAGGCGCTCTGCAACGGCATTTTCATAGGGGTCGTATTGCTCTGTCATGCTCATGGTGATTCCATTGTTCTCGGCAAAGTCTGTGTATTTGGGATTGCAGTATTGGAACCCCCTATCAGAATGATGGATGAGTTTTTGACTAGGATATTTTCTGTTTTTAATGGCCATAGCGAGCGCCTCTGTGCAAAGCGATGTTCTCATATGGTTATCGAGATTATAGCCCATAATTTGCTTGGAATAGGCATCTGTGACCAGTGCCAGGTAATTATGGCCGTATTGGGTCTTGATATAAGTGATATCGCTTACCCAAAGCTGTTCTGGCCGATTAGGAACGTGGTCTTTTACCAGGTTTTTATATTTCTTGTACATGTGATTAGAATTTGTTGTTGTGATATAGTTTTTTGTTTTAGGAACAAGTAGTTTATTAAGTCTTAAGAAGCGATAGAACTTATCCCTGCCTATTTTAATATCAGCATTAATAAAGTCTTGTTTAAGTTCAGAGTAAAGTTTAATACCACCTGTTTTAGAGCCTACTTTTTTACGATAGTCCTTTACCATAATCTTAAGCTTTTGATGGTCTACCTCTTGTTTTTGCCTAGTTTTGAGTCTTTTGTAGAAGGCTTGTTTACTAATCCCAAAACATCCATAGAGCCATTTTCTTTTATACGCTGTTTTTTCTTTTGCTCTATCTCTTTTGCTAATGTTTTGGGCAACGACTTTTTTGACATATCGACTCCAGTAATGAGTTCCATATCAGCGATAATGTCTTGTTGGAAGTCTTTTTGGAACTCCAGTTCCTCGATCTTTTCCTTGAGTTTTTTAATTTCCTTGTCTTTGCTCATACCTGTGTTTTGTTGTACCAAGGTACTGTATTTTCTCAACCAATAGGTAATGGTTGTTCTTGGAACGTCATATTTTTCAGAAGCAAAGTTCGTGGATAATTGACCGTTTAAAATTTGGTCAACCACTAAAAGTTTGGTCTCTAAAGTTACTTTTTGGTAGCTTTTTTTTCGCCAGTGTTCATCTTTTGTTTTCATAAGTGACTATAATTAATTGATTAATTTTTAGTCAACCTATTTCAGGAAAATTCATTGTTCAAATGTTGCCTAACGGATTATGTATATGGTTTGTTGCGTGGTTTAGCACGTAATTTAGCAAATAAAAACCGAATAGAAATCCGCGAGGATTTTCGTAAGTAGGCTAGAACTAGCAATAAATTATATACGGTGTTGCCCACAGTTTTTTATTCTCCGTTTAATACTCGTTTAGTCTGTCGAACTAAATTCACATATAATTCCTCACGTTCATTTTCGTCCATTTTACTAACTGCTCTACTTGGTGGATTAATAGCTTGAAACTGGTTTAAATCATCAAACTCTTCGAATAAACAAGGTTTTAAAATAACAGTTAAAATTACCGCACCATCTTTTTCAGCACTTTCTAATAATGGTGGTAATTCATCTGTTGCTATAAAATCTGAACCTAAAAAGTCAGTACTTACTAATAAAATTGCAACTTTAGTTTCTGCAATTGCTTTTTTTATTTCATCTTTCCACTTTTGTCCAGGTAAAATTTTACTATCATCCCAAAAGTCAATGTCATTTTTAAACGGTTTAAAGTGTCTTTGAATATCTTTTAAATATTCTTTATCCATATGACTATAACTGATAAAAACTTTCTCTCTAATCAGTTTTGTTTCTTGTTGGTATTTTTGATGTACAACTTTTGGTAAAGTTCCTAATTCTTGATTTAGGTAGAATAACATTTTTTCAGCAACAACTTCATAATGACAATCTGGACTTGCTTTTCCACCGTGGGACTTTTTTCTGTGTTCTTCTAAATCATTTACAATAGTCTTTTGAATTTCGTCCAAGAAAATCGCTTTGGATTCGTCTGAATAAAAGTCCGACAATCTGTATTTTAAATCTTGAAGTTTTTGTGAAGTCTCAGTATAGATATTTGCTAGACTACTGTTCTCACAAAATTCTCTTGCTTCTTCTCTAATTATTTTTTCGTTATCCATTTTCTTCTAATATCTCAATAAGTGATGAACTTATTATTGATGCGTTTTTTATAAAGATGAAATTTCGGTCAAATTGTTCATTAGAGATTTCAAACTTTCCATAATGAGTTAAATTGTCTCTTATCTGTTGTAAAATTTCATAAACTGCTCTTTCAGAACTTTTTTTATAATTATGTTCCCCTTTAATTCCTAATAACTCAATTCTTAATAAATCAGTTGCGTTTTGAACGTCAGGCATAACATTAAAATCATAGTTATTTGATTTAATGTAATTTTGTTCAATAATTTCTATTATTTCGCTTAAATTAAGTTCAATCAGATTAGTTTTTTTTGAGAGTAAGTCTAAATAATTCCCACTATTAAATTCCTTTTTGCAGTAAGTTTCTAAAAAAGTATAATTGTCCCGAAAACTTGTTCGATACTCTTTTAATTTGGCTGTTCCTTTTTTCTTAAACTCTTTCAGCGACATAGTTTCTCAAATTTTGGGCAACGGTCTTGTATATGGCTCGTAGCGTGTAAATTAGCGATTATTATTCGGTTGAGCATAAGCCAGATTTTTAAATTTTACTATTTATCTTTTTAATTGGAAATCGTCAAATTTAAAAATTTGGCGACTTTCCAAATATGCCTTAACTTCGTTTAAGCAACTAATTAGCTATGAGCTATATACGTTGTTGCCACACGTTTTTTATCAGTCGCTTTAATTTTCTATCAGTTATTCTTAATTGGATAAATCCACATTTCCCAGCTACTCCATAAACCGATTGTGCAGTTTCCTTTTTAAATTCAGACCATATTCGTTCCACATTTCCCGAATTCAGTTTGTCCACAACAATGCTTAATTCAGGTCGGTCATTTAGATTTACAATAATCGAACGTCTTTTTTTATAATGTAAAATGAATAAAATTTTACAACCACATTCAATTCCGTCTTGGTTTTTGTGTTCGTTTATAATTGTCGGTGAATGAACGGTTTTTATTTTCGGTTCAGATTGTTCGTAAATTGAGTCAGATTTGATTTTAGCTTTAATCAATTCAATCCGTTCTGTTTTGGTTTCCGCTTTTTCATATTCCGCTTTCCATAGTTCATTTTCCGTTTGTAAATTACAATCAGAAGTTTTGTTTTCTTGAGCATAAGTCGTTCCGAAAACTAAAATTGTCAATATGTACAGAATTTTTCTCAAATGTGTGGCAACGTTTATGTATATGAGCCGTTGCGTGGGCTGGCACGAACCAATCCAAGTATAAAACCAAGTTGGAAAATCCAACAGGATTTTCCAAATAAGCTCTGACCCAGCAATGGCTTATATACTGTGTTGGCGGTAGTTTTTGTTCCGCTGTTTTGCTTTTCCATCCTACAAATTTTCTAAAGATTTTTTTGCTTTTTCGTTACTTGGATTAAGTTCCAATGCTTTTAGAAAAGATTTTTTTGCTTTGTTTTTATTCTTTAGTTTTAAATATCCTGTTCCCAACTGATAATATGATTCGTCTTTTATGTAGTTCCACAAATCATCGCTATGGTCACTATTTATATATTCAAGCAATTGGTCAACACTTTCCTTTATTTCCGTACTATTTTCAATTCCAATTTTTCCAATGAAATATTTAAGTCGAATGTCCTTAATGTCATCGTAGGCTTTATATAATGTTTCCAATGCTTTTTTTGGATTGTCATCATAAACATTTAGTGCTAAAGAACGATATGATTGATAAATGTCAATAGGATTTTGTGTTGAATGTTTAAGATTTTCATCTCTTTTCGCCCTTTCAATTGCTTTATGAAAGTATTCAATTGCCTTTTCTTTGGATTTTATTTGATTTAAGCTGTATGCGAAATTATAAAAATCGAGACCTGTGCTCTTTTCAGTTAAAAAGTATTTTGCAAAAAAATCCAATGCGGTTTCATCATTATTATTGGTTGCCAAACTCTTAAAAAAGAATAAATTGGGTTTGTTTTTCTCGATTGGAATACCGAAAATTTCTTGCAGGTTTGAGTTTGTTTTATTAAAGTAGTCAAGTGCGTTTTCAACTTTGTCAATATTTTTATAAGAAGAGTACAATTTAAAAGTTTTTTCCAATGCTGACGGAATTGAACGTGGTAGAATGGTCAAATGGTCAGCGTCCGAAAAGAAATTTGATTGAAAATGAAATGAATTTTCATCAAGTTGTTTTACTTTTTCGGAAATATCTTTGGCATATCTTTGTCTTCTTTCCATATCTCGACCTCCACTTGCCAAATAATATGTGGTTGGTCTTTTTTTATAAAATTCAATTAACTCGTTGTTTATTTCAAAAGGTGGTTGTAATGAATCTAATTGTTCAGGTGCAATTAAAATATAAGAATTGAAAATTGATGGATGATTTAAAAACAGATAATTTCCATAACTTGCTCCATACGAATGCCCGAAATAACTCTTAAATTCAGCTGTTCCATTATACTTGTTTTCAATTAGCGGAAAAATGTTTTCTTGAACTGCGGTCAAAAATCTCTCTCCATTTTCGTTAATCATTCCCGAATTGTACGAAAATCCCAATTCGTCGCCTTTTTTTAAATCAATTGCAACTACCAATGTTTGAGGAATTAGTTGCAAATATTCACTATAAAAGGAAATATTTTCGGCAAGAATTGTTGAGTTCATATCAGTTATGCTCAACATTTCAAAGTCATAAACTACTGGGTATTTTTTGGTTTCAGTCCAATTTTCGGGAAGATAGACGGCTATTTTTATGGAATCCTTGATTGTATCCGAATATATATTTTCCGTTTTAATTGTCTGTCCAAATGAGTTACTTATTGTTAAAATAAAACTCACAATAAATAATAAACTTCTTTCCATTTTTTTCGATTTTTAATGTTCCTTGTTTAAAGACGAATAAAAATTTTGATTGTTGCAACGAGTTTTGTTCAAATTACCGCCAACGATAGCAATATACGTAGTGGCCCTTTTTCATGCTGATAGGTTTTTAGGC
This sequence comes from uncultured Flavobacteriaceae bacterium, assembly GCA_963803715.1. Classification (GTDB taxonomy): domain Bacteria; phylum Bacteroidota; class Bacteroidia; order Flavobacteriales; family Flavobacteriaceae; genus Psychroserpens. Next base: position 300,068 of record CAWDOF010000028.1, read on the forward strand.
CATTACGTATATTGCATGTTGTGGGTAGTTTTATTTTAATTTTAATTTTTCCTAAAATTAGGAATAAAACTGTAGAGGTCAGTAGTTAAATGCGTATCTTAGATGATAGTAAATATATTAAATGATGGACATATTTAAAGGTCAAAACCTTCTAGAGTTCTCTGATCGGTTCAAAACTGATGATGACTGTAAAGAATACCTCTCTTTTTTAAAATCTCAAACGCCTTACAAGTGTTTGAAATGTAACCATACCGCTTGTACGATTGCTCAAGAATTATGGCAGACAGTGCAATATCTGTAGACATACTGAATCTGCTACTGCCAATACCCTTTTTCATAAGGTGAAATTTGGTGTTAGAAAAGCCTTTTTTATCTGTTTTGAAATGTCCACGACAACTAAAAGTCTATCTGCCAGTTATATGAGTGTTCGTTATGGGGTTACCGAAAAAACAGCACGCTTGTTTATGTTAAAAGTACGAGAGGCAATGTCTTCTAGCGGCAATAACCCTATGGATGGCAATGTCCATGTAGATGAATTTGTTCTGGGAGGAAAAGAGCAAGGGACAGTTGGGCGTAGTTATAACAGCAAGAAGAAAAAGGCTGTAACAGCAGTTCAGCTTACAGATAGTGGCAAGGTAAAGCGTATGTATGCAATGAAAATAGACGACTTCTCAGCACAATCACTACAGTACATTTTCATTAACCACATAAACAGGGAAGCACGAGTGACCACGGATTTATGGAGGGGGTATAAACCAATTGCAAAAGCATACAATATAACTCAAATCGAAAGTAACAAAGGATTGAATTTTAAAGCTTTGCACACCATGATTCATCAAGTGAAATCATGGATTAGGACAACATATTCTTGGGTAAGTGATCACAATTTAAATAGATATTTCAATGAGTTTTGTTTCAGAATAAATCGCTCACAAAGTAAATCAACCATATTTAACAATCTAATGGTTAGAATGGTAAAAGCTGATAAAATTTATCAATCTGAATTTATAAGCAACTAACTACTGACCTCTATAAAACTGTTCATAGTTTGCCATAAGACAATAATCGGGTCGCTTTTGTACAAGCCCCGCGTTTCATATTGAGCCATACATTTGTGTATGATCGAGTCTGAAACGCACCAAAAACCCCACTGGAAGTGTAAAAACGCAAACATTTACGCTCAAATATTTGACTTTCTCAAAAATTTTCCCGTCCTTGTTCAAGTAGTTTTTAACGTTCCAACGTTTTGAGAGCGAGCTCTCAACGCTGAAAGCTAAACTACTTGGGCAATATCCGACAGAAATGGTCGAATAGTTGCCGGCTCCGTTTTTACGCTTCCAGTGGAGTCCGTTTCCCTATCCACAACACCGCTCAGGAAATCCTTGTACAAAACGTCATTAGCGATGGCAAATTACCTACAACGTGTTTGTGTATGATTAGTGGCGTGTTTAACCACCTAATTTAGCAAATAAAAACGGAATAGGAAATCCTTAAGGATTTTCGTCAGCAAGCTAAAACTAGCCATTAATTATACACGGTGTTGCCAGTAGTATTTATTCCAGTGTTATTGTTTTATTCAGTTCTTTTTTGTTTCCGTTTTCTTGATTTTGCACGATTCTAATATTCGAGTTCTTAATTTCTATTTTGTCAACGATGCCATAAATTTGGCCATTTCCATGATTCCAGTCTTTTGGTAAATTCAATACCGCCTTTTTTTGACTGTCGGTATCGATAACAATTAAGTTTCCATTATTTTCATCGACTGCTATATATAAATTCGGATTGTCAGTTTTATAATCAGCATATTTCATTTCGGGATAATATTCGAGAGGCATCACAATTGGTTTTTCCGATTCTGTGTTAAAAATCAAGACATATCTACAATTCGTTCCGCAACCATTTATAAAGGCAAAACTTTTTTCAGTAATCCACTCAATTTGGTTTGTGAACGGAATTCCAAGAATTTGAAATTCCTCCGTAGTTAAGTCGATTGTATGTTTTGTATTTTCGTTCCCATATTCAGCCCTTAGATTTTGCCAATCAGTTTCAGGTGCCGAATAAACTTTCAGGAATTTACCATTTGAAATTGTATCAATCCAAATTGTGGTTTCACTTTTTTCGGTCAGTTCAGTTTTGTCTTCCGTTTTTAATAAATTAGCATTTTTCTCTTTTTGATTACAGCCAAAAAAAGTCAGAATTATTAATATTAACGGGATTTTTTTCATATTACTGGCAACGTGTTTGTGTATGATTAGTGGCGTGCTTAAGCACTTAATTTAGCAAATAAAAACCGAATAGAAAATTCACGAGGATTTTCGTAAGTAGGCGAGAACTAGCCATTAATTATACACGGTGTTGCCCACAGTATTTTATTTTCAGAGTTCAATTCCGTGTTTTTTCAAAGTCGTATTAAACCAACCCTTTCGGTCTTTCCAAACCTTATCAATTCTTAATTTATCTATCGCAATTTTTTTAAATTCCTCGTTTTTGCTTTCCAATAATATTTCTATAAACGAGTGCAAATAGAAAACTTCATTTTCGGTTTGAAATTTGGCTTTCGGAAAATCCGTTCTTAAATAGTTTTTTAATTTCTCCGAATATTCTGATTTATAGTATTTTTCTAAATATTCAAAAGCATAAGAATTGTTTTCGCTAAAAGCTAATTCCTCAATTCTTGGCAAATAATTATCTTTTAGTTTTCTGTTTTCAAAGGTTCTATTATAAAGCAACCAATAAACTTCTTTGTCAGAATAGATAACAATACTATCTAATTTTTCCATTGTTAAATCAGTCGCAAGAGCTTTTTTCATTGCTAAATCTTGCTCGTAATTATTTCCTTTAATTTTTCGGGATGCTTCAATTCTTATTTTGTTCCAATATTCGTGATAAATAACTGACGAAATAGGTTCGATGTCCATAATGCAACCCTCGAAAGTCTCAACCATTTCATTATTCCGTAATTCAGTTGATAGTAATTCAGGAACGTTTCCTTTGCCAGAGTGAATGAGTTCAATGGAAGCATAAGTCCGAATTGTTGGATTTTCGTGTTTTGCTAATTCGATTAGTTCTTTTTCAGATAGTTTTTTCTTTAATTTTTGAAACCTTGTGTACTGTGGACTTACCATACAACCAATTCCGACACAATCAGATTCCACTCTATTTACTTTAATAATTGAATCAATCAGTTGTTCTTTTGTTTGCGAAAAACAAAGACTAATTATCAAACTAAATATTATCGTAAGCAGTTTTTTCATATTGTGGGCAACGTCTCTGTATATGGCTCGTAGCTTGCAAATTATAAAATTATTTTCGGATGAAGCACGAGCCGAATTTTTTAATTTTTCTTATTATCTTTTTTCTCAATAAGCCAAATTAAAAAATTTGGCGGACTAGCAAATATGCCTTAACTTTGATTAAGCAACTCACTAGCTATGAGCTATATACGTTGTTATGTGCAGGTTTTTCTGCGTCACGATGTTCCAAATATTCCTCCCATTTTTCACGAATTGGTTTCATAAAACTCTCTGCCCATTCAATTTTTCCAAAACCTTCTTTGATTTGAGGCGCAATTAATTCTGTTTCCATTGTTTCTGGATTTTGAACGTAATTGTAGCCATAAAGTAAGTCGATAATTACATAAACTCCTTCTGAACTGCTCGAAAAATTTTCGGTTCGGATACTCTTTATATTTCCTACATCAATGGTTAAATTGCCAATTTCTAAAATTCTGTTCATATTTTTAATTTGTTTACCAATTTATAAAAATCCTTTTCTGTCTCGAAATTATTTGGCGACAAAAATGGTTGCCTCTTGTTTTTGATAGTTATAACTTTTCCATTCTGTTCGTGTTCATTTAATTCGGGAAACAGCTTTGAACCACTCTTTTTTACTGCGTAAAACAACAATCAATTTATCTTGTTTAATGCAATTTCTCAACAAGTCAAATCCGTAATTCTGAGATTTAAGATAATTACTTGTGTTAGTATTCTTAAAGAACTTTTTGGGTACTTTCTTAAATTTTATTGAATGATAAGGATTGAATTGTAATAATGATACATTTTTTGAAACAATATCAAAACCAACTTCTTCAGTTAGCCACCGTAACTTTTGATTCCAATATGGACTTTCTTTTATTCTCTCATCATCGTTGCTTATAAAACTATCACTTAAAAAAGTCAAATCTGATATTCGCTCTTTCATAAATTTTGGGTTAGAATAGAAATTCTCAACTTCTTTCTCTACATATCCTGGATTAGATGCCAAAAGAACAATTTTTGAGTTCAGAATGTTACCAGTAAAATGAGCTGGCATCATTGACGTTCTCAATTTATAAAGTTCGGATTGCTTTTCGTTAAAGTTTCCGATGACCTTTTTGTCCGCATCCAAGCTATTTTCCTCAATGAGATTAAAAAAATTCCTTTCAATTTTTTCTGATAGTTCCTTCCAAGGGTTATTTTTCTGTAATTCAGAGATTTTCATTCGTAGACGAATTTTTCTTAAACTTGCACATAACGATAGCAATATACGTAGTGGCCCCTTTTTCATGCTGATAGGTTTTTGGGCCATTACGTATATTGCATGTTGTGGGTAGTTTTATTTTAATTTTAATTTTTCCTAAAATTAGGAATAAAACTGTTCATAGTTTGCCATAAGACAATAATCGGGTCGCTTTTGTACAAGCCCCGCGTTTCATATTGAGCCATACATTTGTGTATGATCAGTCTGAAACGCACCAAAACCCCACTGGAAGTGTAAAAACGCAAACATTTACGCTCAAATATTTGACTTTCTCAAAAATTTTCCCGTCCTTGTTCAAGTAGTTTTTAACGTTCCAACGTTTTGAGAGCGAGCTCTCAACGCTGAAAGCTAAACTACTTGGGCAATATCCGACAGAAATGGTCGAATAGTTGCCAGCTCCATTTTTACACTTCCAGTGGAGTCCGTTTCCCTATCCACAACACCGCTCAGGAAATCCTTGTACAAAACGTCATTAGCGATGGCAAATTACCTACAACAACTGGGTAAACGTAATGGTACGTTTATTTACCCTTTACCCGCAAGTTAAAAAAAATTGCTGAATTTTAGATTTTTTTAGCTTATGCATCTGAAAGTCAGTATTATAAAAGTGTAATATGCGACAACAAACACTTACAAACGACAACAAACGACTGTAAACATTTACAAACGAATTTAAACAGGTAACTACCGACTAACATTTGCAACCCGTCGCATCTTTGCCCTGTTGGATTGAACTAATGAGATTCAACGTAATAAAAACCTTATCTTATGTCTACGTTAAGAAACAAAGTACAGTTAATTGGTAACCTAGGTAACGACCCGGAAATTGTCAACCTCGAGTCCGGTAAAATGCTCGCCAAATTTTCAATAGCTACCAACGAGAGCTATAAAAACGCCAAGGGCGAAGTCGTAAAAGACACCCAATGGCACAATGTGGTAGCCTGGGGCAAGACCGCCGAGATTATCGAGAAATATGTCACCAAGGGAAAAGAGATTGCGGTTGAAGGTAAATTGACCTCTCGCTCTTATGACGATAAAGAAGGCAACAAACGCTACATCACAGAAGTGGTCTGTAACGAGCTGGTCATGTTGGGCGGTAAATAATCCAAACATTAAAAGTCAATAAAATTTCCAAATTCCATAGGCAACGATTGGAATTTGGAATTTTTTTTACCTTAAGCCGTTTACAATAATTTCGATTTGTAATTTTACCACTATGATTGCAGCACAACCCATCCTAAACGTATTAAAAAAACACTTTGGTTACGATAGTTTTAAACCTAATCAAGAGGCAATCATAACAGATGTTATCAATAAAAAAGACCTGCTGGCCATCATGCCAACCGGTGGTGGCAAATCGTTATGTTTTCAGCTGCCGGCACTTATGCTCGATGGTACGGCCATTGTAATTTCCCCTTTGATTGCCTTGATGAAAGACCAAGTGGATGCACTTAAAGCGAATGGGATTCATGCCGCTTTTTATAACAGCAGTCAGGATACTGAGGTGCAAAACCAAGTGTTGTCGCAATTGGTAAATAACGAGCTCGATTTGTTCTACGTCGCTCCCGAGAGCCTGTCAAATCTTTCGTCATACTTAAACAACCTAACAATTAGCTTAATCGCCGTTGATGAAGCGCACTGCATTTCTTCTTGGGGCCACGATTTTCGTCCGGCCTATACCCAGTTAGGATATTTAAAGGCACAATTTCCAGAAACCCCGCTAGTGGCATTTACCGCAACAGCCGATAAAGCTACCCAGGCAGATATCGTGACGCAGCTCAATATCCCAAAGGCCTCCGTCCACCTAGCTTCTTTTGACCGTAAAAATCTTTATCTGGAAGTAAGGCCAGGCACAAATCGTTTAAAACAAATACTCAAATTCGTCACGGGAAGGCCCGATGAAAGTGGCATTGTGTATTGCCTTAGCCGAAAAAGTACTGAGACCTTAGCGCAAAAAATCAATGCCAGCGGTATTAAGGCGAAAGCTTATCACGCCGGTTTTTCTGCTGAAGAGCGTAACAGTATTCAAGAGGATTTTATCAATGATCGCGTACCAATTATTGTCGCCACCATCGCTTTTGGTATGGGCATAGATAAGAGTAACGTGCGCTGGGTGATTCATTACAACATGCCCAAAAATATTGAAGGCTATTATCAGGAAATCGGCAGGAGCGGTCGTGACGGATTGCCAGCTCATAACATCCTATTTTATAGTTTTGCCGATGTGGTGCAACTACGAAAATTCGCTGCAGGTAGTTCTAACGAAACCTACCAAATCGCCAAATTAGAGCGGATGCAGCAATTTGCTGAAGCTTTGAGTTGCCGTCGCATTGCGCTTCTCAATTACTTTGGGGAGCAAATCACAGAAAACTGTGGCAATTGTGACATTTGTAAGGCGCCGCCAAAATATTTTGATGGTACTACTTTAACCAAAAAAGTTTGTTCTGCAGTGGCAAGGTTAAAGGAAATGGAAGCGGTCGGTATGGTGGTGGATGTGTTGCGAGGTTCCCAAAACGCCCAAGTTTTTGACAAGGGCTATCAACATATTAAAACCTACGGAGCAGCAAAAGATTTAGCTTGGCTGGATTTGCAACAGTATATCATTCAAATGATCAATCAGGGTGTCTTAGAAATCCGTTTCCATGAAAATGGGCGATTATTGCTTACGCCCTTAGCCAAGAAAGTACTGTTTGACAATAAGGAAGTACGACTTGCAAATATTAAAAAACAGACTGCTGAAGCTAAAAAAATAAGTTCAAAATCGGCAACGGTAACAGGCTTGTTCGAGCAACTTAGGCAATTGCGCTCCCAGATCGCTAAAGCGGAAAATGTTCCGGCATACATCGTGTTTAGTGATGCCAGTTTAAAAGACATGGAAGCAAAGCAACCAACCACTAAAACTGAATTTGCTGAGGTATTGGGCGTAGGGCAAGCAAAACTAGACAAATACGCCGATGCGTTTCTGAAGGCTATTTCGCAGTATTCAGAAAGTAAAAAACCAAAATTGCCCACCCACGAAGAGAGCTATAAATTATTCAAGAGCGGACTTACGGTATCTGAAATAGCTAGAAAAAGAGCGCTCAAGGACAGCACCATTTTTGGCCATCTCCTAAAAGTTCACGAAGCTGGTGCTGATATTGATTTGGAACAATTTATGACAGCCGAGGAAAGAGGGAAAATTATCGAGGCACGAAATAGTTTTGAAGATTTAGAGGGTCTAAAACCATTGTTTTTGCATTTTGAAGAACAAATCCCCTATTGGAAATTACGCTTGGCGTTGTATCTAGAAACGATGTAGATTTTAAAAACGCGTTGTTTGAATTCTAGTTTTTCATGAGTAAACCTTTATAAAATGGATTTTTCATCAAGCAGATCAAGTTTTTAAGATAAACTTGGGAGTGCTTTATTTGGATTTATTTAGATTAGGCTCATTAGAGAATTTTTTTCAAAATGTAAAACAATTTACCAAGCGTATTCCTTGAAAGATTTTTAAGATCATAAAGTTCTCATTGTGAAATTCGTAAAACTGAAAAATCATTTAGTAAAGTAAATTTCCTTCATTACCTTTAAACCAGTTCTTTTTAAAACAAAAATGTCTATGCCAACACAACCAAAACTCACAAGATTCAATCAAAACGTCATGTCCAAATACCAAATATACAACAGTATATTTATGACGTTGCCTTTTGATACCATCACCAAAACAGGGGCGCTTTTGCCGCTATTTCACGAAACCTGTGAAAAAGGATTCAAGGCAGGCGATAACCCGACCAAGATTGTGGAGACGTTTTTTGAGAAATACCAAGCCAGACGCTCTGAGGAAAGCCAGATAAATTTGTTGTTCCGTTTTATACAATTTATTGAACGCCAGGTGGTGTTATTTGATGCTATTGAAGATGCTGCATTTCCCATTGTCAATAATATGGATGGTATCGGGACTCTCAGAAGTCTAAAGGAATCTGCGTCTTCAGAGAATAAATTGGAAGAATTACAGCAATATTTAGAGGAGTTTAAGGTGCGCATCGTTCTTACGGCCCATCCTACCCAATTTTATCCTGGTAGTGTTTTGGGTATTATTACAGACTTGACCCGCGCCATCAAGGAAAATGATTTGTTGACCATCAACGATTTGTTGGCTCAGTTGGGTAAGACCCCTTTTTTTAAGCATGAAAAACCAACGCCTTATGACGAGGCGGTAAGTTTGATATGGTATTTAGAGCATGTGTTCTATTTTTCCTTCGGAAGTATTTTCGATTATATTCAAGAAAATATCTTTGACGGCGTGAAAGTCGAAAACGATATTATCAATATTGGTTTTTGGCCAGGAGGTGACCGTGATGGCAACCCATTTGTAACCCCAGAAATCACCCTAAAGGTTGCCGCGAGATTGCGGGAATCCATACTTAAAAATTATTACAGAGACGTTAGACGACTTAAAAGAAAATTGACCTTTAAGGATATTGGAGAGCGCTTAGCTGAACTCGAGAGGGGGCTATATCTATCTTTTACGTCGCCCGATAAAACAAAAATCACATTAGAGCATTTTGTATCAGAGTTGGAGTCTATCAAAACAATTGTCATAAACGATCATCAATCGCTTTATGCTAATGATATTAAAAGTCTAATAAACAAAACACATTTATTCGGTTTCCACTTTGGAGCTTTAGACATCCGTCAGGACAGTCGTGCGCATGCAGCGGTATTTAATACCATGGTAGATAAAGTGATTGCATCAGGCAGCGATGTATTTCCTAAAAATTATCAAGACTTATCCGAAGAAAAACAAATACGGGTACTTTCAGAAATAAAAGGCTCAATAGACCTGTCTATTTTTGAAGATGAAATGGTTTTAAAAACCCTCAAATCGATGACTGCTATAAAAACCATCCAACAGGAAAATGGTGAGAAAGCAGCCAACCGTTACATTATAAGTAACAACCAAACCACGTTACACGTCATGCAGTTGTTTGCCATGCTAAAAATCGTTGCGTTTGAGGATGATATGACCGTTGATATTGGCCCATTATTTGAAACCATTACCGACTTGGAAAACGCGCCCCAGGTTATGGAAGACCTTTACACAAACCCTGAATATGCTGCCCACCTTAAAAAACGTGGGATGAAACAAACCATTATGCTTGGCTTTAGCGATGGTACAAAAGATGGTGGCTATTTGATGGCGAATTGGGGTATTTTCAAGGCGAAAGAGCGCTTGACCGAAGTATCCAGAAAATATGGCGTAACCGTTATATTTTTTGACGGTAGAGGTGGACCACCAGCTAGAGGCGGCGGAAAAACACACCAATTTTATGCGTCCTTAGGCCCAACAATAGAAGATAAAGAAGTGCAATTAACCATCCAAGGGCAGACGATTAGTTCTAATTTTGGAACATTGGATTCTTCACAATATAATTTGGAGCAATTGATAACTTCTGGAATTTTAAACCGCTTGAACGATACTAATTTAGCGATGAGCCCAGATAATATTGAGGTCATGGACGATTTGGCGAAATTGAGTTATAAAACCTACTCAGACTTTAAGAGTCATCCAATGTTTGTGCCTTATCTCGAGCGTATGAGTACCTTAAAATATTATGCGAAAACAAATATTGGTAGTCGCCCATCCAAACGGGGTAACTCTGACAAACTGGTTTTTGAAGATTTAAGAGCCATCCCATTCGTGGGGAGTTGGAGTCAATTGAAACAGAACGTTCCAGGATTTTTTGGTGTTGGTACAGCACTAAAACAGTATGAGGATAAAGGCGAATTTGAAAAGGTCAAGCATTTATATAATAGTTCAAACTTCTTTAAGACCTTGATTCAGAATAGTATGATGTCACTTTCAAAATCGTTCTTCGATTTGACCAAATACATGGCAGACGATGAAGAATTTGGCGATTTTTGGAACATCATCCATGACGAATACGAAACTTCAAAACGGTTGTTGTTAAAGCTAACCGATTCTGAGGTACTTATGCAAGAAGAACCAGCGGGTAAAGCTTCAATTGATGTAAGGGAATCTATCGTACTGCCATTATTGACTATACAACAATACGCGTTAAAAAAGATTCAAGAACTCGAAAAAGCAGAAGTTCGTGATCAAGAGCAAATCGATGTCTATGAGAAAATCGTGACGCGCTCCTTGTTTGGTAATATTAATGCGAGTCGAAATTCAGCTTGATTTTTTTGTAAGGCTTGATTTTTTAAAAAACCATAAATTAAAACCTACTCTGGCATCTTAACTAAATTTACCCGTTGTGGTTTGGTAGAAAGTGTTTCTAAAAAGGCAATTACCGCTTCTACCTCAGTTTCATCTAAATTGAGGTTTTTAAGTAGTGGCGAATTTTGAGGGATTAATGCGTCTTTTTCAGTGCCTAGATATTTTTCTTGAATAGGCGCAGGGTTTCCAAGATTATAATATTCTACAACATCCAATAATGACGGGAAATGACCGTGATGCATCCAAGGACCTGTTAATGCTACTTCACGCAAGGTTGGTGTTTTAAATTTTCCAACATCTGCGGTATCCTTCGTTTGGTCATATAGTCCAAAATCTTCCATTTTAGTACCAAAAAGATGTTGCCCATCATTATGAAATTGGTTATCACTAAAGTACGGGGTGTTATGGCAATTGATGCATCTCGCTTTAGTTCTAAATAAGTGCAGTCCTAAAACTTCTTGGTCTGTATAGACATCGGCATTCCCTTTAACGAACTTGTCAAATTTGCTATTGCGGCTCACGAGCGATCTTTCAAATGTAGCTATAGCTTTTAAAATCCGGTCAAAAGTAACTTCACTATCTCCAAAGGCAGCTTGAAAAAGCGGCTTATAACCCTCAACTTTAGAAATATTACTTACCGTAATGTCGTTATCGGTATTCATTTCGGCAGGGTCTGCCATTGGGAAACCGGCTTGGTGTTCCAAGCTTTCAGCACGACCGTCCCAAAACAGAGTATGCGCAAAAGCCACATTTTTAATGGTCATGGCATTACGTCGATTCTCCACTCGTTTATGCCCAAATGAACGAGTTACATTATCAGTCCACGCCAACTCTGGATCATGGCAGCTAGCACATGCTATTTGTCCACTTTCAGATAGACGAGCATCAAAAAACAGCAACTTGCCCAATAATTTTTTTTCTTTGGAATAGGGATTGTCTTCCGGGAACTTAACTTCAGGGAGTACGCCAAGGTCTTCAAAATTTGCTATGTTAACCAAACTATCTAATTGTGGTTTGGGCCAGTTAGCTGAATTTTCTTGGGAGTAAGCAGTTCTTAATTCTTCAATGGTAACCGCAACATAATCGCCCTTATTTTCATTCTTACAATTGAAAACGCAAAAGAAGATGAATAAAAGCGAATAAAAAGGAAATTGTTGTTTTAAAGCGGTCATAAGTCAATGGGTTCAAAGCAATCAATCGTTAAGAGATCTGGATCTGTAAAGTCTTGACTGTTATATAGTCTAAATTGTGCGGTACGATTTCCTCCAAACAGCACTTCGTTAAAGGTATTTAATTCTAACTGAATCTCAAAGATGCCCTCGGCATTTTCGCTGTAAGTGCCGTCTCCAGAAATGGTTATAATATAACTCTGTCCAGCAGTACTTGAAATAATCAAATCCTGTTCTATAACGCGTACCACTCCATTTGTATCGCTGCTTCCATTTTCAGGGAAAAATTCCAAAGCTTGCACAATATTAAATCCAGGAGAATTAGCCTCACTAGTGGATTCTCCATTGAAAAAACGCTTTAGGTTAAACGGATTGGTGGTATTACCACTTATTGGCGATACAAAACCAATTCTAAAGGCATGATGGTAAATATCATCATCAGTATTCGATGTGCCCATGTCATCAAATAAAACAGCATTGGGGTCATTTGCTTCAACTATAACGGGGACGGTAAACGTATTAAAATCACGCCATTCACAAACTCCATCAGCGTTAAAATCTGACCAATGGACACCAAAGTTTCTGTAGTTGGTATCTGAGATATCATAGAATTGACTGGCTGTGTTAATGGAAATATCACGGTCTGTAACCAATGGTTTCTTAACTGTATAGGTTGAACTACCGCTTAAGGTATACCCTTCTAATTCCATTAGATTGAAAATGGTTTGAAACTCCAAGGCGTCAATTGCTATATTTTCATTCAAAGTTATTCTATAATTCACCCTGTAATCTCCGGTCAATGGTAATTGTTGAATGGAATAATCGAAATCACTACTAACCTCTTCAATAAGATTAACACCTGTGATTTCTGAAGCAGTGAAGCCATCGGGAAAAACCACCGAAAAATCTGCGGTTTCTCCAACCGTCCCTAAAATTTCCTTTTGGTTGGGAGACTCAAAGGCGTAGGTTAAATTAAGTTCGCCCAAAGCAATGGTTAATTCGTTATTTGGCGCGTTATCATTTGGCATCCCGATATTTATTGCAGGGTCGCTAGGTTGGGTCAATTTGAAACTGAGCTCTGGGTTTAAACTGGCATCCCATCTTTCAGTAAAGCTTACGAAAATAGTATCTACCAAACGTTCAGGTGTAAAAGTAACGGCGTCTGCGGGTGTAATCTCAATATTTTCAAGTCCTGCTGAAACAGTAGTTTCAAACTCAACCGTTACATTTTCAGATAACGCTTCACTCGTTAAGGCAACAGGGATTTTGAGAGTTTTGATATCGCTTTTTTCATAATTTGACACCGGTATTAAATTTCCGCTAAACTCAGGAAATTCTAATACCCCATTGTTGTTATTTACCAGCATGAAAAAGCGAACAAATGGCCCGTCGGAATTCGAAAAACTTTTATCCTCTTCTTCAGAACAGGTCATAAATAGCGCACATATTGTGCAAAAAACAATGTATTTAATACCCTTCATTCTGTTCTATATTTTGGTTTAACGAAACACTCTGAAACGGAATTGGTTGAATAAAAAAGTTAGACGGATAGTCTAAATCACAAACGGTAGAAATGCAATCAGCATTGCGCACTACATCTTTTTTATAACGCAAAATATCAAAAAACAGATGGTTCTCAAAAGCTAGTTCTCTTCGTCTTTCTAAGAAGAGCTCTTCCAATAAATTGGACGTTGAGGTTAATGCCTCAAGATTTGCTCGAGTTCTAATGATGTTTAAATCTGTTAGTGCCAAATTGAGGTTGCCCAACCGCGCATTAGCCTCCGCTCTGATTAAATATAATTCTGAAAGTCGAATAAACGTCGTCCCAGCATCATCTTGAAATTTTTTGGTAAAGAAATAGGTAATTGGATTTACTTCTCCGTTAATATTTGTATTAATGTCTTCTGCAATGAACATATTACTTCTAATATCGTTTTCAGTATACAGGTTTAGAAGATCCCCAGATGCTGAGTTTCTAGATAAATTTCCGTTTTGATTTACCCTAAAAAATTCCGCCATGCTTGAACTCACATTCCCTTCTGAAGTTCTTGGAGCCGAAAATTCGATCACAATCTCACTAACTGGTAATTCTTCTTGTTCCCATTGATTTACGTAATTTTCGGTTGTAGTTAATGAGATTCCGGAGTTATCGATGACTTCACTAGCATACAATCTTGCGTTTTCCCAATCATTCATTTGTAACGCAATGCGAGCATAAAGGGCAGTTGTAGTTTGGGTATTAAAATAAGAATAGCTTGGGCCAGATAATAACTGATCATCATTATATAAACCTAAAGCAATATTTAAATCCTCCTGAATCTGAGCGTAAGTTTCTGCCATAGTCAATCTTGAAGGAAAATCTTCGCCAACCGTAATGGTGCTTAGATTGTAAACAATTCCCAAATGTGAAGCGTCTGGCGTAAAGTTATGATTTTGTGCAAACATTAAAGAAACTTGATAATGCGCAAAGGCTCTAATGGTAAATAACTCGGCTCGGAGTTGGTCTAATTCTTCCGAAGAAAAAAAAGAAAAAGAATCAAAGCGTTCCAATAGTAGATTAGATTGATTGATAATTTCATAGGCATCATCATAATAGGTTTCATAATCAAAATCTGTCTCTGTAGAACTAAAATTATAGGCGTTCATTATTTGTAAAAACACAGAAACTTGATTAGTTGAAGGGTTTGGCGTAAAGGCAATATTACCGCCCAAGGCTTCAGCATATAAAACGTATGTGGACGACATTAATATTTCAATATCTCTGTAAATTCCGCTATAGGCTTCCAAAACTCCAGATTTTGTAGAAAGCTGCTCGTCAATGGAAACTTGTAATTCGGGCTCTATTTCCAAAAAATCACTACAGGAAAATAGTCCTAAAAAAGCGAGTAGCAAAGCTATGTATATTGATTTTTTCATATTAAAATGCAGCATTTAAACCTAAGGAAATGGTTCTCATTTCTGGATAGACACTTTTGTATTCGGCAACACCATTTTTACCGGGTTCACTTTTATTTTTATACCAATATTTAAGATTAGAGGCATTTATAAAAAAGGATAATGCCTTAAATGGCACGTCAATTTTATCGACCGGCAAATCGTAGCTTAAGTTTATAGATTTCAATTTAATGTGTGACTCGTCAAATAGATATTTAGAGGAGTTGGATATTATGGCATTAGAATCTGAAATAGCCGGCAGATTTGCAACGTCTCCTTGATTTTGCCAAGCATCTTCAATAACATTAACGCTAATATTTCTGTTGGTTAGTACCCGATAGTTATCCACAAGCACCCGGTCAACTAAATCATCTTGCCCATAAGCAAATGAAAAAATGATATTTAAGTTGATGCCTTTGTAGCTGAAATTATTTCGCATTCCTCCAAAAAAATCAGGTTGTGAGTCACCGATGGGTTGCCAATTACTTGCATCAAAGTTTTGTCTAACATAGGCGCCATCATAAATTTCGCCATCAACGTTATAGAGTTCACGACCGATTGCAGGATCAATCCCTATAAAGTCAAAGCCCCAAATGGCTGATGTAGAAAAGCCCACACGTTGTGCTCTAGCAACTTCTGCACTAGAAGTGTTTGAACCGAGACCTTTTAAACTGGTAACTTCATTTTCAATCTTTGAAATGTTGAAATTGGTCTGCCATCTAAAATTTTTGGTTTTAAACCAATCGGCCTGAAATGAAAATTCCACACCTTGGTTAATCATTGTAGAACCATTAATCTGAACATTATCGAAGCCAGATTCGGGGATAGCATCTCTTGAAACAATTAAATCCTGTCTATTATCCCTGAAAATTTCCGCGGTAATCCTAAATTTTGAGAATAGATTTATATCCATTCCTAAATTGAATTTATTATTGCGTTCCCATCCAAGATTTGGATTTGGTGCGGTAATCGGATTGGCATAATTGTTTCCGTTATAGCCGTTGCCATCATTGTCATTATCAACCCTAAAAAGACCCAAGGCGCGATAGGAACCAATTCTGGAATTTCCCGTGGAACCATAACTAATGCGAAACCGCAAAAAATCAATAGGATTTTCTGTGGTATTATTATAAAAGAAATCTTCATTACTCACTACCCAACTCGCGCCAGCTCCACCATTGAGTGCCGTGTCATTATCACTCCCAAAAGCAGAACTTTGGTCCACTCTAAAATTTGCCAAAAGGAAATAGGTCTTTTTAAAATCATAATTAAGTTGGGTGAAAACAGACCGCCCCGTAGTTTCTGAACGGTCAAATTGATAGTCTTGATCTTCGGCCAGAGCAATTGGCTGTGCAGAATCTAAAACTTCAAAGCCGTTACCTCTAGCGTAAGACTGATCAGATTTTTCCTGTCGCGTCTCAATCCCAACTAATGCATCGAAATAATGATTTTTATTAAATTTCTGATTGTATGATAAATTGGCACTCCAGTTCCAACGTGTCGTGTTACGCTCTCTTTGAACCCTTCTACCTAAAGTGCCGTCATTAAATTGACCAGAGCCGTTGAGACCAGAAAACAGATTATCCTCTTCTTTTTCTGAAAAATCAATCCCGAATATTGTTCTCAAACTTAGGCGATCTGAAAATTGATAATTAAGGTTTATACTGTTTAATATGGCAAAGGTTTCAGATTCTGAAATATTCTGCTCGGCAACTGCTAGTGGATTTCCAAACGTTGGAAAAGGTGTAAAGCTTCCGTCGTTTTCAAAGACAGTTAATGTTGGTGCAACTGCAAATGAATACAATGTATTCGGGTCATTCTTAATGGCGAGCGATGGAGAAAAACGAAGCGAGGCCGAAAATTTATCTTTGTTGTAGTCTAAAGCTAAACTGGTATTTAACTTTTTATAGTTATTATTGACCTGTGATTCCTTATTGATTTGATAGGTTGCGTTTGCGCGATATCTCCAACGTTCGGAGCCTCCGTTTGCACCAAAAGTAAATCGGTTAAATGTCCCCGTTCTGTTTAGTAAATCGAACCATTTGGTATCAACACCATTCCAAGGTTGCACGGCATTAAGATTTCCGCTATTGGTATTATAAATATTGAAAACGTTCTGGTATTGTTCCCCACTTAAAAATTGAAACTGATTTATGGGCGAACTTATCCCCGATTGTACCGAAGCGTTAAACCGTAGTCTCCCTTTTCGGCCAGATTTTGTAGTAATCAATATCACGCCATTTGCAGCATCTGCACCGTAAAGTCCCACGGCCGCAGCATCCTTTAAAATATTGAAACTTTCGATATCTTGCACGCCAACACGAGCTAAGGGATTTAAGATATTTTCTGAAAGGTTACCAGTACCCGCATCAAAAAAGTTGCTGCCATCAATGCCAACTTCTTCAGATAGGATAATACCATCAACGATAATCAAAGGCTGGGTAGATGTTCCAACGACATTGGCGTTTAGTGGTGTCAATGAACCTTGCCCTCTAATATTTATGGATATCTCTTCGCCTAACCTTGGGTTGGTCTCTAAATAAACCCCGGCAATCTGACCTTCTAAAAGTTCATCAAAAGTGGTGGCGGGCTGCTCTGCAATTAATTCTTCGGTTCTCACTGTGGCGACACTACCAACAACTTCCTGCTTTAATTTTTTTGTACCGTATGATGAGGTAATCACAATTTCGTCAAGCGCAGCAACATCTTCTTCTAAGATAATTTCAAAATAACTACGGTCGCCCAATTTTAGAGATTGTGACACATAACCAAGGTAAGACACTTCAATGACCAGATTATTTATCGGCCCCTGACTATTGATGAGATATTTAAACTTGCCATCGATATCGGTAATAGCACCAGCACCTGTTCCTTTGATCCTGATGGATGCACCTGCCAACGGGAAATCATCTTCGGCGCTTTTCACAATACCTGAAATTTCCCTTTGGTTTTGTGAAAATCCAAAAGTGATGCTAAAAAGGACCAAAAGTGTGAATACGTTTTTGAGCATTGAAAAAAACAACTTCGTCATCCTTTAAAAGGACGACGAAGTTTTAAAATATTAAATGGATTTAAAAATCTTACTCAACAATAAACTTTTTTGAGATTCTTGTTTGGTTTTGATCTTCCAACTGTAAAATATAAAGTCCTGAAGAAAGGTCAATCTGAATTTGGTTGTTTTGAAGAGTTCCATTTTGTAACTCTCTTCCGTTGATATCGTTTATCATAAAGTTTAAATCACTTTCTGAAGAGGATTTAATATTTAACACAGATGAAGCTGGGTTTGGATAAACGGAAATACTGCTGTCTAAAAGAGTAGTTTCCGAAACAGATAAGGTAGAAGGGTCAAAAGAAAATAGTTCATTTCCATTAACACCAGTCCCAGAAAATATAAGCCGTGCCCCAAGAATTATAAGGTCGTCAACATCAGTAGGGTCATCACCTGAACCCACATTTGTTGCGACAGATTGAGTACCTTCGGTGGTGCCATCTGTAACCCATAGTTTTTCTCCAGTACCATTATCGGCTGTAAAGAAAATTTTTCCATCGAGGATTGTAAATCCGAAGGGGTTAGAATCACCCGAAGCGTTAATGTCCTTGACCAAAGTCACATCCGTACCGTCAAACTTGTAAAGTTCTACACCAATAGTACCATCGGAAGCGGAGAAGTATAAATTTGTGCCGTCTGTAAATAAATTGTCAACGTCACTATCTCCTGCTGCATTAGGATTAATTACCAATACTGTTCCTGCGGTCGTTCCGTCTGTTTTCCAAAGATTATAGCCATTATCGTCTTCTGCGGCAAAATATAGTTCGCCATTGAATTCTACAAATTCTTTGGGGTCAGAATCGCCACTACCAGATAAGATATCTGCAACAGCTAACGTTCCCGCCACAGTGCCATCTGTTCTCCAAAGTTCATCACCAGCGCCTAAGCTATCGTCTCCTTCAAAATAAACATTTCCATTATAAAAATAACCATCAGCAGCACCAACTACAATATCTGCCAATTCTAAAGCATCGCCTGTTCCATCGAAAAAATGCGGTCTTTGGTTTCCGTTATCACCAAACATTCTAAAAAACACACCTGTTGGAGTTACAACTGGATTAGACATAGTAGCAAAACCACCTGATCTGTTATTGGTTACCTTTTCAGGGCTACCATTATTAAGTCGCCATACCTGTACTGTAGAGCCGTCATTGATTTCGAAATAAAGTTCGTTGTTATAAACAAAAAAGTCTTGGGGATTACCTCCCGCATTTTCGTTAATATCCGCGACTAGGGTTGTCCCGGCTTCGGTGCCATCGGTTTGCCAAAGTTCGGTTTCATTATTGCCATCGTCTTCATCGCCATCTGAGGCTTTAAAGTATATTAAATCGTTGAACTCAATAAAAAGACCTGGATTGCTACTTCCACTTGCAAAGGTTGTGGTGTTTATGTCCTTAATTATAGTAACCGTAGTCCCATCGTAAGAATATGGCTCATTCCCAGATGTTCCATTATCGGCTTCAAAATATAAAATGCCATTACTAACGTAAAATTCATCTAGATCAGAATCTCCTGAGGGATTTATATCTGCCACCTCAGTAATTTGAGCAAAAGCGCCCAAGCTTATTAATGTCATACACAATACGTAAAGTTTTTTCATAATTTCTATTTTTAATGATTCTAAATAATTTTCAAATATACTATTAGAAATGGAGAGATAAAAACAATGATTCAAATTACTAAAAAAAAATGGGTTTTATCTTCTAAGAGAAAATTTCTTGCGCCAACCGAAATGTATTGGCATGTGCCTCTATAATAATTTTAATATCTGGCGAATACCCACCGCCCATACTGCACATCACAGGGATGTTGTGGGATTTGCAAGTCTCTAAGACAAACCGATCACGTTGTTTACAGCCTTCAACGGTTAAACCCAGTTTCCCTAATTTGTCTGAAGCTACCACATCAACCCCACATAAGTAATAAATAAAATCGGGTTTTTGGTCTTTGATTAACTTCGGAAGGGTTTTGTACAGTAAGTTGAGGTAAGTTTCATCATTGGCATCGGTTTCTAATGCAATATCTAAGTCGCTAGTTTCTTTTTTAAAAGGGTAGTTGCTTTTCCCGTGCATTGAAAAGGTAAAAACGGAAGCATCATTGGCGAAAATTTCAGCAGTCCCGTTACCTTGGTGAACATCAAGATCTACAATTAATAGTTTCTCAGCTAATTTTTTCTGCTGAAGGTATCGCGCTCCAATAGCTTGATCGTTCAATAAACAAAATGCTTCTCCGTGATTTGAATACGCGTGATGCGTCCCGCCCGCAATGTTCATGGCGATGCCGTGCTCTAATGCAAACTCACTCGCTTTCATCGTGCCGTCTGCGATAATAATCTCACGTTTTACAAGACCTTCGCTTAACGGGAATCCCAGTTTTCTCTCAGCACGTTTATCTAGGGTCAGATTTTTAAGGTCATTGTAATAGCTTTCGGTATGAGCTCTTAAAATATGTTCGTCCTCTGGAATTTCAGGCTCAAAGAAATTGACTTTTGTGCAGGTGCCTTCGTAAATCAATTGCTCTGGCAACAATTCATATTTTAGCATAGGAAATCGGTGACCCTCAGGTAAAGGATGTTGGTAAATAGGATGGAAGGCGATTTTCAACATAAATATTTGGAACACGGAAGATTTAAATAGAAAGCTGATGTTTCTGATGCACGCTAATAAAAAGTAATATTTTCATATAAATTTTAAATAAAATATTCATTGAAAAATCAGTTTAATCTGGCTTATCAGCGTTCTAGTTTTAATTGTATTCGTTTACGTTTTTCATCAACCTCCAGCACTTTTACTGTAATTTGTTCTTGCAGGTGCACAAATTCATTAACATCTTTAACGTAGCCATCAGAAAGATTACTAATATGGATTAATCCACTTTCTTTGATGCCAACATCCACAAAACAGCCAAATGCGGTAATGTTATTCACGATTCCTGGAAGCGTTTGTCCTTCCCTTAAATCGCTAATTGATTTAATGTTTTGGTTAAAACTGAAAACCTTGGCTCGTTGTCTGATATCTAGTCCAGGCTTTTCTAATTCCATGACGATATCCTTTAGGGTTAGAAGCCCGACGGTTTTGGTGGTATATTTTGATAAATCAATGTTTTGAAGCGTTGATTTGTTACCTATCAATTCTGAAACCGAAACACCGACATCATTCGCCATTTGCTTGACAAGTGCATACCGTTCAGGATGGACAGCAGAATCGTCCAAAGGCTGTTTTCCGTCTTTAATTCTTAAAAATCCTGCGGCCTGTTCAAATGCTTTATCGCCCAAACGCGGAACTTTCTTTATTTCTTTTCTATTACCAAATCCGCCGTATTCACTTCTATAGCTAACGATATTTTCAGCTAATTTTGGTCCAATGCCAGACACATAACTTAACAGACTATGGCTTGCCGTATTGATATTAACGCCAACGGAATTCACACAACTCTGCACCACACTGTCTAATTCACTTTGAAGTTTAGCCTGGTCAACGTCATGTTGATACTGCCCAACACCAATCGATTTGGCATCAATCTTTACCAACTCTGCTAGCGGATCTTGCAGCCGCCGTCCAATCGAAACCGATCCTCGAACCGTTACATCATAATTAGGGAACTCCTCTCTTGCTATTTTTGAGGCGGAGTATATACTGGCCCCAGCTTCACTTACTACAAATACTTGAACATCGGTATTAAAGCGCATTCGTTTGATGAGCGCTTCGGTTTCTCTTGAAGCGGTACCGTTACCAATAGCAATGGCTTCGATTTTGTGGGCTTCAATTAAGAAACTAATTTTTTTCATCGCACCAGTTTGGTCATTTTTTGGAGCATGCGGATAAATATTTTCATTATGTTCGAGTTCTCCATTTTCATCCAAACAAACGAGTTTGCAGCCCGATTTGAATCCGGGGTCAATGGCAAGTACTTTTTTTTCGCCTAGCGGTGAGCCTAATAATAGTTGTTTAAGATTTTTAGCAAAAATAGCAATGGCTGCATCGTCGGCTTTTTGTTTGGCATTTTGTAGTATCTCATTACTCAATGATGGGAATAAAAGACGTTTGTAAGCATCGGCAATGGCCATTTCGATTTGGTGGCTAAAAGCATCTTGACTTTTAATAATGCGATTTACGATGCGCTTGATGGTATGCTCATGGTCGATTTCAATTTTGGTTCGTACAACACCTTCATTCTCTGCTCTTAAAATCGCCAATAATCTATGGGAAGGGATTCGGTTTAGCGCTTCTTCCCAATCGAAATAATCCTTAAATTTTTGCGCGTTTTCTAAATCCTTTTTGCTTTTAACAACTTTTGAAACAACCATTGCGTGGCGCTCCAATTGGTTTCGAAGCTGGTTTCTAATATCAATACGTTCGTTAATCCATTCAGCAATAATGTGTCTTGCGCCTTCGAGCGCGTCTTCAGTTGAAGCAATTTCCGAAGTGATATATTTTTGGGCAATATTATCTAAACCTTTTTTGTCCACATTTCGGGATTGTGACATGATGATTTTTGCTAAGGGCTCCAATCCATTATTGCGGGCGTTATCAGCTTTGGTCTTTCTACTTTTTTTATAGGGTAGATAGAGGTCTTCTAAAGTAATATTGTCTTGACAGGCATCTATTTGAGCCTTTAATTCTTTAGTTAAAACATCTTGTTCCTGCAGTGCTTTTAAAATGGCGGTTTTCCGCTTTTCTAAGGTTTCAAACTGCTCCTTTAATTTTACGATTTCACCAATTTGAACTTCATCTAAATTTCCTGTGGCCTCTTTACGGTATCTTGAAATAAAAGGAATGGTGGAGTCTTGGTTTAATAAAATCACTGTATTTTTTACTGAATTTTCGGCCAGTTTTGAACGCTCAATAATGTAGGGAATCAGTTCCATGTAGGGGTCAATAAAATTTATGGGTAAAGATAGCAACTTAAAATGTGAAGCGTTTGCAATTAGGAGACATCCTTTAACATCATAAAAAAAACCTTATGAATTTGAATCCATAAGGTCTTAAAGTTTAGTATCCAAAAGTTTTGGATATTTTAATTTTCTCCAGCTTCTTCCTTGGCATCGTTGATCATTTCTTGATTTGGAACAATTGCAACGTTTACCCGTCTGTTTTTTGAACGTCCATCGGCAGTTGTATTATCGTACATCGGTTTTTCCTCACCAAACCAATTGGTTGTAAAACGACTTCGGCTTAAGCCTTGATTTACCATATAATCGGTTACTGAATTGGCTCTGTTTTTAGATAAAGTCATGTTCATCTCATTAGACCCTACATTATCTGTATGACCTACCACCAAAATATTGGTATCTGGATATTCCTTAAATACGCCCGACAATTTATTTAACGTTGCTTGTGATTTACTGTTGATATTAAATTTAGCCGTGTCAAAATAAACACCACTTTTTTCATCAAAAGTTACGACAATCCCGTTGTCAACCCGCTCTACTTCTGCACCGGGAATTTCATTTTCGATTTGTTTGGCCTGTTTGTCCATTTTGTTGCCAATAAGAATACCAGCACCTCCACCAACAACGCCACCAATAACAGCACCTAATTCGCTATTATTGCCATCTCCGACATTGTTTCCTATAATGGCACCTAAAATTGCACCACCAGTAGCGCCAATTACGCCGCCTTTTTGTTTGTTGTTCGCATTATCAACTGCCTTGCAATTAGTAAAGCTGACAATAAAACTCATTGCCAAAATAGTTAAACTTATTTTCTTAAGATTGTTTATCATAATTACTGTGTTTTAGTAAAATTCATATTAATAATAAAAGGTGTTCCGTTAGTCATAACGGTTTGTTGCCATTGCATCTCATTTTCTGAAAGTGACGTTAAACGAAATTTAAAACCAGCGTTGGTTTCAGATTTTCCTTTTGCATTGGTAGGTTTTAAAACGAAGTCATAGTTGCCCGTCATTTCATCCATTTCCTGAATTGCGAAATTAAAGTTCCGCTCACCAGTATTACAGTCTGAATTTATGATGGTATATATACCTGTATTATTATTAGGGACAAATTGCCATTGACTATTTTCAAAACACGTTTTTGAAGTGTCATTTAGAAGTGTCACGTTGTAATCTCCAGTTTTGCTGTAGGTTACGTTAGTAAGTGACCAATTGCCCTTCATAACTTTTTCTGATTGGCGAACTTCTTTAGAGGCCCCACACGAAATCAAGGTAATTACAAAAAGGAAAATTATTAGATTTTTCATGGTTTAATTGTTTTACTGAAAATTAGCTTATACGCCTGTTATATAATGATGCAAACAGAAAAATTAATAGCGTATTCAACATATTTACGATATACAAATGGTATTAGATGTTAAGCATTTTCTAAAGGAAAGAATTTAACTACTTTAAATTGTTTTGCGTTTAAGAAAAAGAGATATTCTTAAAACAATTATAGCTCTAGCCGGCTGCGAAACGTAACGATAGAATTACTATTAGAAGTGAAAATTAGTGGAAAGAAACAACTATTATTGACAAATGGAAAAGTTTAAACGACCTTATAATTAAAGACCTTAGGTGGGCCTTCAACATAAGTTACTGACAATTCTCATTATAGAATTGCACGAGATCGTGAACTTTCTTCCTTTTAAATTTTTTGTTAATTTTCTCAATAACGATTGGGCAATCATTGAAAAGTTTTAATGCCTTATTCTTATAACTATTTAAGTCAATAAAGTTTTTGCTCCCTATTTGAACGGCCTCGCTGTCCCCTTCCATTTTTGCATAGTATTCGGTACCCGTATTGCCACCACCAACTGCCCCAACCCATGTATAAGATTTACACCTACCATCATGAATTAGTTCCATCATTTTTCCATGTCTTTTTGAGAATTGCACAAATTCCTCAGTAACTTTACGTGTACTCTTTCTGGATTTTACCTCATACTCAATTCGGTCAAATTGATTGTAAGGAATTTTAATCAAATCTCCCGAAATTTTGGTTACCCTTATTAAATTTTTTACTGTAAAATAACTTTTGGCTTCAATTTTTGTGCCGTCTGTTTTAAAGACTTGATAAATGGTTTGACCTACACAAAAATTGATTACAAATAGAAACGAGGATATTAAATAGACTTTTTTATGCATCACAAAATATTTTAGATTAAATAAGATATTAAATCTTCAACCTTTGAAATTAATTGAATTTTAATCACTGTATTTTTCAAAGCTATTTTATTGTATTTTGAAACAAAAATGGCAGTGAACCCCAGTTTTTCGGCTTCCAGAATACGTTGCTCAACACGTTGTACAGGTCTAATTTCGCCCGAAAGCCCTACCTCGGCAGCAAAACAGACGTCTTTTTGAACAGCTTCATCTTCATTGGATGATAGAATAGCTGCAACCACGGCTAAATCTATGGCAGGATCATCTACGCTGATGCCGCCAGTAATATTGAGAAAGACATCTTTAGCACCAAGCCTAAAGCCTGCTCGTTTTTCTAATACCGCCAATAACATATTGAGCCGCTTGGCATTAAATCCTGTAGCACTTCGTTGAGGTGTACCGTAAACTGCAGTACTAACCAAGGCCTGAACCTCAATCATTAATGGTCTCATACCTTCAAGCGTAGCAGCAACAGCATTTCCTGAAAGCTCCTCATCTTTTTGCGAAATCAATAATTCTGAAGGATTTGTAACCTCCCTTAAACCCGACCCTTGCATTTCATAAATACCGAGTTCATTGGTAGAACCAAATCGGTTTTTGTTGGCACGCAAAATTCTAAATACATGATTGCGATCGCCCTCAAATTGAAGTACCGTATCTACCATGTGTTCCAGAATCTTTGGTCCTGCGATATTTCCGTCTTTGGTAATATGTCCGATCAAAATAACCGGCGTGGCGGTTTCCTTGGCAAATTTGATAAGTTCAGTAGTACATTCCTTAATTTGTGAAATGCTTCCGCTAGACGATTCAATATAATCGCTGTGCAGTGTTTGTATAGAATCGATAACCACAATATCTGGCTCGAGTTCCTCTATTTGCTTAAAGATATTTTGTGTCTTGGTTTCGGTAAGAATATAGCAATTGCTATTGTTGGGATTGATTCTTTCCGCACGCATTTTAATTTGCTTTTGACTTTCCTCCCCCGAAACATAAAGGGTTTTATAGGGAAGTTTCAGCGATATCTGTAATAGAAGCGTACTTTTTCCTATCCCAGGTTCTCCTCCTAAAAGTGTCAAGGAGCCAGGCACCAACCCACCACCAAGTACTCTGTTGAACTCTTGGTCTGCGGTATCTAAACGTGCTTCTTGTGAGGTGTCAATCTCATTGATGAGTAATGGTTTTGATACGCGCTTTGAGGTCTTGGATGGTGTTTTCCAATCGCTCTTTTCTGGTTTTTGAATGACTTCTTCCGTGATGGTATTCCACTCCTTACAGGCGGTACATTGTCCTTGCCATTTGGAATATTGTGAACCGCAGTTTTGACAGAAAAAAGTCGTTTTTAATTTAGCCATGTTTACTTCCCCTGCAAAAAGAAACTTTAGTTCCCATTAAAAGGAGAGTCTTATTTTAATTTGAAATATGGAATTTCAGAAATTCCAACTTCAAATGAATTAGATAATTTCGGCTAAATTAAGAATTTTCAATCGATATTATTAAACCACATCAACAATGAAATTAATTTAATAACTATCAATTTTGAGTACAGTTCCTCATTAAAATAAGATTTCAATTTTAGGAAGGCCGATTCAAAAAAATAATCTGTTGCTAAAAAATATTTTCTTCTATTGCTCCTCATAATCTTCGTCTATTTCCTCAACGGCAAGCTCCTCTTCTTCGTTTTCCTTTTTAATTTCTTCTAGTCTGGACTTAATAAAATCTTTGTTGATTTTTTCAGTTTCATTTAAAGTTAGTGCAGTTTCGTAATATTTGGTCGCCCGTTTGGTCTTGCCAATTTTTTCAGCGTGCATGGCCATATAATATGATCCAAAGAGAGATTCAGGATTTAGTTTATCGGCCAATTTTCCGATTTTATAGATAGACTCAACATCTTCCCGTCTTTCTGCAACTTTTATTAATTTGTCAAATTCATCTTCAGAAATAGGTTTAAATATTCCGAAGAGGTCATCAATACGTTCGTAACGATCTGTGATATAATCGTCCAATGTACCTTCGTAGGGCATTATTTTCTCATTAATCTCCTTGTCATCCAAAGGTTTGTAAAGCTCAAATATTTTATCCATTGCTTTGGTCAATGCGCCCGTCACTAAACCATAATGAGAGTCTCCCTTGAGCTCGTCAAAATAGTAAGTGAGTTGAAGTTGCTCCAAGGCAAGGATAGCATCGTTGGTTTCGTGGATGGTTTTGTTAATTTGCTTGATATCGCCATCTGAAGTTGCCATATAATAGAAAATATCATTCTCCAGAAATCCCAATCGCTTAGCAACATTTTGTCCCATAGTGCCTTTAAAATCAGGGCTTAAATTTATATAAGCCTGAAATAAGGGTTTCTCATCCATTAAAAATGCATTGATGAAATTACCCATTAGGTTATGGCCAACAGCAACTCTAAATTTGCTGGTGTTGTATTTGTTGTCCAGATATGGAAGGAGTTCTTCGGAAACAAAGTCGTAAAAACGTTTTCCGGACTCAAACGGTAATCCGGTGACTTCGTCAAAATAACTGTCATAGAAACGTTCTTTGCCTTGAACCACTCCTACGATTATAGATTGTGGCATTTCATCAAAATAGGTCTGAAAGCTAATCTGTCCGGCTACGGGTTCAAATAAATATTCGCCATCAAACACGATGATTACGGGATGTTTTAATTCTGATTCTGGATCATAATTTTCAGGAAGCTGTATTTTTAATTCCCGGGTGGAATTTAGCTTTCTGGATTCGAAGTTCTCACGCTTGATTTGAGAGGTTACAGTACCACATATCAATAGCGAGAATGCAAAAAGTAGAACTTTTTTCATTGTCAAGTAGGTTTAGATTTGGGACTGTAAAGATAAAGAAAATTAGTTTAAATGCTAATTTTTTCGACGAACGGTAATGATGAGGTAGGGTTTATAATAGAATATAAATTATCAGCTAGCTAAAAAAAGCTGAATTTTATTGGTTGAAAGACTTATTCCTGAAGGTCATAGATTTTATCCAATAACATATCTTTGGTAATAAATTCTGATTCTTCTAGCAGCAGTCCAGATTGGTAATTTTGAAGTGCTTTTTTTGTATTGCCATCCATTTCGTAATACTGCCCCATATAATAAGCGCTAATCATGGATTCTGAATATTCTTTTCTGGCAAGTTTAGACAATTCCTTCATGGCATCGACATCGTTCTTTTTCCTTGCGGCTGCCGCAATAGCACGAATATCATTTTCCACCACCTTTTTCTCAAAACCGTAGAAAAGTTCGATATCCTCATATTTTTTTATGAGATAATCAAAAGGGCTGCCTTCAAAAGTTAAAATTTTATCACTGTACTCTTCTCTGTTGATTGGTTTATATAAACTAAATATTTCATTAATGGCCTTTGGGATGCCAAGACCAACTAAGGAATAATGGTCTGCATTCTCAAAATTATCAAATCTATAGCGAAGTTTTGAGTTACCTGTTTCTTTCAGCCCATTATCTAATTCTTTAATGGTTTCATTTAGACGGTCAACATCATCAGTGCCGGTAGCCAAATAGTAAAAAACATCTTCTTGGGTGGTGGTCAAACGTTCTATTAGTCTATTGCTCATTTCAGGGGCTAAATCTGGGCTTAAAGAAATATAGCCCCTAAAAAGTGGCTTTTCTTTAAAAAGATAATAATTGAGAAAATTAGCGCTCATATCGTGACCTACGATAATTCTAAATTCTGAGGTTAAATAACGCTCATTCATAAACGGAATAACTTCCATACTTACAAATTCAAAAAAATTAGAGCCTTGATCGGAGGGAAAGTAAGATTCGGCGCTATAAGATAAATCATTGTTTCTAGTTTCGCTTTGGTTGATCCCAACAACAATTGATTTTGGCATCTCACCCCAATAGGAATGATAATCTGTGTTTCCTATAACGGGTTCAAAGAGATAATCCCCATCGAGCACCACAATAAGCGGATAGATCACATCGCCTTCTGGGTCATAATTTCTGGGGAGTTGTATTTTTAGTTCACGGGATTCGCCCAGTTTGGCGGATTCCAATTTTTCATATATCACTTGTGACATTGCACTAGAACTCAAAAATAACGATATAAAAAAAGATAATAACCTGTTCATAATTTTAGGCATTTATTTGGAGTTGGCAAGTTAGATAATTATTTAGTTCTATTGTATATGGGTAGATAAATTAACGATAATCCACCCAGTACTATGACCATTAAGGTTTGTGATGACCATAATATCCAACCCATTGCGATACTTGGTTCTTGGGCAATGGCAAATAATGAGAAAGCGCCATATACGGCTATGGGGTATGAGCCAATCCCGCCATTGGTTGCAGCAATGCTAAAACTCGCCGAAATAAAACCGATTAAAACAGCAGCCAAAGGTAAATTTGAAGTTTCTGGTAATGCGAATGTGGTCACATAAAACATGGCCAGGTACATAAACCAAATAAAAAGAGTATGGCCTATAAAGGCCCACTTTTTTTTCATTTTTAAGATGCTTAAAACACCCTCTAATAATCCTTCTGAAAACTTTCTAATTTTAATGGCCAGGCTTGAGGTACTTTTTGTTATAAAAAAATAAATCAATAAACTCAAAATGAAAAGAACTACAATAACTACGACTATCTTCTGGGGGCTAAAACGGTCAGCAAAAAAAGTATAGATAAAGTCAAATTCCAAAAACAAGGTCAATGAAATTATTAAAAGCATCATCAATAGATCTGCGATTCTTTCAGATACGATAGTACCAAAACCTTTCTCAAAAGGAACGTTTTCGTAGTTAGTCAAAATACTTGCCCGCATTACCTCTCCAGCTCGAGGAATGGTGTAATTGACCAAATAGGCCGCGAAGACTGCCATAATACTATTGGGTAATCTGAGTTTATAGCCCATTGGTTCTATTAAAAACTTCCAACGGTAAGCTCTAGAAAGATGACTTAGAAGTCCAAAAAGCAAACCTAATGAAATGTAGGCGTAATCGGCAAATTTGAAATAATCCACCAGATTTTCGAGAGATACTTTTGATAGAGAATACCAAACCAAAGCAACCCCTAATATTAGTGGAAGTGCTATTTTAAGGAGTTTGGAAATCTTGATGCCCAAATTTTTAGTTAAGAAGATTTGTAGATTCGTCGGGGAATACTAATGCAGGTTTGAATGTTTTAGCTTCTTCCAAATCCATAAAAGCATAAGTGATCAATATCAAAATATCGCCAACGGCTACTTTACGAGCGGCAGCGCCATTGAGCGTGATTTCACCGCTGTTTCTTGGACCGGGAATACAGTAGGTATCCAATCTTTCGCCATTATTATTATTTACAATTTGGACTTTTTCGCCTTGGATGATATTGGCAGCCTCCATAAGGTCTTCATCAATAGTAATACTACCAATGTAGTTGAGGTCTGCGCCAGTACATCTAACGCGGTGAATTTTTGATTTTACAACTTGAATTTGCATAGTGCAAAGTTTTTAATTTAATGCGATGTTATCTATCAATCTAATCTCTCCTGCAAACACCGCAATGAAGGCGCGATATGATTTATCGGTTTTTATTTGGGTTATGGATTTTAAGCTTGTAGAATCTGCAATAAGGAAATACTCTAAACTTAAATACTCATTTTCTTCAAACTTTTGTCCTACCCAATCCTCTAATTCCTTTACACTATTTGTGCCAAATTTATTTTTGGCAGAAACTAGGGTTTCATAAATGATAGGAGCGGCGGCTCTTTGTTTTTCAGTCAGTCGTTCGTTACGAGAACTCATTGCCAAACCGTCTTCCGCACGAAATATTTCACAGCCTATTACTTCTGTGGGGATATTAAATTTTTTGACCAATTTTTTGATAATCATCAATTGTTGATAATCTTTTTTCCCAAAATAGGCTCTATCAGGTTCTACAATTTCAAAAAGCTGTTTGATAATAGTGCCAACTCCATCAAAATGGCCAGGTCTATACTTGCCTTCCATTTCATGTTCCAGTCCATCGAAAGTAAAATTTATGGGAGTAACCTCATCTCCATATATATCCGAAACACTAGGAGCGTAAACTAGAATTTTATCTTTAGAAATATCTTCTAACAAAACAATGTCCCTATCCAAAGTTCTTGGGTAGTTAATTAAGTCTTCAGAATTATTAAACTGGGTAGGATTTACAAAAATACTGACTACCACATAGTCATTATCATGCAAACCCTCTGAAATAAGAGAGGAATGCCCTTCGTGTAAAGCACCCATTGTGGGTATTAAACCAAGACTCAATTTTTTGCTTTTAAGCTTGATTAAATACGCCCGTAAGTCTTGTTTATTATCAAATACAATCATTAACTAACAAAAGTTTAACAGCGTGCAAACTTAATATATTACCCGCAATCTGCATAAAATTTTGTAATTTTGCATGTTTTTTATCTCTAATTTAGTGATAAAGCGTAATAATGCAAATCGATAGTTCAAGTTGGTTTAACGGCCAATTTTGTTTTTTAAAATCGGTTCAGGAATATACTAATGTGATTAATCCAAGAAAGAATGAAAGATAAGAGAATATTGTATGTGTCGTCAGAAGTTGTACCCTATTTACCTGAAACTGAAATTTCATCAATGTCTTTCGAGGCGCCAAAAATGGTAAACAAACAAGGCGGTCAGATACGAATATTTATGCCTCGCTACGGTAACATCAATGAAAGAAGACATCAGTTACACGAAGTAATTCGTCTCTCTGGAATCAACTTGGTCATCAATGATTTGGATATGCCTTTGATAATTAAAGTGGCTTCTATTCCTAAGGAAAGAATTCAAGTTTATTTTATTGATAATGAAGAATATTTTAAAAGAAAGGCCACGCTGACCGATGAGAATGGTAAGCTCTTCCCCGATAATGATGAACGTGCTATATTTTTCGCAAAAGGCGTTATAGAGACCGTTAAAAAACTGAATTGGGCTCCAGATATTATTCATGTTAATGGTTGGTTGGCATCACTATTGCCTTTGTATCTTAAGGATTTTTATAAAAGCGAACCGTTATTCACTGAAAGTAAAATAGTAACCTCCGTGTACAATCAAACCTTTGAAGGTGCGTTAGATAAGAACCTAATCAAAAAAATTAAATTTGATAATTTGGATGAAGCTAACATTAAGCCATTGGAAAACCCAACCTACAATAACTTAATGAAGGTAGCTATTGATCATTCTGATGCTATAATTAGAGGGTCAGAAGAACTTCCTAAAGAATTGGAAGATCATCTTCAATCAATTGAGCAGCCAGTTTTAGATTACATGCCAATAGATGATTTTGCAGATCAATACACCCAATTTTATAATACTAAAGTGCTAAATAGTTAATTGCCCAATTAATGGAAAAGAGAATGAATACCTTAAAAAATCTAGCTGTAATAGCCTTGGTTTTTACTTGTTTTATAGCTTGTGATAAAGATTTTGCCGACATAGAATCTGACATTATCAATAATGAAAATGCTTCTCATTTTAGTACGGGTTCAAGCCTATATGATGTAATTGCAAGAACTAAAGTTTTGGGACCCGTACAGACCAATAACCTGCCTTTAAATGCTCTCGGAATTTATAATGATCCAAATTTCGGTAAGACCACTGCTAGCTTTGTAACAGAATTAGAATCATCAACCATTGATCCAAGTTTTGGTGAAAATACGGTGCTGGATTCAGTTGTACTTACAATACCTTATTTTAGTACTGCTACAGAGATTTCTGATGAAGGAGTACCTACTTTTAGAATAGATTCTTTATTTGGAGATTCGCCAATAAAGGTGTCATTGTTTGAGAACAACTATTTTTTGAGGGATTTTAATCCATCAGGCGATGAGGTCAATCAAAGACAACTTTATTATTCAAACAGATCAACCGGTATTGATAACATCAGCACTGCTCAGTTAGAAGGTACGCCAATACTTCAAGTCGCAGATAATCCATTGGATTTTAGCACGACCAATCTATCATCCTTTCTACCTAACCCAAATCAAATAGTCTTAAAAGATGGTGACGATATGAACACCACATTGAGTCCCGCGCTTAGAGTAAAGTTAAGACCTGAATACTGGCAAGAAAAAATAATCGATAAAGAAAATCAACCAGAATTGAGTAACCAAAACAATTTTAACGATTATTTTCGCGGCATCTATTTTAAGGTTGAAGAATTAGATAGTAATGCAGGAAATATGATATTACTTAACCTCGCATCTTCAAACGCAAATATCGTTTTGTATTACACTCGCGATAATGCTAATGCCGATGCAGACCCTGTCCAATCTACTTACGTGCTCAATTTTTCGAGTTATAGTGCAAATGGTAATAATGTAAATGGTAATCGTGTAAACTTTATAGAAAATGAATTTGAACTCAATGATGGGGATTCTGAGAATGGAGACGAGAATCTTTTTTTAAAGGGGCAACAAGGATCAATAGCTGAAATCGATTTGTTTGGTGGAGATGATATTGATGATGACCAAACTACGATGAACGCATTTGAAACTTTCAAAAACGAATTTGCCGAAACAGATGACGCCGGTATGTTTGTAAGAAGTAAAAAGCTCATTAACGAAGCCAATCTTGTCTTTTACGTCAATCAGGATTTGGTAGATGGCGAAGAGCCAGATCGGTTGTATTTATACGATGCAACTAATAATAAAATTCTTACTGACTATCTTTTTGATAGGGCTAATGATAGATTGCCATTGTTTTCAAGAATCAACCATCTTGGAATACTGGAAAGGGACGGGACAACAAATGATGGTATAAGATATAAAATGAGAATTACAGAACATTTAAAAAATCTTGTTCGCAATGACTCTACTAACGTGACCTTAGGTTTAGCGGTCTCAGCAAATGTTAATTTGGAGAATCAAGACCCTTTCGCTGAAACAATTCAACGTAAGGTTTTGACTGAAGATGAATCTCAAGCTAATGTTCCTGTAAGCTCAATCATTTATCCTAGAGGCACCGTACTTTATGGAAATAATACTACCAACGAAGAAAAAAAGTTATATTTAGAGATATTTTTCACTGAACCAAATTAACATTTTATGTGTGGAATAGTAGGCTACATAGGTCATAGAGAGGCTTACCCAATTATCCTTAAGGGATTAAAACGATTAGAATACCGCGGGTACGATAGTGCAGGGATTGCGCTTTATGATGGTAGCGATATAAAACTCTGCAAGACAAAGGGTAAAGTTGCTGATCTTGAGGAAAAAGTCGAAAATGAAATCTCCACTAAAGGCACTTTGGGCATTGGCCATACACGCTGGGCAACCCATGGTGTTCCAAACGATGTTAATTCCCATCCCCATTATTCCAATTCTGGAAACTTGGTTATAATTCACAACGGCATTATTGAAAATTACGAATCCTTAAAAACTGAGTTAATCAAACGAGGCTATATTTTTAAGTCTGATACTGATACTGAGGTATTGGTTAATTTAATTGAGGACGTCAAAAAAAATGAAAATATTAAACTCGGTAAGGCAGTACAAATAGCACTAAACCAAGTTGTAGGAGCTTACGCCATTGCCGTTTTCGATAAAAACAAGCCAAATGAAATTGTAGTGGCTCGTTTAGGAAGTCCTTTAGCAATTGGTATCGGTGATGACGAATTTTTTATTGCAAGTGATGCCTCCCCTTTTATAGAATACACAAAAAATGCAATCTACTTAGAAGATGAGGAGATGGCCATTATTAGAAGGGATAAAGATGTAAAGGTTAGAAAAATAAAAGATGATGCCCTGGTTGATCCATACGTTCAGGAATTGCAATTAAATCTTGAGCAAATTGAAAAAGGTGGGTACGACCATTTTATGCTCAAGGAGATTTATGAGCAACCAAGCGCTATATTAGACACATTTCGAGGAAGGCTTCTTAGTAAAGAGGCTATAATTAAAATGTCTGGTGTTGAGGATAATATGAAACGATTCCTTAACGCTGACAGAATAGTTATCGTAGCATGCGGAACGTCATGGCACGCTGGTCTTGTGGCAGAATATATATTTGAGGACTTAGCAAGAATTCCTGTCGAAGTAGAATACGCATCAGAATTTAGATACAGAAACCCAATTATAAAAGAAAACGATGTTGTTATTGCCATCTCTCAATCAGGAGAAACCGCAGATACATTAGCTGCTATCAAATTAGCAAAATCTAAAGGCGCTTTTGTTTTTGGTGTTTGTAATGTGGTAGGCTCATCTATTGCAAGAGAGGCGCATGCAGGAGCTTACACGCATGCAGGTCCAGAAATTGGAGTCGCTTCCACAAAAGCTTTTACAACTCAAATAACGGTTTTAACCCTCATTGCATTGAGATTGGCACGTGCAAAAGGTACATTGTCAAGTTCAGATTTTAGACAAAATTTAATCGAACTAGAATTGATCCCCGGGAAGGTAAAAAAGGCTCTGGGGTCAGACAGCTATGTGCAGACCATTGCAGAAATTTATAAGGATGCTCCTAATTTTCTTTACCTTGGTAGGGGATACAACTTTCCCGTTGCACTGGAAGGAGCCCTGAAGTTAAAAGAAATTTCATATATCCATGCTGAAGGTTATCCTGCCGCAGAGATGAAACACGGCCCAATCGCCTTGATTGACGAAAATATGCCCATTGTTGTCATCGCTACTAAAAAAGGACATTATGAAAAAGTGGTGAGTAATATTCAAGAGATTAAATCTAGAAAGGGAAAAATCATCGGTATAGTGACACAAGGGGATACCCAAGTAAAATCTTTGGCAGACCATGTAATCGAAGTGCCAGAAACCATAGAGTCTTTGACGCCCTTGCTCACTACTATTCCATTGCAGTTACTATCTTATCATATAGCGTTGATGCTCGGCAAAAACGTTGATCAACCCCGAAATTTAGCGAAAGCTGTTACCGTAGAATAAAGTTTCACGTAAAGATAACATCGAAAAGCTGAAAATGTAAATTCCTCATTTTCAGCTTTTATTTTTACGGAAAATTCAATTTACCCCCACCTTTATTGTTAAATATTGTTATGCGTGCATAATTTATTAAATAATTTTTATCGCAATAGCGTATATTTATTTATATTGCCCCACTAATATTTAACTAATTCCCTAAAATGAAGACAATTCTCAAGATAATTATGCTGTTGTGCTGTGCCTATTCATTCTCACAGACCACAGTAAAAGGTAGCGTCGTTGATGATAGTGGCCAACCTCTGCCAGGTGCCAATATTATTATTGTGGGCACAACTTCAGGTACCATTACAGACTTTGATGGTCAATACTCATTAACCGTAAATCAAGAACCACCATTTACCATTGAGTTCAGTAGTGTGGGTTTTGATTCGGTAAAGAAAGAAGTCACTACAAACGGGCAAACCATAGATGTAACCATGGTTGAAGGAACTTCTCTTGATGAAGTGGTCATATCAGCATCTAGAACGCCTGAGCGTATTTTTGAATCTCCAGTAACTGTAGAGCGTTTTGGTTTAAAGGAAATAAAAAATACCGCGTCGGCGGGGTTTTACGATGGTCTCGAAAACCTAAAGGGTGTAGATGTCAATACGAACAGTTTAACTTTTAAATCGGTCAATACGCGAGGTTTTGCAACGTTTGCAAACACACGATTTATGCAATTGGTCGATGGGATGGATAATTCTGCCCCTGCGCTTAACTTCCCAATTGGTAATTTAGTGGGAATGAATGAAACCGACGTATTGAGCGTTGAATTGCTTCCAGGAGCAGCTTCGGCTTTATACGGTGCAAATGCCTTTAATGGTATTCTTTTTATGAGAAGTAAAAATCCATTTGATTTTCAAGGCATTTCTGGTTACCATAAACAAGGAATTACTTCTCAAGATGCCGGTGGCGATAATACTTATAGAGATTCCGGTATTAGAGCGGCTTATAAATTTAGTGAGAAGTTTGCCGCAAAAGTGAACTTCGGTTGGTTAAAAGGAACAGATTGGACCGCTAATAATTACGACGGAAAACCAGCTGGCGGATCAACCAGAGCTGCATTAAATTATGATGGCTATAATATATACGGTGATGAAGTTGGAACCAATATAAGAGCAGCATCTGGCGGGCTAGGTATTGTTCCTGATGTTCGGGTTACAAGAACAGGGTATGAAGAAAGAGATTTAACCAATTACAATGCAGAAAGCATAAAAGCAGATTGGGGTCTCTATTTTAGACCTTTTGAAAATGATTTTGAAATTTCTTATGTTGGTAAATTCGGTACAGGTAATACGATTTATCAAGGGACAAACCGTTATAACATTAACGGGTTTTCACAACAACAACATAAATTAGAGGTTAGAAATGATAATTTCTTTGTTAGAGGCTATGTAGTTTCAGACAATGCAGGTGATTCTTATGACATGGTGTTTACAGGGATTAATATTAATCGTGCTTGGAAATCAGATAGTCAATGGTTTGGAGAATACATTAATACTTATGTTAGTGCAACACTATCTGGATCTACAGATGAAGCAGCTCATACTGCTGCAAGAGCACAGGCCGAATCG
This sequence comes from uncultured Flavobacteriaceae bacterium, assembly GCA_963803715.1. Classification (GTDB taxonomy): domain Bacteria; phylum Bacteroidota; class Bacteroidia; order Flavobacteriales; family Flavobacteriaceae; genus Psychroserpens. Next base: position 337,559 of record CAWDOF010000028.1, read on the forward strand.
GGCCGTTTTGAGCCTGGATCGCCAGAGTTCAATGCAGCATTTGAGCAAAGTGTTACTAATCCCGACCTATCTGTAGGTTCAAAGTTTCAAGATCAATCTAAATATTACCATTCAGATGCTAATTATAATTTTAGCCATTTATGGGACGTTATTGATATTCAGGTTGGTGGCTCTTACAGGCAATATCAACTCAATTCATCTGGAACGATATACACGGATTTTGATGGACCAATTGATTATTCAGAATTTGGCGTATATACGCAACTTCAAAAGGATATTGATTTAGAGGGCGAAATGTCTCTTAAATTAACAGGTTCTGCACGTTATGATAAATCTGAATTTTTCGACGGTTTTGTGTCCCCAAGATTTTCTGCAGGTTTAAACATTAATGATAATCATAATGTTCGTGCTTCTGCTCAAACAGGATTCAGAAATCCTACCACTCAAGACTTATTTATTGGTTTAAATGCAGGAAGTGCTATTTTAGTAGGTTCAGCTCCTGCTAATCTCGACAGATATGTTAGAAATTATGATGTTAGTCCGCTTGGGCAAGCATTGGGTCAACCTGCTACTATTTCGCAGTCTGGCGGCGCAGCTTATAACAATTCATATCGAGCTTCTTCGGTAAGGGCATTTGCGGCATCAGAAAATCCAAACGACTTAGTTATTGGCAACTCTGATCTTGTAAAGCCAGAACAGATTACTTCATTCGAGGTAGGATATCGAGGTAAACTTGGTAAAATTACTGTAGATGCAAGTGCGTATTACAACCAATACAAAGACTTTATTTCAGGTGAGGTTGTTATCGCACCTTTCTACGGAACTGTAGGTGATGGAAGTTTATCTGTTGCAGCAATTGCTAATGATGATTTTCAAACTTATCAAACCTATACCAATACAGATGCTAATGTTAACTCTTACGGAGGGTCTATTGGCCTTACTGCGAAAGTTTTCGGTGGATTTGATTTAGGAGGAAGCTACACCAACACCCAACAGGATTTTGATAGAGCTGCATTTCCAGACTTTTTATTGAGTTTTAATACGCCAGAACATCGTGCAAAAGTCAATTTTGGGAATACGGATCTTTTCGAGAATTTTGGCTTCAACATCGCATGGAGATGGAGCGACACTTACTTCTGGGAAGCAACCTTTGGTAGTGGCGTTGTGCCAGCATACCAAACCGTGGACGCTCAAATTAATTTAGATGTTCCTGTCCTTAAATCTTCATTTAAGGCCGGAGCGACCAATTTACTGGGACATGAGTATTTTACCGCTATTGGTACGCCCGATATTGGTTCCATATACTTTTTATCATGGACCATCAATAACCTATAAATAAAAAGAAATAACTATGAAATCAATAAAATATATATTTATATCTGCATTGCTTTTGGGATTCACTTCCTGTAACGATGACCCCATAGATCCATTTGAAGAAGATCCAGCAGCGCCATTGCCTGCATTGACCTCTGGGTCGGCTGATTTCTCGAACTACGTAGCGCTTGGTAACTCATTAACCGCTGGTTTTACAGATAATGCCTTGTTTATTTCTGGGCAGCAAAACTCGTTTCCAAATTTAATAGCACAAAAATTTGCCTTAGTTGGCGGAGGTGCTTTTACACAACCTTTGACCAATGACAATATTGGTGGGCTACTTTTTGGAGGCACACCAATATTCGACCCGAGACTATATGCGTTTATAGACCCGGTCTCAGATGAGGATAGTTGTCCTTACCCTGATCCTGATAAAACAGGCCCGTCAGTATTAGGAGTTTCACCAGAAGATAATGAATCAGTACCAGCTTCTCCGTCCACAGACATAACGAATAATCCAAATGGACCTTTTAATAACTTAGGAGTGCCGGGAGCAAAAAGTTTTCATTTATTGGCACCGGGATATGGTAATCCTGCAGGCGTTTTTGCTGGGACTGCTAATCCTTATTTTGTGAGAATGGCTAGTAATCCTTCAACAAGCGTTATTGCAGATGCTGTAGTTCAAAACCCAACTTTCTTTTCATTATGGATAGGTAATAATGATGTTTTAGGTTATGCTCTTTCTGGAGGTGATGGCACAAATCCAATTACTCCCATTGACGGACCTCCAGGTGTAGGCTTTAATCAAACTTATGGGGCATTGATCGCAGCATTAACTGCCGGTGGAAGTCAAGGCGTAGTTGCTAATATTCCAGATGTAACAAGTATTCCTCACTTTACAACAGTTCCTTTCGATGCCTTAGATCCCTGTAACCCATTAATTGCTCCACAAATCGATGCGCTAAATGCTCAACTTTATGGTCCTTTAAGCAATATTTTTACTGCATTGGGAGAACCAGATAGAATTAAACTTTTGTCAAGTACTGAAAATAATCCTGTTCTTATCAACGATGAGAACGCTACAGATAGAACGGCTCAAATTGCTGGCGCATTAACCCCTGTATTGGGAGCTCCCACTGCTAACGCCTTCGGTGCTATTTTTGGTAAAGCCAGACAAGCTACTGCAACAGATTTATTTGTATTACCTTCGAGTACGGCGATTGGTAGTATCACAAATTCCGCTCCAGCGCCAATTAACGTAAGAGGAATTAGTTTTCCATTAGAAGATAAATGGGTGCTCCTCCCTAGCGAACAAGCTGAAATTGCAGAAGCTACAATCGCATTTAATGATTTCATCCAATCGGCTGCAAATCAAGCAGGGTTAGCATTCTTAGACGCAAATTCAGTATTGAGCCAAGTCTCCTCTGGATCACTAGAGAGTGGAGATTTCAATTTAACTTCTAGCCTCGTTACTGGCGGAGCATTTTCGCTAGATGGCGTTCACCCAACAGCAAGGGGTTATGCCTTAATTGCTAATGAAGTTATGAAGGCCATTGATGCCACTTATGGTTCTAATTTTGAAGCCTCTGGCAACTTATTGGATATTGGGGATTACCCCACCAATTTTTCGCCAATGCTACAATAAAAAAATTTAAAACTTTTTCAAAAACGCGCTTATTTTTGTTTAGGAAATAAGGGCGTTTTTTTATGCTGAAAAAAGCCAAATTTTAAACTTTCATTTTAAATTAAAACTTCTATCTTTGCAGCGCGAAAAAAGAGTGTTTTTTCCTATTTGGAATGCGCTTTGAATTTCCGTAGAAACGTTTTAAAATTAAACACATAAGTAATGTCAAAAGTTACAGGTAAAGTTGCTCAAATTGTCGGTCCAGTAATCGATGTGGAATTTGCAGCCGGTTCAGAACTTCCAAAAATTTACGATTCATTAGAAATCAAAAGAAAAGATGGTTCTCTATTGGTGCTAGAAGTTCAATCCCATATTGGGGAGGATATGGTGCGTACCATCGCCATGGATTCTTCCGATGGTCTAAGTAGAGGTACAGAAGTTTTAGCAACCGGAAACCCAATACAAATGCCGATCGGCGAGGATGTTTACGGACGTCTGTTCAACGTTATTGGTGATGCTATTGACGGTATTGGAGATTTACCAAAAGCAGGAGATAAAGGCTTACCTATTCACAGACAAGCCCCAAAATTTGAAGACCTTTCCACTTCTACCGAAGTATTGTTTACGGGAATCAAAGTTATCGATTTAATCGAGCCTTATGCAAAAGGTGGAAAAATTGGATTATTTGGTGGAGCTGGAGTTGGTAAAACCGTATTAATACAAGAATTAATTAACAACATTGCAAAAGGCCACGGTGGACTTTCAGTTTTTGCAGGGGTGGGTGAACGTACTCGTGAGGGTAACGATTTACTTCGTGAAATGCTTGAATCTGGAATCATAAAGTACGGTGACGAATTTATGCACTCTATGGAAGATGGGGGCTGGGATTTATCGAAAGTTGATAAAGCCGCAATGAAAGAATCTAAAGCAACATTTGTTTTCGGACAAATGAACGAACCTCCCGGAGCTCGTGCTCGTGTAGCTCTTTCAGGATTAACCATTGCTGAATATTTTCGTGATGGCGCCGGTGAAGGTCAAGGAAAAGATGTATTGTTCTTTGTGGATAACATCTTCCGTTTTACCCAAGCAGGCTCTGAGGTATCGGCTCTTTTAGGTCGTATGCCATCAGCAGTAGGATACCAACCAACCCTAGCGACAGAAATGGGTGCCATGCAGGAGCGTATTACTTCAACAAAAAGAGGATCTATTACATCGGTTCAGGCGGTTTACGTACCTGCAGATGATTTAACCGATCCTGCACCAGCAACAACATTTGCCCACTTGGATGCAACCACGGTATTATCACGTAAAATTGCTGAGTTAGGTATTTATCCTGCAGTAGATCCATTAGATTCTACATCACGTATTCTAGCGGCAGACATTTTAGGTGCCGAGCATTACGATTGTGCAACCCGTGTAAAGGAGTTATTGCAACGTTATAAGGAACTTCAGGATATTATTGCTATTCTTGGTATGGAAGAACTTTCTGAAGAAGATAAAATGGCGGTAAACCGTGCACGTCGCGTACAACGTTTCTTGTCCCAACCGTTCCACGTAGCCGAGCAGTTTACAGGTATTCCTGGTGTCTTGGTTGATATTAAGGAAACCATAAAAGGTTTTAATATGATTATGGATGGCGAATTAGACCATTTACCAGAGGCAGCCTTTAACCTTAAGGGAACCATTGAAGAAGCTATTGAAGCTGGAGATAAAATGTTGGCGGAAGCTTAAAATCAGTTGGCAGTCTGCAGTGCGCAGTACGTAGATTGACAATATAGTTCGAAATTCATGTTTTTAGTTCTGAGTAGGACTAGCGACTGAGGACTGCGGACTACAAACTTAAAAAAAGATGTATTTAGAAATCGTTTCCCCAGAAGCCACATTGTTTAGCAACGACGTTGATTCGGTAACTGTACCGGGATCAGATGGAGAGTTTCAGATGCTGAATAACCACGCCGCTATTGTTTCTACATTGACGGAGGGCACTATAAAAATTCAAACAAACTCTCAATCAAAAATTGATTTTGAAAAGTTGAATGCTAAAGTTATTCCTTCCAAGGAAAATAAGAATCTATTGACCATTACCATTGATTCTGGAACGGTTGAGATGAAGAATAACAAAGCCATCATTTTGGTGGATTAATTTCTAATCTGCTTAACCGGCAGAAAACGCAAAAATATAAACGGATTATAAGCGCTAAGTCGAAAGACTTGGCGTTTTATTTTTTAATCGTACTTTGAAAGGGCATTTTAGAATCGATTCCTTTTTGGTTATTGTTTTATAAAAGTAATTCTCAATAATATTTGTTAACTCATGTAAAGGGGGAAAAGCTTTTTGATGCTACTTTAAAATCTCAAAATTTCTTACATTTAAGTTATGGATTCTAAAATAACTTACCTTAAAAAAACTCCTGTTTGGCAAAAGATACTTGGATTTACTTTTTTTGCTTTTGGTTTATACGAGTTGACTGCTTTAAATTTTATCGGTTTAATAAGTATAACTTTAGCTTACATGTTTTTAAAGACAGAAGGTTCAGAAATCGATTTGAAATCCAAAACCTACCGAAAAATAACTTCTGTTTTAGGACTAAAATTTGGAAAATGGCAACACTTGGATACTCCAGAATATATATCAGTATTTAATACTTCAGAAAGTGTGACGGTAAGAGCCATAACTGCCGAAACAACAAATTCTCGCCCCATCATACTATTGAACCTGTTTTTTGAGAATAACAGAAAAGTAACGGTTTATAAAACAGAGGACGGCAAAGATGCATTTAATGTGGCTTCCCATATCGCCGATGCCTTAATGATTGATCTTTTGGATGCCACGGAAAAGGGTAATTTTAGATGGGTTGATAAGAACTATTTCAGAACAGAAGGAAAAATTTTACATTTAGATTGAAATTAGAGTTCTTAGGTTACTCTACTTCGAAAATGCTTAATTGGTCAGGTAAAAACTTATTAAAATCTTGGTTATCTTTGAATGATGCTTCCTAAAAAACTTCAAGACAAACTAGATTTGCGCGTTTCAGACCAATCCATTCGCCAACTTGGAAACCCAAACGATGTGGTCGATTTTTCATCCAACGATTATCTAGGGTTTTCTAAATCAAAATCAATCTTTGAAGATTCCACAAACTATTTACATGATCATAACCTAACCCAAAATGGTGCAACTGGTTCTCGTTTGCTCACGGGAAATTATAGTCTATATAATGAAGTAGAACATCAAATTTCAAAATTTCACAACGCTGAAGCTGCCCTTATTTTCAATTCGGGTTATAATGTTAACCTTGGGTTTTTTTCTAGTGTACCGCAACGCAATGATATTATTCTCTACGATGAATTTTGTCATGCCTCCATCCGAGACGGTATTGCCATGAGCAAAGCCAAGGCTTATAAATTTAAACATAACAATCTTGAAGATTTAACTACCAAGATTAAAAGACATCACTCCAAAAAAATTTTAGAAACTGAGGTTTCAGAAGTAGAAATTTACATTGTAACAGAATCTGTATTCTCGATGGATGGCGATTCGCCAGATGTGATTGAAATGGTAAAACTGAGTAAACAATCAGGGGCGAAATTGATTGTTGACGAAGCTCACGCCGTTGGAGTTTTCGGTGATAAGGGTGAAGGTTTAGTAAGTAAATTAAACTTAGAAGACTTTGTTTTCGCTAGAATAATAACTTTTGGGAAAGCAGTCGGTGGTCATGGTGCCGCAATTTTAGGGAGTACTACTTTGCGTGATTATCTCGTTAATTTTTCGAGACCATTCATATACACTACAGGGCTTCCGCCGCATACTTTAGCGACCATAAAAGTGGCTTATGATGAACTGGTTAATTCGCGCCAACTTGTTCAAGATTTAGGTACAACCAAAATAAAAGCACTCAAAGCACTTCATAGAAACATCGATTTTTTTAAAAAGGAGACCGCTCGTTTAATGCTTTCTCACTCTCATTCAGCTGAAAACCCCCTTCAATCAGATAAGTTTCGCGAAGAAAAATTCGGGTTTATCTCAAGCGACTCGGCCATACATTGTTGTATCATCGCTGGCAATGTCCGGGTAAAAACAGTTTCCGAAGCCTTAAAAAAAGCGGGGTTTGATGTTAGGGCCATTCTATCACCAACCGTTGCTAAAGGTAAGGAACGACTTCGATTTTGTTTGCACAGTTATAATTCTGAAGCTGATATAACAAAAGTATTAGAGTTGTTGGCTATTTTTGTAAAAGATGAGTCCAATATTTAAAACCGTAGCGAGATTTCAGTATTCTACCGAAGCGCAGATTATCAAAGGCCGTTTGGAAGCCGATGGTATAAAAGTGTTCTTGCAAGATCACTTTACCATTGACACCGATCCGTTGGTGAGCAATGCCATTGGTGGTGTAAAGTTGAGAGTTTTAGCCGATGATGCACTTCGGGCCCAGCATATTTTGAGCTCAATGAACCAGTATGCCCTAGATGATGATGGTAAGGCGATACATTGCCCAAGTTGCGGAGGAGAGGAGGTTGAGTTGTTTTCTACCATTTCCAGTCTAAAATCACTCTTTGCCTTTTTGATAGGTTTGATTTCTGGAACATTGCCCATGCATACTCGTTACAAATATAAATGTGACCAATGCGGTCACGAATTTAGATTGGATGCGCCGAAGGATAAATCGGTACAACCCAAGGTTTAATTTTGATTAATTTTTCTTCTTAAATGAAAAAAGCCACTTACTTTATCACGGGAATCGGTACAGACGTTGGTAAGACCGTTGCTTCGGCAATTGTTGTTGAAATGTTGGAAGCCGATTATTGGAAACCTATACAGGCTGGAGATTTGGAGCATGGGGATACAGAAAAAGTAAAGCTCTTGGTTTCAAACATTAATTCAAAATTTCATCCAAATGCGTATGCTTTAAAAACGCCCATGAGCCCTCATGCTGCAGCAGAGCTTGATGGAGTTGAAATTGACCTGAGCAAGATAATTGTGCCAGAAACAGAGAACACTTTGGTAATTGAAGGCGCTGGTGGTTTGCTCGTTCCCATAAATCAAAAACACACTATTTTAGATCTTATTAAACCAGATTATAAGGTCATCGTGATTTCACGACATTATTTGGGAAGCATTAATCACACACTTTTGACTATTAATTTATTGAAGGAAAAAGGATTTGATGTTTCGATTATTTTCAGCGGAAAGAAAAACGAAACGAGTGAGCGTATTATCAAAAAAATGACGGGTGTTTCGGTTATTGGTAGAATTGATGAAGAGCCTTATTTTGATAAAAACGTGATACTAGAGTACGCTGATAAATTCCAAATTCTGAAACCAAAGAAATCTAAGGTTTGAATCTAACGCTCTCTTCTATTGAGAGAAGGCGAACCGCAAATTCAAAATATTATGTCAATAACAGTTGCCCTTATATTTATTGTTTTAGGAATACTTATCAAATATGGTAAGCAATATTGGTTGATTGCAGGTTACAACACCATGCCTAAAGAAAAGCAAGAACAATTAGATATTAAAGGCATAGCCAATGTATTCAGAAACGCGATGTTTGGGATGGCGATTATCATGATTTTAGGTTATGTAATTGCAATGGTATTTGAAAGGCCCGATATTGAAAAATACGCAGTTTTTGCTGCCCTAATTATCGGAATACCTTATTTGCTGATTTCCTCTAATTCTAAAAAATTCAAAAAAAACCACAACGAGTAAATGGACTTATTTCATTTTTGCCGTTCTGGTACTAATTGTTTTTAGACTCACTTCCGCTATAAAATTTAACAAACAATATCTCTGAGTTGGTAACGTTTCCTTAACTTTGAGAATTAAATTTTTTGAACATTTGAAACTGAATCTTCAAGACATTCCGCGTATTGCGAACATTTCCAAAGCAGATTTTCTAGAGCACTATTTCAAACCGCAGCGACCCGTGGTTATTGAACGTTGCATTGAGGATTGGCCAGCGTATAACAAATGGAGTTTAGATTATATAAAAGAAATAGCTGGCGACAAAATTGTACCGCTATATGATGATAGGCCTGTGGATTATAAAGACGGTTTTAATGAGCCGCACGCCAAAATGAAAATGAGCGATTATATAGATTTACTAAAGTCAAAACCTACAAAGTACCGCATCTTTCTTTGGAATGTTTTAAAGGAAATCCCCCAGCTACAAAACGATTTTAAGTTCCCGGATTTTGGTATAAAGCTTATGAAAAGTCTCCCGATGCTTTTTTTCGGCGGAAAGGATTCGCATACCTTTATGCATTACGATATAGATTTGGCAAATATTTTCCATTTTCATTTTGAGGGCGAGAAACGTTGCATCCTCTTTGACCAAAATCAAAACAAGCATCTTTATAAGATTCCACATTCATTGATTACCCGAGAAGATATAGATTTCTCAAATCCCGATTTTGAGAAGTGGCCCGCGCTACAAAATGCAGTGGGTTGGCAATGTACGCTCAAGCATGGTGAAATGTTGTACATGCCAGAAGGCTATTGGCATTATATGAAATACCGTACTCCAGGTTTTTCCATGAGCTTACGCGCCATTGCTAGACGGCCAAAAAATTTGGGAAAGGCACTTTACAACGTCTTCTTGATGCGTAATTACGATAATTTAATGCGAAGACTAAAAGGCCAGAAGTGGATAGATTGGAAAAACGAAGAGGCTATCTTAAAGACCAACAGAAATTTATAGCTTGTTTCAAACCTGAAAAAGCGTGCTAAAAATTATTTCTAAATATAAATCCTGAAAATATTTATTAAGACTTATTGCAAAGCGAGTGGCTTGAATAGTGCCATAAATTATTGATTACAGTAGAGACATTTTTAGACATAAGTACCAAAAGATAACTGTGTTTTTGAGACAACGATTTTATGTTACCTTACGATTTAGTTTCACGAAGAAAATCTAAATAACTTCAATATATTTACAAAAACTTTTTAAACATGAAAAATTTACTTTTTATCATTACAATACTTTCCGTTTCATTTATGAACGGCCAAGCTTTTACGGGTCAAGGTGACCAAAAGTTTCAAGTGGGTGCCAATATACAGGATGAAGCCACAGGAATCAACGTAAGTTACGATTATGGTTTGGGCGAAAGCTTTTCGGTAGGCGTATCCTCATCTTATGCTTTAGGAATTGATGATATATTTGATGCCGATTTTGGTGATCGTTTTGATCTTAAAGCTCGCTTTAATGCCAATTTGGGCAATGTTATTAATGTAGATGAAAATTTTGACGTCTATCCAGGATTGAATATCAGCCTAAAAAACTTCGGCGGACATTTAGGCGCACGGTATTTTTTTGGTAAAGGTTTTGGTGTTTTTGCCGAAGGTACTTTTCCTCTTGCAAAATATGATGATGATGACAATGATATAGGAAACTTTATCCACAACCAATTTGCCTTGAATATTGGAGCGGTATTTAATTTATAATATTTTTAACCACAGAGTACACGAAGGTTTACACAAAGCTCACAAAGTTTTTTTCTTCGCGTTCTTTGTGCCTTCTTAGCGCCTTTGTGGTCGTGTTTTAACCACAGAGAGCACGAAGGTTTACAAAGGTTCACAAAGTTTTTTCTTCGTGTTCTTTGTGGCATCTTAGCGCCTTTGTGGTCGTATTTTAACTACAGAGAGCACGAAGATTTACACAAAGTTCACAAAGTTTTTTTCTTCGTGTTCTTAGTGCCTTCTTTGCGCCTTCGTGGTTTTTTTACCACAGAGAGCACGAAGGTTTACACAAAGTTCACAAAGTTTTTTTCTTCGCGTTCTTAGTGCCTTCTTTGCGCCTTCGTGGTTTTTTTACCACAGAGAGCACGAAGGTTTACACAAAGTTCACAAATTTCACAAAGTTTTTTTCTTCATGTCCTTTGTACCTTCTTAGTGATTTTGTAGTTTCTCTTAACCTAACTCTCCGTTTATCACTCGCTTTATTCCTAATTTCAACAAAGCCACGTTGAAATTAATTAATAGTCCTAGCTTAAAATTACCTAACTTCATGTAGGTTAAAGTTTGGGCAAGGTGCACATCGGTTAAAGACTCAACACTTTTTAATTCTATGACTACTTTGTTTTCTACCAAAAGATCTATTCTATAGCCACAATTAAGTCTAACGTCTTCATAAATTAATGGCATTGGTTTTTCTTTTTGAACAGCTAATCCCTTTTTTTGAAGTGAATAATATAAGCATTCTTGATAGGCACTCTCTAGTAATCCTGGCCCTAATGCTTTATGAACTTCAATGGAACATCCTATGATAATATTGGAAATTTGATTTTCGTTCATATTCAGTTTTTTTATTTTAAAGTTTAACCAAAAAGACAGGAAGATTTCCAAAAAGCTCACAAAGATTACTTTCTCTATTAAAGAGCTTTACTTTGATTGATTCGTGGCTAGTTTACAGTTTACGGTTTTTTTAACCACAGAGTACACTAAGGTTTACACAAAGCTCACAAAGTTTTTTTCTTCGTGTTCTTAGTGGCATCTTAGCGCTTTTGTGGTTTTTTTACCACAGAGTACACTAAGGTTTTCACAGAGTTCACAGAGGGTATATTTCTTCGCTTTCTTAGTGGCATCTTAGCGCTTTTGTGGTCGTATTTTAACCACAGAGAGCACGAAGGTTTACACAAAGTTCACAAAGTTTTTTTTCTTAGCGTTCTTAGTGCCTTCTTTGCGCCTTCGTGGTCGTGTTTAACCACAGAGAGCACGAAGGTTTACACAAAGTTCACAAAGTTTTTTTTCTTAGCGTTCTTAGTGCCTTCTTTGCGCCTTCGTGGTCGTGTTTTAACCACAGAGTACCACAGATAAGGTTTTCACAGAGTTCACAGAGGGTATATTTCTTCGTGTTCTTAGTGCCTTCTTTGCGCCTTCGTGGTTTTTTTACCACAGAGTACACTAAGGTTTTCACAGAGTTCACAGAGGGTATATTTCTTCGCTTTCTTAGTGGCTTCTTTGCGCCTTTGTGGTTTACCTTACCAATTCATGCACTTTTTCATAGACCATACTGATTTCCCAGCCTCTATACAATAAGTAATCGGCCACTTTTTTCCGTTTTTTATAAATATTGGATTCCGTTAGACTATTTGCCCGTTTTTCAGCAAGCGCATTAAACGTGTCGTAGTAATCGTTGTTATTGATTTCCTTTAATGCAGAAGCTACCAAATTTTTATGAATCCCTTTGCGTTTAAGCTCTAATTTAAGGCGCTGTCTCCCCCATTTTTTTATTCTGAATTTCCCCCGAACGTAAGCTTTTGCAAAGCGTTCTTCATTGAGAAAGTTATGTTGGATCAAATGCACGATTATTTTGTCCTGAGCCTCAGGGATCATATTCATATCGTATAATTTTTGGGTGACTTCTTTATGGCAACGCTCTTGGTAGGCACAATAGCTTTCAAGCCGCCTTGTCGCTTCATCGACAGAATATGCTTTTTGTCCTTTCATCTTGCAAAAATATAACATTTTGTTAATAATCAATGCGCTGTAAGGGCTTGACTGTTAATGAGGTTTCCTTAAGTTTGTAGTTCTGAAAAAAGGTAACTAATTAATTCATCCCTAAATGATAAAAAATTACTCCCTCGTTTTTATTGACTTTTTTAGGTGTTGTTTGGTCTGGTTTTGGGCAGATATTTCAAAATGATTGTTCTGATTTTACCGATCCGGGCTGGAGCTTTAATGGTGTTATTCAAAACAGCGGATACTGGCTTCTTTCTGAGAATACAGATTTTGTAACAAGCGAGACTTTTGGTGCTTATGATAATCTCATATTAACTTCTAATTTGAGATCATTTGGTGCCGGTTCTGCACCATCGTGTTTTATAGAAATTTCCATTGACGGAGGATCATCTTGGACAGGAGGTAATATACCTTATTCAAATATTCCTAACTCCTATACAGATTACACCTACAATATTGGTACACTAAGCGGAAATAATAATAAGATTAGATGGCGAAGGTCTGCAGGTAGTAGAGGGCTTAGAATAAATAATTTAGAACTATCGGGAGATGCAATTCTGTCTAACACACAAATAGATTTCACTAATAGTGCGTCAAATATAACAGAAGACGGCTTATTCATAGATATTTGCGGATCTATTACTAACGCCTCAGCTTTTGCTGCTACAGTCGTTGAAATAAATTTAGACCCAAGCTCTACTGCAACTAATGGCGCAGATTACGACGATGGTGAAAGTACCCCAGGAGCAATTGGTTTTCCTCTTACCTTGACATTTCCAGCGGGTAGTTCTGCTGATGAATGCTTTACGATTTTTATATCTAACGATGATAATGAGGTTGAAGGCGATGAGACTGTAGTTTTCAATTTGACCAATCCTATGGGTGGCGATTCAGCAATTATAGGAACTAATGCACAGCACGTTCTCACTATCGATGATAATGAACCCACCGTTATTGCCGATGTCATCATTACCGAGATTATGTACAATACCACAGGTACAGATGATGAATGGATAGAAATTTGTAATACGACTACTGTGCCCCAGATATTAAACAATTATACGATTGAAGTCAATGGAGCAACCCGTTTTACGTTTCCTTCTTCAGGAGCGGTTATTGCAGCTGGTGAGTGTATAACAATTGGACTTGGTGATAGTGGCGATGCCACTTTTAATCCCGGTTGTCCGTTTACACCAAATTATAATAATGGTAGTGGTACTAATAATTTACCAAATTCAGCAGGAAATAAGAGCATCACTTTACTTGCAGATAACGGTATCGATACCATAGATTTTGTGGTTTATAATATTTCTGATGGCGCCAATGGAAACGGCTCTTCGCTGCATGTTGTTGATGATTCTCTTGACAATTCTGATACTGGAACAAATTGGCAGGAAGTGATCGATGGTGGGAGCCCTGGTATTAATAGTTTGATATCTCAATGTTCGCCAATCCAGCCTGAAATAAATGTTGAGGGTGACTTAAATACCTTCCCAAACATTTCTGATGGTGATACGACCCCGAGTTTTCTAGACAATACTAGATTTTCGAGCTTAACAATTGGAGTTGATCCAGCCGAAACAAAATCCTTTAGGATACAGAACATAGGGACGGTAAATTTGAACGTAAGCGATTTAGAAATAATTGGTGCCGCTGCGTCCGATTTTAATTTAACCTTGCCATCGGCCCTACCACTTGTTATCGCACCAAATACTTTTGTGGTTTTTGATATTAGCTTTTTGCCCTCTGCGGAAGGTGCTAGAAATGCCACGGTAAGAATCACAAACGATGACCCCTCTGATAATGAAGATATATTTGAATTTGCAATTTTAGGCACAGGACTTTGCGATGCGTCTTCAAACATAGTAACTCCCTTGACTGGGCCAGCTAACACTGTGGTTACTATTTTAGGCAGTGACTTAGACGGTTCAACCTTTGTTGAGCTGGGTGGCTCAGTTGTAGCACATACCGTTATTTCTCCTAACGAAATTGAAATAACAATTCACAATGGTGCTATAAGTTCTAATATTGTTGTTACAAATAATATTGGCTGCGTAAGTACAAATCTATTTACGGTAATAAATAATGCCATAACTAGTTGTGAAGGGACATCAGGAAGCGCGACTCCTGGCGATTTCTTTATATCTGAAGTAACGGACGCCAGTTCTGGGGCCACAGTTATGTAGAATTGTACAACGGAACTGGGGCTAGTATAAACTTGGATAATTACGAAATTAGAGTACACAACAATGGGGCAAATAATGCTGGCGGCGATATTGCTGAATTGACCGGTACCTTGGCTAATAATTCATCTTATCTAATAGGTATTGGTGGAACTTCTGCCACAACTAATCCAGGTGGCGCAACAGCTGATGCCACTTTTGTTATTAGTGGTGTTAATAATAATGATAACATTAGATTATATTTTGATGATGGCATAACTGAAGAATGGATTGATTTATGGGGAGAAACTTCAGGAAATCCTTTTACTGTTTCTTCAAGTGGATATACTTACGGAAGAAAAAATTCTGGAATAACAGTGCCTAGTACCACTTGGGATTCTAACGATTGGGAAAGTTTTGCTCCAGTTGATTATTCAAATATAGGGGACTACGACTTTTCCACAGGAGTTCCCCCTTCGATCACTGCCCAGCCCATAGACCCTGTTTTCGATTGTGAAACAACGGCATCGATTTCATTAAGTGCTTCCGAAGGATTTTCAGGAGGTAACACACTAGCTTATCAGTGGTTTGTAAACGCACCAGGAGCATCATCCTATAGTGCAATTGCTATGTCAAACCCAAATTATATTGGGCAGCAAACGGCCACTTTAAATATTTTTGACACAAGTCTTCTTGACGGATACCAATATTATTGCCAAGTTAGAGAGAATACCGTAACTTGTTTCAAGGCCTCAAACGCCATAAGACTAGACGTGAAGAGGTCGATTTGGAGCAGTACAGGCTGGACCGAAGCCCCAGATAATGATAGAATTGTTATTCTGGATGACGATTATAATACTGGAGCCGGCGGTAATCAAGTTAGTTTTGAGGCCTGTAGATTGATTATCAATTCAGGTAGCGAACTAACCATTGCCAATAATACCTTCGTAGAAGTACAAAACGATCTTACGGTCAATGGAAGTGTTGTTGTAAAAACATCAGGTGCTTTTGTTCAAGTTAATGATACTGGTATAGTGGATGGGGATGTGCTTACAACGCCTACCAAAATTACTGTAGAAAAATTAACCGCGCCAATGAGTTCGCCTCAAGAATATACCTATTGGAGTAGTCCTGTATTTGGGGAAACAATAGGATTGGGCCTTAATGAAGCAAATCCAAACCGGCGTTTTAGCTTTTTTGGGGAAAATTTTCTTGACGCCACAAGAGAAGATATGAATAATGATGCAACGATTCCTGGTCAAGATGATATTGACGACAATGCAGACGATTGGTCAGATTCTTTAGATAGTGCTGTAATTATGAGACCTGGTGTTGGTTATGCCTCTACCCACGCAGGCCTTGGTTTTATGGAAGGTCAAGACCAATATATATACACATTCAACGGGCCCTTTAATACGGGACCTATTGATGTTGCTATCTTTAGAAACGATTTTATTACGGCAGATAATAACTGGAACTTTATCGGTAACCCTTATCCCTCTGCTATCGATATTAATAAATTTTTAATGGCCAACGCTAGCATTAACCAAAGCGTAAGCGATAGCCCTATTGATGGCGCCATTTATCTTTGGTCTCATAACACTCCTGCAGATAGTAATGCCAATGGTAATGAGGCAAACAATTATGCCCAGAGCGACTATGCTATAATCAATGGTTCTGATGAGGTTGCAGGAGGTGACGCTGTTACACCGAGTCGTTATATACCTTCTGGTCAAGGATTTTTTATCTCTATGAGTAATGCTGCTGCTTCTAGTCCTGCTGGAGGGGATATTAGAACTACAGACGTCGAATTTAATAACGATATGAGGGTGAGAGGTATAAATCAAAATGACCAATTTTTTAGAACCCAAAGCGATGTGGTTACTAATAAGTTGAGATTAAATTTGACTTCAGACAATGGGATATTCAACCAAATTTCGGTAGTATATATAGACGGCGCAACTAATGAAGATGATGGTATGTACTTTGATGCTCCAAAGAATCTATCAACTGGCGCCAGTGCCGTTATTTATTCTACTATTGAAAGCACCGAAAAGAAATTCGCCATCCAAGGCAAATCGCCGAGCAGTTTAAATCTGGATGAAGTCATTCCGCTTGGATTTTATACCTCTATTGACATAGCAACCATATACACGCTGTCAATTGCTCAAATCCAAGGTGACTTCATGAATTTGAATACGGTCTATTTGAAAGATAATTTACTAAATCAAACCCACGATTTAAGTAATTCAGATTATACCTTTACTTCAGAAATTGGAGAATTCAATTCCCGTTTTGAAATTGTATTTACACCTGAAACTTTGGGGATTAACGGTGACGAGATTTCTAACAACGATTTGTCAATTATAGAACTTAATAACGGCAACGTTAAATTTTCTGTAGAAAAAAGTTTGAAAATACAGCGTATTGAAATTTTGGATTTGCTGGGTAGAGCGCTTTATGATATAAAGACGGATAACCCAACACTAATCATTGAACTTTCCAATATGAGTCATGCCGCTTATCTAGCAAAGGTTCATCTTTCTAATGGGCAAACAATCGTTAAAAAAGCCTTGAAAAGAAATTAAATTTTTCAATACGTATTGATTGGTAATTAATTAGAGAGGGTAGGTTTATTTTTAAGTTGGTCGTTCTCAATATTTAGGGAGACTCTTAGTGTTACCCTTAATTTTTAAATATTTCAGAATTTCATCTTAACTCATTAGCTGAAAAAACAGACGTTATTCATATCAATCCCAGTTGTTTAAACCTTACGCACTGCTTTCAACGATTATTAAAGTGCTTCTTCGATTATTTTAGTAGAATCCAAGAATTATTAGCAATCTTTACGTTAGCTATTAATTAATTTATAAACACTTATGAAAAATTTTACAAAATTTATGATACCTGTTTTATGTGGTGCTGCCACATTGATGGGTATGGATGCAAATGCATTCCAAGATGACACAAATGGCTGTTATGCTGTTGAAGTACTTGATTCTAATCAAGGTTTGAAGTTCAACGGTGACCCCGTTCCTGCAGACCGATCTGTTTTAGATGCAGCTTTGAATGCACCAGATGCAAGTAACGCCGCGGGAGGATTTTATTCCTTGGGTCTTGGAGGAGACATTACATTACAATTAGGCGGAGCGGTTTTAAACCAGCCTGGTAGTGATTTAATGATTTTTGAAACATCTTTTACGGGAGATGATTGTGGTCTTGGAGATGACGAGACAGCGCTTGTTGAGGTCTCTCAATTTGGAGTGACTTGGTTTAGCCTTGGCGAAATTTGTCGTGATGCTGAACTTGATATTGACGGCATACCCTTTTCATTTATAACTCAGGTTAGAATAACAGATACATCTACTAATAATGGTGATGGTTGGGATTTAGATGGCATTATGGCCGTTGGTGGCTGTATTGACATGGATGACCCTGACTTCTGTTTTGGTTCTAGAATTGTTGATTTCCAACAAGGTTTGACTAAGAACGGAGATGCTGTTCCAGGCAATCGTTCAGATGAAAATGAAGCTTTAGGTCAGCCAGAAATGGTTTATACTGCTGGAGTTGAAAACTTTGTATCTCTTGGTTATGGTGGTTCTATTATTATCGGTTTTGATGGTGTTGTTTTAAATGAGCCAGGCGATGATATCTTAGTTCAGGAAATTACTGGTATGGGTGCAGGCGCTACAGCTCCTTGGGTAGAAACTGCAGAGGTTTTTGTTTCAGCCGATAACGTACTTTATTATTCTGTTGGTACTCTAAACAAATTTGAGGCTGGTACTTTTGATATTGATGCTGCGGGAGTTGATTTACCTCTTATAAGATATGTAAAGGTTGAAGATGTTACTCCTATGAGTTCAATTTCAGGTGATGCCTTTGATCTTGACGGTATTATTGCTTTGAACGGTTGTTCAGAAGATCCTTTTCAAGAGCCAGAAGTATGTTTTAATTTCGATTATTTTGTTGCCAACCAAGCTTCAGGTAGTTCTACTATAGAATTATATGCTGCTAAAACGGTGGGTGGAAATTCAGTATTATCATTAATTACTTCAAGAGATTTAGAGATTTCTATAGCTTACGATGAAGAGGAGAATGTTCTTTATGGTATCAATGCTGCAGGAACTCAAATTGAAAAAATAGATCCTATTAATGGTAATGTTTTAAATACGATACCGGTTGATGCTGGTTTTGGAGGCCAAGTGTTTTCAGCAGTATATAAAAACGGTATTTTATATTCAAGTTCAGGTGCTCAGAATAGAGTAGTCGCTATTGATATAACTGACGGTTCTTTTGTTGAGGTTGTAAGTGGTTTACCAATCAATGGTGGTGATTTAGCCTTTATTGGAGATGACCTTTATATTAACTACGAAAGACGATGACAAGTTGTTAAAATTCGTAGGAGGTGTTGTTACAGAAATAAGCTCTATACCTGCAAATGTTCACGGTGCTAGCGCTACTCCTGATGGTAACCTTGCATTGATTGCAAAAAATTCTAGCGAAATTGAAGTATTTGATATCGATGGAAATCCATTGGCAACTTTAGCAGCAACTCTTAATGGAGAGCCATTTACATTCAATAATGGTGATTTTACAGGAGGATGTAATATATCAAATAACGGTGATGATGACCCAGCGGGTTGTTATGCAGTAGATTTTATGAATTATGTAGAAGGAACTGAAAATGATGGAGATGACGTTGCTGAAATACGCACAGACCCATCAATGGCTCTTGGAGAACCAGAAGGAACAGATGATTTTGTATTTACAACTTTAGGTTACGGTGGTGAAATCACCTTGACTTTCGGAGGTGCTGTTCAAAATGTACCTGGACCAGACTTGTTCTTCGTTGAAACGTCTTTCAATAAACCTTTAGGTTGTGAAACGTATCCTGAGTATGCTGAGGTTTATGTTTCGTTGGATGATGTTACGTATTACTTGGCAGGAACTATCTGTAAATCTGAGGCATTAATCGATATTTCTGATGCAGGTGCTTTAGATTACATCAATTTCGTTAAGGTTGTTAATAACAATGAGCTTTCTACCACTAATGATGGATATGATCTTGATGGTGTTGTTGCTCTTGGTACATGTAATGATTTTGATATCGAGGCTTTCTTAGCAGAACAGTCCGCTTTATTGAGTGCTAATAGCGAATTTGGAGTGGACGGTCAGATAAATCTTTATCCTGTTCCAGCTAAAGACAGATTGAATATTCAATTATCAAGCAAGACCGCAGCTAACGCTTCTTACGAGATTGTTTCGGTAATGGGCCAATCTTTTAACAGAGGAACTGCAAATGTAAATTCTGGTCAAACAGAGATCAGTGCAGACATTTCTAACCTTGCAGATGGTACTTATTTCTTAGTACTTAACGTGGATGGTACTACAACTACCAAACAATTTGTTAAGGTTTCTAGATAAGCACTAGTAAGTAACTTAATATTAAGAAGGTCAGCTCAATTGAGCTGACCTTTTTTTATTTTATATCTCTCCAACACATTACTTGTGTAGTTATCTTGAATTATTATATACGGCCTAAGGGCAATATTTTAGAGCATTATATTTAATGCTAGTCGCTAAACTAGAAAAATAAACAGAGCCGAATTAAAAACGCTTTTATAATAGCTAAAATTTGATTTAGAGCGATTAAATCTTCGGTATTCAGTTTTTGTTTTCATTTATCTTTCATGTTTTCAGTATTCTAGGTGATTATATCATTTAATCGATAACAGCAGCGCTTCTTCGATTTTTTTGCTATAGTTAAAATTAATTTAGCAATTTTATCATAGCTATTAATTAATATATAGACACTTATGAAAAATTTTACAAAAATGATTACGTCCATTTTATGCTGTTCAGTAGCAATTATGGGCTTTAACGCAAACGCTTTTCAAGACATCCCAGATGAAGGGTGTTATGCCACAGTAGTGGTCGATTTCGACCAAGGTTTAGATAAAAATGATAATCCGGTCGATGAGGATCGATCATTTGAAACCGCCGCACTTGGCGCTCCAGACCGTTCAAACGCACCAGGTGGTTTTGTGTCTCTTGGTTTTGGAGGTACTATCACATTACAATTTGGAGGAGATTTAGGTGGAGCGGTAATTAATGGACCAGGACCTGATATTAAAATTTGGGAAACTAGTTTTGTATTGGACACTTGTACCGATTCTAACTCGGAAACAGCATTTATTGAAGTTTCAGATGGTTTAACTTGGGTTCCAATTGGTGAAATTTGCAGAGATGCTGAAATTGAGCTAGACGGTATTGCATTACCTTTTGTTTCTCAAATTAGAATAACCGATTTAGAGGACAGCAACAATGATGGTTATGACGTTGATGGTGTTGAGGCCTTAAACGGATGTATGTCCATGCCAGAACCAAACAATCCATGTTCTGCTTCAGTTACAATTGATTACACTCCAGGAACAAACAGTGATGGAACTCCGTTTATGAACGAAGATCGTATGGATACTGATAAAGCACTTGGAGAGCCTCAAGTTGACGATACGATGAACTTTTTATCTTTAGGCTACAGAGGTGAAGCAATATTTGCGTTTGAGACCGCAGTATTAAATATTGATGGGCCAGATTTAGAGGTCGTTGAAACTACTTTTGGAAATCAAACTTTTGAAGAGTATCCAGAGTCTGCAGATGTTTATGTTTCGCAAAATGGAGTCGATTTTTATTTGATTGGCGAGGTTAGAACTGATGAAGCAGATTTGTTGGATATCGATAATGCTCCTATTGCACTGTCATATATTACACAAGTAAAAATCGTTGATACTACCCCAGAAGGATCGATATCAGACGACGGTTTTGATATTGACGGAATTTCTGCATTATCTTGTGGTTCAGTCGGTGATCCAGACTTATCAGGTTGCTTCGCAGTAGATTTTATGAATTATGTAGAAGGAACCGAAAAAGATGGAGATGACGTTGCTGAAATACGCACAGACCCATCAATGGCTCTTGGAGAACCAGAAGGAACAGATGATTTTGTATTTACAACTTTAGGTTATGGTGGTGAAATCACCTTGACTTTCGGAGGTGCTGTTCAAAATATACCTGGACCAGACTTGTTTTTCGCTGAAACGTCTTTCAATAAACCTTTAGGTTGTGAAACGTATCCTGAGTATGCTGAGGTTTATGTTTCTGCTGATAACATAACCTATTACAGGGCAGGAACTATCTGTAAATCTGAGAACACAATCGAGATCTCTGATGCGGATACTCCTGGAGGTGTAGATTTACCTTTTGTGAATTTTGTTAAGGTTGTTAATAACAATGAGCTTTCTACCACTAATGATGGATACGATCTTGATGGTGTTGTTGCTCTTGGTACATGTAATGATTTTGATATCGAGGCTTTCTTAGCAGAACAGGCCGCTTTATTGAGTGCTAATAGCGAATTTGGAGTGGACGGTCAGATAAATCTTTATCCTGTTCCAGCTAAAGACAGATTGAACATTCAATTATCAAGCAAGACAACAGCTAACGCTTCTTACGAGATTGTTTCCATTATGGGTCAGTCATTCAATAGAGGAACTGCAAATGTAAATTCTGGTCAAACAGAGATCAGTGCAGACATTTCTAACCTTGCAGATGGAACTTATTTCTTAGTACTTAACGTGGATGGTAATACAACTACCAAACAATTTGTTAAGGTTTCTAGATAAGCACTAGTAAAGTATTTAATATTAAGAAGGTCAGCTCAATTGAGCTGACCTTTTTTTATGTAATAATTTAGAGTATAGGTAAATCACCCTATAATAAATAGTTTAGATATTTAATTATCGGGACTGGATAGTATAGACTTTATTCAAATGAGTGGCCAATTGTTCAATTTGCGTCTTAATAATTTTAACTTTCCGAATGAGAGTATAGCTGGTTTTCTTATTCAAAACATCAGATACTTTACTTGTGATATTTGCATGTATATTGTGATTTACTTACTTTATAATCATAGGCCAACTGACCTAATTTTTTTTATTAAATGTTTTCAAACCGAATCCGCCTCAATCACGTATGTGGTATAATGATTGTAGGATAAAGCCTAGGATAGATTATTATATTTTAGGAAATTCACTATTTCTATGAACAATCGAAAAGATAAAGAAAGTGAATACGTATCTTCTTATATTTTAGACATTTAAAATGAAATCTGAGCGATTAAGCGATTTTTTTTGCAATGCAGCGAGTTTATTATGTTTGTCTTGTACTTGTATTGATATTTGCATCTCCCTCCTCTATTTATAATCAAACAATTAACTGTAGAACGATGAAACCGTTTTTCAGTACATATTTTGATTCAATTAAAATACTGCTTATGGACATTAAATTTACTTTCGGCATTTGGTCAATAGCAATAAGGGTAACTCTTACATTGTTATTTTCATTTTATTCGACTTTCACATTTTCTCAAACGATAACAGATATTTCTCCTACTAAGGTTACAAAAGGAACAAAAGTTACAATAACTGGGACTGGTTTAACTCCAGGAATTAAAAATGCAATTGAAATTTCGAATGACTTCGTTTTAAGCGATTTTATTAAAACGGGAACTACTCAAATTACATTTATTGTAAGTTCTGCGGGTAATGGTAACTTTGGCCCAACTGGGAGACTGCATCGGGTGTTTTTTCTGTGCCTGGTCAGTCGATTACTTATGGGCCTGGTGTTATTACTGCTTTCAATTATATCTCACCATCGTTTAAAAGTCTTTACGATTCGGATGGAGGATCCAATGACGTTATAAAAATAACTGAGATTTTTACAGATTTTAATGGTTTTTGGAAATCTTCTGATTACAAAAATAATCCAACAGACCCAACTTTTAAGCCAAACTCAAATCATAACCTTTTGGCTTTCACTTATAATGGGGTTACTTATTCCACAGGAGTTGCTGATTCTAAACTTACGCCAGCCAATGGAATTACTTCGTTTCAGCCAAAAGTTTACAAAGCATATTCAACCTATGGTATATCTGGTAATACATCTATTAGAAATCGTTTGCTGATGGGAGATGCTATAGATGGAATAACTGAAGGTAGTGGATTAGAAGATATAATAATTTACCTCCGCAAATTACTGGTCTTACGGTATATGATGTGTTTATCGACGGCGATTTAAATGGCCTAGATTTAGGTACGGGGGT
The DNA here is from genome assembly GCA_963803715.1 of uncultured Flavobacteriaceae bacterium. GTDB lineage: Bacteria > Bacteroidota > Bacteroidia > Flavobacteriales > Flavobacteriaceae > Psychroserpens. The sequence continues at coordinate 361,279 of CAWDOF010000028.1, forward strand.
AGTTGACTTTAATGACACTGCTGAAGTTCGTTTTTTTAGTGGAAACGGTCAAGAAGGTGCATTATATGATGACATTCCTGATTTTTTAATTACCCAAATAGCCAATGTAGATCCCACAAAAACAGATATTTATTATTATGCGGATTTAAATTGGCAATATTGTAGGAAGACCTATTGAATTAAGTATAACTAGTAATATTAATAACGGTACTTCAAGTCCGGCACAATTAGCTAGATGGACTGTTGATTATTTTGATTTTGTTAATTTTATTAGCTACGATTTTGCAACACCATATAGGAGGAGTAAATACCAATATTAGTGACCGACCTCTTGCAATGGTCGGATTATTATTGGAGGATTTTGATATAAATCCTTCAAATATTGAAGATATTAATAACATCAATGCTTTAGCCGGTGGTAAAGCAGACATTGCATTTTTGGCTTATAATCGAGATGCGTTTGAAATTAAAGCTCCTGTAATTACTGAGCTACCTCTGTCACGTTCTTTGTGTGTGGTTCCAAGCGATAAGGACATAACCTTTAATGTGGAAGCCACTGTCGATGGCGGATCTACTGGCGATCCAAAAGAAAATCTCGGTATATCAGTGGTATAAATTTAATAGTGAAGAACCAAATACTACCCAAACCTTTAATTTTACTGGTGTAAACCCTAGTGATCTCGGTAATTATAAGGTTAAGGTTTCCAACGAATTTGGAGCTGTAGTTATACCTGTAACCCTATCAGAAGGTGGTATTCCCGCAACTTGGAATGGTGCATCTTTTGAACTTCCAGCTATTTATTCAGGAAATGTTGATGATAATGATCGTAATTTAAATTTTGCAGCAGATTATAACGATGAATTAGGAGATATAGAGGCGTGTAATTGTTTTGTGCCGGCTGGTAAAACGGTAACGATTGGTTCGGGCTCAACCTTGAAACTTTTTGATGAAATTACAGTTGAGCCATCGGTGACCATAACTGATGACGACGGTAATGAAACAATTTTCTCAGAAGGTGTTTTTATTCTTGAGAACAATGCCAATCTTAATTCAGATAAAGGATGTTAGCAACCAACCAAAATACTGGTAAAATATTGATGAGACGTATAGTAGATGATATTCATCCAGGCGACTATGTATATTATTCCTCACCAGTTGATAATTTTAACATTTCAAATATTCCAGGTAATAATGCCCTAGAATGGGATGTCGATTTTTTCAATGCTTCCAACGGTACCCATGGTAATTGGATTTCGCCCGTAGGTTCACAGATGTTAGGTGGAAAGGGATATATCAAGAGAGTGCCCAGTGGCGCGAACTTTCCTGTCCAATTTGAAGGCAGACCAAGAAATGGGGTTGTTACCACACCAATTGTCATGACTCCTAGCGGAAGTGCTACTATTGATGAAGATAAAGATTTCAACCTCGTAGGTAATCCGTATCCATCATCAATTGATGCCGTTGAATTTCTTGAGGACAACCTTAATATTGAAGGGAAAATCAGTATCTGGACACATAACTCGGCTCTAGCAACCTCACCTAACCCTAGTGATACTCCTTTTTATAATGATTATGTTTATAATTATGGTGATCAGTATTTGACTTATAATGCATTGGGCGGAACTCCCAAAGCCCCAGATGGCGTTACGTTTAATGGTAAAATCGCAGCTGGTCAGGGCTTTTTTGTTAAAGCTTTATCTTCAGGAGAGATTACATTTACTAATGACATGCGTTTTGATGATAGCGAAAACAGTTATAATAATACTTCTTTTTTTAGGAACGCAGAGCACTCAGAAGATGCTAACGGTAGTCAAGATGAGAAACAGTTAATTTGGCTAAGCCTAATTAATGAAGCTGATGTTTCAACCAGTACCTTGGTGGGTTATGCAGAAGGTGCAACTAATAATAAAGATAGGCTGTTTGACGCTGGAAGTACCACGGGTGACGATTTTGGTATCTATTCTGTTATTGACAAAGAGAATATGACTATTCAAGGCCGTGCTTTACCATTTTCCGATACTGATGTGGTGCCTATGGCTATAAAAATCAAGCCAAAATGGAATTTACAGTATTGCCATTGATGGTCTTGAAGGCGCTCTATTTTTAGACCAAGCGCAGGCTATATTTTTAGAGGATACCGAGCTTGGCCTAATCCATAATTTGAGAGAAGCTCCATATTCATTTACCGCTGAAGTAGGCATCAACACTGACCGTTTTTTATTACGATATAACAACGAAACGTTATCGGTTGAAAATCAGCAAAATATTTTAGAGACTTATGTATATGTCAAGAGCGGTAAATTCAATGTACGTTCACAAGGTCAAATTGAAAACATATCAATCTACGATCTTACAGGTAAAATTATAGTGACCTTTAAGGTTGGAGATAGAAATGAGTTTACCGAAGACTTTAATTTTGCCAGAGGTGTCTATTTAGCGGTAATTGAACTCGAGAATGGAACACTAGTTAAGAAAAAGCTATCAAACTAGGTAAGGTTAAAAAAGTTTAAAATTCAAAAAATATAAAAGGAACGTCTCAATTGAAACGTTCCTTTTTTTATAGATTTCATTAAAGTTTTTATTTTTTTGAAAACTTAAAACCCTGATGCAGACCGAAGTTTTATTTTCTTTTATTAATTACTAAAAAGAGTAAAAGTAGATTGGAAAGGATATAAAGGTTCGTTTTTAGACGAATTAGAAAAAGTTTAAATAAGTTCTTATAAAGATGTATATTTTCAAATAAACTGTCAAAATAATATGTCAGTCTGATAAAGTATTAACAGAGGGATAACTATTAAGTTAGTTGCTGAATTGAAAAGTCGCTTTAGCGCTGACTTACCTAGTTTTTAACGATAGATTCATAACGAGCAATTCTTTGTTCAGCACAATATTATAGAGAGTAACTCAAACTTAAAATCAGATTTCTACCTGGTGCCGCAATCCCAGAAGAATAGGGTTGGTACCGTTGATTAGTTATATTTTCTAATGTTGCAGACAAAATTGCCGACTCTGTAATTTGATATTGAGTCCTCAAATTAAGAGTGTACCAAGAGGGAGAATATGGATTCCCGTTGGCATCTAAGGCATAAATGTAATCTTTTTCAGTTTCAGATGGTGCAAATTGATTGAAGGTTAGTTCGTTATTGTATTCGGCAAAGGCATCAAGTTTCAGGTTATGATTTTGCCAAACAAAATGTGTATTGCCAAAAAACGGAGCAATATGCCTTACGGGCACTTCTATACCATTGTCCTCCTCAGTACCACCAATAATATTATACTGTGAAGTTAACTTTAAATAGTCTGAAAAACGATACTCAACACCTGCCTCAAAACCATAAATCCAAGTTTTTGATGCGTTTTGAATAGCCTGTACATTGCTTAGTTGACCGTCATATTCTATCTGTGATTCTCCATTTAGAGTAAAGTCCCTTCTTACCAAGGCGTCATCCAAAAATGTATAGTAAGTAGCCAAATCAATTAAAAGTTTATTTTCAAAATTTAACCGCAACCCAAGCTCGCCACCATAAGCGTACTCAGGATTTAAATTTTGGTTTGGCACTACCACGGAGCCAGGCTCAGAGTCAAATACTTTACCAACATCGTCAATATTTGGTGCTCTAAACGCAGTTGAAAAATTAATTCGCCATTGGAGTAAATCACTAGGTATCCAGCTAACGCCTGCCGAACCTGTTAAAGCACCTGCGCTTAAATTTTTTTCTTTAAAGGGAAGGTTTAGAAACTGATTGTTTTCTGTAAAATCTGCGGAAATTGAAATATGATTATAGCGTAGACCAGATTGGAAGATAAATGTATTAGATGGTTTGTATTTCAAATTCGCATAGGCTGCCGCAGAACTCCAGTTAGAGCCATTTGGATAACGGGAAACTGCGGAAGTTGAAGTATTTGTGCTGATATTAATTTCAGACCCTTTAGATTTAACTTTGTTAAATATAGTTTCGAGACCATAAAATAGTTTCATCTTATCCGAAACGTTTTTTTCAAAATCAACATTTAACGAATAGGCATCAACGGCTTCCGCTCTAACATTACGAAGGTTAGACTGAAAATCACGATCAAACCTACTTTCTTGAAAATTTTGATAGGCCGCAGTAACTTGTATTTTATCGTACAAATTTGAGCTACTACTTAATTTAGTGAGCTGCAGATTACCCATAAACCAACGTTGCGGGCCATATTCCCATTCTGCAGAGCGAAGTTCATCACCTCGGAATCTTATTAGACGATCATAACGGGGAAAATCTGAAGTTGTCGTATAATGCAAACTAGCGTCAAAACTCAAATTATCTTTTGGTTCGTATCTCACTTTTTGAAGCAAGTTTATTTGGTTATAACCCGTAGGGACTTGCAGCCGGGGGTCATCATTTTTTACAATAACATCTACACCATTTACTGTTTCTACATATTCAGGTCTCAAATAGTCTTCAGGCCCATGCTTGCCCATTCTAAGATCATCAAAATCGGTATAACTGAAACTTGAAAGAAAACCCCATTTTTTTATTCCGAAGTTAACATCTATATGACCAGTTTTCTCATTGTTTGCAGATGAATACCTAACAAGTGAATTCGCATCAATTTGAAGTGAATCCGTATAAGAAAGCTTAGGGTTTTTGGTATAAAAGCTCATAACCCCACCAATAGCATCACTACCATAAACAACAGAACCCGCGCCCAAGGTGATCTCTGTATTTCGTATTGTAAAAGGATCTACTGAAATTACGTTTTGAATGTTTCCACCTCTAAAAATGGCATTGTTCATTCGCACACCATCAACGGTTATCAAAAGCCGATTGGTAGAAAAACCTCTTATCATTGGACTGCCGCCACCCAATTGGCTTTTTTGGATATAAACGTTTCCGGTACTTTCCAGTAAGTCAGCACTGGTTTGTGGATTCGTAAAAGCGATATCGCTGGCATTGACGTTAACTATGGTTTGAGGAATGTCTCGCTTGCGTTGACCAAAACGCGATGCCGATATTAAAACTTGATTAAGACCTTCAATTTTTGGTTCAAGATAAATCACAAATCCAGAGGCTGCTAGTTTTAATTTCTTAACCGCAGTTTTTTCGTAAATAATATTTTGAAATATTAAAGTTTCAGAGTTTAAGAATAAATCCAACGAAGCTTTTCCATCAATATCTGTTATTACAGATTTAGTTTTTTTAGAGTTGAAAATTGCAACACCTGCAATAGGTTCATTGGTATCTGTTTCGAGAACACTTACCTGTTGTGCAAAAGAAAACAATAAGCCGAAGCAAAATAAAAACGATAAAAAGTATCTCATAAACTGTAAATAGCGCTTAATGGAAAACTTGGCTGAAAACTTGAAGGGATTGAGGTTTTTTAAAATTGCCCAAATGTAGTTCAAAATACAACAATAACATGGTCAAAAAAGTCTGCCTTTGTTTAGAACTTAGCTTTACCTTTTCTAAGGCATCAAAATTTGTGCCTAATAGCTGTTTTAAAATTTCAACGCGTTCTCCGGTTAAGCTATAAACATCTATTTTTTTAGATTCAAAGAGTCCATTTTGTAAATTAAAATAGAACTTGTTGGTGTCTGAGACATCAGGATAGAACCCTAAATGCTTTGTGAGATTCAATAAGAATAAAAGGTGGAAGTTTGCAAATTGGTCTTGCAAATCAATCCATTGTAATGTGGTTTCTAGATAATTATATAGTTCAATATTTTGTTCTTCTTCTTTTAAGACCATTGACAATACTTCTGCCAGGAACATAACTATGGCACTTTTAAGCACATTGGTGTGTAAACTACAGTAAGGATAATGGATTTTGACTTCTTTGACATACTGCAAAGATTGATTTGCCCTAAAGTTCTCTTCTATTTCAAGCTGAGACAATAATTGGTAGTAGGCCGTTTGCGAGGCACCTTTACTTCTTTTAAATGCACCTCTAATTAAATAACTCACCATACCTTTTTGCTGTGTAAAACACTTAACAATAAGGTCGTTATCGCGATATTTTAATTTTGAAATAACAATGGCCTTAGTCTTAACTTGCATATTTAATTTACGGGCTTATCTTACAATCATAACCTTTAATACTTTTGTCTCAAAAGATTCTAAATCTGAAATTAGTAAAAGATAAACCCCAGAGGCTACAACATTACCACCAAGATTTTTCCCGTTCCAGATACCTGTGCCACCATCTATGGCAAAATTATAATTTCCTCTTGATGATCTTTGGTTAATTCGTGATTGTGCCTCTGCAACAAGATTTCCTTCAATATCGGTAATTTTGATATTTACATTTTCAGTAAGTCCAGATATTTTAATACCGTTGTTAATATTATTCAAATCATCAAAACCGAGAATATCATATTCAGGCCTCACGGGATTAGGATATACATAGGCATCAGCAAGGGTTTCTTGAGGAGCAGTTCCGCCAGAGGAAAAAGATACAAGTCCTTTTGAAGTGGATATATACACTCTACCTGAAACGGGATCTATGGAAATATCAGACACGGAGTTTGATGGTAACGGTGAATTTTCAGTCGTAAATTGATAGATGGTCTCTTGACCATCTGGAGAAAAATAAAAAATCCCCGAATCTAAAGTACCAACCCATTTATTATTGGAGCCATCAACCTTTATATCTGTAATAAATTGGTTTGAAAGTAATTCAGTACCTATGCCATCATCTAAAATTACAATTGTATTTACCCTAGGGTCGGGGTCACTAGTAAATCCTGAACTATTGAAAAGTAAGCGTAGCCCTTTATCTGTTCCAATCCAAATGGTATTGTTATTATCAACCGCTACTGCTCTAGTGATAGTAGATGGCATATTTTGTTCTTCTGAAGCTACATTGTTTATTTCCCCAGTATTTATATTGTAGCCGATTAATCCATTTTGGTAAGACCCAATCCAAAAATTTCCGTTATTACCAATGGCCAAATCTCCAAACCCAAAATCGTCTGCAACGGGATCTTGCAGGAGGTCGGAAAAGTTGTAAGATTGCCATTGCCCAGTACTTGGATCGTAAGATTTTAGTGGTCGTTCCACCAATGACGACACCGTCCATAACAAACCGTTTCTGTCAAATTGAGATCCAGATACCCTTATGCTAATGAAATTTGGATTACCTGCAAGAATTATTGACTCTAGACCGCTATTAGATTGATTGTAAAGCACCGTTGGTACGTCATTATTGATTTCAAGAAGACCATCTTGAAAGGAACTTATAAAAACCTGTGAAGGATTAAATGGATTTATGGCAATATCGCACAGTTCCCTGGCACCCAATAAACTATCAAAAGGTTTATTAAACCAAACGCCGTCCACTAAGTGGCTTATGCCCCTACTGTTAACTGGGGCAGGATTATAAAATTGACTATATGCTCCGTAAGTTAGCCATAGCTCATTATCGCCAGCCTCAATTTTAAAACCCGCATTACTTAAAGGACCTTCTGGGCGCAACTCAGTAAATTCCGAAGTATTTTCAAAAGAAGTTTTTAAGACTCCCAAACTTTGAGTGGCAATATAGACATCGTCATTACTGGTAGTTGCCGCAAAAAAATTGGTATCAAATAGTTCCGTAGGCGAAATGTTTGCTATAGTTGAGAAATCAGCATTGTAGATAAATGTGGTGCTCGCATTGGTAACAATAAGATTGCCGTCAACAGCTCGCACATCAGTTGGAAGAGCGTTATACGTAAATATTGGGCTGAGAATATCATCTTCCACTCGGGACATGACATTATTGTTTTGCAGTGCATAAAGAAATTCACCAACAGATTCAACAGCTTCAAAATTACCAGGTGCAATGGTGGTCCATTGATTAAAGTCAATTAAGTTGGGGTTTGTGAGATTGGCTTTTCTTAAACCACTATTTGTGCCACAGGCAGCATAGATACTACCGTTGAAAATGGCTGTTTGATTGATTTCTATTTGTGTGCCTCCATCCCCTATGAAATAGGAGTCCCCAAATTGTAAAAAATTCAAATCATATACCGAAATCCCATAATCTGTAGAAATATAGATAAGACCGTTATTCTCATTAAAGTGGTTAATATTTTTAAGTGCCGGACTAATAGTTTGTTTCTCTAAAATATCAACTACAGATAAAATGCTATTGTCAGATTCTGAGAAAATCTCAATGAGTCCTGTAGTATAACCAATTATTAAACTTTCAAATTCGGGACTGTACTTGATTGTAGAGATAGTTTCTCCAGAAAGACCATCAATAGTTGTTATCGTGCTAACTTCATTAGTAAGGACGTCAAAACTGAAAATTGCGTTCTCTGCTGCTGCATATACTTTATCATTACCTTGAGTAATGGCATTGATTTCGAAATATGAAAAATAACCCTCCCAGAGTCGTGAAAAATCCTGTGCTACTGAAGCCGTAGTTATAAAAGATAGAAATATAAAGACAAGGGTTTTTCGCATCTTGCGTAAAATTTGTTTCAAAGGTATTTATAACTAACGATATATTTAAGAATATCATATTGAAGAACAAAAAAAGGCTCTCAGAAAATTTGAAAGCCTTTTATTATTTTAAATTAGGAAGCGTTATACAACACCTTGCGCAAGCATAGCGTCTGCAATTTTAACAAAACCTGCAATATTTGCACCTTTTACATAATCAACGTAACCATCATCATCAGTTCCGTATTTTACACAGGCTTCGTGGATATCGTTCATGATTTTATGAAGCTTCTCGTCAACCTCTTCGGCCGTCCAACTTAGGCGTAATGAATTTTGGCTCATTTCCAATCCAGAAGTTGATACTCCACCAGCATTAGATGCTTTTCCTGGGGAAAACAAAACTTTAGCATCTTGTAACACTTCGATGGCCTCTGCAGTGGTTGGCATATTGGCGCCCTCTGCAACAGCAATAACATTATTGGCCACTAACATTTCTGCTTCCTCTTTATTGAGTTCATTTTGGGTAGCACATGGCATAGCAACATCACAGTTAACAGACCATGGTCTTTCACCCTCGTGATAGGTTGCGTTTGAATATTTATCAACATATTCGCTAATTCTTCCGCGCTTTTCATTTTTGATTTCCATGATGTGCTGAAGTTTTTCAGTGCTGATACCTTCAGAATCGTGGATATATCCAGAAGAATCTGACATGGTAAGAACTTTAGCTCCTAATTGGATTGCTTTTTCGCAGGCAAACTGAGCCACATTTCCAGAACCAGAAATAACAACCGTTTTACCTTCTATGGAGTCGTTTTTTGTATCCAGCATATTATTTGCAAAGTAAACGCAGCCATAGCCTGTAGCTTCAGGTCGCATCAATGATCCACCGTATGAAAAGCCTTTACCAGTTAATACACCGGTAAATTCATTTGTTAGTTTTTTATACTGACCGAACATGTAACCTATTTCTCTTCCGCCAACACCAATGTCTCCAGCAGGTACATCTGTATCAGCTCCAACATGTCTAAACAATTCACTCATAAAAGATTGGCAAAAACGCATTACTTCGTTATCGCTTTTTCCTTTCGGGTCAAAATCAGAACCTCCTTTTCCACCACCCATAGGTAGAGTAGTAAGAGAATTTTTGAAAACCTGCTCAAACCCTAAAAACTTTAAAATGCTTAAATTTACAGTTGGGTGAAAACGTAAACCTCCTTTATAAGGGCCAATTGCAGAATTAAATTGAACTCTAAATCCGCGGTTTACTTGAGTGTTGCCTTTGTCATCAACCCAAGCGACTCTAAAAATAATGGTGCGTTCAGGTTCCACCATTCGTTCCAATAACATTTTACCCTTGTACTTAGGATTGTTCTCAATAAAGGGAATTACGGTCTCTGCAACTTCGTGAACGGCCTGTAAAAATTCGGTTTCGTGGCTGTTTTTATCCTTTACCAGATTTAAAAACGTTTCTATTTTATCTTTCATTTATTATATAATTAATAATCAATCTTGATTTTTAAAGCACAAAGATACATTATCTATAAAATATTCGCTTAATTTTCTGGGTATTCTCATTATGGAAAAAATTAGCCTAATACAGCATGATGGTTGTTTTAACGATGATTCTAGTTAGTGATTTACTTTTATTTGCTTCTTTGTTCAGTTTTTATATATTTGTTACTAAAAGCCCTCAACACTAATTCTAGCTATGAAGCTTAATTTTAAATACTTATCGTTGTTATTTGTTTTTGTAACTAGTATCAATGAGGCAACTGCCCAGTTTAGGTTTTCAAACGAGATAGGAATCGTTGCTGGACCCGTAGCATTTCAATCAGATTTTGGAGAGCGCTCAGATTTTGAAACTAATGCTGGTAACACGGGGATTGGTATAGGTTTGGTTCATTATATGAACTTTACTTATCTCAGAAATTATGGTAGTAGAACAAGAAAAAACTTTTTCAACCAGCATTTTAAGATCAGAAATGAACTTTCATTCAATAGGACACAATTAAATCACTTCGGAAAATGGGCTGATGAGGCCAGAAAGAGCGAAGGTGCTGAAAAACTACGCCGTCATTCTGGAACAGCTTCAAACATAAATGTAGGTTCGCAGTTGGAATATCATTTTAGGAGTATTAGAGAATTTGAAGCGATGGAGTTTGTGCTGATGCCATACATTAGTTTGGGTGCTCAATATACGGCTTACAGTCCCACGGTGGAAACATCTTTTGGGTCAAGAAGCATCAGTGATCAAGACAACTTTTTTAATTCATGGGTTGCTGCTGCAAATCCTAATTTTACCGAAGACCCCTTTCTGTTTGATGGCACGGGTTCTACAGTTAGTTTAGTAGGAAGTTTTGGTACTAGATATAAACTGACAACACTTTCTGATTTGGTGTTCGATTTAAAATGGCAATATTTTTTCGATGATAAGGTTGATGGTTTAGATCACAATTTACCTTCCAATAAATCTAATGATTGGTTGGCTTGGCTCAATGTAGGTTATATATATTACCTTGAATAATTAAAACAAAAAAAGACCGAAATTTAATTTCGGTCTTTTTTTATCTTCATTATTTTCTCTATCCAATCGCTTGCTCTAAATCTGCAATTAAGTCTTCTTCATCTTCCAAGCCAACGCTCAATCTAATCAAGGAGTCCACTACACCGGTTTTTTCTCGCTCTTCCTTTGGAATACTTGCATGAGTCATACTCGCAGGGTGACCCGCTAAAGATTCTACACCTCCTAGGGATTCAGCCAATGTAAACACCTTAAGATTTTCTACGATTTTTATAGCCATATCGTAATCATTTCCTTTTGTGGTAAACGAGACCATACCACCAAAATCTTTCATTTGTGATTTTGCAATGTCATGGTTGGGGTGGTTTTCAAAACCTGGCCAATACACATTTTCAATGCTAGGGTGTTTCGCTAGATATTCGGCAACAGCTCTACCGTTTTCACAATGGCGTTGCATCCTTACGTGCAAGGTCTTAATTCCCCTAAGAGCTAAAAAACTATCTTGAGGTCCGCATACCGCACCACTGGCATTTTGAATAAAATATAATCGGTCTGCTAAATCCTTATCCTTCACAATAAGACCGCCCATAACCAAATCACTATGGCCACCAATATATTTAGTAACAGAATGCATTACTATATCAGCCCCTAAATCTAAAGGCTGTTGTAGATATGGTGTTGCAAAAGTATTATCAACTGCTAAAAGGACATCGTGTTTTTTGGCAATTGCAGCTGTTGCTTTGATATCTATAACATTCATCATTGGGTTTGTTGGTGTCTCAACCCAAATAAGTTTAGTCTTTTTGTTAATATAATCTTCAATTTTTGCAGCATTTTCCATCCCAATAAAATGGAATTTTATACCAAATTTCTTGAATATACTGTTGAATAAACGGTAGGAACCGCCGTAGAGATCATTTGTAGAGACCACTTCATCACCGGGTTCCAATAACTTAATGACCGCATCAATTGCCGCTAGGCCTGAACCAAAGGCTAGACCATAATTGCCATTTTCTATACTTGCCAGGGCATTTTCCAATGCACTTCTGGTTGGATTGCCGCTTCGTGAATATTCAAAGCCTTTATGACCACCAGGTGTGGATTGCGCATAGGTTGAAGTTTGATAAATTGGTGGCATTACAGCGCCATAAGCAGGGTCTGGTTTTTGGCCTCCATGTATTGTTTTTGTATTAAATTTCATAAAAATTATTTTGTAAATATTTAGGTCGCAACGCTATAAAAAGATTGAAATTGATGCGATTCTCACAAATTTAAGGTTTAATTGGTGGGATTCAAATCTTGTAATACCTTTATGCTCTATTTAACAAAACTCTAAACTCTGTGAAAAAGATAACACTGCTTTTAATGGTTATAATCGCCATATGGTCTTGCGATGACGAGGTCAACATTACCTTTGAAGATACTTTGATAGAAACTGCCGATCAGGCAAAAATATCCATTGATATTCCCAAAGCAGTTGGCACAAATTCGGTTGCTGATAATATTAATAAAGTAATCGAAACTTATGCGGCTAACCAAACCAATATGGCTAATGAGGAGTTTGAGGAAAAATCCATAGATCAAGCTATTAAAAAGTTTAATATGGAATACGAGACATTTTCAAACGATTTCCCTGAAGGCTTACAACAGTGGGAAGCCTTAATTGATGGCGAGGTTACCTACCAAACGCCTGAGATAATAAGTATTACCATTAATTCTTATATAGATACTGGTGGTGCCCATGGTAATACGACGGTAGGGTTTCTAAATTTCAACGCACAGACTGGCGGAGAACTTACAATTTCTGATTTAATTAGTGATAGGGAAAAATTTTCTAAAATCGTTGAAAGATATTTTGAAAACGAAACAGCGCCCAAAAATGAGAATGGAGAAATACAGGATTTTTTCTTCGGAAAGGATTTCCAACTACCAGAGAGCATTGGTTTTAGCGATGAGGGCGTTATCATTCTTTATAACACTTATGAAATAGCGTCTTACGCTCAGGGAATTACCGAGTTTGTGATTCCATATTCTGAAGTTGAATCTGTTTTGACAATGAACTGAATCTTTTATTCGCTTCGGAAGATTTCAAGGTTTAATTATTCCGCAGAAAAAACAAGTGCAATACACCATTACGCAGACTTGGTTAATCTTTTTATAATTGGTTCTACCGTCAAACCTTGTCCTATAATCGAAAATACGACGATGATATAGGTGATTACCAAAAACAGTTCACGGTTCATCTCTTGGGTCAAACTTAGGGCAAGCGCGATTGAAATACCGCCTCGCAGACCACCCCAAGTCATGATGAGATTGGTATGCGGGACAAATTCAAGCCGCTTTGCAAAAAACTTTATCGGTAGCCACAACGATAGATATCGACTCAATAAAACCAGCGGAACGGCCACTAAACCTGCAATAATATAATTAGTCTCAAAAGTCAAGACCAACATTTCCATACCAATAAGCACAAACAGCACAGTATTTAAGAGAACATCTATGAGTTCCCAAAATTTATCGACGTAGGTTTCTGTAATTTCAGACATTGCAGTATGCCGAACCGTATCGTTGCCTACAATAAGCCCAGCGGTAACCATGGCCAATGGTGCCGATAAATGCCATTGGTGGGCCAATAAACTGCCTCCCATAACTGTGGCAATAGTAATTATCACTTCAACCTCATAATTATCGATTGATCGCATTAATTTATAGGTCACATAACCCAAGGCGAGACCAAGAGCAATACCACCGAGCACTTCTTGACCAAAAAGTTTTAAAATTTGAGACACCTCGATTGCGGCATTTGGTGCAGATGCAATTGAAAATATGGTTAAAAATACCACAACGCCTACACCATCATTAAATAGTGATTCGCCAACAATTTTGGTTTCTAGTTTTTTAGGAGCGTTTGCTTTTTTCAAGATACCTAAAACAGCAATTGGATCTGTGGGCGAAATCAATGCCCCGAATAAAAGGCAATAGATAAAAGCGACCTCAAGACCTAACAACTGAAGCAGATAGTAAGTAAGTCCGCCAACTAAAAATGTTGAGACGAGTACGCCTAAGGTCGCAAAAACCAAAACAGGCCAACGTTGAATTTTCAATTGGTTGAAATTGGTGTGTAAAGCGCCCGCAAACAGTAAAAAGCTCAGCATGATATCCAACAGTACCGTTTCAAAATCAATCTGAGAAACTAATTCTTTTTCCTTTAGAAGTAAGCTGTCATCAAATTGGCCGATCACAACCACTATAATGGTAAAGATTATGGTAATTAGCATTAGCCCAATGGTGATTGGTAGCTTTAAAAACTTAACGTTTATATATCCAAATAGAGCCGAAAGCACTATGAGTACTGAAGCGATGGCGTAAAACTCCATATGTTATAAAGATTTTTTAAGGGCAAGAATATAGCCTAGGTGAATGCCTTCGTGATAGTTATTAAATTCAATGGCCTCCAGCACGTTGGTAAGTGTGTTTTTTGTGGTTACAGTATATTCGTGGTAATTTGTGAAAATCTTGTGTTCATAATCTTCTCTGGTTTTCTCAATTGTAGAAGTAAGAAGTCCTTTGATTTCATCAACTTCAGCCTGTGATAAATCGCGTTCAGGCTTTGTGCCTTTTGCAAATGAAGTAATCATGTCTTTGGAAATCACAGTTGGTAAACCAGATAATTTATAAACCAAAGATTGCTGTACGGCTATAGTGTGGGCAATATTCCAAATGATATTATTATTGAAGCCTTCGGGGATTTTATTCAGTACTTCTAAGCTATGGTTTTCTATAAGCGATTTTAGAAACGCCCTGTTTTTTAGTGTGATGTCAAATGCCCAATTCATTGGTGTTGGATTTTTTTTAAAAATACTGCTTTTACAGTTAAATCTGTTTTCTTTGCAAGGTAAAAATGTTCACTTGTCTAAACGGAAATTATTTAAAGAATTCCGCCCTCAAGGAAAATAATAAAAGAGATTCCCACTTAGGTGGGCACAAAAGATGAAAAAAATATACCATTTAAATTCTTGTAGTACTTGCAAACGTATTATAAATGAATTGAACCTTTCCAAGCATTTTGACATGCAGGACATCAAATCACAGCCCTTGACCGAAAAGCAATTGGAGGAGCTAAAAGAGATGGCAGGAAGTTATGAAGTTCTTTTTAGCAGGCGTGCCCAACTATATAAGGCAAAAAATCTTAAGGAAAAAACACTGACTGAATCTGATATGAAAAACTACATTTTAGAACATTATACGTTCTTAAAACGACCGGTCATTGTTTTTGATAAAGCCATTTTTATTGGTAATAGTCCTAAAACTGTTGAGGCAGCAAAAGCTTTGATAGCCTCTAATGAATAGTCGTGGTTTTGCGCTATTTGCGCTATTTATGGTTCAGTTGCTCTATGGCCTAAACTATACCTTTGCAAAAACGGTGATGAACGGTGGTTTTATTAAACCTTTTGCGTTTGTGTTACTTCGAGTATTAGGTGCGACCTTACTATTTTGGCTCTTCGGAATTTTTTATAAAAGCGAGAAAATTGAGAAAAAAGACTTTCTTACTATTTTTGCCGCTGCTGTTTTTGGTGTGGGTATTAATATGCTCCTGTTTTTAAAGGGACTTGAGTACACCTCACCGATTCATGCCTCTGTAATAATGACCATTATCCCCATCATTATTTTAGTGATGTCTGCCATTTTTTTGAATGAAAAATTGACTAAACTCAAAATAGTCGGTGTGGTGCTAGGTTTTTGTGGTGGCGTATTGCTAACTGTTTTAGGTAAATCTGACCGAGCTGGAGACAATGTTGCGCTTGGCAATCTGTTTATTTTTTTAAATGCACTTTCTTACAGTTGCTACGTCATTATCGTTAAAAGATTGACAGCAAAATACCATCCATTTACTTTTATCAAATGGTTATTTTTATTCGGAATTATTTTGGTTTTACCTTTTGGCTACGAGGATTTTACAGAAATTAAATGGCACACATTTTCGCCATACATTTGGTTTTCGGTAGGATTTGTTGTTGTGGGTGCTACTTTTCTAACCTATTTTTTCAACCCACTGTCTTTACGCTCATTAAAAGCTTCTACAGTTGGTGTTTTTATTTACTTACAACCCGTAATTGCAGGAATTTTTGCGCTCATAATGGGCGTAGATTCAATTGATGCTATTAAGATTGTCGCGATGTGCCTTATTTTTTCTGGCGTTTATTTGGTTATAAAAAAACCAAAGGTTTCAGCTTAGATTTTTAGGCCGTTTTCCTGAAGCTCGGGTATCTTCCTTATTGATAACCTTAAATTCTTCAGATTTTGGAAATTTTTTTATCAGCGTTTTCAACTGGTCTGGTAGTTCAGTTAAACTACGCGTTTTCAAATTAATCCAACCACCGAGAATATCACAGGTAGCGAGATGTTTTCCATCCTCATTATAAAAATTATGCTCAAACTTAAAAAACATACCGTCATCGCTTAACCCTGAAACTTCAAGAGATACGGTTAAAGTTTGTTCTAAAAACGATTCCTTGAAATAATGGATATGTTCAGAAAATACTACCGGTCCAATGCCATGACTGATTAAACTTTTCATTGAAAAGCCGTTTTCGTTTAAAAAACCAACCCGGGTATGACTCATAAAATTTAGGTAGGCTGAGTTTGCCAAATGCCCGTTGCCATCAACATCGCTCCATCTAATTTCAAAATCTTTTGTGTACATCTGCTTAAATCTATAGTGTTTACGTCTTGACGTTTTTATATTTAAAGTGATAAGAATTGCTTTGTAGCAACTTTTAACTGAAAGCAAAATTACAAAATTTATTATGCGCGCATAACAGATGGACCTTTTAATCTGTGTTCAATTTGTGTACCTTTGGTCAACCAAAATATAAGTAGATGATACAATCCATGACCGGTTACGGCAAGTCTGTGCTGCAGTTACCCACTAAGAAAATTTCCATAGAGGTTAAATCGCTTAACAGCAAGAATCTTGACCTTAATACGCGTATGCCATCAATGTATCGTGAAAAAGAACTAACGATTAGAAAGATTATTGCTTCTAAATTGCAACGTGGTAAAGTTGATTTTTCAATTTATGTAGAAATGACTGGAGAGGAAACTTCCACCCAAATCAACAAAACGGTAGTGAAGGAATACATCAAGCAACTACGAAACGTTGTAGATGGCGATGAGACCGAATTACTCAAAATGGCGATGCGACTCCCTGATGCTGTGATGACAGAACGTGATGAAATCGACGAGACAGAATGGAGCACCATTGCTGAAGAAATTGATAAGAGTTTGGAAAAAATAGAGCAATACCGATTAGATGAAGGTAAAACGTTAGAAGATGACTTTAAATCTCGTGTCACCAACATTTCCAACTTATTAGATGAAGTGATTGCAATTGACCCAGAACGTATCGAAGGTGTACGGGAGCGATTGGCAAAAGGAATTGCGGATATCAAAGAGAAAGTTGACGAAAACCGATTCGAGCAAGAACTCGTGTATTACATTGAAAAATATGATATTACCGAAGAAAAAGTTCGGCTTAAAAATCACTTGGAATATTTTATAAAAGCCCTCAAGTCTGAAGATTCCAACGGCAAGAAATTGGGGTTCATTGGCCAGGAAATGGGAAGGGAGATAAATACCATCGGTTCTAAATCCAATTATGCACCAATGCAGAAACTAGTTGTACAGATGAAGGATGAGTTGGAAAAAATTAAAGAGCAATTATTAAATGTACTGTAGATATCTTATTTATCGCATTTGGGGGTAACGCATGTATAAATAAGTAGAGTAGACATATAGCAGTCAAAGTACTAGTTTAAAGTAATTTATTAAGAAAGTTTAGGATTTTTGGAAGAAAACATTAAAACAAAGCAAGGAAAGTTGATCGTATTTTCGGCACCATCAGGTTCCGGGAAAACTACCATAGTTAGGTATCTACTAAAACAGGAAGAATTGAATCTGGAATTTTCAATCTCAGCAACTTCAAGGCCAGCTAGAGGAGAAGAGGTAGATGGAAAAGACTATTATTTTTTAGATGCACATGCATTTAAGGCTAAAATAAAAAATGATGAATTTTTGGAATGGGAAGAAGTATATCGCGATAATTTTTATGGTACGCTAAAAGCTGAGGTTGAAAGAATCTGGGCCAAGGGCAAACATGTTATTTTCGATATCGATGTATCTGGAGGCTTGCGTATAAAGCGTAAATTTCCCCATGAAACACTGGCGATTTTTGTAAAACCACCCAGTATCGATGAGCTTAAGATTCGATTAAAAAAACGTAAGACCGAGAGCGACGATAAAATTAATATGCGCATCGCCAAGGCATCGGCAGAATTGGCTACTGCTCCATTGTTTGATACTATTGTTTTAAACAAAGACCTCGACAGAGCCTTGGATGAATCTTACAATCTTGTAGCTAATTTTATAAAGAAGGTGTAATGAAGATTGGTCTTTATTTTGGTACATTTAACCCAATTCACGTTGGCCATTTGACCATTGCCAACCATATTTCAGAATACAGCGATTTGGATAAAGTTTGGTTTGTTGTAACCCCGCACAGTCCTTTTAAGAAGAAAAGCAGTCTATTGGATAACCGCCAACGTTATGAGATGGTCTATTTGGCTACAAAAGACTATTTAAAATTAGAACCAAGTGATATTGAGTTTACCTTACCGCAACCTAACTATACCATAAATACTTTAGCTTATCTGCAGGAAAAATATCCCGAACATCAGTTTGCGCTTATTATGGGAGAAGACAATTTAAAAAGTTTGCATAAGTGGAAGAACTACGAGCAAATTTTAGAGCGTCATACTATTTTTGTTTACCCTAGAATTTCCGAAGGCAATATCCAGACCCAATTTTCAGACCATCCAAAAATCAATAAAGTTGATGCTCCAATAATGGAATTATCGTCAACCTTTATAAGAGACAATATTAAAAAAGGTAAAGAAGTAAGACCGATGCTGCCTGATCACGTGTGGAGCTATTTGGATGAAATGAATTTTTACAGGTAGAATGATTTTTTTGTTAGACTGAAGTCGTTTGAGGGTTCTCGCAAGATTTAAAAATGTTCTAAAATCAATTCAAGCGTATTTTCAAAAATTTTGTTTTCAATCTGAGATAACCCCGTTCTAACGCAATGTGATTCTCGCTTTTGCGGGAATTAAAAGTGATAAAAAGCGTTTTCGTAATGCGTTAGCTCTTGCTTCTTTTTGTTTTTAAGAACCGCGATAATGTCAAATCGAGTCTCTAAAGAAATATCATTCTCTAGGATATAGGCATTCATAGCCTTGACCAGGTTTTTAATTTTACTTTGCGTTACGAATTCTTGCGGGTCTCCAAAAAAATCAGAATTTCTTGTTTTTACTTCCACACATATTATCATATCATTTTTTTTGGCGATGATGTCAACCTCTGCCTTCTGAAATGTATAATTTCGTTGTATAATTTCGTAGCCATTGGAGAGCAGAAAGTCTGCTGCCAATTGTTCGCCAAATCTACCAAGTTCGTTGTGGTCTGCCATCTTGTTTCTTTGAAAGCAGAACTTTAAATCTGCCATTCGTAATCAGTTCTAAAATAGTTAAAAATGCACAAACAAATTATATTTTAAAAAAAGCTGTAAAATCAATGATAGCGATGATTGCGAAGATGATCACTAATTTGTTATCTGGAGTAATCTGAACAAATCTGCGTCATCTGCGTTTGATTCACCAGAAAGCTCTGTCGATATTCTACAAAAAAACCTGACACTTGTATTTCGGGTTTTGTTTGTTCCTCCTCTAGGCTCGAACTAATCCCGAAAGCTATCGGGACTCAGATTAACAGTCAGATACTTTGGTGTTTGATGAATAGTTTTTTCTACTTTTTGGAATGCCGGCTGTAACAACCATGTTCCTTGTCTTAAAGATAAAACAAAAAAGCCGTTACAATTTTGTAACGGCTTTGTTTGCTCCTCCTCTTAGGCTCGAACTAAGGACCCTCTGATTAACAGTCAGATGCTCTAACCAACTGAGCTAAGGAGGAAAATATTTTTTCGCTTAAGCGAGCGCAAATATAAATTAATTTTTAGTTTCTGCAAAAAGACTATTAAACTTTTCTTTCGATTTTTTCTCAGTCACCTTCAACTCAAATCCAGTCATTAATATTGGCGGATAGCACCATTATAAGAAGAATGATAAATCCAGCCAATTGCGCACGCTCCAAAAATTTCTCGCTAGGTGCACGCCCCGAAATCATTTCGTATAACAAAAACATAACGTGACCACCGTCTAGTGCCGGGATCGGCAACAAATTGAGCACACCCAACATAATGGATAAAAAACCAGTCAATACCCAGAAGGCCTGCCAGCTCCAAACGGGCGGAAAAATATCAAATATCGCCTTAAAGCCACCTACTCCTTTATAGGCACCAGTGCTTGGGGTGAAAATTGCTTTTAATTGCACACCGTATTTTGTAACGGTTTCTATAAAGTCACGTCCACCTTCTGCCCAACTTTCGGCAAAAGTATAGGTTTGGGTTGCCATGTCATAATAGCCGAGTTCTATATTGCGCTGATTGCTAAAGGCATTGTAAAATCCAAACTTGCCTTCTTCATTGACCTTTAATTCCCGATTAATGGTTTCATCTCCACGAAGGATTTCAACATCGACCGTTTCATTTTTATAGTTGTTCACAATGTCATCAACTTGGTCAAAATAACGGGTGCTGTTCCCATTGATAGACAAAATGATGTCCTCTGGTTTTATATCTGCATTTTTATTAAGTGACGAATCTGCTACTGCTCCAATCAAAAATGGCACCCGCCTTTCAAACAATCTTCTGCTTTCCGCAGAAGAAAATTGTCCTAAAAAATCTTGGGGCAATTGAATGACCTTGGTTTCGCCATTTCGATTAATGGTAATGGTTTCAGCATCGATGATATTTGAACGAATATCCATATCATTTATAACCACCAAATCATTGACCTTGATAATTTTATCACCTGTTTGAAAACCAATGTCTTTTAGTAATGGATTTTCAATCCAATATCCATCTTTTAAGCTGCTTACTTTAGTTGTGGTATCGCCGTAAGCAAACGCCAAAAACACATAAATAAGATATGCTAAAATAAAATTGACGGTTACGCCACCCAGCATAATAATCAAACGTTGCCAAGCCGGTTTTGAGCGAAACTCCCAAGGTTTTGGCGGTTGTGCCATTTGCTCTTTGTCCATGCTCTCGTCAATCATCCCGGCGATTTTTACGTATCCACCAAGCGGTAACCAGCCAATGCCATAAACCGTATCACCTATTTTCTTTTTGAACAATGAAAACTTGACATCAAAAAATAAGTAGAATTTCTCCACTTTGGTCTTAAATAGTTTTGCTGGTATAAAATGCCCTAATTCGTGAAGTACAATTAGTAACGAAAGGCTAAGTAAAAATTGGGAAATCTTTATTACAAACTCCATGTATCTCTAAATCATAAAAATTACAAGTTGCAAAAGTAGTGTTTTGGCTTCACTTTGAAAACTTATACTTTTTATGGATTACTTTTTTAACACCGATTTAGTAATGATGCCTCTATTAGTTTGAAAATGAACAAATAACAGACCAGAGCCCAGTGTTGAAACATCAATAACATTCTCAAAAACATTGTGGTACAATTCCTGCCCTAACGTATTATAAATCGTTGTTTTAGAAATTTCAAGTGCAGCTGGCTTTTTAATGTTCAGAAATTCGCTTGCCGGACTTGGATAAATCACTAACTCAGCCTCCGTTGCAAATTCGTCAAGACCTAAGGTAACTTGGTTACTAGCTGAAATAATATCGGACTCTGGGTCAAAGATCAAGCTTTGAATTATAAATGGTACATTTTCAGTAAAAGCTTGATTGTTTGTGTTATGATCTAACACCAAATCTTGACTCTCGCCCAAAGTGCCAATTAAACGTAGAGTGATTTCCGACTCAAAGAATGATACAGATGGGTCGCTTTGGGTTTGTTCAATTGTGAGGTTGAGGTCATTATTTTCAGCTTGATTCCAGTTTATCAAATAACTCGGATAGCCTTCATTATAAAGCCAATCGCTAAAAAATTCGGTTAAATCGGTATTTGTTTCAGTTTCAACAATCGAAATGAAATCTGCGGTACTGGCATAATCGAAAGCATGTTCTGAAGTGTCGAGATAGGCTTTTAAAGCGTCAAAAAATGGCCCATCACCGACTTTCTTTCTGAGCATGTGCAATACCATGGCGCCTTTATTATAACTAAGCCTACTGCTAAATATTCTGCTAACGTTAGTGGTGTCAGCATCTGTTAAGTAAACCGCGCCGTTAGGTTGAGAGGTAATAGAAGTGTTTCGCTGCTGTTTCCAGATAGTGAAGGTATCATTGCCGTCAAGATTTTCGTAAACTAAACCTGAGAGGTAGGTTGCAAAACTTTCGTTGAGCCAGATGTCCTTCCAGCTTCCGCAGGTAATCTTGTTGCCAAACCATTGGTGCGCTAGCTCGTGAGCAATTAGATTTCTACTAAAATTCCCCATAAATGATACCGTGGTGTGTTCCATACCGCCGCCCCACCCAAATTGGGCGTGTCCGTATTTTTCATCGGCAAATGGATATTCCTCGAATAAATCTGTGAATAGGTTCATGATTTCAACCGTAACTGGTGTATTGTTCTGTGCCGTGACCAAATCTTCTGGAAACACGTAGTTGACAATATCAAAGGGGTTTCCGTTATTGGGAACGTTATGGGAATACACTTCATAATTGGTTGCAGCAATGGCAATTAAATACGCAGGAATTGGATAGCGGTGTTTAAAATGTGTGATTTTATCTGTACCAATAATCGTTTGACTTTGTTCTACACCATTTGAGACCGAAATATATTCTTCGTTTGAAGGGTTGAAGCGTGGTGTTCTCATAAACACATCAATTGAATCGATTTTATCAATCAAATCCTGCTTGCAGGGCCACCAAGCTTTAGCGCCATAGGGCTCAGAAAGTGTCCACATAATGGGGTCGCCGTCTCTGGTTGTTGCTTCAAACGAATCAAAGCCCGTGCTTATGGGGTTGCCAGAATAGGTAACGGTTAGGGAATCTAAAACACCTGCTGGCTGTATTGAAGGCAACATAATAATTAGTTCATCATTCGCATTTTGAGAAAAAGTGAGTGCAGTGCCATTCTGAATAACTTCAGAAACAATCATATTGGAAGCTAAATCGAAAGTAATATCATCCATATCGGTTTTAGCCTCAAAATAAGACGTTATGCTTCCCGAGATAGCTGCTACGCTAGGATCAATTTCCAATTCTAACCTATGGTATTTTAAGTCGTAGTCGCCAGTGTTAAGATTGGCTTCTTGCATCATTTGATTGAGCGCAGATTTGGCTTCGGCTTCTCGAATGTTATCTAAGGTCTCGTTATAATCTTGGGAAAACCCTTGCAGAAATAATAGGGAACATATTAAAAATAAAGGTGTTTTCATAAACGTAATTTTTCTTTATAGCCTGTTAAAAGTAAGCAATTTCTGCCTCTTGTGTCGTATTTTTGCAACCCGAACTTACAATAGAATAAACTTTTATGTGGTCTTATATTAAACAGTTCAAGTATTTTTTTATCGCTTTTTCAATCTTGTCCATTGTAATTGTTTCTATTATTTATAATATTTTAAATGTAGAACAGCCACTCCCTGTATATCAGCCCAATCGTGTTGATGCGTCTTTGGTAGATAGTACTATTCAGAATAAACGGAAATACCATACCATTGCCAATTTTAAGCTGATTAATCAAAATGGCGACACTATAACTGAGAAGGATTATAAAGATAAAATCTATGTTGCCGATTTCTTTTTTACAACTTGCCAAAGCATTTGCCCAGTTATGAC
This sequence comes from uncultured Flavobacteriaceae bacterium, assembly GCA_963803715.1. Taxonomy (GTDB): domain Bacteria; phylum Bacteroidota; class Bacteroidia; order Flavobacteriales; family Flavobacteriaceae; genus Psychroserpens. The sequence goes on from CAWDOF010000028.1 coordinate 385,080, forward strand.
CGATCAGATGCATCGCATTCAGGAAGAGATCAAAAATGATGATGACGTGAAGCTCCTTTCACACAGCGTAACGCCCGAAATAGATTCTGTAGCGCAACTTAAAAAATACGCGAATGAAAAAGGGGTAAACGTCCGCAAATGGAACCTCGTCACAGGCGACCGAAAACAAATCTACGACCTAGCCCGAAAATCCTATCTCGTAGTAAAAGATGATAACACGCAAGATTATGGTATGATACACACTGAAAATTTTGCATTAATCGATAAAGAAAAACGAGTTAGAGGTTGGTACGATGGTACCAGTGAAACCTCGGTGGATTCCTTGTTAATGGATATTCAGAAACTAAAAAAATCGTACCAATAGTTTCCGCATAACAATTTCTTTACATAAGAAATTTCCTTTACTTTTGCTTCTTTATAATTAATCTAAATAAGCTTTGCAAATAACTTTAGCACAATTAAGACGAGGGCAACAAGGTGTTATTGCCGATGTTTCCTCAAAGCACGTCCCGCTCAAATTACTGGAAATGGGCTGTTTGCCCGGTAATGTAGTGGAGCTTGTGCAAGTTGCGCCCTTTTCAGACCCAATGTACCTGAACATCAACGGGACGCATTTAGCTATTAGAAAAGAAACCGCCCTTCATATCTTAATCGACCTGTCTGATGTCTAAGCAGATAAATGTTGCACTTATCGGAAACCCAAATACAGGAAAGACATCTGTTTTTAATGCACTCACAGGTCTCAACCAAAAAGTGGGTAACTATCCGGGTATTACGGTCGAGAAAAAAGAAGGCATCTGCAAACTGCCTCGCGGCGTTAAAGCGCATATCATTGATCTCCCTGGGACTTATAGCTTAAATGCTTCATCATTAGATGAGAATGTGGTCATTGAATTACTGCTTAATAAAAATGACAAAGATTTTCCCGATGTTGCCGTAGTGGTAAGCGATGTTGAAAACCTCAAACGTAATTTATTACTGTTTACCCAAATCAAGGATTTACAAATACCAACCATATTGGTCATTAACATGAGCGATAGAATGGCGTATAAAGGGATTCAATTGGATATTGAGCATTTAGAAAAAGAGCTGCAGACCAAAATAGCTTTGGTAAGTACTCGCAAAAAATTAGGGATAACCGATTTAAAGGAACTCATCACCAATTATAAAGAACTACCCTTAACGCCTTGTTTGAACGCTTCAGAAATTGATCCCGCTTATTTCGATAATTTAAGAAAGGCATTCCCTAATCAGCTGCTATATAAACTTTGGCTGGTTATTACCCAAGATGTCAATTTTGGAAAAACCGACAGAAACCAAGTCGATGCCATTAATAGTTTTAAGACTAAGAGTGAGGCAGACCTTAAACGCCTTCAGCAGAAAGAGACCATAAAACGGTATCAATTTATCAACAACACACTGAAAAAAGGACAAACCATTGACCTGAAAACCGCCAAGGATTTACGCATTAAACTGGACAGGATATTAACCCATAAAGTTTGGGGCTACTTGATTTTCTTCGTGATTTTATTGACCATTTTCCAAGCAATTTACGATTGGGCGGAAGTGCCGATGGATTTTATTGACAGCAGTTTTGCCTCTTTAAGCGAATGGACTAAAACCGTGATGCCTCCAGGTGCGTTTACTAGTTTAATTACCGAAGGTATTATCCCCGGGTTGGGTGGTGTTGTCATTTTCATACCGCAAATTGCTTTTTTGTTTTTGTTTATTGCCATTCTCGAGGAGTCAGGCTATATGAGTCGGGTGGTATTTTTAATGGATCGTGTAATGAGGCGTTTTGGGTTGAGCGGTAAAAGTGTGGTGCCATTGATTTCAGGGACTGCCTGCGCCATCCCAGCCATCATGGCGACCCGAAATATTGAAAGTTGGAAAGAGCGTCTTATTACCATTTTGGTCACGCCTTTTACAACTTGTGCGGCGAGATTACCCGTTTATTTGATTATCATTTCTTTAGTTATCCCAGAAGGGCGATTTTTTGGATTGGGATATCAGGCCCTCACGCTAATGCTACTTTATCTCATTGGTTTTGGTGCTGCAATTGGTTCTGCATGGATACTGAACAAAATCCTGAAAATTAAGAGCAAGACTTTTTTTGTGGTCGAAATGCCCAATTATAAATTACCACTTTTTAAAAATGTAGCGATTACGGTATTGGAAAAAACAAAGTCCTTTGTTTTCGGTGCCGGTAAAATCATCTTGGCCATTTCAATCGTGCTTTGGTTCTTGGCTTCCTATGGTCCAGGTGATAATTTCAATAATGCTGCGGAAATTGTGAGGAATCAAGAAGAATCGCAAAATTTATCTTCGGAAGAATTGAATCAAGAAATTGCTTCCTATAAATTGGAACATTCTTTTATTGGCATTACAGGAAGAGCCATTGAACCTGCAATTAGACCCTTGGGCTATGATTGGAAAATAGGTATTGCGATTGTAAGTTCTTTTGCGGCTCGCGAAGTTTTTGTTGGCACCTTGGCGACCATATACAGTGTTGGTAGCGATGAGGAGGAAACCATAAAAAAACGAATGGCAGGAGAAGTCAATCCTATTTTGGGAGGCCCGTTGTTTACTTTTGCAAGCGGTATTTCACTATTGCTGTTCTATGCTTTTGCCATGCAATGCATGAGTACCCTAGCCATCGTAAAACGGGAAACCAATACCTGGAAATGGCCCATGCTACAACTTGTGATTATGAGTGCATTTGCTTATATTGTTGCTTTGGTGGCGTTTCAAGTGCTGAAGTGAAGATTGGTGTTGTGATACAATGTTCCACAGAGAAGCACAAGGGCTCACAAAGAAATTATTTAATATGAATACTATACTTCAAAACATACTCGTTTTTTTATCCCTCGGTATTGCCGTGGCTTTTTTAGTGCGCAAATTTATTTGGAAACCTAATAAAGCGGATGCTTCCAATTGTGGGAGTGGTGATGATTGCGGGTGTCATTAAAATTCCCGCGAAAGCGGAAAACTCATGATTTAAGTTTGGAATCCCATGATTGAAATCCCAAAACTACTTTAGTTCTACTTATCCAAACAACTACATTTTACATGTTACTTCCCCGCTTAATTTTGTGAGATTACCTTGGTGCTTTTGAATTCATAAAACTATTGAAGCTTCTAAGAATTTTAATCAACATCAAATTTTTTAAACCAGGCCAAAGTATGCATTACTTTACTAATTAGGTTACTTGGTTTTTTTGCAATACCATGGGATGCATCTGGTATCTCAACCAAAACGGTTTCGATTTTTCTTAATTTAAGAGCGTGATATAGTTGCTTGGCTTCACTTGGCGGTGTTCTCAAATCGTTTAACCCCACCATAACCATAGTTGGCGTTTCAACATTTCCTACTAAAGAAATCGGTGAGAATTTCCAGTACTGCTCAAAGTTTTCCCACGGCTGACCCTCGTATCTGGAATTTGCGTAATAAAAATAATTATCTGCGGTTCTTGCCATCAACATCCATTACATAAAGTTTTGGGTTTTAAACGATTCCTAATTCGGGTGGATGTTGCCCATTCCGCATCTTTAGGTTTTTCTGGCATTTTGGCAATTACAGGCGGTTTTTGTGAGATAAACATGGTGAAGGCCAAATGCCTTCCGTCGGGAGACCAAGTAAGGTTTGAAGGCGATTTTGGGAGTTGGGAGATTTTAGCGATTTGGCCAGAATCTAACCAATACACGTACAATTCTGAACCTTCTGCGGTACTGCTGGAAAAGGCAATTCTGTCTCCAGACGGCGACCAGCGTGCTTGGGACTCACCTACTTCCCTTGAGGTCAATTTTCTATGGGATGTACCGTCTGTATTAATAATCCATAGATTGGCCTTGGAGTCATCCTTCATCACATCAAAACCATTTCTTTTATAGACAATCTGCGCCCCATTGGGTGAAATTTGAGGGTCAGATGCCCATTCCAGCTCAAAAACATCCATGGGTTGAAAAGCTGGTTTTTGTTGTTGTGCCGCCGACAAGTTCAAATAGAAAATAAAGATTAAAAAAGATAAAAAACGCATGGTCTATAATTTTATTGAAGCAGAAAGTTACAAATAAAGATTTAGCAAGCAATTAAAATATTTTAGTTACATTTGAAAATTATTTAAGTATGCTTAAAAAATAATTAAAGATAAAAGAAATGTCTGTAGCAGTTGAAAATTTTGTCAAGGCCATCTACAAAAGTGATACCCACGATTCTCAGGATACTAAGCCAGGAAATATTGCCAAAAAGCTTGGTATTAGCAATGCGGCAGCTACAGATATGGCAAAAAAATTAGCAGATAGAAAATTACTTAATTACGAAAAATACAAGGCGCTACAGCTTACCGAGAAAGGCACATTGATGGCTTTATCAATTGTTAGGAAACACCGATTGTGGGAAGCCTTTTTATTTAAGATGTTTGATATGAGCTTGCACGATATCCATCGGGAAGCAGAGCTATTGGAGCACCAAACCTCTGATTTATTAGCAGAAAAAATGAGCGAATATTTGGGTAATCCCAAGTTTGACCCCCATGGTGACCCAATACCAAATGCCAAAGGCGAGATAACCACTGAAGATAATTCAATACCCTTAGCAGAAGCTTCCGAAGGGAAAAACTACATTATCTCAAGGTTGATGAGTGATGATAAAGAGTTCTTTGATTTTTGCTCACATAATGGCATTAAATATAGAAACGTCATAAATGTCACCAAACAATTTAAAAATAATAAAATGACGCAAATTACAATTGACGGAAATACACTTGTTTTAAATGAAGATTTTACCAAAATTATTTATGTTGAAATCTCTTAGAACATCAGGCAATTACTGTCTAGTTTATCAAAAAGGTTTATTATCCCTTGTTTTTATTGGTTTCGGATTATTAGGTTTTACACAAACGGATAATCCAGACCCAAGAAATTCTGAACCACTTGTTACAGACAGGCCAGATGCAACCGAGGCACCTTCCACCGTTGCTCCTGGTATTCTTCAAGTAGAAACTGGAGCACTTTATGAAAGTTTCGAGAACAATAACATCAAAAACGAATCTTTTGTATATAACACTACGTTGCTTCGTTTAGGTTTATTGGATAATCTTGAGCTAAGGGTTGGTTGGGATTTTGTGGAAGGCCAGACCTCAGTAAACGGCAATAAACTAAATAACGTTACTAGCGGTTTTAACCCTCTTCTTTTGGGAGTAAAAGTAAATATAACCGAAGAAAAAGGACTCCTACCAGAAATAGGATTGATAGGCCATTTATTTATGCCATTTACGGCAAGCCAAGATTATAGGCCGGAAACTACAGGCGTTGATTTCAGGTTTTCATTTTCCCATACCCTAAGTGAAAAATCAAATATCTCTTATAATATAGGCGCGCAGTTTGGTGATGATTCTTCTGAGGCCGCCTACATTTACACCTTGGCTTACGGTTATGGCATCAGCGAAAAATTTGGAGCTTATGCTGAGATTTATGGCGATTTTCCAGAAGATAGTAAGGCCAATCATTTATGGGATGCTGGCTTGACCTATTTGATTTCAAATGATATCCAGTTAGATGCTACTGTAGGCTCAAGTTTTACCGAGGGGCAGGATATTTTGTTGAGTGGAGGGGTTAGTTTTAGGTTTCCGACTTGGTAAATAAGAAAAACTGACAAAAGAATTCCAGACATGGATATGTAGAATTTGAGAGTTGAGAGTTGAGAGTTCAGAAGTTAGAAATGAGATTGTTGATTACAGAGAATAAAAATGACATATAAAATGAAAAAGACTATTGTAATATTGCTGTTTGTAGCCCTCTTTAGCTGTCAAACCGAAACCAAATCAAATGGCAACCTCAACATCGTGACTACAACCACTATGATTACTGATTTGGTTGAAAATATAGGCGGCGAAAACGTCAATGTTGAAGGCTTGATGGGAAGCGGTGTGGACCCGCATTTGTACAAAGCCAGTGCCGGTGATGTTACCAAACTCACCAACGCCGATATTATTTTTTACGGCGGATTGCATTTGGAGGGTAAATTGGTTGAGGTCTTTGAAAAGATGGAAACCCGCGACATCAATACCGTAGCAGTCTCGGATGCGCTCGATAAAAGCACATTGATTGGATCAGAATATTTTGCATCCAATTATGACCCACACATTTGGTTTGACGTCAATAATTGGGAACAGATAACGCAGTTTGTGGTTGAGAAACTTTCTGAAGCAGACCCAGAACACAAAGCTTTATTTGAAGAAAACGGAACGGCATATTTAGAAAAGCTGAAGAATTTAAACGAAGAGATCAAATCTATAATCAGTACACTTCCACAGGAAAAAAGAATTCTGGTTACCGCTCACGATGCCTTTAGTTATTTCGGTAAAGCATACGGATTTGAAGTGGTTGGTCTGCAAGGCCTATCAACAGCGACTGAAGCTGGGGTTCAGGATGTTCAGAATATTTCGGCCTTTATTATTGAGAACAAGATAAAAGCTATTTTTGTGGAAAGTTCAGTCCCAAAACGAACCATTGAGGCCTTGCAGGCAGCGGTAAATTCGAAGAATCACAATGTAGAAATTGGAGGTACTTTATATTCGGATGCTCTAGGAAATACCGGTTCTGAGGAAGGTACTTATATTGGCATGTTTGAGTATAATGTGAGAACGATTGTGAATGCGTTGAAGTGAGTATGCAGTCTTCAGTCCTCAGTTGGCAGTTGATAAAACCTCAAAGTTTTCAAAAAATTTTGAGGACTTAAACCGGAATAAATACTAATCTAGAAATAGATGAATACAGAAACAAATAAGGAAAAGTCCCCAGCTTTCAAGGCCGTGAACGCCGTTCAAGTAGATGACCTTACCGTTGCCTACAATTACAAGCCAGTGCTTTGGGATATCGATTTGGAAATCCCCGAAGGTGTGCTTATGGCCATCGTAGGGCCAAACGGTGCGGGAAAATCTACGCTTATCAAATCTATTTTAGGGATTTTAAAACCCATTGCGGGCAGCGTTTCCATTTATGGCAAACCTTATGAAAAACAACGGTCGCTCGTTGCTTACGTACCACAAAAAGGAAGTGTAGATTGGGATTTCCCTACTACTGCCTTGGATGTGGTGATGATGGGCACCTATGGAAGTCTGGGATGGATAAAACGCCCCGGAGTAAAAGAAAAAAAGGCAGCTTTGGAGGCGCTTGAAAAAGTAGGCATGTTGTCTTTTAAAAGCCGGCAAATTAGTCAGCTTTCGGGCGGGCAACAACAACGCATCTTTTTGGCGCGGGCTTTGGTGCAGGATGCTTCGATTTATTTTATGGACGAGCCGTTTCAAGGTGTGGATGCTTCCACCGAAATCGCCATCATCAACATCTTAAAAACTTTAAGGAAAGCTGGTAAGACCGTTGTTGTGGTTCACCACGATTTACAAACGGTTCCCGAATATTTCGATTGGGTCACATTTTTGAACGTCAAGAAAATAGCCACAGGTCCAGTCAAAGATATTTTTAACGATGATAACTTGACAAAAACGTATGGTATAAATTATAAGGTGAGTATTCAGGAGTGAAAAAAACTTCAGTTCTTAATTGGATGCCATCAGATGTTGAGTTGAACTGGCGTGAATTGATTACAATTTAAATACTTATAAAACACATAATTACTAAAATAGGCGCATCCTCGATGTTTCGGGGCTGCCTTCGCAAAAATTTTGGACATAAAAGACTACATACAACTCGTTTTTAGCGATTACACGCTGCGCACCATCACGCTAGGCACTGCAATTCTTGGTGCGGTCACTGGCATGTTGGGAAGTTTTGCCGTTTTGCGAAAACAGAGTTTGTTGGGAGATGCCATTTCACACGCGGCGCTTCCCGGTATCGCGATTGCCTTTTTGATTACTGGCGCAAAAGACAGTAACACTTTACTTCTGGGTGCATTGGTCAGCGGTTTGATTGGCACCTTTTGGATTCGAGGCATTATCACCAAGACCCATTTAAAGTCGGATACGGCATTGGGGTTGATTCTGTCTTTATTTTTTGGTTTCGGAATGCTCTTGCTCACCTTTATACAAAAGCAGCCCAACGCCAACCAAGCGGGATTGGATAAGTATTTGTTTGGGCAAGCCGCAACTTTAGTGGAAAGTGACGTCTGGTTAATGGCAATTGTTACAGGCTTATGTTTATTCGTATTGTTGCTATTTTGGAAGGAATTTAAAATTTTACTATTTGATAAAGACTACGCAAAAACCCTCGGGTTCAACACAAAAACTATAGATATATTGATTACCACATTTATTGTTTTGGCCATTGTTTTAGGCCTGCAGACCGTGGGTGTGGTATTGATGAGCGCTATGCTTTTAGCGCCAGCAGCTGCCGCACGTCAATGGACCAATAGCTTGGCAACCATGGTGTTTTTGGCGGCTGTTTTCGGGGCATTTTCAGGTGTTTTCGGCACAGCGATAAGCGCGAGTCAAAATAATTTGTCTACGGGGCCGGTTATTGTTTTGGTGGCTGCGGTTTTTGTTTTGGTCTCTTTTATTTTTTCACCAAGTCGAGGTTTGTTATTTAAACAAATTAGGTTCATCAAAAATCGACGCGATTTGGAGCTCCAAAAAACATTGGCATTCATGTATCATATTGCAGAAACCCATGAAAATATTGGTCATCCTCACGAAATCAGGATTCTTAACAATTTCCAAGGATTCTCTAGAGGAAGCCTTAAAAAGTTGGAAGAAAAAGATTATATCAGTCTTCAAGGAACCACGTGGAGCTTAACCGAAACAGGTTTTGATACCGCCGCCAATTTGTACAATCAACAAACGCAAACCGATGAATAACGCACAATTCGAGATACAACTTATTGCGAGTTTAGTAGCCGTTGCCTGCGCCATTCCAGGCGCGTTTCTGGTGCTACGTAAAATGGCCATGATTAGTGATGCCATTAGCCATTCCATATTACCAGGGATTGTTGTGGGTTTTTTTATAACCCAAGATTTAAACTCGCCATTGCTCATTGTTTTAGCGGCTTTAACGGGCGTCATTACTGTAGTTTTAGTCGAGTATATTCAAAAAACCGGTCTGGTAAAAGAGGATACAGCCATTGGTTTGGTGTTTCCCGTACTCTTTAGTATTGGTGTTATTTTGATTGCCAAAAATGCTAACGATGTGCATTTGGATATTGATGCTGTTTTGCTGGGCGAGCTTGCTTTCGCACCGTTTGACAGAATTTATATGTTTGGTGCAGACGTAGGGCCGAAATCTCTTTGGGTTATCGGTGCGATACTTAGCATTACTATTGCTTTATTACTCGCCTTTTTCAAGGAATTAAAGCTGAGCACTTTTGACAAGGGCCTTTCGGCGTCTTTAGGGTTTTCGCCTGTGATTATCCACTACGGATTGATGTCGGTCGCCTCAGTTACTACTGTTGGTGCTTTTGATGCTGTTGGTGCTATTTTGGTTGTGGCATTAATGATAGCGCCTGCAGCTTCCGCTTATTTATTGACTACCGATTTAAAGAAAATGCTTTTGCTTTCCGTATTATTTGGTGTGCTAAGCGCTATTTCGGGCTATTGGTTCGCGCATTGGTTGGATGCTTCTATTTCGGGCTCCATAACTACAATGTTGGGCCTTTTGTTTTTAATGGTTTATCTTTTTGCACCAAGCAAAGGCATAATCGCTGTACTCTACCGGGAAAAACAACAACGCACCGAAGTCTCCTTATTGACCTTTTTACTACATCTTAAAAATCATGAGGATGAGCGAGAACGTCATGTCAACCATCTCAGAGAGCACATCAATTGGCAAAAGGTACGCGCCAAGACCGTCTTAAATTTGGCACTTAAAAACAACATGATTGTCATTGACCAAAAAATTGTCTCATTGACTCCAAAGGGTGATGAATTTACCACTCAAGCGATTGATTATATCATGACCAATGAAGATGCCCAAATTGAAGATATGAAAGAGGACTTCTTTTTGTTTCGGGGTTGAGGTCATAATTTGCCGTTCTTGAATTCTAGTAAATAACAGTTTTAGCTATAGAGACTTGCTGTAACGGGTTAGATGATATGAAATTCAAGAGTATCTGTTTAAAACATTCGAAAACTTCGTGGTTTTGACCTGACAGCTAATGACTTAAAAATATATATTTGTTGGGATGTAACTAGTTGGCAACAAGCTTAAAACTGAACTAAATGAAAAAATTTTGGATTTTACTTTTAATTTCTACAATATTTATAAATTGTAAAGCACAAAGTCAAAATAAGAAAAAAAATGAATTATCAAATTCATTAATGGTAGGCGAATACATAATAACTTCTAATGGAGTTTATCCTGATTCTGTTTTGACAAAAATAGAACAAACTAACTTAAAAAAAAGGCTACCAGAATACCTTGATTTGACAAAAATTCCTGACTCTTTAGAATTAATAGCTGATAAAAATCTGACTGGAGATTTTAATGGAGATAATTTAAAAGACTTTGCTTCTATTGTAAAAAACAAAAAAGACCAAAAAATTGGAGTTATAATAATTCACAATTCTAACATTCAAGAAAATTTTGTTTTTGGTGCAGGAAACAAAATTGATGATTTGACGGACTTAAATTGGATTGAAATTTTCAAAACTTTGCCAAAAGGAGAAACTGTGTCTCCGACTTTGATTGACAAAAAAACTGGAGATATAATTGGACAAGATGAAAGTCAGAACTTCGAATTAATCGGAAATGGAATTTATATGAGCGTTGGGGAATCTCACGGTGGTGGAATTTTATTTTGGAACAGAGAAGAATATAAATGGTATCACATCGAATAAAAAGGAGTTGCTATACCGTGTATAATTAATAGCTAGTTTTAGCTTAAATGCGAATCCCGAAGCTTAGGGATTAACGTATCTTCTATTCGGTTGGTATTTGCTAAATTACATATTTAAATAATAATACAAACCGTATCGGTCAAACGCCCAGATTAATTTTATGAAACCCTATTTCATTATATGTCTTATAGGAGTACTCCTTTTAAGCTGCAATAATCCTAAAAAAGATATTGCTTTAAATAGTACCCGGGATGCTAAACCTAAAATCACTTGCTCTGTAGAGGGTTGCCAAGGCACTTATGTAGGTCCTGAATTCGTAAACGGCTCTGATATAGCACATCAATTCTCTAACCAAATGGCTTATGAGGTAGGCGACAAACTAAAAGTATTATACAAATCTCAAAATTATAGTAAAGTGGACTTTTCAAAAATTAAGATGTCCACCAAAGGCATGGGTTCTGGTCAGGTGGTTTATAATCTGGTCATTCCTTTTATTTCAGTAAAAGATAAGTGTGAGGCCTATACTTCTTTTGACCATGTAGGTGGGTGGAATCATAGTCCGGCATTATCTCAAAGAAAACAGCAGCTCAATCCATTAGTTATAAAGGGTAATGAGCTATTTATTAGCGACTTAAAGACCACGCCGGAAGGTTTGCAAGAATATTGGATTCAGTGGAAGCATGAAGAGGTCCAGGCAGAATGTAAATGAAACTTGAGTATAAAACTTTTGAAATTTAATGTTAGTGAAACTCACTTTTTAAATTTCTCACGTATTTTTAATTCTTTAATGAAAAGCTCAGACATTACAGCCAATTTTCAAAATCAATTATTCAATTTAATCCTAACACATGTTACACACCATAGAAAACGATCACCTCATTTGTAGCATTAGCTCCAATGGTGCAGAGATTCGCTCTTTAAAACACAAGGCCACAGGCAAAGAATACATCTGGCAAATAGACAGCGAAGTGTGGGGCAGCAGCTCTCCCGTTTTATTCCCGGCCATTGGAAAAATAAAAGAGGATAAAGTCCTCCATAGGGGAAAAGCCTATCTCATGCCCAAACACGGCATCATTAGGCATAATGACACGCTGCATTTTGAGCAACAAAGCGCAACTCAATGTACGTTTACACTGGTAAGTTCTGAGGAGACATTAGCGCAATATCCCTATGAATTTTTGTTCACGATAGCATTTGAGCTCAAAGAACAGCGACTTATAGTGACATATCATATTGAAAACAAGGACAGCGAGCCGATGCCTTTTGCTTGTGGTGGCCATACCGCTTACGCTTGCCCACTTAATCAAGATACCGCGCTATCAGATTACGTGATTGAATTTCCTAGAACCGTAGACCTTAAGGCTGATACTCTTGGTTCATCGGGCTTACTATCACATCATAAACGCCACATTGAGAGCAAAAATGGCGTGCTTCCATTGAGCGAAACCTTGTTTAATGATGATGCGTTGATCTTTTCAAATATTGATTACAATTGGGTGCGACTCCGCAAAAAGGAGGATAAGAAGGGCGTTGTGGTTCGGTTTAAGGGCTATCCGCATTTGGCTTTATGGTCTAAACCCGCTGCCGACTATGTATGCATCGAACCTTGGTTGGGGCTTCCAGATGGAGAGGAGGAGTCTATAGAAATCACTCAAAAGTCAACTCTAAAAACGCTTGACCCCAACACCTCATTTTCAATAGCCATAGAAACCGAAATTGAATGACATAAAAGTCATGTATAAGAGTCCGTTTTTTAGAGATGATGCTACAATGCCTTACGTTTTTCCGTTTTGAACGTTGGTGATATGTAGTCAGGGTGAAGTCACCAACCGATAATGACATTTAAAAAAATTATCGACCTTTTTCTTATGTGCATCTTTGTGGAAATCTTAAAAATTTCGTCCAAGCCAAGAAGACTAAGATTTCAGATTCTAATTCATTAAAATTCCTAAACCTATGCTCAGGTAATTAATTTTTATAGCGATTAGGAGCTTAAATAAAAAAGTGGGAGTAATTTCATAACTTAGGCAGAGCATTAATTATGATATTCAAAAAGTATGAAAACATTAATTTTTACCATCAGGATCTTGATAGCTACATTTTTTTTGACTTTGGGTTGTTTTTCTATTTTAATGTTTCCGTTTTTAATAGGAAGTAAAGATCCAGATACTGTCACAATAGGCTATGGTTATTTAGCCTTATTGCTAACTTCTACTTTGATAGTATATCTGCTTTTAAGAAAGGAATTTTCCAAGTAAAGCGTACGTCAAATTCAATGATGAAATTACTTTTTTATGAAATGAACCAAAGGTTTTCAGAGAAATCATGTTCTTCTATTTTTTAGAAACCTAGTCCCGATTTTGTACTCATTGTGATGTAATCTTAATTCATTATTTTAATCGAAAAGTGAATTTAGTTTCTCGATTTCTCTTTTTAATTCATCTACTGAAACTTCTTTAAATTCAAAATCTATCTTAGGTTCTTTAGCCGTCTTAGTTTCTACAGTATCAAAATAGAGCTTACCATTTTTTCTTTTTATGGCAACCAAAACAATGTCTTCATCTAAACCAACAGTTTGAAAATCATAAACACCATTGTCATTTGAACTTGGAAGAATAGCATTGATGGATTTAAAAACCAAACTGATGTTAGCCCCATCTGCATTTTTAATTTTTAGCTTATATTCAATACGTTTAGTTCGGCTATTAGAAAATCTGTCGCAATTGATCCAGCCCAACTTAGAGGTATTTAATATATAATAGCTCACGTCTCTAGATGATATAGCGCTGTCGGTACTATCCGATAGGCGAGACTCGAACTTTTCCGCGGTTAAAGCCTCGTTCCCAGCGTAAAATTTGCGTTTTGGAATCACATTCATGATGCGTGTAACCGTTGGTATTTTAGATGCGTCCCAAGGTGTTCTAATAATGTGCCCTCCTCTTGTGATCGAATCATCAGCCAGAACTTTAAATCTTGTGTTTTCCATTTCAAATAGGGGCTTTCGTAAAATAAAACGTCTACTATTTAACTGACCAATCTCTCGAATCAATTTTTCCTTTTTATATTGTTCCCACTTTATTAAAAACAATGAATCTACTTTAAAATCTTTATCGTGCATGACTTCTCTTATAAACTCTACTATGCCGCGGCGATCATTGTAAATGGTATCCATTTCTATGGAAGATGGCGTTAGGTCATCTATTAAAAGCGCATCTTGTTGTATTACAGTATTCCTTTGAATACTTCCAAAACGTTCATTAATATCATTCAAATCAATTTTAAAAACAATGGGTAAAGAATATGGCACAATCACAGGTTTTCCGTTTTGCATCCCAGGAATCATTTGAGGTAAGAGATTTATAACTCTTGTGGCTTCATCACTAAGTCTTGGGTGTGCTGCACGAGATTGAATGGAAATGACACGGCCATTTTGATCAATTTTGAAAGCGGATAAGACACGTTGCATTCCCGTTAATCCTAGATTGTAAGCAATATCAGTATTAAAATTTTTAGTAATGAATTTAGAAATAGCAGCTACCGTGCATTTTTGACGAATGGCATCATCTTCATTTTCGCAACCGGGAAATGTAGGAACTTGCTGAACGGTAGTAAAAGGAACTTCTATGTTTATTTCTGAAGTGTTAACCGGCTTTGGGTCGTTATCTTGAAGGGTCCAATTGATAGTTTCTTCATTCCAGTGACCGGAAAACAATTGCATGCCGGGTTTCTTTATTTTCGTGGGGAAAGAAATTTCAATAGTAGAGTTTTTGCCTAATTCTAGTTCAGTATTTTCCTGTGTTGCTTTTATATGTATCATGCCACCGGTTTCCAATAGTTTATCATTTGAAGTGGTAGATAGATTCATTAGGAGCATATCAGATAACTTGTAATATTCAGTAATTTCTAATTCGACAATTCCGGTGACTATTTTTGCTGTTATTGGATATATGAAAGATGCTTTAGCGATTTTTAAAATTGTCCCCTCCTTAGTCGTAATCACAGTATCATTTTCAGTATTAATCAGAACTTGCTGTGCTTTCTTTTTAAATGCAGTTGTTGTTTCGCTATCAACTCTTGGATTGTCGGTTTTATGCTCTACTTTAGATTGAGTTGTGTTTGTACTATCGTTATTTAATAAAATAGTTTCAATGGTGTCTTTTGCAGTTTTTTTATCAGCAACAGAATCTGAAATCATCGTATTAAAATATTCATCATTTAAGTTATTTTTAACTTCTGAAGTCTTAAAAATCTGGGTTGAAAACATCCAAATAAGGCCTAAAAGCAGTACGGCAATTCCAACTATTTTTAACCACTTCTCGGTATAATAAGAGCGTTTTGCTCTTGAAATTTCAGCTTTAATTTGAACACGAGTTAATCCACCCAACAATACGAGATGCTCGTCGTACAGGTTCCTTAATTCACTATCATTTTGAAGTTTTAATTCAAAATTCCTTTGAGCATCTTCAGAAAGTAAATTATAGATATAATCGTTTATGAGTTCTATGTAGTGCGTATATGTTTTCATGCTTTGTTTTTTAAGATTTAACTGACTTCAATTGGATTTGATAGATGTCTTTTGCTTTTTTCAAGCATTTATACTTTTGATTTTTTGCAATTTTTGAAGATTTAAATTGCATTGCTGTAGCGATGTCGGAAAATGACATGGCCTTTAGATAAAACAGTTGAAGTAAATGTTGACATCGCTTTCCAATTTTGGAAAAAGCATGTTCGGCAAGCTTGTATTTTTTTTCTTCTAAGATTTTTTGAAATACCTCACTCTCTTGTGCACTAAGTTGTTTTGTTTGATCTTTGACAATACTTTTTTGAAGATCTGACCATACAAAACGGGATACCGAGAATAAATAGGTATAAATGGAGGAGGAGAGTTTAAATTCTGAATTCTCTAAATTTCGATTTAAGATGATAAGTGCCTCTTGAAATACATCACTGGCATCTTCTTTACTTCCTCCTTTAGAGAGAATTAGTTTTTCGATTCTGGGATAGAGCTTGTAGAGCTTTTTAAACGCCTTACTGCGCTGACCATTTTTAAAAAGTAATAAAATATCTTGATCACTCATCAATTTGGTTTACTTATTAATGGTCAAAAACTAAAAAGGTCTCCTGTTATATTTTATTTTAATTAGAATGTTGGGGTTGGTAAAAGTTTTTTGAAATAAGAAAGAACGATAATTTCTTATAACTGCATGGCTTGTTTTTTTAAATTAAAAGAGCCCTAAATGAAGGTAAAAATCAAAACCCTCGTTCCTTTTGCAACTGCTCGTACGCTAACTGTACCTGCCTGAACTTTTCTTCGGCACCTTCTTGATGTTCCTTGCCTAAATGCATCACACGGTCGGGGTGGTATTTTTTTGCCATGGTACGATAAGCGGCCTTGATTTCAGCATCGGTAGCTTCTTTTGTGATTTCGAGAATTTTATAGGCGTTTTCGCTGCTGTTGTAAAACATGGCCTTAATGCTTCCGTAGTCACGGGAGCTGATACCGAGATATCCCGAAATCATATAAATCTGTGAGACTTCATTTTCGGTCACCATACCATCTGCCTTGGCAATTCCGAATAGAAAATGAAGCAACTGCAAACGGGAGGCGTGATCCATCATTTGCTTGATCTGTAAACAAACTTGGCGTGTTGGTACCGTCTGTTTGTTGATATTCTTGAAAAGTTTGAAAGCTTGATTGGCACGTTCTTTACCGTACATGCTCAAAAACTGCTGACGCACAAAGTCAAGCTCGCGCTGGTCTTGTTTACCATCGGCCTTAATTACTACCGATGCTAAGATAAGCAAGCTCACTTCAAAGTCTCCAGACTGGGTTTGTGGGCGTGATTGCGTACGGGTACCTGAAGAACTCGGTCGTCCATAACGTTGTTTTGGTTTCCCGTCACCTAGTAGAAATCCGCCACCATCAGTCGCATTATCAATTAAACTCCCAAGCGCTAATCCAATAATGGCGCCAATTGGGCCACCAAAACTCCAACCTAAAGCACCTCCAACCCATTTTGCAAAACTCATGTTTTTGATTTTAGATCAAAGATACTATTTGTAATATTTTGGAGGTTTGTTATTGAAAAAAATTTTATAGGACTCTGAGATTATAGACCTCATATTCACACATAAAAGAAGTTTCATATAGTTTTATACTAGAAATCATCTTCCTTTCTTTGCAAAAGCTTCGGCGTGCAAGCATCTGCACCTATGATTTCAAGTTCAACTGCTAGTTCCCCCGTTTTTCCTTATCTTTGTGGCTCAAAATTAATAAGAATTAAAAAACATAAAATATGTACCCAGCAGAATTAGTAAAACCAATGCGAGAAGACCTTACGAAAGTAGGTTTTGAAGAAGCACATACGGCAGACGAAGTAAAAAAAGCCTTGTCAAAAAAAGGGACAACTTTAGTAGTGGTAAATTCCGTTTGTGGCTGTGCAGCAGCAAATGCGAGACCAGGTGCAAGGATGAGTTTACAAAATGCGAAGCGACCAGATAATCTTCTAACCGTTTTTGCAGGTGTCGATAAAGAAGCCGTGGATGAAGCAAGAAGTCAAATGGTACCGTTCCCACCGAGTTCACCAAGTATGGCTCTTTTCAAGGATGGCGAATTGGTTCACATGCTTGAGCGCCATCACATAGAAGGCCGCCCAGCAGAGTTGATTGCTGAAAATTTAATGGATGCCTATAACGAAAATTGTTAATCCCGATTGCTATCGCGATACTCCCTAACCCTCTTTTCAAAAGATGGGTAGAGCTCATTCGGATTATAAACTATAGAACCACGATTTATTCGTGGTTTTTTTGTTTTTATGCTATAAATTTTATTGGTGAAACTTGATTTTGAGAATCTGTCTATTTGGAGATAACTCGATCAAGAACCATCGAGAGTTAATTTATCTAATCTCGCTTTCCTGTAACGCTTTTTAGTCTTATTTATAGGGATTCAGTCTTAGCACCTTTTTATTTCAGTTTGCTGTAAAAAAGTTTGTTCACTTAATTTTGTTCAAGTCATTACATCACCTTAAGGTATCGTATTATTAAAATTCAAAATTTAGTAAAAGAGCTAGCATTCTTTTATTATCACGCAACCGTTTCGTAAAGTTTGCATCTAAAAAGAAAACTCTTATGAAAACTACTAAAACAATTTTGTTCATTGCCATTGTTCTTTTTTTATCATGTGATAACGACGGCATAAATTCCGGAGATAGTTTTTCCAATATTGGTGAGGAAAGTAATATTACCGGAGATCAGTATAACGAATTTGGCGAAAACCAATTTATAAGCACCGACGAGGCTCCAATTTCAACATTTTCAATAGACGCTGATGGCGGGTCTTACGCCAATGTGAGGCGTTTTATTCAGCAAGATCAAATTATCCCGCCCATGGGTGCTGTGAGAACTGAAGAACTTATCAACTATTTTGATTTGGATTATCCTTACACAAACCCATCCCACCCTATAAATTTAAATGGGGAAATGAGCTCATGCCCTTGGAGTGCAACAAATAAATTAATCAGAATAGGGATGAAGGCAAAACCAATTGCTGAAGCTGAGCGTCCGCCATCAAATTTTGTTTTGTTGATAGATGTCTCTGGTTCTATGGGAGGTGAGGATAAACTTCAGTTACTAAAAAACGGCTTCAACGATTTTGTTGACCAAACCTCAAATACAGATAAAATTGCCATTGTAACTTATGCAGGTTCCGCCGGAGTAGTATTGCCATCCACATCGACGGCCGATAAGCAAACCATTAAAAACGCCATCAATAGTTTAGGTTCTGGAGGTAGCACCGCAGGCGGACAAGGTATTGTTACAGCTTACGATATTGCTTTATCAAATTTTATTGAAAATGGAAATAATCGTATAATTATTGGTACCGATGGCGATTTTAACGTGGGTATTAGTAGTCAGGAAGAACTAGTCAGTCTGATTGAGGAAAAAAGGCAGCTGGGCATATTTTTAACGGTTTTAGGTGTGGGCAGGGGCAATCTCAATGAAGCGGCTTTAGAACAAATTGCAAATAGAGGCAATGGTAATTATGAATATATTGATACCATTGAACAACTTAGAAAAGTATTTATTTATGAATACAGCAAGTTTTTCACCGTCGCCAAGGATGTTAAAATCCAAGTGGTATTCAATCCTGCCATTGTTCAAGCTTATCGGTTGATTGGATATGAAAATCGCGTTTTGAACAATGAAGATTTTGAGGACGATACCGAAGATGCGGGCGAGATAGGAGCAAACCAAAATATTACGGCACTCTACGAAATTGTCATTCAACCTGAGTCAGAAACGCTCAATGAAATGGCCTTTACCGTTGAAACTAGATATAAATTACCAACTTCAGATGTAAGCACAACGATGGAACTCGAGATTTTTGATCAAAATAATAGCTTTGACGAATCTTCAAATTTTATGAAATTTAGTGCGAGCATTGCTTCATTTTCTATGGTTTTGACAGATTCCACTTTTAAAGGCAGCAGTTCGTACGCTGAAATCCTAAATTGGTTAGATGGTATAAATCTTCAGGATACTCACAATTTTAAACAAGAATTTAAAACGCTTGTTCAAAATGCCTCTAACCTATAAAAAGAGTTCTTTGCTTTACAAAAATTATCAACCACGATTTATTCGTGGTTTTTTTGTGAGATATCTCCAAAAAAGTAATTTTACAGTATGGAAAAAATCTTGGCATATCCATTGACCGTGCTCTACCTATTTGTTTTTGGGTTGACCTTATTGGTTTTTCATCCCATACAATGGGCTTGTTTTAAGTTTTTTGGATACACCGCTCACAAAAAAAGTGTGGATGCACTTCAATTTTGTTTGATGCGATGCCTAAACCTATTAGGAACCACTTTTTCTTGGAATAATCCTTATGATATTTCTTCAAATAGACCGCTACTTATTGTGTCTAACCACCAGAGCATGTATGATATTTCACCGATTATGTGGTATATGAGAAAGCATCACGTAAAATTTGTTGCCAAAAAAGAACTGGGAAAAGGCATACCAAGCGTTTCTCATAATTTACGACATGGCGGCTCAGTATTAATAGACCGAAAAAATCCTCGCCAAGCCCTCCCGGCAATGATGGCTTTTGGGGAGTACATTGAAAACACTAAACGTGCTGCCGTTATTTTTCCTGAAGGCACTCGCAGCAAAGATGGAAAACCAAAGCCGTTTAGAACTCGTGGACTAGAAATCTTGATGAAAAAGACGCCTTCTGCTCTTATTGTCCCCGTTACGGTTAACAATTCTTGGAAGATGTTAAAGTATGGTAAATTCCCCATGGGCATAGGAAATCATATTGTTTTCACTGTACATAAACCTTTAGAAATTGCTACCTTTACTGATAAACAGGCGTTAATTCAGCAAGTAGAAAAAACCATTGTTGAAGCTATTGAGCTTTAATTTATTGCGCCTTAATTTAAAATCTTCAAAACCCGAATAGCATGTCATTAAAAAATATACGATTGGAAGTGATGCAGCATCTAGAAAAGGATGTGGACCAACTCATCGATAAATACCTAATTCCGGTGGAAACAATTTGGCAACCCACCGATTTTTTACCCGATTCTCAAAGTGAATCCTTTTACGAGGAGGTTAGCGAAATTAGAGAACTATCCAAAGAACTACCTTACGACTTTTGGGTGGTGCTCGTAGGCGATATGATTACCGAAGAAGCACTCCCAACTTACGAGTCTTGGTTGATGGATGTTGAGGGCGTTGGCCAGACCGAACGTAATAGTTGGTCTAAATGGGTGCGCCATTGGACGTCGGAAGAAAACCGTCATGGCGACGTGCTTAACAAATATCTGTATTTATCCGGTAGAGTGAATATGCGTGAAATCGAAAAAACGACCCAGCATCTTATCGCCGATGGTTTTGATATTGGTACCGACCGTGATCCTTACAAAAATTTCGTTTACACCAGTTTTCAGGAGTTGGCTACTTACGTGTCGCATAATCGTGTTGCCAAATTAGCTAAAGAGAAGGGCAATAAGCAGCTCGCCAAAATGTGCCGAATCATTTCTGGCGACGAAATGCGACATCATCATGCATATTCAGAGTTTGTGGAGCGCATTTTCAATGTGGATCCCAACCAGATGATGCTAGCATTCCAATATATGATGAAACAAAAAATTGCGATGCCCGCTCATTTCTTAAGAGAATCTGGGGAAAAAATTTCAACGGCTTTCGAAGAATTTTCAAATACTGCACAACGCATTGGTGTTTATACTTCTGCAGATTATGTGGATATCTTACAGAAACTCAACGACCGATGGGATATTGGTAATATTAAAGGTCTTTCTGAAGAGGCCGAAAAAGCCCGTGATTATTTAATGAAACTTCCCGCGAGAATGACTCGTCTGGCCGAGCGTATGAAAATACCTGAAAATTCCTATGAATTTAAATGGGTGCAACCGGCGGTTCTAAAATAACAATAGAACACAGATGACGCAAGATCGAGTAAATAATTACTAGTTTTTTATTGGCTTATCAACGTCATCAGCGTTCCATAAATATGACCCAACAAGAACACATACAAAAAACCATAGCCTTCGTTAAAAATGAACTTGCCAACGCTGAGGGCGGTCACGATTGGTTTCATATTGAGCGGGTTTATAAAAATGCTATAAAAATTGCTGAAAATGAAAATGTCGATATGCTTGTTGTTGCCTTAGGTGCGTTGCTTCACGATATTGCCGATAGCAAATTTCATAATGGCGATGAAACTGTTGGACCGAAAAAAGCGCGAGCATTTTTGATGCAAAACAATTTAGATTCCGAAATTATTGAGCATGTTGCAAAAATCATTGAGAACATCTCTTTTAAAGGAGGCCAGGTTGAACAACAATTTTTTTCCGAAGAATTAAATACTGTGCAAGATGCAGACCGCTTGGATGCTTTGGGTGCTATTGGTATTGCACGAACATTTAATTATGGCGGTTTCAAAAATAGAAAAATTTACGACCCCGAAGTTAAGCCCGACCTCAATATGAGCAAAGAAGCTTATAAAGCATCAACCTCACCAACGATTAATCATTTTTATGAAAAGTTATTGCTTCTAAAAGATAAGATGAACACTAAAACTGGTAAAAAAATGGCCGAAAAACGGCACCAGTTCATGGTTGATTATTTAAAACAGTTTTATGCCGAATGTGATGGTTTGGTGTAAATAGGCCATACATCAAGTTACATATAAAGATGATATTTCCCCACGATACTTAGAGGCGCTTTTACCTGTAAACTCTTTAAATGATTTATTGAAGTGCGAAAAATTGTTAAAGCCGCATTCAAAAGAAACATCTGAAATACTCATTTGACTTTCCGATAATAATTTAGTCGCATGTACCACGCGGTATTGATTTACCAATTTGGTAAAAGTCTTGCCGGTTGACTTCTTGAAATATCTACAAAACGCAGGGACGGTCATACTTACCTTATCTGCAATCTCATCGAGTGAAATATGATTTTTAAAATTATCATTGATATGCTTATAGACAATATCAATTTTGTTGCTGTCTTGCAATTCGGTTTCAAAAACAAACTCGTCTGCATTTAAAATTTCGTAATCTTCGGCTTCGGCGAGTTTGTGCAGAACTTTAATGAGCAACATCACACGTTCAAAACCTTTAAGTTCGTTTAGCTTCTGAATTCTCTTGCCAATCTTCCTTTTTGTGCCTTGTTTAAAGAGAATTCCATTTTTGGCACGTTCAAATAAGGTATTGATGCTGGCCATTTCGGGAGTGTCAAAAAAGTATGCACCTAGAAAATCAGGTTTAAATTGCACCAAAACCTCCGAGCCATGTTGGGTTAACCGGTCTGTGAATCCATTGTGGGGTAAGTTAGAACCCAATAAAAGTAATTGACTGTTATTAAAATAGGATAGATGATTGCCAATATGACGTTTTCCAGCGCCTTTATCTACATACACCAATTCAATCTCAGGATGAAAATGCCAAAAGGGTTTTGTGTCAGTGTTTCCGGACGTACTCATCTTTACAAATACTGAGCTTCCAAACTCTGGACTAATTTTTTCTAAGGTAGGTTTTCTTTGATTCATTGTATTCGTTTAACACTACAAAATTAAGGTATTTGATTTTGAAAACATGCACGATATTCACTTAAAAATATGTTATATTAACATTTACAATTATTTTACAATAATATAACGGTTAATTTAGCAAACAAATTGGACAAACCTGTTGTTTTCTATGCATGCATAAGACTCTATCTTTGTGATGTTAATCATTAAAACCCAAAACGATGAAAACATTAAAAAACATTTTAGTAGTAGGCATGTTGTCAATGGTATTGACAGGTTTTGCCAATGATATTTCTGACGAGAAAACCAAAGCCATCACCATCTTCAGGTTTGTAAACGTTAAAAAGGGACATCAAATCCTTATAAAAAATGATAATGGCTCGGTAATTCATAGAGAAACCGTTGAGCGCAACGGTAATTATGCACAATTTTTTGATTTATCAAATCTGGATGATGGTTTCTATACCATTGAAGTTGACAAGGATTTTGAAATCATTATCAAACCATTTAGAATTGCTTCTAAAAAAGTAATCTATTTAAATGATAAGCAAACAACCGAGTATAAGCCAGTGGTAAGAACTGATAAGAACAAGGTCATAATTTCACAATTGGCATTAAACGCCAAAAAATTAAATATTAAATTGTATTATGAGGATGAACTTATTCACGAAGACACACTAAAAGGCGCATCAATATTAGACCGTGTCTATAGTCTTTCTGATGATAGAAAAGGGAAATACTCTTTAATAATGACCTCTGGCAATCGCGAATATGTAGAGTTTTTTAGTATTTAAAATTTATTTTCTTATTATGATTATTAAACGTCCCTTCAAGGGACGTTTTTTTTTGCTCACATTTTAAATTGTTTACGATGAATTAGTAGTTAGTCTTTAAGGGGGTCAATTTTTTAGGGGAAATTGACTTAGAAAGAGGGTTTTCACTTCCAAAGAAAATGGATGGAGAGCCCTTTTTATTTGGTTTGTTTTTTGTAGATGAAAAAAATCAATAAGACACTCAACAAAGCCGCAATAACCCAGTAAATCGTATTAGAACTCTCAGTACTGAATTTAATCGAAGTAGTGTCTCCAATCAAAACAAGCCCAGCCCAATATTGAGGTGAGGTAGTTCTGCCTTTTGCAGTGGCAATGTAATCTAGTTTAGCATTTCGAAGCGCCTCATCTTTTGGAAGTCCGTCTTTTAGATATTGGTAAAAATTCTCAATAATCTTCACGCTAGATTGCTCATCAATTTGCCATAGACTGGTTAGGATACTTTCGCTACCAGCATAATTAAAAGCATGGGCCAATGAAATCATGCCCTCTCCAGCTTGGTAAGTGGGTTTACCTGTTTCGCAGGCCGTGAGTATGGCGAGATTGGAAGATAGATTTTGATTGTAAATCTCATAAGTGTAGAGGGAATTATCTTCCGAAGAAATGGTGTCATTAATATTTTTCGCAAAAATAAGGCGAGACAGTTCGGGCGACACATTATTAGACTCGGCGTGGGTGCCTATGTGAATTATCTTGTGCTCTTTAGCTTCCTGGGTAAAGATTTGTTTTGAAGCTTGATTATTAACAAAAAAACTACCATCAAAAATTTTTGAGGATTTTTCTGCAAGTTTTTTACTGAAAGGCTGGCGCAGTAACGTTAAATAGGTTTTATCCATAGAAATCGGATCGGTAATGGCCAACTGATAATCAGATTTCATTTTTGAGTTGAACTCTGGCGCAAAGCCGATAAAGTTTTCACTATAATATTTTGCCTTTCTATCTTTATCCAACAAGTATAGACTGTAGTTGTAAGAAATAATATATTTAGAGAGTAAGCTATGGCGTGCCAAATCGTTTATATTGTTCACTTTTTTGGTGGTCAATGTTTCAAAACTGAGATTGAACAGTTTTTGATCTGGTACGATGATTACTTTTTTGGTTGTGATTTCGTTTTCCAATGGTTTCCATAGTTGCTTGTAGACCTCAAACAATAGTGTGTTGATTTCTGCGCCACTATCAATATTACCAGATAACGTGTTTATTTGATTTAGTATATTGTTTGCATTCAATTTATGTAAAGCAGTCTTTTCGGAGTTTATTACAAAAGCGTAAAGATTCTCTTCAATAAAAAGGTATCTAACAACAGTAGTGTTTTCAGGTAATTGGGACTGAACATTTCCCAAAGATTGTTTTAAAATTTGATATCTGAACTTGTAATATTTAGGAAAGTTAGTTTTAAGACTGTCTAAGAAACTGTTCCACTCCTTGTTTTTTAATGTAAAATTTTCTGCAATCTTATTATCAAAATCTGTCTCTGAGCGCATTTTGGCCAAACTTTCTTTTAACTGTTTCTCCCTTTTTAAAACGGATTTTGGAACACCTTTAAACTGTATATCTTCCCTAATTGCTAATTTTGACCGAATCCGATTGTATATTCTAGATTCGTGCATTGAAATGAGATGGTCTAAATAAACGTTGTCATTAGTAAGACTATAGAGCCGAAGTGCTATATTCATTACAAAATCTAAAAAACCATGAGTTTTATAGAGGTATTGATTCTTATCTAAATCCGATTCATACTTTGAAGCATTTGTATTTAGTTCTGTTACTGCCAGTTTAAGGGTTTGGTAAATTTTAAAAACAGAGGCTACATGATTTGTATCTATGAGCTTATATTGCGCCTTACTTTTACGGTAGACAGATTCAATTTTTAATTCATGCCAAAATATGGAATCCATATTTGTCAATTTTCTGTTTTTTTCTATGGTATTTAAGCTTTTTTCCGACCAATCGATACTGCTTTTATAATCCTTTAAATTAAACTTTACTCCTGCCATTAGGTTATAGGCTTTAATCTTTCCTAAATTATCGGTGGTTTCTTTTTCACTAGCAACATCTATTACACGTTGCGAAGCCTCGTTTGCTTCCTTATCGAAACCATTTCTAGAATAGAACATTGCAGCTTCTCTTAGCTTGGTCAATCTATCAAAACTATATTTACCAGAACTAACTACCTCATATAAGCTATCACAAGATTTGTAGGCGTTGTAGGCTTCTTCAATTCTGTCAAAGTTCTCTAAGATATTGGCTTTTGTGCCTAAGTCATAGGTCATGTAACCGGCATAATCCGCTGATAAGCCTTTTAGTGTTTCGAATGATTCATTTATAAGCTTTAAGGCTTCTTCATTTTCATGCGCTACCCATTTACCTTGTGCCAGTTGATTTGTAAAAATTATTTGTTGAATACTATTTTTAGGAAAGTATTCTTGAGCTTTTTTGTAATTGTATTCAAATATTTGGAGTGCTCGCTCTATTTGACCTAGCTTTACGTAATTGCTACCCATATCGTTAATGGTCGCAAGATAGTTGTATCTAATATTGTTTAATTTTGGGCTATTAGAAGAAGAATCGATATAAATTTTATAATTATGAATTGCCGCTTCTTGATTTTTTAGCGATTTGTGAAATTGTCCCTTGTTAAGATAAATTACTGCAATATTTCCAGAAAGAATCGCCGGATAATAATAACGCTCACTCAAACTGCCTTCAGACTTTTTTAACGCCTTAACTCCTTTATTATAGTAATGTAGGGCGCTATCTAGTTTGTTTTCATTTTCTAGCATTACCCCTAAAATATTACAAGCATTGTAAATACTGGTAGGCGATGCATCAGGGTTTTTCTCATTGATATTGAACGTTTCAAGACCATGTTTTTTTACCAAATCGAACTTTCTCATGAAATAGGAGGTGCTTGCCAAGCCATAAGTTCTATTTGACATTTTATTTAATCTGTCAACTGTTGTTTTTTCAGCAGCTTCTAAACCTAGTTTATTATAATCATAAGAACTTTGTTCCATGCCATTCTCTATGGTGAGTGCAGCCATATCAGAATAGGCGTTGTAGAGTGCGTCTGGATTATTGGTGAGTGATTTGAGTTGCTGTAATGCCTTTTCACTCTTTTTGATAAATTCAACTTCTCCTTTTAATTTGGCGATTCTGCCATGAAAATATACGAGATTGGAAAGTGAATCGTATTGTTTGGTGTCCAGATAGAACTTTTCTTGATTTTTTAGTAAGGCCTCTGCTTTGTTTAAGGAATCTAAATCAATTAAATTTTGAATTTGTTCCGAAGAAAAGTCACTTTCATTTTGGGAATATGAAATATGCTGAAAGTATAATAGAATAAAGACCAGCAATATTATCTGAGAGCAACTGCTTGATTTATTCATTTTAATATAATTATCTAGTTACTTAGTCGTTTAGCTCGTTGAGTATCACTTTACTTTCGTCATGGTTTGAAAGTTTAAAATTCGCTTTTGCCTTCTCAATATTCCCTTCTTTCAAATAGGCTAAGCCCAAATAATAATGAGCATCATTCAATAAGGTAAAATCAATGTTTTGGGTCGATTTTTCTAAAAAAGAAATGGCATTCTTGTCGTTTTCATTTGCAAGATGAGCAACACCTATAAAATAGTTTAGGGTATCCTTATTTGATTTTTTAGTTTGTAAGACTTCCCACTTTTCAATCGCCGTTTTATAATGTCCCTGTTTGTAGTCGACCATGGCGTCATAGAAGTCAAAGTTATCTGAGTTACCCATTACCGTTGGCAATCCCGGGTCTGGTGTAAAATACTCATCGTATAATTGTTCATTTTGAGGTTTGTCAAACCACCAAAAGCTTGTAACTGCTATCAAAATTACGGCTGCTGCCGCGAATTTTCGCCAATGTGAGAACCTATAGGAAATATGTTTTTCAATTTCAGATTCTGGAATATCCTTGTGAAAGTCGTCCAGCAGTTCTTTTAATGATTGGTTTTCTACTCCCATTAGGAGGGTCTTTACTTCTTCAACTTTAGTTCTAAAGACAGTATCGGTTTGTAGCTGTAGTTCAAAATCATCATGCTCCTGTTTAGACATGGTATTATCGAGATAGCGCTCTACACGTTCTAATAATTCTTGCGATATAGGATTTTCTGTTTTCAATGTTTTTTGATTTAAGGGGCTAAGACAGAGGCACGTAATTTTTCCATGCATCTGTATTTTTTATTGCGAAGAGAGTTTTCGGCAATATCCATTTTCGAAGATATCTCCCGCAGTGATTTTTTTTCAAAATAGAACGTCTTCAATAAACTTTTACAGGGTTCGCCAAGATTTTTAAAGGCTTCCATCGCAAGGTTTAATTTAGCGTCAGTTTCCGTTTCGTCTATGTCTTGATCATCCTGTTTTAAATACATGCTACGTTCTTTAGTTAATGTTTGGGTGGATTTAAATCTTTTGGATCTCAAAACATCCAGCCATTTGTTTTTAGCAATTTGATAAAGATAGCCTTGAAGTGCCGAATCAGATTCTGGTTCAAACTTGCCATTTCTAACGTTATTCCAAAGTGCAATAAAGGCGTCTTGATAAACATCCTTGGCGTACGCTTGAGTGCCACTATTTTTCAAAACCATAATTTCAACTTTGCGGTAATTATTTTTATAAAATGTCTTTAAAGCAACAGAATCATTGTTTTTAATGGCCTTGACAAGATGAACTTGATAATTATTTTTGTTGTCTTCCCTCATGTTGATAGCTTAGCATGAGAAAGATACTCTTTTTATAATTTCAGGCAAATACTAGGGTATCAAATCAATTTTTACACGATAAAAGACATTTTATGTTCCAGAGTATGGATTATTTGTTATTAATTTTCTTCATACGTTAATTGCTCCCAATTTACGCTGTTGGTGGCATTGTCGGTATTTGGATTCCAATTGGGATTGTTGGAGCTTATGGCTTCATTGTTCGCGTTTTTCCATACTTGATCGTTATAGCCATCAACTTGATATTGGGTTCCGTTTTGGTCATACATGTTACTTCGCTCCCAGACACCATTAACTGCTTTTTCTTGTCCTGCATCGGTCATTGCATTTCGGCGTTTCCAACTTTCATGGCTGCTGTCTAAAATATCACTTGATGTTTGGGCATTTAATTGCGAAATACGACCTTGATTTTCAATGTTGGCCATACGTTGGTTATGGGCCATATTGCCCTGTTGGGTCATTTGGGCATAATATTGGTTGTTGGTTCGTACCCAATTAGGATTGACTTGTAAACCGATTAATGAATTGATTAGCGCTTTTTTAGCCTCTTCATATTCTTGCTTTGGAGCTTCTAAAGAATTTAAGGTATATCCCCAATCCATGCCCCCAATAGCGGTGTATTCATTGGTAAAGTATCTAATAATACCCAAGGATAGCGTACCATCCTTATCCACCCATTCTGTAGCCATACATTGGAACTGCTTATTTTCTGGAGTGGATTTAAACATAGCACGGTCTCTATTTTTATCGCCTTGGGCAATTTGCGGTATTGGGAATGTGTTGACCAAACGCAACCCTTTAGATTCTAAAAATGGCTTAAAATCTTCATTTATAACCCTCTCAAAACTTTTTACAGGCTTAATGTCACTACCCCGTTGCTTTGCATACGCGTTCATTTGATAATTGTTGGAGTAGTAAAAACTTTTAAACATTTCATTATTCACTTTAACGCCCTTATCATTTTTGAAATGGATGTTATCGCTATTCTTGCCAACCTTTTCCCAAGACTTCGGTATTGGCTTAACACCATAAACCATTTTAAATTGGCTGTTCATTATTTTATGGAGCTTGGTGCCTTCTGGCTTGTCTTGAGCTTGTGAATTAGATGTCTCTACCTCAGATTCAGAAAATGGGGCTATGCCTTCGGAATTGAGTGTTCTTTCATCAGAATATTTTTCGGAATTAACGATTTCTGAAGGCTTATCCCCACAACCAAAAATGACGAATGCAAAAAGTATAAATAGTGAATTGAAAGTGATCATGATACCAATAGTTTTAAAGTTGTTTCTATTGGTTAATCGACATTCTTTTAAAATGTCATCACTTTGGGTTCAAATTTGAAGTTAAAAATTTGTTAACTAAAATTTCTGGCGTAGCGAGACTCAGTTATTCTATCACTATTAAGAGTTTGATTTAGAATCGTGATATTTCTTCTCTAGTTGTTTTAGCATTTCAGATGTTATTTTTTCGAGGTCAAATTTATGAGCCCAATCCCAATCTTTTTTTGCGGCGGAATCATCAATTGATTTTGGCCAACTATTAGCAATTTTTTGTCTATAATCTGGCGAATAGGTAATTTGAAAATCGGGAATGTGTTTTTTTATTTCTTCGGATACTTCCGCAGGTGTAAAACTTACGGCAGTTAAATTATAGGACGATCGAATTTTAATAGCATCAGCTGATGCGTTCATCAAGTTGATCATGGCATCTATAGCATCTTCCATAAACATCATTGGGAGTTCTGTGTCTTCGGCCAAAAAGCAGTCGTACTTCTTCTCTAAAATTGCTTTATGGTAAATTTCTACGGCATAGTCGGTTGTGCCACCACCTGGCATGGTTTTCCAACTAATGATGCCGGGATATCTCAAACTCCTAACATCAACACCATAGTTATTAAAATAGTACTCACACCAACGCTCACCTGTTTGCTTAGTAATTCCATAAACGGTAGAAGGTTCCATAACGGTGTACTGAGGTGTGTTTACTCTTGGCGTGGTTGGTCCGTAAACGGCAATACTCGATGGCCAAAAAATCTGTTTTATAATACCATCCTTAGCCAAATTAAGTACGTGGAATAAAGAGTCCATATTAAGGTCCCAAGCTTTCATGGGGAATTTTTCGCTTGTGGCGCTCAACATAGCGGCCATGAGATAGATGGTTTCGATGTTATGTTTGTCAATACAAATTTTAATGGAGCTGTAATCTTGGGCATCTACAATTTCGAAAATCCCAGAATTTACTATGTCGGTATTATTATAATTGATATCGCTAGCAATAACAGTATCGTTGCCATGCAACTGTCTGAGTTTTGTAGTTAGTTCTGAGCCAATTTGACCGCCCGCACCAATGATAAGAATTTTGGCCATTAAATACGTTTTAAATGAAGGCGCAAAAGTAATGAGAATATGCAGGCTTTTTGAAGATGGAAGCCCTATTTTTTTGTTAATCAACCATGCCATTTATTGGCTTTACATATATTTACAGCAAAATGAAATTTCATGATGCTGCGCCTTACAAAGGTTTTTACCTTAATGATGACCTTGGTTCTTCTGAATTGTCAGGATAACAATGTTTCCCGAGAAATAGAAGAGACCCAAGAGGAAATCGATGCCAGAACAATTAGTCAAAAAGATATTGAGAAGATAAAATATATTGATTATGGCTTGAGTTCAGATTCGCAAAAGGCAGTAAATGACTGGCAGAAATATAAAGATTTAAACGCTCAAGTGGAATTTTTGAAGAAAGCGGATCTTAGTTTTTATAGAGGTGACCCTGAGTTGATGAAAACTTTTACTTCAGAATTTAGATCAGAAATGCCAAAAGATTTGAAAACCAAAGCCATTTTTGCCAGAATCACAGCGATGGATACCAAACTATTAAAATTGAATAGTTTGTTACTACTTAATACCAGTAATAAAGAGGAGCAATTAAAAGGAATAGAGGAGTTTTTTATCGCCTTTAGAAACCTTAATCTTCAAATCAATAAGAAATTTGAGTTTGAGAAGAATAATATTCTGAAACCGGAATAGCTATCTTCTAAAAAGCTATTCAAGTTCTTAACAAAAGAAGTCTGCATTTATTTTAAATTTTCTTACACGAATGAATGATTATAAATCAATTCGTTAAAATTTAAAATATTGGTAATATCGCAATCTAAAGTGTTGTCTAATAAACGATTATATTCATAATTGATTCTAAAATCGCTGTGTAAGAAATATCGCTATATGTTAAAAAATAGTGTATTTTGTCGATTTTAAATGTATTTCAACCGAATTATTGAAATGTTATTCTATATTAGCTGAACCTAATTAAACGAATATATTTAAAATTGAAATTAATGTAGATTCCCCAAATCTACCATGAACTTTTTTACTTATGAACTTTTTTGCCCCCAATTTACCTAAACCTACTTTTACCGAAAACAAGTTGCTTGCTGGTTTTCAAAACACGTTAAGATTACTTAACAGTATCTTGGCTTTAACTAAAAAAGTTTTCATGCTGTAATACTCAATCTGACTTGAAATTATATGAATAAATTCGAGTCAGATTTAGTATAACCCTTTTGGGATAGCATGAATTAACTTTTTAGTGTAGTCTTTCTGCGGATTGCCATAAATCTTATCGGCATCTGCCATTTCCTCAATTTTACCTTGATTCATAACAATCAGTTGGTCTGACATGTATTTTACAACTGCCAGATCGTGTGAGATGAAAATATAGGTAAAGCCAAAATTGCTCTTTAGGTCATTTAATAAATTGAGCACCTGAGCCTGTACCGAAATATCCAATGCCGAAACCGATTCGTCACAAATTATCAATTCCGGCTCTAAAGCTATGGCTCTCGCGATCCCAATACGTTGGCGCTGTCCGCCAGAAAATTCGTGGGGATACCGATTGTAACATGTTTCATCAAGCCCCACTTTTTTTAGCAAATCCATAACTCTATCTTTTCTGTCGGACTCTGAGGTACCAATACGATGCACCTTCATGGGTTCTAAAATAGCTTGTCCTACCGTTAATCTAGGGTTTAAGGAGGCATAGGGATCCTGAAAAATAATCTGGATATCCTTTCTTAATTTTCTAGTTTGCGATTTTGAAAGTCTCGTAATATCTGTTCCTTTATATAAGATGGTGCCTGCGCTTGCTTTATCTAAAAGTAAAATTGCGTTGGCTAAGGTTGATTTTCCGCAGCCAGATTCGCCTACTAATCCTAAAGTTTCTCCTTTATATAATTTGAACGAGACATCATTCACAGCTTTAAAACTTTCCGGTTCTCTAAACCATCCCGTTTTTGAAATATATTCTTTTTCAAGATTGATGACTTCTAACAGTGGCGTTTGTTGGTAGAGTTTGCTTTGGTGCGTTGCTCGTTCATCTGAAGAAATGATATCAGTTTCTATCTTATCCTTCATGAAATCATCAATTGTGGGCAAGTGTCGCAAACGGGTTTCCATTGAGGGTTTAGAATTGATAAGCGCTTTCGTGTAAAGATGTTTTGGAGCTTTAAAAATTTGCTCAACCTTGCCCTGTTCAACAATGTTACCTTGGTACATGACCAAAATACGGTCTGCAATTTCTGATATCAATGACAGATCGTGCGAAATAAACAAAATGCTCATATCTTCTTCAGCCTGTAATTGTTTGAGCAGTAAAATGATTTCTTTTTGAACCGTTACATCAAGTGCCGTGGTAGGTTCGTCGGCTATAAGGATTTTTGGTTTGCAGGCAATTGCCATTGCAATCATCACACGCTGCTTTTGTCCGCCAGAGATTTCGTGGGGATACGCTTTGTAAACTCGTTTGGGTAATGGTAATTTTACTTTTTCAAAAAGGGAAATCACTTCCGCCTTAGCATCAGATTTAGATAATTGGGTATGTTGTAATACTATTTCCAAAACTTGTTTGCCACAGGTCATCGAGGGATTTAGCGAACTCATGGGCTCTTGAAAAATCATGGCAATTTCATTACCTCTAATCTTCTGTAAAGATTTTTCGTTGAGTTCCGTCAAGTCATTATTTCCAAATAGAATCTGCCCTGTGGTAATTTCTGAAATATCTTTCGGAAGTAATCCCAATATGGCTAAAGTGGAAACCGATTTCCCTGAGCCCGATTCACCAACAATGCCCAAGATTTCATTGGAGTATAATTCGTATGAAATTGAATGGATGATTTCCCTTTTTTGCCCTTCAGAAGAAAAGGCGATTGAGAGGTTTTTTATATCTAACAATTTGGGTGTTTTCATAGTTCAATGTAGTCATTTTCTTCAATAGTGATGCGGAAAAACCGTAATCGAAATTAGTTTCGGCTCAAAACAACTATTACGTTGTAGTTGACCGTATATATTAACAATATTTTAATACTTTCATCAAAATTAACCTAATTTAATTAATAGAAAATTCATCATTTATTATGAAACGAGCCTATTCAAAAATTTATCATTAAACATAGTGATTAGCGCCGAATAGCATTTGACAAATTAAAAACAATAAACCCAACCTTGTGAATTCCCGTTTATTTGTAAGCTCAAATTCAGAAAACCTCTCGTTTACGATTGTGAATATGTTGGGGCAGCAAGTTGCAAAGGGAACTTCAATCTCCAACGGTATTGATGTTTCAAGACTGGATTCTGGAATGTACTTTATTGAAATGTTCAACGGAAACGAGAAAGTCTCGAATAAGTTTATTAAGAATTAACTACTCTTAAATTTTATCTATTGAAAAGACCTGAGCTTTATGCTCGGGTCTTTTTTATACATTAAAGTTAGATCTCTATTTTTCGGATTTGGTTTAAATCCCTATACATGGATAATCTCATTATCATGCAATAGCTCATCGCCCCTTAATCTCAAAAAAATCTGAGCTACAGCAATCGTGTCTTTTTCGCAATAGATGATGATACGATCGACTTCGTTCTCTTTATAGAACACACGATAAACTTCACTGCCATCAATGTCATCCTTAGGCGAGGGGATGCCCAGAACGTTGGTCAATAATTTTAATGAGGTGTAGGTTTTATAATCGCCAAATTTCCATAATTCTAAGGTGTCGAGATGCGGCACTTCCCACGGTTTTTTTCCGAACAGGTTTAATTTATAAGGCAGTTCTATGTTATGGATAATCATTCGGCGGGCAATGTAAGGAAAGTCGAATTCCTTGCCATTATGCGCACAAAGTAAATGTTGGTTTTTGCTAAAATGCGTGATGAGTAGGTTTTTAAAATCCTTTAGAATCTTAATTTCGTCACCGTAAAAGGATGTTACCCGAAACGTTCTTACATCGCCCTCCATTTTAAAATACCCGACTGAAATACAAACGATTTTCCCAAACTCAGCCCAAATGCCGGCACGTTCGTAAAATTCTTCCGCAGTAAAATCATCACGTCTTTGGTACTTGGATTTTTGTTCCCAAAGATCTTGCTTGGTCGAGTCCAAATCAGAAAAATGTTCTGTTTCAGGAACGGTCTCGATATCGAGAAAGAGAATGTTTTCTAAGTTGAGTTTTGAAATCATGATTATTTTCGCCGCCAGCAGGCCTGTATAATTGTTTTTATCACGAATTAGCTCAAGTCAATCCTTAGTTTATTTTGAATTGCTATGTTAGCTTATTTTGGTTTTCAAAAAGGTAAAATAAAGTTATAGGCCTGAACTTTTCTTCTTTAAATTTACATATTTTTCTTATTTATTAAGCATTAAAGCTTAAAAATTAGATAAATACGTAGTGCTCGCTAAAACATATTCAAATAGTAAATTTAAAATCTTGCTATATCATTTTCCCTCTTTAAGGGGACTATGTTCTTGTAAATGTTTGTTGATTTAAAAAAACCAATAGCTTTTTACAGGGTCAATACAGCTTCAAATTTTGTTCAACATCTCATAAGCCTCTTCAATATAAACCGAAATATCTGGAGTAAAAGTTTCTAATGCATCACCAGGTCCCTTGGAGTGACCGAGCCTAACAATAATGACATTATCATCGGGTTGCACCATAACGTATTGCCCCAAATGCCCACGCATCATAAAAAAGTCCTTACCCAAGTGCTCCTTAAGCCACCACCCATAACCATATTCCGGACTTTCTCTAAAACGAGGTTTTAGGGATTTGGCAACAAAAGCAGAATCTAAAATTTGTTCTCCGTTCCATTTGCCGTGGTCTTTATACAACTTACCAAAACGCGCAAAATCTTTGGCGTTGCTGGCAATACAGCAATAGGCTTTTACTAAATCGTGGTCTTCACTATCTACTTGCCAAAGCGCAGTATTCTCGCTACCCAAAGGTCTCCAAAAACTTTCCTCTAGATAGTTGTACATTTTTTTTCCCGTTGCTTTTTCAATTACCATTGCCAGCATTTGCGTATCGCCACTAGCGTATTTGTAAGCTTGTCCGGGTTCATTTACAACTTTGAGTCCGTTGATAATCTTTGCTAAATCGTCATCAAAATAAGAACGTGTGGTAATAGATAAGGGCGAATAGTAAGCCTCGTCCCAATCTGTTCCAGAGGCCATGGACGATAAATCGCCCACTGTTAATTTTGCGGCTTTACCCTCGCAGAATTCTGGTAGAAAATCACAAACGGGCTGGTCCAGACTGGTGATATGGCCTTGCATAATTGCTTTTCCCATAAGCCCGGAAACATAACTTTTTGCCATGGAGAAGGAGTTAGATTTTGAGTTTTCGCTAAAATCATCGTAATATTTTTCGAACCAAATGCTATCGTTTTTGATAATAATATAAGCTATGGTTCCCCATTCTTTATTTGCCTGCTCAAGTTTTTCTGTGGCTTCAACTGCATTATAGTTGTAGTGATTTGGCCAAGGCTGAGCATCGCCAGCTTCAACGGGTTGATTGTCGAACTCTTTATAATCTTCAAGATAAGCTGTAGTATGCCCCTTAAGATAAATAGTGCGTACGGCTTTGATGAGGTAGTCGGTATCTGTGATATAAAGGATGGCAACCGTCAAAATAATGACAACCGTTAAAAATTTAAAAAGGTTTTTTAGGAATTTCATTTAGAGGAAAATTTTAGGTATGTATGAATTTTGGGTTTTTTAGAATTTTGTTGAAATGTTTTACCAGCAAACTATTTTTTTAGGTAGAAAAACAGATTCATTCTATATCTTAAAAAAGCGTCTGCTGTTTAAAAGGATTCTCATGCTCTAATAGCCACTTTTTACGGTGCAAACCTCCAGCATAACCCGTTAAACTGCCGTCGCTCCCAATAACGCGATGGCAGGGAATAATAATCCAAAGCGGATTTTTACCGTTCGCATTGGCCACAGCTCTAATGGCTTTTACGTCGCCCAATGTTTTTGAAAGTTCGAGGTAGGATATGGTTTTTCCGTAGGGAATTTTTTCCAATTTTGACCAAACGCTTTTTTGAAAGTCGGTGCCATGTGGTTGTAGATTTAAGTCGAATTTCTGGCGGGTGCCCTCAAAATATTCTTTTAACTGAATAACTGCATCTTCGAGTTCTGTAGGAATAATATCGGTTTCTTTTTCATCGGCATTTAAAACAGTAACTTCCGTAAGACCTTCATCATCACCGCTAATCTTGGTGTAACCTAAGGGTGTTTTAATGATGCAAGTTTCCATTAATGGTCTTTATTACTTTTATCTTCTTTTGGGATTTTCGAAATGACTTCTGATGGTGTTGACTCAATAATTCCCAATTTTCTTGCGCGGTCTTCCCAACTTTTACGGGCCATGTGCTGCAAGTCTGAAACGTTATCGCTCTCATCCATGATTTCCATACCTAGAAGGGTCTCAATAACATCTTCCATGGTTACCAATCCACTAACCGAGCCATATTCATCAACTACAAGTGCCATGTGATTTCGGGTTTCCACAAGTTGCTCAAACAAGGTTGGTATTGGCATATCTCTATCGATTACAATAATGTGGCGTTTAATTTCAGATAATTTTTTAGCACCGTTGTCCAATGCCATTTCTTTATAAACCTCATCTTTCAAAACCAATCCTTTGATTTCATCTGCCGAACCAGAATAAATAGGAATTCGTGAAAAGCGTAGGTTTATATTCTTGTTGAAAAACTCCTGTACCGTAGTATCCTCATCTTCTGCTTTCATCACCGTACGAGGCGTCATTACATCTTTGGCAAAAACTTCTTTAAAGTTGAGCAGATTTCTAATAATCTTACTTTCATTCTCTTGAAAAACACCTTCCTCTTGTGCCATATCTGCCATGACAATAAAACCTTCTCGACTAAATATAGTGCCATGAGCGCTGCCACCAATCAGCTTTGTGGTGAGTTGTAGTATCCAGAGAATACCTGTATAACGTAAGGGAAAAATCAAGATGTTTAGAGCTGTTGTGGTGAAATGTGCCAATTGTTTCCAGTAGGTGGCGCCAATGGTTTTAGGGATAATTTCTGAAGCTACCAAGATTAAAATCGTCATGATTGTAGAAACGACTCCCACCATCACATCAACAGTAAAATCGAAACCGAGAACGGTAGTTTGTTCGCTTCCATAAAGGTCGGCATAGGCCACTTTTGCCTGAACCCCAACCAAAATAGCACCAACAGTATGGGCAATGGTATTTAAGGTTAAGATAGCAATGAGCGGTCTATCAACATCTCTTTTAAGTAAATCTAATTCGAGCGCATAACTTTTTCCCTCCTGCTTCTTCATCTTGATGAACGTCGGCGTGACACTCAATAAAACGGCTTCTAACACGGAACATAGAAATGAAAAAAATATTGAAACGCATGCATAAAGAATGAGTAGGCCCATGGAGTTCTTAAATTTGCTGCTAATTTACGATATTCAATTTTACTAATTCAACAACTCACAGTTTACCTTGATTGGTTCTAGAATTTGAATTGCTCATTTACTGACTATCGCCTTAGTGTGAAGTGAGATTTGAATTCTCTATCAATATTTTTATCGTCTTTAAAATTAACTGTGAACCAATAATCTGAAGTTGGTAAAAGATTTTTATTGAACGTCCCGTCCCAACCACGGGAATTTGGGTTTAGCGTGTTCAGCAATTTACCAGTTCTATCATAAATATATATCTTAGGTTGTATCAATTCATCAATTCCTATAATTTGCCAATAATCGTTATAACCGTCATTATTCGGAGTAAATACCTTCATATAATCAATGAACATTTTTTCTATTACAATCTCTCCACAGCCATTTATATCTAAAATATAAAACTCATGATATCCTGCACCTATATCAGAAAACACTGGTGAGGTTTGGTATGGACGGTCATCTAGACTATAAATATATTCACCATAACCGTTAACAACGATTTCGGCTGTATGATTTTCAGAAAAGGGACTAGATGTAATATTGACGTCAACGGTTTGGGGAGGTCCAGACGGAAGAATTGTAGCTTGTTCAATGATATCACATCCCGTTTCAATTATAGTCGCTTTTACAGCGTAATCTCCAAACTCTGTAGCCGTTAACATATTTGAATTTTCTCCAGGAATAACGACGCCCTCAAAATACCATTCAAAATTATGGATCACACTAGATAATCCAGTGGTTAACACAGGGAGGTTATATTCAGAATTTACAGAATCATCACTATTTAAACAAATAAAATCATCTGTCAATTCAAAATCACTGGGAATATTAACGGTTATGATAAACTCCATGTATGAAAAACATCTTGATATATTTTCAGTTTTCTTTGCATAAAGTGTAAACGTATTTGTACCTGGTGTGATATAATTTGATGAAGAAACGCTATTGCCATCAATGGCGTCTAGCTCTGTTTCGTGGTATGTAATACTGTGATTTGTAGAAGAGTCGCTTCCTAAAGCAAAAGTATCGAGCAATGATAAATCAATCGAAGTTATATAATCAAGGTCATCATCACAATAAAATTGATTGGGAATCATTGGTGTAGTCGGAGGTGGAGGCTCGACAATGTCAATAATTTGCGGACTAGCTGTAACGCATTCATATTGTTCTAAAATAAAATTGGCATAGGTACCGCCTGATAAATTAGATAAAAATATCTCACCGTTAAAATCTGCATTGGCAATTTCAGGTTGAAAGGGGTTACCATCTTTTGTGTATTGGTAATTGTAGTTTGTATAGGGTGTTAATCCAGATATTGTTAAAGAACCATTTGGATTTTCACAATTTGTAGATTCTTGTTTTGTAATTGTAAAATTTGGAGGTTCGGGGTCTGATAATTCAAATACGGTGTCAATGCCTGTAGTACAGTCACTATAACTTAAAGTCAAATCTGTATATATGCCAGCATCTAAGTCTGAAAGAGTGACGTCTCCATTTTCATCTGCGGTATAGCTCGTATCAGGAACTAAAATACCACTATCCAAATAACTGATGTTATAAGATTCTCCTGGGTTTAGACCAGAGAGCACAATTTCACCATCGCTCCCGTCACAAGTACTTGGATTTTGTTCAAAAACGTTGACAATTAAGGGTATGAAATTTTCATCAATGTCTTCAAGAATATAGTAATAGGTAAATCTTGTACTTTGGCCAGGGTCTAAATCACCTAAGTTGAAAGCTATTGAGATGGCATCATCTATAAAATCAGCTTCGCTGCCTTCTGTAATGGTATGTCCGTTGCCAGTATAGACGTTACTGGCATTTCTGTTGTCAAAACCACCATAGGCAACTCTTGCATTTGCATTCCTTGCAAAAAAACTAACGTTAGACCCATCCATATCTTCAGCAGTTCCAACTGGAGGCTGAGAAGCTCTAACGAGACATATATCATTATCCACAGACTCAGCTTGCGATATTAATTTCATGTCAGTTTCATAAATATTACTTAATGTGACGTTATTATCAGGATCTACATTGTGCATAAAATAGACATCTTGCTTAATTTCTTCGGAAACGTTTTTGATGTTAGTGGTCATTTGAATAAAAAGCCCATCTCTAGTTACACTATAATATCTTTTTATATTGAGACCAAAGATGTTGCCTTCCCAAGAGATTTGTGCCGTATCGTCAAAGCAATCTGAGACTATAACATTTGTGCCCTTGACCTCGCCAGGGATTTGAAAGAGAAATTCAGAATTATTATTACTATAGTTTTGACCATTTATTTCAATTGTAAAACCTTCTTCTGGTGATCCGGGGGTAAAAAAATCACCATCGTAGTCTACCCAACCATCGGCAAGGGGATTTGCGAGAAATCCGAAGATCTCATTCCCATCAAATTCTCTATTAGGGTGAAAATTTGGAGGTTTATTGGAGGTACGAGCACCGTAAACTCCTTTAGAATTAATTCCAAACTCTATAAAATCTCCCTTGGCCCAGCCCTCTCCATCAATTTCGTGTGCTTCGAGTTGCGCGTATAAAGAGTGGCCAATTAAAAAACAGAGTAAGAGAAAGCAAAGTGATTTTGTAGAGTTAAGCATTTGGATAGTAGTAGGTTTAATGCTACAATAATAATACTTCCCCTAATAAACTGAAAGCGGGTTGGTGTTAAAATTGAAAATTATTGAAATTTCAAAACATTTGGCTTTATCGAAGTTTAACTAAATCTACATTTCCCAGATGCATATTTTACTTTCAGAAATCTAAGGAATTTTGGTAAAATGGGATTTTTTTTATCGAATCAATAGGCTTTAATGAATAGTGCTGTAATTAAAGTTTTAAGCTATTTTACAAATTAAAAATATCGCATTTTCACGGCCTTTCAACTCTACTGAAGGTAACTAAACAAAATTTTACTTGTTTAAAAACCTCACGACATCTTTAGCAAAATAAGAGGCTATAATATCTGCCCCGGCACGTTTTATAGCGGTAACTTGTTCCATCATCACGGCATCGTGATCTAGCCAACCTCGCTCTGCTGCAGCTTTCAACATGGCATATTCGCCAGAGACTTGATAAACGGCAACTGGTACATTGAAGTTGTTTTTAATGTCTCTAACAATATCTAAATAGCAAAGTCCTGGTTTAACCATCACAATATCTGCGCCTTCATCAATATCCATTTGGGTTTCTTTTGTGGCTTCAGAACGATTTGAAAAATCCATTTGATAGGTTTTTTTATCTTTCGGAATATCTTGCACATCGGCAGGAGCAGAATCCAAGGCGTCTCGAAATGGGCCATAAAATGAAGAGGCATATTTTACCGAATAGCTCATGATGCCCGTATCTGTAAATCCGTTATTTTCCAATGCTTCCCGAATGGATAAAATTCGACCATCCATCATATCGCTTGGCGCCACAAAATCTGCGCCTGCTTTAGCGTGGGACAAACTCATTTTGGCTAAAATCTGCGAAGTAATATCGTTAGTTATTTTTCCGTTTTCTATAACGCCGTCGTGGCCATAAACGGAATAAGGATCTAGGGCAACATCGGTCATTACTAACATTTCCGGACACGCATTTTTCACGGTTTTAATGGCGCGCTGCATGAGTCCGTTTGGGTTTAAGGCTTCCTTACCTTGATTGTCTTTTAGATTATCTGGTACTTTTACAAATAGCAAAACCGATTTTAATCCCATTGTCCAAAGCTCTTTGATTTCAGCTTCGAGCAAATCTAGACTAAAGCGAAAATAATTAGGCATGGAGGAGATTTCTTCCTTGATGTTTTTGCCTTCTACAATAAAAAGCGGTACTAAAAAATCATCGGGTGAAATGATGGTTTCGCGCACCAAGCTTCTTATAGCGTTGTTGGTTCTTAATCTACGGTTTCGTTTTAGTGGGAACATGAATTTCAATTAAAGAATTTAATGCAAAGTTAAGGGATGTAAAGCTTTTTAGAAACGGATTCCACGGATTTACACAAAAGCTGTTTTATTTGTTGATTTATAGTGTAGCAAATGTTTTCTTCCGAAGAAAAAAACACTAAAATCCTAATTTCGAATTTACTTTATCTGCAAAATCGACAAGTTTTTTTGGAGCATTGAACCGATAGCCAATATAGATTTCGGCGTATAACAACTCATCGCTTAGAATAGTGGATTGGTCTATGTCATGTTCAAAAATTGAGGCGTTTGCGGTTATTCCGCCAAAAAATGTATCAGAATTATAGCTCAAAACAAACCGCGCCGTACTCTCATAAAGTAATGAAGTGGTGTCTTCTTCTCCAAGACCCTTTGTGATACTCACGCCGGCACCAGCAGTAAGCCCGCCAGACAGTAAAATATTCTTTGTAATTGCCCAGTTATAATAATATCCAGGTGATAGGGCAAAATTGAGTGTATTGGCCTCTTCTGATACCGATGCCTCTTTTAATTTATATCTAGTATAATAATAGGCCAACCTTGGCACAAAGCTTCCGGCACTTCTGGTTTGCCATTCATTTTGTGCACCAATGGCCCTGAATGAAAAATTCTTGTTGAAAATATAAGACGTGCGGCCTCCAATTTTTAGAGTTTCCGAATCATTGACATAAGCTGTTTGGTCACCAATTGAAACTGTAAATCCATTTTGTTTGTAGTAATCTAAATTTTGCATCCATTGCCCAAAGAACATTCTGAAGTTAAGGTTAAACAGCTTTGAACCGGCGTTATCCTTGTTTTCAGCCAAAAAACTAGGGGAATAGCCAAAAGCTATTTCTATGCTTCTAAACCCAACGGAGATGCCTAGATAATCCCGGCTGTTAGGAACAAATTCGGTTTCCTGCCCGTCATCATCTTGAAAATAAAAATCGTTAGACGTATTAATCACATAGAGTCTAGTTGTTATTTTATTCTCAAACTGCCGTATGTACTCGTCTTCATTCGAACGATTGTTTTGCGAAAACAATATATTGAAGAAGCAGAAAGAAATCAGAAACGGTATTTTCAAACCCATTCTACAGGATGTTTTAAAACATTTAGTAATTTTTCTTCTTCGCTGCCAGGTTCAGGATGATGATCGTAGACCCATTGTACGTGTGGCGGTAAACTCATCAAGATACTTTCAATACGGCCGTTGGTTTTTAATCCGAAAAGTGTGCCCTTATCATGCACTAAATTAAATTCTACGTAACGACCACGACGAATTTCCTGCCAGTCTTTTTGGGCTTCGGTAAAACTTAAATCTTTGCGTTTTTCAACTATCGGAACGTAAGCTTCGAGAAAACTATCGCCTACTTCAGATACAAAATCATACCAGTTCTGCATGCTCATTCCCCCGGGATAGGCAGACAAATCCATCGCCTTACAATAGTCAAAAAATAAACCCCCGATACCGCGACCTTCATTACGATGTGCGTTGTAGAAATAGGCGTCACATTTTTTCTTATACTCTTTATAAAATTTAGGATTGTGGGCATCACAGGCCATTTTACAGACTTGATGAAAATGTTTTGCGTCGTCTTCAAATAAATAGTATGGCGTTAAATCTTGGCCGCCACCAAACCATTGATCAACGATATTTCCAGCTTTGTCATACATCTCAAAATATCGCCAGTTGGCGTGTACGGTTGGAACCATCGGACTTTTAGGATGTATGACGAGACTAAGTCCGCAGGCAAAGAAATCTGCATCTTTGACCCCAAAGTAGGTTTGCATACTTTCGGGCAATGCGCCGTGAACTGCAGAAATATTTACGCCACCCTTTTCAAAAACAGCACCGTTCTCTATAATGCGAGATTTACCGCCTCCGCCTTCTGGACGTTCCCAAACGTCTTCTTTAAAATGAGCGCTACCGTCAATAGATTCTAATCTTGAAGTAATACTGTTTTGAAGTTTTTGTATATAGTTATAAAAGGTGTCTTTAATTTGAGCATCTGGCTTGAACATTCTTATTTCTATTTTTTTCTCTAAAGTTTCCATTAAATTTTTTTGAGCCTTTGCCAATACTAAAATATAATCGGCATGGCTACAGCTATTTAATGTGTTACTGGTTTTGTATTGTAAAAACATAAAAATAAGAAGAAAACCCAAAATAATAGTTAATGGTTCAGTGCTATTATATCGCAAGGCTATTAAAATGTCATCATTTACGAATTCAAATTAGTGTGACTAAAATGGTTCAAACATCGAAGCCCTTTTGACATGAACTATCAAACAGATTTTTCTTAAATAACAGGTCTAACTTCTTCCTAATGCGAGTCAATTCAAACTTTCTCTAACGAATACTAAACACTTCCCTACGAATACTAATACTACCCAAATTTAACCTAGCCTCCCCTATATCTTTGAGTCAAACAAATAATAGTTTAACCTTAAAATATAATATCATGAACACTTTAAAGCACACTCAGAACACTAAAAATGAAACTATCACACTTCCAAAAATCTTCAGAAGTTGTCTGGCTATAATCGTACTTCTTATGTGCGGAAATTTATTTGCCCAAGAAGAAGTACAATTTGATGTTTATTCAAATTCCGTAGAAAAAGCAACTCAATACCTATTGGCCGATGATGTGGCCCTTAGAGATTGCGCATCGGTGCAATGTGAGCAATTAGCTACCATCAATATTGGCACTAACGTAAGGTTATTGGC
This sequence comes from uncultured Flavobacteriaceae bacterium, assembly GCA_963803715.1. Lineage (GTDB taxonomy): Bacteria > Bacteroidota > Bacteroidia > Flavobacteriales > Flavobacteriaceae > Psychroserpens. The sequence goes on from CAWDOF010000028.1 coordinate 429,904, forward strand.
AAAAAGCGAAACTTCGCAAACTATCAACGGTATTAAAAGCAGCTGGTATAAAATCAAAATGGGCCCACAGCTTGGATGGATTTGGGGCGGACTCATCTCACAAAAAACAATGGTAAGCCAAGTAAATCCCGAAGTAAAATTCGTCTTTGGCGAAGCGGGAATGGATTATAAAGGCTACAAACGCTTTCAAATTAGAGCGGTAAAAAATGGAGAGGAAATTGATAAAATTTTCGTGAAATGTGACAGTTTGCACCATTCAAAAGTGACGATGCTCGATTCAAATAACTCTCAAAGCAAAGTAGACATAATAAGTCTCAGTAACAACGATTCAGAACAATGTGATGTTACCAAAAATGCTAAGTATGTTATGTTTAAAAACAATAAATTAGAACAAGTATCCAGTTTATTGACGATGGATATGAACGAACTTGAAAAAGCAAACTATGCCTACAATTGTGGTTTTGAAGCCGAAAATCAGTAAAAAAATGTTTAATTGTTGTTGATTATTGGTTGGAGCGCTATATTCCGTATCGGAATGTAGTGCTTTTCCAATATTAAAAACCCAAATCATAATTTGAAAATTTCTTCTACATATAATCTTCTCTTTGTTTTCTTAGGAATTTGCCTAAGCTCGCCGTCCCAAAACCAGCAATTAAGAAGCTATAATCTTGAAGATGGTTTGCCCCAGTCTCAAGTCTTTGATATGGTGCAAGATGACAGAGGCTATTTGTGGCTGGCCACTCAAGGTGGTGGGTTAGCACGTTTTGACGGGAAGGATTTTGAGATTTATAATAAAACCAATGGACTGAAAAATAACTACGTGAATGCTCTTCTTACTTCAAACGACAGTTTGTTTATTGGCACCAACCGCGGACTTTCAGTAAAAGTGAAACATCATTTTTACGCCATGGAAACACCTCAAATCCATAACATCAAAAAAGTAAATGGAGGTATTTATCTCTTAACCAATCAAGGGGTTTATAAGGTTTCCGCAGATTTAAAGGTCAAAAAACTACTCTTAAATAAAACTTTAGATGCCTCAAGAATAAACGATTTGATTTACGAAAACGGTTATTTTTGGATTGCTTCGAGTGAAGGGTTTTTTAAAGTAAAGGACATCAACAATGCAGAACCAGTTTTACAACAAATGGTTACTGATGATTTTGTGTCCTTATTAAAGTTTGAAAATAAATTATTCGCCGCTACCGCTAACGGTGGAATGCTTATTTTCAAACCAGATCATTTTGACGAAGCCATTTTAACGATGGAAACGTTTAGAATAAATCATCTTTCCGTTCAAAATAAAGATGAGGTTTGGGTGGCTACTGATGATGCAGGAATTTTTCGGTTGGATCTAAATACTTATGATCCTGTTTTGATTATTGATTCTAACCAAGGTCTGGCCGTCCCCAATGTGCAAAAAGTGCTAAAAGACCGGCAGGCAAATATCTGGATTGCCACTTCAGGTGGTGGTTTTTATAAATATTTCCAGAACAACTTCAAACATTACGACACTTCAACGGGCTTATTGGGTAATCGTGTGTATGCGGTGCATTTCAATGAAAATGCAGTTTGGGTATCACATTCTGAAACTGGAATTTCTAAGATTGATAAAAATGGGATTCATTCCATTGAAACACCAGAGGCGTTTAAAGGCGTAAAATTGAAAACAATTTCAAGTGACCAAAACGGCAATATTTGGATGGGTTCAGACGGTCGCGGCATCTGGCTTAGGGAGAAAAAAACTAGAGATAGCATACTTGAGGATAAAAGTAAAATTAGTGAATTAAGTAAAATCCGTATCCCGATTACAACCACTACTGACCATACAATAGATGAGGAATCAGGATTTCCTTTTGAGTGGATTAGAAGCATTCAAACCCAGAATGATACGATTTGGGCAGCAACGTATTCTAGCGGTATTGTGAAATTTACCTTTAATACTTCTACTGAAAAAGTAAAAGTGCATCAGGTGTTTTCTTCCGCAGAAGGCATTTCTGATTTACAGATAAAACAAACTTTGCTTCACAATCAAAAATTATGGTATGCCACTCAAAATGGACATTTGGGCTACATTCAAAACAATAAAGTAGCGCATTTAGGTGCCGTTTTGGATGAGGATGTGGCGATAAATTCCATTTTAATAAATAACAATTCTATGTTTTTGGGTACCGCAGGACGCGGTATTTGGTGGTCCGATATGGAAGGCCAATTAAATTTCAAAAAACTGAAGGGAGCCAAACCATTAACTTCTGAAAACTGTTTGCAACTTATTTTTGACGGCGAGGGCTTTTTGTGGTTGGGTACAGAACGCGGTGTGGATAAAATAGATTTGAGCGCGGATACTGAAATCTTAGATGTGTTTAATTTTGGAAGAAACGACGGGTTTCTCGGTATCGAAACCACTTTGAATGCCATTGATAAAGATAAAAAAGGACATCTGTGGTTTGGAACGATAAACGGACTTACGGAATTTATCCCTGCGGAAAATGACTCAAAAAGCCTAAAGCCAGATTTATTTTTTAACGATGTTAAGGTGGCTTATAAATCGGTTGATAGTATTGATTTGAAAGTCTGGACCAATTCAAATAAAATCTTAAAACTCCAACCAGACCAAAGACAGATAAGTTTTAATTACAAATCGGTTGACCTTGATCATCCAAACACTATTGAATATCGCACCAAATTGAACGCAACAGATTGGAGCCCTTGGAGCACCTCAAGTTCCACAAATTTTTCTGGATTGGCTTTTGGTAACCATACGTTTTCGGTACAATCGCGAAATTATAGATGGCAGCATAGCGAGACTAAGCAATTTTCATTTTTTATTGAACGGCCATTGTACAAAAAAGCTTGGTTCCAATGGGTAGTCTTGTTGTTGGTTTTATTAGCTCTTGTTTTATTCATAACCTCGTATATCAAGCGATTAAAACAAAAAAATAGAGCGGCACAAGACCGTTTAAAAATGGAAAACCATTTATTGGATTTGGAGCAGAAAGCTTTACGCTTGCAAATGAATCCGCATTTTATGTTCAATGTACTCAATGGCATCAAGGCCTTGGCAAAAACAAAACCCGATGTGATGAACGTGACCATAAATAATTTTGCAGCTTTATTACGGGAGACGCTGATCAATTCAAGAAAAGAAAGTATAAGCTTGCAAGAGGAAATGAATACCTTACATCATTATATAAAGCTGGAGCAGAGCATGACCTCAAAGGTTTTTGATTATGAAATAACCTTGGAAAGTGATTTTGCAGCAGATGAGATTCAAATTCCACCAATGCTCATCCAGCCTTTTGTAGAAAATGCGATAAGGCATGGCATTTTAAAAGCGCCGAGAGATGGTAAATTGAATATTAAATTTTGTACCTCGGAAACCTTCTTGCACATTAACATAACAGATAATGGTGTGGGCATTTACAAATCACAACAACAAAAAACAAATAGTGGACACCAATCAATGGCCTTAAAGGTTACTGAAGAACGCTTGGAGTCCATTTCTGGTAAAAATACGCTCAGAATATCAGAATTGAAAGAAACAGATGGCAGCGTCATAGGTACACAAATAGAATTTAAAATTCCTCTGGAAACAGATTATTAGAATCCATATTTCTAATGCATCTTCTAGAGCCGAGAAAGCAAAACAGAAGAAAATTGTAGAAAATGACGCCACGGTGAATCAAAATAAAGAATCAACCTGAATAAACGCTTAGAGTCTAATTAGTGATATCTGTAAAATTTGTACGCGTTAGAATATTTGAAAAATGAGATCATTATCCTAAAATAAGTATTCACATAAAATTAATGCTAATTTGTAAAACCCGCCTGTACAGCTGGGTAGGTTAGTTTAAAAAAAATTATATGCTCAAAGTAACCATAGTAGAAGATAATCCAAATGCCTTAAGTTTATTGCAATCTAATTTAGAGACGCAGCATCCAGAACTTCAAGTCATCGATACGGCTCAGAGTGTTGTAGCCGCAGCCAAATCCTTAAGAAAACAGGAGCCAGACATTTTGTTTTTAGATATAATGTTGGGCGATGGGACGGGATTTGATGTGTTGGAAATCTTTCCGAAGCTCAAATCAAAAATCATATTTGTAACTGCGAGTGATGAATTTGCTATTAAGGCTTTTAAGTTTGCAGCCATCGATTATGTCTTAAAACCATATTCTGATGAAGAGCTAGCCGACGCTATTAATAGAGCAAAACAACAACTACAGCCCTCAAAAGAACGTTTGGAAATTTTAAAAGACACCTTGGTCGCCCCTGAAAAAACGCCCGATAAAATTTCGTTGCATACATTGGACAAAATTATAGTTGTTGGTTTGGAGGACATTGTACGTTGTGAATCGGATAGCAATAACACAAAGTTCTATATTAATGACAATCAAATGATTTTCGTGACCAAAACACTCAAATATTTTGCAGATATGTTGAAGCCCTATGGGTTTTTACGGGTACATCAAAGTCATTTGGTCAATATAAAATGCATAAGTGCGTTCATAAAGACCGACGGCGGTTACTTGATGTTAAAAAATGGAAAGAATGTACCTGTTTCGGTTAGAAAAAAATCCAAAGTCATAGATATACTTGACCGTATGCATCGTTGAAAGGTAAAATTTGAAGTTTAAAAAAACCATGAATTTCGTTTTATCGTAAATAATGAGGTAATCAACGTGATAACAATTATTTAAAGCTAAAATCACTAATAAGTTTATTGGATTATAACAAAAAATGATATATTTGATACCGAAAAAAATGTAGCATTTAAACGCAAAACAGTCTTTTAATCGGATTTTTTTGCGTTTGGTAGATGATTTTGAAGAAAATTAGCTTGCGAATTACGTTTTTTTTATACTTTTACGCTAGAATGAGAATACAAAAAAAGAAACTATTTGCCTCAATCTTATTTGTATTAATAAGTTTTGTATGCATTGCCCAACACGATGGTATGCCGCCACCGCCTGCGCCACCGCCACCTCCTGGTACTCCCATTGATGGTGGGATATTGTTGGTTGTGATTGCTGGTTTATGCTATGGTATAAAGAAATCTCTTAATGATTCTAAATAACGCCTACAATCTTGTTTCGTAGAGTCGTTTAATATATTTTCCCAAAACATCAAATTCTAAGTTAACCTCAGTTCCTTCTTTCAATACCTTTAGGTTTGTATGTTCGTAAGTATATGGAATTATAGCAACGCTAAATCTATTTATTTCTGAATTTATAACCGTAAGACTAATACCATTAATGGTTATAGAGCCTTTTTCAATAGTTATATTACCTGGGCTTTCGTCGTAGCTGATTGTGAAAATCCAACTTCCGTTTTCTTCAATTATTCGCTCACAAATGCCAATTTGATCAACGTGACCTTGTACCATGTGTCCATCTAAACGATTACCCAATTTCATGGCCCGCTCCAAATTGACTTGATCTCCAGGCTTAAGGTGATTGAGATTGGTTTTAGCTAGGGTCTCCCCGATAGCAGTAACTTTATAGTTTGAAGCAGTTTTAGAAACCACAGTCAAACAAACGCCATTATGCGCCACACTTTGGTCAATTTTTAATTCTGACGAAATTTGACTTTCAACCGTAATATGGAGATTACCCTTCTCTTCCTCTAAAGCTTTGACTACTCCTAAATCTTCAATAATACCAGTAAACATAAACTCGAATAATTAGTTAAATTTGCAATTATAAAATTACGCACAATAGTCAACATGATAATGGAAAAAGATAAAAACTTAAAAGTTGGAATATCAATAGGAGACCTCAACGGTATTGGTTCAGAAATAGTAATCAAGACTTTTGAAGATAGTAGAATGTTGGATTTTTGTACTCCCGTAATTTTTGCCTCGGTCAAAACAATGTCCTTTTTCAAAAAACATTATCAAAGTTCTATAAATTTTCACGGTATCAATCATGCTAATCAAATTATAGAGGGTAAGGTAAACGTCCTTAATGTTTGGAAAGAAAATGTAAATATAAATTTTGGAGAAGAAGATATGAAAATTGGCGAATACGCCGTTAAGTCGTTAGAAGCCGCTACTGAAGCTCTTAAAAATGAAGATATTGATATTTTGGTTACTGCGCCAATCCATAAACATAACATACAATCAGAAAAATTTAAATTCCCAGGGCACACCAACTATTTAGCTGAAAAATTGGGAGGAAAGAGCCTTATGTTTATGGTTACCGATACTCTAAAGGTAGGCTTATTAACCGATCATGTTGCCGTTAAGGATGCGCCCAAACAAATTACCCCGCAGCTAATATTAGAAAAAATAGAAATCGTTTATCAATCGTTAATTGAGGATTTTAATATAGAGCGTCCAAAAATTGCTATTTTAGGAATTAATCCACATGCTGGAGATAATGGCGTGATAGGTGACGAGGATGATACGGTTTTAAGTCCAACACTCGAACAGTTACGCGCTAAAGGCAAATTAGTCTATGGGCCTTATGCTGCCGATAGTTTTTTTGGCTCAAAAAACTATAAAAATTTTGATGCCATTATCGCTGCTTATCATGATCAAGGGTTAATTCCCTTTAAGACCATTGCTTTTGGACACGGCGTAAATTATACCGCCGGGCTCAACAAAGTGCGTACCTCGCCAGACCATGGTACTGCTTTTGAGATTGCAGGTAAGGGAGTGGCAGACCACGGATCTTTTGAAGCAGCCGTATTTATGGGCATAAAGATTTTTAAGAGTAGAGAAGATTATAAAAAATACTCAAAAAATCCCCTGAGAAGAATGCCCAAAAAACGATAGCATTTTTTGTTGATAACTCTCGTTTAATCAATAAAAATTTTTATATTTGCACGCTCAAAATGAATGTGATGATGAAGCCTTTAAAGGATTTTACAATACCTTATGTTGGTCTCAAGCTCGGGAAACACCATTTTGATTTTCAAATCGATAAAAAGTTCTTTGAGCATTTTGAGTATTTTGATTTCAACGAGGTCAATATTAATGTAGAGTTGATTTTTGAAAAGAAAACAACACTCCTAGAATTGAATTTTCAAATTTCTGGTTATGTTAATATCGACTGCGATCTTACCAACGAGCCCTTTGACCAACCATTGGAAGGTCATTACAAACTTGTGGTAAAATTTGGGGAAACCTATAATGACGAATTTGAGGACATTATTATATTGCCCCACGGAGAGTACGAAATCAATGTGGCACAATATATATATGAAACCATCATATTATGTATTCCCGCAAAGCGAATCCATCCGGGAGTTGAAGATGGTACTTTGGATTCAGACATACTCAAAAAATTAGAAGAACTAAGTCCGAAGGATTTAGACGAAAAAGAAGCAACATCTGAGGAAACAGACCCTAGATGGAATACATTAAAGAAACTATTAACGGATAAATAACATATAAAATGGCACATCCAAAGAGAAAAATCTCGAAAACCAGAAGAGATAAAAGAAGAACACATTATAAAGCAACCGCGCCAACTATTGCAACCTGTCCTACAACAGGCGAAGCACACCTTTTTCATAGAGCACATTGGCATGAAGGAAAGCTTTATTACAGAGGTCAGGTATTGATCGATAATTCTGAAACAGAGGAAGCTGCAGCTTAATTGTTATGCACGCATATATAAAAACGCCACCACCGTGGCGTTTTTTTTATGTTTAATTTTTCAAAGTCTTAAAAACGACTTAATTTGCACGAAAATCGTTCAGAAATTAGTAATTTCATAGAACTTTTATCCTTTTTAGGCGTGTTCTTCGTTTTTTTTGGATTCTTTTAAAAGTATTATATGAATAACATAACCGCTGCAATTACTGCAATAGGAGCCTACCTACCTGAATATGTTTTGACCAACAAAATCCTAGAGACTATGGTTGAAACCAATGACGAATGGATTACCTCTCGAACAGGAATTAAGGAGAGAAGAATCTTAAAAGAAGATGGAAAAGGCACCTCGTTCTTGGCCATTAAAGCAGCCCAAAATCTTATAGATAAAAGCAAAGTAAATCCTGAAGAAATTGAATTGGTAATCGTTGCAACCGCAACACCAGATATGAAAGCTGCCTCAACTGCAGCTTTTACAGCAACTAGCATTGGCGCTACCAATGCTTTTTCTTTTGATTTAGAAGCTGCTTGTTCAAGTTTTTTATACGGTATGTCAGTTGCCGCACGGTACATTGAATCCGGAAAATATAAAAAAGTATTATTGATTGGTGCAGATAAAAACTCTTCCATGATCAATTATAAAGATCGTGCCACCTGTATTATTTTTGGAGATGGCGCTGGTGCTGCATTATTTGAGCCTAACGAGGAAGGTTTAGGCTTACAGGATGAACTTTTGAAAAGTGACGGTAACGGAAGGGATTTTTTACAAGCCACTTATGGCGGTTCTTCCTACCCATCCACTCCAGAAGCAGTAGCAGAAGGGAAACATTACATTTTTCAAGAGGGTAAAACAGTTTTTAAAAATGCTGTTTTCAATATGGCAGACGTAACAGAGCGAATAATTGCTAGAAACAATCTCACTAATGATGACATTACTTGGCTGGCGGCACACCAAGCCAATAAGAGAATTATTGAGGCTACAGCCAATAGAGTGGCATTGGCACCAGAGAAAGTGATGATGAACATTCACAAATATGGTAACACCACTTCAGCAACATTGCCACTTTTGCTTCATGATTACGAATCACAGCTAAAAAAAGGGGACAAGATTATTTTTGCAGCTTTTGGAGGTGGATTTACTTGGGGCTCAATTTATTTAAAATGGGCATATGGCTCATAAGTTTTAAAAACTGAAACTAACTTATTTATTTAATAAATCTAATCATTATGGATATTAAGGAAATTCAAAACTTAATCAAGTTCGTAGCAAAATCTGGTGCGAGTGAGGTTAAATTAGAAATGGACGATATTAAAATTACCATACGTACAGGGTCTGATGACAAAGGAGAATCTACAACCTACGTTCAGCAAATCCCCATGAACGCACCTATGGCTCAAGCACCTCAGGTTGCTGCAGCTCCCGTTGAAAATGCGAGTCATGAAACGGCAGCGCCAGTAGATGAAAATTCAAAATACATTACTATTAAATCGCCCATAATTGGTACTTTCTACAGAAAGCCCTCTCCAGATAAACCTGTATTTGTTGAGGTTGGCACATCTATAGCAGAAGGCGACGTACTCTGTGTGATTGAGGCAATGAAACTCTTCAACGAAATTGAATCTGAAGTTAGCGGTAAAATTGTTAAGATTTTAGTTGACGACTCCTCTCCAGTTGAATTTGACCAACCGTTATTTTTGGTTGATCCATCATAACCCTTGAAAATTCCAATCGACTCCCGATTCCGAGGTTTCGGGACGGGACCAAAAATCCAAGTATTGGAATTTTGTGCTTGTAAATTGTAATTTTAATAAAAGAAGTTATGTTCAAAAAAATATTGATTGCCAACCGAGGTGAAATAGCACTACGTGTTATTAGAACCTGTAAGGAAATGGGCATAAAAACTGTAGCAGTATATTCTACAATAGATGCCGAAAGTCTTCACGTTAAATTTGCCGACGAGGCCGTTTGTATCGGCCCTCCGCCAAGTAGCGAATCGTATCTTAAAATAGCCAATATTATTTCTGCGGCTGAAATTACCAATGCAGATGCCATTCATCCTGGTTACGGTTTCCTCTCTGAAAATGCTAAATTTTCTAAAATATGCGACGAGCATGGTGTGAAATTTATTGGCGCTTCCTCAGAAATGATTGCTAAAATGGGAGATAAAGCTACAGCAAAAGCTACCATGAAAGAAGCTGGAGTGCCATGCGTGCCTGGTAGTGAAGGTATTATTAAAGATTTTGAAGACTGCCAAAAAGTAGCAGAAGAAACAGGTTATCCTGTAATGCTCAAAGCAACTGCTGGTGGCGGCGGAAAAGGTATGCGTGCCATCTGGAAAAAAGAAGACCTCAAAGCAGGTTGGGACTCAGCACGTCAAGAATCTAAAGCCGCTTTTGGAAATGACGACATGTATATGGAAAAGCTCATTGAAGAGCCTAGACATATTGAGATTCAAGTGGTTGGCGACTCCACTGGAAAGGCCTGTCATCTTTCTGAGCGTGATTGTTCTATACAAAGGCGTCACCAAAAGTTAACCGAAGAAGTCCCTTCACCATTTATGACAAAGGCGCTTAGAGATAAAATGGGTAAAGCCGCCGTAAAAGCTGCCGAATTTATTAAATACGAAGGCGCAGGCACTGTCGAATTTTTGGTCGATAAACATCGAAATTTCTACTTTATGGAGATGAATACCCGTATTCAGGTAGAACACCCCATAACGGAACAGGTTATCGATTTTGATTTGATTCGTGAGCAAATACTAGTGGCAGCAGGTATTCCAATTTCTGGGAAAAACTATTTTCCAAATCTTCATTCCATAGAATGCCGGATAAATGCCGAAGATCCTTTCAACGATTTTAGACCATCACCTGGACGAATCACAACATTACACGCACCTGGAGGTCACGGCGTTCGGTTAGATACTCACGTGTATGCAGGTTATAGCATTCCGCCGAATTATGACTCCATGATTGCAAAACTAATTACAACTGCGCAAACTCGTGAAGAAGCCATCAATAAAATGAAGCGAGCGCTTGACGAATTTGTTATTGAAGGTGTCAAAACAACCATTCCGTTTCATCGCCAATTGATGGATCATCCCGATTATCAATCAGGAAACTATACCACAAAGTTTATGGAAAACTTTAAGATCCAGAAAATTGAAGAAGACTAAATCACAAACCCCGAAAATTCATTTTCGGGTTTTTTTTGATTTTTTTTACCGAAGACGTACCGAATCTTAAAATAGTTGTACAATGCATTTAAGCTACTGGGAAACAAAATCTTGGCTTACTAATATCGATTTTACGATTATTGGGAGCGGGATTGTGGGTTTGAATTGCGCTTTGACACTCAGAGAAAAACATCCCAAGGCTAAAATTTTGATTCTTGAAAAAGGAATGCTTCCGCAAGGGGCAAGTACAAAAAATGCAGGTTTTGCCTGTTTTGGGAGTTTAAGTGAAATTTTAGATGACCTGAAATCCCATTCTGAAGAGACTGTTTTTCAATTGGTCAAAAAGCGTTGGGACGGCTTGCAATTACTGCGGAATAATTTGGGCGATAAAGCCATCGATTTCCAGCAATTGGGCGGTTATGAATTGTTTCTAGAATCTGATACCGAATTATATGAATCCTGTTTCAGCCAGAGTAGAAATATTAACGATTTACTGAAGCCCATTTTCAAAACGGACGTATTTAATTTTAAGGACAATCCATTTCAGTTCAATAACATTCAGAAAAAGTGTGGCTTCAATAAATTTGAAGGTCAAATCGATACTGGTAAAATGATGGAGGCACTTTTAAAAAAGGCCTATCAAAGCGACATTAAAATTTTGAATAATTGTGAAGTTGAAGCGTTTTCCGAAGATAATAATACGGTGAAAATCAAAACAAATAGTTTTGAGTTTTCATGTTTCAAACTTTTTATTGCCAATAACGGATTTGCATCTCAATTAGATATTCCTCAAGTAAACCCCGCCAGAGCACAAATTTTAATCACTAAACCCATTCCAAATTTGCCTATAAGAGGCACTTTTCATTTGGAACAGGGCTATTATTATTTTAGAAATATAAACGATAGGATTCTCCTTGGTGGCGGAAGGCAGCTTGATTTTGAGACTGAGGAAACTACAGTTTTGGCTCAAACCGAATTGATTCAAAACAGCTTGGAAGACCTTTTGAAAACCGTAATTTTGCGAAACACTGATTTTGAAATCGACTCCCGGTGGAGCGGTATTATGGGGGTTGGCAAACATAAAAACCCCATAGTTAAGCAGATGTTTAACAACGTGTTTTGCGGCGTTCGTTTAGGCGGTATGGGCGTGGCCATTGGGAGTTTAGTAGGTAAAGAATTAGCCGATTTAGCTTAAAGAATTTTTGTCCAGCTCCCTACAAAATCATTTTAAATAATTTATTGCGATGTCCTTTATATGAAATTTATAAAACGTTTCTTCAGATTTATTCTTAAAACGCTGTTTTGGTTGTTTGTGTTTTCGGTATGTATTGTTGTTATCTATAAATGGGTGCCGGTGCCCGTTACGCCTTTAATGGTTATTAGAAATATCGAACAGGCTAACACCGATAAAGAAACAGGTTGGAAACATGACTGGGTTTCTATTGATGCTATTTCCAAAAATTTACAAGTTGCGGTGATATGCAGCGAGGACCAATTATTTTTAAAGCATAACGGTTTCGACATAAAGGCCATTGAAAAAGCGTACGATAATAACAAAAAAGGGAAAAAAATCAAAGGGGGCAGTTCTATAAGTCAACAAACTGCCAAAAATGTATTTCTTTGGCCAAATCGCAGTTGGTTGCGCAAAGGTCTGGAGGCCTATTTTACATTTTTAATTGAATTGATTTGGAGTAAAGAACGTATTATGGAAGTCTATCTCAATAGTATTGAAATGGGTCCAGGTATTTATGGTGCAGAAGCGGCCTCATTATATTGGTTTAAAAAATCGGCTGAAAAATTGACCAAATACGAAGCTGCCGCAATTGCCGCAATTTTACCCAGCCCGCTTCGATATCGCGCTAATCCTGCCACTGCATATATTGAAGGCCGCAAATCTTGGATTGTAAACCAGATGTACTTTTTTGGACCATTGACTTATCCCAATCATGATGACGAAAAATAGCAGCCTTAAGCAAGAATTGTATGAGCAGTGCCTGCAGTTTGTAGATGAAAAGCTTAAAACAGTTGAACGCCAAATCAAGGATATACAAGAGTCGTTAACCTCTGAAACCAAAAGTTCGGCTGGAGACAAGCATGAAACTGGTCGCGCCATGTTGCAATTGGAAAGGGAAAAAGCAGGTCAACAGCTCGCAGAGATTGAAAACACAAAAATGCTGCTCACTAAAATTGATAGTTCAAAATCTTCAAAAATCGTCGGATTAGGAAGCGCAATTTTTACGACTGGAGCTAATTATTTTTTGGCAGTAAGTGCGGGAGTAGTTAGAGCTGAAGGTAAATCTTTCTATGCAATTTCGCCAAATACCCCCATTGGATTATTACTCAAAGGAAAACGAAAAGGGGATAAAGTAGAATTTAGAGAAGCCAGTTTTGAGATTGAAAGCGTAATATGAAAAACACTTTAGGACAACTCGGTCATCATTTGAAGAGGTTCACTAAATTGTTTTAAGTGAAATGGAATTTTAATAAACACCTTCCTCTTGCCAGAACAAAGCATACACAAATAATTTCAGAGTATATTTCATTATCGTTAGATTCAAGACACGCCGAATTTGACACATTATTTTGAACAAGTCTAAGTTGAAAACTAATTACCTTTAGATTTCTAAAACCTCAAATTTAGTGATGCCACCAGAAACTTTTGAAATTTTGATTATTGGTGGTGGTTTGGCGGGACTTTGTTCTGCAATCCACTTATCAAAAGCGGGTTTTAAAGTTGTAGTTGTCGAGAGAAATAGCTATCCAAAACACAAGGTATGCGGCGAGTACGTGAGCAACGAAGTTTTACCGTATCTATCGTATTTGGGAATTGATGTTTTTGCCGAAGGTGCCAAACGAATTTCAAAAATGGAATTGACCACAACAAACAATAAAAAAATCAATGCTACTTTACCTTTAGGTGGTTTCGGAATAAGCCGTTATAAACTTGATGCTATTTTGGCCGAAAAAGCTTTAGCATCTGGTGCTAAAATTTTACAAGATTCGGTTATAAAAGTTGATTTCGTTGACGATGTGTTTTCCGTAAAGACTAAAAAGGGCCAAGCATTCCATCCTAAAATCGTAATTGGTGCTTTTGGTAAGCGTTCAAATATTGACGTGGATTTAGAGCGGCCCTTTATCCAGGCTAAATCTCCATATTTAGGCGTAAAAATTCATGTAAAAGGCGATTTTCCTGAAGATACTGTCGCACTTCACAATTTCAAGGGCGGCTACTGCGGACTTTCAAAAGTAGAAACCAATGCCATTAATTTATGTTATATCACTAGTTTTAAAGCCTTCAAAAAGCATAAGGATATTGAGAGTTTTCAAAAAGAAGTCCTATTCAAGAATAAAGCATTGAAACAGATGTTTGAACATTCTAAACCATGTTTTGAGCAACCATTGACCATTAGTCAAATCTCTTTTGAGACCAAAAGTCCCGTTGAAAATCACATTATTATGTGCGGCGATTCTGCAGGCATGATTCATCCACTTTGTGGAAACGGGATGGGTATGGCAATGCGTAGTTCGCAATTGGCATCGCAATTAATTATTGAGTATCTTGAGCATAAAATTGCAACTCGAGAGGTATTGGAACAGCGTTATACATCACTTTGGAAATCTACGTTCCAAAATCGATTAAGAACTGGTCATGCCATTGCTACACTTTTCAGAAACGACATTTTAGCGAATCTCAGCCTGCAAATCATGCGTTGGTGCCCCTGGTTATTGCCAAAAATCATTAAACGCACTCACGGTAAACCTATGGTAATTTAATGAGCATTTTAGTCAATACAACCTCTAGAAGTGACAAGGAAGAAATCATGGACGACTTTGATTATCAAGGGCCTATTCTTCAAGATTCCTTAGACAAACTGGCGAAAATTAATCGCTGGTTGGGCGGCAATATAGTCACTATTAACGGACTCAAGATAATGCTCAAAGAACACCCCAGAACCAAACCACTTAAAATTGTCGATTTGGGCTGTGGGAGTGGTGATATTTTAAGGCAGATTGCCAAGTTTGGTAGAGAAAATGGTTATAACTTTGAATTAATCGGTATTGATGCCAATTTTCATACTATAGCCTATGCGAAAGAGCTATCTAAAGACTACGATAATTTGGATTTTAAGGCCATAGATATTTTTTCCGAAGACTTTAAAAAAATTGAATATGATATTGTTTTAACCACCTTGTTTTTACACCATTTTAAAAACAAGCAATTAGTCTCGTTTTTAAAACCTGTAATTGATAAGGCAAAATTGGGAGTCGTAGTCAACGATTTGCATCGGCATAGATTAGCCTATTATTTATTTAAATTAATATGTACTACCATAAAAAACAGAACTATAATTGAAGACGGATTAACCTCTGTTTTAAGAGGTTTTAAAAAGAATGAACTCATAGAGATTTCAGAACAATTAGGCGTCAATTATGAAATAAAATGGAAATGGGCGTTTCGGTATCAATGGCTGCTTAAAGGTTCAAAGTTTTAGGGATATTGTTCAAGGTTGAGCATGTTTTAAAGCTTGAAATAATCAGAATAAAACAAAAACCGTAAAATATAATCGAGTAAAAATTAGAGGAAATTAGTGAGATTCCTGTCTAAAACTATGAGTATAAAAATAACAGCAGTAGCAAAACAATTACCCAAATATTACAAAGACACCAAAGACATCATTCCTTTTTTGGATGTATGGTTAGAAGGCCAGGACGATCGTTTTAAAAGAAAAGTCGTCAAGCTTTTTGAAAATGCCGGAGTCGATAAACGTTACTCCATCATGGATCCAGAAGAGGTGTTTACAAAGACATCTTTCGAGGAAAAGAATGATATTTATTCCCGTGAAGTGGTGAAATTGGCAGAAAAATCCTTAGTAAAAGCCCTAGACAAAGCAATCGTTAAAACCAACTGATATTGATTATATCATCACAGTAAGTTGCACGGGGATTATGATACCATCCATGGATGCCTATCTTATCAACAACCTTAAAATGAAACAGGATATTGTGCGACTTCCAGTGACCGAGATGGGTTGTGCTGCTGGGGTTTCTGGAATTATTTATGCTAAGAATTTTCTAAAAGCTAATCCAAATAAACGAGCCGCAGTCATTGCAGTCGAAGCCCCAACCGCGACATTTCAACTGGATGATTATTCGATGGTCAATATCGTGAGTGCTGCCATTTTTGGAGATGGTGCGGCAAGTGTTATTTTATCCTCCTATGAAAATGAACAAGGCCCAGAAATTTTGGACGAGGCCATGTACCATTTTTACGATGCAGAAACCATGATGGGTTTTAAATTAGTAAATACAGGTTTACAGATGATATTAGATAAGGCGGTGCCGGAAACGATATCCAACCACTTTCCTAAAATTATTCACCCTTTCTTAGAGCGAAATAATATGTCTATTGATGATGTTGACCATTTGGTATTCCATCCCGGCGGAAAAAAAATTGTCCAGACGGTTGAGGATTTATTCGGCTCCCTTGGAAAAAATATAGACGATACTAAAGACGTTTTAAAGCTATACGGAAACATGAGCAGTGCTACCGTGCTCTATGTCTTAGAACGTTTTATGGACAAAGACTTACCCAAAGGTGATATCGGACTCATGCTTAGTTTTGGCCCAGGGTTTTCAGCGCAACGTATTTTACTAAAGTGGTAGAAAGAAAAATTAGATATATTTTGAAAAATCAGAAAGTTTCACACACCTGTAAGTTTGTACAATCCGTGGTAAAAAAATTTCGGAAGTAGAAAAACTCAATTTTTAATTAATGCAGAAAGAATTTGAAAATAAAAACCAATGGGCATTAATCCTCGGGGGTTCTAGCGGCTTGGGTTTGGCAACAGCAAAAAAATTAGCCAAGCACGGCATGAATATTTGTATCGTACATCGAAATTCTAGAACTCAAGAAGCGGAAATCAATCAGGAGTTTGAACATATAAAATCAGAAGATATTCAGTTTAAATCATTTAATACTGATGCGTTTAAGGTAGAAAAGCGTGAGCAAGTCATTTTAGAATTAAAAGAGATTTTCGCCGAAAAAGGAAAAATTAGAACGCTAGTTCATAGCGTTGCCAAGGGTAATTTAAAACCCATGCTTTCGAGAGACAAACCAACCCTACAAACAGATGATTTTAATTTGACCATTAATGCCATGGCCATAAGTTTATACGATTGGACCAAAGCCATTTTTGATGCCGAGCTTTTTGCTGAAGATGCTAGAATTATTAGTTTTACGAGTGAAGGTAATACTAAGGCATGGAAAAATTACGCAGCTGTATCGGCCGCAAAAGTAACCTTGGAAGCGATAACCAGAAATATCGCCCTAGAATTTGCACCTTATGGCATTAGAGCCAATTGTATCCAAGCTGGCGTGACAGATACCGAATCATTACGTTTGATTCCAGGAAGTGAACAATTAAAAGCCCATAGCCTAAAACGAAACCCGTTTGTACGTTTGACCCAACCCGAGAATGTGGCCGATGTAGTTTATTTATTGAGCAAAGATGAAGCGAGCTGGATTAACGGAACCATAATAAAAGTGGATGGCGGGGAGCATTTGTCCTAATAAATTAAATTCGAAATCGAAGATGAAGATTGCATCCCCGTCAGAGCCTTAGCAGAGGCGGGAAGATGAATTGTGTAATATAAATGTGACTCAGATAATTATACTTTGAGAGGCCTTAAAATTTTTGAAGGAATTGTTAAGGCGGAAACGCAAATACTCATTTCAAAATTACCATACCAAAATCCATTTCTATTCGTGGACGAACTTACTGCGATTTCAAATGAGGGTGTAACCGGCAATTACACCTTTAAAAAAGAATCCTATTTTTACGAGGGGCATTTTAAAGATAACCCTATTACTCCAGGCGTTATTTTAATAGAATGTATGGCACAGATTGGTGTGGTCTGTTTGGGTGTTTTTTTAATGCAGCAAAACATTTCCGAAGAAAACAATCCGCAAATAGCACTCACCTCGAGTCATGTCGATTTCTTCTTACCAGTTTATCCTGGCGAAACGGTAAAGGTAGTTTCAGAAAAAGACGTATATAGATTTCATAAATTGAAATGTAATGTGCAGATGTTTAATGAAAAAGAAGAGTTGGTTTGTCGCGGAAAAATTTCTGGGATGATTCAAACGAGCTAATTAGGTACGCGTACACACGTTTAGCTTTAACCTCGCCCAGCGACAAATGCTAAACTAGCAGAAACCTGCAAGGGCTAAATTAGATAATTTTGAAAGATAGTAGAGTGGTAATTACAGGTTTAGGCGTCGTTGCCCCGAATGGGGTAGGTCTCGACATGTTTTCAAAAGCCATAAAAAATGGGACTTCTGGTATCACCTTCCACCAAAACTTAAAAGACCTTAATTTTTCATGCTGTATTGGTGGTATCCCAAATATTTCCGAAGCGAAAAAATTAGACTATTTAACGCCATTGCAACTCCGCGGATTTAATAGTTCAGGTATTTTGTATGGCTGTATGGCAGGCATGGATGCCTGGAAGGATGCTGGCTTAAAGATAGATTCCGAAAGTGAATTGGATACGGATAGCGGAACCGTATTTGGCGCTGGTACCTCAGGTGTCGAAAAATTTCGAGAGGCGATTTATAAAATTGACGATAAGCAAACACGACGTTTGGGCAGCACCGTAGTTGTGCAAACCATGGCCAGCGGTGTGAGTGCATTTTTGGGAGGTATTTTAGGATTGGGCAACCAAGTGACCACTAATTCTTCGGCTTGTACCACTGGTACGGAAGCAATTTTAATGGGCTTTGAACGTATAAAACATGGTCAGGCAAAACGTATGCTCGTTGGAAGTTGTAGTGATGATGGCCCCTACATTTGGGGTGGATTTGATGCTATGCGTGTAATGACATTTAAGCATAATGAAAATCCAGAAATAGGATCAAGACCAATGAGCGAAACGGCTTCCGGTTTTGTTCCAGGGTCAGGCGCGGGTGCTTTGGTTTTGGAATCCTTAGAAAGTGCAAAAGAACGAAACGCCACAATTTACGCCGAAGTTCTAGGTGGAAATGTAAACTCTGGCGGCCAGCGAAACGGAGGTACTCTAACGGCACCAAATCCCGAAGCCGTGCAACGTTGTATTAAAGATGCCCTTAAAAACGCTAATATTTCTGCCTCAGCTATTGATACAATCAACGGGCATTTGACGGCGACCTCAAAAGACAGTCTTGAAATAGAAAATTGGACAAAAGCCTTAAACCGAAACGGTACAGATTTTCCTTATATTAATTCTTTAAAATCAATGGTAGGTCATTGTTTGGCTGGCGCCGGAAGTATTGAAAGTGTGGCCACAGTACTACAATTACAAGAGCAATTTTTATTTCCAAATATCAATTGTAAGGATATCCACCCTGAAATCTCCGCACTTATTTCCGAAGGAAAAATAGTTAGGCAGCTTTTAAAAAAGCAGTTGACTATCGCCGCTAAAGCGAGTTTTGGTTTTGGCGATGTCAATGCATGTGTTATCTTTAAAAAGTATTAGAATTGAGACCTAAAAGCTCCGATATCTATCGGGACATTGAGGTCTTAGACTTTAAGTTAAATCAAAATATTCCTGTTTTCACACGAAATGAATATGACAAACGATGAATTAATACCCAAATTGAAAACTATTGTAAAGCCCTATATCCAAGATGAAGTGGCTTTTAAAAACTTATCAGAAGACACCGATTTTATCAATGACCTAAAAATCAATTCCGCTAATTTGGTGGATGTTGTTTTGGACGTTGAGGATGAATTTGACATCAGGCTAGAAAATGATGATATGGAAAAAATGACAAACGTTAAATCAGCGATGGACATCATCAACACAAAACTTTCTGAAAAATGATTGGCAATGACATTGTTGATTTAAAAAAAGCCGCAAAAGATTCAAACTGGCAACGGCGCGGATTTTTGGACAAGACTTTTACTACGGAAGAACAAGGTTTAATTTTTTCAGCAAAAAACAAAGACCAAATGGTCTGGTTACTGTGGAGCATAAAAGAGGCGGCATATAAGGTGTATGTTCAAGAAACGGAAACCCCATTTTTTAATCCGAAGCAATTAAAAAGTTGCTTGGTCTCAGAGACTGAAGGGCTCGTTTCTGTCTTTGGTTTTGATTATACAACTACCTCAGAAATTACTGACGATTGGATTCACTCCTATACCATATCACAGGCTAAATCACATCCGGACGAAGAAAAAAAAACCGGTTTTTCGAAGAGTTTCTCTATAGATGAAACCTCTTTTATTTCACAAAGTACTGCTGTAAGAAGAAAGCTAATTGATCATGTTTCTAAAGCAAATAAAATTCCAAAGTCACATTTAAAAGTTGCAAAAGATTCTTGTGGGATTCCTTTTTTAAAAATTGCCGATGACCCCTTAAAAAAACGATTTTCCCTATCTCATCACGGGCGATTTGGAGCGTTTGCTATTTGTTGATTTTGAGATAGACCTCTAGACCAGCTTCAAGTTTTGAAGGATGATTAAAGAATAGGGTTTGTAGTTTAGATTGCGTTTCAATCAAATAATATGAACCTTTAAAATAGCAGTGTTTCACAGTTACTTTTAAGTTAGAAGAATTGACTTTTTTTAACTGATGCGCATAAATAATTTTATCATTGATGAGATTAAATTCCCCAAAAAAAGCTGCAATCAATGGTATTTTTGGATTTTTATAAAGTGATTCTGGAGTATCATTTATAAGGATTTGCTGTTCATTGAGTACAAGCAACCTATCTGAAAATCCCAAGACGTCTTCCTTATCATGAGTTGCAACAATACAGGAAATATGGTGGTCTTTAAGATATTTAAAAACTCGCCGCCGCAAACCCTGTTTTTGTGCATTGTCGATATGACTAAAAGGCTCGTCCAGTAAAATAATTTCTGGTTGTTTGGCAATGGCTCTTGCTAAGGCAACACGCTGTTTTTGTCCTCCAGAAAGAGTCTTTACCTTGATTTTTGAAAATTCGGTAAGTTCAACAACATCCAATAATTCTGCAACGCGCTCTTTCTTTTTCTTTTTATGGAAGTTTGATAGATATTTCCCCACATTTTCTTCAACCGAAATAAAGGGCATCAAGTCAAATTCCTGCGCCACATATTTCATGAATTCGTAGCCAATTACAAGATTGAATTTTGGGCCAAGAATTTGCTCATCATTCCAAAAAATTTCACCTTCATCTAAATCATATTCTCCTCGAAGCAACTTTAGCAAAGTCGTTTTTCCCGAACCACTTTCTCCAATAATTGAGAGGTGTTCTCCCGCCATTGCCTTAAAAGAAATATTTTCTAATATACTTTGGTTTTTTTCATAGCCGAAGCTTAGGTGTTTTACATTTAGCATGGTACGAAAATAAAAAAACCGTTCAGAATATGTTGAACGGTTTTTTGAATATTTATTTAAAGGCTACATTTTACTGAACTTTTTCTTCATCACTTTTCCGTTAGACTCTAATCGTAAAAAGTAAATTCCGGAGTTCAGCTTTGAAACGTCTAAGGATTCAACCTTAAGCTTTTGACTAAAAACTTTTCTACCACTCACATCAAATACAGTTGCAACCTTATCTATTAGACTTCCAGAGGTCTTTATATTAAGTCTATCTTTTACAGGGTTTGGATATAGCGATAAATCTGACAAACTAATGTCTTCGATGCCAAGTGTTGATCCTTCAACTATAGTAATGGTAGAATTTATCACTGGATTTGAAATATTATCAATAATTCCCGAAGGCCAGTAAACTATGATGCTATTTATATCGTTATCTGTTCCAAGACCAAAATGGGTGTTTAATGAGCTCATAAATCTAAAGCCTTCACCGCTTCTTACATCTCTAATCTGAGTGCCTGACGCCGTAGTGATTTCGACTCTTGCCCCAATACCATTTAAATTACTCACAGTGCCTACTGTATTAATTGCTAACCAATTGTTTGAATTGGTATTGTTTATATAGATTGTACCGTTATCGAAAACATCCATGAAACCATCGTTATTTGCATCCCCAATTGCACCACTAGCGGGCATATTGGTCGAAAAATTTGTGAAGGTTAAATCTCCGTTGTTAAATAGAATATTGCCATTGGTTAGAATATCAACAAAGCCATCGTTGTCAAAATCGGCTGGAGCATTTTCTATACCCATATTATCAGCTAAAACACCAGAACCGGAAGTAACATTTGTGAAAGTTCCATCGCCATTATTTCGCATTAGCTTAGAATCACCGTTTGAATCACTACTTGCTCCAACATAAACATCCATGTCACCATCATTATCAAAATCTGCCCAAGCGGAAGACCATGTTTGTACATCGTCACCAAGATTAGAAGAATTATTGTGACCCAAACCTGGGTAATTAGTGTTATACCAATTGCCACTGTCTGCGACGTTAACAAAGATTCCATTACCATCATTTCGCCATAATTCATTTATACTTATTAATGAATTTCCACCTCGGCATTTTGCAATGAACAAATCCATATCACGGTCATTGTCATAATCAATCCAAACTGTTCCGTAATTTCCTCCACCAGGTGTGAGGCCAATCCCATTTGGTAGTTCAGTGCTTTGACCTTGATAAAAAGTTAAATTACCTGAGCCATCGTTAATGTAGTAAACATTAGGGTCAACATCATGACATACAAAAGCATCAAGGTTGCCATCGTTATTAATATCGACGAAATTTGAACGTTGTGAGAACACATAATCAGTCCCTGAGATTTCAGTATAGGCGGTTCCAGTGGCATTGGCTTTCATGAAAGTAACACCACTGGCACCACCGTAGAGTAAATCGTTGAAACCATTGCCATCTATATCTCCTGCTGACAGACTCCAGCTCGGGATGTTGTTTGCATTGGAAGTTGTAATGTTTGCCTCTGTAAATCCTCCTGTAACATTTTGATAGTGAATATTTATATTGTTATTACTTACCGAAACGATGTCATCTAAAAAATCTCCGTTCATGTCTACCAGACCACGGTCATAACTGCCACTTGTAGAAATATTATTTGGTGTAAACGTAACTGGGAAACTAGAGTCGTCAAATCCTGTAGTAAACGAATCGCTTAACCAATTACTGAAACCGTCTGTATCGCAGTTTGCTCTGACGTAAACATCGTAATCTGTTAATTGTTCCAAATCAGTAAAGCTGAATGAGCTGGAGGTTACTGTTTCGCCCGATGAAGGCTCTGGCCCACCAGATAAAGCAAGGGCTATTTCCCATGATGTTTCATCACTCCCAGGCGACCAAGAAACATCTGCCGCGGTTGCCGTCACATTAGCCAGAGAGATGGAGTTTACATTTGGACATAAGGGTGGTAACTCTGATACTATGGTAGGGGAGTTGATGCAAAAACCGTAGCCCCAAGAGGTGTTGTCGTCATAAAACAAACGATATTTAAAATTTTGTAATTGGCTTGCCGTAAACGATTCAATGCTTAAGACTTCACTTATATATGATTCAAAACCACCGGTACAAAAATTATTTGATAGGTCAGAGTTTTCGTTTAATTCACTCCCCAAATTATACCAGGAGGAAGCATCTTCATCCCAATATTGAACATTAAATACCTCCTGTTGATATATTCTATATACATAATTAAAAGAGACAATCACGGATGTTTCACCAGCGCTAAAAGCAGGTGTGAGGTCTATAACTGGTGATTCTGCAGCGATATTATTGATGGATGGGTTTCCAGCGGCGTCGTCATCAAATGAAAAGGAACTATCAATAGTGGGGTTTGCAATTAGATAATCGTTATCATAACTTCCAGAAAGGATCCAGTTGCTATTTGGCCAGTTTGCAGATTGATTCAGATTTTGAGCTTTAGAATTTAAAGCGATTAGAGAAAATAAAAAAGCGAGGGATAAAATTTTAGTCATGAGAGATTGTTTAATCACAGGTTTCGGTTAAGGATTCAATCCATAGTTCGATAAGTTCAACACCTTCGGTATGAACGATTGTTCGGCCAAGTAGTGGCATTCTATTAGATTCTTCAGTAGAGCTTATTCTAAAGTGTAATACAGAATTTCGAGAGTCACCCGGTTTAACGATTTGTTCTAGGTCTCCTCCAAGATCTTCATCTGGATCAACGCAAACACCAATGTTAGTAATATCATTTGTTTCTTGAAAAGCCATTCGCATTGGCCGATAGTCACAGTGCATATTATCGGCATGGCAATGAGCACAGTTAATGTCAAGATAAGCTCTAACCCTTGATTCTAAATCTAGGCTCGTATCAAGATAATTTGGAGTTGTAGAAATGGTATTCGGTAAATCATTCATCAAATACCCCATCTCAATCAATTTATTTAATTGATTAGAACTACCATTTTCATAATCATAAATGAGATTAAGGTTTCTAGGTTTAGGTCCAATAAGTTGTGGTACTTCGGAAATTTTATGGCAAGTTAAACACTCAGCTTCTGAAGGCACTCTATATTCGGTAGCTAAGTTCTCGCCATTATTTTGCCATTCAAGACTTACAAAACTACCGTCATTATCTAGAATGGCTTCGGTTTGACTGTCGTTCCAAACGTACTCAGCAAAAATCCATCCCGATTGCTTTTTAATCATGATTCGGGTTTCAATAATTCTAGTGTCATTGTTTGGGAGCACATTGTCATAATAAAAGCTTTTGGCGATGATTGAACCAATTGGAAAGTTTAAAACCGTATTGTCGTCAACGTATGTGGCTTTACTGTTATTTGGCAGCCAGATAAATCGTTTCTTCTTAGCATAATCAGAAAATAACGTTGAATTTAATGTATAGGGAATAACACCAAAACTAGGCTCTTGATCTTTTAAATTTCCTTGAAACAAATTATATTCTGAAAGCGTTTGATAGGGCATTTCTTCGATATCAAATGACACTTGAGAGTTACTCGTTATTGTTAATTCCACTATTTCAGTCTTACAATTGCTTGAGCCATCACAGATTGTATATTGAAAACTGTCGGTACCTACCTCATTAGGGTTTGCTACAAATTGAATATAATCGTCACTTGGGTTGTTTGGTGTTGTGTTGGGATCAACAATTGTCAGGTTGCCTCTGCTAGCATTTGTAAGGGTCAACTCTCCACTAATGGGAATATTAGTGTCATTTGAAAAAATATAAATATCAACTTGGGAATTTTGTGCAATAGAAAGGATATCAGGTTGCGTTGTTATTTCGATAGGTACGAGGCCATCGTCTTTTTCACAGGATATTAAATGAAAAATTAGAAACGGTAATAATATAAACTTTTTCTTCATTTTGAAATATTGTAACAGAAGTGTCAGTGTAAGAAACTATTATGGTTGTTAAATAGCAGTTAAAACTAATATTTTTTTATTGAAATACTTGGTTAAAATAAAAAAGAAGCCACGATTTGGCTTCTTTTTTTAATATTATTTGTTAAATGCTTAAATAATTCTCAAACTATGTTTTTTACTGTACAATTTCATTAGGTAATTTATCAAATCCCATATTGAACAATGTGAAACCAAAGATATCGGCATATTGCTCAATGGTTTTTGAAACGGGCGTTCCCGCGCCATGGCCTGCGTCGGTCTCTATTCTGATTAAAGTTGGATTGTTACCAGTTTGTTTGGCTTGTAATTCAGCAGCAAATTTAAAGCTATGGGCGGGAACAACACGGTCATCATGGTCTCCTGTGGTTACTAAAGTTGCTGGATATGTTGTACCCTCTTTCACATTATGAACGGGCGAATAGTTTTTAAGATAGTTGAACATCTCTTTATTGTCTTCAGAGGTGCCGTAATCATAATCCCAGCCAGCGCCAGAAGTAAAGGTATGATAACGCAACATATCCAAGACGCCAACGGCTGGTAGCGCGACTTTCATTAAATTGGGGCGTTGGGTCATAGTAGCGCCTACAAGAAGTCCGCCATTAGAGCTACCTCTAATTGCCAAATAGTCTGAGGAGGTATAGTTTTTTTCAATAAGATATTCCGCGGCAGCGATAAAATCATCAAACACATTTTGTTTTTGTAGCTTGGTACCAGCGTCGTGCCAGGCTTTCCCGTATTCGCCACCACCACGAAGATTGGGTACGGCATAAATACCGCCTTGCTCCATCCAAACAGCGTTTGTAATACTAAATGAGGGCGTTAAACTAATGTTGAAACCTCCGTAACCGTATAGAATGGTAGGGTTTTTTCCATTGAGTTTTAACCCCTTTTTATGGGTAATTATCATGGGGACTTTGGTGCCATCTTTTGAATTGTAGAAGACTTGTTTGCTTTCGTAATCTTCTGGATTAAAATCAATGTTCGGTTTATTGTATAATTCTGAAGTTCCTTTTTCGATATCATATTTGTAAATGCTTCCAGGTGTTACATAATTAGTGAAAGAGTAATACAAATCTTTTTCCTCTTTTTTAGCTCCAAAACCACCTGCGCTTCCAACACCAGGCAACTTGATTTCACGAACCAATTTTCCATCATAATCATATTGCATCACTTGCGAAACAGCATCGACCATATATTCGGTGAAAAAATAGCCACCCCCGGTTGATGGATTCAATACGTTTTTGGTTTCAGGTATGAAATCGACCCAATTTTCAGGTGAAGGATCTGCAGCGTCAACCGTTACGATTTTTTTATTGGGTGCATTTAAATTGGTGACCAAAAATAGTTTGCTGCCTTCATTTTCGATAACATAGGTATCACTTTCTGTATCGTTTAATATGGTTTTGAACTTACTTTTAGGCTGAGTCAAATCTTTAATCAATAATTTGTTGCCCGAGGTTGAGGTGCGCGGCGATATAATCAAAAACCGATTGTCTTCAGTAACGTTACCATAGATATAACGGTGCTTTTGTTCTGGAGTACCACCGTAAATAAGTTCGTCCTGACTTTGCGGTGTTCCCAATTTATGATAATATACCTTGTGCTGGTCAGTTTTTGCTGAAAGCTGACTACCCTCTGGTTTGTCGTAGCTTGAATAATAAAATCCTTCGTTTTTGTACCAAGACATTCCACTAAATTTAATATCCTGCAGTGTGTCCTCGACGATTTCTTTATTCTCAGTATTCATGATGAGAATCTTACGCCAATCACTTCCGCCCTCGGAAATTGAATAGGCTAAAATTTCACCACTTTTAGAAAAGCTAGCCCCGCCGAGCGAGGTTGTGCCATCTTCCTTAAAGGTGTTGGGGTCTAAAAATACTTCTGCAGTTTTAGGGTCTTCGCCAGTTTTATAGCGGTAGATCACATATTGATTTTGGAGCCCATCATTTTTATAAAAATAGGTGTAATCGCCTTCGATAAATGGCGCACCTATTTTTTCGTAGTTCCATAATTTGGATAATCTGTCTTTTAATTCATCTCGAAAAGGTATGCTCTTTAAATAATCAAAAGTCACTTTGTTTTGAGACTTTACCCATGCCTCAGTGTCTTCACTTCGGTCATCTTCGAGCCAACGATAGGGGTCCTTGACTTCGGTTCCGAAATAAGTATTAACGGTATCAACGGTTTTTGTTTTAGGATAATTAAGCACGATGTCTTTTTTTGTTATATTAGAAGTTACCTTACATCCCATAACGGACAAAAGGATTAAAAAAAATGGGAGTTTTTTCATGGGGTTTTGAATTGGGAATTTATAAAAAATAAAAAATGACTGATTCCTTTATGAAACAGAGAGAGACAAGAAGCCGAACTAATATTATAATTTTTAAAATGACGTTAAATTACTAATTGCTTTAAGGGCTGCTCGACCACCCCATTACTAATAAAGTTTCCAGTTTTTATCTGCACAATCGAAGCATCAATTTTCTTGTTGTAGTGGTTAAAGGAAATTTGCTCTAGAGTATTTCAATTATTAGAATTAAATTATATCAATCCTTTTCCAACCAAATATTCGGCAATCTGAATCGTATTAGTGGCTGCTCCTTTTCTTAGATTATCGCTTACAATCCAAAGATTTAGGGTGTTGGGCTGAGAGCCATCGCGGCGTATTCGCCCGACAAAGACCTCATCTTTACCGTTGGCGTAAATGGGCATGGGGTAGGTATTAGTATCTGTATTATCCTGAACGGTTATGCCATTGGTATCATTCAATAGCTGACGGACTTTATTAATCTCAAAGTCATTTTCAAATTCAACGTTTACAGATTCACTATGCCCGCCTGCGGTTGGGATTCTGACGGCGGTTGCTGTAACAGCGATGGTTTTGTCATCCAGAATTTTCTGAGTCTCACGAACAAGTTTCATTTCCTCTTTGGTGTATCCATTTTCCTCAAACACATCACAGTGTGGGATGGCGTTTTGATGAATGGGATAGGGGTAGGCCATTTCTCCTTTGATGCCCGCCATCTCATTTTGCAGTTGTTTAACTGCTTTGACGCCAGTACCCGTTATAGATTGATAGGTAGAGACCACAATGCGCTTTATTTTATAGGCTTTATGAAGGGGCGCCAAGGCCATAACCATTTGAATGGTGGAGCAGTTGGGATTAGCGATAATCTTATCTGCTTTTGTAAGTTGATCTGCATTGATTTCTGGGACGACTAGTTTTTTACTGTGGTCCATGCGCCAAGCTGAAGAGTTATCAATCACTGTAATTCCCGCTTCGGCAAATTTAGGCGCCCACTCCAAAGAAGTCTCGCCACCTGCAGAAAACAAAGCCACGTTCGGTTTCATGTCAATGGCGGTTTGAAGTCCAACAACTTTATAATCTTTGTTTTTAAAGGAAATCAATTTACCTACAGAACGTTCTGAAGCGACCGGAATCAATTCTGAAACCTTAAAATTACGCTCTGCAAGAACCTTCAACATCACTTCGCCAACTAAACCTGTGGCACCAACAACTGCTACTTTCATTTGAAAAAATTTTAAGGGTAAAAATAATAATTTATAAATCCTGAAACCATAATAATAGCATAAAAAAACCGCCTCAATTAAGAAGCGGTTAAGGTTAGAATATGTAATGTAGCGGTACTTATTTTTGTTTTTTAAGCTCGTCCCTAATTTCCATAAGCAATTCCTCTTGAGTTGGCCCTTTAGGAGCTTCGGGAGCTGCCTCTTCTTTTCTCTTCATGCTGTTAACACCTTTTACAATCATAAACATCACGAAAGCTACGATAATAAAATCTATAACATTTGTCAAGAAAGTGCCATAAAGTATAGCGACTTCACCAACAAGCTCACCAGCTTCGTTAAGTGTGCCTTCCTCTATTATATATTTTAAGTCTTTGAAATCTGCTTTAAATAGCAATCCTATTAATGGGGAAACAATACCTCCGGTAAAGGAAGATACAACTTCCTTGAATGCCGCTCCCATAACAAAACCGACTGCAATATCAACAAGATTGCCCTTCATGGCAAACTCCTTAAATTCTTTTAACATGATAAGAACTATTTATAGTTAATTAATTATGGCTCGAAAATAATAAAAAACACACAAATGTTGAGAAAAGTAAAATTTTATTTTATAAAAACGCGTTTAACCCGTCTTGAAATTG
Organism: uncultured Flavobacteriaceae bacterium; assembly: GCA_963803715.1. Lineage (GTDB taxonomy): Bacteria > Bacteroidota > Bacteroidia > Flavobacteriales > Flavobacteriaceae > Psychroserpens. The sequence goes on from CAWDOF010000028.1 coordinate 459,149, forward strand.
CGGTCAGAATTTCGTATGAAATGGTATTGGCCACTTTTGCAAAATGGCTTGCGGTTATTTCTTTTCCGAATATAATAACCTCATCACCTTCTTTACAATCCAAATCGGTAATGTTGACCATTATCATATCCATGCATACGTTACCAACTATTGGAGCACTCTTCCCGTTGATGGAAATAACGCCCTTTCCATTTCCATAAATTCTGCCAATCCCGTCTGCATGTCCAATGGGTATGGTCGCCGTTCGCTGCATTTTTTTACTTTTATAAGCTCGGTTGTACCCAACAGTTTCACCCTTTTCAATTTGGTGTATTTGTGAAATAATAGATTTTAGCGTGGCTACCGGTTTAAAATTTTTATTTTCAAGTTCAGAATTTCCGAAGCCGTAAAGTCCTATCCCACTCCGTACCATATCAAATTGAGCGTCTGGATAATTTAAAATCCCAGAGGTGTTACAAATATGGAGCATCGGTTTATATCCGATTTTTTCAATAAATGCTTCTGAAATTAGTTTGAATTTATCAATCTGTCCTCTGGTGAAATTAGCCTCGCTCAAGTCTTCACTTGCTGCTAAATGTGAAAAGAGCGATTTAACTTTAATGGTTTCGTTGTTTTTTACTTCGGAAACAATAAAATCTACATCAACTTTATTGAAACCTAAACGATTTAAGCCAGTGTTGAATTTAATGTGTACTGGATAATTTTTCTGTTTTGCCTCGGAAGCCGCCGTAATAAATTCAGCTAAAATCTTCGCACTATAAATGCTCGGTTCTAAACAACGGTCAATAAGTGTTTTAAAGCTTACAGGTTGCGGGTGCAACACCAAAATAGGGGTTTCAATTCCTGCATTTCTAAGCGCCACACCTTCATCAACGTAAGCAACAGCAAAATAATCAACCTCTAAATCTTGGAGGTAATTGCCAATTTCGTTGGCATCACTACCGTAAGCAAAAGCTTTGACCACAGCCAACACCTTGGTGTCTTTTTTTAATTGGGACTTGATGTACTCAAAATTATGTTTAAGCGCTTTTAAGTCGATTTCCAAAAGGGTTTCTTGCGCTTTAGGCATCCAATTTTTTATCTTTAGGGGATAATTCTTCCGCTTCGTTGACCTTTATATTCCTAACTTTTTCACGTTGCATGGCTTTGAAATAGGCCCCACGGCTTAAAGGCTCATATTCATCAACTTCGCCCAAAAGTACCAATTCTTCACTTGTAGCTTTTCTAAAACTATACTGGGCTAAATTTCCTGTTCTTGTACAAATAGCGTGTACTTTGGTAACGTATTCTGCAGTCGCCATAAGGCTGGGCATGGGGCCAAAAGGGTTGCCTTTAAAATCCATATCTAAACCAGCAATAATCACACGAACGCCTTTATTGGCCAAATCGTTGCAAACTCTAATGATTTCATCATCAAAAAATTGAGCCTCATCGATACCGACCACATCACAGCCATCTGCTAAAATTGGGATGTTGGCGGCTGCTGGCACTGGCGTAGAACGGATTTCATTAGCATCGTGAGATACCACCATTTCCTCCTCGTATCTTGTGTCTATGGTTGGTTTAAATATTTCAACTTTTTGCCGCGCAAATTTGGCTCGTTTGAGTCTGCGTATCAATTCTTCAGTTTTACCTGAGAACATTGAGCCGCAAATGACTTCAATCCATCCAAATTGTTCTTTATGATTTACTGTATTTTCGAGAAACATTTTGTAATTTTAACACTAAAATCGGGTGTTTTTCTGTTTTGCTAAAGGTGACGTAAATTTATCAAAAATCAAAAATCTAATCGGGTTTAAAAACATAAATTGTTATGAAAAAGAAATTGGAGTCTGAGCTAATAAGTATCGCACATCGCATCTTACAGTTGAAGGATAAGGAAGATATTATTAAAATGCACGCAGAAGTTGCAGCACTTTATGAAACATTAAGTGTTTTAAAATTTGCCAACGAAAATTTTGAAGGGGCACTACCCACAATTGGAAACGACTCTTCATTTTTCGAAATGTTAGATACTGCTTTTAATAATAAAGTAAGCGATAATATTGAAGTGGAAGATAGAATTTACGTCAATTTAGACGAAAATGAGGATGATGGTATTTACGAGCCCGTCATGGAAAAAATCAAGGATATGGTAGCCCAAATGCCACAAGAAGGGCATCAGGTGGACGAGATGGTAAAAACCGCAACGGCTAATAAACCTAAGTCATCCCATAGCTTGGAGGATATTACGGCTGGTTTTGAGAAACTCCCAGAGTTTGAGCCGGTATCTGATAAAAAGGCTAATGAGAATTTTAGAAAATCATTAAATGATAAAATTAAACAAGGCGGATTGAAAATAGGCCTCAATGATAAACTCGCCTTTATCAAACATTTATTCAACGGTAAGATCGAAGATTACGAACGCGTCTTATCACAATTGAATACGACTAGCACTTTTGATGAAGCGTCACATTTAATCCAAGATATCGTAAAACCCGATTATAATAATTGGAGCGGTAAGGAAGAATTTGAAGCCCGATTTATGGGGATTGTTGAAGGGAAGTTTAACTAATGAGCAAACTCTTCATCGTACCAACCCCTATTGGAAACTTAAAAGACATGACTTTTCGGGCGGTTGAAATACTGGAAAGCGTCGATTTAATTTTAGCCGAAGACACGCGTAACAGCGGAAAACTACTCAAACATTACGAAATCACAACTCAAATGCAAAGCCACCACATGCACAATGAGCATAGAATGGTGGACGGATTGGTGCAAAAAATAAAAAGTGGTTTATCTGTTGCATTGATTAGTGACGCGGGTACACCTGCAATTTCAGACCCTGGATTTTTATTGACAAGAGCTTGCGTTGAAAACGCTATCGAAGTGGATTGTTTGCCTGGCGCTACGGCATTTGTGCCAGCTTTAGTCAACTCAGGTCTACCTAATGATAAGTTTGTTTTTGAAGGATTCCTTCCTGTAAAAAAAGGACGGCAGACCCGTTTAAAATTACTCGCTGAAGAAACCAGAACAATTATATTTTATGAAAGTCCGCATAAGTTGGTCAAGACCTTAGGCCATTTTTGTGATTATTTTGGAGAAGACCGCGCAGTTTCCGTTTCTCGGGAACTCACAAAGCTTTATGAAGAAACTGTTAGAGGCACTGCAAAAGAAGTTTTGACTCACTACACAGAAAAGCCTCCAAAAGGGGAAATTGTGATAATTGTTGAGGGTAAAAAAGGCTAAAATTGTTTTTTAAAAACAATTATGGATTGGAATTATAGAAAAAGTTTTCAAAAAAAACATCTATTAAAGGTCGTTACTTATTGAAAATTATTGATTTGAACAATCGACTTATTGCAAGTAAAGGTTAAGAGGTTTAGGAAAAACACGTTAATACTTCAACAAACGTAACTCCTTATTTTTGAAAACCATAGTGCCATTTGCGCATTACTAGTCAAAATTTTCTTTATTGAACTTACGCTGTTATTCTATAAAAAGAACCTCTAGTTAGGTAATGTAATCTATTTATTTTTTGATTTTATCAATTGAAATGTTGAAATTTAAGTCAATACTTGATTGAAATACGTTATTAATAAGAACCATTTACTTTTATCTTCAAATCATAAAATGAGCGTGCAAAAGGGTTTATCTTTTAAGTGGATGATTAATGGCCAGCAGCTAGTGATAAAAAAAGCAATAAATATAAACACATGAAATCAAAACATTACGACGTATTTGTAATAGGCAGTGGCATTGCTGGGCAGACCGCTGCAAAAATCTGTGCAAAATCGGGTTTGAATGTTGCTATTGCCGATAAACGTGAATACGGTGGTGTTTGCGCCACGAGAGGTTGTGATCCCAAAAAAGTCATGCTTCAGTTCGCCGATTTGATAGAACAATGCAAGCAATTAAAAAATTTGGGAATTTCCGAATTACCTAAAATTGATTGGAGTGCTGTACAGGCATTTAAGTCCCAATTTACAGATAAAGTCCCTGTATCCACTGAAAAAGATCTTAAAGAATTAGGTCTGGATTTATACCACCAATCGCCAAAATTTATTAGTGCAACTGAGATAGAGGTGGAGGGGAAGACGGTTACCGCCGATAAATTTATTATCGCCACTGGATATGAGCCAAGACCATTAAAATTCAAGGGCGCAGAATTGCTTCAGAATAGTGATTATATTTTGAATTTATCAAAAATCCCTGAATCGGCTATCTTTATCGGGGCGGGTTATGTGGGTATGGAATTCAGTTATATGCTCGCGGCTTTGGGTTGCAAGGTGACCATGATTGAGAGAGACAGTCGTGCTTTAAAACAGTTTGACCCCTTTTTGGTGGAACGTGTTGAAAAGAGCCTCAAAAGAATAGGAGTGGAATTTATATTTAATGCCGAGACGATATCTTTAGAAAAATTAAATAAAAACCATAGGCTCACATTCAAAGTAGATGATAAAGAGAACACCATAACTTCCCAAATTGTGTTTAACACGTCTGGCCGTGTGCCTTCCATTGATTTGTTAGCATTAGAAAATGCCAATATTACAGCTGATAAAACTGGTGTGCTCGTCAATGATTTCATGCAAAGTGAAAGCCAGCCAAATGTGTATGCCTGTGGTGATGTTTCAAGTTTGTCTTTACCGTTAACACCACTATCGGGTTTACAGGGCTATATTGTAGGTCATAACATCGTACATGGTAATACGAAATCTTTTAATCACCCGTTAGTGCCTTCGGTGGTGTTTACACATCCCAATTTGGCAAGTGTAGGGTTTTCTGAAGAAGCCGCAAAATCACGGTATAAAAACGTAAAAGTATATAAAGGCGATGTGCCTTACTGGTATAATGCAAAAAAGAATAATACCGACGCATACGCCTATAAAATTTTGGTTAATGAACGCACCGATAAAATTATCGGCGCTCATATTTTAAGTGCTGAAGCTAATGAAACTATCAATGTTTTTGCAACTGCTATCCAGAATGAAATGACCGTAGATGCTTTTAAGAAGATGATTTTTACCTACCCTTCCTACACCAATGATTTTAAAAGTATGTTGAAGGATTAGATATGCAAGACTTACTTCAAGAAATTCGGCAATGTCGTATTTGTGAATCACACCTACCACTCGGTCCAAAACCCATTCTTGACGCCCATAAAAGCTCAAAAATTATTCTGTTAAGCCAAGCGCCGGGACGAGTGGCACATCAATCTGGTGTGGCTTGGGATGATGCTGGCGGAAAACGATTACGTGAATGGTTAGATGTCACCTTGCACCAATTTTACAATCCAAGGAACTTCGCCATTATGCCCATGGGGTTTTGTTATCCCGGAAAAGGGAAAAGTGGCGATTTACCACCAAGACCTGAATGTGCGCTAGAGTGGCACCATCAATTATGGGAAGCTTTTGAAAATGTGAAACTCGTTATTTTAATCGGCATGTACGCCCAGAAACAGTATTTAAAAACTGAGGCAAAACGCACGTTGACCGAGACAGTTGCTAATTATAAAGACTATTTGCCCAAGTATTTTCCAATACCGCACCCGAGTCCACGGAATCGGTTTTGGATGATGAAGAATCCTTGGTTTGAGGAGACCGTCTTGGGAGATTTACAAAAAACGATTAATGAAATAATAGTATGAGATTTATCGTTGCTTATAATTTTGCCAGATCATTTCTTTCAGTTTAGCAACCATTAAATCAATTGTATTTCAACAGGGAATAAAAATAAAAGCCAAATAAAATATTAAAGTAATTCGTTTTTTCCATTCTGCTCCCAAACCTAATATTCCGATCCATCGTGTTTTCCAACTTCAAATCCGTGTTTACTTAAATATTGATGGCCGCTATCTATGGCGCCTTTTTCCATAGTTGTTCCCATTGAATCGTTCCATCGGTTGAGATAGCCAAAAAGAGAAATAACACCGAGCATTTCTACAATTTCGCCTTCATCCCAATGGTCGTATAGGCGTTTTTTGATGTCGGCATTGACTGCGTTTGGCACTTGTGAGGCTGCTAAGCTAAAATCTAATGCGGCACGTTCGGCTTCTGAAAATGCAGAATGTGTTCTGTACTCCCAAATATTAGCCAGTTGTTCTTGTTCTGCGCCGTAGCGTTCTGCGGCCCTAATGGCGTGTGCTTGACAATAGCGACAACCGGTAGCATTGCTACTTACCCAGGCAATCATTCGTTTTAAGGCTGAAGTCACCCTGCCTTCATTCGCCATAACCGCTTTATTTAAATTGATAAAAGCTTTGGAAATGGCTGGCCTGCGCTGCATCGTCAACACCGAATTGGGACAAAACCCTAGCGTCTCATTAAAAAATTTAGCAAGCTCTTTTGTTTCTGGGTCGTGTTCTGCGGATAAGGGTGTAACTAGTGCCATATTTTTGGTTTTAAGTGGTATTTTTGACTAAGGTTGAAAATCAGTCTTCTGTTTGGAGTGTTAAAGCAATAAGATTTGAATTAAATCTTGAAGTTACAAAAATTAAATACTCACAAACCCAACGCTCAAAACTAAAATCTTAAACCCATGTCACATAAAGTCGTTACCCATTGGAAAGGTGCATTACAATTTGAATCAGATAACCCATCGGGCAAACTGCTTTTGATGGATGCCTCATCAGATGATGGTGGTTATAACTCTGGCTTGCGACCAAAAGCAATGATGTTATCGTCTTTGGCTGGTTGTTCGGGATTGGATGTGATTTCAATTCTGAAAAAAATGAAGGTTAAAGTATCCGACTTTAGGATTGATACTTATGGCGAATTGACTGAGAAACATCCTAAATATTACCATACCGTTTCAGTTGAATATCACTTTTACGGTGAAAATTTGGATGAAGAGAAAATTGAAAAAGCCGTGAATCTTTCCGTTGAAAAATATTGCGGTGTCATGGAAATGTTCAGACGATTTGCTGAGGTGAAGACGTCGATAGTTTATCATGATTAATTGAACGCTGATGCAACAAGCTATAATGATTTTTAAAGATTGTCTATTGAAGAACTCACCGAATCTAATTTAACTGCGTTTTATTAAAATCCAAATTTCAATTGAACACTGACCGGTTTTTCTTTTTCTTCAGAAACTTTAGCGGTTACAGTATTTAGGTTTGATAATGAAATTCCCAAGAGTCGTACTGAGTTATCCAATTTTTCTTGATACAATAAATCTTTTGCAGTTTCTAATATCATACTCTTTTCTGAAATAAAATAAGGCAGCGTTTTACTTCGCGTTTGCAATGTAAAGTCACTGTACTTGATTTTTAGCGTGATGGTTTTTCCTGCGACATCGCTTTTATGGAGTCGTTTAGAAACCTCTTCAGCGATGTAGTCTAATTTTTCGAGCATAAAGATTTCCGAAGATAAGTTTTCACTGAATGTCCGCTCTGCTGCCAAGGATTTTCTAATGCGGTTCGGTTTAACTTCACTCGTATGAATACCACGAACCACATTGTAATAAAATGCGCCCGACTTTCCAAAGTTGTCTTCTAAATACTCTAATGATTTTGATTTTAGGTCCGTGCCTGTAAAGATACCTTTTTGGTACATTTTTTCGGCAGTAACCTTACCAACGCCGTAGAATTTCCTTATATCCAATTGCTCTAAAAAGTCAAGGACTTCTTCGGGGTTTACTGTTTTCTGTCCGTTTGGTTTGTTGTAATCGCTAGCTATTTTGGCAACAAATTTATTTATAGAAATTCCTGCAGAAGCCGTTAACCCAACTTCAGCTAAAATACGTTGGCGAATTTCTTGAGCGATTAACGATGCACTAGGGTTTCCTTTTTTATTTTCAGTCACATCCAAATAAGCTTCGTCCAAAGACAAAGGTTCTACCAAATCGGTATAATCGTAAAAAATGGTTCGTACTTGTTTTGAGATGTCTTTATAGCGGTCAAAATCGGTTTTTACAAAAATCAAATCAGGACAAAGTTTGATGGCCAGTCGTCCAGACATTGCACTTTTTACACCAAATTTACGGGCCTCATAACTTGCAGCACTAATCACACCACGAGAGCCGCCTCCGCCAACGGCAATGGCCTTGCCCTTGAGTGCAGGGTTATCCTTTTGTGCTACTGAAGCGTAAAAGGCATCCATGTCAACGTGGATTATTTTGCGAATTGGTAAATCGTCAGACATCTTGTAAATTTAGACATTCCTGTGCGGTCGCTGAGCGTAAAGGAAGCAAAAGTTAATTGAATAAAAATTTTAGACATCTACTTTTTTAAGTAATGCTATGCAAGAAATAGAACGTAAATTTTTAGTAACCTCAGATGCTTTTAAAGCGGAAGCACACAACTATACTAGAATAACTCAAGGTTTTTTGAACACCAATCCTGAGCGAACGGTTAGGGTTCGTATTAAAGGCGAAATGGGTTTTTTAACTGTAAAGGGAAAATCTTCTTCTAACGGTTTATCACGTTTTGAATGGGAAAATGAAATCCCAAAAGCTGAGGCTGAAGCTCTTCTAAAACTATGCGAGCCAGGGCAAATTGACAAATTTAGGTATGAGGTTAATATTGGAAAGCATTTGTTTGAAGTGGATGTATTTTCCGAAGAGAATAAGGGGCTAATTATCGCAGAAGTTGAACTGAAAAGTGAAACCGAAAATTTTGAAAAACCAAAATGGCTAGGTAAAGAAGTTACTGGTGATAGGCGTTATTATAATTCACAATTGAGCAAACATCCCTTTCAACAATGGACATAAAAAAAACCGTCTTCTAGACGGTTTGAAAAATTTAATAGTGTTTTTTGTTATTTTTTTTCTGAGGATTCCTCAGTAAAATTTGTGACATTATGCATGTCTTTTACTTTGTAAGATTCTCCAGCTTTTGCAACGGTCTCCTCTAAAGATTTTGGTGTTACCATAGCTTCATCGTACTCTACCATGGCCAATTCTCTTTCAAAATCAACTTTAGCCGATTTTACACCATCCATTTTTGCCATTTTCTTTTCGATGGTTTTAGCACAGCCCATTGCGCAGGTCATACCATCAATTTTAAATTCCGCCTTAGCGTAAGTCGCATTTGGGTCTAATTTTTTAGCGACAGGCTTGTCGATTTCTGTGTCAACCGTTTTTACTTCTGGTTCTTGGTTGTTTTTACAAGACATGACTACGGTCATTAAAAATCCTAAAGCCAATACATATTTGAACATTTTCATAATAATAAGTTTCTTGTGTATTTCAAAAATAACGATTATTGCAACTTGCTGAACTCAAATTAACGAACTTTGTGAATTAGTTAAGAAATCTATATGGAGGATAATAGTAAGAAGTGGTTGTATCTCTTGGTGTTATCCCTTATTTGGGGCAGTAGTTTTATATTAATCAAGAAGGCACTTATCGGCCTGTCACCTTATCAAGTAGGTTCTTTACGAACTATAATAACTGGGTTCATTCTTTTTACAGTTGGTAGTCAAAGTCTAAAAACCATTGAAAAATCAAAGTGGAAATGGGTCATTCTATCGGGGTTTATTGGTTCTTTTATTCCTGCATTTTTATTTGCCATTGCAGAAACTGAAATAGATAGCGCCATTACTTCAATCTTGAATTCTCTAGTGCCACTCAATGCAATATTGTTGGGTTTTGCAATTTTTAAGATAGGGTTTACAAAACGCCAAATGGCTGGCGTTATTATTGGTTTTATTGGGACAAGCATTTTAGTACTGCGAGGCGCTGAGGTTAACCCAGACCAAAATTATCTCTACGCAGGATTTGTAATTATTTCTACCGTCATGTATGCTCTAAATGTAAATATCATTAAGAAGTATTTGCAAGAGGAAAAACCTCTGGCCATCGCAACTGGTAATTATGTGGGTATATTAGTCCCTGCCTTAATCATTTTATTTTATACTGGATTTTTTTCTTCGGAAACCCTAGCGCAACCTGATTTTAAGATGTCGATGGTTTATGTGAGCATCTTGGCGTTATTTGGGACGGCAATGGCCAAAGTGATTTTTAATAAACTCGTTCAAATCTCGACTCCTGTGTTTGCATCTTCGGTAACCTATTTGATGCCAATAGTGGCCTTAGGTTGGGGATTGTTGGATGGCGAGGATTTTGGGTGGCTGCAAATTGTAGCAAGCGCGATTATTTTATTTGGGGTGTATTTGGCTAATCGGCGAAAGCGAGCATAAAAAAAATCCGAAGCGGTTAGCTTCGGATTTACTACTATTCATATTAATTTCTATCAATCAAAATCGGCATCTGTAACACCTTCATTTACCTTGATTTCCTTGACTTTAAAGTCAAACTTCTGAGGTCCCATTGTTTGAGACATGGAAAAAGGGAACATGATGTCATTTACCTTTTGATAATCTGAAAACATTTGGATAGATTGACCTTGTGGAGTATTTTCGACTTGTCTTATTTTTAAGCCACTATCTACGCTGTAATACAATGATTTTGTATCGCCCACATTAATTTTGTAAGCATCTTCACCATCAACGTTTTCAATTTTTTCCAATGATGCTTGTTCTTCTGTCATCGTCAATTCAGGAAATGGAACAGATTCCATTTTATAGCCTTCAACTTCTTCGGGGGTTAATTCCTTTTTTTGTCCTTGCATCACCATATAACCAGAATCACCATTAATAACCGACTTCATAAACGATTGTCCCATTGCAGTAACTTCTGTAAAGGATTGTACGTTTTTTGTGGTTTTAATCTGGAGATTCATCATCATACCTGGTTGAAATTCAGCTTCAGCCGTCATATAAACTGAATTGACTTTGTCCAAGGCATCTCTTCCACCAACAGCTTCAATATAGGCATCCATAACTTTAGCTGCCGTCATATCTGTTGGCATTTCAACGTTGTAGTTTGGCTTATCTACAGAATTGGCAAACTTGTCAAAATATCGAATAGGAATTCCTGTTTTTTCTAAATTATCCAAAACCTCATTTCCTTTCCCAACAACAACGATACGTGCGTTGTCAGACATGAAATATTTGTTTGCCATCTTTTTAACATCGTCCACGGTAACCGCATTAATCTTTTGAAGATAAGTAGTGTAGAAATCTTCGGGGAGGTCGTTTAACTTGATATTAAGTGCATATCGGGCAATGGTTTGTGGGCTTTCAAGTGCCAAAACAAAATCACCGACATATTTTGCTTTTGCATTTTTCAACATGTCTTGCTCAACAGGCTCATTTTGAATGCGCTTAAGTTCTTTTAAGGTTTCTATGACAGCACTATCAGTAACCATATTTCTTACCGCCGCGCCAGCTGTGAATCTGGCGGCATATTCATCTGAATCTACATTAGAGCGAGCTCCATAGGTATATCCATGCTCTTCCCGAAGATTCATGTTTAAGTAACTATTGAAGCCTCCACCAAAAATTTTATTTGTAATCAAGGCAGCGTGATAATCTGGGTCTTTCATTTCCAAATTAATATTGTTGGTTACCGTAATTTCAGATTGAACCGCATTTGGCATATCGACAAAATTGATCTGCTGGTATTGCTCGTTCGGTTTTTCTTTTGGTACGGAATATTCAACTTTTATAGCTTTGTCCCAGTTTCCAAAATACGTTTCAATATTCTTTTTAACGGTGTCGAATTCAATATCTCCCACAACGACCAAATAAGCATTATCAGGATTGTAGTTTGCTTCGTTATAAGCAACTATATCAGTAAACGTTATATTTTTTACAGTTTCTTCTGTGGCAAATTCGCCGTAGGGATGATTTTTTCCATAAGATAGTGCATCAACCACACGATTTGATATAGATGAAACGTCTTTTTCTTGAATCTTAAGACCATCTAGCAACTTTGCTTTCTCCTTTTCAAATTCATCTTCAACTAACAAAGGGTTTATAGCTGCATCTGCCATTAGCTCGAGTATACGAGCAGAGTATTTGGAAAGGCCACTTGCAAATGCACTACTCGATCCAAAACTAATTCTTGCACCCAGAAAATCTACTTCCTCATTAAATTCGTCTTTTGGGATGGTCACTGTACCGTTACCCATCATGGCGCTAGTAATGCTTTCTACACCAGCTTTTGCTCCATAAGATTCTGGTTTATTGTCAATTCTAAGCGAATAGCTAACCCTAGGCAGTTTATGATTTTCAACTACCATTACGGTAAGTCCGTTTTTGAGCTTAAATTCCTCAGGTTTTTCTAAGGCGATTTTGGGAGCTGGACCAGGTTTAGGCATTTTAGATCGGTCAACTTGGGCAAATGCTCCAAGCGACATTAAAAATGCGATAATATATATGTGTGATTTAAATTTCATGTCTTTATTTTTTATCAAAGTTTTCGACAACCAACAGGGTTCTTCATAATTTATTAGCCATTAGAATGGCAGGTTTTTTAAAAAGATCGTTAGTATTATTTTCGATTTTTAGTTTTCAGCAGTTTCTTTAGGTAGATATTTTAATTCTACGCGTTGATTTGGATTAAGGTATTTTTTAACAACGTCTTGAATTTCTTGTCTCGTTATAGACCTGTAAATCTCTATCTCGTTATTGATAAGGTTCACATCATCATAAAGCGTATAGTAAGTTGCCAGGGAACTAGCAATACCCTCAACGCTAGAATTGGAATTAACAAACTGACTTTCAAATTTGTTTTGAATTTTTTTGTAATCTTTTTCTGAAATTAGCTCGTTTTGCATTTTCACTATCTCTTCGTCCATTTCTGCAAGTAAAGTATCCAAACTAGTTTCACCTAGCGGAAGTCCTAATAAGGCGTAAATGTTATAATCTTTTTGGGAAACATTAATAGCCCCCGCTTGAAGCGCCATTTTCTGCTCATCAACTAATTTCTTGTAAAGTACAGATGATTTACCATCGCTTAAATATGTTGATACCATGTCGAGTACATAAGCATCACGCTCTTTGAATCCCGGAGTTCTATAAGCTGCGATAATAGCTGGAATTTGAATGTTCGGGTCGTAAAACTTTGCTTCGACAGTTTCGGTAATTGGACTTTCGGTAGCAAAACTTCGTGTAGGGATATTTCCTTTGGGTATATCCTTAAAATAAGTTTTGACCATTTTTTTAGTCTTATCGTATTCAATATCCCCGGTGACTACTAAAGTTGCGTTATTGGGGCCGTACCATTTTTTGAAATAGTCTTGAAACTCGGCTAAAGTGGAAGCGTCCAAATCTTCCATTTCCCCAATATTCTTGTTTTTATATGGGTGTTTGTCAAATAGGTTTTCGCTTACAGCAAATAAAAACTGTCCGTAAGGAGAATTGTCATATCTCAAACGCTTTTCTTCTTTAACCACTTCATTTTGAGTATTTACACCTACGGTATCAATTACTGGGTGGAGCATGCGTTCAGATTCCATCCAAAGTCCGAGCTCTAAGTTGTTCGAAGGGAACACCTCATAATAGTATGTTCTGTCTAAAGAGGTGTTGGCATTATTGCTACCGCCGTTAGAAGAAACAATTTTGAACCATTCCCCACGATTTATATTTTTGGTGCCTTCAAATAGAAGGTGTTCAAAAAAGTGCGCAAATCCAGTTCTAGGTGCGTCGGGGCTTCCGCCCAAATCCTTACCACCAACGTCGTACATAACACCAACCGTAATTACTGGTGCTGTATTATCTTGGTGCATGATTACATGGAGACCGTTGTCTAAATCGAATTCTTTAAACTCGACTTGTTGCGCTTCGGCCGTAAAGCCTAACAACAATACTAAGGTGGTTAACAGTAATGTACATTTTTTCATTTTTGATTTTTTAAATTAATTTAAGTCTTGCAATGGATATTATTGGTTTGTAAGTCTGTAACATTCTAAGATGTTAGAGTAACCCTACAAAAATAGGTAATCGCAAAGGGTTTTGAAGAATTTGAATTGCAAAAAAATTCTTAAAACAAAGCATTACGAGCGTTTTTTTTGCGATCTTTAGTAACTTTGACTTTTAAAACCAACATACATGAATTCCACTTTTAGAATATCCCTTAGATATGGGTTAGCAATGACATTGTGTCTAATTGCTTATTTTTTGATTTTACGCTTATTTGACTTACATGAAAATCCGTGGTTAAGACTTGCCAATGGCATTATTATGAGTTTGGGAGTTTATTATTCTATAAAGTATTATAAATTATCTTCTAATCAAAAATTTACATACATAAACGGCATCAAAACTGGCTTGGTCTCAGGGATTATCACAACAATACTTTTCACATTATTTATGGCTATTTATATGTTTGAAATTGATGTAGAATTTACCCAAAAACTTCTCGGTGATTGGTTCAGTGACTATGGTGTAGGCGCCAATATTTTAATCTTCATTGTGTTTATTGAGGGCATGGCATCCTCGGTTGTTCTATCACTTGGGTTTATGCAGTTCTTCAAGACCTCTAATAATGTCACCCAAAAGGCACAATAGGTTTGCAGTTTAATTAATTAGAATGTATATTTGCACCCGCTTTCTGAGTAGATAGCGAAATAATTACATTAATATTTTAATAAAAACGTTACGCTATGTACGCAATTGTAGAGATAGCAGGGCAACAATTCAAAGTTGAAAAAGACCAAAAAGTTTTTGTTAATCGTTTAGCCACTGAAGAAGGCAAGTCAATGGATTTTGACAATGTTCTTTTGATTGGTGACGGTGACACTACAACTTTAGGCGCCCCGGCTATAGATGGAGCACTAGTTAGTGCAAAAGTCTTAAAGCACCTTAAAGGTGATAAAGTGATAGTCTTCAAAAAGAAGAGAAGAAAAGGTTACCGTGTAAAGAACGGTCATAGACAAGCTCTTTCTGAAATCGTTATTGAGAGTATCGTAGCTTCTGGAGCTAAGCCAACTAAAAAGGCTGAGAAAGCTGCTCCTAAAAAAGAAGCTCCAAAGAAAAAAGAACAAGTTGATGCTCCTAAAGTAGAGGCTAAAAAGGAAGCAAAAGCAAAACCTACAGTAAAAAAGACTAAAGGGAAAGCTGATGATTTAAAGAAAATTGAAGGTGCTGGACCAAAAGCTGCTGAAGCTTTAGTTAATGCTGGACTTGATACTTTTGCTAAAATCGCAGATACAGATGCAGCTAAGTTGAGTGAAATCTTAACGGAAGCTAGTTCAAGATTGGCTCACATTGTTACAGATACTTGGCCAAAACAAGCGAAATTGGCCGCCGACGGTAAGTGGGACGAATTAGAAGCATTACAAGAAAAATTAGATGGTGGGATTGAAAAATAATTCCATTTAAGTATAAATTATAAAACCTTAAGACAATGGCTCATAAAAAAGGAGTAGGTAGTTCTAAAAACGGTAGAGATTCAGAATCAAATCGCTTAGGCGTTAAGATATTTGGAGGTCAAGCTGCTATTGCAGGAAACATTATCGTAAGACAGAGAGGAAACACGCATCATCCAGGTGAAAATGTCTATGGTGGTAAAGACCATACATTACATGCCAAAGTTGATGGTGTTGTTAGATTCACTAAGAAACAAGGTGGAAGATCTTTTGTTTCGATTGATCCAGTTGGAGCGTAATTAATTCGCACCTGTAAACGTATTGAAAACCCATTCTAATTTAATTAGATTGGGTTTTTTTGTTTTAAAACTTTTGTTGCTATACTGGATGAATTATATAAGTCTTTAAGGTTGCAGTAAGCAATCTGGGAGCTGATTTAACTAAACAATTTCCATTTTTTTCAGTAAGAAACTAGCATTCATGTTCTGGCAAATGCCTTTCTTGAATTTGTAATCAAAGTAAAGTTCGTCGTTTACGATTTCGGCATCAAAATAATAGTTTTCGACTTCCTTGAGTTCTTCGGAAATTTCACAGAGACTTAAATCGTGGGTTGCAATAATTCCTGTAGCTTTCCCAGCGACCAACTTCTCAACGAATTTCCTGGAGCCGATGGCTTTGTCGGTGCTATTGGTGCCTTTTAGAATTTCATCCAGAATGATAAAATAAGAATCGTCTTCTATGGCGTCAACAATAAATTTCAAACGCGTCAATTCTGAAAAGAAGTAGGAGCTATCATCGGTCAAGGAATCTGTGGTTCTCATACTTGTTATGAGTTTTATGGGGGAATAAATACTCTTTTGCGCACAAACAGGAAGTCCCACATTTGCCATAACAATATGTAGCGATACCGTTCTTAAAAATGTACTTTTCCCTGCCATATTTGCTCCTGTTACAATAAAGAATTGTTGTGGTGTAATAAGCAAATCGCTATTGATGCGTTTGGAGGCTTTCAATAACGGATGTCCCAATTGAACGGCTTCTATCACAGGAGCGTTCTGTAATATGCTCGGGAAATTATGATCTGGATGATTAAACACATAATTGCCCAAGCTATTTACGGCATCAAAAAAGGCAACAACTTCAAACCAATCTTCAACTTTGTGAGCGTAGGTTAAAATCCACCGTTCTACTTTATAAGCATTTTTTATATCAGATAATAAGTAACCATTTCCAAAAATTGCACCGATGAGGTTATTACGATTATCCAAGGCATCCAAATGACCTGAAAATTCAGAAAAGATTGTTGATGCCTTTTTGTTTTCAGATTTAATTTTTTTCTGTTTTTGCTGAAGTAATTCAGATGTAAAAGATTCTTTTTCGATTTGAAGCAACAGTGTGGCATATTGTTTAAATGTCTCTTTTGTTTTACTCGAATGCGCAGCAACTATATTTATTTTTTTAAAATATAGTCCTGTAGCAGCAAAGCCTGCGAAAATCCAATACCCAAAGTAGTCAATAGGTAAAATTTCAAATATCGCCAATATTAAAAAACCTAGAGAAATGGATGCAAAAACCCAAGGCAACCATAACATAATGGCAGGGAAAAATGGTTTATGTTGTTTAAGCCATTTTATAATTTGAGGTGCAGGAGTCTCTGTTTTAATTAAATCTGCAACAGCGGCGTAATTCTGGGTCCATTCGGTTTTATTGGATAGTTCCTTAATGGCATCCTGACGTTTTTCAATATCTGAAATATCATTAGCTTTTAGTAATTCTGCCAGTAGATTTGAACCTTCAGACGTTTTCGTACGATTGATGTATTGAAAAAAAGAACCATTTCCGAAGAGGTCAATATCCAGACTATAAAAGTGTTTTACATCCTGAAATTCATCTCCAGTTCCCCTATGATGAAACCTACCATTAGCAATCTCCAATTCTTCAGAATTTATATCGGCCAATGCTATTTCCAACTGACGCTTAGATTTTACATTGGTATATTTGGTCAATAGGACAATAAAGATTACTAGCCCTATAACTGTTGCACCAGCAGCCAATCGCCAATTTGGTAAAAGAAAATAAAGAGCAAAGGCAGTTATCAAAAAAACGGCTAACCGCAATCCGCTTAGTATGAACATGCGTCGCTTCAATTTTGTTGCAGCGATTTGATGTTGGTTTAAAAGGTCTGTATAAAAATCGGTAGGTGAGTTCATTTTAGAATATATGAGGTAAAGAAACAAAAAACCCTGAATAATGATTCAGGATTTTCTTCAATTTAATACTATAACTGGTCTTAAATAATTTGATTAGCCTTTAAAACTTGCTTTTAAATACTCTTGGTTCATCCTGGCGATGTTTTCGAGTGAGATTCCTTTAGGACATTCTACCTCACAAGCGCCTTGACTGGAGCAGGCTCCAAAACCTTCGGCATCCATTTGATTAACCATATTCAAAACACGGTCTGTAGCTTCTACTCTACCTTGCGGTAATAGTGAAAATTGTGACACCTTTGCACCAACAAATAACATAGCACTCGAATTTTTACATGAAGCGACGCATGCGCCACAACCAATACATGTTGCCGCCATGAAGGCATCATCTGCATTTTCTTTTTTAACGGGTGTTGCATTGGCATCAATCGTATTACCTGAAGTATTTACCGAGATAAATCCACCAGCTTGTTGAATGCGGTCAAATGCACTTCGATCTACAATTAAATCCTTAATAACTGGGAATGCTTTTGCTCTAAATGGTTCTATAAAAATTGTATCACCATCATTGAACATACGCATATGTAATTGGCAAGTGGTCACGCCACGGTCTGGACCATGTGCTTCGCCATTTATGTACAAAGAGCAAGACCCACAAATGCCTTCACGACAATCATGGTCAAAAGCCACCGGTTCATCGCCATTGGTAATCAATTCACTATTTAATACATCCAACATTTCAAGGAATGACATATCTGGTGAGACATCGCTAATTTGATAATCTACCATCTTTCCTTTGTCATTTGCTCCTTTTTGACGCCAGATTTTAAGCGTTAAATTCATATCTTCTTTTGCCATTTTTTTTTATTTATTTTCAAAGTTCAAACTTTGCGTAATCTGCATTATTGTAAAAATTTACAATCTTTCTATTTGGTCTTATTCTTTTATAGCACTTTTTATATAAGCTTCCTTTTCAGCAATATGCTCTTTAGCCTTAGCTCCAAAATCAATCTGATTTTTCACAATAATAGTATTTTGATAGATTGAGACTTAAGTGCCGTATAATAAATAAGAACTTAATATTTTACTTATAAATTTATTTGTAACTACGCGTTTTTACTTCAATATTATCGTATTCTAGGTTTTCCTTGTGCAATACTGCATCTTTTGGTTCGCCTTTATATTCCCAAGCCGAGACAAATTGAAATTCTTCTCGTCTTGTTGCTTCACCTTCAGGAGTTTGGTACTCTTCTCTAAAATGACCTCCAGCAGATTCTTCTCTCTCTAATGCATCTTTAGCAAACAATTCGCCTAACTCTAAAAAGTCTGCAACACGGCCAGCTTTTGCCAGTTCTTCATTAAATTCATCGGCTGATCCAGGTACTCTAACGTCTTTCCAGAATTCAGCACGCAGTTCAGAAATTTCTTTAATTGCAGATTTCAAGTCTTCAGCATTTCTTGACATCCCGCATTTGTTCCACATAATCAGTCCTAAACGTCTGTGAAAATGGTCTACAGGTTTGCTTCCATTATTATTGATTAAATGGTCAATATTTTCTCTAACGGTTTTTTCAGCTTCATCAAATTCTTTAGTATCGGTTGGGATTGGTCCCGTACGAATATCGTGAGCTAAGTAATCACCAATTGTATAAGGCAATACAAAATAACCATCTGCCAATCCTTGCATAAGTGCTGAAGCACCAAGTCTATTTGCACCGTGATCTGAAAAGTTTGCTTCACCAATGGCATATAATCCATCAACGGTAGTCTGTAAATTATAATCTACCCATAGTCCACCCATAGTGTAATGCACCGCTGGATAAATCATCATCGGTGTTTCGTAAGGATTCTCATCAACGATTTTTTCATACATTTGAAATAAGTTTCCATACTTCGTTTTAACCACTTCTTGGCCTAATTTCTTAACAACCGCATCATCGTTTTCGTCCAATCCCTTAACGTGGGCAACCTCTTTTCCATAGCGCATAAAAGCAGCAGCAAAATCTAAGTAAACCGCTTCACCAGTTGCGTTAACGCCATAACCAGCATCGCAACGTTCTTTTGCGGCACGTGATGCGACATCTCTAGGCACCAAATTACCGAATGCAGGATAACGACGTTCTAGATAATAATCTCTGTTTTCTGCGGAAATTTCGGTAGGCTTTAATTTACCTGAACGAATAGCTTCTACATCTTCTTTATTTTTTGGCACCCAAATACGTCCGTCATTTCTGAGCGACTCAGACATCAACGTCAACTTAGATTGGTGATCTCCTGAAACAGGAATACAAGTTGGGTGAATTTGAGTGTAACACGGATTGGCGAAAAATGCGCCACGTTTATGAGCTTTCCAAGCCGCGGTAACGTTACTTCCCATGGCATTTGTAGAAAGGAAAAATACATTTCCGTAGCCCCCTGAACCTAAAACAACCGCATGGGCCGAATGACGTTCGATTTTACCAGATACCAAATCTCTTGCAATAATACCTCGTGCTTTACCATCAACTACAACAACATCCAGCATTTCGTGGCGGTTGTACATCTGGATTTTACCACGACCAATTTGACGGTTCATTGCGGAATAAGCACCCAATAACAATTGCTGACCGGTTTGACCAGCAGCGTAAAATGTTCGAGAAACTAAAACGCCTCCGAAAGAACGGTTATCTAACAAGCCGCCATATTCACGGGCAAAAGGAACACCTTGTGCCACGCATTGGTCAATAATGTTTGCTGAGACTTCAGCCAAACGATACACATTTGCTTCACGAGAACGGTAATCGCCACCTTTTACAGTGTCATAAAATAAGCGATAAACGGAATCACCATCGCCTTGATAATTTTTTGCAGCATTAATTCCACCTTGTGCCGCAATGGAGTGAGCACGTCTTGGTGAATCTTGAAAACAGAATGCTTTAACATTGTACCCTAACTCCGCCAATGTTGCAGCAGCCGAGCCACCTGCTAAACCCGTACCAATAACAATAACATCAATGTTACGTTTGTTGGCAGGATTGACCAGATTAATTTCGTTTTTATGTTTGGTCCATTGATCTTTTAAAGGGCCAGTGGGGACTTTTGAATCTAAAATCATAGTACTTATATTTTAGTAATGATTAAAATGATGGAAGAGCGCGATAAAGATAAAACCTGCGGGTAATCCAATAGCGTAAACTTTTGAGAATCCCTTTAAGCCCTTCGTATATTTGTTATTGGCGCCGACCGATTGAAAAGAAGAGTTAAAGCCATGCAACAGATGCAAGGACAAGAACACAAAACCCAAACAATACAATGCGACCCGCCAAATAGGTTCAAATTTATGAACTAATTCTTCGTAGTATCTAAATCCGCTATCTACGTTATCGGGGTCAAGCAAACCGCTCATATCACCTTTAAAATATTTTATGTTCATTTCTGGTGCCCAAAAATCAATGAAATGAATTACAAGAAACACCAAAATAAAACCGCCACTCCAAATCATGTTACGGCTCATCCAACTGGAATTTGCCGAACCATTATTTTTTACGTAGCTCGTTTGTCGTGCTCTATTATTTTTAATTTGTAATATAAAGCCCATCACGAAATGGAAAACGACCCCAAAAATCAATATGGGCTGTAAAATAAATTGAACTGCCCAAAACGTGCCCATAAAATGCGAAGCTTCGTTGAATGTATCGGCACTAAAAACAGATAAAATGTTGATGGCAAAATGTTGAACTATGAAAATCATCAGAAAAAATGCCGAAAGTGCCATGGCAAACTTCTTTCCTATTGTAGAATTAAAAATTCCGCTCATTGTAATCTTAATTAATTATTTGTGTTGCAAAGATAAGGCTCATAGCGGTGTGCCACAAATTTTAACATCTATTTTAATTATTTAGAATGGGTTTAATTTGAAGGGTTTATAATCCTGAGAATTTGCCTATTTATTTCAAAATTTAAGTCAATAAGGTTATTATTTTACCTCAAAAGCCCTTTTTTGGTCCCCAATTTCAATAGTATAAACTCCTTTCGGTAAATAGTGTTTTCCGTTTTTTGCGGGGTCGATGACCAAATCAGACTGCTCCTTTAAAAGGGCTTTACGTCCTTTTTCGCTCAAGGTTAAATCATAAGAGGTGTAATTGAAACCTTTATCGGCGTCAACTTTAAGTTCGTTTAAAACTGCTCCTTTTTCCGAAGAAATTTTAATCCTTATCTGTTCAGAAGTATTAGAGTAAAAAGTAATCTCAACTTCTGGCTCATAAGCATCCGCCCATTCGCTCCAAGAACTGCCCCAACGTGATGAATAGTTGACATCTTCTATTTTGAAAATGGTTACCGCATTCGTCATTATTTGTTCGTTCATCTCTTGAAGTGGTGCAACATTGGTTCTGTAGATACTTCTGCCATGAGTTCCAATAAGTAAATCTTTAGCTTCGGGTTGAATCACGATATCATGGACGGCAACATTTGGCAAATCTTTACTAAATACCTCCCAATTTTCGCCTTGATTGAACGAGATATAAGCACCATTATCTGAGCCCAAGTACAAGATGTTTTCGTTTTTGGCATCTTCTCGAATCACATTTACTGGTGACGTAGCAATAGTACTACCGATATTTTTCCAAGTTGTTCCATAATCATTGCTCATATAGACGTATGTGCTAAAATCATCCCAACGATATCCGTTTAATGTGACGTAAACCCGCTCTTTTTTATGCTTAGAAGCGATAACGCGACTTACCCAAAGGTCTTTCGGGAAGGTGGTTGATATGGTTTTCCAGCTTCCGCCAGCATCTTTTGAAACTGAAACAAGGCCATCGTCACTACCTGTGTATAAAAGGCCAAACTGAAACGGTGACTCACTAATAGACGTTAATGTTCCATAAGCTACATCGCCTTTTTTTCCGCCGTTGTTTAAGTCATCACTTATTGCTTCCCAATCATCGCCCTGGTTCATGGAACGCATCAATTTATTGCCGCCGAGATATAAAATGTCCTGATTGTGTGGGGACAATAAAATAGGCGTTTGCCAATTAAATCGATACGGACTCTCGCCAAGCTCATGTTTGGGCTGGATGTAAGTGCGTTTATCTGTAGCTAAATTTAATCTGTAATACGTTCCAAATTGAAAACCTGTGTAAACAATGTTATTATTTCTGCTGTCAATTTCAATTTGCATGCCGTCACCACCCATAATACTTTTCCATGGGTATTGTCCGCTTTGGTGCCAACTCTTGTCTTCGGCGGCATTGTTTGCGCCCATCCAAACACCGTTGTCCTGCAAGCCCCCGTAAACATTATAAGGTTTGGCATTATCCACATTAATGGCATAAAATTGGCCTACTGAAGGCGAGTTATTCTTGATCCAATTTTCACCATCGTCGTAGGTTATATTTACACCACCATCGTTTCCGTTGATTAAATGGTCTGGATTTTTAGGATTGATCCAAAGCGCATGATGGTCTGCATGAACGTTTTCTGCGCTAATAGAGGTAAAGGTTTTGCCGCCATCTTTAGATTTTACAATGGGAACACCGTATATATATATGTTATCGGCATTTTTTGGAGCAACGTGGATTTGACCGAAATAATACCCGTAACTGTAATAAATATCATCGAGATAGTCGTCGTGGGTTTTTTTCCAAGTCAATCCGCCATCGGTGCTTTTATAAACCTCGGTGCCGATTACGGGCGTATCAAATAGCATAGAATTGGCATCTTCAAGATAGTTTGCCAAATCAATGGGCTTTACGTCTTTGACCCTTGCCATTTGTTTAACGTTTTCTGCGCGGTATTTTTCTTGAAAGCCGTTGGTTTTAAGATAAGCATCCAGTTTTTTATTGTCGATTTTTAAAAATTCTTCCAATGACATGGTTTTAAAATCTTCCTTAACCAATACACTACTATTTTCTTCTTTTTCTACAGAAGCTCTTCTCGCTTGATTATCATGAACTGCATAAACAATATTATCATCGTAAACCGCAAGGCCTATCCTACCAACTCCAGCGCCGGTTGGGAAGCCACTGTTTTCCGTAGAAACTTTTATCCAAGTATCGCCAGCATCGGTGCTTTTATATATACCAGAGTTTTTCCCACTTTCAACAAAATTCCAAGTTTTACGGTCTTTGCTCCAAGAGGACGCAAACATCAAATTGAAATTATTAGGATTGGTCTGAAGATCGATAATGCCGCTCATATCATCCACAAATAGTTTTTGGGACCAAGACGCTCCTCCATCTGTAGTTTTATAAATGCCACGTTCTTGGTTGGGGGAATATAAATGCCCAGTTACACCTACAATCACTTCATCCGGGTTATTAGGATTAATAAGAATCTGGCCAATATGATGAGAATCTTTCAGGCCCATATTTTGCCAGGTCTTACCGTTGTCACTTGATTTTAAAATACCAATTCCAGCATAACTTGATCGTGATGCGTTGTTTTCGCCAGTACCCACCCAAATAGTTCTGGTCTTCCAATCTACAGCTATATCTCCAACGTTTTGGGTATTGGAATTATCAAGAATGGGGGTAAAGGTTGTACCGTTATTATTGGTGTGCCAGAGTCCACCAGATGCATAGCCGACGTAGAATTCAGAAGGATTATCTGGATTAACGGCCAAATCTGTAACCCGGCCGCTCATAACACTTGGCCCGATATTTTTAAAAGCCACATTTTTTACTAAAGAATTTTGTGCCATTTCCTGTTTTTTTGAAAGGGCATTTTCGATAGTTTGTGCTGAGGTTGAGGGTTGTTGGGCTTGGCAAAAACCTATAAATATAAGAAATGGTAGAGCATATTGATATTTGAACATTGTATAAATTTTTTATCATCACAAATTTAGGCAAAGCTTTATTAATTAAATTGTCTCATGTTATTGAAAATTGCCATAATCCTATGCCAACAAAACCATTTGAAGTTTTTATAGTTTGCTAATCTTTGATAAGGCCTATCGAAATTTGTATTTTTGAGAAACCGCTAAAATAGAACCCATGAAATATCATAAAATAAATAAAGACCTATTCATTAAGAACCGTAAAAACTTTATGTCCAAAATGAATGATAGTAGCTTGGCGATTTTCAACTCCAATGATATTTATCCAATTAGTGCAGACAGTACGATGCCGTTTCAACAAAGCCGGGATATTTTTTATTTGAGTGGCGTGGATCAAGAAGAAAGTATATTGGTTTTGTTCCCCGATTCTCCAAAAGAAAAACACAGAGAGATTTTATTCTTAAAAGAAACCAACGAACATATTGCCGTTTGGGAAGGTGAAAAACTAACCAAGGAAGCGGCGTTTGAAACTGCAGGCATAAAAACAGTCTATTGGCTTAAGGATTTGGAGAAAATTCTTTTTGAGCTGATGACCCAATGTGATACCGTTTACATAAATACCAACGAACATTACCGCGCTAATATTGAGACTGAAACCCGTGAAGCCCGTTTTGCTAAATGGTTGAAGCAGAAATATCCCGCCCATTCCGTGGCAAAAAGCAATCCCATTTTACAACGTTTAAGATCCGTTAAAGATGGTACCGAATTGGAATTGATGCAAAAAGCCTGTGATATTACCGAGAAAGGTTTTCGTCGTGTATTGGATTTTGTAAAACCAGGCGTTTGGGAATTTAATATTGAAGCCGAATTTATGCACGAGTTTTTGAACAACCGCTCAAAAGGTTTTGCTTACACACCCATAATCGCTTCAGGAAATAGCGCCAATGTGCTACACTACGTTGAAAATAATCAAGAGTGTAAATCTGGCGATTTGATTTTAATTGATGCTGGCGCAGAATATGCAAATTATGCGAGTGATTTATCACGAACAATCCCGGTCTCAGGAAAATACACCAAACGACAAAAAGAAGTTTATAACGCTGTTAATCGTGTTAAGAATGAAGCAACTAAAATGCTAGTCCCTGGCACATTATGGGAAGATTATCACGTGGAGGTTGGTAAATTAATGACTTCAGAATTGCTAGGACTTGGCCTTTTAGATAAGGCAGATGTTAAAAACGAAGATAAGGATTGGCCGGCCTATAAAAAATATTTCATGCACGGTACTTCACACCATATTGGTCTAGATACACATGACTACGGTATTTTAACTGAACCGATGCAAGCCAACAATGTCTTTACCGTAGAACCTGGAATTTACATCCCTGCGGAAGGATTTGGAATTCGATTGGAAGATGATGTGGTAATTCAGGAAAACGGCGAACCATTTAATCTCATGCGAAATATACCAATTGAAGCGGAGGAGATTGAGGAGATTATGAATTAGTATTCAGTCAAAGCAAACATTAATCGAGGACTGCATTAGATTGCTGTTGGTGCTTTCCGCCAGTTATTTCATTTTCATAATAAAATAACATACTTATTTTCTCCTAAAAAACTCAAAGACTCCGAACACTAAAAATGTAGTTAGTGCTGGTAAAACCCATCCTAAATTATATTCAGCTAAGGGGATAATTGAACTTAGTCGAGTCAATGTTTCCGAAGGGCGCACAAAACCAATGACATCTGGAATACTGAAAACGAATGCAATCAAAACCACTGCCTTGAATACTAAAGGTGTTGCCAATTTTTCAGGTAACACATTTAGTAAAATCAAAATAATGGTTATGGGATAAATAAATAGTAAGACAGGAACGGCAACAATTATAATAGAGTTAAAATCCAACTGCCCAACCACAACACCCATTATACAACCTAGAACTGCTGTTATGAGGTAAGCTAAATCAGAATTGTTGCACAGGCCTTTGAAATAATCTGCTGCACCGGTTACAATACCAACCGCTGTTGTAAAGCATGCCAATGAAATTAGGATGCTCAATACTGAGTTTCCGAATGCACCCAATGAGGCCCTACTGATTTTTCTCAAAAGGTTTGCGCGTTGCATTTCGCTGCTCAAATTATTATTGATTTGAATTTCAGAACCATAATAAGCACCTATGGCAATAAGCCCAGCATAAATAGCAAATAATCCCAATCCTGCCATTATCCCGGCTTTTATGATGAGGTCTTTTTTAGCCTCAAAATTTGCAGTACTCAAAGAATTTATTGAGATTATTATAACGGCTCCAACCACAACAGCTCCAATAGCATCGAAGGTTTGGTAGCCTTCAAGAATACCATGGGCCAATGGTACATCAAATTGCGGCGTGGTTGTAAGCATTTCGGAAGAGAAGAGTCCGATTCCGATAACCAATAATAACATCACAACGATTATAGGCGTTAGAAATTTACCGATAAGGTTGACAATAGTAGCACGATTAAGTACGAATAGAAGTACGAGCGTAAAATAAATTGTACTAGTATAAAGCGGATCTGTTCCAAAAATGGGGTCAATGGCAATTTCGTGGGTTGCTGCAGCAGTTCGAGGTGATGGCAGTGCAACAGCAATCACATAAATTAGAATGCAATAGACGTAACTAAAATTGGAGGATATTTTTTTTCCGAAATCAAAAAGCGTCCCTTGAAGCCTAGCATGGGCAATTATTCCAAAAATAGGTATGACCACGGCTGTAATTATAAAACCAATCGTTACTAAAAACCAATCGTTTCCAGCCCGATATCCCAAAAGTGGAGGTAAGAGTAAGTTGCCCGCACCAAAAAAAAGCGAAAATAACGCAAAAGCGATTAAAAGAATGTCCTTGGTTTTATTCATATTTACTCCCAGTCAGGATATTGAAAAAGATAATTGAAATGTTTATAAAATTAAGTTTGAAATGACATTAGGGTACAAAGGTATTTCCATTTTTTACGAGGTGCAAGGCAAAGGGAAAACATTAGTATTATTGCATGGTTTATTAGAAAATTCGACCATGTGGAGTGAGTTGATTTCAGCTATCGGCGCTGAGTACCAGATTGTGAGTATAGATTTATTGGGTCATGGAAAAACCGGAAGCATTGGTTACGTTCATTCTATGGAAATGATGGCAGATGCTGTTGCTGCCGTGTTAGAATTTTTAAAAGTTGACCAGTATCATATAATTGGACATTCTATGGGTGGCTATGTTGCTTTGGCGTTGGCAAAAAAAAGTCCAGAATCTATAATTGGATTATGTTTGATGAATTCAACATATCAATCAGATTCTTTGGAGCGTAAAGAGTTACGAAAACGGGCTATTGAAATGGCAAAGACTAACTATAAAAGTTTAGTTCGCATGTCCTTCATAAATCTTTTTTCTAAGGAAAGCAGGGTAAATTATGATTCAGAGATTCAACATGCTTTGACTGAGGCTATGAAAACACCTATCCAAGGTTTTATTGCGGCACAGGAAGGGATGTGCAAAAGAACAGGAAATTTGAAGTTTTTTAGGGAACTTAAAGCGAGAAAATTAATTTTAAACGGTAAAGATGACGGATTGATAGATTCAGGGATAATTGCGGAAAAACTAAAATTAAGTGACATTGTTTGTAAAATTATTTCTGGTGGCCATATGAGCCATATTGAAAATAAATCAGAATTAACTTACAATATTATTAATTTTATCGAAAATTAAAGCCATTTGACGTTTTGTTGATAAATATTTTTTAGTTTAGTGAAATAATAATCTCATTATCATGAAAAATCCTACTAGCCCACCTTTCGCATCTAAGCTCTATTGTGATATTTTTGGTCACAAGTATGAGACTTCTAAAAAAGTAACATTACACGTTAAAGAATACACCTGTAAATGTTGTAAGCGCCAACTAACTACAGATAGTAACGGAATGCTTACAGAACTGACTCCCAAATTTCAAGAAATCAATGCCATTTTAGCCGATGTTTATACCCGGCGGCGGACAAGATTAAAAAGATCTGCAACCAATCCTTCAGTTTTAGCAGCATAAATCATCTTTTGAATTTTGATAGATTTTTAATTGCCCCAAGAGGATTCCTCCTACATTGAATGGGATTCACTTTTTTTGGTTCATGATTTAATTATAATCTGTAAAATTTAATTTAAAGAAGACTTAACATTGATTTTCTTTTAAAAGTCTGTCTTTTTCGTTATACTACGGAAAAGAAAAATTTGAAAAATCTATTCTGCAAAATCTTCAATCATGACATTGTAGTAAAAAGTGATGTTACTAAAAGCGTTAAGGAATACGAATGTACGCGTTGCAAAAAGCAATTTACAACTAGTGTAGAGGGAAAAATAATTCCACTAACCAGTAAGCGAAGGGAAATTAATAAGACGCTCAAGTCACTTTACACAAGACGAAAAAAAGCGAGAAATGCTTATTCCTGATTTTCGCCCAAAGCATTCCACCCTTTTGCGATAATTGGAATAACTTGTTCACCACGCGTTATGAGGTTCATGCCTCTTTCTTTTTCAGTGATGTAACCAATAACGGTAAGATTGGGATTGCCTTTAATCTTATCAAAATCTTTTTGGGCAATTGTCATTAATAATTCATAATCTTCCCCACCATTTAGTGCAATGGTTGTACTATCAATATTGAATTCTTCACATGTTGAAATAACCTGCGGGTCTAATGGGATTTTATTTTCATAGAGCTCAACACCTACGCCACTTTGTTTACAGATATGAATGATTTCCGAAGAAAGTCCGTCGCTTACATCCATCATGGATGTTGGCTTAACTTCCAAATCTTTCAGTAATTTCACAATATCCTTTCTTGCTTCTGGTTTCAACTGCCGCTCAATAATATAGGTATAGGCCTCTAAATCTGGTTGACTTTGTGGATTCACTTTAAAAACTTCCTTTTCGCGCTCTAGCACTTGAAGTCCCATGTAGGCTGCACCAATGTCTCCAGAAATAACAACCAAATCATTTGGTTTTGCGCCGTTTCGATAAACTATTTTATTATTGTCTACCTCTCCAATTGCCGTAACCGAAATCAAAAGTCCAGTCGTAGAAGACGTGGTATCACCACCCACAACATCAACACCATATATTTTCGCAGCGGTTTCAATCCCGGCATATAATTCCTCGAGTGCCTCCAGCGGAAAACGATTTGAAACAGCTATGGATACTGTGACCTGCGTGGCATTGGCGTTCATAGCGTAAACATCTGACAGGTTCACCACAATGGCCTTGTACCCCAAATGTTTTAAAGGGACGTAACTCAAGTCAAAGTGCACATTTTCTATCAAAAGATCGGTGGTAACAACAGCCTGCTTGTTTTTAAAATCTAAAACTGCAGCATCATCTCCAATTCCTTTTATGGTGGATTTTCTCTTAATTTTAAAATTTTTGGTCAGATGCTCTATCAATCCGAATTCACCTAATCGCTCTAAAGCCGTTCGACTTTGATTTTTATCTTCTATCATAATGCAAAAGTAAGGGTGTTTTTGGAACAAAATCGTTCAACCTATAATTTTTTAAAGTAAAACCTAAAATTATAGTGCATTTCATCGAAAAAATATGCTTTTAATCCTATTAATAAAAAATAGTTCTTATGTTAGTAGTCCCAAATTAAATACCTACTTATGAAAACCTCTACGAGCAACGTGTTGTCCTGCGCGGTCTTTGGACATAATTTAGAACCCATGTCAAAATCTAATGCTTATACTGAGCACTCTGAAATTTTTGTATGCTCGTCATGCCATAAAAAAATGATAGTGGATACCTCGGGTGATTTCGAGGAACTTCCTTATAAAAACGACCAAATTAAAACAGCACTGCGTCAATTGTTCCTTTTGAACAGACGTTCGAACGAGGGTCAATTTTCAATTTAAAAGATAACTGACATCAATATTCACTTCTATAATTCCAAATTAATTGACGCTTTGGAATAATACGATTGCGAGAGGGGGGCCTTTTATCTAATTTTAATTTTTTTAATTGATTCGGAAGAACTTCAATTATTAGAATAGGAGGAAGCTCAGTTCGATTTTCCAGCTTTTAAAAATTATTCAAATGTGCTTCGCTCAAGCGAATATTTGTTTTATAACTACTTCTCAAAAGCAATAATCCAATCCTATCTTTGTATATGCTAATTTAATGTTAGCCGCTATGGTTTAAAGCCGTGTATATCGTATATTTGCAGACAATTTAGACTTAAAAAATTTACAAATGATAAAGGTTTCAGAAACGGCTAAAAAGAAAGTGGTGGAGCTTATGGGCGACGATGGCTTTAATACGTTGACCGACTATGTTCGTGTTGGTGTAAAAAGTGGCGGTTGCTCAGGTTTGTCTTATGATTTGAAATTTGACAAAGAGCAGAAGGATGAGGATAAGGTATTTGAGGATAACGGTGTTAAAATCATCGTTGATAAAAAAAGTTTTCTGTATCTTATAGGAACAACCTTAGAATATTCTGGAGGTCTTAATGGCGCAGGGTTTGTATTTAATAATCCTAATGCTAATAGAACTTGTGGATGTGGGGAGTCATTTTCTCTTTAGAATCCCATCCAAACTTCCTAAACGGAAGATTTAAAATTTAAATAATATTATGTCAAAATATACCGAAGATGATTTAAGGGAAGAGTTAAAAACCAAAGAATACGAATATGGTTTTTATACAGATATTGAATCTGACACTTTTCCCATCGGATTAAGTGAAGATGTGGTCCGGGCGATTTCTAAAAAGAAGGAAGAGCCAGAATGGATGACCGAGTGGCGATTGGAGGCATATCGTGGCTGGCTAAAAATGGCAGACCCGGATTGGTCTAATGTGAAATTTTTGAAACCAGATTTTCAAGCGATTTCTTACTATTCCGCACCTAATAAAAAACCCAAATACGAAAGTCTCGATGAGGTTGACCCCGAATTATTAGAAACTTTCAAAAAACTGGGTATTTCTCTAGACGAACAAAAAGTCTTGGCAGGTGTAGCCATGGATGTGGTGGTTGATTCCGTTTCTGTAGCGACAAGTTTCAAAAAGACTTTAGGCGAAAAGGGAATTATTTTTTGCTCTATTTCTGAAGCAATTCGTGAGCATCCAGAATTAGTCAAGAAATACATCGGTACGGTTGTACCAAAAACAGACAATTATTATGCCTCATTGAATAGCGCTGTCTTTAGCGACGGTAGTTTTTGTTATATTCCAAAAGGCGTAAAATGTCCAATGGAACTATCTACTTATTTTAGAATTAACCAAGCAGGTACAGGTCAGTTTGAAAGAACGCTTGTTATTGCAGACAAGGGTAGTTATGTAAGTTACCTTGAAGGCTGTACAGCACCAAGTCGTGATGAAAACCAATTACACGCCGCGGTTGTAGAATTGGTGGCTTTAGACGATGCAGAAATCAAATATTCAACCGTTCAAAATTGGTATCCAGGTAGCCCAGAAGGTAAAGGTGGCGTTTATAATTTTGTAACGAAACGAGGTATCTGCGAGAAAAACGCAAAAATCTCATGGACACAGGTCGAAACAGGAAGTGCCGTCACTTGGAAATATCCGAGTTGCATTTTAAAGGGCGATAACTCCGTAGGTGAATTTTACTCCATTGCCGTAACCAATAATCATCAACAGGCCGATACAGGTACCAAGATGGTTCATTTAGGTAAAAATACTAGGTCAACGATTATCTCCAAAGGTATTTCTGCTGGAAAATCACAAAATTCGTATCGAGGTTTAGTAAATATCAGTTCAAGAGCTGATAACGCCCGAAATTTTTCACAATGTGATAGTCTATTAATGGGCAATGATTGTGGTGCGCATACATTTCCGTACATTGAAGTAAAAAACAAATCAGCCCAAATAGAACACGAGGCAACCACAAGTAAAATTGGAGAAGACCAGATTTTTTATTGCAATCAACGTGGCATTGACACTGAAAAAGCAATCGCTCTAATCGTCAATGGTTTCAGCAAGGAAGTCTTGAATAAATTGCCAATGGAGTTTGCGGTTGAAGCTCAAAAATTGTTAGAGATTAGTTTGGAAGGTTCTGTAGGATAATATGTATCCAACAGTCTGTAGTTTACAATACTTAGTGGAAAAATTACCTTAAATTTTTTTTTAAAATGAACATAAAAATAACAGCAATTATATTTTTATTACTCACCGTTTTTTTTAGCTGTAAAAATGAAGCTAAATCGGAAGCCGATTTAACTTCCGAAGAAAATACCATGATTGAAGATGGTAAAAAAAATAATCAGAACGATGGTTTAATTGCCATTCAAGGTCAATTTATTTATTATGCTGATGCCGCAGTTTTACAAACCCCATCCCGAATGTACGGCGTTGTCATCAACGAGAAAATGCACGATTTGGATGAGCAGGCCAAAACCTATAAAACGGAACCTACCGATATGGTACCAGTTACTGTAAGAGGTCGCATGTTTAAAAAACCTGAAGGTGAGGAAGGTTGGGAAGACCGCATTGAGATTATAGAAATTTTAAAAGTTTCGCCACCAAATCCCGAAGACAATGATGTCGTGAAGTTGGGAGGTAGTGAACAATAATTATAATAACGAAACATTAGCTCTTGAATTAAATCGCTAATTTTTGAATTTTGAAAAGAAACTTATGTTACAAATAAAAGACTTACACGCAAGTGTAGAGGGTAAAGAAATTTTAAGAGGTATCAATCTCGAGGTAAAAGCGGGTGAAGTTCATGCCATTATGGGGCCAAACGGTTCTGGTAAGAGTACTTTGGCGGCTGTGATTGCTGGTAAGGAAGAGTATGAGGTAGAGAAAGGCTCAATTTTATTGGATGGAAAAGATATCGCAGAACTTTCTGCCGAAGAACGTGCGCATCAGGGCATTTTTCTATCCTTTCAATATCCGGTTGAAATTCCTGGGGTAAGCGTCACCAACTTCATGAGAACCGCAATCAACGAAACCAGAAAAGCAAAAGGATTGGAAGACATGGCAGCTAAGGATATGTTGAAAATGATCCGCGAGAAATCAGAAATGCTGGAAATAGATAGAAAGTTTTTATCCCGTTCCTTAAATCAAGGATTTTCGGGTGGTGAGAAAAAGAGAAACGAAATTTTCCAAATGGCAATGTTAGAGCCTAAATTGGCCATTCTAGATGAAACGGATTCTGGATTGGATATCGATGCGCTTCGTATTGTGGCTAACGGCGTTAATAAATTAAAGAGTAAGGATAATGCCGTTATTGTAATTACACATTACCAACGGTTATTAGACCATATAGTACCAGATTTTGTACACGTACTGCACCAAGGGCGTATCGTAAAAACAGGTTCTAAAGAGCTAGCTCACGAGCTTGAAGAAAAAGGCTACGATTGGATTAAGGAAGAGGCGGAAGCGTGATTCAGTTGGCAGTCCTCAGTCCTCAGTTTGCAGTTAAACATTAACCCAAAATCAAGGCTGAGACTAAAGTTTGAAAAGTAAAGTATTAATTTTATATAATAGGTTTTCATCTGAAGTTCTGGTAATTGACTGCCAACTGAGGACTGAAAACTGCATACTGTAAAAATTTGGATTTAAAAGATAAATTAGTATCGTCATTTATGGCATTTGAGAATTTAGTGGATGTAGAATCCCCGATTCACGATGTACGTAGTGCTGCGATAAAAACGTTCGAGGATGAAGGTTTTCCTTCGAAAAGAGATGAAGCTTGGAAATATACCTCATTAAATAGCATTCTGAAACATGATTACAGCGTGTTTCCAAAGGAAGAGAATACTATTGAATATCGGGATATCAAAAAGTACCTTATCCATGATATTGATAGTTATAAGATTGTGTTTATAGATGGTAAGTTATCATCCCACCTTTCACAAACAACGCACGAGGGTATTGATGTGTGCTTGATGTCATCAGCATTATCCAAGCCAAAATACCGTCCTATTATCGAGAATTATTTTAATAAGGCCGCTGCGAAAGATAGTTTGACTTCATTAAACACTGCGTTTTCAGCCGAAGGTGCTTACATCCATATTCCTAAAAATAAATTGGTAGAAAAGCCAATTCAAATCGTTCATTTTGCAACCGGGAACGAAGCGTCGTTAATGCTGCAGCCGCGAAATTTGATTGTGGTTGGCGAGAATTCACACGTTCAAATTATTGAACGCCACCAAAGCTTGGCGGAGCATCCTGTATTGACCAACAGCGTCACTGAGATTTTTGCTGAAAAAAGAGCAATTGTGGATTATTATAAAATCCAGAATGATAAACAGAGCGCATCCTTAATAGATAGTACGTTTATCAAACAAAAAAGAGAAAGTCATGCTTCGGTTCATACATTTTCCTTCGGCGGAAAACTAACTAGAAATAACCTTAATTTTTATCAGGAAGGGGAAAGAATTGATTCCACATTAAAAGGCATTACGATTATTGGTGACAAGCAACACGTAGACCATAACACATTGGTACATCATATAGAGCCCAATTGTGAAAGCCATCAAGATTACAAAGGTATTTTTGGCGACAGGGCAACAGGTGTTTTTAACGGAAAAGTTTTGGTTAATAAAGAAGCACAAAAAACCAATGCGTTTCAATCTAACAATAATATTTTGTTGAGCGATAAAGCTTCCATCAATACCAAGCCACAGTTGGAAATTTTTGCTGATGACGTAAAATGTTCCCATGGTTGTACAATTGGTCAACTCGATGAGAGCGCCATGTTCTACATGCGTTCACGTGGTATCCCTGAAAAGGAAGCCAAAGCACTTTTAATGTTTGCGTTTAGCAATAACGTGTTGGATTCGGTCAAGATTCCAGAAATCAAACAGCGTATTACTAAAATTGTGGCGAATAAATTAGGGGTTAAAATTGGGTTTGATTTATAAATATGTTTAAAAAGCTACTATTCCTTAGTTGTGTTTTATTTGTTTCAAAGCTTTCGTCGCAGACTTTTACATACGGTTTAAATGGAGGTATTAGTGCTAACGATTTAGAAACTTCTGATGATTTATCATTTTCTGCAAGGGAGGACTTAGATTTAGGTCTTCATTTTGGCGCCTTTATTGATTTGCAATTTGGAGAAGGGTATGGTATCAAGACAGATTTTATATACAATTCTACTCGGGATTATTATTCTGGAAACGGACCGGATTTTTCTGTTTTTCATCTAAAAGTTAAATCAATTCAAATTTCACCTAAATTAAAATACCACTTTAATAAAAATTATAATATTGGAGCATACCTTTTATTAGGACCAAGATTATCAATAGTAACAGGTACTAGTGATGCTGATAGACAGTCTATTGATGGCTTTTATAAAAGCACAAATTTAGGTTTTCAGGCAGCCTTTGGAATATGTTTAACCAATTGGGTCTCTGTCGAATTAATAGGAGATTATACAATTACTGCGCCATTAGAATTTGATTACGACTCTCAACGTTTTTTAATTGGCTTTATAAATTTGAACGTAAATGTTGAAAAGCTACTAAATAATTGAAAAATCAATTAAATTGGGTTTGATCTTTAACGAACCTAATATTACTTACTTGTCCATCACAGGATAATAGCATTTCTGTTAGCGAGCCGTCACTCTGATGAAACGAAATGGTAAAGCGTTCTATCTCTATTTCCAAACTGATGCAATTGTACAGGATATAAAGTAATGTTATCGTGATTTTTATACGTTAATTTTAAAGTGTCGTTTTCTACATAAAAGTGATAGGTCGTTCGCAATTCTTCAGAATAGTAGTTGCCGGTAAAATCAGTTTAAATTATTTGGATTTTCATTGATTAATTTGGCACGTTTAAAGTAGAACGGTGTACCTCCAAATGAAATTACCATATCATAGACTGAGGTTTTTTTAAAATCATAGGTTACATTTTGAGCATTTAGCCTTACAAACTTATTAGCGCTTTTTTGTATTAGCGGCAGTTTTGTTTTTCCCATAGAGCCTAGCGCTTTCAATGTATCGTTTTCAAGGAAAATTTCCATGGTCATGTCA
The DNA here is from genome assembly GCA_963803715.1 of uncultured Flavobacteriaceae bacterium. GTDB lineage: Bacteria > Bacteroidota > Bacteroidia > Flavobacteriales > Flavobacteriaceae > Psychroserpens. The sequence continues at coordinate 495,251 of CAWDOF010000028.1, forward strand.
CTATTAATTTCTTTAAAATCCCCTGTAAATTGTTTCAATTTTTGAGGTATAAAAGCTGAAGTCTTTTTCTTTTATTTCAACTGTATTTTCCTTAGAGCCAATTAATAAATTTAGTATTTGATAAGACATAGGTGTTGGGTTGATAGATTGAATATTGGTAAGAATGATAATGCTTATATTTTGTTCAGGAACTGTCAAAAGTTGAGTTTGACCTCCAAACCCAAAACCACTGTGGCTCAAAGTTTTATATCCTTTATAATCTTCAACCATCAGTCCTCTTGCATAATTGGCTTTTTGACCAGAAGACAAGGCTTCGGTAGTTTTAAGAAATTGTGCTAAGTTTTTAAATTTTGGAGTTTGTCCGTTGAGCATTTTTGCCCAAAGTGTCAAATCATTCAAGTTACTTCCCATGCTTCCTGCACCATAACTTAGTTGATTTGATGTGTTAAAAACAAAGCCATCCTTTTGCTTTTGGTAGCCAATAGCTCTGTTTTTAATTGGTTTTCCGTGGGTAATTCTTACAAATGTGTCTTCCATCCTCAAAGGAAATAGAATATTAGCTTTGAGATATGCATCCAGACTTTGACCCGAAACTTGTTCTATTATTAAAGCTAATAAATTATAATTCGTATTCGAATAAATAATCTGTTGGCCTGGGGGATGGTTAAGGTTTTTTTGTCTCTGAGCCAATTCAAGCACGTAAGCGTTATCATAATATTCTACATCGTAATCAAAACCGGACAGATACATCGTAGTATGATAATTTCTAAGACCGCTAGAATGATTTAATAGGTGTTTGATTTTTATCGATTTTCCATAATCTGGAAATTCTGGAAAAAACGATGTTAGATTGTCCTCTAAACTTAATTTTGATGCTTTAATTAAAGACCATACGGCTGCTGCAGTAAATTGCTTACTTATTGAAGCAATACTAAAAATGGTGGAGTCTGTGTTTTTGACATTGTAGTCCAAATTTGAAAGCCCGAAACCTTCAGAATATATAATGGAGTCTTCTTTTACAACGCGTACAACAAGACCCGGGGTGTTTACAAAGTTATAGTCATCAAATAAGTGCCTGATTTTTTCAGTTACGGTAGGTTGCGAATTGCAAAACCCATAGATGACCGCGATAACCAAAAAGCAATAATATTTACGGTTTAACATTGCTTATACTTTTGATAGAAATAGGTTGGAATCAACCCAAAATTTAAAAATAGAAACCCAATAAAAACAATAATACCTCTGTATGGCCAGGTCAAAAACTCAAACATAGCACCAATACCAAGAATAAAGAAAGTTAAAAACCCTAGAATGTAAATTGATTTTTTCATAAGAAGTTTTTTTTAAGAAAATTTGAGAATTGATTTTTTATATCTACTGTAAAGATGCACTGGTAATACAACCAAAAAAGAAACAAAAATGGCACCTAACAACCAAGCGTTAGCATAAGGCCATTGCATCATTTGGAAAACTAAACTTAAGACTAAGAGCAGAATTACAATGAATCCACAAGAAAATTTTATTTTGTTTATGATTATTATTTGTTTAGCAAATTTTTGAAAGTTAGTTTCGAGTTGAAGACTTTGAAAATTCGTATAGCCACCAAATTTTTGTAGCGCTTTTTGGTATAGCATATTGAAATCATTGGAATCTTGATTTTCAATATATGTACATATATGATCGACCAAATCTTCTCTTAGGTCTTGAGATGCAACACCGTATAATTGCAAACTTTTGTCTATAAAATCGACATGCTTTTCTAATAGCTCCATCAAATTATGGGTTTAGGATTAAATATTAAATTTAATGTTTCAATAAAATCATGGATTTCTTCAGTTGCTGTTTCCACCATTTTTTTTCCTTCCTCGGTAACTCTATAATATTTTCTTACGCGTTTCCCAATGAAAACTTTTTCAGTTTTAAGTACGTTTTTGCTTTCAAGTTTATGGAGTATGGGATATAAAGCGCCCTCAGAGATATCAATTTTACCAAAAGTCATTTTCTTAACCTCTTGTGTAATTTCATAGCCATACATTTTACCTCTGCTATTGATGAGTTTTAAAATGATTGGCTGCAATGTGCCTTTAGTAAGTTCTTTGCTATACATTTAGCAAATATACATTTAATTTAAATGTATTCAAATAAAATGCAAAAATAATCTTAAAGTTATTTTTACTGAATTTTTTAACTAAACATCTCGTAACTTTGTATTTATGACAAATAACACTTTAGAGCACATTAATTTTAATGTTGAAAAAATAAGACAGGATTTTCCCATTCTTAAAAGAAAAATTAACGGAAAGCCTCTAATATATTTAGACAACGCTGCTACGTCACAAACCCCAAAACAGGTGATTGACGTGATTGTGGACTATTATTCAAATTATAATGCGAACATCCATCGTGGCGTGCATACATTGAGCCAAGAGGCGACCGATCGTTACGAACAGGCACGAATTAAAATCCAAAAACATTTTAATATCAAGCATACCCACGAGGTGATTATGAGTTCAGGAACCACGCACGGCATCAATTTGGTGGCAACGGGATTTTCCAAAATACTAAAAAAGGGCGATGAGGTGCTCGTGTCAGCATTGGAGCATCACAGCAATATTGTGCCTTGGCAAATGTTGTGTGAACGCACCGGTGCCGCTTTAAGAGTAATTCCGATGGATGACAATGGCCAGTTGATGATGAGCACTTATGACGAGATGCTTAGTGATAAAACCAAACTGGTATTTGTTAATCATATCTCGAATGCTTTGGGTACAATTAACCCGATTGCAGAGATGATTACAAAAGCACATGCGGTTGGCGCAGCGGTTTTGGTGGATGGCGCGCAATCTTGCCCACATTTAAAGCCAGACCTTCAAGGCTTGGATGTTGATTTTTACGTAACATCAGCCCATAAAATCTGTGGTCCTACAGGTGTTGGAATGCTTTACGGAAAAGAAGATTGGCTCAATAAATTGCCGCCCTATCAAGGTGGTGGGGAAATGATTGCTGAAGTCACATTTGAAAAAACAACTTACGCTGACCTACCCCATAAATTTGAAGCAGGTACGCCCAACATATGTGGAGGCATCGCATTTGGTGCTGCCGTTGATTATATGAACGGTATCGGATTTGAAGCCATTGCCAATTATGAGCATCAACTCCTGACTTATGCCACTGAAAAATTATCGCAAATTGAGGGCATTAAAATTTACGGCCCAAAAGATTTAGAAGCGAAAACCTCTGTGATTTCTTTTAACATTCACGGCATTCACCCTTATGATATTGGAACGATTCTCGATAAAATGGGTATTGCCGTTCGTACCGGTCACCATTGTGCACAGCCCGTGATGGATTTCTTTAAAATCCCAGGTACAGTTCGCGCTTCTTTTGCATTCTACAACACGATGGCTGAGGTTGATGCTCTAGTTGCAGGTGTCAAAAAGGCGAAAATGATGCTGTCTTAAACATTTGGCGTTACTTTTGTAGAGTATAATCTAGTTTTAAACTAAACATTAGATGCCATGACTTTTATAAAGACATTAACCCTTGTTTTAACTCTCATTATTTTAGAATCCTGTGGCGCGTCGCAAAACACTTCCAGTGCTTCAGATAATTCTAATATCAAAAATGATGGTTCACTTTCAGGTAATTATACAATAACAACTTTAGAGGAGAAATCCGTAGCTCTAAATTTATCTATCCAATTCGATTCCGAAACTAAAAAAGTCTCTGGATTTTCAGGTTGTAATCAGTTCTTCGGAAATTATAAAGTTGAGGGTAACACCATTTCATTCAGCCCACTTGGATCTACAAAAATGTTTTGTCAAGATGAAAAAAACGATATTGAAACAAAACTAATGACTGCTCTTGGAAACGTCAATAGTTACGAGATAGAGGGCAAACAATTACTGCTGAAAAATGACAATCAACTGCTGATTCTAGGCTCAGAAGAAAATGAAGCCGATAAAAATCAGTCCAAGATGAACGTCACGTACGAAGCCAATACCCGAGGCTTTTACGAAAAAATCTGGGTCAAGGATGGTCAATTATCATTTACAAATCAACGCACTGCAAAAGCGGTCATGACCAACTCAATCTCAAAAAAAAATAGAGATATCCTATTAGGATTCATGCAAGACATTGATGCTAAATCACTACCCGAATTAGAGGCGCCATCCAAAGCATTTCAGTACGACGGTGCAGCAATCGCTACTTTAAAAATAGAAAATGAAGAAGGAATATTTTTAACTAGTGCTTTTGACCATGGAAATCCGCCACAAGCCATTAAGCCCCTCGTTGAAAAACTGTTATCCATTAAAGAAGAGATGGCTAAATAGTAGAGATATCGTATCTTTGTGACTTAAGGCCTTAAGCCACTAAAAATTTGATTTAAAGGATGAGCATTTCAGAAATACAAGAAGAAATTATAGAGGAATTCGCCATGTTTGAGGATTGGGAAGAGCGCTACCAATATATGATAGATTTGGGTAAATCGCTGCCGCTAATTGCTGAACAATACAAAACCGAAGACCACATTATTAAGGGTTGCCAAAGCCGTGTTTGGGTGCATGCCGATATGAACGATGACAAGGTTGAATTTACGGCAGATAGTGATGCTATTATTACAAAAGGTATTATTGCTATTTTAATCAGGTCCTTTTCAAATCAACACCCAAATGATATCATAAAGGCTAATACCGATTTTATAGATAAAATTGGGCTCAAGGAACATTTATCACCTACAAGAGCAAATGGCTTGGTTAGCATGGTAAAGCAATTGAAAATGTATGCTATTGCCTATCAAACCCAGTTGAATTAAATTAAAAGTATTGATCTGTGAGTTCAAGACTAATTGACTTACTTTATTGATCAAAGAGTTTATTAAAAATAGATTTAAAATGGCTACGGAAAACGATGACACAATAAAAAATACAAGTCCTGAATATTCCGAAATGTTACTGAAACTCGTCGATGAATTTGAAAAGGAATTACCAGAGAATCTAACCTTTGAGGATACTTTAGAAATTGGTATCGACGCCTGGAATTTAGCCAACCGGAAACCCTTTCTTGAAGATAAAGAATTGTACAAACAAGAATTGAAAAGCGTACAATTTCGTTTGACCTTTGAAAAAATGGTGAATTATAAAATCAAAAAATTTCCGGAAGCAAATCAAATGATTGTCGATTACACAATTATCGACAATAAGCCGCAAGTTGAAATCCAAACTTACGAAGTGTTTTTTAATAATTTAATCACCCAGTTAATAATTACTGAAGAAGAGAATAACGATTGAAATTCTGGTTGCTAAGTGGCAGCCAAATTATAAAATAAACCAGTAAGCTTCAGCGATTGAAGTTTTAACCCTGAATATTGAATAATAGACAGGTCTAACCAATAATAAAATTCACCCGCTTTTTGGTGGGGGATAGAAAATAAATTTTCTTATGAGCGAAACTAAAATAGACACTAACGTCTTGGGCGAAAAAATAGTACGGGTTTTAAAAACCATTTACGACCCAGAAATCCCTGTGGATATCTATGAGTTGGGTTTGATTTATGACGTCTTCGTCAATGAAGATTATGACGTAAAAATACTAATGACATTGACGACACCAAACTGCCCTGTTGCTGAAACCTTACCTTTAGAAGTCGAAGAAAAAGTAAAATCCCTCAACGATGTAAAGTCTGCTGAGGTCGAAATTACCTTTGATCCACCTTGGACACAAGAATTAATGAGCGAAGAAGCAAAGTTGGAGTTAGGGATGCTGTAAGATTTGAGAAGACCTCAAATTAGAAAGTTAGAAATTTAAGGCAGTTTTTCGCTTATAAAGAGCTGTAGTAAATGCTGGAAATGTGTTTTCGTATTAAAATTTTGTTTGTAAAAAGTAAATTATAGTTTACCTTTGTGTTCGGAAACCATAGCGAAACTTAATGAAATGTTCTCAACTTTACCGAATATTAACGAAAGGTGGTTGGTATGCAGTATCGCAAAAAGGTTCGCACGTAAAAATGCGACACGAAACAAAAACGGGAACGATAATCTTTCCAAATCACGGTAGCCAAGAAATGGGTATAGGTTTGGAAAAGAAAATCCTAAAAGACGCTGGAATTAAAATATAGGATCATGGCTAAAAAGAAAAAAATAACGATGATAGTTGAGAAAACTAATACTGGCTTTTCTGCATTTTCAGTGGACTATCCAATATTTACGACTGGTCAATCAATTCCTGAATTAATAAACAATGCATACGAGGCGACAGAATTTCATTTTGAAGATCAGAAAGAAAAAGTTGGACCGAATGATATCGGATTTGAAATTGACTTCAAGCAGTTTTTCAAGTTTTATAAAGTTTTAAACGCCAAATTTCTTGCGGAAAAAATAGGAATGAATGCAACCTTATTATCCCAATATGTTTCAGGAACAAAAAAACCTTCAGCGAAACAGACCGAGAAAATACTGAGTGGAATACACCAAATTGGGCAAGAATTAAGCGGAATAAACTTGTTGCAACCAGCATAGCATAAGGCAAAAGTATTTGCTGCCAGTACAAAGTGTATAAAATAAAGTTAGAGCTGTGGCTAAAACGAAGGTTTGGGCATTCCTATCGGCAGGCAGGTTTACTAGGTCGGAAGACGCCTTTTCCGCAGATATTGTAGTTTAAAATTTTGAGTCTGGTAAAAGTTTCCTTCGGGTAGGCTTATCGATAAAAATGCTAACAAGAACAGCCCTTCAAATCATTCTAGTGGGAAATTAAAATATATAGCTCTTTTTCAACCGAAAGGACAATCCTAATTTGCGTGTTACTAGAGATATATGTAATCGATAAACTCTTATGCCAACCGAATTTTGAAATTTAAATTCCTTTGACAGACAAAATCTAGATATTTGCGAACACCCAATCAAGAATTCCATTAGATAAGAAACCATTTTCTGCGAATAAACAAAATTAATTTCCCAAAAGCTTAATGCCCAGACAAGGTCCAAAATCACTTCAAGACAAAAAGAAGGTAAATATCAAGGGCTCTTTTAGTGCCCTTATTTTTATTCCGCGATTTTTTAAGGAAATCTGGAAAACCAACAAAAAACTCTTTTTAGCATCGGCCTTTTGTCGCCTTATTGGAGCGATATTACCAGTCATTATTTTATGGATCGGTAAAATCATCATCGATGAAATTATACTGCAGACTAAAGAGGATACTACAGATTTATCTACACTTTGGTTATACGTGGGTATTGAGTTTGGTCTCATCATCTTATCCGATTTAATCAGCAGAGCCATTTCATTGACCGACGGTCTGTTGGGCGACGCCTACTCCATTGATTCTTCGGTGCGTATCATGCAAAAGACCAGCAAGATAGATATGAGCTTGTTGGAAGATTCTGAATTTTATGATAAACTTGAACGCGCTCGTACCCAAACTACAGGTCGAGTAGGGTTAATGAGCAATGCCTTGGGCGAGCTACAGAGCTTAATTTCCATCGGGACCTTGATTGCAGGGTTAATTTATTTTGAACCGTATCTTATTATATTGTTAGTGTTGAGTATCATTCCGTCATTTATCAATGAAATTTGGTTTAGCCAACGGCAATACAGTTTAGCAAGAGGTTGGACAGCCGAGCGAAGAGAACTCGATTACCTTAGATATATCGGTGCAAACAACGAAACCGCCAAGGAAATTAAACTGTTCGGCTTGACCGATTTTATTGTGGGTCGTTTTAAGCGACTTTCAAACGAATATTTTGAGCTTAATAAAAAACTGGCAGTCAAAAGATCTGCTTTGGGATTTGTATTCAACGTGCTGGGTACGTTGAGTTATTATGGCGCCTACGTTTTTATTATTTATCGTGTAATTACGGGCATGATTACGTTGGGTGAGCTAACCTTCCTCTCGGGAGCTTTTAATCGACTCACGAGAAATCTTCAGGAGTTCTTTTCTAAATTCACCCGTATTACCGAAAGCGCTCTTTATCTAAAGGATTATTTTCAATTCATTGATATTTCAGTAGTACCAAAACAAAATGAAGACCAGCCTTTACCTGATAAGATTCAATCGGGTTTCGAATTTAATAACGTTAGATTTGCTTATCCGGGTTCAGAAACTGAAATTTTAAAAGGTATTAGTTTCAAAATCAATGCAGGCGAAAAAATGGCGTTTGTTGGTCAAAATGGGGCAGGCAAAACCACCTTGACCAAATTAATGCTGCGCTTTTACGAGCCAACTTCTGGAGAGATTTTATTGGATGGTATCAACATTAACCGCTTTAATAAATCTCAATATCAAGCCTATTTTGGAGTCATTTTTCAGGATTTCTTTAAGTACGAATTTACCGCCAGGGAAAACATTGCAATTGGCGACATCAAGGAATTGGACAACCAGGAAAAAATTGAAAATGCTTCGGAATTGAGCTTGGCAAACGAGGTCATTTCCGAATTGAAAAGAGGCTACGACCAACAATTGGGCAAACGTTTTGCGAAGGGGCAAGACCTTTCTGGCGGGCAATGGCAAAAGGTCGCATTGGCAAGAGCATATATGAAAAATGCCGAAGTGATGATATTGGACGAGCCAACTTCTGCCTTGGATGCCAAAGCCGAAAGTGATGTATTTCAGCGTTTTATCGCCTTGACAGAAAACAAAACCAGTATCATTATTTCACATCGTTTTTCAACCGTAAGGCAAGCCAACCGAATCCTTGTACTCGAGAATGGTGTCGTGGTTGAAATAGGTACTCATAAAGAACTCATGAAAAATAAAGCGCTATACGCACAGCTTTTTACCTTGCAAGCGGAAGGCTATCAATAAAAAAACTTAAATTTGCATCATGCAAGAAGACATTGTAAATAGGGTGGCCCTCAGTAAATTGATGGTCGTAGATTTAGAAGATTATTATCCTGAAGGAGACCGCGTGCAGTTTGATATTAAAGATTGGCTGTACGAAGGTTTTGTGCTGCGGGAAAAGGAATTTCGTCAACAGGTCAAAGAATATGATTGGTCTCAACATCATCAGCAGTTTGTGGCTTTGACTTGTAGCACCGACGCTATTATTCCGGCATGGGCTTATATGTTGATTACGATAGAACTGGCGCCCTATGCCCGAAAAATTTGTGTGGGTGATCTGGAAGTTCTAGAAACGTCAATCTATCAAGATATCATTGCTGGTTTAGATGTATCGCCATATAGAGATAAGCCATTAATCATAAAGGGCTGCGCGCATAAGCCCGTGCCACCAAATGCTTACATTCTACTTTCTGCCAAGTTAAAAGCCGTCGCCAAATCGATTATGTACGGTGAGGCTTGTTCTTCTGTACCCCTGTTCAAGCGAAAGTAAAGTGCTTTGAGTTTTAGATTTTAAGCATCTTTTGATGACAATTGTTAAATAGTTCGATACTATTGAAACCTTTCATCATGTCTAGACTATTTATCTTGCTGTTTTTCTGTTCTACTTTTGGTCTTTCTGCACAAGACGAAGACCTATCTTTTTTTGATTCAATAGCTCTAAGAGGTAAGCTTGGTCTAAATATCAACAATCATTATGGAGATGTAGTTGATGCAACATCACCTCGTTTTGACTTGCATTTGGGTGGTTTGGTTCAAGCCTCACTCTCAACAGAATGGAAAATTACTGGCGAAGTTTTATATTCCCGTGAAGGTTACAACCCCGCAAATGATGACTCCGGTGCTTTGAAAGTCAAGCTGGAATTTTTAAACATATTTGGATTAGCCAATTATAAATTAGGAAAAAACTGGAGCCTTGATTTTGGTCCCATGCTTGCTGTAAAAATTAGTGAATCCTCTGAAGATGACGAAAAAGAAAAAACAGACAGATATAAGCCAATAAGACTTGGCATTGGTGCCGGTTCAACTTATCAAATCAACGATAGCTGGCAAGGCCAAGCAAGGCTAATATTTAAGCCCAATAGTTTGATAAAACAAGAAGCATCTGACAATGAGGGTACCACTTCCTTAATGTTACAATTTTCGGTGGTTTACACTTTATTTTGAGCTCCTCATTTAATAATATCTATATCCTTTGTTTTATTCACTATCATTATAAAAATCTAAAATTTTAGATTTGCTGCTTTAAGTTGCAGAATGCAGAAAAACCTCCTGATTATTTTCTTACGTTTAAATTTTATTTCCTTAGCGTACTCACAATTACCGGAATTATTATGTTTGATTTTGTATTCATTTACCATGACTACCTCTAAATATGAAGCTCGATTTTTGCATTCATGATAAATCCATCATAAATTTGCGGCCATAATTAAAAAGCTATTTATATAAAATTAGAATCATGACAAAACAGTTCATTGTTTGCATTACGCTATTCTTCACCATTGGTTTTGGATTTTCCCAATCTAAAGAAGAGCTTCAGGCCTTAAAAAAAGAAAGAGTAGCTAGAGCAAAAGCAGCTCAAAAATCTGCCGATTCCTTACAAAAGATTATAGATAACTTGCCTGGCTGGCGCCTTGGCGCTTTTGGTACTGTTGGTGGGAGTTTATCTAATTTCAACAACTGGTATGCGCAAGGTGTGCCAAATAACTCCTCTGGAAATATCGGGATTACCATAAACGGTTATGCCAATTTGATTGAAGATAAGTTTTTCTGGCGCAACACCCTGAATACAAATCTGAGCTGGGTAAAATTAGATGATAAGGACGACCCAACCGATAATGATAGTTTTGAACCAACCACAGATGTATTCAATATTTCATCCCTTTACGGAAGAAAGTTGAGCGAAAAATTAGCAGCTTCTGGGTTAATGGAATACAGAACCACATTATTGGATAATTTTAATGACCCTGGCTATTTGGACGTTGGTTTTGGAGCAACCTGGACGCCTATCCAAAATCTTATAGTTGTTATCCATCCCTTGAACTACAATTTTGTATTTACAAATAACGAAGCTATTTACGAATCTTCACTTGGTGCAAAGATTGTTGCAGATTATACCCGACAAATTGGTAAAATCAATTTTAAGACCAATTTCTCAACCTTCCAAAGTTATAAAAGCAGTGACCTTTCTAATTTTACCTGGACCAACTCCTTCAGCTATACCCTTTGGAACAATATAGGTGTCGGTTTTGACTTTGCATTAAGAAGCAACAAACAAGAAGCACTAGATTTTGCGATATCTGAATTACCAGCCGATTTTGAAGGTGAGACGCCAACTTTTGATAATATCGATAATGATTTACAGACCTATTATACTATTGGTTTGAGTTATAAGTTCTAATACTTCGGAAATTTATAAAACCAAAAAATGTCATTCTCGAAGTAATTGAGAATGACATTTTTTATTCATTAATAGACTGACGACTGACGACTGACGACTGACGACTGACGACTGACGATTGACGATTGACGACTGACGACTGAAGACTGATTACTCCTCCTCCGAATAATCTGGATACAAAAAGTTATTGTAAGGAAACCGTGTTACATGAATGTCTCGCACTTCATCATAGACCCGTTTTTTAAAGGCGTCGATGTTCTTTTTGTTCAATGCCGAAATAAATAACGCATTGTTTCCAATACGATTCATCCAAGTGCGTTTCCAATCTTCGATCGTATAATGTTGTGCTGTTTTCTCAGTAATTAAATCGTCGTCGTCAATGGTTTCTGCCTTATAAGCATCTATTTTATTAAATACCATAATCGTTGGTTTATCTGAAGCACCAATTTCGGAAAGCGTTTTATTTACCGACTCAATATGCTCCTCAAAATTACGATGTGCAATATCAACAACGTGCAAAAGTAGGTCGGCCTCACGCACTTCATCCAAAGTACTTTTAAAGGATTCAACCAGTTGTGTTGGCAATTTGCGTATAAACCCGACAGTATCGGTCAATAAGAAAGGTAGATTCTGAATGACCACTTTTCTAACCGTTGTATCCAATGTTGCGAATAACTTATTTTCTGCAAACACATCACTTTTACTAATCACGTTCATCAAGGTGGATTTCCCTACATTGGTATATCCAACTAACGCCACTCGAACCATCTTGCCACGATTACCACGTTGAACAGCCATCTGTTTATCGATGGTCTTTATCTTATCTTTTAATAATGAGATTTTATCCCGAACGATACGTCTATCGGTTTCAATCTCGGTTTCCCCAGGACCACGCATCCCAATACCTCCTTTTTGCCGTTCAAGGTGGGTCCACATCCCTTTCAATCTGGGGAGTAGATACTCACACTGTGCTAGTTCCACTTGTGTACGTGCGTAACTCGTTGTAGCGCGTTGTGCAAAAATATCTAAAATAAGATTCGTCCGGTCCAGTACCTTGCAATTGAGTATTTTACTGATGTTCCGTTCTTGAGCGGCAGACAATTCATCATCAAAAATTGCCGTGCCCACCTCATTTTCTTCAATATATTGTTGCACCTCTTTCATTTTACCAGAACCAATAAAGGTTTTGGGATTAGGCATATCCATTTTTTGCGTGTAGCGTTTTAGGACTTCACCGCCTGCCGTGTAGGTTAAAAACTCAAGTTCGTCAAGGTATTCTTTAGAGCGCTCTTCATTTTGCTCTTTGGTTACAACACCGATTAAAACAGTTTTTTCTAATTGTATATCTTTTTTTTCTATCATATTCTATTATAAACGACAAAGTTAAGTAATTGGCGGTTTTTGGTTGACTTTTTAAAGAATTAAGTTACGCTTTTTGGAAGTTGATGAAAGAATAAATTGAAAGATTTTAATTGGGTGCAATAACTTAATTTGCAAGATTTAAATCAATCTCTTCTTTTAAATGAATATAACCATTGCTTTCTATAACCTTGAAAACTTGTTTGATTTTCGGGATGACGCCAAAACATACGATGAAGATTTCTTACCAATTTCCCGAAAACGATGGACTAAAAAAAGATACGACAAAAAAATTGAGCGTTTGGGCAGAGTTATATCTATGATTGGGAAGGTTTCTAACTTACCTGTAGAAGAAAACTCGCCTGTAATTATTGGGCTAGCTGAAGTAGAGAATAAAAAAGTGCTGCACGACTTGGTTCATAGTCAGCATCTCAAGACTTATAATTATAGGTACGTTCACTTTGATTCTAAGGACGAACGAGGTATTGATGTTGCGCTTCTTTACAACCCCAAATATTTTACCATGGAAACTTCAAAGCCCTATCGGTTATATTTAGAAAAGGAGAATGGGAGCGAGGATTACACAAGGGATGTTTTACGTGTTTCAGGAAAATTGATGGATAAATACGTTCATTTTCTGGTCAACCATTGGCCATCAAGACGAGAGGGTCAAAAAGAGTCAAATCCAAAACGGATGATTGCCGCGAAAAAAACGGCGGACATTATAGGAGAATTCAAGCAAAATGATTCAGAAGCTAAAATTTTGGTAATGGGCGATTTCAACGACAACCCCAATGACGGTAGTATGAACTTTCTCGCTGATGTCGCAACTCTCTATAACCCTATGAGCACAATGATGTCTTATTCTAAAGGAAGCTTGAATCATCGAGGGAAGTGGAATCTTTTTGACCAAATTCTATTGACCACTAATATTATTAATAATAACGAAGGAGAGTTACAGTTTGAAAGTGCACATATTTTTGATGCACCTTTTTTAAAACAGCAAACGGGGCCTTATAAAGGCCAGCCAAGCAGAACGTTTGCAGGCGAGAAGTATAAGGATGGTTTTAGCGATCATTTTCCTGTCTTTGTGATTTTGACACTATAATTTTAACGGATGGTCGGAATAATTCCTTTTTAACGAATATTATGACCTTTAATCTATTATAGCAATGTTAACCTTTTCTTAGTTAGCATTTTTTTTATCTTCGACTGCTTATACAGGTCCTTAAAAATTATATTGCTTTTACATTATTATTCATTTCCCCATTGAATTTGCAATAATACATTGATAAACAATATAGTAGTTTTAAGAACTCTTAAAATTGCTTCTATGAAAAAAACTACTTTCTTACTTTTTTTATTAATTTCTTTTTCTGTCAATTTTATTCACGGACAAGTTATTACAGTTGATTGTGATGGAGGAGCGGTTAATACAGATTTTTGTTACTTCAATGATATTGATGACGACCCATCAGTTGCAACGTTTATTTATACCAGTTCAAATGGAGGGCCATTAAATTTAAATTTTAACCAAGGGCAACTTGAAGGTTGTTGTGATGAGCTTGTTGTAATTGATACAAATGGAGATGAACTCTTTAATGAAAACCTGGCGGATGCGTCAGGGCTTTCCTTCCAATCTTCGGGAGATACTATTTCTTGGTATATTAATTCTGATTTTTCGGTAAGCTGTGAGTCAAATGATTATACACCCTTCGATGTTTCTGTTACCTGTGCTTCTTGCGTAAATCCTATAGTTTCCAATACGGTTAGACAAGATTGTACAAATGGTCCGCAGTTTTTTGTGGATGTGAACGTTACCGACCTTGGTTCTGCCTCTTCATTAATAATAAACGATAATCAAGGTAGTGCCGCAGAAACGGTTACAGAACCGGGATTGGTTAGTTTTGGCCCTTTTGATAATGAAACTGAAATTATCATTACTGCAGTCAATGCCGATGATGCTAATTGTACTTCTATAAGTGGCCCGCTTACACAGAATTTTTGCCTTGAAGCTATTGTTGATTGCGATGAAGGGCCGGTAAATACTAACTTCTGCTATTTTAATGACATTGATGATGACCCATCAGTTGCAACATTTACATATACTAGTTCAGATGGCCAACCATTAAATTTAAATTTCAATCAAGGACAACTTGAGGGTTGTTGTGATGAACTCGTCGTTCTAGATTCAAATGGAGATGAGCTTTTTAACGAAAACTTGACGGATGTCGCTGGGCTTACCTTTCAATCTTCGGGCGATACTATTTCTTGGTACGTCAATTCAGATTTCTCTATAGGATGTGAATCAAGTGGTTACACACCTTTCGATGTAAGTGTTTCTTGTGCTTCTTGTCAAAATCCTGTTGTGACATACGCAGTTAGGGAAGATTGTGCTAACGGTCCACAATTTTTTGTGGATGTGAATATAACAGACCTAGGTTCTGCCGGTTCATTAACAGTTAGTGATAACCAAGATAGCGATGACATAGTTGTAACTGAAATTGGAACAGTCAGTTTCGGTCCTTTTGAAAACGGAACCGATATTTTTATTACAGCGGTTAATGACGATGACCCAAATTGTGTTGTTTCCAGCAATGCGCTTACCCAGAATTTTTGCCTCGTATCCATTGTTGATTGCGAAGAAGGTCCGGTAAACACAAACTTTTGTTATTTTAATGACATTGATGATGACCCATCAGTTGCAACATTTACATATACTAGTTCAGATGGCCAGCCTTTAAATTTAATTTTCAATGAAGGACAACTTGAAGGCTGTTGTGATGAGTTGGTAGTTATAGATAGCAATGGAGACGAGCTTTTCAACGAAAACTTGACTAATGTCGCTGGGCTAACATTTCAATCTTCGGGAGAAAGTATTTCTTGGTATATTAATTCAGATTTTTCGGCAAGCTGTGAAAACAACGGTTACACCCCATTTGATGTAACAGTGGCCTGTGCGACTTGCATAAATCCTGTAGCCACCTATCAGGTTGTTGACGATTGTGATAGTGGGGAACAATTTTTAATTGATGTTAATGTGACCAGTTTAGGTGATGCAACATCGTTAACTATTTCTAATAATATTGATGCCCTTACCGTTACTGCAACAGATATTGGTACTTATCAGATTGGGCCATTCCCATTTTTGACCGATGTTGTTGTAACAATTAGTAATGATCAAGACGCTAACTGTGTAATAAACAGTTCTGCGATACAATTGTTGGCCTGTCCTCCAGAAAATGATAATCCTTGTAATGCGATTGTAGCAACCGTGAATTCTGATGAAAACTGCACTTTATTAACCCAAGGAACATTAATAGAGGCAACACCTTCTGGAGTTTCTGATGGCACCTGTGATGGAGACCCCGATGATGATGTCTGGTTTCAATTTGTTGCTGAAAGTGAGATTCACTTAATTTCCTTGATTAATAATACGGGAACATTTAATTTAGACCATGCGCTCTACGAAGGTGCTTGCGATGGTTTGGTTGAACTCGCCTGCACAGATGGCACCGCAAGCATCGCCGAAAATTTAGTAATTGGTGAGACTTATTTTGTAAGAGTGTTTTCTGGCGGTAGCGATTCTGAGACTAACACTTTTGATTTGTGTATTAGAGCCGCACCTACAAATATTATTTGTGATAATGCTGAGAACTTTTGCATTGGAGAGGGTGGTGCTCTAGTAAATTCTAATATCATCGGTATTCCAAGCACTGGGCCGATAGCTTGCTTAACAACAGCGCCCAATCCAACTTGGAATATTATCCAAATTGGGAGTGACGGACTAATAGAAATTCAAATTGATCAGGTAGATGATGAAGGTATCGGGTTAGATGTTGATTATGCACTTTGGGGACCTTTTGAATCTTTAGAATTAGCCTGCGGAAACCTTGATTTAGGCTGTCCAGAACCCAGTGATTGCCCAGGCATCCCTTATACACCAGAGTTTTATCCATTTGGCAATATTGCAGATTGCAGTTGGTCAGCGGCTTCAACAGAAACCTTAACTATTGATAATGCAATCGCCGGAGAAATCTATATTCTTTTGGTTACTAATTTTTCAGACGATCCAGGTAGTATTACAATAGAGCAAACCAACGGAGGTGAAGATACTGATGGCGAAATAACTGCAGAAATCGAGGTAGATTTAGGAGAGGACCAAGAGTTCTGTGGCTTTCCTAATTTTGAGATTATCGCTACATCTCCTTTTGCAGACAGATATGAGTGGTATGCTGATGGTTTCGAAATACTAGGAGAAACAGAATCTACACTTACTGTGACAGAGACAAATGTCTATACTGTAATTGCTTTTGATGATCAATGTGGCGTTTCAGCTCAAGCTTCGGTTACACTTACTTTTGGTCAAGAAGCTGTGGCAAATGCTGTGGATGATATGATTACCTGTGATACGGCGCCCATTGATAATACAGAGCAATTTGATTTGGACACTCAAACAGCTACAATCTTAGGCGCTCAGGATCCAGAAGCTTTTAATGTAAGTTATCACCCAACGCTATTGGATGCGCAGATAAATGAGAACGTTCTAGTTTCGCCTTATTCTAATATTTCGAATCCCCAAACGATTTTTGTAAGGGTTGAAGATGCCAATGCGACATTTTGTTTTGCAACAACAAGTTTCGACTTGATTATTTCAGGGCCAACCCCAATAGCTAATAGTGTTTCAATTGAAGCCTGCGATAATACCTCAGGCACAGCAGATTTTGACTTAGCCCTGCATGATGGTAATATTCTTGGTGACCAAAGTCCGGAAGAATTTACAGTTACCTATTATGAAACTGAAGCAACAGCCATAGAAGGAACCGATACTATAAATACAGCTTTATTATTTAATAGCGACTCACAAACTATTTATGCACGGGTTGAAAGTAACGTTTCTTCTACCTGTTTCTCTACGACTCCTTTTGATTTGATTGTGCTACCATTGCCGAGTACTAGCTTTTCTGAAGATTTTGATTATGAAGTTTGCCCAGATGCAACAGTGCCAATTTTAATTACGGCAACGCCTAATAATTATTCTGCGGAAGAGGTCTCAATAACTTGGTACAAAGACGGTGGGGTTTTAGAAGGCGAAGACAATTTAACGCTCGCAATTTTGGAAGAAGGCTTTTACGAAATTGAGGTCACTTTCAATAACAGTCAAATGTGTATGGCAGAACCAGTTGGCCAAGAGGTTGTGGAATTAGAAAGTTGTTTTATTCCTCAGGGGATTTCTCCAAATGGCGATATGACCAACGATACTTTTGATTTAAGTAGTTTCAAAGTAAGTTCACTCGAAATTTTCAATAGATATGGAACCTCTGTTTATACTAAGGCTAATTACGTAGATGAGTGGGTTGGTCAAACCAATGAAGGTGAAGAACTTCCCGTAGGTACTTATTTCTATTCCGTTTTATTTGAAGATGGTGAGAGACAGACCGGTTGGGTATATATCCAAAGGCCAAATTAAAATCTATTTATAACCACTAATAATTTCTGTTTTCTAGAACAGACCAAATCCAAAAACTAAAAACTAACAATTAACAGATGAAAAAACTTTATATCATTATTGTATTGCTCGCCGCAACGCAGGTGTATGGTCAACAAGACCCTCAATATACACAGTACATGTATAATATGAACGTAATCAATCCAGCTTATTCAGGCTCAAAAGAGGGCCTATCCTTTGGATTGCTTTACCGTTCCCAATGGGCTGGTATTGATGGCGCACCTAAAACCGCTACATTTTTTGGTCATTCTCCAATAGGTGAGAAAACAGGGCTGGGCGCCTCAATTATTTCAGATGAAGTAGGGCCTATTCGCGAAACCAATGCTTACGTTGACTTTTCTTATACCCTTCAATTGGGCGGTGAACATCGCCTCGCTTTTGGATTAAAGGCAGGTGCTACATTCCATGACATTGGACTTTCTGGAATTGATCTTATTGATCCTGATGATGCTTTCTTTCAGGACATCAATACCACGACGCCAAATATTGGAGCTGGATTTTTCTACTATACCGATAATTATTATTTCGCAGCATCTGTTCCCAACATTTTGAATTCTGTTCATTTAGATGCCGATGGGAATAAATTGGGTTCTGAAGAAGCGCATTATTTTATAACCGGTGGATATGTATTTGAATTATCGCCCAATACAAAATTAAAGCCTTCGTTTTTGGTGAAGTCATCTTTTGATGCGCCAACTTCTTATGATGTGAATTTGAACGCCTTGTTCTTTGAAAAGTTTGAACTTGGGGCATCTTATAGATTAGATGACTCTTTTTCTGGTTTGGTCAACTTTTTAATTACACCAGAAATTAGAATAGGTTATGCTTATGATGCTGTTTCCTCTGATATTAAGAGATATGCACCAGCTTCACATGAAATTATGTTACTATTTGATTTAAACTTTTCAAGAAAAGTTTCACGCTCACCAAGATACTTCTAAACCACTAAGCTAAACATTATGAAAAAAATAATTACACTCATTACCATTGCAGCCATAAGTAGTTTTGGAGTAATGGCCCAGAATGCCAATACCAAATCAGCCGACAAGCATTTTAAGCGTTTAGAGTTTGTTGATGCCGCTCAAGAATACGAAGAATTGGTAGAAGATGGTAAGGCAGATGCTTATGTTTACGGGCAGTTGGCAGAATCTTACTACAATATATTTAAAACAACCGAAGCAGAGCGTTACTACGCAAAAGTATTGGAGACTTCTAGCGATCCAGAAATGGTTTTTAAATATTCCGAAATGCTTAAAGCAAACGGTAAGTATGAGGAATCTAACGTGCAAATGGCAAAATTTGCTAACATGAGACCTAGCGATGAGCGCGCAATTGCCTTTAATGAAAATCCTGATTATCTTCCTAAAATTTTAGAAAAGGGTAAGAAGTTCAATGTTCAGAACTTACCGTTTAATTCAGAATATTCAGATTTTGGTGGAACTCTTCAAGGTGATAAACTTTATATTACTTCAGCAAGGAACAAATCACGCAAAACCTATGGTTGGAATGAAGAGCCCTTTCTAGATATTTATGAATTGGCTAAAAATTCTGATGGTAGCTTTCAAGACCCTTTATTGGTTCAAGATAAGGTAAACACCAAATATCACGAAGGTCTAGTTTCTTTTTCTCCAGACGGAAATACAATGTATTTTACAAGAGAGAGCTTTTTTGAGAAAGAGTTTGAAAAGGATTCTACTTCCAATACCAAATTTGGACTTCTACATTTGTTTAAGGCCAGCAAATCTGGAGATAAATGGAACAATGTTCAAGGGTTTCAAATCAATAGTAAGAACTACTCTGTCAAAAATCCTTCTGTAAGTCCAGATGGGAAAACACTTTACTTTGCTTCAGATATGCCTGGAGGTTTTGGTAAGTTTGATATTTATACGGCTGAAATCAATGCCGATGGTTCTTTAGGCGAACCTAGCAATATGGGGCAAAAGGTAAATACACCTGGTCAAGAGATGTTCCCTTTTGTGAGCAGTAATAACACTATTTATTTTTCTTCAACGGGTCATTTAGGCTTGGGTGCTATGGATGTATTTTACACACGCGTGATTGATGGAAAATTAGCCAATGTCCGTAATGTTGGTATTCCCGTAAATAGTAACGCTGATGATTTCGCTTTTTATTTAGATGAAGAATCTGGAGAAGGGTTTATATCTTCAAATCGTGAAGGTGGCGCGGGTAGCGATGATATCTATGGTATTAAAAAACTACAACCCCTTTGTGATGTTACTATTGTGGCATCAGTAACCGATGATGAAACTGGAGACCCAGTTGAAGGAGCAACCGTATCCTTATCTGATAGTGAGGGCAATAAAGTATCTACCAAAACTACAAATGCAGATGGTATAGCTGAATTTATTGTAGAATGTGATAAGGAGTCTGAGCTTGAAGTGACATTACAAGATTATAACAGCAAAAAAGTTACTGTTGAAGCTTCAGAAGAAGAAGAGGTTGAGGTATCCATCCAGTTAGAACCAATTGAAAAAATTATTATGGCTGATCAGGTAGATCTTGAGCCTATCTATTTTGATTTTGATAAGTCTAACATTACGGCTAAAGCAGCTTTTGAGTTAGATAAGCTGGTGCAAGTCATGACCAAATACCCAGAGATGACAATTAAGGCAACCTCGCATACCGACAATAGGGGCTCTGATTCTTATAATATGAGCTTGTCCGATAGACGAGCAAAAACAACGGTGCAATATGTAATCTCAAAAGGCATTGATAAATCTAGGATTTCTGGAATTGGAATGGGCGAGACCGAACCTGTTGTAGAGTGTTCTGGAGGATGCACAAAAGAACAGCACCAAATGAATAGAAGGTCTGAATTTTTGATTGTTGAAAATAATCAATAAGTCTCAGTTTTTATTTTTTTAAATACAGGCTGAATTTAGAGCGGATTTTATGTGAATAACACAATTTTCAAAATCATTTCAGCAACAACATAGTTAATTTAACAACATAACCTAATGAAAAAAATTACTTTATTAATTGTTCTGTTCGCATTTGCCGGTATGGTTCATGCTCAAATCACAACCTATCCTTATCAAGAAGACTTTGAATCTGGTGATGGAGGTTGGACGGCAGACAACTCTAGTGCAGGTAGCTGGGAATTAGGAGAGCCGGCCGCAGATGTTATTAATAGTGCAGATTCTGGCATTAATGCTTGGGTAACCAACTTAACTGGCAATTACAATCCCGATGATAGCGGGATAGTAAACAGTCCGATATTTGACTTTTCTTCTTTAAATGCGCCCTCGATACAGCTGAGTATTTGGTATAATTCTGAGTTCAGTTGGGATGGTATGGTGCTTCAATCTTCAATCGATGATGGTGCTTCATGGCAAAATGTAGGTGCAGTTGATGATCCAAACAATTGGTACACCGATGATACCATAAACGGTTCTCCTGGAGGACAGGAAGAAGGATGGTCAGGAAGTGGCGATTTTTCAGGTTCAGGAGGCTGGGTTGTAGCTAGAAATGCTCTTGCAGGATTAGGAGGACAACCTAACGTCATCCTAAGATTTGCTTTTGGCGCAGATGATTTTGTACAATTAGAAGGTATAGGTTTTGATACCATATCCATTTTTGAAGTTTTATGCCCTGAGCCAACCGCTATTGCATTGGATGCTCTTAACGAGAACTCAGCAACTTTATCTTGGACGGCAGGAGACACTGAAACCCAATGGGAAATTTTAAATCAAGAATCGGGATTACCTGCTCCAACAGCAACAGATTCAGGTACTACCACAAATGACAATCCTTATCTTGTTGAAGGTTTAATAGAAGGTACTAATTATGACTTTTATGTGCGTGCTGATTGCGGTGGTTCTGGAACAAGTGCTTGGGTAGGACCATTTTCATATAGAGTAAGTGGGCCAGGAGAAGTCTGTGAAAATTCTATTTTGGTTACAACACCTTTGCCTTACATAGTAACTGATGATACTGCAAATTATCAAGATGATTATAATGGAATCCCTGGCGAAGACTGTGGTTCGGACTTCTCTTACCTAAATGGAGATGATGTAGTCTATGCATATACACCAGATGCTGATACTTCAATTGATATTGAATTATCTGCTTTATCAAGTACATATGCCGGAGTATTTGTTTATTCTAGTTGTGAAAACATTGGCACTGCATGCGAGACAGGGGCAGTCAACGGTTTTTCTTCTGAAGATTTGCTTATTGATAACTTTGCGGTAGTTGCCGGACAAACCTATTATATCGTAATTTCTACTTGGGCACCCCCAGAATCTGTAGGTTATACCCTGACAATTACTGAAAATACCTGCGTTGATCCACAAGCAACTTTTAATGTTGTTTCAGATTGTATTGTTGGGCCACAATTTTTTGTTGAAGTTGATATTACCGACCTTGGTTCTGCCACGTCATTGACCGTTAGTGATGATCAAGGCAGCGACCCAATTGTAGTTTCAGAATTAGGCTCAATCTCTTTCGGTCCCTATCCAAACGAAACCAATATTGTAATAACCGTGGTTAATAATGATGATGCCAACTGTATTTTGAATAGTAATCCACTAGTTCAGAATTTTTGTACTGATTCCATTGTAGACTGTGATGAAGGCCCGGTAAATACTAGCTTTTGCTATTTTAATGATATTGATGATGACCCCTCGGTTGCAACATTTTTATATACCAGTTCAAATGGTCTGCCATTGAATTTGACCTTTAATCAAGGTCAGCTCGAAGGTTGCTGTGATGAGCTCGTTGTTTTAGATACAAATGGAGATGAACTCTTCAATGAAAACTTGACCGATGTTTCAGGGCTTACATTTCAATCCACAGGCGAGAGTATCTCTTGGTACATTAACTCAGATTTTTCTATAAGTTGTGAAAGTAGTGGTGATTATACACCATTTGATGTTACTGTAGCCTGCGCAACTTGCATAAATCCCGCTGCAACTTACCAAATAGTTGATGATTGTGACGCTGGAGAGCAATTTTTAATAAATGTTAATGTTACCTCATTGGGGGATGCAACTTCTTTAACCATTTCAAACAATATTAATGGCGATACTACCCCTGTTACTGAAACCGGGACTTATCTAATTGGACCATTTCCATTTTTGACCGATGTTTTTGTAACTATAAGCAATGATCAGGATATAAATTGCGTAATCAATAGTAACGCTATTCAATTGGCGGCTTGCCCACCAGAAAATGACAACCCTTGCGATGCAACTGATGTTCCTGTAAATGAGGACGAAACTTGTAATTTATTTGTATCAGGAACTCTTCTAGAAGCAACACCATCTGGAGTTGAAGGTGGCACTTGTACTGGTAACACTGATGACGATGTTTGGTTTCAGTTTACTGCTACAAGCGAATTGAATATCATTCAATTTAATAATATCGATAGTAGTGGCTTTTTTGAGAACCTTGACCATGCTGTTTATAGTGGCAGTTGCGATGATTTGTTAGAACTGTATTGTTCTCCTGATGATGCTAGTTTAACACCTAACCTAACTATTGGCGAGACTTATTTTATAAGAGTATTTTCTTTCGGTGATGTACCTGTAGATTATACCTTTGATTTATGTATTCGCCCAAGTATAGGTAATGTTTCTGTTGACCAAACAACTTATACTCCAGAAGAACTAGTAACAGATATACTAATTGGTTTGGAATGTGCGGAGATTACAAACATTACATTCTCAACGGGTACCAATTTTGGCGAGGAAAATGGAATAGGCTATTTTACCGCAGAAGAAGGTAGTTTTCCTTTTACCGAAGGACTTTTATTAACTACTGGTGATGCTAGCGAAGCAGCTGGTCCTAATTTTACAGCAATGACTAGTGGAACTACTGCTTGGCCAGGTGATGAAGATTTGGATAACATCATACCTGATGGCGATACAAATAATGCCACCATTATAGAGTTTGATTTTGTGTCTTATGCAGATGAAATAAGTTTTGACTTTTTGATGGCTTCTGAAGAATATGCTCAGAACTCTTTTGAGTGCAATTTTTCAGATGCATTTGCCTTTTTGTTGACGGATGCAGATGGAATTACAACAAATCTGGCTGTTCTTCCTGGCACTACAACTCCTATTTTGGTAACCAATATCCATCCTGCAAATGATACTTGCGGTGCAATAAACGAGGAATTTTTCGGAGGCTATACACCAGAAAATTTGCCCCCTACGTCCTTTGACGGTAGAACCACCGTTTTTACTGCCATGGCTCCCACAGTAATAGGTGATACTTACCATATAAAGTTAGTAATCGCAGATGAAGGTGACAGTGCTTTTGATTCTGGAGTATTTTTAAGAGCGGGTAGTTTTGATATTGGTGAGATTGATTTAGGTACAGATATCACTATTGAAAATGAAAATGCTATTTGTAATGATGAACCTATAATTCTGTCTACAGAAGCTGAAGGAGTTACTCACGTATGGTATAAAGATCTTTTTGTCATTGAAGGTGAATCTACTAATATATTAGAGGTAACAGAAGAGGGTGATTATTTCGTACAGATTATTTTCTCGCCTACTTGTATAATCGAGGATGGAATAACTGTAGAGTTTTTACCCTTACCTGAGATTGAGACCGAGGCCATAGATATTTTTGTGTGTTCAGTCAACGAATTTGAAAGTTTCAATCTGAACGATAATGACGTGGTTATTCTTGGTGACCTGAATCCAGAAGAATTTACCATAACCTACCATGATTCTGAGGAAGATGCCGATGATGGTATTGATGCATTGACATCACCTTACACAAATACGTCTAATCCTCAAACAATTTATGCTAGGGTAGTTAATAACATCACAAATTGTGATATTACAACGGAATTTAATATTGCTACTGAACCACCAACTCATACTGCAACAAGCGCAAGCATCACAGAGTGTGATAATGATGGTGATGGGTTTTCAGACTTTGATTTGGATGCCAATACAGTCAATGTGCTAGATGGTCAAGATCCATCTCAGTTTATAGTTACCTACCACTCCTCACAAGAGGATGCTAACTCAGGGGAAGCAGATTTGGTATCACCTTATGAGAGTAATGGAGAAACCGTGTTTGTTAGGGTTGAATCTATAAGTAACGAGCAATGCTATGTAACTAATAGTTTTGAATTGATATTTGGATTGGAACCGATTTCTAGCTTTACCGAGGATTTTGATTATGAAGTCTGCCCAGACGCAACGAGTCCAATAACAATAGAGGCTACACCAGTTAATTATGAATTATCTGAAGTATCCATCCAGTGGTTTAGAGATGGACAACCGGAGGCTATTAGTGGTGCAAACGGATTAACTCTAGATGTCCTCGAAGGAGACATTTATAGTATTGCTGTAACTTTCAATGATACTGGTTGTATTGGTGAGCAAGAAATTGAAATTATAACTCTCGAGAGCTGTGTAATTCCTCAGGGTATTTCACCTGGAAACAACGATGGTAAAAATGACACTTTTGACCTCGGAAACTTCAGAGTCTCAAAAATTGAGATATTCAACAGATACGGAACTCAAGTTTATGAAAAGACCAATTATGTAGATGAATGGTTTGGTCAAGATATGGACGGTAACGAATTGCCAGTGGGAACTTATTTCTACTCTATATTATTTGATGATGGGGAAAGAAATACCGGTTGGGTTTATATCCAAAGAGAAAATTAATAATTAAAAGTTTATAATCAACCAAAATTAAAAAGGCCCTAATTGAGCAATCGATTAGGGCTTTTTTTATACTTTGAAATTAAAGTAGATGCAAATAAACTCAATTAAGCTAGTTATTAATACAGATTGAGTTCTTTATGCTTTTAGAATTTTAATTTAAGTTTTATTAGCTGCGATTAAAATATTACTGAAGTTGAATTTTAATAAATAGTAAGAGCGCATCAGTTTGAATCAGCTTTGTTTTTATAAAGTCATATATTATTTTTTTAAATACCAACGGATTTTTGTTCAAACAGGATTATTGGCGTTCCATTTCACAAATTATTATCTTAATGAACGTTCTGTTTTAAGTTTCACAGTTGCATAAGCAATAACAGCGCTAAGGCAAACACACCAATCAATAATAACCACAGCATCCAAGCTTTATAGTCGCCTGTAGGTTTCTTACGGCCTTTTGCAATCATAACTTTACGTTTTCTACCACTATAGCCCATCCAATTTTTGAAACCTATAAATAAGCAGGTCATGCCATAAAGTAACCACGCTTTACCTTCATCCAACCCAGCAGTATGCATTCCTTTCAAAAAATGAGCAATTACAGCCCCAATTAGAAGTAATAATCCGAATTGCAATAACGAAACGTACCACAGGGCAAATTGGTTGGCCTTTTGCCTGTATTTTGGCCTATATTGTTTTTGTATAGAGAAATAAAGAGCGTCGAAAATATTCATTTGCAATTTAAAAAAGAAAACCACATCGGTTGTGATGTGGCTTTTCTATTATTAAGTTTAATTCGATTAGATACCTGTGACTCTCACATTATCCAAATGGTATCTTGTTGTAGAGGTAGGGTCTGATCCTTCGTAAAAGAAACCAATATTTATGATGCCGTCTATGCATGAAATATTTACAGGACCCACAGTTTCAAAAGTTCCAAAACTACCAGATGGTCCAGTAGGAATTGCTGCATCTAAAGGCTGCCAAACCGTTGTTGTAGGATCACCAGTATAATTAGTGGTTATAAAGGCAGAAAGATTGGTTCCGGTGTCATAATTTGCCTGAATATCAAATAATAATTCTTCGCTTGAAGTCGCATCTAAATTGATTTCAGGGGTTACTAACCAAACGTCAGCTTCAGAATTTCCTGAGGAAAATGCTGAGATACGAGAGTATTTATTTCCGCTAAAAGTGTCTATAAACCAATCGGTACTTGTACCGCTAATGTTGATATTATCCCAGCCCTCTGAAGCATAGGTACCGAAACCTTCAAAGTTCTCTGAATAGATAGCGCTACCTCCACCAGATGTCCCGGTACATTGAATAAATTCAGGGTCACAACGTTCGTCGCTATCAAAAATAATATCTTCAGGTGAATTTACGGTTACATTATAAGCGTCTCCAAAAAAGTTTTTGGTAAGGATGGCGTTTATCGAACCGCTATTTGACGGTAAGTTTAAAGATTTATAATCGGCAAATGTGCTAGTGGTAAATATGGTTGAACTGTTACTGTCGCAACTTTCTAAAGCACGTTCTGCATCAAAAGTGTCCGATGGACCTGCTGCGAAGGTAGTTACATTTCCATTGGCCACTAAATTTCTATTAAATTGAACGTTTTCCAATTTAATTAAAAGGTTGGTTTTGTCATCAGAAAATTCTGCAATGGTTAAAGGTAAAGGGACTAACGTGCCACTTTCCGCAGATCTTAAAATAGTTTCCGACTCTATAAATGCTGGGATTTTTTGAATATTATTGATGTTTGGTATAATTCCTAGGGTTAGCACACCATCATCCAAAGCTGCACTTAAACCTTCAAGCTTAACGTAAACTTTTCTGCCTACTTCATACCTTGTAAACAAAGGGCTATTGTCAATCAAGACCTTAATTCCCGTTGTTGGGTTTTCTAATTTATCTTGAAGAATTAGTTCTTCAAAAAAGTTTCCGCCTTCATCAGAAGAAATAACATAACCTTCCATATAATCGCTTGGTCCAGTTTCATACTCAAAGAGATTGAGCCCTCCAGATTGTGCCACGTTACCTAACACAGATGCGATAGAAACGATATTGCCCTCAAATTCTGGTTCAAAAATAGTAGTTTCAGGGACTTCAAAATCATCATCCTGTACACATCCATTGAGTATTACCATTCCGAAGAGTAGTAATAAGACCTTAGTTAAAGTAATTGTTTTCATAGTAATTATTGTTTTGTATCCTTTTATATTCTGCTTGTTCTTCAATTCTATTTGGTATTGTAAATTTAAAATCTAACGTACATGTTTAGATAATAGGTCGTGCCATTACCATAGAAATAACGGGATCCGAAGACTTCGCCCGTATCTCTTGTTTTATCCTCCAATACGCGATCATAAGTTGCCAATCTCGATTGTTCAAAACCACCGGTTCTGTAAGCGGTATCAAACACATTATTAATGGTCGCAAAAAAACCGACAAAGTAATCGTCTATTTTCCATGATTTTCCACCAATAACATTAACGAGCATATAGTTGTCAAATTGTTCCTGTTTTAATAAATCTCGGGCAATATCCTCGTCAAATCCAACAATTGGCTCGCCATCAAAATCACTGCTAAAGTTAGAAGAACGTCTTAGACCACTGGCATCAACATAAGCATTTGAGAAAAAATTAGAGGTTGCACCAATAAACCAATAGTCTGGGTCGCGATATTCGAAACCAACTTGGTAAGCTATTTCCGGTCCACCAGCAACGTGTAAATCTTTTAAGTTAGTTGTACCATCTCCAAAACGAAGTTCGTCAGGAAAATCATCGCTGGTAAGATACAAATCTGGATTATTTGTAAAGGTATATTGTCCACCAGATGCGGCAGCTTTTAATTTTATGGTAGGTGTTACTTGAGCTTCGATGCCTAACTCTGCACCTAGGTGGCGTCTTTCGATATTTGTGGTTATTTCCTGTACAAAGGCATCGCCAGTATCTATGCCTAAACCTGCGAGGTCTTCAGTAAAATAAAAGCCAACGTCTGTGCCATTTCTAAATCCTGAATAAAACCCAGTCAATCTGGCTTTTACAATAGGAGATCTAAAAATATAACTCACATCAACAGAATGAATGTTCTCACTCTCTAAACCAGTAACAACATTATTGTTCTGTCTAGCATTGCTAAAAGAGTTTCTAATTGTTGGTGCCTTTGTCAAATAAGCAGCATTAAAATCTATTAAATGACGACCGGTGATTTTGTAGGTACCTCCAGCTTTAACCCCATAATTAGAAAAATCAAGTTTTTCACCTTTTCCAAAAGACCCTGTTGGTCCTGAACCTGAAAAGTTTCCGTTTTCATAAAGGCCGTTTCTTTGATAAGAAGTTTGAGAAACATTCGCTGCTAGGTAGAAATCAATCTTACTGTATTTAAACTGTGCCTGTGCAAATCCAGTAACAACGTTGGCGTCAATTTCGTAATTATATTTATAACGATCGCCTTCCTGGACTATTCGATTGGGGTTATTTCTATCACTCTGTGCAATATCTTCTAAACCTCCAGTTGCATTAGGGTCGGTTTCATCTGCAAAAAAATCAACGTCCAAAAATCCCGTTCCACCGAGAAGATCTTTCATGTTTGCAAAATTTTCGCTCTTTAGATTTCTATAGCTCAAAGAAGCGTTAAGTCTAATACGGTCAGTCAATTCAGTATCAAAAATTGTATTGACGGTAAATTGGGTATCATCAATTCTGTCTTCTTGAATAGCATAGATTGAGTTGCCACCATTGGCTCTCAAAATAGCATTACCGCCATAAAGCGCATCCCAATCTAATTGGCCATCATTTCTAAACGCTTGTTCAGATAAATAAGCTTGTTGGAAATTGTAGGAGGTCAAATTATCAAAGCGTAACTGGTAGCTCGGTAAGTTTTGGTAATAGGTTGGATCTGGATTTCTTGCACCACCAATATAGGAAGCTTGCCCATTAAAATTCACCAATCTGGTACCACCGTTATCTATTCTGGTATTTCCAATCTTTCCAAATTGATAAGCCACGTTTGTGTTTAACTTTGTTTTAGTGTTAATGTCCCAATAATGATTCAACATTAAAATAGGCTCCTCAATATCTCTAGTTCGTGAATTTCTGATTTTACCATTTTGAACACCCCAAAATGGGTTATAAGTATTGCCTTTTAGGTCAAAAACCTCTTGGGTAATGGCAGTTGAGCGGCCACGTCTGTTCTGTGCATAGATACCAGTAAAGTTGATACTGTGGTTCTCATTAAGCTGTTTTTCTACGGAAGCAAAAAAGGAATTGGAATCGTAGAGTGTGCCGTCAACAAAACCTTCTTCGCCAGCTCGTCTTGACGCCAAAACAGTGTAAGACCAGCCGCCTTCAAGAAGCCCGGAACTATAACTTGCCATAACACGGTCTGTATAACTTCTATTGGCACTTGCGTAAGATATGCGCCCACCTTCACGATATTTGGAGGCTCTCATTATTATATTGTTTGTTCCAGCCAAATCTCCAAAGGTGTAATCATTTGCCGAAATACCCATTGTGAATTCCTGGTTACGTTGAACATCGTTGAGGCCGCCCCAGTTTCCCCATTGTGGTCTGCCATTAAACTGTTTGTTCATTTCAATACCGTTAATCAGTACCTTACCGTTGGCATTATCTAACCCACGGGGTCTAAAAAACGTGGCACTAAAATCAAAAGCAGCGGCACTTAAAAACACATCTCTTGAGGACTGCAACAGCCCTGAAATATTATCTGTCAATCCGTCATCTTCACTATTAAGATTATCTTCAGAAAGTGAAATAATGAAGAGGTCTTTTTTGTCACTAGAATCATAATCAAGGGTCATTCCAGTAATGTCAACGGTTTGGCCTTCATTAACAACAATAGGATAACGTTTGGTTTCGTAGCCAACCATTTCGACCTTTAGAACTTGCTCACCTAAAGGCACAATAGTTTTAAATTGAAATTGGCCATTTGCGTCTGTCTTGATAGTTTGTGAAGTTTCTTCGATGGTAATTGTTACACCAGGAATCGGTTCGCCGGTTGTACCGTCCAGAACACTACCTTTAACTACGGTATCTTGAGCAAATGCTGCTAGTGCCAAGAGTGTTGTGAACAGAAAAGTAAAATAATTTTTTTTCATGCTTTGTATAAATTATAAGCCTTGTACATTAAATAATAGTTATTTAAAGCGTGCAAATTTACATTTTTTCTTTAAATAACATATTTTTGGCACGGCAAATGCCTCATCATAACATTAACTTAATATTAGATCTATGAATAAAACAATAATGGCATCGATTGTGGTGTTGATATTATCAATTTTTAGCGCTTTTTCACAAGATGAAAAAAAGGAAAAACGCTTTAAAATTCATACGCTTGCATTTTATAATTTAGAAAATCTTTTTGACACCATAAACGATACCACAAAGTTTGATGAGAAAAGCCCAATAATGGAAATGAATGCCAACAGGGAGGGTGTCTATGTTAAAAAAGTAAAAAATATGGCTAGGGTTATTGCCGATATTGGTACTGACGTTGCCGGAAACTCCCCCGCCATAATTGGCGTTTGTGAGATAGAAAATCGCGAGGTTTTGGTAGATGTTGTTAATGACCCACTTTTATTACCCAAAGACTATGGGATAATACATTATGAATCGCCAGATGCCAGGGGCATTGATGTTGCACTATTATATCAAAAGAAATTATTCAGGCCTATAAGTGATAGCTCTCATGAGGTAAAAATTTATAATGATAAAACTAGAGAACGCCAGCACACCAGAGATCAGCTTTTAGTAAGTGGAGAATTGGATGGAGAGTTAATTCATATCATAGTCAATCATTGGCCATCCCGAAGTGGAGGTGAAGCTAGGAGCCGACCAAAGCGTGTCTCTGCAGCAAAAGTAAGCAAGCATCTAGTGGATTCTCTTCAGGTTATCGATCCTTATGCAAAGGTCTTTATAATGGGCGATTTAAACGACGATCCCACCAACGATAGCGTAAAGGAGATATTATTGGCAAAAAGTGACAGAAGTGAGGTTGGCTTAAAAGGGATTTATAACCCCTACGAGGATATGTTTGTTAAAAGTGGTTTCGGCACGACAGCTTACAGAGATGCCTGGAGTTTGTTTGACCAAATTATAATGACCAAGCCCTTAATTGAAAGCGACGATTATTCATCGTTTAGGCTTTATAAAGCTGGCATATATAATAAATTGTACTTGACTAACAAACGTGGGAGATATAAGGGCTATCCATTTAGAAGTTTTTCCGATGGCGGATTTACCGATGGTTTTAGCGACCACTTTCCAGTTTATGTCTATTTAATTCGTGAGGCAGAAGATCAGTAATTATATCTAATCAAAACAAAAATGCGCAATTTAAGAGTTGAGCATTTTTTTTCAAATTTTGTTATAGTACTATCAAAACCAAACGTTCCAAGGAATTTTAGCCAAAACCAAAATCAACGCCAACGTATAAAAAATCGCCAACATTTTAAATTTAGGGGTTGAGGTCAATTTCTTCTTATGTTTAGAATAGCCAATGGTTATAAAAACAACGGCAATTATCATAGTGAGTGGGTGCTCAATAATATTGGAGCGTAACGTATCATTTTTCATGATACCGCTCATGCCCATGTCACCAATCAACGAAATATAGCCCGCTGCAAAAAATAATACGATACCAATTAATAACTGTATGTGGGTAACAATCAATGTAAATAGTGAAATCCTAAAATCAACAGGTTGAAATTCCTTTTTTCCGAAGAATTTTATCAGGGCGTTAAACGTGGCGATAATAAGCATCAGTAATACGAGATAAGCCCAATAGGAGTGAATGAATTTTAAAGTGGTGTACATAATTTTACATGTTTAAACTTCTGCAAAAATAACTATTTTGGAATGACCGGTGTTTAAAAAACCTAAAAACAAACTAGCATTGTTCGGTGAATTTTTGGGTCACTTTGAGCGGCCCTTTGCAACATTTTTCGCGCTTGATCGCGCACTGAAAACTCACTTAAACCCGTTCGGTTAAGCATGGCATACGGCGATTTCAACTAAAAACCAATCCTTCATTCTGAAATTCTAATCCTCCGTTTCCGCTCGTTGCCTAATTCATCAACAATTGTGATGAGGTGTTCGCCGGTCTTCGGAAGAATCGCCAACTCATGAATGTCTTTGGTCATTCCTAAATACGTTTCGTCGAGATACCAATACACATTGGATTCTGGTTTGGAATGGGCAATCTTCAGCACCAGTTCATTTGTCTTTCCGCTGAAATCCTTCGGAAGAAAAATGGTGTTGCTGTCCTTTGGATAGATAAATTCCATCGCTACTTGGGGTTCTCCCATGCAATCTAAGCGCAATTGTGGCAATGGTTTATAAAACGGATTTTTAGTCTTGTAGTAATAGGCCATCAATGGCGGCAGTACAAACCAGCTTTTATGTTTTATATTGCTCAGACTTTCACAAGATGCGTTTACTTGAAAACTTTCGGTGGTATCAAGATGTGCCAAAACGTGATAAGGACAAGCTTGGGTCTTGAGCCCGCTAACCTGAATGTATTTTTGATTGACCTCTTCACAAATCGAAGATGCCCGATAGCCACTTTTGGTGCAGATTGAAACTTGTTGCATCTCATCAAACGGTTTTGAAAACCAATCGCTGTTGGGCAATAGGTCAAACACCTCAAACAAAATGGGCGCTGCCGTTTGCACACCAACCAAACCAGGTCGGCCTTCGCCGTCGGCATTACCCACCCAAACGCCTACTACAAAATCTTTGGTAGTGCCAATTGCCCAAGCATCCCGAAAGCCAAAACTGGTTCCTGTTTTCCAAGCGACTTGTTTTGAATCGTCAAAAAACTCCCAACTTTCATTTCCTTGTGGTCGGTTGACTTCCTTCAAGCTCTCGAAAGTGAGATAAATGGATGCCGCATCAAAGAGAGTTTTATCCATAGATTTTTTTCCGAAGTCAACGGTTTCCGAAGCTAAAAAAGTAGGTTCAACAAACTCATTGGTGTAATATTCGCTTGAGGTTTCGGTAAAATGATTTAGAGTTGAAGACATCGCACCATAACTTTTGCAGAGATCCCAAAGATTACTTTCCGCGCCACCTAGAATTAGTGACAACCCATAATGGTTTGCGTTTTGGGTTAGGTCCTTTAGTTTTAAAGCTTTGAGGTAATGATGAAACCGGTCCAGGCCAAATTCCTGAAGCATTCTAACCGCCGGGACATTTAGTGAGCGGGATAAAGCTTGGCTCGCAGGTACAGCACCATCAAATTCTTTGTCAAAATTCTCAGGATTGTAACTTCCAAATTGGGTAGGCACATCGGCGACCAGCATATTGGGCAGTAAATCCCCGGTATCTAGCATGGCGGCATATAAAAAGGGTTTGAGAATGCTGCCCGTGCTTCTTGCTTTATCAATAATATCCACGTCTTTTTGGTGTGCCGCATCGGTAGGAGTGTTGCCAACATAAGCCAAAACCTTTCGGGTGTGGACATCCATAACCAAAACAGCTGCGTTATGGATTTCGTTTTGTTTAAGTATATGGTATTGATTTTTTACAATAGTATTCACACGTTGCTGAAGTCGGATATCAATCGTAGTTTGCACGCGCTCGCCACGATTTTTTTGTGCGACTTTTTGTAATAAATGAGGCGCTATTTTTGGGAGGGCGTAGGGTTTTTGGGGAAGCGCTTCAGCAATGGATAGCTCGTAAGTTAATGTATCTATGACCTTATTTTCAAGTAATTTCTCAAGTAATCGGTTGCGTTTATTTAAAAGGCGCTCTTGATTTTTCCCCGGATAAATCAAACTTGGAGCGTTTGGTAAAACAGCCAAGGTGGCGTTTTCTGCCCAAGATAGTTGGTGGGAATCGCGATTAAAATACCGCCAAGACGCCGCATCTAAACCTACGACGTTTCCGCCAAAAGGGGCGTTGCTAGCATAATAGGACAGAATGTTTTCTTTAGATTCACGCAGCTCTAATCTGGTAGCTAAAATAAGTTCCTTGATTTTTTCAACGTATGTTCTTGATTGGCCTTTTCTAGACAGTCTAATCACTTGTTGGGTCAACGTACTACCGCCACGCTTGATATCGCCCGTGCTTAGGTTATCCTTTAAAGCCTTGAAAATTGATACAGGATTAAAACCAGGATGCTTATAAAAATACTCGTCTTCAAATTGTACGATACAGGTTTTGAATTTCTTTGGAATGCTATCGTTATGCGGAAAACGCCATTGGCCATCTGTCGCAATTTGTGCTCCAAGAAGCTGATTGTCCTTGCTGGTAATTACGGTAGCCGTTGGGTCCTCAAATAAGGTTCTAGGCAAACAGAATGCATAAGAGACTAGCAATACAATTAAGATTGCTAATTTTATCTGGTGTTTTTTTATTTTGGTTATAAGTTTCAAATTTTGCTTTTTACCCTTTCGGTTTTAAACTCTTCTCGGAGTTTAAATCCACCTTCCCCCGAAAAAGGGAAGAAATTATCTGATTATGTTTTTATTAGTATTTAATTTTAATATTATACTTAAGCTTTAAGGCTCGCATTTTTTGTCAATTTGTCTTAGTCTGTAAAATGTTTACTTATTTCTTCTAAAACACCTTGCAAATCTTCAAACACGAATTTATTCTCAAATCGTATTACTTTAAAGCCCAAATCCTCTAGTTTTTTTGTGCGCTCATTATCTCGGTTTGATTGGGCAAAACTTAAATGATAAGCTCTGTCAAGTTCAATTATCAGTTTTTCTGATGCACAATAAAAATCAACAATATAATTTTTGATACTATGTTGCCTTATAAATTTTCTACATTTAAGTTGCTTTCGTTGGAGGATTTCCAAAGTGTAGCTTCCGCAGATGTTGAATTTTTTCGTAAAGATTTACGATATTTTTCTAAATATTTTCGACTGTGGAATTTTGCCATTTTAAGGAATTTAAATTTATCGAATATCTGTTTTTAATTTTATTCCTTTTTTAAGGAGGAGTATATTCGCCCTCAGAAAAGAGGGCGAAGACAAGTAGGTCTATCTTTCCACTTCAACCCATTTCCCTTTTGTTCTTACAAAATAATCATTATCGTACATGGCCTCCACCTGAGTTCCCGGTAAATAGTAGTTGCCTAAATAGGCCGCATTGAGCATCACGGTAAAGGTTTTGGTCCCGTTTTTCCCTTTACGTGGTAGGTCAAAATAGAAATTTACGCGGTCATCTCTAATGTCTGTATATCTCGCTTGGCTAACCGTGGTATCCCCAAAATCAGTAAAACGAGTGTTTACGATTTCCCAACCTGACGGAAAAATTTGAGTCAACGCCACATCATTGACGTTTTGGTTTTTCTGGTTGCTCACGCTCACTGTCGCCACAAAATCTTCGCCTTGTTTCAAATTAGAGATATTCATGATACTGCCCTGCAGATTTTTATAGACCACCGAAACGCTCAATCCACGTTGTACAGCTAACTCTTCACCCAATGGTAATTTTCCAGAGTTGAGAACCCGAACATAAACCAGATTGGCAATATTATTTGTTATGGTCAATGAGTTTGAGCCGTCTTCGATTTTTAAATCCCGTTGTGCAATGGCACTTTTTGTATCGATAGATTCAGTTTTACCATTAAAGGTATAATTGAAATTCATGTTTTTACCGCCATTGGCTTCTACCATTTTTGCCATGGCCAATAAACTGTAAGCTGTGGTCTGGGTACTCATCCAATCGTTGCTTGACAAGGATTTGGCGATAGCCTCAGAAACCTCCCTAGCTTTCGGGTTTTTGGTGATAATCATAGTTTCTAATGCCATGGCGCGATTTCTATCTACAGAGCCATAAGTATAATAATTGTGTTGTACAGGCTCAAAATTGAGGTTGGCACGTTTTGATAAATCATCGCTCGCCTCTTTTTGTCCGGCAAGCGCATAAGCGGCTGCCAATCGCCATTTGGCTTCGTTGGAAATTTCTCCAAACTCCCGCAACCGGTTCATCGCCGCTAAATCTGCACTTCCAGCCAAGGCCAAGGTGTACAATCTGTAAGCCTGAGCCAAATCTGAATTGTAATTTCTATAACTTGGTCGCCAATCGCGAGCAGCTTGTTTTTGATAGTTTAGCCAATTGCTTTTAAAAGTCAATGGCAACACAAACCCTTTTTTCTCGGCTTCGAGCATAAAATGGCCAGCATAACTTGTACCCCAATCGTTAGCGGAATTTTCGCCCATCCAATAACTTAAACCGCCATTTGGCTGTTGAAAATTGCCCAAACGTTTAATGCCATTTTCGATGTTAGATTGAATATCTTTTTTCTTCTCATAAGTAATATCAAAAATATCGTTTAAGAATAACTGCGGAAACACTCCAGATGTCGTTTGCTCCACACAACCATGTGGATAGCGAATCAAATACTCAAGACGTCTTGTAAAATCCATCGGCGGAAGGGTTGAAAATTCTACCGAAGCGCTATTGGTGCCTACAACGCCAAAAGTTGAGAATTCTAGGGCTGTGGAAGCATTGGCTTCTAGTTTGGCGTCTTCATACTTAGAACTAATGGGGTTAACATTCTCAACCTCCAATTCTACTTTGTAGGTTGACTTTTCTCCATTACCAGTTGCAATGACTTCCACCGTATTGATGCCTTTTGCCTTGCTCACATCTAATTGAAAGTAGGCCATTTGCTCGTCTGGTTTCGCAAAGGTCAAGTTTTCAGAATCTTTACCGACCACGGTAATGCCATCGCTTAACTTCAAGCTAATCTTTACATTTTTTACGTTCGGTTCCATCGCAAATACGGTTACGGGTAGGGTTACTTTTTCGCCCGGACTTAATTTCCGCGGAAGCGTTGCCAACACCATCAATGGTTTTTTGACTTGCACAGATTTGTCCGTGCTTCCGTAAGCTTCGGCTTTTGCATCACTTGCAACTACCATCGTTCTTACCGCACCAATATAGTTTGGCATCTTTATTTTGTGCGTTTTCTTGTTGCCTGCTTTCAGTTCAAACGGGCCTAAATAAGTTACCACGGGTTTAAATCTATTGGCTTTTTTATTTTTGCCATCTAAAGCACTTCCGTCGCCACCAATGGCAAAAACCTGGTCAATACTTCCCGAATACGCACCAATCACATCGTCAAAGATATCCCAGGTTTTAACGCCCAAAGCTTCCCGAGCGTAAAACTCATCCCAAGCATTTGGGGTTTTAAAACGGGTTAAATCCAGTAAACCTTCCTCAACCATCGCAATGGTGTAGGTCATTGCTTTGTTGTTTTTTTCTGAAATCACCACTTCAAATTCCTGCTCTGGCTCTAAGGTTTCAGGCATTTTTAATTGAGGGTCTAAAATGGTGTTTGGGTCTTCTACCAAGATGGGAATAACGCCGTATAAGCGTATGGGTAAATCATTGCTTGTAATCGCATGCGGCTGCAGTAATGAAATATTGACAAACACATTAGGCGCCATTTCTGAAGTGATTGGAATATTAACAGTGGTCTCGCCTTGGGTGGTTTTGACCCATTTATAATCGAGCACGTCGGCGCCATTTTCAATACTAATGAGCGCACGACCTTCATCACCCGAAGGAAACGTGATTTTCGCGGTTTCGCCTACATTGTAGGTTTCCTTATCGGCTGCAAAGACCAGCATTTTAGCTGCCTCCTTATCGTTGCCGGTTGATATGTTTGACCAGTTTTTATAAAAATAAGCGGTTCGTCCTGTAGCATGGCCGCTCACAGGGTCAACCACACGAATTAAGTAGCGACCGCGCTCATTCTCGGGAATTGTAACATCAAATCTGGCTTTTCCATTGGCATCTGTAGTGACGTTTTGGTCCATGACGGGTCGGTGGTAATTGCTGGAAATGTAGCTTGACAAATTATCATAGGAAGAGTTCCACCACCAACGCCATTCAATTTTATAGATTTTGATTTCGAGTTGCTCTCGTTTTAAGGGCTTACCGTCTTTATCGACCACTGCCAAATCAAAGGTTTGTTTGGTATCTGTAAAGTAAGAGCCGTACGCATTGCCTTCGGGAGAACGCAAGCCAACGTAAGATTCATACGGTGAATATTTTTTTGTAAAGGCATCCAAAGAAAAATCACCACCATTTTCAAAAGCCCTAACCAAAAATTGAGCGTTGAGCATTCCGGGTGCATTTTTGCCCACTTCTATAGATTTACTAATTTCGGCTTGGCCCTCGGCATCTACATTACCCTCAAAAACGATAAGTTCTTCAGTATTAAAAGTGCGGGTTGGGTCTGTAAACACGTAATCTTCATAGTTTTTAAAACTAGTGTAAGAGGTGCTGAATTTGGCTTTGACCTCTGCCTTAACGTTTTTTGCCGGTGCACCATGCAACCATTTAACATCCAATGCGCCATCTAAGGGTTCGTTACTAGTGAGAATGTCGTTTTCAAAATCGATCTTGATTTTTAAGCGGTTTGGTTTTACGGTTTCTACTTTTAAGGTTTTGTAAAACTGTGCGCCTCCCACTGAAACCTTTGCGTTGTAGTTTCCTGTTTTGCCTTCGGAAGTTGTGGTTACGGGAAATGAATACACATTATTAAGCTCATCACTGGTTACGTTTTTATAAATTAGTTTTCCGTTGGGATCGGTCACTTCCATTTTAACGGGATGGCCTTCAGGCAGCTTGTTGGCAGCGTCATTGAGCATAAACGTTAAAAACAAGGTATCGCCAGGACGCCAAACGCCACGTTCGCCATAGATATAGCCTTTTAGACCACGTTGTAGTTGGTTTCCTGAAACATCAAACTTACTAAGTGATAGAGAATTACCATCATTAAGTTTAATATAGCTCGTGTTTTTACCTTTGCTTACGATGGCAAATGACGCATAATTCTTTCCTTTGAATGTTGCTAGACCTTCGGCATCTGTAGAGAATGTACCGATTTCCTGTTGCTGAAAATTATACAATTTAATGGTGGCGTTCTTTTCAGGATTGGTGCTGAGAATATTGGTGACCGCAAAATAATAATCATTTTTCGCTCCTTTTTTAGCAATTACCCCTAAGTTGGATGCCAAGAGATTTTGGGCTACAATCTGATTTTGATTGTAGTAGGCCTCATGGCAAGGATTGTTGCGTTGTTGATAATTATAGCTATAATTGCGGTAGTTGTAAATACGATTATCCCAATACGCTTCCTCTTTTAAATCGTCG
This sequence comes from uncultured Flavobacteriaceae bacterium, assembly GCA_963803715.1. Classification (GTDB taxonomy): domain Bacteria; phylum Bacteroidota; class Bacteroidia; order Flavobacteriales; family Flavobacteriaceae; genus Psychroserpens. The sequence continues at coordinate 535,151 of CAWDOF010000028.1, forward strand.
TCTTCTGTTGCTACTTCAGAATAATCGCCATCTTGATAATAATAATCGTCTTCGTAATAGTAATCGTCATAATCGTCGTCTGCGGTATCTGCGTAATTTCCGTTGGCCTCACAATCATACAGCGAATAGTCCACTTTGAAACTCAGCTCAACACGATATATCGCACCAGCATCTGCCTTAAAAAATTTGGATAAATCGATGCTGTATGCTTTCCATTTTCCTGAATTTTCTGCGGCAGTTTGTAACTGTATTGTCTGTTTGGCAATACGCCGACCAACTCGTTTAATGTCGTTTTCATTATTACTATCGCTATTATTGTCCTGTAAAAATTGAAGTATATTATCTTCATAAATTTTGATGACCCGAACATCTACGGCACTTAGATTAACCGCTTCAAAATTAAATTTTAGCTCCTCGGAGTTTGGTAAAATCGTTCCGTTGGAAATCAATCGTACCATCGGTTTTTCTTCCTCAAATGAAATGGCTTCAGAAAATGGTTTTTTCAGTTTATAATTGTCTGTATTTGAGATACCCGTAAAGATATCCACTTGAATGTTACCTACTAATTTGACATCGGGATAGACTTTAAGCACTTGGCCATCGACGATAAATTTTGGGTCTTTAGCACCTTGAATAGTAACCAGCCCGTCGAAATTTTGCTGTTTTTTTAAAGGGTCTGAAAAATTGATTGACAAATAGTGTTCTTTACTTTTAATAGCTTCAACGCTTATAATGGTAAAATTGTTAATTCCGGGAATGGTTACTTCAGTTTCGCCTGTATTATCGGCTTTTATTGGCTTCCCGCTCCATTTTATCAAGATATCGCTATCTTCTATTTTACGGTTAATGCTGTCAATCTTAAATTCGAAATATTTGGAGTTTTGGCTAGTTTCGTTCCATTGGAGGTTTAATTTTTTTCCATCCTGCGTGGCTTCTACCAATTGTTTTGCATCTTCTAGTGCAATGATATCTGCAGATTTGAGCACCGCTTCTAAATACTGCCATTTCTTGGAATATGATTGTAAATGATTGGTATTGATGCTGAAATTTGGCGTGATGGTCTTAAACTGAAAGGTGTAACTTTTATACGCGTTCGGAATGTTTTTGTAGATGTCACCTAATTTTACGGTAACGGAATATTCAGTTGCTGGCTCTAAAATTTCATCAGGAATAAAAAGCAATGTGTGCGCATTGACGACGCTTAATTTTCCTTCAACGTTAGGGTTTATTGTAATGATATCTTCAGAAATAGTTTGTCCTGACTCCCAGCCTTCCACGTCGTTAGATAGATTAATGGTGATGGGCTCAGCCACTGACTGCAAACCTGATGAGGTATAACTTACATAGTCCCGAAACTTAAAAAGATTGTCGGTTACTTCGGTTTCGGTGTCTTTATTCTTGCAGGAAATAATTGCCGTTGCACAAACAATGAATATAAAAAGATGGCGAAGTCTCATGGGTTAAGGTGATTTAAATGAATAGTTTAATATCACTTCAAATTTAAGATTTCATTTCATCTAATCATATGAATTTTATCATGCGTGGGTTTTAAAATAGGATGTGTTGGGATTGAAGTAGAATCCGGATTTTTTTGCCGCACCAAGAGGCATAAAAGTTATTGATTTTTGAATTTAGGCTTGCAATAAATTATGCATGCGTTCAATACGGGATTTGATTTGCATTTTGAGGCATTCAATGGATGGCCTTGTAATTACAGGGTTCCCATCATATAAATAAGACTCATTTTAAAATCATCTTGCTTTCTCGGCGATTTTCTTTGAGATTCTTAAAATCTGTAACAATAAAATAGCACAGAGCGATGCAAATATTGTAATATAAGCAATAACATTATCGTCGGAAAACAGGTTGTTGAAATCCAATTTTGTGACATTAAAGGCGATAAATGCCAAAGCAATAATGGTAACAATAATATTGAAGATTTTCATGATTTTTCTATTTAAGCAATTTCAAACAAGGCTTTTATGTTGTGTGCAAATAATTTAACAGCAATGGCCAGTAAGATTACTCCAAAAACTTTACGTATGATATTTATGCCGTTTTGACCGATCATGCGCTCAATTCTCGCTGAGGTTTTTAGAACTACAAAGATAATGATAACATTTAGGATGACCGCAATAATGATATTTTCAATACGATATTCCGCCCTTAATGATAATAGAGTGGTTAAACTTCCTGGGCCTGCAATCAAAGGAAATGCCAATGGAAAAACGGAGGTGGTCATGGCGGCATTTTCATCTTCTTTATAGAGAGTAATTCCTAAAATCATTTCCAAGGCAATAAAAAACAGGATAAAGGCCCCAGCAACGGCAAAGGAGTTAACACCCACACCAATTAATGAAAGGATGGTTTGTCCTAGAAATAAGAATACTACCATTATAACCCCGGCGATGATAGATGCTTTTTCACTTTCAATATGTCCTGCTTTTTTTCGTAAATCTATAATTATGGGAATATTACCAACAATATCAATTACGGCGAAAAGCACCATAAACGCTGTAAAGATTTCTTTTATATTTAACTGAATACTCATTATTTTCAAATTTTCGGCAAAAGTAGATGTTTAGCATAGATTTGTAACGTTAAAAAGTGGTAAAGTTTGGCTACTTTTGTGCTATAATAATTCAGTAAAAAAACCATGTTTCAACTAGGTAAAACCCTTGTTTCAGAGGAGATTATAGAAAAAGATTTTGTGTGTAATTTAACCGCCTGCAAAGGAGCGTGTTGCGTAGATGGCGATGCTGGTGCTCCACTTGATGTTGAGGAAGCACAAATTTTAATGGATATCTACCCAAAAGTCAAACCATTTTTAAGAAAAGCGGGAATAGCTGCCATTGAAAAGCAGGGCACTCATGTTACCACCGCTTTTGGTGACCTTGAAACCCCTTTGGTCAATGGAGCCGATTGTGCTTACGTGATTTATGATGATAAAAAAACAGCACTTTGTGGCATAGAGGAGGCTTACAACCAAGGCGAGATTTCTTGGAAAAAACCGGTGTCCTGCCATCTGTATCCGGTTCGGGTAAAGGAATATTCAGAATTTTCCGCAGTTAATTATGACCGTTGGGAAATTTGTGACGATGCCTGTACTTTAGGTAAGGAACTCGGCGTGCCAATCTATAAATTTGTAAAGGAAGCGCTCATCAGAAAATTTGGAAAGGATTGGTATATGGAATTAGAACAAGTGGCAGAAAAACATAATTCCTAAAATAGAGTTAGGCTGGTTTTTGTTAAAACAGGAAGTTAGAATCAGGCATCGTTATCGTTTACATTGAGATTAACCAAGAGTAATTCAGTATAAAAACAATTTGTACGATAAGCGTATTTTTCCAATGGTACAATTTTCAATACGACCTATACAATTTATTGGTTATATTATAATCAATCGTAATAATTTTGCCAAAATAACTTAAAATCAAAACAATGAGAACTCTAAAAATTAAAAATCTTACCCTTTTTATCCTTTGTTTGTTTGCAATAAATACCACATTTGCCCAATTTGGAAAGGCTAATAAGGTTGATTTACCCGACTCCTACGAGTTTGAATACATCTACAAGTTAAAAATGACCAATAAAAAAGACGATGTTAGATTAGATTACTTTCTAAAAAAAGACGCCAACTATTTTGGCTTCGATGCCTCAGCCATGACCAAGGATAAAGACAATAAGATGTTTATGGTTATGGACAATGATTTAGAAGTAAGTGGCATGTTTATGGAGATGATGGGTAAAAAGATAGTCCAAAAAAGCAAATTGAAGGTCAGTGATTTTGTGGACGAAGATGATGCGGGCGCGCAGATGGAGTTCAAACAAATAGAGTCCAAAACAATTTTGGGATACGATTGCGAGGGTTATGTGGGCGAAGACGAAAAATCTAAGGTTACCATTTACATTACCGACGATGTCCCTGTAAGTCTTAGCAATATTTGGGGCGCCAATCCCAAAACGATGCCTAAGAACATGAACCAGTCCTGGATGAAAAAATACGCCGAAAACGGTTTAATGATGCACATGGAATATGAAGACAAAAAGAAATCAAAAAACAATATGACGATGGAATGTGTTGGATTAGAAGAAACTGATTTTGTACTCAATGCCTCAGAGTACGGTTCAATGATGGGCGGTCTTCTGGGAAATTAAGCGGTCTTGCGCAATGAGCCTCTTATGGTAGGAACCTTAACCAATACACGCGTTCCTGAAGCCTGACCAGACTCATCGTAAAGATCTTCGATATCTATACTAAAATCGGTGGTGTATCCCTTAGAAAAATTAGCAAGTCTAGCTTTTGTAATGGCTATACCGACCGATTTCCGTTTTATAAACTTGTCATCCTTAATTTTTTGGGCCTGTTTTCTACCAATACCATTGTCAATAATTGAGATGTTTACATAATCTTCTGAAGTTCTCTGCACATCCAAAACAATTTTTTTATCCTCGTTTTTTGATGAAAGTCCGTGCCATAGGGCATTCTCTAAAAAGGGTTGAAGCATAAATGACGGTACCTTAATCGTATCGGTATTAACCGTTTTTCCTATAATGATATTGAAATCTATTTCATTGGAGAAGCGAATGTTTTCAATGTTCATGTACAGCTGCATGGTCTCTAGCTCATCTGTTAAGGAGCTCTCTTTTTCTGAAGATGCTACGAGGATTTTTCGTATTAGTTTTGAAAATTTGTTGAGATAATAGACGGCATTTTCCTTTTCATTGTTGATGATATAAAGTTTAATGGAGTTGAGGGAGTTGAAAATAAAATGCGGATTCATTTGATTTCGCAACATATCCTGCTCCAATGTTAGAATCAACTTTTCCTGCTCGAGCCTTCTGTTTCTATATAAAGCCATAAATGAGGCAGCTATAATAAACAAGCCCAGTATTGAATACCAGAAAATAGTTTTGTTACGCTCAAACTTTGATTTTAATATATCCGCTTGATTTGTTAAATCATTGATTTTGCGATTTTTAGTTTTATTTTCATACTGAATGATTATATCATTAACATAGCGAAGGTTACGGTCGTTGTTTATGGTTTTCTCTAGTTCTGTCGCTTCTTTGTAATGGACGAAGGCTAAATGATATTCACCCATTCTATTGTAGATTTCTGCCAAATAGTTTCCAGAGTCCACTGTGGCCAATTTTAAGGAATAATTCCTTGCTACTTCTTGACCTTTTTTTAAATATGTCTCAGCTTTTTTAAGCTGTCCCATTTGGGCAAAAGTCCAGCCCAAGTTGATATAGGAGTCGGCAATATAAAATTGGTCGCCTATTTTCAATGCTTTTTCTAGCGCTTTTTCAATAATCATCTTGGCATCGGCAAACTCCTCTTGTTTGATATAGACCTTACCAATACTGTTGTAGCAAATAACCCGCCCTAAATCTGAATCAATCTGGTTGTTGAAATCTAGCGATAGCTTGTAATTTCTTAAAGCAACTTCTAGCTCTCCCTTAGCCTCAAAGGCATAGCCAATATTTTGGTAGTTAATGGCAAGACCTAAACGGTTAGCTGAGCTTTTTTCAATAGCCAGACTTCTTTTAAATTGTTTGATAGCCAAATCGTACTGATCTAAAATGAGGTAGATGTTACCGATACTATTTTGGGATACCGCAATATTGTAGGTAATAACAGCATTACTTTCTGTAGCAGATGTTGCAATTTCCAATGCTTTGGTATGGTAGTCTAGTGCAGGTTTAACCAGATCCATTCGTCTATAAGCCACGCCAATATTATTAAGGCTTATGATTTTAAACTCAATATTTTCGCTTAAATTCGATAGTTTTTCAGCGTTTTCATGAAGTTCAATGGATTTTTCATAAAAAGAAACATTTCTGTAGATAACGCCCAAAGCGTTCATTGCATAGATAGATCCTTCCAAATAATCTTCTTTTTGGGCTTTCGCAAGAAACAGCATCACTGCAGTACTATCATTTAGGTAAGGTTTAAAGTTAGATTCTAGCTCCTGGAATGTTGTTGGCTGCTCATCAAGTGCCCAATCGAGTAGCTCCGTAAATGATTTTTCACCTGTATTTTGTGAGGCTGCTTGTCTAGATAAAAACAAGCAAAACAGTATAGCCAAAATATATTTTAGCGATACCGATACGTTTTTATATAGTAATGAGTTGCTGTTCAAAGCTTTTCTAAAAAGTCAGATTTACGTTGTCGGGCTACGGGAATTCTATGATTTGTATTCATAATAACATAGCCCTCACTTTTTACAAATTGCTTGATCTTGTTTAGGTTAATGATGTAAGAATTATGAATCCTAAAAAAATAATGCTCTGGTAAAATGGCATTGACTTCTTTTAGCTTTTTGGTGATGACGATTTTTTGTTTATCGGTTGTATGAATGGTGCTGTAATTGCCGTCAGACTCCACGAAAATAATTTCCTCGATTTCTAGGAAGAGTAATTTACCATCAGTGTTTATGGTGATTTTCTTTTTATCAAACCGCTCGTTGAACGAGTGTAATGCCGCTTCAATCATTGAAGAGTTGTTAATTTTGGAACTAAATTTTTCGATTCTTGCTATGGTTTTCTTTAAGTCGTCAGAATCAACAGGTTTCAACAAATAGTCAACCGCTTCATTTTTAAGTGCTTTAATGGCGTACTCATCGTAAGCGGTGGTTATCACAACGGCAATGTCTGGGTTTGAGAGTTTTTCAAGAAACTGAAACCCGTCCATTGTGGGCATTTGGATGTCGAGGAACAAACAATCTGGCGTATTGCTTTTTAAATAGTCTAAAGCTTCTTCTGGGGAGGTAAACGTTTTAACTATTTCAATAGCATCACTAAAATTGGTCAATTCCCAGGTAAGTCCTTGAATTGCTTTCGGCTCATCATCTACAATTACAGCTTTTATCATGGCTTTAAAACTTTTATACCCTATTCATTTTAGTCGATCGGCAAGAGCGCAAATTTAACACCCCTATCAAATATATTGTTTATTAAGCAAATAACATTTCAAGATGTATGATCTGCGGTTTTTTTTGTATAACGAGGAATATTTCCAGCTAAAATTGACCAAGAATCTTTTGGTTGACCAACCATACAGTTTTTATTGCCACTTATACAATGAGTTGTTTTAGTGGGCTTCGTTTTTATAATATTTGCCTTGAAGCCGAAATAAAAGTCACGTTTTTTTGAAATAATAATTGTGGGGATTATTTGTTTTGTTTAAAAAAGATATGACCAATTAATCAAACCATTTTAGTTTTGTTTAGTTAGTTTCAAGCTAAATAGGCTTCAGGATAGTAATTAGTTTATTATGTATTAGGGAATAAAAGAGCGTTTTTACAGACGCTCTTTTGTTGTTTCAATAGGTCTTGTTTTGAGTTTGAAAATTGTAGAAAACACCGCTTGTAGGCCCCGTTTTAATAAGATTACACCTACATTTTTTGAATTATTAAAAGCCTATATATCAGTTTGTTATAAATAAATTTTAAGATTCTGAAAATTACCTAGTGATTTTAGCGTTGTTAAAAACTTGTTGAAAAGGTTTGTGTAAAAAATTCGATTTATGGGTTCTATTTTTCAATCTTTGTTAGTCCCGAGTCTAACGAAATATTTAACATAGAAATCCACTAAAAAAACATAAAGATGTCTCAAGCCACAGAACCGATTTTACAAGAAAACAAAGATAGATTTGTAATTTTCCCAATTCAGCACCATGATATTTGGGAATGGTACAAGAAGTCTGAGGCTAGTTTTTGGACTGCGGAAGAAATTGATCTTCATCAAGACCTTTCTGATTGGAAAGACAAGCTCAACGATGACGAACGTTATTTCATAAAACACATCTTAGCGTTTTTTGCAGCTAGTGATGGCATTGTAAATGAAAATCTTGCCGAAAACTTTGTAAATGAAGTGCAGTACAGTGAGGCTAAATTTTTCTACGGTTTCCAGATTATGATGGAAAATATCCATAGCGAGACCTATTCATTATTAATAGATACTTACGTTAAGGATGAGAAGGAAAAGGATATGCTGTTTAACGCTATCGAGAATTTCCCGGCCATCAAGAAAAAAGCAGACTGGGCCTTAAAATGGATTGACTCTCCAAGTTTTGCCGAGCGTCTTATCGCTTTTGCAGCGGTTGAAGGTATTTTCTTTTCGGGAGCATTCTGTTCTATCTTTTGGTTGAAAAAACGCGGACTTATGCCAGGTTTGACATTTTCCAACGAATTGATTTCAAGAGATGAAGGCGTACACGCTGACTTTGCGGTGCACCTACACAACAAGCACTTAATAAGCAAAGTGCCCAAAGAACGCATAAGAGAAATTTTGTTGGACGCCTTAAATATAGAGCGTGAGTTTATTACCGAGTCTCTCCCTGCGAGTTTAATTGGTATGAACGCTAAATTAATGTCACAGTACTTGGAGTTTGTTACCGATAGATTGTTGATGGAGCTAGATTGCGAAAAAGAATACAATACCACAAACCCTTTTGACTTTATGGATATGATATCGCTACAAGGAAAAACCAATTTCTTTGAGAAGCGTGTTTCCGAATATCAAAAAGCAGGTGTGCTTAATAAAGAGGAAGAAAAAGATAAGTTCAGTTTTGATGCTGAATTTTAGATAAACAAAGCCCTTTTAGCCAAAACAAGGAGGGTTCTTGCACTAATTCAAACAGATTTAATAAGCCTGGTTTAATCTTTCCGATTTAGGAAAACAGACTACCTATCTTTAAAATCAACCTATTTTAAAGGAATGGATGTTTAGTTCAAGAGTCAATTAATTCAATAATCCATTTTTGGAGACGGTGTACTTCAGAAGAAAAAAACGTGTAAAATTATGTATGTATTAAAAAGAAACGGAAGAAAAGAGCCCATGATGTTTGACAAGATTACCGCGCGGGTTCGAAAGCTGTGCTATGGTCTTAACGAATTGGTGGATCCTGTAAAGGTTGCCATGCGGGTCATTGAAGGGTTGTATGATGGTGTAACCACCAGCGAGTTGGATAATCTAGCTGCCGAAATTGCAGCTACCTTAACGACCGCTCACCCCGATTACGCAAAATTAGCGGCACGTATCTCTGTCTCAAACCTACATAAAAACACCAAGAAAACCTTTAGCGAGGTTATGCATGATCTGTACGTTTACGTGAATCCTAGAACAGGCAAAAAAGCACCCTTATTGGCAGATGATGTCTATAAGGTGATTATGGATAATAAAGAAAAATTAGATTCTACCATTATCTACAATCGTGATTTTGGTTACGATTATTTCGGTTTCAAAACCTTGGAACGTTCTTATTTGTTGAAGTTGAACGGTGCAATAGCCGAACGACCACAGCACATGCTGATGCGGGTTTCCATCGGTATCCATTTAAACGATTTGGATTCGGCGCTTGAGACCTATGAGCTCATGTCCAAAAAATATTTTACACACGCTACACCCACACTTTTTAATGCCGGTACACCAAAACCACAAATGTCATCCTGTTTTCTTCTCACCATGAAAGATGATAGTATTGATGGTATTTATGACACCTTGAAACAAACTGCCAGAATTTCGCAATCTGCGGGAGGCATAGGTTTGGCAATCCATAACGTGAGAGCAACGGGAAGTTATATTGCGGGAACTAACGGGACTTCCAACGGTATTGTCCCGATGTTGAAAGTATTTAACGACACCGCACGGTACGTTGATCAAGGCGGCGGAAAACGAAAAGGTAGTTTCGCCATGTACCTCGAGACTTGGCATGCCGATATTTTTGATTTTCTAGATTTGAAAAAGAACCACGGAAAAGAAGAAATGCGCGCTAGGGATTTATTCTACGCCATGTGGATTTCAGATTTGTTTATGGAGCGCGTTCAGGAAAATGGCGAGTGGACCTTAATGTGCCCTAACGAATGCCCTGGATTGCCAGAATCCCATAGTGAAGAATTTGAAAAACTGTACTTAAAGTACGAAGCTGAAGGCAAAGGTCGAAAAACCATCAAGGCAAGAGAACTTTGGGAAAAAATACTGGAATCGCAAATTGAAACCGGAACGCCTTACATGCTCTATAAAGATGCGGCAAACCGTAAATCAAACCAAAAGAACTTGGGTACCATCCGTTCTTCAAACCTTTGTACCGAAATCATGGAGTACACGTCTCCAGATGAGGTTGCGGTTTGTAATTTGGCATCAATTGCATTACCGATGTTCATTAAAAATGGTGCTTTTGACCATAAAGAACTTTATAAGATTACCAAACGCGTCACCAAAAACCTTAACCGGGTAATCGATAGAAATTACTATCCCGTTAAGGAAGCTGAAAACTCTAATTTTAGACACAGACCAGTTGGTCTGGGTGTACAGGGATTAGCGGATACGTTTATTTCCTTAAGATTACCTTTTACCTGCGATGAAGCGAAAAAACTGAATCAAGAAATTTTCGAAACACTATATTTCGCGGCGGTAACTGCCAGTATGGAAGAAGCCAAGGCAGATGGTGCTTACGAAAGCTACGAAGGGTCACCGATAAGCCAAGGTGAGTTTCAATATAACCTTTGGGGCATTAAGGATGAAGAGTTGAGCGGCAGATGGGACTGGGCAAAATTACGTAAAGACGTAAAAAAACACGGCGTGCGTAACTCCTTATTAGTGGCACCGATGCCAACCGCATCAACCTCACAGATTCTGGGTAACAACGAATGTTTTGAGCCTTACACCTCTAACATCTATACCCGTCGCGTACTTTCGGGAGAATTCATTGTAGTCAACAAACACCTATTGGAAGATTTGGTGGAGTTAGGCCTTTGGAACGATAACTTGAAACAGGATATCATGAGAGCCAATGGATCGGTACAAGGTATCGAGGAAATCCCTGCGGAAATAAAAGAACTCTACAAGACCGTTTGGGAGCTGAGCATGAAAGATATTATAGACATGTCACGCCACAGAGGCTATTTTATAGATCAGTCACAATCGCTCAATTTATTTATGGAAGGCGCCACGATGTCAAAACTGACCTCAATGCATTTCTACGCATGGAAAAGCGGCTTAAAAACCGGGATGTATTATTTGAGAACCAAGAGTGCAGTTGATGCGATCAAGTTTACATTATCCAATAAAAAGAAAGCAGAGCCAGTTGCTGAAATCGTAGAGGTTTCACAAATTGAAGGTACAGAAGTGGCAGCAAAGCAGCAAGAGCAGGCCGCCAAGACCGCTGAAACATTTGCAAAAAAGACTTCGGTTAAAGGCGAGGAGGCAGAGGTAGTGCCAATGAGTGCCGCTGAGATGAAAGCCTTAATCGAACAGGCTAAAGAAGGTGAGGGTGATGATTGCCTAATGTGCGGAAGTTAATTTAAATGCAACTATAGAGCAAAATCAAAAACACCTTGTCATATTATTTGGCAGGGTGTTTTTTTTGAGGCATAGCACATCGTGCTTTTGGTAGAGTAGTATTCTGCCTTTGGCTTTTGTTATTTTGTTAGAAAGTACATAAGTAGAATAAACGCAGCATTAGTTTTAGCGGTCCAATTTGGGGGTGAAAGCTTACCTTGGGGATCTTATATAGTTGTTATATGCAATTAAAAAAATATTATGAATAAACAGATTTTAAATATCATAATAGCAGTTTTTCTCTGCTTGAGTTCAAATCTTATTAGAGCACAAGAAACTAAACTAAAATTAAATTCCACGAGTTTAGGAATTGGGATTATTGGCTCATCATCTGACAGTTCAAGTGGCGGATTGAGTATAGGATTGGATCTATCGACTAAGCTGAATAAAAATCTTATTTCATTATACTTAAATGCTGGCTCTGAACTGAACTTATTTGATGCAGAAGAAAATTACAACGAAATAAATGTGACTTATGGAAGAGAAATTAAATTGAATAGTTGGATTGGATTAGAAGGACATTTAGGCTTAGGGTACTTTAATTACAGTATCAAAAATGGTTCAACTAATTTTAATACTGTAAAAGAGTCAACCATTGGCTTTCCACTAAGAGTAAAATTAATTTTTTACACGGGTAAGCACTTTGGAATAGGAGTAAATCCAAATATGAATTTAAATTCCTTAGTTAACACATATTCAGGGAGTATAATATTTCAGTATAAATTTTAAAAAAACATATAACACGGTATAACCGCAAATACGGGGGATTCGACTGCGTCCCAATCCACTCGGAATTGCTAAAGTCAGTGCCAAATCAAAAGTTAACGCATATAACCCCGTAACTGAAGATTATAAGAGACCGTTGTAAGCAATTTGACGCAACCCTTTATACAATTAGACATCTATAATATTTAATGATAAATCTATAAAACATGAAAAAGCAAATTCTATTTTTAATGGTTACTGGACTTTTATTCTCTTGTAGTAATGATGCAAAACAATTCCGAAACTGAATTAATAGGAAACTGGAAATTAATTGAGGTTTTGGCTGACCCAGGCAATGGTAGCGGAACGTTTCAACCGGTCGAAACTACTAAAACTATTGAATTTAAAACTGATGGAATTATAACAACCAACAGTTCTTTATGCGACCCATACTCGGATGAAATGATAAGTTCTGGTAGTTATAGTTTAAGTGATAAAACTATCACTACAAATTGTCAGAATACAAATATTGCGACAATTTATTTTGAATTAGAAAACCAATATCTGATTTTAAATTTTCTTTCAAATGAAGGGTATTCTCAAAAATTTGAAAAAATTAATTAAAAACTGCTTACAACACCTGGTATAATTAATTGCTGTGGCTATTGCTATCCGGAAAATTCCTTCGGAATCTTCTCTGGCAAGTATTTGTTTACTAAATTAGTTGCTGAAACACGCAACGAAAGCATAGACAATTACGTTGCCAAACATATGAAAAAACACATTTACTTATTTATTTTTCTATTTGCTATTGGGAATTTTACTTGTTTTTCACAATCAGCAGAAGCTACAATGTTTTTTAAAGATGGAGATTCAATACAAGGTTATGCCTTTATAAAGAATAATAAAATAAAATTTAGAGTGTCATTGGATAGTAAAGCGGAATTTTGGACATCATTAATGATTGAAAAGGTTGAATTTGACACTTTCTTTGGTGTTAAAACTTATGAATATATAAACCTTAATGAATTTGGTGAACCAGTTTTGTTTGAACTTGTTACTAAAGGAGAAGTTTCATTATATAGACAATCTAGCTCTTATTGGATATTAGATTCAAGTTTTCCTGAAAATAATTTTCCAAATAACCACAAAGTCACTACAGTTACTAACTACTTGATTCGACAAAACGAAGATTATCCTTCTTGTCTAAATTGTGGACTATTCAATAAATGGAAAAAACGAACAATGGATTTTTTAATAGACTGTCCTACTTTAGTCAAAAAGATAAAAAAGAATGAATTTAGAGAAATCCATCTACAAGAAATTGTTGAATATTATAATGACTTTTGTACTGATATATAATACGTTGGATAATACCGTTTATAATTAATTGCTTTGGCAGGTGCTTATCCTTAAAATCCTTCGGAATTTTATCTGGCAAGTATTTGTTTAATAAATTAGTTGCTGAACCACGCAACTAACCATGCACAATTAAGTTGTTCACAATATGAAAAAAAGAATGATTTACACCTTAATAGCTGTCTTACTTATAATACCTATTGTCTTTTTCGTCAAATATTTTAAAAATGAAAAAAATAAGCCTAACATTGTTGAATTAGAATATTTTGGGAAAATTGATTTCAATAAAACTGATGAATCTTATGATGTTCCGACAACAATAAACGGTTCAGAAATATCATTTGACTTGAATTTTATTGAAGAAAGAGTACCGAAAAAATTTATTCAGCCCGCAATAGATTTTATATCGCAAATAGAATTATTGGAGCAAAATGCAAATAGAGAAATCGTAACAAATTTTAACGAAGGAAAAACAGTCAAAGAATATATCGAACATCATTTAGAAGAATTTAGTGATGAGGATTTAAGAGTTTTGGGAATTGACAAATCTGAAGATATACAAAAGCAAAAAGACCAAATGCTAAATAAGATTCATCTGAAAAGAATTTGTCTTTATCCTGAAGAATCTGAAAGTTATGGTGTTTTTGATTATACGATAAACGATGATTTAACACAATACCTGATTGTGGTAAGGTTTGACGATAAAGGAAAAATAATTGAAATAGTTATGGAAAGTTAAACGCACAAATACTGTCGTCAAAACCGTATATAATTTATTGCTAGTTCTAGCCTACTTACGAATCCCGAAGCTTCGAGACTAGCGGAATATCTTGTCTGGTGTTTATTTGCTAAACGAGGTGCTTAAAGCACGCCACTAATCTCATACAATCACATTGTGCTTCATGCTTAAGTGAAATGGTCTAATGATTAATTAAGATTTTTAACCTAAACTCTGTATATCATGGCAAATTCTGAAATAAGTATGCTTGAGAAATCGATTAAAATAATTCAAGCTTTGGCAATCATTATCGGAATATGGTTCACATACCAAGAATTTAAAAGGTATAATGATGAAAAAATTGAAAAAGAAAAAGAACGGAATGCTCAAACTGCAAAGGAAATAAGAATGCATTTTTATCAACTTCAATTAGATTTTTATACTGAAGCTGTTGAAGCGACTGCAACCTTAGCAACCGAAGATAAGAACACTATTGATTATCAGAATGCAAGAAAAAACTTTATGCGACTTTTTTGGGGAAGGTTAGCAATTGTAGAAGAAGCTACTGTAGAAGCAAAAATGATTGCTTTTAAAAACCTTTTAGACGATTATGAAAATCCAGACAGTAATATTTCGAAAAAAGAACTACAGCTTGCTTCTTTGGATTTAGCACACGATGCTAGTAGATACACAATTGGTGTCTGGGTAGATCCAAGAGAAAGAGAGAACTACAACAGATAAAGATTTATCATATATAATAAAATAATCAGCACGAAAGCACAACAAGGTATAGAATTAATTGCTTGCTTCTCGCCTAATTACGAAAGTCATCGCGAACTTGCTATGTGTGACTTATCTGCTAAATTAGTTGCTTAAACAGGCAAATAATCTTATACAATCACGTTGGCAGAATTTGAAAAAATAAAATAGTATGAATGAAAAAATAAGTCTAAAAGATGCTATTTCTATCGGAATTGGTGGAATGGTTGGTGGTGGAATATTTGCGGTTTTAGGATTAGCAGTTTCATTGGCTAAGGGCGGAACACCTGTTGCCTTTTTATTTGCGGGCATAATTGCATTGTTAACCGCATATTCTTACGCTAAACTTTCAAAAAAATATCCCGAAAATGGTGGAACTGTACGATTTGTGCATCAACAATACGGAAATGGAGTTTTTGCGGGTGGAATTAATAACCTTCTTTGGGTAAGTTATATTGTAATGTTAGCCCTCTATGCTTCGGCTTTTGGGTCTTATGGAGCAGAAATGATTTCTATAACCGGAGATAAAGAAATCGATACTCGGATTTTTCAAAGCACAATCATAGTAATTGCTCTATTCATCAACTACTTGAGTGTAAAACTTGTTGGCGAAATAGAGTCCATAGCTGTTGTCCTGAAACTTATCATCTTAATAGCTTTTATTGGAATAGGGTTTTATGGTTTTTCAATCCACCCAGAAAATCTTGAACAATTATCACCAAGTAATTGGGAAAACCCTATGTTAATACTTTCAGGAGGTATGGTTATTTTTGTTGCTTATGAAGGCTTTGAGTTGATAGCCAACTCTATTTCCGATTTAGAAAACAAAGAGAAAAATACAGAAAAAGCATATTTTGGCGCAGTTGGTTTTGTTGTGATTTTGTATATCTTAATCGCTATAGTAACAGTAGGTGCGTTACCTTTTAAAGAGATTGCAAATGCCCAAGACTATGTTTTAGCGAAAGCAGCTGAACCTACATTAGGGCAAATCGGATTTACAATTATAACCATTACTGCATTGATTTCTACATTTTCGGCAATTAACGCAACCGTATTAGGAAGTGGAAGAGTTAACTACGATATTGCTGAGGATAAAGAATTACCTCACTATTTTACTCATAAATTTTGGGGTAAACCAATAGGCTTAATTATAACTGCAATTTTATCTATTACCTTGGTTAACTCATTTAATTTACAGAGCATATCCACTGCTGGTAGTGCTGGGTTTCTTTTGATTTTTGCTATAGTCAATTATATCGGTTTTAAAAGACATCAAGAATTAGAATCAAAAAAGTGGATTCATTTATTAGCAACCATACTTTGTGCATTAGCATTTATGACTTTAATAATCCAACAATTTTCTGAAAACAAAGTCGGAGTTTTAACCGCATTGGGTATTATTTTGTTTTGTTTCTTATTAGAATATGCATACAAAAAAACTGTGCCTAACACCGTATAATAAAAATTGCTAGTTTTAGCTCAACAAAAGTTAATTGCTCATTTGCTAGCTTCTGATTTTTCTTCGGAAAGTCTTCGCACACAAACCCGCAACTTTCCTTATACGTAAAAGACCCAACATTTAAAAACCGACTAAAAACATACAATTTTGAATAGAAAATTGACTGATTTAATTTGTGGAATAATTTGCGCTATTTTCTCGATAACTGGAATTGTGATAATGGATGAAACAAAACCTATCACTTGGATTATACTCGTGTTTTTCGGAATTGGAACAATTTTACTTTTGCTTAAATATTTTAATCCAAATAGCAAATTTCTTCCAAAACAAAAAGATGCATATAAAAAATTAAGCAATGAGGAATTTATGGAATTGTATAATTCTAACGGAATTTTCACATACAATGCTAGCGGATTTGAATTGCCTATAAATCATAAACAAACCGAAATTAAATGGCAAGAAATTGATAAGGTGACTGCCTACAAAATCGACTTGTTATCGACCGACGAGATTCGTCTTTTTGTACAGGCTGAAAACGGAAAACAATTCGAAATATCGGAAAGCACAAAAGGTTGGTTTCAATTTGTAGAAAAGATAAAAGAAAAGTTTCCGAACATAAGCAAAACATGGGAAATTGATATTACTAATCCTGCGTTTGAGCGAAAAGAAACTGAATTGTATAACCGAAATAAAAACGTTGGGTAATACCGTTTATAATTAATTGCTAGTTAATAATTACTTACGAATCCCGAAGCCTCGGGAATCTATTCGGTTTGTATTTGCTAAATTAGGTGCTTAAGCACGCCACTAATCATACACAATCACGTTGGCAACAAGCTGTGAAAATCGTGGAAACAAGAAAATTAGAAGTTGAATTTGATAATTTTGTATCTTTGATAAAAACCAATAAAATGGATTTACAAACAAGAAAACTGGAACTTATTGAGAGATTTTAAAGATTCAAAGTGAAGATGTTATTTCACGACTTGAAAAAATCCTAAGAAAAGAAAACAAGAATTTCGATAATGATGATTTTAAACCAATGACAATTGAGAAATTTAATTCTCGAATTGACAAATCTATGGAAGATTCAATAAATGGTCGAATAATAGAATCTAGCGAATTAAAAGCCAAGATTGATAAATGGAATTAAAATTATTTCGGACTGATTTTTCTCAAAAAGAACTAGAAAACATTTATCAATATCATCGAGAAAAAGCCGGAATTCGAATAGCAAAAAAACTCGTTAACGGCATTTATAACGAAACTTTAAAATTACAAAGGCAACCAGAAATTGGACAAGCCGAAGAACTTTTAATAAACGAAATCGAATATTTTGAAGATGATATTTTACTCTTAATGAGCGTATCAGAGAAAGACACATATAAAGATGGGGTAATTAATCTCAAAGATTTTAAATCACTTTATATATATTCTTTAACTAAAGGAGAGTTGAAAAAAGTTGGGCTTGAAGGAATGGATGTTTTCAATTTTAAGTTCCTCAATAACGAAAAGAACTTGACAATTCATTGCGTAGACAAAAATAATGATGGGCAATTCGAAGAATACAATGAACCAACTTTAATAAAGAAATATGATTTCGAAAGCGGAAAATTGACCGATATTGTGGACGATAAGATTAATATGGAATTGCAAAACACGTTGGAAGGAACTAAAATAACGCATAAAATTAGTGGCAAGTTCTAGCCTACTTACAAATCCCGAAGCCTCGGGATTCTATTCGGTTTGTATTTGCTAAATTAGTTGCTTAAACCACGTAAGGAAACCGTGTATAGTCATGTTGCAGTAATTTAAGGAATGACCAACTTAACCAGAAGAAAATTTATTAAAAGAGGAATTTTAGCCTCAATTGGATTAGTTCTTTTGGACTCACTATGGTTTGAGAAGTATGTAATTGACTGGAATTACTTTGACATCTCAAAATCAGAAAAAGACAAAATAAAAATCATTCAAATTTCGGATTTACATTTTGACCAATTAAGATATTTTCACAGATCTATTGCGAAAAAAATAAACGCAATAAAACCCGATCTTATTTTTATAACTGGCGATTCTGTTGACAAAACAGAAAAAGTAAAATCTCTGAATAAATTTCTTCAATTAATTGATAATTCGATTAAAAAATATGCGATAACTGGAAATTGGGAATATTGGGGCAATGTTGATCTGACAGAACTTAAAAGTATTTATTCTAAAAATAATTGTGAATTATTAATAAACGAGAATAGAACATATTCAATTAGAAATCGCGAACTATCGATAATCGGAATTGACGATTTTGTTGGTGGAAACGCTGATTTTGTAAAAGCAATTGAAAATTTAAAAGAGACTGAAACCAATATAGTTTTATCACATTGCCCTGAACACAGAGATATAATCACAAAACAAAAAGGAGATTTAAATATTGATTTAGTGCTTTCCGGTCATACTCACGGAGGGCAAATTGCATTTCTAGGAATTGCTCCTTTTAAACCCCAAGGGAGTGGTAAATATTTAAAAGGTTGGTATAGAGAATCTGAACCAAAAATGTATGTATCAAAGGGAATAGGGACAAGCATTTTGCCAATCCGATTTGGAGCAAGAGCAGAAATGGTTCAAATGGATATATAAAAATTACTGGCAACACTGTCTGTAATTAATTGCTATGGTAAGTTTTTGTTAACTAAATTAGTTGCTGAAACATTTAACTAAACAGACACATCAAGGTAGCATACATTTACCACAAAACCCAAATCAAATAATGAAAACAAGAATCCTACTAATTTTGATGATTGGTTTTTTAACCAAAATTTATTCACAAGACAAAAAAGTTGAATTTCAATTATCTCTCGGTCCAACATTATCGGTGCCAAAAACCAGTGAGCTAACAGATACAAATGTTGATGGAAGTCCTGAAATTAAATCCTCGATTAATATTGGAGCATTTGTCTTAGCAAGTTGGAATTATTCTATCAATGAAAAATCATCAATAGATTTTGGAGTTGGATTTTATCTAGATAGGTTTTCTATCGAAGATAAAATAGGTGCAGTTACAAATAGAGGAAATCGAAATATTAGTCAAATTCAATTACCAATAAACTATAATTTTCATTTCAGTCAAGATAAATCTTATCAATTTGGAATTGGAGGATTTACAAGTTTTTTAGTAGCTGCAAAACAAAATGGAGACACAACAGCGGCATTATCACAGATAGATATAATTGACCTAAACGACCCAATCTTTAGTAATACATCTATCAGTTACGATAATGATCTTAAGGAGAACTATAATTCAGTAAGTTTTGGCGCTTACATTCAGTTAAAGAAATTTTTTTCCTTTTCATCAAATAAGAAAGGGTTCATTCTTTTAAGAATAAATCAATATTTCAATTCGATAAAGAACAATGACTCTGATTCTGATTTAAGCCAATTTATTGAATTCAAGAATGAAAAAGAACCGACAACTGTGAATTTAGGAATTGGAATAATCATATAAAAACCTTTGCTAACAACGTATATGATTAATTGCTTTGGCTAACGCTTAACTGTAAAAAACCTTCCGAATTTTATCTGGAAGTTTTTCTTTATTAAATTAGTTCCTAAACCACGCAACTAGTCATAAAACGAAAACTTTAGAATACATTTTATAAAACACCAAAAAAACAATCTAAACAATGAAAAAGCAAATTTTACTAGTCAGCTTAGTATTCCTAGCGTATTTTGAAATGACTGCCCAAACAGAATTCCTACTTGATACTTCTCAAAGTATGATAATGACTGGAAAAGGAGCTGGCCAAGACGCCACAATTAATCCTTATTTTGGCCAAGATTGCTATGCTATAGTTAAAAATATTGGTAAAAGAAAATTCTCTATCAGAGTTCAACAACAGGGAGAAATTATCGAAGTAATTTCAATTCTGCAAGGTGAATTAAAAGAAGTAAAGCTTTTAAAAGATTATGAATTATACTTAGATCCAAATCCAAAAGGAACAACAAAAGCAAGCGTAGATTACAAAAAAATAAGCGAATAAAAACGGTTTAAAACACCCTATAAAATTTCTAGCTCTAGCCTAATTACAAATCCCTAAGCTTTGAAAGCATCCCGAAGCCTCGGGATTCTATTCGGTTTTTATTTGCTAAATTGTGTTTAAACAGTATATCTAATCTTTTACAAGTAAGTTACATACTATAAAAGCAAAATCGAAAACATTGAAAAAATTAGAAATAATCATAATGATTTTTGTAACTATTTTAACGAGTTGCAATACAGACAAATCAAAATCCAAATCTGAAAATCCAGAGTTTACCAAGACTGAACAGAAAGCTGATACGCTGACAAAGCATCTAAAGCCATTCAATCCAGAATTACCAACAATCGGACTTTTAATGTATAACGGAGTTTTACAAAGCGAAGTTATTGCATCATCAGATGTTTTCGCAAAACCTACGGAAGATGGAAAACAACTTTTCAACGTCATTTCAATAGCCGAAACTGAAAATCCAATAACAACGGAAGAAGGCATGCAGTTTGTTCCTGATTATACTTTTGAGAATTGCCCGAAATTAACAGCGCTTTTCGTGCCAAGTGCTTATGATACGTATGCTCAAGTCCATAACGAAAAGATCGTGGATTTTATAATAGAGAAAAACAAAGAAACTAAATATACTGTGAGCAACTGTGCCGGAGCGCAATTAATAGGGAAATCGGGAATCGCAGACGGACACAAAATTGTAACGTGGATTGGAGGCGGCGAACAATTACAAAAGGATTATCCTAATTTAAAAGTCCAAGACGACAGTTTGGTGACTTTTGTTGAGGACGGAAAATTCAGTTCCTCAAATGGAAATTTAGCAAGTTATATTTCTGCTTTGAGCTTAGTCGAAAAAATGACCAGTCTTGAACATAGAAAATTTGTAGAAAGTTATCTTTATCTCGACCGCCTGCAAAATTGGCGCGATTAAGTAGTTTTGGAAACAGCGTACAATAATCAATTGCTAGTACAAGACTATTTACAAATCCCGAAGCTTTGGGACGAGCACATTTTCTATTTGGTTTGTATTTGCTAAATTAGTTGCTTAAAACACGCAACCAACCCTACATAACACCGTAAGCTAACCTATGAAAAAAATACTCACATTAATAATCCTACTTGTTTCAACCCTAAGTTTTGGACAAAATATCGAAGTAGAAAAATTGTGGAGAACAAAGGGAGTTTATGATTCTGTAGGGAGTTTTATAGAACGAGCAAAAGTTCAAAGTTTTCTGTTTAGTTCAAAATCAAACCAGTTCTACAGATTAAAAACACAAGACAAAGTAAATATGGAAACCGGAGAAACTAAAGTCTTCGTCTACCGAGACACTTTAAATCTGGATGCTTCAGATAATAATACCTATAAACTTAATGACAAAGAAAATCTGACTTTACACTCTAGTGATTCTTTAACAATACAATTCAATGGATATACATTGCCTTACGTTAAATTAGAAGTAAAAGCGAACAAAATCGATTTGGAAAAGTTTAAATATGAATTGCAAAAAGAACCATTAATTGAATCAGTTGAAAATATCAAAGCGTATAGATTTACGTATCAAGAAAATGGACTTGTTAAAGTTAAGCCACTAGAAAGAGATTCAGAATGGGAATCCGAATATAGAATAATTGACTTTAACGGTTTTATAATAATACAAGGAATTGTATCTGCACCAAAGCTGATAACAAAGCTAAAAGAAGGAAAAATAAGTTTTATAGAAATTGACTATAGATTTGAAAACAAAAATGGCGAATTTAACAAAATACGTTAGCTAACAGAGACGCGTACAATGAATTGTTCACGCTAGTCTATTTGCGCTAATCCTAGCGGGATTTTATCTTAAATTTTTATCTGATGGCTGCCAGTTTTGCTAACTTTAGCACTTAAAACACGCAAACAATTTTATAAAATCACGGTGTGTGCAATTTGAAAATAACAGCGTGCGGAAAAAAAATGGCTATAAAAAAATCAAAACTCATAATTAGAATTTTGTTGTTTTTGGGAACAATAATCTCATTATATTTTGTTCCGTGGCCTATAGTAACCGAATGGATAAAGCCACTTCCAAACACAGTTCAGGAACAAGTTGATAAAGCGGCAGATTACGGGTTTGATGGTATAATTGTTTGCGTAAACAAAAGAGATAATCAATCAGAATTTTATACTTCGGGCTACAAAAACACGGAAAACAAAATTCCAACCGACCCCAATGCTTTATTTAAAATAGCTAGTGTTAGCAAATTATATACTGCGCTTGCCATTGCCAAATTAGTAGCTAGTGAACACTTATCATTAGATAAAACGCTTGCCGATTACTTCCCAGAACTTATTGGACGGATAGAAAACTCGAAAAAAATCACCTTGAGAATGATGGTTCAGCACCGTAGTGGAATTCCAAATTATACCGACACGAAAAATTATTGGGTGCTGCCAAAACAGAGTGATAAAGAAAGACTTGATTTAGTGCTAGATCTACCGGCAAACTTTGAACCTAATCAGGATTTTGAATATAGTAACACGAATTACTTATTACTCTCTGAACTGATAGAAAAAACCACTGGCGAAAAAAAGTTTTATTACATAAAAGAGCATGTTTTAAATCCCTTAAACCTCAATAACACTTATGGCTCAATTCAAGATGTTAATATTGATGACGTAATGAGCGGTTATTATGTAGGTTATAAAAATGACCTAAAAACTGACGACAATGGAGTTATGCTCGCAACAGCAGAGGATTTGGGTAAATTTATTCGAGCCCTAAATGACGGTACCGCCTTTAATGATAAAAAAGAACAAGAAATCTATAGTTCAATTTACGTGTTTGAACATACAGGTTTGATTCCAGGCTATCAAACAATTGCTAAATATCATGAGGATATAGATGCCGTAGTGATACAATTTACTAACACCGTAGATTTTGAGGGATATAACTGGAGCCTATCGGAAATTATGCATAATAGAATCGTCAAAATCTTAAGAAAAACAGAATAATCAATACTGAAAAAAACTGCTTTTAAAATTGGCGATTTATTATTGATTGCGCTTAAACACTTTGATAATTCCTTAAAAATTCTCAACGTGGTTTGTGGTTATGTGGTTGATTTACAGAACAAATAAATGCCTGTAGCTAAGCTATTATATCAATTGTAAATTTCACCTGGAAAGAGAAGAATTGATTGAATTATTCTAACTTTAATCGCTTTTAATTCTCGTGAGTAAGCAAACAATAAATGATAATCATTTTTAAAAGGTAATTTTCATGTACACGAAAAAGGTTTATAAAATTAAAGATATGGCAAAATGGACTCGACACGAGACCTTTTTGTTTGTAACAATTATTACAGTATTTACCGCACTTTACTATTTTCTTGATTTAGAATGGCTAAAAATTCCTTGGACACCTTTAGCGTTAATAGGAACTGCTGTTGCGTTTGTAATCGGTTTTCAAAACAATTCTTCTTACGGTAGAATTTGGGAGGCAAGAAAAATTTGGGGTGGTATTACAAACACTTCAAGAACCTTTGGAATGTTTGTTCAAGATATGGTAAACAACGAATATGCAACCGAAAAACATTCTAAAGAAGCCTTGCAAAAGGAAATTAAAACCCTCACATATAGACATATTGCTTGGATGACTGCGCTTCGCCACGCTATGAGAGTTTCTAAACCATGGGAAACAATTATGCATGAAAAGACAAATAAGGAATGGAGCAAAGTGGTTAGTCCGCCAGAATGGCGATCAAAAGTTGAAGATGATATGAAACCTTATCTTTCTAAGGAAGACTTAGACTATGTGATGAGTAAAAACAATAAGCAAACCGCAGTGCTTTATTTGCAATCTCACCATCTAAAAACGCTTAAAGAAAAAAAAGTAATTTGGGAATTTTCATTTTTAGAATTAGAAGGTATTTTACAAGAATTATTCACTCTACAAGGGCAGTCTGAAAGAATTAAAAACTTCCCTTACCCACGACAATTTGCTTCTTTAAATCATTATTTCATGTGGATTTTTGTATTATTATTACCATTAGCAATTGTTCCACAGTTTGCAGAAATAGGAATTGAAATTACTGAATCTCATTCTATTATTGGCCCTTTGTTTATTTGGCTTTCAATTCCTTTTTATGTGATTGTCAGTTGGATTTTCCATACTATGGAGAAAATAGGAAGAACCGGAGAAAATCCATTTGAAGGTTCTGCAAATGATGTTCCCATCTCGACAATGGCTAGGGGAATTGAAATTGATTTGAGACAGAATTTAGGAGAATCATTAGAAGAAATACCAAAACAGTTTCCTGTGTTTTACGATACGCAAATGTAAGAAGGTAAGAAAAGACTAGGTCCAACAAAGTACAAGAAATTAGCCCGAGTAGCTAACAACAAGACTTTCTAAGCATTTTTGGAAAGTCCCCATCCAGAAGACCCTACACTAGCGGAATTTTTATTTTCAATTTTTATTTATTAATTTAAAAACTCAACTACGTAACTAATCTTATACAAAAACGTTGGCTTAAATTATTCAAGAATGAAAAATAGAAATAAACAAAATTGGCCAGATTTAGATTTTACAGAGATGCAAGACACCATCCAAACCCTTCATCTTTGGATTCAAATTGTTGGAAAAATTAGACTTAAAACAATGCCATGGCAAAATCATTCGTGGCACGTTACGTTGTATATCAACTCAAAGGGATTCACCACTAACCCGATTCCTTATGAGGGGAGAGTCTTTCAAATAGATTTTGACTTTAAGCAACATAAACTTTTTGTGGAGTGTTCTAACGCTGGAAGCGTTGCAATGGATTTATACCCGAGAACAGTGGCTGACTTTTATAAGGAGCTTTTTGAGAAGTTGGGTGAGCTAGGTATCGATTTAAAAATTCATGCGCAACCAAATGAAATAGAACCCGCTATTCCTTTTGATGAAGACACCACTAACAAATCCTACAATAAAAATGATGTCCAAGCTATTTGGAAAGCTATGCTTAATGTAAATGAAGTATTCAACAAATTTAGAAGTGACTTTATTGGGAAAGCCAGTCCTGTTCATTTATTCTGGGGAGCATTCGATTTAGCCGTTACGAGGTTTTCAGGAAATGATGCTCCTTTACATTTAGGCGGAGTGCCTAATATGCCAATAGATGTAATGCAGGAAGCGTATTCTAAAGAATTGAGCAGTGTTGGTTTTTGGCTAGGTTCTAAGGATTTTCCTTTCCCCGCTTTCTATGCCTATGCATATCCTAGTGATGCTGAGTTTGGAAATCAAGAAGTGCAACCTAAAGAAGCGTTTTGGAGTGATGAAATGGGGGAGTATTTTTTGAAATATAAAGACGTTCAAAAGTCCAAAAATCCTGAAAAAGTGCTATTATCATTTTTGCAGAGTACTTATGAAGCTGTAGTCAAAACTTCCAATTGGGACCGCACTAAACTGGAGAGAAAACAATAAATCAGGTGCGCCAACACTCTGTGAGAATAGGTTAACTCACGTATTACATCAACCGTTAGCAAGCATTATAATGAAAGATTTAATTGCATCCTTTTCGTTAATTGAAAGGTATATTTCTGTTGGTTAATGGCAGAGTTGATAGAGCAGAACAAGTTTGCCGAAACCGTAAATAATTCAATACAAATACTGGCCGACTCACTCATCTTGAAGCTTCTGGACTAGCGTTCCGACGCCTCGGGATTCTATTTGATTTGTATTTGCTAAATTAGGTGATAAAGATCGCAACTTGTCTCAAATAACGTTTCAGTCAAAGCTGAAAGAACAACATGGCTTATTTGGTATTTCCAGATAACTAGACTAAAGATTTTGCAAACTGAGGTTTTAAGCTAAAAGCAAAATAAATGACCGCTAAAGAATATAAAGAAACACTAAAAATAATCGGTCAGGATTATTCAAAAGGAACTCCTAAAAAGGAGATTTTTTCTTTAGCAAAAGCGTATCAAATAATTCCGGTAGCTGAAGTTATAAAATTGCTAAAAGATAAAAATGATGACCACCGCCTTGGAGCAGTTTCTATTTTAGATTGGAAAGCACGACATAAAAAAACATCTGCCCTAGAAAGACAAGCAATCTACAACGCCTATATTGAAAATCATAAATGGATTGATAATTGGGGTTTGTAGATAGAGCAGCACCTTACGTAGTTGGAGGTTATTTGTACGACAAGGCTAAAAAACCATTGTATGAATTGGCAAAATCCAAAAATCCAATGAAACGAAGAACTGCCATTGTAAGCACTTATTATTTTATAAGAAAAAACGAAACAGACGAAACCTTTAAAATCGCAGAAATTCTTGTAAATGACAAAGACGAATATGTTCAAAAAGCGGTTGGAAGTTGGATTAGAGAAGCTGGCAAAAAAGATGATGAAAAACTAAAGATTTTCCTTAACAAACACGCCACCCAAATGCCAAGAGTCATGCTTCGACACGCCATCGAAAAATTTGACAAGAAAACCAGAGCGTATTATTTAAGCTTTAAAAAAAGTATGTAAGAACCAGATGTTAGCAACGTAGATAAAAAATAGCGAGAGCAACAGATAACGAAAAGTTTCGAGTATTTTTGGAAAGTCATCACCCTAGAAATTCGTGGCGCCTTGTGTTTTATCAGAAAATTATGGCTTATTTTCAGCGGACCTTTGCATGTACTAACCAATAGCTGTGAGAATAAGAAACCATCAACTTAAATTCAAAATGATATGATTTTTCAAAACGTAAGGATTATTGTTATCTCAATTATTCTATTACAAGGCTCATTAGTCTATTCACAAGAAACCTATAAAGATATCTTAGGAAGAACCTACCTGCCTGCCAATCAAGAATTGTATGAAACGATTGTAGCATTGGATAAAAAATTGTTTGATGCTTACAATTCCTGTGATATGGATATGCAAACCGCTCTTTATTCGGAAGATTTGGAGTTTTTTCACGATGAAGGAGGCCTATCCACTTCAAAAGAAAACGTTTTAACAGCACTTAAAAATAATATTTGCGATAAGGTGACCAGGACACTAATTGAAGGTAGCATAGAGGTGTACCCTATAAAAGATTACGGAGCGGTTGAAATAGGGTATCATTCATTTAATGACAAAAAAACACCAGAAAATAAATCTAAAGGAAGTAGATTTATTATGATTTGGAAAAAAACAGATGAAAACTGGACCGTGACACGAGTTATAAGCCTTCATTAAAACTAGAACTAACAGCAGCTATCAACGTATGGAAAAATAGCGCTTATTTAAATACTAAGTTTAATGTACCCAACCTTTGGCAGGTATTTAAACGCAAAAAGCCGTATTCAATAAATATAAAATAAATGAAACATACTGTTATTTTACTAGTTTTCATCTTTGCAACAATCTCAATCTATTCACAATCCAAGAATTCTCAAATTAAAAATTATCTCAAAAGCTTAAAAGAATCTGAGTTTTCGGGCGCAATATTAGTTGCTCAAAATGATAAAATAATTGATGAAAAAGCGTTTGGGCTTTCAAGTATAGAATACGATGTCAAAAATAAAATTGATACAAAATTCAATATTGCTTCAATTACAAAATTGTTTACTGCTGTTGCGGCTTTACAATTGTATGAACACGGTAAAATTGATTTAAATAAACCCATAGGGAATTATCTGCCAGATTACACAAACGAAACCGTCAGAAAATCGGTAACGGTACATCAACTCTTAACACATACTTCAGGTCTCAACAACTTTTACGTTACTGATTTAGATAAAATAAAAAATACAGATTATCAAGAAATTTCTGATTTTGTACAACTTTTTGCAAAAGACACACTACTATCTAAACCCGGGACTGAGTATAATTATAGCGCAACTGGCTTTGTTATTTTAGGTTTAATAATAGAGAACGTTTCAGGAGAAAATTATTACGATTATATAAGGGATAATATTCTCGAACCCTCTCATATGATGGAAACAGCAGAAATCCAAGTAGATTCAATCGTAAAAAATAAAGCAAGTGGTTATACTTCTCAATTTGGTCAGAATGAACATTTAAAGAAAAATGAGTATTACTTAACAAAAGCATCTCCAGCTGGGTTCTACTATTCTACCGTAGAAGATTTGTTTAAGTTTTCAAAAGCTTTGAGAAATCATAAATTATTAAAAAAAGAAACAACAGATTTGATGTTGGAGCCTAAAGTGAAAGGCTATAATACACATCTAGGATATGGGATTGATATTGATAATAGATACAATCAAACTATAATTGGCCACAGTGGAGGATGGTTTGGAATCCATTGTGAACTAATGGATTTTATGGATGATAATTATACAATAGTTATTTTATCAAATATTGATGACGGCGGGAAAAAAGGAGCTTCAGAAGTAGCAGACTTTTTTAAGAACATAATTGTTGATAAAAATTTAGATGACTAAAATCTAGCGGGAAATTCAAAATTCTTTTTAGAACCAAAATTTGAACTCAAACTATCAAAATTAGAATTATGCTGTAACGATTGAAATATCTCAAATAATGAGTTTTAGCAGGATTAAGATAAAAGACATTTATAAAGTAGCCGAACCTAATGATTTGGATGCCTTACAAAACGATAATAAATTCCAAGAGGTAATAAAATATAATATTTCAAAGCTGGAACTTTAAGGCGCAAGTTATAAAAATGGTTATGAATCCTTGAAAAAGACCCTCGCTTCCATTGAAAAGGAAATTTGTGAACGTTTATAGAAGTTTAGATGGAAATTGCTTTCTCGCTCTTTTATTTCTGCTACTTCTAAAATTCCTGCTGCGGTTGGTCAAGTAACCAACTAATGTCATCGCAACAGCAATTAAAATGACTGCAATAATTATCTCGTATCCGTCACTTGGTATATTCATAACTCTAATATACGGGAAAAAAGCTTATGATGAAATTAAAAACGACCTTTATAAATAAATGCAATCATTAACGAAACTCGAACAGACCTTAAAAATAAGCAATGAACGCAAACGAAACGACCCTGTTTATACAATAACACTAGTCTTATCCTAAACCAATGTTAGTTTCTCTATTTGCTTACTGCTAATTTTTTTATTAAAAAACTCATAATCAAAAAATTGAATTTTAAAATAGATTAAACTTTAGCATTGCACGGAAAATGTACGCCGAAATCATTATCATCATTTGAACTAAATAAACCAGCTGCACAATCAGTACATTTAGTTTTTGTAAATTGAAAAGCAGACTCTTAAAAAATCAAAAAAACTATTTTTTTGGCTAGAGCTTTAAAATTTGAACAAAATATTTCTTAGATAAATGGGTAATTTTTTTAAACAGTGGGGTGAGGCCGCTTATACAACAGTAGGTTTTTTTTGGATGGCGCTGTGGGCATTTATTTTGGGTTATATCATTAGTAGTATGATACAGATTTTTGTAACCGAAAAAAGAATGCAAAAAACAATGGGAAAAAATGAATCTAAAAGTATTCTACTAGGTACTTTTTTTGGGTTTATAAGTAGTTCTTGCAGTTTTGCAGCGTTGGCAAGTACAAAATCACTTTTCAAAAAAGGAGCAAGTTTTGTCTCTTCCATTTCTTTTTTATTGGCATCAACTAACTTGGTGATTGAATTGGGAATTATAATTTCAATATTTTTAGGTTGGCAATTTGTTGTAGGCGAATATATAGGCGGAATAGTGTTGATTGGAATTTGTTGGATTCTCATAAGAATTATTAATCCGAAAAAGCTCATTGAAAATGCCAGGAAAAACCTGAAAGACCAAGATGGGAATAAAGAAATTGAAGATGAAAAGGATTGGAAAATTCAAATCAAAACAGAAGATAGCTGGGCAAGGGTTGCCAAAAAATATAAAATGGAATGGCAAATGGTCTGGAAAGATGTTACTGTAGGCTTTACCATTGCTGGAATTGTGGCAGCATTTATTCCCGATAGTTTTTTTGAGACACTTTTTATAAATAGTGGTCAAGGAAACACTGATTTTACTTTTTTTGAAATTCTTGAACACGTCGTTGTGGGTCCAGTTGCAGCATTTCTTACGTTTATTGGTTCTATGGGTAACATTCCATTGGCTGCTTTACTTTTTGGGAAAGGAGTGAGTTTTGCCGGAGTAATGGCATTTATTTTTAGCGACTTGGTTGTATTTCCCGTTCTGCGTATCAACGCAAAATATTATGGATGGAAAATGTCCCTTTTCATTTTATTCTTACTTTTTACAGCCTTAATTGGTACTTCTCTACTTTTGCATTATACATTCGATTTATTAAGTATCATTCCAGAGTCATCGCAAGTGAAAATTCAAGACAGAGAATTTTTTAATTTTGATTATACGTTCTATTTAAATGTTATTTTTTTAATTATTTCTGGTTACTTAATATATCTCGGATTTTTCAAAAAGAAAAATGTAGAGCATAAAATGAGTGAGATGGCACCAAAAAGTCCTTTACTGGAGTCCATCCTAAAATATACCGCATTACTTTGTTATGTTTGGATATCAGTTGGTTTGATAATAAAGTTGGGTAATTTTAATCTGTAAAAACAGGATTATAAAATTCCACAGATTTAAGCAATTTTATAATTTAAACAGACCTGCGCAACCCCTATAAATAGTGATAAAGTGAGTTCTTTCACTTCCCACATGCAAACTATATAATTAATATTCTAAAACTAAGCCGAACGTGTAAACCTCTATGTAAAACAAAGGTTATATACAGTTGAGCATAATTAGACAATAGACGAGAAGGTGATTGAAAGACTTTTATAGGCCTTCTACAACTTTTTTGAAAATAGGAGCGTGGTTCACAATCCAAAACAACCACTTGCAGGTAAAAAAATCAACGCGTCGTATTAAATACAAGAATAATATTATGTGTGTACAGTCCTTGAAAGTAGCTTAAAAAAAAGTTGAGCAAGGTGTATATACTAAGTGATTAAAGCAAGTACTCCGTACTGATAAAATTAGAGTGTTTTGAATTCAGTAAGTCCTTTAAAATGGCGTTGTTGTAATCGTTATCCTTAGAAGCAACAAACGTACGGATGGAGAACGAACGCAAAGCATCAAATACACTTAAGGTACTAACAGCCGAATTTTTTCTTCCTGTAAAGGGATAAACATCAGGACCACGCTGGCATGAGCTATTTAGATTCACTCGACAAACCAAATTGGCCAATATGTCAATTAATGGTCCTATTTTACTTACATCTCTACCAAAAAGACTTACTTGCTGCCCGTATTCTGATTGAGCCATATCATCTAAAGGTTCGCTAATGTCCTTGAATGGTACAATAGGTATTATCGGTCCAAATTGCTCCTCGCTATAAACGCGCATCGTTTTATCAACAGGGTAAAGTACCGCCGGGAAGCAAAAATTTGTAGATAATTCTCCACCTTTATTATTCATGATTTTAGCTCCTTTTTCAACGGCATCATCCAATAATTCCTTAATGTAATCAGCTTTACCTTTTTCTGGTAATGGGGTTAAAAAGCTACCCTCTTCCCAAGGCAAACCATACTTGAGCGCATCAACAGCCATTGAAAACTTCTCCAAAAATTCACCTACAATGGTTTCATGAACGTATAGCACCTTTAATGCCGTACACCGTTGACCGTTGTAGGATAGTATGCGATTGATTAGGTTTGGGCAATGTTGGCTGACGTTTTAATATAATCAATGAGCTCCATTCCCTCAGAGTCCATAGTTTTAATATGGTCTATTATTTACACATTATGCTAGTGTTTTACGCTTTTGATATCTCGATGCAATCGCACTAATAATCATGATTTGAGACGCATGAAAAAGCATCAAAGGGAGTAAGATTAATCCCAATGCCGCCATATTGCCAAAAAGGATTTTTGAAAAGACGGTTCCGTGAACCAAGGATTTTTTAGTGCCACAAAATTGAGCGGTAATACAATCTTCTAAAGTGAAACCTAACAATTTCGAGATAAAGCCGGTAATTACAAATACAATCAAGAACAAGACTAGAACGCCTCCAAACAGGGCTAATAAATCTAATATTGAAACAGAACTAAACAAGCGTTCTGAAAAAGATTCCGCAAAACTTTTATAAATAATAAGTAAGATGATACTCTTATCAAACAACGTTAATTTATGGCCATGCCGCTGTACAAAACCACCGAGAAATCTTTGCATGAACATGCCAAGAACAACGGGTAAAATAATTTGCACTATAAGCTTGGTGTAAATGGCGGTAAAATCAAAATCGGTTTGGACGTCATTAATAAATAATCCCATCCAAAGTGGGGTAAGCACAATACCGATAATCCCTGAGATACTGGCATTAAAAATAGCAGCAGGGATATTTCCTTTTGCTATAGATACCATCACCACAGAGGAACTTACTGTAGAGGGTAGTGCTGCCAAAAAGAAAAATGCCAACCAGATGGTGTCTTGCGCCTCGTTTTGAATTACGGGCTTTAACATCAATACAAGTAACGGGAAGAACAGAAAGGTGGAAGTCTGTATTAACAAGTGTAACTTCCAATTGGAAAGTCCAGCTTTTAATTTTGCGGGACTCAACTTTACCCCATAAAAGAAAAAGATAAGGGAGATTCCTATTGCGCTAATAGTGTTGATAGGAATCTCACTCTCTTCAGTTCCCCATTGCGGAAAAACATAGGCAAAAATGATAATCATCACTATCGCCATTACAAATTTGTCAAACTTTATGGTCATACTTTTTTTATACGCTAAATATAAGAGTCGTGGCAAGACTATAAAGGATAGGAACGTACAAATAAGAAGTTTTTAAAAAAGATTCCTGAAAACTAACGACGAAACTCCCAGAAACTTCGAAATACGATAAAGAAATTTCTAAACTGGAAATAGTCGAAAATACTGAAGTTTTCTATTTGTGATTCGTTCAAATAGTAAACTATTTCAGAAGGCTCTAAAATTATTTTTTTTTAAACATGAACACATTGATTTACTTGAAGTAAGGCGCTCTTTGGATAGCTTCTTAGTTATTAAAGTCTATAAATTTCGTCATGATTATTTACTAGAATAATTAAATTGGTCTTAATAATTCTATCATTAATTTACCTAAAAATCCCAACATCAATTGACATTGGGTTTTTAGGTTGAAAAACTAATTATTAAAATAGTATCTAATCTTCAACAACATCCAAAACCTTCAAATTATCATCAGGAATACGGTCTATCATTTTATTATAGGGATCAATCCCCGCTTTAATTGGCAGTTTTTTTGTGATAAACGTATAGGTCGATTTTCCAGGCTTGACCCAGACGCGTTCTAAAACCAATGGTGCTTTTATGGTCATGCCTTGTTCGTTTTCTTTGTCTTCATCAAATACGCCTATTTCCAATAAGTTGGACTGGTCTCCTTCTTTTAATAGTTTCCCATTTCCGTCGAAATAATTCTTGTTACTTTCTACGTTTACGGTAACTTCATAAGTATCATCATCACGCTTTTTATAAGTGGCCTCTGTGACTTTATTGGAGTATAGGGTTATGTTCTCAAAACTATCCTCCAGGTAATATTTCAAAGAGTCTGGTGTGACTGCTTTCATATAATCGTACCACTCTGTAGTCGTCGTAAAAGGCGCTTCTGGTCTAAAACGTGCAGCTTCAGTATAATTTTTAAAACCTCTATTTAAGTTAGATTCGCCTATTAAATCCTGAAGACCGTAGAGAATCAATCCTCCCTTTCGGTACCATACGTAGGCTTGGTTATCATTATCCAAAAGAGTTTTTTCGAACTTACTTTCATTTGATCTACCTCTTAAATAACGGTCAAGCTCTTCTTTTAAAAATTGCTGCATGGCATCAACGCCATACTCCTTTTTCATAACCATAAGCGAAGAATATTCTGCCATGGATTCTGAAATCTGGTTCGAGCCACGTGTTGATGATGGTGTGATTTGATGTCCCCACCATTGGTGTGCCACTTCGTGTGAGGTTACGGTAAATACATAGTCCAAATCGTTGGGGTCGCTAAAATCGCCCACCCAGCCGAAGCTTTCCGCAAAGGGAACGGTATTGGGAAATGACTGCGCAAAAGAGGAGTATCGTGGAAATTCCAAGATTCGCATTTGGCGGTATTGATAAGGCCCGTAATTTTCAGAAAAATAATCCATAGATTTTTTAACGCCATTTACAAATCTATCTATGTTATAAGTATGGGTGGGATGATGGTAAATTTCAATAGCCACTTTATCGCCGTTTTTACCAGTCCAAGTATCGCGGTGTACCGCATACTCTGCAGAAGAAATATTATA
Source organism: uncultured Flavobacteriaceae bacterium (assembly GCA_963803715.1). GTDB lineage: Bacteria > Bacteroidota > Bacteroidia > Flavobacteriales > Flavobacteriaceae > Psychroserpens. Next base: position 569,767 of record CAWDOF010000028.1, read on the forward strand.
GAAAAAATCCATTTCATCCTCCATTTTGTAAGTGTAGTATTTTCTTCCATTTTCCTCCCATTCCTTAGTTAGGTAACCCGGCAAGATTGCTATTTGATTTGGAGCTGTACTTACCGTCCCTTCAAACGTGACGTAATCGGCATCGTCATTAAATAAAAGATTGCTTACTCCCCAAGCATCATCTTGTTCGGGAAGAGCGTAATCCTTAATTGGCAAATCGTACTTTTTACGGTCTTGGTCACTAGTTAATTCCCCTTGGGTACTATACCCAAACGATGGGAAAAAATTATTATTCAGAAATGTCCCGTTTTCAACAATGTCTGATCCTGAGCCCTCATTTGGAAAACCGTCAAAGTGCGCATAAACTTCGAGTTCTAGGGAAACTGTATCTCTGGGTTGTAGAGGCGGGTTGAATCCATAGATTTCATAACCAAAATCGTCATAACGCTTTCCTAACTTTGGCGATTTGCCATTAATTGTAAAGAGATTCACCTTCTTTTTCAGCAAACCTTCCGCACCCCAATTCAAATGCAATGAATCTATGACTTCATCCGTTTTGTTAACCATAAGGTATTTGGTCTTTATGGTGGCAGAGCGCTCCTCGGGCACCAAATCGGCATTTAACTTCACGTCTATAACTTTGGGTTGTGCAATTTTATCGTACTTACCCAAAATTTTCTCATAATCGGCCGAGCCAATAGTGCCAGCCTTTACAGTTCTGTAATTGTTGATAGTCTTGGTATTGTAGTTGATAAAGGCGCCCGAACCCACAAAAATCACAAAAAGTAAAACGAGCGTTCCTACAGTTTTTAGATTAAGTCGCTCTTTGGCTAGGTTCCATCGTGCTTTTCTACCAGAATCGGTACCACGCTTCCAAAAGAGATAGCCCAAAACGGTAAGAATTCCACCGCAAGCTAACCAGTAGGTTCTAAACCATAATAAAGCCTCGCCAAAATGTCCAAATCCATTCATATCAGACACCGTATAACTTGGCGCATAGCTGTAGAGATAAAGATTATTATTGACATCTGCCAAACTGCTCAACCCAAATAAAAGCACCCAAATTGCGATTGCAATCACGTGACCCATAAATTTTTTAGTCACTAGAGAATGCACACAAAATGCTAACATGACGAAAATGATATACTTCGGAAATTCAATCAAATACAGATCGGTAAAATACTTCTCAAACTCAAAGTTGAAGTAGCCCTTAAGCACCTGATTTAATACACCACTAACCAGAATCATATTGACCAGAATAAAACTGACCATAACCAGGGCTAAGAATTTAGACCCGTAAACAATACGATTCGGGATGGGCAATGATCCAAAAATCTGGTCGTAATTCACGTTTCTTTCACGATGCAAGACTTCGCCGGTCATAAATACAATGAGAATAAATATGAGAATGACGTATGTAAAATCCTTGACCTCGAGCATGTAATAAGTAAGCGGTAATGAGGGTGTTCCATAAATAGGAAACCCAAACCAAGCGTCAAAAAACAGAAATAAAACCGCCGCAATTAATATAGCCTTGAAGAAATTATCCCTAATGATGTTCTTAAACTCCATAAAAGCCAAACCGAATAATAACTTAAAATTCAAACCTCCAGAAAACACCTGAGACACTTTAGGTAATTTGGTGAGTGCTGCGGAAGGTTTTGGCGTGTCTAAATTGTCATTCTTCTTTTTAGTCGTATAATTTTTATTCAAAAACCTCTGAAAATCGAATCTAAACAGCGTGTATAAAAAAGCCAAAACGCCTAGTCCAACCCATATCAAACGGTTCCACACTAACAAACCACTAAATGGAACGGTCATAGTGTTCTGTTCTTCTGGTGTCCAATATCTAGTAATATTGCCATAAGTCCCCAAACCGAAAGGATCTAGCAAGCTCACTAAATCTGTATTTTCAAGATCTTGTGTAAGCGTTAGGGTAATTAGGTAGGTAATAAAAAGGATGGCGCCACCGGCATAAGCCAGCATCACTTTTTTAGTCAAGCTTACCAAGGCAAAAAAGATACAGCCCGCAAAGAAAAAGTTGGTCCAGTACAACATGAGCGTTGGTTGCAGATAATACCAGAAGTTAAAATCGGTAAAACGGTCTGGCTCAACGTAACCGGCATAAGGGCCAATGGCAAAACCTATAATAAGCCCTACGTGCAAACCTAAACTCACTAAAAAAAGTACGGCCATAGAACCAAAAAACCGCCCTAATAAATAGCCTTTTTCGGTAACAGGATAGGAGAAGTAATAATTTTCAGTCTTGTGCTCTATATCCCTGTAAATAGGAACGCCCATAATGGCGCTAGAGAGCATGATACCGAAAATGCTAATGGTGGACAACATGGTTGCGATCGCTACTGGAGAATTAACGAACACCTTTTCTGAAGCTGGGCCGTTACCACCAATAGAGACGATAAGCCCAAAAATGACTAAGATGCCAAAATAAGCCCAAGTGGCAGGACGTTTGAGTCTGTATTTTATTTCGAATGAAAAAATTTCCTTAAACATAATTGAATGGTTTTAAATGGTTAGTTGAAACAATTATGCAGAAACAGGTTGCATACGAGAAGTGATTTCAGCAAAATAAACATCCTCTAAATTTGCCGTGCTGGCTTCAAAAGAAGCGTCTGGTTGGGCGTCATTCAATACATGTATCACAGTTTGACCCGCCTTTAGATGTGTAGAAATAACCTGCATTTCAGACTGGTAGGTTTCTAATTCAGATTTTTCGATGGCTTTTTTCCAGATGCGCCCTTTAACCGCTTCGGTCAATACGGTTGGATTACCCTGTGCAACTACTTCGCCCAGACAGATAATAGCCATATTGTTGCAAAGGTTTGAGATATCTTCAACAATATGAGTAGATAATATTACAATGGTTTGCTCACCGATCTCACTTAACAAGTTATGAAATCGAACCCGTTCGGCGGGGTCTAGTCCAGCTGTTGGTTCGTCAACAATAATCAATTTTGGGTCGCCAATCAACGCTTGGGCAATACCAAAACGCTGCTTCATACCCCCAGAATATGTGCCCAAACTTTTATTCCTTACGTCCCAAAGATTAGTTTTTGTGAGCAGGGATTCCACTAAATCCTTTCGCTCTCCTCGGCTAGAGACACCTTTTAAAGATGCGATATGGTTAAGCATATTATAAGAAGTTACTTTTGGATAGACTCCAAATTCCTGCGGAAGGTATCCCAGCATCTTTCGCACTTTTGATTTATCGTTCAAGATATCTATATCCCCTAAAGTGGCGGTGCCGGAATCAGCTTGTTGTAAGGTTGCCAAAGTCCGCATTAAAGAAGATTTTCCTGCGCCGTTAGGGCCGAGTAATCCAAACATACCTTGTGGGATATTGAGGGTTACATCTTTGAGCGCATGTACGCCGTTGGAATAAGTTTTACTAAGATTCTTGATTTGTAATTCCATAATTTTGGTTGGTTTTTGATTAGTTTTTGATTGGTTGCGCCGAGGTGATTAATCTAAATAACGCAGGTTGATTATTCTACTCATTGATTTGATGATGGTTAGACGAAGTTCGACTTTTTTTGTTACAAAGTCAATAAGGTTTTTAAAATCAGATAAAGACGTGTAATAGTTAATGACAAGAATTTCTGATTATCTGAAAATTGATTATTGCGAGAGAAAATATTAACTTCTATATGTAGTTATCATTACCTATATTTGTAGTCGGTTTTTTCTTCGGAAGAAAACCAAGTCGAAAATTTAATTTCAAATCAGATGAGAAACATACAAGTTAACATTAAACACTTACGTTCTCTGCGGAAATTCTCCCAAGAACGATTTGCCGATGAGCTCGGGTGGACTCGTTCTATGGTGGGCTCTTACGAAGAAGGGCGTTCGGAGCCACCGATTGATCGTTTGATAGATATTTCCAATTACTTCAATTTGCCCATTGATATTTTGGTCAAGAACGATTTAAGGAAGGCGAAGGATACTTCGTTTATTCAGATTGGCAGTCAACGTGTATTGTTCCCAATTACTGTAAGTGACGACAACGAAGACCTAATTGAAATTATTCCCGCAAAGGCTTCCGCCGGCTATTTGGAAGGGTATGCCGACCCCGAATATATTGAACAACTTCAAAAAATAAAATTACCGTTTTTACCCACGGGAACACATCGTGCCTTTCCCATAAAAGGAGACTCGATGTTGCCTGTAAAAAGTGGGTCTTTTATTGTCGCCAAATATATTGAGGATATTAAAGACGTAAAAAATGGTCGTACCTATATTGTGCTCACCAAAAATGACGGACTGGTTTATAAACGGGTGTATAATCACACTGAAAAAAAGGAACTCATACAGTTGAGCAGTGATAATAAAGCCTATGCGCCTTACGATGTTGCTTTATCAGATGTGCTGGAACTTTGGGAATTTACATGCTGCATCAACACCCAGGAATATGATGAAAAAGAATTGAAAATGAGTAGTATCATGGCGATGTTTCAAGAGCTAAAAGTGGAGTTGGAAGCCGTTCAGAAAATGGGGTAGACCCTCCTAACCTCCCCAAAGGGGAGGAACTTAAAGCTGAAGTTAAAGTTGAAATTGAAATCGCTTTCCCGCCGTCCACACATCGCAAAGTTTTAGAGCAGTCACAAGCTTTTGCGTAGGAGGGAAATTGAAATCGCTTATTGGTCGTATCTGCAAATAATAAGGAAAATTAAAAATCAAAAATTGAATATTATAAAAACTGACAACAAAATAGAGCGCAAGACTAATAAGCCCCCCTTCGGCGGATTCAGGGGGCCATATACGATAATTGACGTGGAGACCACAGGACGCGGTAACAAAATGACCGAGATTTCCATTTTTAAGTACGATGGAAAAAAGGTGGTTGACGAGTTTACATCCCTTGTAAATCCCGAAGCCTTGATACCAAACCATATTACGGCTTTGACTGGAATCGATAACGCTATGGTAGCCAATGCCCCATTGTTTGCAGAGATAGCCCAAGATATTCTTGAGATTACTGAAGGTGCTATTTTCGTAGCTCACAATGTCAATTTTGATTACAATATCATACGCAACGAGTTTAAGGCAATTGGAATTGATTTCCGAAGAAAAAAATTGTGCACGGTGCGTTTATCACGAAATTTGATACCTGGGTTACGGTCTTATAGTTTGGGGAAATTGTGCAATAGTTTGTCGATTCAGATTTCCGATAGACATAGGGCAAGAGGTGATGCGGAAGCAACCGTTATACTTTTTGAATTGTTATTGGCTCAAGAGGCTGCTGAAGCAACCTTCACAAAATTTCTAAAGCGCGATTCTAAAGAAGCAACCTTACCGCCACATTTACCGACTACGGTTTTTGACGCCATTCCTAATGGGACAGGTGTGTATTATTTCAGAAACAAAAAAGGAAAGGTCATCTATGTTGGTAAGGCAAAAAATTTAAAAAAACGGGTACTCGGGCATTTTTACGATAAATCTGAAAAAGAACTCAATCTCTGCCGAGAGACTGCTGATATTGATTTTGAGCTTTCTGGTAGCGAATTGATTGCACTGCTCATGGAAGATGCTGCCATTAAGCACCATTATCCACAATATAATAAAGCCTCTAAACGGCCTGCAAAACGATATGCTGTTTTTAGTTATCAAGATCGAGGAGGTGTATTGCATTTGGCTTTTAATCAGTTTAATTTAGCGCCAAATCCATTGATTATATTTTACAATTTGAGAGATTGTAGATTATTTTTAGAGCAGCTGTGTTCTCTTTTTGAGCTTTGCCCAAAATATTGCCATTTGCAGGAAGGAGTTCAGGAGTGTTCGCATTTTTGGATTGATACTTGTCGAGGTGTTTGTAAAACAGAGGAAGCTATTGAAACTTATAATGAACGTGTAAAATTAGCTGAAGAGCATATTAACCGCACTTCGCAAAATGTGGTCATTAAACAAAAAGGCAGGCATGAGGAAGAAGAGGCTTTTATATTGGTAAAAGAAGGCCTTTATCAAGGCTACGGATTTATTGACAGTACAACGCAAGTTTTGCACGAAGACGATTTGGAACATCATCTAATCAAACAAAAGGATAATGGCGATGTACAGCGCTTATTAAAGAAGGAAATCCTGAAACGTATGGAAGTGCAAAAGGTTTCAAATGTGATTTAATTCCTATAATTTAAGGAGATTTCATTGGGCTTATCCTTTGAAATGTTGGAATTTCCATATGCTTCTTAAGTTAGGCTATTAGTAAAATATAAATTAATATGTTTATTATGGGAAACGTCACGCAACCATAGGCACTTTTTTCACTTGAAAGTAGGTGATATCCATTAATCTAAAACAAAATGAAAACCCCCGAACATCAAATGACTTAAGGGATTTTTATATAGATTGAAACCTATTGTTGCTGCGAGGAAGGGATTGACTTCGTCCATCCCAAATTTTTATCTTGAACAAGCATAGAAACCTAAACACCTAAAAAGGTGTTTGGTTTTCTCATTTAAAAAAATAGCTTCAAGCCGTTGACTTGGCGACTTATTTAAACGAAAAAACCTACAACTAACGTTGCAGGTTTCCTTTTGCAGAGAGGAAGGGATTCGAACCCTCGAAACGTTGCCGTTTACACACTTTCCAGGCGTGCGCCTTCGACCACTCGGCCACCTCTCTATTTTAGGGATGCCAAAAGTACAACTCCAATAAGACTAAAAAAACATTAATAACGATTTTCTTGAATATTCACTTTTTTTAATCTTAGAAAGTCTTCAGTTCTCAACAATTTGCCGTGCAAATATTTTGCTGTTTGATATTAATTTCGACCTTACTTGTACTAAGACATCTCACCCCTCAGTGGTGTCTCGAATATAGTTTTAAAAGATTGTAGAGATACTTTTTCTCCCAGCATATACATTAACTTTGCCAACGCAGCTTCTGTGGTGATATCTTTACCAGATATCACACCGATTGTTTTTAATTGCGTGCTGGTCTCGTATTGTCCCATAGCTACACTGCCTCCTGCACATTGGGTCACATTGATTATAACAATTCCCTTTTTTATTACCGACTTAAGTATTGAAATAAACCAAGGCTCGGTCATGGTGTTTCCTGCGCCGAAGGTTTCCAATACCACTCCTTTAATGGTATCTATTTCAAATAATTGTGTCACTATCTTTTCAGAAATGCCGGGGAACAATTTAATTAATAGAATATCGGTTTCAAGTTGTTTGTGGACTGCTAATTTTTTTCGTTTTTGTGGCTGGAATAATTTATTGTGATTTATTTTTAAATGAACACCAGATTCTGCCAACAATGGATAATTCATAGAAGCGAAAGCCTCAAAATGTTCGGTATTTATTTTCGTGGTACGGTTTCCCCTAAATAATTTATATTCAAAGTATAGTCCAACTTCCTTGATTATCGGTTTACCGTAATGCTGTAAAGAAGCCATTTGTATGGAAGTAATAAGATTTTCCTTGGCATCGGTGCGCAAATCCCCAATAGGAAGTTGAGAGCCTGTAAAAATTACAGGTTTTGCTAAATTCTCTAACATAAAACTTAGGGCTGCTGCCGAATAGCTCATGGTATCACTGCCGTGAAGTACTACAAATCCGTCAAAATCATCGTAATTTTTCTCGATAATTTCAGCAATGTTTACCCAAAACACCGGATTCATATTACTGGAATCGATTGGCGTTTTAAACGAAACCGTTTCTATTTCGCAATCCAACAAACGTAATTCAGGAATACTTTTTAAAATAGACTTAAAGTCAAAAGGTTTTAAAACTCCCGTTTTTACATCTTTCACCATCCCGATGGTTCCTCCGGTGTAAATCAATAATATGTTTGGTTGGTTGGATGCCATACTTATATTTTGAAGATTGTTTCAGAGTTTTTCGTTGTAATTTCGGCAATTTCAGTTTCAGAAACATCGTAAATTTCAGATAGTTTTTCTAGCACCTTTATAATATGAGCGCTTTCGTTTCTTTTACCACGGAAAGGTTTGGGGGCCAGATACGGTGCATCGGTTTCAAGAACTATATGTTTTAAATCAATTTGATTTAAAAATTGGTCTATTTTACCGTTCTTAAAAGTGGCGACACCTCCAATGCCCAGTTTCATGTTAAAACTGATGGCCTGTTTTGCTTGCTCCAAATTACCTGTAAAACAATGAAATATCCCAAAAAGTTTATCATCCATCTTTTGCTCCAATACTTCAAAAACTTCATCAAAGGCATCCCGGCAATGTATAACTATTGGCAACTCGTGCTCTTTTGCCAAATCGATTTGATAATTAAACGCTGCTTTCTGAATGTCTAAAGTAGATTTATCCCAATATAAATCGATACCAATTTCCCCGACCGCATAAAACTTATGTTTTTCCAACATCTCTTTTACATGCCTCAATTCGTCCGAATAATTGGTCTTGACGTGGGTTGGGTGCAAGCCCATCATTAAGAAAACATTTTCGGGGTAAGCCATCTCCAATTCTAACATGGATTTGGTATAGGTAGAATCAATTGCCGGGATAAAAAACCGCTTCACGTTCTCGCTCATGGCGCGTTCTATCATTTCCGCTCGATCTTCATCAAAAGCTTCACTATATAAATGGGTGTGTGTGTCTGTAATTATCATAGTGCAAAACTAATTGTTTTTTTACGGTCGGTAATAGAGTTTGATGGTGTAAATTTTGGTCTAGATCAATTAAATCACTGCAACTTTTTTTGCACAGCACAGCAGTTCATGAATGTCAAAACATTCACAAAGGAAATAGAACAGAAATTTCCATAAGTAATGGATAGGTTTATATTTACAAAAAATTGTGTCATAAAATGAATAGTACACTCCAGGATTTTCTATTAGAGCGAGGATATACCAAGGTCAAACTTAAATTTACCAAGACCAATCACTTTGAGATTAAAGCCATTATTAACGGTGTTAAAGGGTTATTTATTTTAGATACGGGTGCGTCCAATAGCTGTGTTGGTTTTGAGGCTATAAAAACATTTAAGCTCATTGCAACAGACTCGCCTATTAAGGCCGCTGGCGCGGGTGCTATTGATATGTTAACCCAAGTGTCCTCTAAAAACACACTTAAAATTGGAAAGTGGAAAAAGGAAAAAGTTGCACTTATCCTTTTCAATTTAACCCACGTAAATACGGCACTAATTAACCATAACTCAAAACCTGTAGATGGTATTATTGGTGCTGACATCTTGAAAAAAGCAAAGGCAATTATCGATTATGAGAAAAAATATCTCTACCTAAAATTATAAATGACTACCAAAGTCTAGTAGTGGTTTAACTTTTTTTCAAATGGCATAAAACTGTCATTTTTCATTCACTTGCCGTCTTTTTATTTTAGGTAGCACCGCTTTGCAGTTCAAAAAAGCCTTTAATTTTATAATACGTGCTATTTTTAATTCATTCAAAAAAAGTTTAGACCACTTCATATTTATTCTCATTATCTTTAAGACCGTAATCCCTAAGATTAATAGTAATATGCCTAAATCTATTCTCATCGCAGATGATCACCCCTTGATATTAAAAGGCCTCAATGATTTTTTGATTGAAAAAAAATACAACGTCATTGCAAAAGCAAAAAACGGTAAGGAAGCCTATACCTTAATTAAGGCACATCAACCTGAAATTGCTATTTTAGATATACAAATGCCTTACTTAACTGGTTTGGAAGTAGCACTGAAAATTCAAGAAGAAGCTATTGAGACCAAGGTTGTGATTGTCACTTTTGAAAAATGTGAAAAAATTTTTAATCAAGCTAAATCCTTAGAATCAATTTACGGATATATCTTAAAGGAGTTTGCTCTTGATGAAATAGAAAATTGTTTAAAACAGATAACGGAAGGAAGAATATATTTTAGCCCGGATCTTGCCGAATTTTTAGAAATTAAGGAAACACCAGAAGCGCTAAAGACTTTGACAACTACAGAAATGAAAGTAATAAGGTATATCGCAAAGAATAAAACTGGTGTGATGATGGCAGATCTCATGCATATTTCCCCGCGAACCGTTGAAAAACATAAGAGCAATATCATTAAAAAATTAGATATTGGACATAAACAAAATAGTTTGCTCATTTGGGCCAAAGAGAATGAAGAATTTATTTTATAAAATATACGTAAAGTTACGTATTGACTTCATCGTGTAATTCTCCCATATTTGTAGAGCTATTAATTCTTTAGGGAGAATTATGTTTATTAAGACCTGGACCTTTGTTGGTTCAGGTTTTTTTTGTTCGTTAGAATTGTAACCTATTCTAAATTTAATTTTTATCAAATTGACGGATAAGAATCTTTAAAATAAGATTGAAACTAAAACCATGTAAAATTGTATTTACCTAAAAATTTATCCTGCTGTTTATCAGTATTTTAATACTGTAAAATAAAAATATACGTAAAGTTACGTATTGTTTGGCCTGTCTATAATACCGATATTTACATAAGAGCTATTAATCAATGTTAATCATTTGCTCTATAATTTGAGGGAAATTTGAAGCCTCAGGAAACCTAATCTTGGGGCTTTAATTAAAAGAATGATTAATTTAAATCAAAAAAAGTATGGAAACCATGAAAGACAAGCACGGCCTAACCAATAAAATATTTATAGTTGGATTAATTTTAAGTGCTGTATTAATAATAACCATTAACATTATCGTTAATTTCTTTTAGTTAGTTATCAGTTAGTTTTATTGATAAGAATAGCGTACCTCCAAGTTTGGAGATACGCTATTTTTTTTGGCTATAACATTTGAATTCTATCGCAGCCAATACATAAAGAATACGGAGTTTTAAGAATCGTTTCAATAGATTTAAATTCTAATTATGATTAGAACTGTGCAGTTCTGTAACGATAACACGTTTATAAACTATTATATTCACTTAAATTGTTTTATTGCTTCCCTCTTTGTAACAGGCTTTTTAAGGTATTTAGAAGAATCTAACCAATTTTAAATTGGCAAGTTAATAAAACTCTTTTTTTGTAAGATTAATCTAAATC
>CAWDOF010000029.1:0-21510 GCA_963803715.1 uncultured Flavobacteriaceae bacterium
CACTGTTGAAGTCGTCAGAGACGTCCGTGTTTTTTGATATTGATTTGGACTTCTTTTCAGTAAAGAATGGCTTAAGTGATGGTTCATTTGAATTTACTTATTTACAGGAAGAAGAAATACGAAAAATGTTAGACAAGGATAATCCATTGATAAATTGGATTTTTGAACGTATAAAAGGTTTCACAATTGCTACTGAACCAGAACATTGCGGTGGACTTTTAAGAAGTAATAAGTTTCTTAATTTAATTAGCGAAATCTATTTCAGTCCAGAATTGTTTGCCTCTAAATGTAATTGGAAATGGAAACCTAAATATTGATGATGAATTGAATCGACATTAATATTGCCATTCAGCCCATTCCCCTGCATTCCGCAAAAAGCTTTATTTCGGTAAATACGCTTCATTATAAAGGTCTTGGACACAACTTCAAATCTTCCGATTTCCATTGCGCTGAACCTGCCATAAAAATGGCAGAATCGCTTCATTCCCAATCTACATCTTTAAAGTCAAGTCCGCTTTAAGCCCTACTAAATAAGGATAATTTGTTTTCATAATCCAGTAAGCACATTCCCCTGCATTTCGCGAAAAGCTACATTCCGAGAAAAGAGCTTACCTAAAAAGGTCTTGGACACAATCCCAAATTTTGACTTTCCATTCCGTTAACCCGGTCCGCTGCGCTGGAACTGGACACTTCATTTCCTAGCCAAAATCGTGAATTAAGTCCGCTAAAATTGAGATAAATAATCAATCAATATCTGCGCAAAGGTAAACTCGTAAAATACACCCATCAAAAGACTACGGCATAAAGCCATCGCACCATCCTACGCTTATTTATTCCGTTTCCTTTTGAGCTGTGATTTTAGCTTCCGTTTGGGTAATGCTCAAATATTGTTTAACAAAAAATATAAAATTATGAAACAATTATCTGTAAAACCCAGCATTTCATTAAAAGAAGCGGAAGAACATTATCAATTGAGTAGTGAAAATTACACAATTGATAGTGCAGAGACTCATTTAGCTTATTACAGAGATAAGCATCAGCTGTACTACCGAACACTTTTAAATCATTATTCAAACTAAAACCTCACATTATGGAAAATTTTAATTTTGTACAACTTGATTTTGGATTCGAGTGTGAACCCGAATCTAAACAGAAAAAATCATCGAAATCAAACAAAAAGCGAAGTAACGATTTCGTTTTTAATTTTATGGATTGTCTCACCAGTCCCATCATTGTCTTTAAATCTGCTTGGAAAGATACAATACCAAGAGACATACTTAAAAACATAAAATTATCACGACTATTATGTTCAATGCAACAAGTAGAAATGGCATCGCTTACAGAAACTTTAGCATATATGATGCCCAGAACTTATGAAGCACCAATGCCTACCGAATGGGTAAATATTTATACTTGGCTAGGTCTTCAGTATGCAATTCAGTTTAAGAATAGTGGCCAATTGAATGCAATGACTGAAATCGCACCAAGCAAACTTTCAGAATATGAAATGGGACGTTTGAATAGTTTGAGAAGTTGGATTTATGATAAAAGAAGAAAGGCTTTAAAAGATAGATTAAAAATAGCTGAAAAATCAGAAACAAATATATTATCTGAAAATCAAAAAGTACTTTTTGAAGAGTGAGCTAACTATTCACCCTTTTATTTAATACGAGTTTCATAAGCCATTCAGCACATTCCCCTGCATTTCGCGAAAAGCTACATTTCGGGAAAAGAGCTTCACTACAAATATCTTGGACACAATCCCCAATTTCGACTTTCCATTCCGTTAACCCTTCCCGATTCTCTGGGAAGGAACACTACATTTCCAAGCCAAAATCGTGAATAGCGTCCGCCAAATCGGAATTCCATTTAATGATTTGGTGTCGCTTCCTACGTTTTTATACTTCACAAAAGCTTTTAGGCCTACATCCGCACCCTCGCTGTTATACCCTTTTTTTGCCAGCAAAATACCAACATTTTGAACTTGAACAGACTGCATAAACCGTTCTCGCTGCGCTTCACTTTTTATAAGTCCTTATCAATTCAAAATCTTGAAAATGTATCAGCAACAAAAAAAGGTAACAGCGAGGGCGCTATGGGAAGTAAATCTAAAATGAATCTTATGAAATCTTACAAAAACATCAAAAAGGAAGCGACACCAAAAAAAACAAAAAAGGAAAACGCTCAAGATATAATAAGTAAATCACTTCAAAAAAAATATAACAATAAACTGTCTGAATGGTTCAGATAGCATTTTAATTAATCTTTAAATATTTTATTATGAGTACTTTAAAAAATCACGTACAGTTAATCGGAAACGTTGGACAAGAGCCAACCATTACAAACCTTGAAAGCGGTAAAAAAGTAGCCCGTTTTTCACTCGCAACTAATGAGTATTACAAGGATGCCAAAGGCGAAAAACAAACAGAAACCAATTGGCATACCGTTGTGGCTTGGGGCAAGACTGCCGAAATTATCGAAAAATTTGTAGGTAAAGGCAAGGAAGTAGGTGTTACGGGAAAATTGAAATCCCGAAGCTACGAGGATAAAGAGGGTATCAAGCGATATGTTACCGAAATCGAAGCAAATGAAATCCTTTTGCTTGGAAGCAAAAATGATAAGTAATCATTGAAATTTTAGAGGGCGTACCTCTCGAAAGTTGCGCCCTTTTTTATTAATAACCTTTAAATCTTTTATTATGAAAACTATTAAAAATCACGTTCAGTTAATCGGGAACATTGGGCAAGACCCACAGGTTACGCATCTTGAAAATGGAAAAATTGTGGCGCAGTTCTCAATGGCTACAAATGAAAACTACAAGGATGCAAAAGGCGAAAAACAATCTGAAACCCATTGGCATAGTGTTGTGGCTTGGGGAAAACTCGCTACAATTATTGAAAAATATGCAGTAGTAGGAAAACAAATTGCTATTGAAGGCAAATTGGCACAACGCTCTTATGAAACCAAGGAAGGCGAAAAACGATACTATACCGAAGTTGTAGCAAGAGAAATTCTTTTGCTCGGGTCAAAAAATGGTAAGTAACCATAAAAATTAAAGAGGGCGTTCTCGTCGAAAATTGCGCCCTCTTTTTAATTATCCACTAATAAAAATAGATAACAATGAAAGCACAAGTTAACGAAATCAAAGAAGGATTGCAACATTTTCACGGAACGGAAATGTTCTACCAAATCCCATTATTAAGAACACGTTTTACAGACGGACTAAAATATCTTGCTAATGTAGCAGATTGTTTTTGGCTCATTACGGACACTTCCGTAATTGCAAAAAGTCTGATGAACAGAAGCGAGTTTATAACCATAGACTTTAAAAGATTGTCCGAGGAAAAACAAGATTTTACAGGATATGAAGCTGAAATTATTTATACAGATGGCAACGACAATATTTTGGAAAAACACGGCTATCGGGTAACTGATTTTCCGCTCGATGAACTGCGGTTATTTTTTGTAAATGATACGCTGATGTTACCAAGTGAATACTAAATTTTGAAGTTATGATTTACATTAAATTTCAAGATTTGAGCGAGGAAAAACAAGAGGAACTCTTACAGGTTTCGAGAGAACACGTTACACATATTTTTGGGGAATCCATCCAAAAATATGTTGACGAAACTGGGGCAGATTATGATAGTTTGATAGATGAAGAAATGATTAAGAATTTATACACTTACAACTTCGTTTTCAACATCTAATTTCCTAAAGTTAATTTTTAAACACCTCTAAATTTTAGAGGTGTTTTTCTATGGAATTAATATATAGTCAAGAAAAAAACGTATCTTTATTTCGCTGAAATTCAGCATTCAAAATTACGTAGGGTTATCCACTTTTCGACTTTCGCCGATAACCGTACACATCGAAAAATAACATATCGGAAAATCATTTTCCCTGAAAATGGCAATCGGCTCTTTAGCCGGATTGTATGGATTTTTGTCACGCTCGCGCGTGACGAAAAGGAATAGCAAGAGGGTAACGGGCTGCGCCGCGTTACATATTCCATTTTCATTTTAATCTATTGATTTTTAAGTACTTAAAAATAAAGTAGATATAAAAAATCCATCGATTTGCGTCAAATGGTCTTGAAACACCAGTAAACAGGGATGGATTTACGTCAAATCTTTAAAAAAGCGAAAGAAAATGGATTCATTCATCACCATCAGGTTCAAAAGGAAAACTGCCAAACGTTTTCAGGAATTTTCAAAGACACACTTCAAGACCCATACCGAAACAATGGAAAATATCCTTGATTTTTTCTTCTATAACGAGATATCGCCAAAGGAAAAATTGGGTCCGACAGGGCGAACCATCGAAGCCAAACTATTAAAAAGAATCAATGCAGTCATCGCTATAATGCGTGATGTTGAAAAGACACAAACCAAACCCACGGTCGCAATGATTCAATCCCTTTTCGAGACAGAACAGCCAAACAAAAAACCGCTGATTTTAGAAAAGAAATATGCCGAAGAAAAAAAGGAAGTACGCTTTCGTGAAAAACAAAATCCAAGTAACCAACTGTAAATTTTTGAGCTATGTATATTACAATCTCACCTCAAAAAATAGGAGGTAATTATTCTAAAAGTTCGGCTGATTTTGTGGGTTATCTGGAGAAGGAAAACCAAGGACTGGAACAGCAGGATATGGAACATTTTTTTAACCAATACGGCGACGAGATTTCAGCAGAGGAAGTGGTCAAGGAAATTGATGGCAATACGGCAAAACTCGAAAAGCACGAACCACGGTTTTATTCCATTACCGTAAGCCCATCTAAATACGAACTGAAACGGTTGCAGAACCATAGTGAGGATTTGCAAAAATACACCCGTGAGATTATGAAGGATTATGTGGCTTCATTTAATCGCGAAATCAATGGGCGACCCATTACAATCGATGATATAAAATACTATGCTAAAATTGAACACCAAAGAGCCTTTAAAGGAACGGACTTTCAGATAAAAGAAAACCAACCGTATGCCACAAAAATACTTCAACTAAAAACTGAAATCCGAAATTTGCAAGATGGACGAGCAGAAGGGAATGTGAAAAAATTGGAAAAAGAAATAGGGAAACTCGAAAGAGAAGCCCCACACCAACAGAACGGAAAACGAATCGTACAAGGAATGCCAAAAGCAGGAAACCAAAGTCATATCCATATAATTGTGAGCCGTAAGGATGCTTCCAATAAATTCAGCTTGTCCCCAGGAAGTAAATACAAAGCTTCCGATGTTGAATTAAATGGTAAAACGGTAAAACGGGGATTTGACAGAGATGGATTTTTTACAAAAGCAGAAAAGACTTTCGATAGGACATTTGACTATCAAAGGAACTTCGCTGAAACTTATAAGGCAAGAAAGGATTTCATTAAGAATCCGAAAATCTATTTTGCTTCACTAATGAAATTGCCCACCAACGAAAAAGCATTGGCGTTCAAAATAATGGGGAAAAGTGGCATCCCAATGATGCCCAGTATTCCAGTCACACAGGCACAATTGGCGATGAAAATTTTTAATAGGCTACGACGTGGTGCAGAGGTGGCCATTAAATCAAGTTCCATCGGAATCTAATCTAATCTAAAACTATGCAAATGGACAATCTCGTAACGGTACTTTTTATTATTGGTTTGGCCAGTAGTGTTTTCTATGGAATATTTCGGATAAGCAGATATGCATTTGTCGTCAATTTTCTACTGATTGGTGCTCTTGTGTATTATTTAAATGAACAATTACCATTGGTGCAAATAGCACTTTATTTTGTTTGTCCTTTGATATTAATTAATATAGGAATGTATGTTTTCTTGCATAAAACGGACACGCCTAAAAATGGAAATGCCAAATATCAGGTCAACTTTGCCACTACAAAAGGAAACTTTAAACTGGACAACATCAAACGTGGAGCATCAATCATCGGTTCTGCCGGAAGTGGAAAGACCGAGAGTGTTGTGTATGGATTCCTGAAACACTTTCAAAAAGAAGGATTTTGCGGAATTATTCACGATTACAAAGATTTTGAACTGACCGAAATGGCTTATCCACTCTTTAAGGATGGCGATATCCCATTTAAGGTCATTTCCTTTGATAAAATCATCCACAGGGTAAATCCTATTGCGCCACGTTATTTAGAGAACGAGGAAAGCGTAAATGAGGTGTCGAGGGTGTTAATCGAAAACCTTTTAGAGCAAAGAGAAAGCGGAACAACTGGCACGACAAAATTCTTCAACGATGCTGCGGAAGGATTGATTGGTGGATTGATTTGGAAATTAAAAACTACTTATCCCCAATTCTGTACTCTTCCACATTTGATTGCTATTTATCAATATCTGGACACAGACAGCCTTATCCAGTTTTTGGAAACCAATACGACATCGAGGGCAATGGCAGATGCTTTTATTAGTGGCAAGGATTCTGAAAGACAGACCGCAGGTGTAAAAAGCACCTTGGCCAATGCGCTGAAACGAATTAGCACACAACGTATTTTTATGGCATTGTCTGCGGATGAAGTACCACTAAATATAAATAGTCCAGAAAATCCTTGTGTGATTTCGATAGTGAACAACCCCAAATTTGAAACATCTTATTCGCCTGTAATAGCGACCATCATTCACACCATTACAAAGCAAATGAGTGTTCGTAATAGCAAACCGTCATTTCTCTTGATGGAAGAAGCGCCTACCATTCGATTGTTGAATATGCACCGTATTCCTGCGACACTTCGGAGCTATAATATTTCTACGATTTACGTAATGCAGGACAAAATACAAAACGATATGATGTATGGCGATAAAGCGAGCAAGGCAATTTTGAGCAATCTTTCCTACCAGTTTTTTGGAAAGGTCAATGACCCGGACACCGCAAAATATTACGAACGCTTTTTTGAGATAGTTAAAGACCCAACAAAAAGTATAAGCCGAGGACATAACCTTGATTTT
This sequence comes from uncultured Flavobacteriaceae bacterium, assembly GCA_963803715.1. Taxonomy (GTDB): domain Bacteria; phylum Bacteroidota; class Bacteroidia; order Flavobacteriales; family Flavobacteriaceae; genus Psychroserpens. Next base: position 6,938 of record CAWDOF010000029.1, read on the forward strand.
GATACCCGAATTACTACTGGAGAAAAAGAGATTCCAAAGATAAGGGCTGATGTCTTTTTTAGATTGAAACAGGGCGAGTTTATTACGTATGCGGATGGGAAGGATAAAAAGATACAGTTCAAGTTAGCCAACATAAAAAGAGAGTTTCCACAAGAATTGAAGCAGTTTTCTCAAGCTGATTTAGCAGCGAATTTTGAGCGAATTTATAAGGAGGTAAGTGGATTATTTCAATGATTCAAAATATTCTCTATATTTTTTGGCTTTATATTATTTCAATTTCACTATCTGCAAACCAACCGTAAGTCATAGCATTTGTTTTGACTAGATCAGGATTGTCTGAGTAAGCTATTATTGCAAGACTTTCTTCCGCACGACTGCAAGCAACATAAAATAATCTTCTTGTTCTATCTATCCCTGTTTCATTGCCTTCAGCCTCATTTTTTATATCAGTAGCACTTGGATCTTTAGTGCCGAATAATTTATCATAACTAAACATAAAACCTTTTGCTTCCTCATCATCTATAATTACTACAACTCTTGGGAACTCTAATCCCTTTACTCCTTGGTGTGTAGCAAACTTAGACCCTTCATTCAAATATTCATTATATTTAGATACTTCGGAGAACTTAGCTTCTAACGCTAGATCCCAAGCTTCAATAGCTTCATCATTTGGTTCTTCATCTTCGGTATCCAGATTTTCAAAGGTTGATTTTTCATCTTTAGTTCTCGAACTAATAACCTTAAACATACTTGGTAAAGGAAACAATTTGGTTTCGTAAATCACGTGAAGTATATCTTTTAGACTTGGATCATTTTCACCATCCCATAATGCTAGCAATTTTGTTACATAACCATTAATATTAGATAAATGCTTTAATTGATCTTTTGAATTCTCAATTATTTTTTTGTCAAATAAAGTAGAGTTAGTTTTGATGATCCGCATAACTGAAAACTTATCATTAGTCTTGTGAGCTTCTATCAAAGGTAAAATTGTATTTTTAAAAAGGTTCAACGTGGATAGCGAACCGTCTATTAAGCTGGTTTTTAATCTGTCAACCTTATATAAAGGTTGGAAAAGTCCAAAAAATCCCATCCTTATTGCCGCCATATGGTGTTCTAAAATTAAAGTCTTGACGTTATCAGATTCTATCCAATTTTTGTCCTCTGTCAGTGCAGACATTTTTTCAGCTACAGTTTTTTCAGTAGCAACTTTATCCGTAGCTCTATCGGCTATAAATAATCTGACTACTCCATCTGATTTTTCTTTTCGTGGTTGTTGTTTTTGCTTATCGACATCTTGGCGGATGTCATTTATTAATTTTATAATCCTTTTGTTAGAGCGATGGTTCATCTTTTTTACAGGAAGTACCCAATCTGGAGGTAATGATTCTCCCAAGTTTGGCTTTCCGTCTGCATAAATTCGCTGCATAGTATCTCCAAACAGACCTAAAGAAAACACTTCTTTTTTATTTTTTTGTAAAGTAAACAGCGCATCGATTAATTCCTTTTTTGTGTCCTGACTTTCATCAACCAGAATTATAGGGAATCTTGCAGCTACAATATCCTGCATCAAAATTTCATTAGCAATGAAGTCTGCTGTTATCCCAATGACCTCGCTATGATTTAATGAGTCTTTTTTAAAATTGTCTCCGTTAGGGTTATAAGTAAATCTAGTAACGTTTATAAGGTTTTCTAATCGCTTAGTTTTCGTTTTAATTTTTCGTGCCCGATCTATTGATGTCTTATTTTGTAAATTCCTAGATTTTAATTGAGCTAGCTCGAGGTCTTTTATATCTTCTATTAGCTTAGTTTGCACATAAGATTTTATATCTGAAGTAAAGAGCTGTATAAGTTCCCAGGCATAACTGTGAATGGTGCTCACGTAAAATATTTGATCAAACATTAATCGTTGCTTAATCTCATCAGCGGCAGCATTTGTGTAAGTTATAATCGCAATTTTTTGATTATTAAGAATGAACTTATTACCGTGATTTGTTTTGAAGTCAGTTAATGCCGCAACTAGCGATCTGGTTTTGCCAGAACCTGCTCCAGCAAAGAGAAAAAAACTCTTTGGGCTTTTGGGATTCAAACATTCCGATATCTGAATATCAACGTTGTCATCCACATTGTTGCCATTATTTAAACTCATTTTTCTACTGTTTTAATTTGCAAACCTGTTTTTTCCATCTTCAATTTCTCTTCAACCCATAAAAGTCCTTCTTCAATATACTTTGGAGTTTTAAGTATATCTGGTTCTCTGAAATAAAATAATTCTAAAGCAAATTCAGCTTTTTTTGATGATGGGTCTGTAATGATTTTATACATTTTATCTGCTGATTCTTGAACTGAAACTTCATTAGTAGCATCAACCATTTTCTTTAGTAAACCTTTGGCATCTGTCAAACTCTTGAAAATTGAAGCGTTCTCAAGTACGAGTGAATCTTCAAAAGTGTATGGATAAACCTTGACTTGTTTTTTACCTTCCTCTATTTCTAAAGGTGTTTGAAAAGCTATTCGTATTGGGTTATTTTTATCTTCCTTGTTTTTATAGGTTGTAGCAAGCAATTTATCTAAATCTTTTTCCGCAGGAATCCATTCTTTGAGTGACGAATTTCCGGTTTCGTAACCTTTACCTAAAGCTGGCTGCGTTTTTTTCCCTCTAGAGTCCTTAATAACAGAGTCTAAATCAGTAATCACTAAGGTTATTAATCCTAAAGATTCGATAAGCGGTCTTAAGGTATGAGCGTGACTACCACCGATTTCTAAAATTGAAACATAACAGCTACTTAACTGGGTATGATGGGTTATAAAGTATGGCAATAGCATTCTTTCTGCTGGACCTTCTACTAAGATCGCCGCATCAGAAAAGAAAAGATTACTATGAGTTGTTTTCAAATATCTTCTTGCAAATCTTGTAGTTTCATCATCATTTCCAAAAGTTTTTGACAAGTTGACTACAGAAGATGTATTAATTGTGCCTTTTTCTGAAATATTTCTTTTGAAATAACGTAAAGCTGTAAAATCAATTTCGTGAGCCACGTGATTAGAATGGGTACTTATTATTAATTGTGTTATAAAAGTTTTGTCGTCTCCAAGGTTTTTATGCTTACGCAAAACATTATATGCTTTTCTAATAAATACTTGTTGCACTTGGGCGTGAAGATGCGCTTCTGGCTCTTCCACTAAAACTAAATGAATGGGTTGAAAAATAATTTCTGAATCATTTGGGTCTAAGCTTTTTCCTTTTTTCATCCACTTATCTCTAAAACTGATAAGTTTAAAAATCATAGAAATTAAATTTTGATAACCTAAACCATTATATTTTTCTGGTAGCGATAAATCGGAAACACCATCATTTAGAGCATATTGTACAGCAGAGTCGTGTTGTAAACTACTTGCCGTATTTATTTCACTACTTAACTTTATTTGTGGATTTCCAAAACCAGGATAATTAAGATCCTCCAGTTCTCCCAAGGCATCCTTAAAACTAGATTCTAAGTTTATATTAAATGTTTCTTTTGCCTGATGTAGCTGCACTAAAGCGTCAACATCTGCTTTCGTAGGGTTAACACTAGGGTTCAGATGTTTTTCGTAATAAGTACGCAATTGCGATGATAGATTTTTTGTACCACTACCTTCAACAGCATCTGTGTTCACATCAGTAAAACCTCGTTGAGCATTTATAATGTCAACATTTATCAATTTATTTAAGACTTCATTTTGAACTGCAAAATCTTTATCTGTTAGCAATTGTGGTGTTTCACTTTTTGCAGGATCTAACAAATAGGTTTGTATTTTAAAATAAGAACTCAGTTTTTTATCTAAAAAATCGTGTAGGTTTTTAGGCCATAAATTAAAAGTTGCAGATTTCCCTTTTTTAGAATCGTAGATTTTGTTTGCGTTTTGAGTGGTTTTAATAAAATCGGCATATAAAGATTCTATATTGGTAGGCTCAAAACGCAATCGTACACCTAACAAACCACCTTTCCAATCTAGAGAAGGAATAATATGACTTACGTGCTGTAATTCTGTATTTTCAACGTGCAGCCAAATATCGAGTGTAGGTATTTCAGATTCCCAAGGCTTGCTGGTTAGATCTATTTTATCAGGATCTTTCTCTTTTAACCAATTATCTCCAATTTTATTAATTGCAGACCAGTTGGATAAAGTAAAATCCTTAAGATCAAAGGTTCTATTTTTAGTAAGAAATAGAATTAGTGCATCCATTGCAGAAGTCTTTCCACTGTTATTTGCACCAACTAATAAAGTTTCTTTAGCTGACACATCTATACGGCAGTTTTTAAGTTTTCTAAAATTTTGTATGTGTAAAAAATCTAGTCTCATTTTTTTATTTCTTTAAATTGAAATGATCATTGTATAAAGATTGTCCTGCATCTGATTCCCAAAATGCTTCAGGATCTTTAGCAATCTCTTCATATATTTTCTCTTGTTGATCTTCGCTAGCAAAATTGTGCTTACTTATACCGTGTATTCTGTTAGTTAAAAATTCTGACAAAGCCCAATAATTGAATTGTTGCGGTATATAGTAAGTTCCTCGAATAGGGTTTATAGCTAATGCAGTCAAATCATCTTCGCCACCTGGAGACTTGATTACTGAAAAGAAAATAAACCTGTTGAACTTTGCATAAATGGCTAGGTAAGTTTTTTCAGGATTACTGATTATTGTGAGATCATACATTCTCGTCATATAATAATCTACACCTTCAAGTTCAGTTGTATGAAACTTAACTCTATCTGTAAACCATAAATAACAATTTGAATATTTTGTAGTGAATATTGATGTTGTGAGAAAGTCTCGCCATTCTTTTTCGCAATCTAATAAAAGTTGATAATGCCATTTATCCGAAATTCCTTCGGACGTTTTTAGCTCTAATTGAATTGTTCTCCATAGTAATGAAATAGCGAAATAGTAAAGATTCTCATTATACGGAAGCTTGTATTTAGATTTTAAATAAGGATGAAAAATATTCTCTGCAAACCATTTCTCACGCTTACCAAATTCCTGTTCACCTTTCGGACTTAGTAAAGGAATTTTTATTCCATCTTGCATTCTTACATTAGGTTCTACAACACGTCTTTGATACTTTGAACCTGTTTTTTTGGAATGTTTAATGATGAATTTTGGGAGAATGTGACTATTCCTTAATTCTCCTTCTGTTCTATATAATGCACAAGTTCCTTCCATATTACCCATTCTCCACAATCTTAATTTCTTCCTCACTCAATCCATACAGCTCGTGAACCATAGCATCTATTTGTTGCTCTATGGAATTAATTTTTGATTGCAGCTCTTGGGCCTTTTTCTTATTCTGCTCAAAGAGGTCAAGCCATTCAAATTCATCTGTTTTTGTAAGGATGTTTATCGGTTTTTGCTTTTCTTTTTCACGTTTTTTGTTGGTTTCTTTTATAGCTTTATTTAATTCGATTATAAACTCCGTAGAATCTATGAATTGCCAGTTTTCTAAATTGTTGGTTATCTTAACAATTTGAAGTTTAGAAATCAAATATCTTTTAAATTGATATTTGAGCTTATTCAAATCCTGTATCAAAACTTGAACAGTATTAACCAGATTTGCCATACAATCAACTTCGGTAATAGTATAATTTGGTAATGGAATCCATTCAATATTCACTTTTTTTATTTGTGGATATACTTTACCTGCTTCGTCCAACTTCCAATTGTATAGAAATTTGAAAAATAATGAGTTCAATAATCCTAGTATGAATTTTAGTTCGTTTACGTTATTATCACTTTTATGGATTAAGTTTAGTGTATGAATAGTATCAATTGGGTAATAATTAGAAACATCAAGCACTCCAATTATTTCGGATGCTGTTTGGCGTATTAGAATTTTTGGTTCGTTGAAATCCTTCTCATCTCTTGACCAATGAAGACAATACCAAGGCAATTTACCGCTTTTTGTTTCTCTTTTATTTGATAGTTTTTCCTCAAAAGGAATTAATAAATTCGCGATTTTTTTTTGATCCTGTTCGTTAGTTTCTTTCGTTGAATATAATATGTATTCATCATCAAACAAGATTTGATATCGATTTATAGTCTTTCCTTTAAGAACCTTATGTATATATTCAGGAGATATTTTAGCGTCTGTGAAATATTTTTCTGTATTAAGAAACGCTAAATTTCCTCCTGTGGTAATTCCTTGTGTTATTTTAATCTTATCAGAAAGTTTGTGAGTACATTCAGTAATAATTTTCAACACATCCATACCTTTGGTCTCTCTAATTACAAAGCCCTTAGAAAATAAATTAGTGGAGGATATGGCTGATAACTCTGTATTGTCAAGAGATAAAAGTTTCGTTTTAATGATATTGCCTAAAAAGCTTGAAGTTTGATTTTTATTCTTTTCTAAAGAAATTATTGCCGTATCAACTATTGCATCTTCAAAAACATTCGTTAGCCCAATAACTTGCTCTATATTGTTTCCTGCTTTGAGTAAATCTCTTATTCCTGAAAATTGAGAATAATCTATAAAAGTATTTGGCGTAATATAGCATAACTTTCCAGCGTTTTTTAATAAATCGAGGGCTACTTCAAAGAAAAATATATACATATCAAATGTACCTGAAAATGACCGTCGATATCTCTTTAACAAATAGATTTTTTCTTTTTCTGAAAAGTAATCTCCATAAGGTGGGTTCCCAATTACAACATCAAACCCACCATTTGCAAACACTTTAGCAAAAGCATTTTCCCATTGAAAAGCTTTGTCTCCTGCAATGGCCTTGCTATCTATTAAACTGTTTCCGCATTTTATATTATTGCTCAAATCATTGAGCTTTCTTCGTGGTTGAGCGGTACGTAACCAAAGTGAGAGTTTTGCAATCTCTACCGACTCTTCATTAAGATCCACACCATATATGTTATTCTCTAAAATTGTGTTTTCAATATCTGGAAACTGTAACCCACCACCCAAAACTTTTGCCTTGAGTTCATCTATGTACTGATATTCCTTGATGAGAAAATCTAATGCCTGATTTAGGAATGCTCCAGACCCGCAAGCAGGGTCACAAATGGTAATCTGTAAGAGCCAGTCGCGATAAGTGTCAAGTATATCCACCAACTTTTGAAGAAAAAATCCTTTTCGATTTTTCCTTCCCTTAAAATATTCTTCTTCTCTAAAACCAAGTTCAGCTTTCTTCTCTTCACATAACTTTCCTATAGTGTTTTCTACGATATACTTGGTAATGTATTTAGGCGTATAAAAAACACCATCTTTCTTTCGCTTACTTTTTTGTTTGTCGAATTCGCCATCTACTATTTCCGCAGTAATGCTTTCTATTTCATTAAGAGAGTTTTCAAAAATATGTCCTAGAATGTTGACATCTACTTGACTTTCAAAATCATAAGTTGATAATGTATATGTATGATTATAGAGTAAATCGTCATCTATCTCTAAATTATCAAGTATAGGATCTGGTTTAAATAATCCTCCGTTGTAAGCAAAAATTTCACTTCTTCCATTTTCATTTTTACGACCTTGATCTAGGTAGCTAAAATGCTTTTTAAAGCGGTCGTATAAAGGTTCATCAATATCTAATTTGCGAACATTTTGCCAATCCTCCAACAACTTTTTAGTGTAATTATATTCTAGTAAATCCCTGTCCTCTGCAAAAAAGATGAATAGAAATCTATCGATAAGTTTTTGGGATTTTTTAAAAAGTGTGAGTTTGATATTCTTCTCAAGACGTTCCAAGTCATTTAGGTGTTCTAAATCATCAGTAATGTTAACGTCACTTTGTAGAGTAGTTTTAAGTTTTTTCTTATTTCGCTTTACCAAATCTCTATAAAGTTCACGCTTAAACTGGGAATAATCTTTATAAAAATCTTTGGTAATTTGCTCTTCTTTTACCAATGAGTCTTGCTTGATTTTTAATGGTACAGCCTTAAGCAAATTGTCTTTCTGAAGACATAAATACAGCAACGCAAAATCCTTTAGTGTAAGCTGGAAGAGATCAAATTCTTCGTGATCGGTAGCATCATTAATGTAGAAACGAAGCTTTTCAAAATTAGAGGTAATTACAAACCGGCAACCTTTATGGTTTACTTTATAATCAAATGCCTGTCTACGTATGCTCTCTAAATCTTTGGTGTTAGTTCCCTTGAGTTCGACAACTGCAACGGTAAGTTCGTTGTGTAAAATAGCCCCATCGGCTTTTCGATTGTTTTTTTCGTTTTTATATTCAGTAGTAAGATTGTATTTGGGGCTTGGATTTATAGTATAATCCAGCACATTCACAAAAAGTTCAGTAAGAAATGTAGCTTGAAACTGCTCTTCTTTACTACTGCGTATGTTTTCTTGTACTTCAGGGTTTAAAAAGTATTTGGAATACTTGCGGTACGCTTTATCAACTGCTGTCTCGTCTTGTTGTGCTAAATATTTCTTTAGAACTGATGTCTGGAATAATGCCATTAAATAGTATCACAAATTTGTTAATCAATAAAATTAACAAAGTTTGTGATTATTAGCAGGTTTTGATATTGAAACTTAGCAAAAAATAAATAACATTTCAAAAAGGCCCTTTATCCCTCGGTCCATTATGGGTAACCTTCCATTGACCATCTTCTTGAACCAGTTTTAAAACACCCGGTTTTGGGTCGTAAGCTGTTGAATATTTAACCCAAGCCACCTCGCCATCCATAGCTTCATCGACCACTTTAAAATTAGCCTCTGAATCTTTATCTTCAGTAAACATTTCTTGAATGCTTGAAAGGTTTGCATAGCCTTCCGCAGTTGTATGCTTTTTTAAGGTAGCTTCATCACCGTGATAAAAACTTTCGGCAACAACTTTGGTGGTTTCAGAAGGGGAAAGGTTATTTTTTTCTGAACAGGAGAAGAACAACAATAAGAGCGAGCAAATGACTAAATTTTTCATAACGTTACTAATTTGGGTTATTGATATATCTATGTGATATTTTCAGTTCTATATTGCGTTCGCCATCCTTTTCATTCAATTCTAAAATCGCCCTACGGTCATTAGATAATGAAAATTTGGGCAATACATAAACGAAGCGCACAGTTTCACTTTCTACAATTGTTGAAGGCAGATTATGTTTGTACGTTGGTTCTTGATACAGGCGTTGTAACGATTTTCTTTTCCCCTTCTGTCTTGTTTCAATTGAAAGGTTCAAGAAATTCAAATCGTAATCCAAAGTAGAATTATTCTCAATCTGGATAACGAAGTAGAGTTCTTCCTTATCAAAAACAATATTCTCAACACTCAAAACGATACCTTCATTTCGCTTTTTAATTTGACCTATATGCTGATTTCTATTAAGAAGATACGAGCAGAATTGTTGGTAGTAATACGTTCTATTATCTACACGTTCTTCAGAGGATTCAGCAAGAATCGAATCGACTTTAATAGGTTTCTCATTCCCTATACTATTTGATAGCGGAATGAAATAATTGAGCTTAGATAGCTGTTTTTTATATCTTACAATATACGAAAAAATTGAACCATTTCTGTTGATTACCAATAGATTACTTTCCTTTCCGGGCTTTGCTTGAAGCAGTCCAAAGTACTGTTCTTTTTCTCGATTGTAAGTAAACACAAAATTGTCTGCACCAGTAACGCCTTGTCTTATGGGTTCTGGAAAGAAGAGCGCAACGTTCTTGGTATCGTTTGCGTAAATAGTGTCGAGGATCTTATGTGTTTGTGATTTCGCTGAAGCGAAAAAAAACATCGTGAATATTACTATAATTGTTCTCATAATTTTGGTTTTAGAATTAGTTTGTAATTGTTCAATACAGTTACTTTTATGTTTCGGTTACTACGTCTAAATACTTTGGTTATCCCACCAACTTGCGGTACTGTTGGGATATTTATATCGCTAATAACATCATCTAAAACTTCAGTAGTGACCTCTTGCCTAAGGTTATTCTCAACGTAAATACCCTCACTTCCATCTTGCAGATCAAAAGCCTTTAAACTGGTAGGGTTGTGATTAATATTTTCGATTTTTACGATGGTTCGATTAGGTTGAAAACTTATCAAACCATAAATAGGCGTGTTCTTTTCAATGGTTCTATTATTGATTTTGGCAGTTTTGGAAAGACGCATTCGTAAACGTGAATTAGCCTTTACTACCTGATCACCATCTACGATTACATAAATGGTTTCATCTGTGTTTTCTATGATGGAAAGGTCATTGGGTTTGGGCGAAGCTGCAAAGAACAGTTGATGCTCAAGACTTAATTCTTTTGCCTCAATCTTTTGTTCTCGCTTTACATCAGCTGTGTCGATTTGCTTTGTGATTTCTCTAGCAGGTTTCTTTTGTCCGAAGTTTTGATAGCGCTCTTCTGAATATTGAATTCTGCCCGAGTCGTAAATACTATCTACGATACGTTTTTTTTCTAGTTCTGGTAAATCTGGGTCATAGAAGCCTAGGGAATCAATCAATTTTTCGTCATAGATACTTGGTGCATTATTCTCGCGCACTTCCTTTAGGTCGTTAATAGCATCCAATTTCGAATCGTATTCTTTTTGGTTTTCGTCCAAATCTGGAACTAAAGTTTGTTTTAGGTTTTCATTCTCACTTTCATCATCGCCCATTACCACTACGGAATAGGAAATAAGGAATATGAAAATCACAGCCAATACAGCTGCAAATACTATTTTATTCTTTTCAACTTTCATTGCTTAATTTTTTTAGTGAGTTCTCAAAATAATTTGTAATCAATAACCCGTGTGGATTGTTTGGAAAGTTTCTATCAACCGGAATTAAGTTTCCATTAGAAACAAGCTCGTAGGTATCTATTATTGAACCTCGATTGATTTCAAATACCGTGACGGTTCTAAAAACATACATTCCGTTTTGTTCCTCGATTTGAGAATCGATACTCAATACTTTTTGGACGAGCGAATATTGTAATAATCTGTTATAAACACCATCGGCTTTTTTCTGTCGGTATAGATTATCTACAGAACTATTGCCCAACCAAAGTGCCTTTTCTAAATTGCGTTCGTAGTTACTAGCATCGATGTTATAGAAATAGTTATGGAACAGGTCCAAATGCGCAAGAGCTTCGACCTTGAAATTTTCTTTTTGGGTTACTATTTTTAAGGGGATTATGCTTCCGTCGGTATTAATGGCAAAAGCACTATTGAGCGCTTTTTGATTTGTGCTGAATGCCATCCATAAAGAAAATGTGCTGGATAGCATTGCGAAAATGACAACTGCTAACACGATAAACCTGTTCAATTTTAAGACTGCATAAATATTTTTATAAGGTGTTTTCATTTTGGGTTGAATTAAGTAGTAAATAATCTAAGGGTAAAAGATGTGGCACGCTTATACAGTTTGAATTTAAGGAATACTATAAAGCCTACCGAACCGAGCTGAACTACAGGTGCAAAAAAGCCTTCGCCAACGTCTGTTCCAAAAAGATTAACCCAGAAATTAGTATTGATTTCGGTATATAGCGCATTAACGAATACGTTGACCAAAAAGAAAGCTGGTACCAACATATAGACCGCTGCATACAATTTGAAAAACGTGTAGGCGAGTGAACGGAATTTTTCAAAAACCGCGAGACTGATTACTAAAGGAAAAAATGCCTGCATAATCCCCAAAAGGAAAAAACGTTCAGCAAGAAATAGTGGATAGATGAACAAATCCAAAATCCACAGAATGATACTTACGATAAAAGCAAATATCTTGAACCCGTATAGTGGTGTTACCAATGCTTCGTATAAGAGCGTCATTGCCGCTTTTGCTACCTCAATTATACTGACATCTTCCTCAATAGGTATATCTTGCATCTGCAAAGGCAATAAGGCAGGTGCGGTGCCACGGTATTGACCTTCTATTGAAACCAAGATACTGTCAAAAAAACCTAATATTTGTGTTGAAAAAATGACTAGAATGACAATGGCGAAATTTTTCATCAAATCCCCAGGACTTAACCCCCAAGTGTAACCTTCCTTATCTGCAACACCTTCATTGTACTTTTTAAGGATATTTACCAGAAAAAACAGAACAGCAAGCGTTTTCATTCCCGCAATAGTGTACTGCGAGAAACTGCTGTTTTGTATCGTCTGGAAAACCGTGTCTATATATTCCAGTCCAATCCCTAAAATGATGGTTGCGGTCATCTCTAATATTCGGTTTCGCGGTTATTGATTTTATCTTGCATTTTTCTGAAGGAAATAATATCCTTGTATCGTTTCGTTTTGGCTTTGACGTTAGAAACCATTTCCTTTGATTCCAGTTCTTTTTGTTTAAGAATTTCAGCACGTTCGGCATCGGTCATTTTCAAATAGTCACTCGATAGAATTTCATCTATAAAATCCATTGTGTCCAAAGAGTTTTCTACGATGGCAGAAAACGATTCTGATACCCTTGCCACTTCATCGGGTTTGATGTAAGGGCTGTCAAGAATGTCTCCTAAATCATCTTGCATCATATTGATTAAACGTTGATTGTTACGTCCAATCTCGCGAACGGCATCCAATTGTCTAACCACATCGTTGACCTTCTCAATATTTTCTTTGGCTTTTTTCATAAATTGAACTGTCTTGATAATATTTGAGGTCTGCTTTCCTGATTCTATCAACTGTTTTACCAAGCTGATAAAATTGGTATTGTCATAAGTTGGCATTCCCTGGGCGGTTGCATTGCCAGACATAAATAAGGTCAAGGCTACGGTCATTACTAAAATTTTGATTTTTGTCTTCATAATATTATGTTTTAGATGTGAATTGAATTATTGCTTTTTCCATATCGTGATGCTCATTGTAGAGCTTCATTATTTCTTCATTTTCTTGTCCATCGGTCAAGTAAGCTGCATACACTTCCTTCGGAACTTCTAAGCGGAAAATATTACTTTCCCTACCAATTTTGATAAACATTTCGGTGTACTTGCGTGGACCGGAAAGATTGTTCTTGATGGATTTCAGTTGGTTAAGGTCGTGGCTGGATAGGTTGAGTCTTTTGACCACTTCGTCATATCCTTTTTCATTGTTCAGACTATAAATGACCTGTGTGTTTTCCAGTATGCTTGCCGATGTTGAATTGTTAGGAAGCTGATTTATCGACTGAAGAATAATCCCAATAGCACCGTTTTGTTTACGTATGGCTTGATAGTAGAATTCTACACTTTCCAACACGTTTTCAAACTTCAATTGCTTGGCAAACTCATCAAAAAGGATGATTCCCTTTTCAGCTCTGTTCTTCCAAATAGTTCTTTGAATGGCAGACTTGATGAGCTTGAGCATCACAGACAGGATTTCCTTATTGTCCTTAACTTCATCGAGTTCAAAGACAATCAAGCGTTTGTCTTCGATTTTATAAGTCTGGTCTTCGCTTACTTCAAAAAGAAAGCTATATAGACCATCGCCGACATATTCTGACATTACGTGCAAGAAGCTCGTGACATTGAAGTAGTCGGGATGGATTTTTAAGGTGTCCAGAAGATCCTTCTGATTCCTTTCTATAAAACTGTAAAATCCATCTAAAGAGTGATTTTCTGAAGTACTATCATAATAGTGGCGCAGTATCTTTTTGACCGATACCGATTGTGCTTTGGTAACCTTTAAGTCTGAAGCAAACAATTCAAACAGAAAGACGGATAGGTCTTCCAGTCGCTCAGGTGTGAGGTCATTTGTATCACTTATATAAAAAGGATTGATGCCCAAGTTCTTTCCGCTTTCATAGCGAAGCACCGTATATTTTTCAGGGTAGAGTTTGGCAAACTTGGTGTAGGATCCACCGAGGTCTATGATGACCAAGCGAACGCCACTTTCAAAATACTGACGTAATATGTTATTGGCCAAAAACGATTTGCCTTCGCCCGTTGGTGCAAAAATGGCAAAGTTCCTTGCTTTAATTCGTTTCTTTTTTTCATCCCAAACATCCTTTAAAACAGGAATGTTATGCTCACGGTCGTTGAAGATGATTCCGGTAGGATCGCTTTTGTAATTGGTGTTATTGATGAACAGGCAAAGCGCGTGTTTTAAATCCGTTACATACAAATCGTTGTTCGAGAAATTGGACGAAAAACAGCAGTAACTGTTTAGGATATAATTCTTACGTTCTTCGCCTCTTGGATAGTATGGTATGATATCCAATTCCTTAAATTCGGTCTTTATTTTTGAAGTTATTTTGTCGAGCTCTTTAGCTTCTTTCGCCCAATAGACAATATTGAGATGACCACGGATGATTCGTGCATTATCATCGGCATTGATTTGGTCAAGAATGTGCTGGATTTTGCCAAGAACCACTTTATTCTGCGAACCGAAGTTGGAACTTTTGTTGAGTTCCTCAATCTTTTTATCCAGTAGCTTGCGCCACTTCTGTTTGTCATCGAGATATAGGATTTGGTTGACGATATGGTTCTCATTAAGCGTAAGCCCTAAGCCATCAATAAACCCTTGATGAAACACAAAATCATCAGAAGTGAATTTCTCATTGGTTTTGCTACTCTGTACACTTTCGCCAAAGCACAGTTCGCTGTTGATGGCAAGGGCATCAAAATGGTTTTCGCCAATATTGACGCTTTTTTTGTCCAGTAGAATATCGGTATCGTAAC